>JAWVDF010000016.1:0-134670 GCA_033857635.1 Blastocatellia bacterium
TCGCAGCGCCCATTCATTTTCGTGGTTACTGTCCTCACCCCAGCAACCACTTGAGACGGAGGATCCACCAACCGTCTCTCTTGCCCCACAATATACTTCGCAACACTTATGCCGCGCAATAATAATTTCCTTGCATGAAGAAGCGCCTGAAAAGGTGGCGTTTTGTTGAGGGTTTCGGCGATCCGCTCAGCCGGGTAATGCAACTTTTTCATCCTCAAGAAAGTAAGAATTGCTCGATCAATCGCGGCGGTGAAGCAGTGAGGTCAGTACCACCCGCGTGAGCGGGTGGATCATAGCGCTTCTCTCTGGCGGATGAGTGTTTGGACCCACCCGCTCACGCGGGTGCTACTGACCTCAAACTGTAACGTCGCTGAAGCATCAACAGCGCTCCGCTGCGTTACGCGTGAGCGCAAGTTAAATCACGAATTATCCGCGCCGAGTTCCGCCCTGATCACTTCGGCGAGACTGTCGGCCTGTAACCTAACCTCGCTTTCACTCTCGCCCTCGATCATCACTCGGGCCAGTGCTTCAGTGCCCGAGTAACGCAACAACAACCGCCCGCGATCGCCCAGCTCCTCTTCGATCTGGTCCGCCCGACGCTGAATCGCCGGGACCTCGGCAAAAGGTTTCTTCTCGCGCACGGCAACGTTCACCAGAACCTGGGGGTAACGCTGAAAGCCTCCTACCAATTCCTCAAGAGTCTGATTGTGATGAATCATCGCGCGCAGTAAGGCGATAGTCGTGATCATGCCGTCACCGGCTAAACTCAACCGCGGAAAAATAATATGACCCGACTGCTCGCCACCCATCACTGCCCCACTGCGAATCAGTTCCTCGAGCACGTACTTGTCGCCGACATCCGCGCGCGTAAGCTTAATGCCCCGCGCACGCAGAGCGATCTCCAGGCCGATGTTGCTCATGACCGTCGCCACCACGACGTCGCCGGTTAACTCTCCACGCGACTTCAAGTCCTCGGCCATTACCCACATGGTCGCGTCACCGTCAACGAACGCGCCTTGGGCATCGACAAACAACGCCCGGTCCGCATCACCGTCGAATGCCACGCCCAGGTCTGCTCGTTCCTGCACTACGCGCTGCTGCAAGCCTTCGATATGCAACGAACCACAACCAAGGTTTATGTTGCGACCGTCAGGTCCATTGTTAATAGCGATGACTCGCGCGCCGAGACGACTGAACAGTTCCGGCGCCAGCTCGTACGCCGCTCCGTTGGCGCAATCAACAACCATCGTGAGGCTGTCCAGCGGAAGATCATGAGCAACGTCGTGCTCGAGATATTCCAGGTAACGAGACCGCAGTTCCGCGGCATGCTGGTCATCAAAGGGTTCTTCGTTAACACGAGCATCTTCGCCGGCGCTCGTGTTCGCGGCCTCGGCAATATCTCTCTCAATTCTGCGCTCGGCCTTCTCGTCAAGTTTTCTGCCGGAGGGATCGAAAACTTTGATGCCATTGTCCTGATAGGGATTATGAGAGGCGCTGATTACGACGCCCGCGTCGGCAGGTAAAGAACGAGCTAGAAAGGCTATGCCCGGTGTAGTGATGATTCCGGCTGATTCGACCACGGCGCCTGCGCGGCGCGCCCCGGCAATGAGGTCGCGTTCGATCCAAGCTCCGGATTCACGCGTGTCTCGTCCCGTAACAATGCGAGCGTGACGCCCGGTTTTTTCAGCGAGGTGGTTGGCGAGCGATACACCGATGACCCGCGCGGTACGCGAGTCGAGCGGGAACTTGCCGGCCTCGCCGCGGATACCATCGGTTCCGAAAAGCCTGGCTATGTTTTCCGGCTTCAATTTTTTTCCCGGGCTCTTGGTTTCGAGTTTTCATCCGCGACGATAGTCACGTGCACGTTCACTCTGTCGAGGGCTCTGACTTTCGGATCCGAAAAGTAGATGGGTGTATGCGGTGCATCAAAGCTTTCACGTCGTCCTTCAACGGATATAGTTTCCGTTGGGGCTTTCTCGATCGCATTAACGTGACTTGCCGCGCCGCTGATGCGGACCTGGGACGGAGTGACCAGCACTTCTTTCACTTCATAGCTGGGTGCGGGTTTTCCTGAAAGGCGCGGTTCGACAATAAGTTCGCGCTCAAGGTCACGACCGGAGACGACAAACCACAGCACCAGCGTGATTGCCAGGGCGAGTAATTTCAGACCCCAGTCCTTGATGAAGAGTCGACGCAACCAACCTCCATCAAAGCGTGTTTTATTTTCTCGAAAAGGCATTGAGTCAAACTCACAGCGAGCACAACGACAAGCTGAAGGTTATCGTACGTGTAAGGCAAACTTAAATTTGCCTTCGATCCTGTTTCCACCGCTCTCGCGACCAGCGGGATATCAGACCGGCGCGATCTCTTTACGGTCACTCTCAGACTCCGCTCGGGAAGAGTTGAGACCCGATGGCGCCAGTTCGCGGCCCTCTATCGTTTGAAAGATTGCAGCCCGGAGACGCGTCGCGTCGAGGGCGCGCTTAATCCGTCCCGCGCGCACGAATGATATTAAGCCGGTCTCTTCGGACACGACTATCGCGACCGCGTCTGAATCTTCAGTAATACCCAGAGCCGCGCGGTGACGCGTGCCCAGGTCCTTTGACAGCATCGGATTCAAAGAGAGCGGCAGGAAACAGGCTGCGGAAGCAATCCGATCGCCCTGAACAATGATGGCGCCGTCGTGCAACGGCGCGGCCGGATTAAAGATCGCCAGAATCAGATCGTAACTTAGTTCAGCGTCGAGCCGGACGCCAGCTTCAATAATTCCTCTTAAACCGACGTTCCGCTCGATTACGATCAGGGCTCCCGTCTTGGTCGAGGCGAGCGAAGTTGCGGCCAGTACTATCTCGTCATAGATGCTCTCGCCGAACTGTCCACGATGACGACGCGCGAAGGGTACTCGAAAACGATTGCCGAAACTGATCAACGCCTGGCGAATCTCTGACTGAAACAGCACGATGATTGCTACGCCGATGTAAATCAACGCTCCGCGCAACACAAACTCGAGCGTCGCCAGGCCCTGATTCACTGCCAGGAAATACAACAGGGCAAACGCGCCAATCGCCGCGGTCATGGGCGCGGCGCGCGTGCCGCGGAGCAGTTTAAGCACGCCGTACACGACCAGGAACACGAGCACGATGTCCGCGATTGAGCGCAGCTCTGCCAACCGAATGACATACTCTTTCCATGGCACTAGCAGCGTTAACATGCTCATTGTTGGTAGTCGACTACCGTCCGATATCCGAGACAAGACGTCGCGTTATCAGTCGAGTTACAAAACCGATTCGGTTGTCTGAAGTAGGGGCGCAGACAGTCGCGCCCGGGTCGACAGTTCGGACGCTCCGCAGAGATTATCGCGGAAAAATGGGAGAGTGGCAATGATGGTTTCGGTGAGCGAGACCGTGAGAGGCTACGAGTGTTCGCTCCTTAGGAGCGAAATGTTTATAGAACCCGCATCTACTAAATCGTTCCGAGCTCCTTTAGGAGCGAAATGTTTCTACTCGACGAACTTGAAAACATACTTCTCTTCAAACGGAATCTCGAATTTCTTGAGCCATGCCAAATATTCATCTTTGAAGGTTCGTCGATGATGATGTCGTTCCTGGTTTCGAATGTAACTAATGATCGTGTCCAGCTGCGAATGGCCGTAAGAGAAGGCGCCATACCCTTCCTGCCAATTGAACCTTCCGCGAACCCATTTCTTCTTGTTTATGAAGTTGGAGGAGTCGGCCTTAATATCCCGGACTAGATCCGCCAAGGCTATAGCAGGTTTAATCCGATTAGGATGTGAACGTGATCCGACATGCCATTGATGGCGATCAATTTCTGTCTACTGTTCGTTACGATCCCAGTCATGTACTTGTACAACTCCTCTTTGAATGCCGGTTGGATTAGCGAGAGACGGCCATCAACTGCGAAAACAGTTTGAATGTAGATTTGCGAGTAGGTGTTTGCCATTATGTTTCACATTCCGCTCCTAAAGGAGCTAGGAAAGATCAAGAGCCGGAGGTGCTATAAACATTTCGCTCCCACGGAGCGAGGATCGGTCGAATGCTTAGCACCTTCTTCCCCTCGGATCGAATTGTCGTCGAATCCTCTCTTAGACGAATCCTCTCTTAGAGTAGCCCATCCCGAGTTTCCTGTGGCGCGAAATCCCACGCGGTGAGACCAAGCTTTCAAGGGATTGGCTTTAGCGTAATCCTGCATAACGGCTTACCCTTTCTTGCAATCAGCGATACCATAAAGACAAGTCTAGAATGTTCCGCGAGTAGTTAGGCAGTGAACCCTTAAACTGTAACCGCTCCGAAGGAATCGGTACCACAAATGAGTGTTCCTTTATCTGAGTCTATCCTCATCGCAGTGGTTCGACTCATCGATGATTCGATGGTTGAGCCAAAGCGGCAACCTACACACTACGACCTCGAATTCCTGGTGGAACGAAACGGCCTAAAGGACGCCGACCCGAAGGCACAGGGTCAGCCTGTAGGAAAAGCAAAACGGGTACGAGCGATTCTCTCATGGGCACTTGAGAATGATGTCGAAGTCGGCGGGCGCTTCATTGGCAGTCTAATCGCTAACGTTCAGGGCTGTGGCGGATTTCGTCCGAGTTCACCAAACTATGTGGGTGACGAAGCTACTAGGAATGCCGCTCAGGCGTTCCGATCGGAAGGGTATGAACTAACCTCGGATGGTGAACTCCACCCAATACTCCTTGAAAATCTGGTCGGGGCTGAGATGACATCCGCATTGATGGCCTACGTTCGCCGGGCTCGGAAGGGCGTTACAGACGCCGCGTTGGTCACTGGAACCGGAAAGGACCTATTAGAGGCAACGGCAAAGCATGTCTTGATAGAGCGTCAGGGAAGTTGTCCCGAGACCACTTTCCCTGCTCTGCTCGGCTTGGCGTTCGTTGCTGTTGGACTAACGACTTCTCGACATCCGCCGCAACAAGGTGAATCTCCTCAGAAGGCGCTGGATCGCGCGCTATTCGATGTCGCATGCTCCATCAATAGATTACGAAATCAACAAGGCACGGGCCACGGTCGCCCTTGGCCTCCATCAATAACCGAAGCGGAAGCGCGAGAGTGCACCGAACTAATGGGAATCATTGCTGAGCGCCTGTTGTCGGCGATGTGAACGCGAAACGTTTACTTTTTTCTTCTCACTCGCCCCCGTCGCAAAAACCCAACCAGTTCGCCTGACTCTTCGATCACGGCCAAAGCCCCGACGCCATTACTCTGAATCAACGCATTAGCTGCGTCCATGCCAGTCGTGGTCTTGACGAACATCGACGAACTCACCGGCCGCATCACGTCCCGCACTCGGCGGTCCCTCCATTGCTGACGCGGCACCTTCTTCAGATCTTCCAACGTCAGAATTCCCAGCAGACTCTTTCCCTGCGCCACAGGAAAACTTGAGTATTGGTGCAGCGGCAGAATTTCATCCACGAAGCGAGTGACGGGGAGGTCCGGTTCGATCATGACTGCGGGAGACATAGCCTCGCCCACAGTGATTTGCTCGCGCACGCTCCTGACTACGCTTGTCGCTGCGCCCAGAAGAAATACGCCGACCAGCACCGACCACAGTCCCATAAAGTAAGCGTGAAAGGTGGGAGCCAACGCCATGTATAGACCGAAAGCGATCAAGACCAGCGACATCAATTGGCCGCAGAAGCCGGCAATCCGCGTCGCGTGCTGCATGTTGCCGGTTCGTTTCCAGATGATAGCGCGCAGCACGCGGCCGCCATCGAGCGGATACCCGGGAAACAAATTAAAGACGGCCAACAGAAGGTTACCGGCGCCGATGAAGAAGAAGAACGCAGTTCCAAAATGAAATCCCAGCACACCGGTCAGCATCATTCCGCCGAAACCGATTAGCCCGAAGATAAAACTCGCCGCAGGTCCGGCTACGGCAATCCGAAACTCCGCGCGCGGATTCTCAGGCTGCGTCCGCAAACGCGCCAGACCGCCGAAGGGGTGCAGCACAATCTCTTCAATCTCGATCCCTTCGATGCGGCCCATCAAAGCGTGTGACAGTTCATGACCAAAGACAGAGACAAACAATCCGAGCGTAGTCACGATTCCCAGGATCCAGGCCTCCAACTCGCCGCTGGCCGGGACGCGGTAAGCAAACAACTGCATCGGGTGCTTGCGCACATTCGCCGCTATCAACGCGACGCTCAAGGCGAACACGAGGAACCAGCGATAGTCGATGTGCACGGGAATTCCGTAAACCCGCGCGATGAGTATCTGGCGTTTGAAAAACCCGGTGGAGTTCGCAGACATTTGAGAAGGGCAATGGAAAGCTGGCAAATTTAAGACGCCAGCGAGCTCCGAGAGGTTCCGAGCCTGCCTGGTGTAGCACGCCAACTACACGGAGTAGCGCCGCGGCTCGGCCGCCTGATGTGCGGAAAGCCTCTGGCTTTCCGGCCAATGCTCGGATCATGATTCGAGGCTAGGCCTCGGGTTTGAGGCATAGCCTCAATTCATAAAGAGAAGCGGACTCCGGAAAGGCACAGCCTTTCCGCACATCAGGCGGCGGAGCCGCAATCGGCTGAGGCCGTGCGGCTTTTTTCCTAAGCGCTGCTGGTTGCGTGTTGCCACTCAACTTCAAACAGCGGGACCGGTTGCTCTCGGTTCTTGACGCTGATGGGTTCGCGCGCGGCCAGTTGATATCGAGAGTGCGCAGCTTTGGCGGTGACTTCGCTGACCAGAATCTCTCCGCCTTTTGCGTTTGATTCCAAACGCGAGGCGGTATTAACCGCGTCACCAATCGCCGTGTATTCGGATCTGCGCTCAGATCCAATGTAGCCGACCGTGACTTCGCCGGTATGCAAGCCGATGCCGATACCGATTTCAGGAAAGCCTTCTTCGCGCAATTCGTCGTTAATGCTAAGCATGCGCCGCTGCATCGCCACGGCTGCGGCGATGGCGTTGGCCGCGTCTTTCGGCGTCACAGTAGGCGCGCCGAACAAGGCCATCAATCCGTCACCAAGATATTTGTCGAGCGTCCCACCGTGAGCAAAGATTATGTCGGTCATCGCTGAGAAATAACGGTTCAGCAACTGCACGATCTTTTCCGGCGGCGCGTGTTCCGAGATCCGGGTGAACCCGCGGATGTCGGCGAAGAGCACGGTGATCGTCTGCAGCACGCCTCCCAGTTTGAACGAGTCGGGATTCTCTAGTATCTGCTTCACGACATACTCAGGCAGGAACCGGCTGTAGTTAACGCGAGCCACTTCTTCTTTGGCCAGCCGCTCGTGCGCGCGCACGTTCTCGACCGCGATGGCGGCCTGCGCTGCGACCGCGCTAATCAATTCCAGATCGTCGGGCTTGAAAGCGGAGAAAGGGTCCAGCCGATCGGCATACAGCGCGCCGTGCACACCCGCCTCAGTAAAGAGTGGCGCGCAGATTGTCGAGCGCACTCCCTGCGAGACGATCGAATCGACGCCCGCGAATTGTTCGTCGGCGGCAGCGTCTTGTGACAGCAAGGCCACGCGGTCTTTCATTACTTTGCGCGTGATCGTGCGGCCAATCGTCATTTTGCGGGCGTGGGCTTCTAATTTTTCATCGCGCGCGCGGGTGGCAATCGGGAACAATTTCGCGTCGTCGGCATTTTTTTCGGTGACCAGAGTTTCAGCCAGCAAAGCAATCACCCGATCGGCCGGCGTCGAACGAAAGATGATGTCCGTGGCCATCTTGAAAATGCGATCCAGGTCGAACCCCGAGCCGAGCGCTTTGCTCATCTCGTACAGCTCGCTCAGGATGTTGGCCTTGCGTTGCAGCGACTCGAGCACTTTGTCGCGCGGCGCTCCTGCGGAAGTGGTGGAGTCAGGCTGGCGCAAGACGGTCGTCAAGACGTCCTTAGCCGACATCAAGAGCTGTGTGTGACCTAGGGGCTTGTCGTCATAGCTGAGATCGGCAGTGCGTTCTTCCCTGGGCTGTTCAAAGCGCAGCGTGCTGGCGCCGATCGTAATGCGATCGCCGTCCTTCAATAGATGTTCGAACTTTTGTTCGCCGTTGACGAAAACTTTGTTGGCGCTGCGTTTGATTTGACCATTGACCAGAACGCCGTCCACCAGGGTGAACGAACTATCATCGTCCGACTTGATATGCGCGTGGTGGCGCGACGCGCGCGGATCGTCCAGCACGATCTGGTTATCGGGAGCACGCCCAATCATGCACGAGGTTCGGCTGTTGAGTTGATGCTGCGCCTGGCGTCCGCTGGCGTCGGTAACTTTCAGTTGGGCCATACAGGAATCGAAAGCTGATCACTTCAAAGATGAATTTCCGAAGGATAATTCGGAGGGTTGATTCTACAGGTAAGTGCCCTTTCAGGCTAGGCATCATTGTCGGCTGGTAGTTAGGTTCAGTACCGGGAGCGAGAGCGACCGGATCATCGATCTACGGTCGAGAGTCAACAGCACGAGGGACCCGGTCGCTACCGAGGCTGTGTCAAAACTTCGGAGGTGCGCCTAAGGTAACCATTTCTTAAACGCAGAGGGCGCAGAGGTTTTCGCAGAGGTACGCAAAGTAGGCACTTCTCTGCGCGCCTCTGCGAAAACCTCTGCGTCCTCTGCGTTAAGATCCTCTTTGAGATCGCACATCCTGAGTTTTGACACAACCTCTACCGCTCCCGGTACTGACCACATTGCCCGCGCTGGGGCAGGTCGCTGGATAAGCCGCAAGCTAAAGCTTGAACTCTGAACCGAACGCCTACCGGCTTCACTCTTGCCCCACACCGCGTTGAGTGCAATGATATCGGCCGTCGAATCAGCTGAACCTCGATAGTTGATTGGAGGATCCCCCAAATGAGCTGTCTTGCTCGTCAACTCTTCCGCGCTCTCATTTTCCTGACCGTCGTGCTCTGCACCTTGGTCACGGTCGCCGGACAAACATCTGAGCCAAAGCCCAAAGGAACAGCATCCATTTCCGGCAAGGCTACGTTGAGCGGCAAAGCCGCTCCCGGTATTGCGATCGCCGCATACGGGGGCGACATGATGCAGCGGCGAGCAGCGGCCCAGGCACTTACGGACAGCGAGGGCCACTATCGCTTGTTTGGTCTGGGACCCGGCCAATATCAGGTGACGGTTTTGGCGCCGAACCTGACCGCGGCTGAACCGCCTACGTCACCGTTCCAGGGGCCCATGACTCCCGGCACCAGCAAGACGATAGTTCTGGCTCCCGGTGAAACTGTCGAGGACATTGATCTCAAGCTCGTGCGTGGTGGAGTGATCACCGGGCGAATAAAGGATGCCGACGGCAAACCGGTAGTCGACCAGCGCGTTTCTCTACAGCCGGTTGACGATAAGGGTATGGCGCTTCGAGTGCCCACCGTGTTGTCCTTCATCTCGCAAATGTACCAAACGGATGACCGGGGAATTTACCGCATCTACGGATTGCCGTCCGGTCATTACAAGCTCAGCGCCGGAACTGATCCGGCGAGAGGATCAGTGTCCCTCGGCAATCGCGTTTCCTACCCGCAAACTTTCTATCCCGATGCAACCGACACAACCAAGGCGACGGTTATCGAACTGAGCGAAGGCGGCGAAGCAACCAATATCGATATCCAGCTCGGGCGGCGCGCCGAAAACTACGCGGCCACGGGTCGGATCATTGACGCTGACTCAGGACAGCCGCTCAGCGGAATTCGCTTCTTGTTTGGACCGGCGCCCAAAACTCAACAGTACTTTTCCGGCTTTGTAGGCGGGCTGATTACGAACTCGCGCGGCGAGTTTCGCATCGAGGGGGTTGAGCCGGGCCGCTATGGCATTAGTGTTTCGTCAGAAGTCGAGTCAGGCAATTACTATAGCGATCCGGCTTTCTTTGAAGTTACCGATGGCGATGTTTCCAACATTGAAGTTAAGGCAATGACTGGACTCAATGTTAGCGGCGTAGTGGTCTTAGAGGGCGTCCCAAACAAAGATGCCCTGGCACAATTTGGCTCGTTGAGGATTACCGCCAACATGACCTCCAACTCGAAACCGCAAACCTTCAATTCCGCTTCCGCGATCGTAGCTTTCGATGGTAGCTTTTCTATCAGTGGCCTGCGGCCGGGACGCGCCGGCCTTTACATTTCTCCCATGGTCAATCAAACAGGACGGCTCAGTATTTCGCGCATCGAACGCGAGGGTGTAGATATTTCCCATAACCTCGAATTGAAAGCGGGCCAGTCACTTTCCGATGTGCGCGTAATAACGGTTTTCGGGACCGGCACGATTCGTGGAACAGTGAAGTTCGAAAACGGCGCTCTGTCGCCGGGGACGCGAGTCTTCATTAGCGCGCGGCCCGAAGGGTCAGCTTCGGCTAACAACTTCGGGGCCCAGCTTGATGCGCGTGGCCACTTTGTCATCAATAACCTTCCCGCTGGTACATACGAAGTCATCGTGAACCTCAATATCGGCGCCGGTCCACAGCCGCAGCAAAGACGCGCGCCGCCGCCAAAACAATTCGCCACCGTCATTGAGTATGGGGAAGCCGAGGTCGCCTTTGTGATAGATCTCAAACCGGTAGAAGGCGGTCCGTGATGCAAATCAAGAGTATTCCCACCCGCTTGACGCTTTGCTGCGCGTGTATCGCTGCATTGTTACTATCCTCGGCATCGTCGAACGCGCAACAGCCCAACCCGGAAAGTGCGAGCTCGTCATCCGCACGCCCGTTGGGGGCAATCAGCGGCCGCGTTCTCAACTCGGGCGGCGAACCGCTGGCGGGCGCGATTGTTTACGTGTCCACATTCGGAACCAATTCAGGTCGCCGCGCCACTGTCGACGCCAGTGGCAACTTCAAGGTTGATGGGCTGGATGCGCTCCCGTATTTTGTCTGGGCCAGCGCGCCCGGTTTTGTCTCTGACCCTGTGATCACACCCAATGACGCGCGGCGCTACTATCATATTGGCGATTCAGTAAATCTGACGCTGACCAAAGGCGGAGTCATCAGCGGCAACGTAACGTCGTCAACAAACACGCCCGTCGTCAACACTACTGTACGAGCTTTTCGTGTCCGCGATGAAAACGGCCAACCGGTGCAGAGCGTGGCTCAACCGCGCGACCGAGTCAGCGACGATCGCGGCTATTATCGAATCTACGGTCTGCCGTCCGGCTCCTATGTCATTTCCGCCGGGGGCGCGGGCCAGTTCTCCGGGTTCATGCCAACTCAGTACGAGGGCGACGCTCCGACTTACGCGCCTTCATCAACCCGCGATACCGCTTCTGAGATCGTTGTTCGCGGCGGCGAGGAGGTTACGGCCGACATCCAGTACCGTGGAGAAGCCGGACACTCAGTGAGCGGTGCGCTGTCAGGAGTTGCACCCACTCAGGCAATGATGTTTTCGGGCAGCACGATTTCGCTGACTGATCTCCGCAGTCGCGCAACGGTGATGACGACCTCGGCGGGTCCCTTCAACAACTATGGCTTCGCTTTCTTTGGTGTCAGCGACGGCGAGTACGAAGTTTTTGCCCAACGTTATTCGTCCAGCGGCGAAACTGCGATTTCAGAGGCCCGGCGTATCAAGGTGCAGGGCGCCGACGTTACCGGAATCAATTTGAGCCTGTTCTCACTAGCTTCCGTCTCAGGCCGGCTGGTGCTCGAAAGCGTTCCGAAGGCTGAATGCGTCAAGCGCAGGTTAGTCGCTTTGCAGGAAACTGTGATTGGGGCCAGACGAATGAGCCCGGACATGACCTCGCGTCCGGCGGTAAAGGGGCAAACCGCAATGACCGCAGTTCCGATCAGCTTCTCGAACCAAACTTCCGATAGCATCCCTGACGCGAAAGGCGAATTCATCCTGCGAAATCTTCACAACGGCCTTTATCGCGTCGTTGCTCAGCTACCGGAAACCGGCTGGTACATTCGAGCGATCACGATGGGAGCACCGCCCGCTGTGACTAAGACTACCGATCCGAATATTCCTCGCGATGGCCTGACAATAAAGACAGGCGAGAAAGTTTCAGGGGTTACGGTGACGATTACCGAAGGCGCGGCCAGCCTTCGCGGCCACCTCTCGGCCCGGGAAGGCCAACGTGTCCCGGCAGGTTTGCGCGTCTATCTCGTGCCCGCGGAGCGCGAGAGCGCGGAGAACGTGCTTCGCTTTTTTGAATCAGCCACCGACACTAGTGCCGGCTTCGCGATAGAAAACATCGCGCCGGGTCGCTACTGGCTAATCGCGCGCGCGCCTGATGACGTCGATCCCGCTAAGTTAAAACCAATTCGGCAGGAACCTGCTCTGCGCACGCGGGTGCTGCGCGAGGCGGAAGCTTTGAAGAAAGAGATCGCCTTTAAGCCGTGCGAGCAGACGTCGGATTATGAATTAGCCTGGACTTCAACAACGCGTTAGTAGCGGTGACGTGAAGAGTGAGAGGTTGCAGAAGGAGTCAGTACCGGGAGCGGTAGCGACCGGGTTTCGCAACCGGATGCTGTTGGCGTGCGAAGACCCGGTCGCTACTGAGCCTGTGTCAAAAGTCGATTTCTTAACGCCGAAGGCGTTCCATAACTCAGCCAAGGGTAACACCCTGGGACTTGGGCGAGCATTTGAGCCTACGCTGAAGGCGTTGAATAATGACCGGATGCAAAACCCGCAAGTGAATGAATTTTTAAACCCTTACAGGGTAACAAATCCTTCGGGATCTTTGATCCCAGGGTGTTACCCTGGCTGAGTTAGAGAACGCCTTCGGCGTATGAAGTTTCGCGCCTTCACGTGTCATCGACTTTTGACACAACCTCTACAGCTCCCGGTACTGACTGCCTCGTGCGCGTAGCCCTGATCACAGAATCGCTTGTCATTACTGAGTGCGGCCCGCCTGACATCCATTTTCCTCTCATCTACATCGAACCGCTTCGATTGAGCTCCAATGGAAACGAAAACCCCAGCGCCTACGCAAACCTGTAAGCTAATCCAAAAAGATAGCGCGTTCTGTGAGGTGGGAGCTTTGTGGTAGATTGTTTTCAATGGCATTTTTTTACCGGCTCTGGCAGTACGACGAGCTTCAGTTTGTCGAATATCGCCGGAGCATGAGGTCAGTACGACCCGCGTGAGCGCGTGGAGCAAAGATGATGATGGCCCGGAGTGATATTAACGGCGCGCCGGGAAGGCCATCAACGAATTAATACCGAGAGAAGAATGAGGAGCAACCTCCTCTAAACGAACCGAACGGGAGTTAGCGTGAAACGAATTTTTCTGGTTCTTGCATTGACCCTTTCGCTGATCGCGCCAATCGCGGCGCGGCCTGTACCCACGTCATTATTTCCTTTGCGCCAATCGCAGGGAGCCGCGCCGGCCAAGACCAGCAGCGCCAGACGGACACCGGACATTGCCAGCAAGGTCCTGCCGAATGGCCTCGAAGTTGTCGTCTTTGAAGATCATTCAGTGCCAATCGTGACTATCGAGCTGGCCGTGCGCAACGGATCTTTTACCGAGCCGCCGGAACTAAACGGACTGTCGCACCTTTACGAACACATGTTCTTCAAGGCCAACCGGGCCATCGCGAATGCCGAACAGTATCTGCAAAGGATTGGTCAACTGGGGATCGCATACAACGGTGAAACGCGCGAAGAAGTTGTCGAATATTATTTCACCACCACTTCCCCAAATATCCGCGCCGCGATGAACTTCATGCGCGACGCCACCCGCTATCCGCTGTTTGACGACGGCGAGTTCGAGCGGGAACGCCAGGTCGTCATCGGCGAGATCGACCGCAACGAATCAGAACCTAGTTTCTATCTTGGCCGTGAGATGAGCGATCGGCTCTTCTATAAATACCCCAGCCGCAAGAACGCGCTGGGTAATCGCCAGACAGTTTCCGGCGCCACCACCGCCATGATGAAACTGATCCAGGGACGCTATTACGTGCCGAACAATTCCGCGCTGGTGGTTACCGGCGACGTGCAGGCAGAAGACATTTACAAGATGGCGCAGGACTTTTTTGGCGATTGGCCCCGGCGCGATAAGGACCCCTTTGCCGAATTCCCAATGGTGGAACATCCGCCATTGCCAAACAGCGAAGGCGCAATTATTAAACAACCGGTCACCAACGTGCTGCTCGAAATCGGCTGGCAAGGTCCGTCCATCGGCAAGGATGACGCGGCCACTTACGCCGCGGATACTTTCTCGTTCATAATGGCCCAGCCGGACTCGCGCTTCCAACGCAACATGGTCGACACCGGCCTGGTCAACGGCGTCGGCATCGGCTATTACACTCAACGCAATACCGGTCCGATTACGATCCTGGCCCAAACGTCGCCGGAGAAAGCACAGGCCGCGCTCAAAGCCATCTACGCTGAAATCTCGCATTTCAACGACAAGGATTATTACACCGACGAACAGCTCGACAGCGCCAAGGCTTTACTGGAAGCCGACGATCTCTATTCGCGCGAAAAGTTTGACGAGTACGCCAAGACCCTCGGCTTTTGGTGGTCTTCAACCGGCATTGATTATTTCCGAGGCTACCTGGGCAATCTGCGTCGCACTTCGCGCGGCGACATCAGCCGCTATGTGACGACTTACATTCAGGGCAAGCCGCACGTCGCTCTCGCCCTGATCTCAGAACAGTCTCAACAACAGGCGAAGCTCACACCCGAGGACCTGATCGGACGGTAAGTTCCGGGGCATTAGCCCGACCGTCAGGGAGGGCTCAGTTTAATACTAAGCGAGAAAGATAAATCGAGATGCAAGCTGGAAAAGATAACTTACAAATGAAACGCAGATTAATGCCTACGATTTACTGTCTATTGCTCACCGTCCTGTTTGTGCCGACAGCGCGCGCACAGTCGACGCCTCCGCCGGCAACCGCGCCGGACTTTCAAAGCGTCATTGCCCGCCAAGCCTCCCTGGTGACTGAGCTCGACATCAACGGGCTAAAGGTTCTGGTGAAGCGACGCGAGGGCAGTCAGACTGTCGCGGTCGGTCTGTTCATTCGCGGCGGAGTTGAGAACGTCAGCTCTACCAATGCCGGCGTGGAAGCGTTCATGCTCAACGTGGCCAGCGAAGCCAGCGCCAACTTTCCCCGCGACCGCATGCGCAAAGAAACAGCGCGCATAGGAACCGTGATCGGCGAAGGCGTGAACTATGATTACTCCTCGCTATCAATGGCCGCGACCCGCGCAAACTTCGATCGGTCGTGGGACATATTCACCGACGTGGCGCTGCGTCCGTCCTTCACCAAAGAAGATGTGGCGCTGGTGCAGTCGCGAATTCTTGCCAGCCTCCAGGACGATACGGACGCTCCGGACAGTTACCTGCAGCGTTTGCAGGAACGCGTTGCCTATGCGGGCCACCCTTACCTGAATCGTCCCGAAGGAACGGCTGAGAACATCAGCCGCCTGACTGCGGACGATCTGCGTGCTTACCATGAAAAGATAATGCAGACCTCGCGTTTGCTGCTCGTGATCGTCGGCGACCTGGATGCGGCGCAACTGAAGACACGCATCGCGGCCTCTTTTGGCAAACTGCCGCGCGGAGACTACAAGCCGCAGTCGCCACCACCGCTCTCGTTCACATCGTCAACCGTCGAAATCACGAGTCGAGAGCTGAAAACCAATTACATCCAGGGATTATTCACGGCTCCCCCGATCACTTCGCCGGATATCTATCCGATGAGGGTCGCGTCGTCTCTGCTGCGCGACCGCGTGTTTGAGGAAGTGCGCGTCAAACGAAATCTTTCATACGCGCCTGATGCGTTTCTGCGCAACCAGAGCGCGAACATTGGCGGGCTCTATGTAACCGCCGTCGATGCGAACCAGGCTGTGCGTGTGATGCTTAACGAGGTAGCGCGGCTGCAACGCGAACCGATTGGCCGCGACGATATCAGCGCAGTGATCGCGCAATTTCTGACGAGTTACTACATCGGCCAGGAAACGAATGCGGCCCAGGCAGCCGAATTGGCGCAATACGAAATTATCGGCGGCGGCTGGCACAACTCGCTGGTTTTTCTCGAGAAGCTACGGGCCGTTACCCCCGCGGATGTGCAACGCGTCTCGCAGAAGTACATGCGCAATATCCGCTTCGTAGTGCTGGGCAATCCGCAGCAGATTGATAAGAACGTGTTCACGGGACAAGCCGGAAACTGATTTGCCCAATATCCGAGATCGTCGTCGAATGACCAATCCGGCACAGAACCGCTTGCGGTAGCAAGCGGGTAAGTCTCGTTAACCACCCGGTTGTTACCGCAACCGGTTCCGTGCCGCGCTCCTATAATCGACTCTTTGTGCAAGACCGCCGGAAACTGACTGACCGATGCGCAGCGAAGACCGCGCGGAGTGAAAAGATCGATCAGCCCGCCATCGTAAAGAATCTGTTTCGGTGCAGCAGCCGCGCGAATATTTGGTCCGAACGAAGGCTGTCAAATTCCGGAGTGAGTTTTAGAAAACCCAACATCTCGTTCCGGTCTTCACACGTTCGCTGAATCATTTGCAGAGCTTGCGGGCGATTGTCAAGGCCCAAGTGAATCAGGGCGAACGCGTACGGAGAGACGTAGGATCGCTCCGCTTTCTTCTCCAGTTCCCTCAGGATTTTCAAAGCGAGCCGCCGCTTTCCCGTCACGCCGTAAGCGTAACCCAGATGGCCCAGTGTCCAGGAAACATTTGCCAGCAAAGAAGCCTTTTGTAACTCTGCGACAGCTTCTGACGGCCGGCCCTGTTGCAGGTAGGCACTGCCGAGGAGGACTCTAGCCGCGAAGAAGTCGGTTTCCAGGCTAAGCCCGATTTTCGCTTGCGCAATCGCTTCCTCATACCGACGCGCAAGATAGAAAACAATTCCCAGACCGACGCGCTTCAATGGTGATCGGGGCTTCAAAGCCTGAGCTCGTTCAAGCTGCGGAATTGCTTCCTCGAAACGCCCTAACAGCCCCAGCGCCCAGCCGTAGCGCTGGTACTCAAAACCGGAACCTCGATCCAATTCGATGGCCGACTTGAATTCGTTTTCGGCAGCGGGCCATTCATGATCATAAAAGGTGTGGATCAATCCTAAAAGGGAGTGAGCTTCGCCCAGCGTGTGGTCTCTTTTTAACGCATGAATCACTGCCGCTCTTGCTTTGGGGATTGCCTCATCGGGAGGCAGATGAATATTCGCCAGCCGGTAGTAGCACTCCGCCAAACCACTGTGAGGTAAAGCACAATCAGCCCCTGTCTTAATGGCTCGGCGGAAGTAGTCGGCGCCCTTCTGCAATCCCTCAACCGTATACTTGTCACAATAGTAACGACCTCTCAGATAGAGATGTTGCGCTTCGGCCTCTTCAGCGTGCCCTTCAGCAAAATCCTCGCCATCAATAGCATCTCGCCGGCTTCCCTTTTCCGCTTGATCGGCTTGAAAGTGATCTTGCGGCGGCGTCAGGATCTTTGTTTCAGCGCCAGGACGCGCGCTCTCATTGTAAAAGTTGACGGGAGCGATGAAGCGATAACCTCGGCGGGCGACAGTTTCAATATATTCGTGCCCCGGGTGACTCTGATGACTTTCGCCGAGTGCTTTTCTCAGCGCAGAGATGGCTTGGGTCAGATTCCCTTCCTCAACTATCGCATCGGGCCAAACCTGACTGATCAACTCATGTTTCGGCACGAGATGTCCGCCATTCTCGACCAGGACCTTTAGGACCGCGTATGCCTTTAGCGTCAACGGCACGGGCCTGCCGCCGCGGAGCAATACTCCCTCGCTTGCGTCGAGACGGAACTGCTTGAAATCATAAACTGGCTGTGAGCCTCTCATAATAATCATACTGGTAGGCCTCCAACTATTCTGATCGCGAATATGATGATTGAATCGGAAACTTTCGCGGAGGTGGGCTGCCGAAATCAGTGAGATCCCACTTACGAGGTAGGCACATCCTAGAACAAATTCATAACTAATTCAAGTCACTCTCAGGACTTCCACTCAATTGCAAGGTAAACTGCCGTCACTCAATACGCTGAGATCAGAGAATTGGCAGGTGCTTGTTGTACTTGCGCGAGGTCTGTTCACGAAAGCTATTGGTTAGTGTGGTCGGTAGGACGAAATTATTTCAGGGAGTGCTTACTCACCAAGGGTGGTATCCCGGATCGATTTTAGTCACGGCAGCGATTCCAGTCAGGGCATTCAAAACGAGTTACCTTATTGAGAATTGATTCCCCGAAGACGTTAATCCCGTCACTTTACCGACACTCATTTTTTCCGTTACCGCTTCCGTGGGGCTTTGCGAGTTAGGCCACGTTGGGGAGCGGGCCGGAACTTTCCGGCGACTTTCGGAAAACGAAAAACCCGATCGCCACTAGCGGGTGGTGACCGGGCAGCTTTGCAATACTGCGTCTGTCGCGTCTTGCGTAACAGATGCGCATCACTATGCGATTCGCATCTTAACGCAAGACGCAGCAGACGTCCAATTTAAACCCGAGCAGCACTTGCCCGTGCGCCAACGCCCTACCTCCTTTGGGAAAGACATTGGCCCGCGGCGGTGCCCTCACAAGAAAGGAGTTAGCCAGTGAAGCGCAAATATAAAGTATTAGGAGTTCTGCTGGTGTCAACTGCGTTTGTCATGACCGCCATTCTGGTCGTAGGAAACCGACGGGCGAGCGGCCAAAATAGCGCGGGCGAAGAAACAAATTCCATTTCGCGAATCAACTCGAAGGCGGCGCTTTTGAATAACGCTGACGAGACGCAGATTCGGGAGTTGACCGACGAGGTGTTTAAGTCCTTCGAGCTGGACTCTGTGCCGGCAGCGATGACGGACAGTCTCAGAGAGCGTCTGGTTCGAGCAGAGCTCAATTATCGAAGTGGCCTGGGCAAGCCGGTTTCAGAATTCGGCATCGTTCGGATGACGAATATGCTGGGCGATAAACTCGGCGCGCCTAGTTATTTCAAGACCAACGTGTTCGAGGTTAGACGGCTGGAAATGAACTTCCTTCCATTCCTGTCTAAATTTATTGGCAAAAAACCGAACGGTCAGGTCAGTGGACCAAAGGCTTTGAGGTCTTCGATCAATTCGACCATGTCGCCGCTTGAAGCATTTACCATCGCGGGATTGCTGATTCAACAAAAGCGGTTCAACCCAACTTACCAAACGACGCAGGCAGAATTTCTTGCCAAACGGTCGGCCAAAGGTAAAGTGAGAAACGCGGGCGACGGCCCCTTCGACACCAAGCGCAAGGATGACGCTGAACAGGCGATACAGCGCGCCTCGGACACAATGAGTGTCACCGAGCTGTTCAAACTGTCGCACGAAGCCCTGGATAAATTGGGAGTCTCGCGCGGAGAGGGAGGACGGAACAATGAATAGAAAAATATGGAAGAACAAAACATGGACAGTTGTAATCGTCCTGGCGGCGATAATGACCATGGCAACCGTCATCGATTGCGGTGGCGGCGGCGGCGGCGGTACGCCAACGGTCGGATTCAAAGCAAGGGGAGAACAATGGTTTCTCGGCTTCAGCGGATACCAATTCCTAAGTGGCGCCAGCATTCAGGGTGATTGGGTTTTCAACAACGGATCAACTCACGGAAATACCTTGCATTTCGCTGCCTTTACCAGTTCAGGCGCCAATTACAACGTGAGTGATGGTAGAGTGCCTGCAAGGTGGAGAATCACCGTGCCGAGTGCTTGCATCCTGCATCTCGATCCATTCGAGCGAGATGTGACGGCGGGCTCAACCCAGGTGGACCGTTGCGTAGTAGCGGTTTCTTTCTTAGTGGCCGATCCATCATCGGTTGATCTCTACAGTCCCCCAGCCGCAGTTACGATTGCCGGAGGAGGATTCAGCGCCGCTTACGGAATGCCAACCATTGAGTATTACGATCAGTATTCCGGTGTCCTGGTGGGCAGCGCGACGGCCTTTTCAATCGCCGGGGACGGATCCTCGGTGCAATTTTACACTCCTGATCTAACCGGGGTGTACACGGGCTCTTACAACGTCGTGGTCAGCAATGTCGCCGCAGATGGTACTCCTGCTGTCGTCGGCGTGGCTCCGTTTAGTGCTTGTTGCATAGATCCGCCGCCATATGAGCCACCACCCGATCCGCCACCGTGCGGTGAGGGCATGATTTGCATGATTCAGTAATAGGTCGCGCTACGACTGTCGCAGTGGTAGCTTTGAGGCGGACACGCCCTTTTCAAAACAGCGAAACGGGCGTGTTCGCCAAATTAAGTCCAAACGGACTTTCACGGTATGCATGTATGTATATGAGCAAGGAGAAAACAATTTGATGAATTACTTCCGCGCCTTAATGATTTCGGCTTTGATGCTTTCAATATTCAATGTGGTGGGGCGTGGTCAATCAGCGCCGCTATCCAAGTTTGAAGTAGGCGTTCAGTTCTCCGTACTTGGAATAAACGATCCACAGGCATTAAGCGATATCTTCCCCCGGAAGGAGATTGGGGTGGGTGGAAGACTGTCCTACAACCTGAATCGTCATTTTGCCCTGGAAGCCGAAGGAAATTTTTTCCCGCGAAACTATCGCAAGGTGCGAAGCAACTTTACCGGTGGGCGCTTGATCGAGGGATTGTTTGGGTTGAAAGCGGGAATACGAAAAAACAAGTTTGGAGTGTTCGGAAAGGTCAGGCCCGGCTTTGAGAGTTCGGGCCGCGCTGAAATGGCACACTTCCCAAATGGTAATGGCCCAGACGCCCGGAACCCCTACGGGTTTGTAGACATGCGGGCGACGCAGTTTGCCCTCGATGTAGGCGGCGTGGTTGAGTTCTATCCCTCGCGCCGGACCATTATTCGCTTTGACGCGGGAGACACAATCGTTCGCTATCCGGGAATCGAATTCACAATCTTTCCGGCAGGTACCCGGGTGCTTCAAACAGTCTATACACACAAACCGCAATTCAGCCTGGGCTTCGGAGTTCGCTTTTAGTTTGACGAATGGCACGGATACGGAACCGCTTGCGGTAGCAAGCGAGTAACTT
The DNA here is from genome assembly GCA_033857635.1 of Blastocatellia bacterium. Lineage (GTDB taxonomy): Bacteria > Acidobacteriota > Blastocatellia > Pyrinomonadales > Pyrinomonadaceae > UBA11740. The sequence goes on from JAWVDF010000016.1 coordinate 20,861, forward strand.
GTGCGGGTGACCCCGGTCGCTACCGCGACCGTTCCGTACCAGTTTTCGAGTCGTACGTTTTCACTTGATAGGACATCGCGATGCAAACCAGAATCATAAGACTCCTCCTAGCGATCGGCTTATTGATTGCTCCTCTGGCAGGAACATTGATCCTCCGGGCGCCCTTCCCGACCGTCGTCACTGCACAGGATCGACTCCGCATCGTCATTGAAGAGGTGCAGCTTCCCGTGGCGGCTTTCGATAAATACGGACATCGCGATCCGGGCCTGACAATCGACGATCTGCTGGTGCTGGAAGATGGTACGCCCCAGGATGTGAAAAGCGTGCGACAGATTCCCGCGAACGTAGTTTTGCTACTTGATACCGGCGGTGAAGTAAATCCGGCAAAGAACATCAGGACCACGCGCGAGATTGCGAAGAATCTTGTGACGGCCCTCAATACTCAGGATCAAGTGGCCGTATTTCAGATCAGCGATAAGGCCGAGCTGCTTCAGGACTGGACCAGTGACTTCAAACAAGTTGGACAAATACTCGATACCAAGCTGCTTTCCGGCAAGCGCAGTAATTTGTCGGACGGACTGATCGCCGCGGTAAGTCATTTCGGAGAACTCCCGCTCGGTAGCCGTCATTTGGTCCTGATTACAGATGGCGTCGAAAGCCCCGGCGGCAAGTTCGATCACCCCGAAGCGTTAAAGCGAGTGGCTGCAAGCAACACAGTCGTCCATGTAATTGGCTATACAAATGTTTCGGGCGAAGCGACCAGGAGCAGCAGGACCGTCTTTCGCGATCGGACTAAGAGCACGACGCCCGACGAAGTTGTGGCCACGCTGCCACACGAGCACGGCTATGATCAACTAAGACGTCTGCACCAGCCCGGCGGCATGATTGCCGATATAGATCCCGTAAGGCTGCGGCGAGTTCGCGAATACGAGCGGAAAATGAGAGAAGGCGCAGAGCAACTCACGTCCCTTTGCGACGAGAGTGGGGGCCACGCGTGGCTGCCCGAGTCTTTCGAAGAATTGTTCGGCGACGGAGCCAAAGCGGCCCGCTTAATCGACGCAGAATACGTTGTCACCTACAAGCCTAAACGGGCAGTGATTTCCGCGCCAGAGGGTGAGGTTCGTCGCGTCGAAGTAATGTCACGCCGCGTTGGTCTGACCGTGGTCTCGCGACGTCATTATATCGCCCTCGCAAGGAAGTAGCAGATTCATAAGGCTCTGCTTGAGAACTTAAAAGTTTGAAAGTGATTTACCGAGGTTCCAATTCGAAATGATTCCTTACTTCACCATACCTTCGATTCATTTATTCGGGCCGGTATCGATCCATCTCTACGGCGTACTCATGGTGCTGGGAATTTTTCTTGCTTATCGAGTGATTTTGAAGGGAGCCACAGACGCTGGAATTGCTCGTCAAGAGATGCAGGGCGCCCTGGTTTGGGCCTTTGTCGCGGGAACTGTGAGCGCCCATATAATCGAGGTCCTGCTTTATCAACCTGAACTGGTGCGACAGCGAGGGCTGTTAGTTTTCTTCCAGATCTTTACCGGTCTCAGTTCAATCGGGGCTTTTTTTGGTGGGCTGCTGGGCCTCTACGTGTACTTCAAACGTCGCCATAAGCCGTGGATGCTTCACTTTTCAATCATCGTCGAAGGATTTGTAGTTTGGTGGGCCTTCGTGCGGCTGGGTTGCGCGCTGTCTCACGATCATCTGAGTGCGCCGACATCTTTTCCGTTGGTCTTCAACTATCCCTCCGGCCCACGCCACAATCTGGGGTTTTACGAATTCCTGATGGTCATGCTGGTCCTGTTTCCGCTAACCGTAATTCATCGCCGGCGACAGACGCAGCCAAATGACTATGTGGGCGCGATACTCCTGGCCTATGGATCGCTACGTTTCAGCCTCGACTTTCTGAGGGCGACCGATCTCCCTGGTTCTGATCCCCGCTACTGGGGTTTGACCGCCGCTCAGTATGGATGTGTTGGGCTGGCTTGCGCCGGCGTGTGGATATTGCTTTCCCGAGCGCTTGTGCCCACTAAGAATACTCGCGTGGTTCAACTGGCCCAGTTGACCGCGCCTGCCGGAACGCGTGCTCAGTGAGCGTTGACGAGAGGTGTGGCCCCGCGCGGGCCGCTGGATTATGCCCAGGAACAAAGCGTCGAAATCGATCTTCAAGAGCCTGCTCGACCAATACCGCGTCGCATTCTTTTTGTGCCTGGTCTTGCTCGGCGGCAACCTCTCGGGTAACGCGTTCGAGACGGATCAATACGATCTTCCCCCCATTCCTCTCGCGGACATCGGTGACGAAGTTTCAGATCGGGTCGAGCAAAAGTTGCATGAAGCGATCGACAAACTCAACTCAGAAATCGCTAAGAGCGAAGCTTGTCTGAATCACTCCGCCTCGGCGACGGGGAAGTCCTGTAACGCCGTAGATGGGGCGGCCAAACTCGAATACTTGCGGTCCAATGACGCGGTGGCGCATGCCGCCTATGAGGCGTTGGGCACGGGCATTCCACCGTTTTCGACCTTCGAAACCTGGATGGAGAAGCACCGGTTCAAGAATCAACCTGCACGGTACAAAATCAGTTTTTGGAAATCGATTTCTCTCGCCTGGCCAACGGACGCCTTTATGATGAGCCCCACGGTCAAGCTCTATGGCTCAGAGTTCGGCACGGATAAACTCGGACACTCGTTTCAGCAGGGATACACTTATTACAAAATCTACAGACGCTCGCTGACCGCCGGAGCCACACCCGAAAAAGCCCGTCACAAAGCTGTTGAGTGGGGACGAACAACCGAACAGACGTTTTATGGCACGTTGTTGACTGGCGTTTATTCGAATGGAGATCTCTTCGCGAATTACGTGGGCTTGCAGTTCTATCAAGGACTGACCCGAGAGATAAAGGTGCGAACCTACACGCGTCCACCAATTCTCATCCTCAAGAATGGATCGTGGGTGTTCAACGACCGCGTGAACATGAGAGAAGTACTGTTGAAGCCTTTCGTTTCCGATCAGCTTAATGAAGCGCTCAACCCCTCGATTTTCACGCAGCTGCTGGACTTGCGCGGGTACGTCCGTCGAAAAGTCGCAAGCCGCAGTTGCGCGCGATGGTTCAATCGATATACGCAGCTCTCACGCGCCGGCCTCGAAGAAGAATCGCGTTCTTTAGAGTTTTGGTATGGTGAAGATTACGGGTTCACCAACAGCGAACTCTTCATCACGATTGGCAATACCTGTTTTGACGAGAACGGCAAACCTAAATACCGAGCCAAGTGAACGATCCATGATCGCAGGTCCAGGGCCGGGAAGGAGCAGCCACGACTGCGCAGCATCTTCTTTTGTCCTGCCTGGCTTGAAGCGGTACTGATGCAGTTTGAAAAGTGGGCGCCGGATCCGCATCCAGTTGTAACGACAGATTCGAGAGGTCGCCATTTCCTCTAGCCGCGTTCAGGTGGCTTTCCCGAAGGGCTTCTAGACCTGGCGTTTTACGCCCGGGGGTGGATCGCGATTGATCTCAAAGCCCGTTTTAACGCTGGTCTAGCAACTCTTCGGGCAAGGCGTCTGAAGACGCCTATCCTTGCTCTGGCTTGATGAACTTCATCAACAACAACAAACTGGACCCAGACTGCTTGAAGCCTTTGCCTTGCTGAATGAGCATTCATTCAGTATTATTACGCCGCTATGATCACAGTCAAAAAGGCCGCCGTGCTCGGGGCCGGCACGATGGGGGCGCAAATCGCCGCGCACCTCGCCAACGCCGGCATTCCCACTCTCTTACTCGACATCGTCCCGCGTGAATTGTCCGCGGATGAGCAGGCCAAAGGGCTGACGCTGGAATCTCCGCAAGTTCGCAGCCGTATAGCCCGCGCGGGACTGGAAGCCGCGAAGAAGGCCAAGCCGGCGGCGTTCTTCACCGCCGACCTCGCTGCATTGGTCAGCGTGGGAAATTTCGACGACGACCTGGCGAAGCTGAAAGACTGCGACCTGATCATCGAAGCAGTCGTCGAAAACTTACAAATCAAACAGAGCCTTTACCAGAAGGTCGAGCAACACCGCCGGCCCGGCTCGGTGGTGGCTTCGAACACCAGCGGCATCCCGCTCGCGCAACTCGCCGAAGGACGCACGGAAGATTTTCGCGCGCACTTTCTCGGCATGCACTTCTTCAATCCGCCGCGATATATGCACCTGGTCGAACTCATTCGCACTGAATGGACCAAGCCTGAAGTTTCCTGTTCGATGTTCGGCTTTCTCGATGAACGCCTCGGCAAGGGCGTGGTCGTGGCCAAGGATCGGCCGAACTTTATCGCTAACCGCATCGGCACCTTTGGCGCGCTGGTGACGATTCACGCGATGATCGAAGACGGCTACTCGATCGAGGAAGTGGACAAGATCACCGGACCTGCAGTCGGGCGACCCAAGACCGCAACCTTTCGCACCTTTGATCTGGTTGGCCTCGACGTGCTGGCGCACGTGGTTAAGAACCTCGGCGAGAATCTTCCGGAAGATCCCGAGCGGGCAATGTTCAAACTGCCTGAATTCGCCGGCAAGATGATCGAGCGAGGACTGCTCGGCAACAAGACCAAGGCAGGTTTCTACCAGCGACAGCAGGGCGAAGGCGGCAAGCGGGAAATCTGGACACTGAATACGGCCACGCTCGAGTATCAACCGGCGCAGAAGGTGAAGATCCCTTCGCTCGAAGTTGCGAAGAACATCGAAGACACGGCGGAACGAATCAGGACGCTGGTGTGGTCCAAGGATCGCGCTGGTGCATTTCTCTGGAAGACAACGTTGCGCACGCTTTGTTATGCCGCCGATCGAATTCCGGAAATCGCCGACACGGTCGTAGAAATTGATCGGGCCATGCAATGGGGCTTCAACTGGGAACTGGGACCGTTCGAGGTTTGGGACGCCATCGGCGTTGAAAAATCAGTGGCAAAATTGAAGGAAGAAGGCAAGAGCGTACCGGCGAATGTGCAGCAGATGCTCGACTCAGGCGCGAAGTCCTTCTACAAACAAGAGAACGGCCAGCGTTTCTATTTCGACTTCCCTTCTGCGAAGTATGTCCCGGCCAGCGATCCACCCGGAACCATCATTCTGAAATCACTTAAAGACCGCAGCGGTGTGATCAAAAAGAATTCGGGCGCGTCGCTGATTGACCTTGGCGATGGCGTTGCCTGTCTCGAGTTTCATTCCAAGATGAACTCGATTGGCGGCGACACGCTGGAGATGCTTAAGTTTGCGCTCACCGAAGTTGAAAAGAATTTCCTGGGTTTGGTCGTGGGTAATCAGGGCACGAACTTTTCCGTGGGCGCGAACCTGATGCTAATGCTGATGGAAGCGCAGGACGAGAATTGGGAAGAGCTGGACATGATCGGCCGCTTCTTTCAACAGTCGGTGATGAGCTTGCGATACTCGCCCAAGCCGGTTGTAGTTGCGCCTTTCCAACTCGTGTTTGGCGGTGGCTGTGAGATGGTGCTGCACGCGGATCGCGTGCGAGCTTCGGCCGAGACTTATATTGGATTAGTGGAAGTTGGGGTGGGAATTATTCCGGCCGGGTGCGGCACCAAAGAAATGCTGGTGCGCGCGCTCGACTCGATCCCTAAGGACTTGAAAGATGCGGACCCGTTTCCATTCGTCAAGCGCGCGTTTGAAACGATTGCCCTGGCAAAGGTTGCCACCTCCGCCGAAGAGGCTCGCGGTTACGGCTTCCTCAGCCAGGACGATTCAATCTCAATGAACCGCGACCGTCTGATTGGCGATGCGAAGAAACAGGTGCTGGCGCTGGCCGCGAGTGGTTACCAACAGCCACAGCAACGCACTGACATTCTCGCAATGGGATCTCCGGGGTTGGCGACGCTGAAGTTGGGTGTGCACATGATGAAGCGCGCCGGCTACATTTCGGATCATGACGCTTTGATTGGTGAGAAGCTGGCGCGAATCCTGACCGGCGGCGATCTAAACCACCCGACGCGAGTATCTGAGCAGTATCTGCTCGACCTCGAGCGCGAAGCTTTTCTTTCGCTGATAGGGACGCGTCAGACGCAGGATCGGATTGCGCACATGCTGAAGACCGGCAAGCCTCTGAGAAACTAGACAGGATACCCGTTTAGACGGCGGACTTGTCCGCCGGATCGGCGCGGCACAAGTGCCGCATCTAAACGGAACTATTAAAATTGTTAACGGTAGTTTGGAGCTGAAATGAAAGAAGCATTTATCGTATCTGCAGTTCGCACGGCGGTGGGCAAAGCACCGAAAGGGACTTTGCGTGATACGCGCGCCGACGAAATGGGCGCCGCGGTGATTAAGGAAGCAATGGCCCGCGTGCCCGGCCTGGAAGCTGCCGAAATCGAAGACGTAATCATGGGTTGCGCCATGCCCGAAGCCGAGCAAGGCATGAACATAGCCCGCTCTGCCGCGATTCGCGCGGGCCTGCCGGTGGAAACCAGCGCCATGACCATCAATCGCTTTTGTTCTTCGGGGCTGCAATCGATTGCCATCGCGGCCGATCGAATTCGGACGGGCAGCGCGCAGGTCGCACTGGCCGGCGGATTGGAATCGATGTCCATGATTCCAATGGGCGGGCACATTATTCGTCCCAACCCTTACCTGGTCGAACACTATCCTGACTTTTATTTGAACATGGGTCTGGCGACTGAGAATGTGGCCCGCAAGTATGAAGTCACTCGGGAAGAGCAGGACGAGTTCGCTCTGCGATCGCATCAGAAGGCAGCGGCAGCCCTCGCGGCCGAAAAGTTCAAAGATGAAACTGTGCCGTTAACGGTGAGCGTTGAAGAGCTCGACGGGAAAGGCAGGAAGCAGCATCGCGAGATCGTCTTCGACAAAGACGAGGGTCCGCGGCTCGATACTTCGGCCGAAGCCCTGGGAAAACTGAAGCCGGCTTTTCATGTTAAGGGAACAATCACCGCCGGCAATTCTTCGCAGATGTCTGACGGCGCGGCCGTGGCAGTAGTGATGTCCGAAGAGCGCGCGAAGGAATTGGGCGTGAAGCCGCTGGCGCGTTTTGTCGCCTACGCGACTGCCGGCTGTCCGCCGGAAGAGATGGGTATTGGACCGGTGTTCGCGATTCCGAAAGCTTTGAAACTCGCCGGGCTTACCCTGGATCAGATCGATGTAATCGAACTCAACGAAGCTTTCGCGGCGCAGTCTCTGGCAGTCATCAAAACGCTCGGATTGGATCTCGACAAGGTCAATGTCAACGGCGGCGCCATCGCCCTGGGCCATCCGTTGGGTTGCACGGGAGCGAAGCTCACGGCATCCATTCTGCGCGAGTTGGAACGGCGCAACGGTCGCTACGGTTTGGTGACGATGTGCGTGGGCGGCGGCATGGGCGCCGCCGGAATTTTTGAGAGACTTTGAGGCCTCAATGCTTGGTTTACAGGTCCGATAGGCCCTATAGGACCTATTGTTTAGATGAAAGGATTCAACGTTATGGCAGCCGCAATCGAAGCTAAAGAGATCGTCAAGGGCGGAAGTTTTCTGATCGAGCAGCAAACGCCCGAAAGCATTTTCACGCCCGGCGACTTTAATGAAGAGCATCGCATGATTGCCGATACAACTCGGCAATTCATGGACGCCGAAGTCCTGCCGCGCATCGCTGAACTCGAAAGTAAAGACTGGAACCTGGCGCGTGAGTTAGTCAAGAAAGCCGCTGAACTCGGACTGGTCGGCGCGAACATTCCGGAAGAGTACGGTGGCCTGGGACTCGACCAAACCAGTGGCGCGATCATCGCTGAGAACATTGGCCGGTCAGCTTCGTTTGCCACCACGCTGGGCGCGCAGAGCGGCATCGGCCTGCTGCCGATTCTCTACTTCGGCACCGAAGCCGCGAAGCAGAAATACCTGCCGCCGATCGCCGCCGGCGATTTGATTACGGCTTACGCTTTGACTGAAGCGAGCTCGGGCTCGGACGCGATGGCCGCCAAGGCCACGGCCAAACTAAGCGAAGACGGCAAGGAATACATTCTCAACGGCGAGAAGATGTTCATCACCAACGGCGGCTTTGCCGATATCTTCGTCGTATTTGCGAAAGTCGATGGCGATAAGTTTTCCGCGTTCATAGTCGAGCGGCAGGAAGGCTGCAAGAACGGCGCGGAAGAGCACAAGATGGGTATCAAGGGATCCAGCACGACGCCTTTAATTCTCACTGATGCCAGGACGCCGGTCGAGAATCTGCTCGGTGATATCGGCAAGGGCCACAAGATCGCTTTCAACATTCTCAACATTGGTCGCTTTAAGTTGGGGGCGATGTGTCTGGGCGGAATGAAACTCGCCATGCACGAGTCCGTGCGCTACGCCAACGAGCGACAGCAGTTTGGAAAATCGATCTCATCCTTCGGCGCGATCAAGTCAAAGCTTGGCGAGATGGCGATTCGCACCTGGGTCGGTGAAGCGATGATCTACCGCACGCTCGGAATGATCGAAGAAGGCCTGGGCGCGGTCGCGGATTCCAAGGATTACGACGCGCGTCTGAAAGCTATCGAAGAGTACGCCGCCGAGTGTTCGATCATTAAGGTGGCGCTGTCCGAATACTGCGACTATGTCACTGATGAGATGGTGCAAATATTCGGCGGCTACGGTTATTCGGCCGACTATCCGGCGGAGCGCGCGTATCGCGACACGCGCATCAATCGGATTTTTGAAGGCACAAACGAAATCAATCGCATGCTGATACCGGGCCGGCTGATGAAGGCCGCGCTGAGCGGAAGATTGGCGCTCCTGCCCGCGGCGCAGGCTTTGATGGACGAAATTCTTTCGCCCTCAATGGCCAGCTTCGATCTCGACGAAGGACTGCTGGCAACCGAGCAGAAGCTGGCCCAGAACGCGAAGAAGGTTGCGTTGATGACGCTGGGAACGGCCGCGCAAAAGTACATGATGGGACTCTCCGATCAGCAGGAAATCCTGATGAGCGTCGCGAATATCATCATGGACACGTTCGCCATGGAGTCAGCGATTCTGCGCACGCAGAAAATGGCTGCGGCCCAAAGCGAGCAAGCCGTAACGCAGTACGCCGAGATGACTCGAGTGTTCTGTAACGACGCGGTCGAGCGAATCGAAGCTGAGGCCAAGAACACTCTGGCGGCAATGGCGGAAGGGGATGAGCTGCGTACACTGCTGGCGGCGCTGCGACGTTTCACTAAAATGACGCCGCTGAATACCGTGGCTGCTAGGCAGAAGATCGCGAATGCGATGATTGAAGCAAACCGGTACGTGTATTAGGGCATTTGCGATTGCCCATTGCCCATTGCCGATTTGAAGAGAACCGCGATCCTTGCGATCGTGGTTCTCTCTTTTTCTAACATTGTCTTCCGGTTTTGAGTCCAGAGGAACCTCGTCCAACCAGCGCGGTCCGTTCATCAGGGATTCTCAGAGTTGCAGATGCGGTTAAGCCGTTTAGACACCGAGTAGTACTTCTTGATTTGAAATTTCAAATTTGAGATCTCAAATTCCGAGCTACAATTCCGCGCAGCTTTTATATCTCCGGCGCGGGAAGTGGCTTGCATGAAATATCACAGGTTTGAGGAGTTGCCTGTTTGGAAAGCGGCGATTGAATTGGCGGGGGGTGTGTTTGCGTTGACCGGGCGACCGACATTTAAGAGGTACGCGAGTCTTCGAAACCAATTGGAGCGGGCTGCAGTTTCAGTTTCGAACAACATCGCGGAAGGGTTTGAACGAGGCACTACGCCGGAACTGCTCACTTTTATTTACATCTCGCGCGGGTCGGCTGGCGAGACAAGATCGATGCTGTGTTTGCTTGAGCGGTTACCAGAAATTCCCGATCTCAAATCTGAAATTTCAAATTTGAAATCCAAAGCGGAAAGCATATCTCGCCAGCTCCGAGCGTGGGCGGACTCTCTTCAAAACTCAGATATCAGAGGCACCCGTTACCTCACCGACAAGTCACGCCGCCTGGAAAAGCAAAAGCGTGAACGCGACGAGTTCCTGAACGAGCTGGCCGAGATTCGCAATCGCAAGGCTACGTGATCTGCTATCTTGTACTTCACAAAACGCAGGCAATAAGATCTCAAACATTTATTGATCTCATATTTTCAAATTTGAGATCCGAATTTGGCTTATCTCAAATTTGAGATTTGAAATCCATTATGAAGATCGTTCCTATCTCGCTGCCAACGCCCTTCTACATCGGGCCGGTCAATGTCTACCTAATCGCGGAAGAGCCCGTCACCCTCATCGACACCGGGCCCAAGACCAAAGAAGCAGTCGAGGCTCTGCGCGCAGCCTTGCGCAAGGAAGGTCTGTCAGTTGCAGACATTCGCCGCATCGTGCTGACCCACGCGCACGAGGACCATTGCGGGTTGGCGCGCGCGCTGCGCGACGAGGCCAAGGACGCCGAAGTCCTGGTGCACGGCTGGGAAACCGGCCACCGTGCGGGCCGTCTGGAGTATGACGAAACTCGTCAGTTGCTGATCCGCGCCGGAGTGCCGCCTGAAGAAGTTGAAGTGATGCGCAGAATGTACGATGGCGTGCGGCAGTATGCTGATTCGCTGGACGACGGCCAGTGTGTTGAGCTGACTGACGAAGCCGAGCTGGAGTTCGAATCCGGCGCCCTGCAGGTGGTGCACACGCCGGGTCACACGCCGGGTTCGTGCTCCTTCATTCGTCACGCGGATCGAACCTTGATTGCCGGCGATTGCGTGCTGAAACGAATTACGCCCAATCCAATGCTCTCGCCCGACCCGGTGGATCGGTCGCGACGCTTTCGCTCGCTGGCAGAGTATCTGGTCAGTCTCGCGCGAGTGCGTGCGTTGGCGCCGACACTCGTGCTGGGCGGCCACGGCGACGCGGTGCATGACTACGAAGAACTCTTTCATCGTTACTTGCGCGCGATTAACGAGCGTCAGGCTCAAATCATCAAACTGGTGCCGGCTAACGGCGCCAGCGCGTGGGAAATTTCACGCACAATGTTTCCCGGCACCGACGACGTCCATCGCTTTCTCGGCGTGTCCGAAGCCGTCGCGCATCTGGACTATGCGCATTCGGAAGGTAAGCTGGCGCTGGAAATTAGCGAGGGACGCGAAGTCTATCGAAAGCTCGCGTAGAGTAGTTATAACTCAACTGATTGGCACGAGTAGAGGGGACTCTTGCATGTCATTGGAAATGCCCGCATTGAGGTCAGTACCGGGAGCGGCAGAGCCGTGTCAAAAGTCGATTTCTTACGCCGAAGGCGTTCCATAACTCAGCCCAGGGTAACAACTCAGCCCAGGGTAACACCCTGGGACTTGAGCGAGCATTTGAGCCTACGCTGAAGGCGTTGAATAGTTACCGGATGCAAAACCCGCAAGCGAATGAATTTTTAAACCCTTACAGGGTAACAAATCCTTCGGGATCTTTGATCCCAGGGTGTTACCCTGGGCTGAGTTAGAGAACGCCTTCGGCGTATGAAGTTTCGCACCTTCAACTGTCATCGACTTTTGACACAACGTCTACCGCGACCGGTTCCCCTTAACCGCCCTATGGGCAAAGCTGCGACCGGGCTTTTCATAACGCACGTCGACTCAATAAAGCGCCAATCGCCATTAAACCGAGAAGACTGAAGGCTCCGGCAACGTACGTACTCTTCGGTTCGACAAAATTAACCTTAACCGAAGTGGCCGTTTCGGGGATGCTGACCAACAGCGCCCCATCATTCGCCGGCCTGGTCGTTAGCCGCCTGCCTTCAGCTGTTGCTTTCCAAAATGGATAGTAGAGTAATCGCAGCCGTGCTTCCGTTAATACCCCGGCCCCTACCTGGAATTCTTTCTGTTGCACGGACCATGCACTCACATGGACGTCGCGACCCGAAGCTTCCACTGGTTGATTCATCGTCGGCGGTTTCTCTGAAACCCACACCGGCAGAAAGTCTTTATTTGTCTCTGAGCCCTGGAGCGATGCGACCAATTGGTTAAAGTCGGAGTGGTTGCGGAAAGTTGCTCCTCTAATTACTTGCAGGACCGTAAAACTGAGCGCTATTACCGTGACTCCCAACAATGCGAACGACAGTGGCCGCAACCGGCCGCGCCACATTTCGACGATCTCGGGGAGGCTGATCGCGACCAGGATCGCGAGACATGCTGAAGTGATAGTCAACCAGCGCCAGGGGAACTGTGTCTCTTGTAAGGCCGGGAGCAAATCCCAAATTGGTTTACTCAAAGGCGTAGCCATCAAGAATGTTAGTAGGGCGAGCACTGCGGGAGCCAGAGCGCGACGATTATGCTTGAACAAGAGAAGGCCCGCCGGCGCTGCCATCAGAAACGTAGCGGTTGTAATTATTGGTATCCAATAATCTCCCATCGAGTTCGGGGAAGAATGAAAAATAAAATTGTTTTGATAGTCGAACCAGCTATCCTGACCGCTTCCGCTCGCACGCTTCCATTTCAACTCAAGTAACATAGGCAGCCAATAGCCGCAACTAAAACATAAGCCGCTCAGGGCGCCTGCGATGACTTGATAAAGAGACCGGCGGCTAAACGATTGAGCGAGTCGGATGCAGGCATAGATACCGATCGCGATCGAACCAAGCAATGCAATGGGAAGATGGCAGAGGATAAGCAACCCGTAACTAAGGCCGAGTCCGCCGGCATCGCGCCAACGCCGGTTGGCGATGATTCGTTCGGTAAACGCGAAAGCAAAAGGCAGGACGCTGGCGGCGGCATATTGAGCATACATGCCGGCCTGGTACATCTCGTTCGCATGGAAGGGTGACAGCATGTAGATCAACGCTGCCAGGACCGCATAGGACTTTCGGGTCAGAACACTGGCCCATAAATACATGCCTAGGCAGCCGGTGACTGTCAGCACTGTAAGCGTGAACAGAGTCGCAAGGAACCAATCGCCGACTAATAAGCGAAAGAAAGATAGTAGGTAATAGAGTGCCGGCGGGTAGAACCTTACGCTCGGATCGCCGTAACCGCCGTTAGTCGAGCCAAGCCATGACGGGTAGAAATCGCCAGCCTTAATTGATTCAAAGAAACCCTCGGCCAAACGATAATGGTGAGGCAGGTCTACGCCGAAAGGAACGCCGTAGAAGTACAAGGCGAGCGACCCCAGTAAACCTATAACGATGACGTAAAGCCAATACCGGTGATATGCCACACAAGATAATCGACTTTCTTGCTCTATTACAGAACCCGGAGCGGTGGCGACGGGATCCAGCCATTCAACTCTCTGGGTAAATCGGTTGGACCAGGGGCGGTAGCAAGTTCCTAACCTGAGGTATCGAGCGCGCTGCGCGCGCTGTGCGGACAGGATGTCCGCGCTCCGGCAATTTAGCTATTGCCCGGCAGTGCTCAAGGTGATCTCGGTCCTGCGATTCCTGGCTCGGCTAGCCACAGTGGTATTGGGCGCCAACGGATTTGCTCCGCCCAAGCCGCTGGCCTGCACTCGAGTGACGTCCACGCCGGCTGCAGCAAATCGCTCAGACAAAACCCTTGCCCGGTCTTGTGTCAGTTGTTGCAGGACGCCCTCCTCACCTCGATTGTCGGTGAAGGCTTCGATCGAGATTTGATAATCGGGATTGTTGGCGAGCAAGGCGCCGATCTGATCGAGCTTCGCGGCGGCCGCAGCAACCAAGTTCGCTGAACGAGGGTTAGCCCAGATCGATTCAGAGAGCATGAGCGTCATGCCGCGGGCCCCGTCGCGCACAGTGCCGAAACGGGCCAGAGCCTGTTTGAGAGTCTCTGATGCCGTGCGCTGATCGGCTACGCGCTTCTCTGAAGTTCGGCGAGCGTCCTCGGCCTGCTTCTCACCTTCGAGGCGCGCGAGTTTAACTTTCGAATCCTCAGCGTCAGTACGGACTGCCTGAATTTCATCGCGCAGTCGCGCGACTTCAGTGCGCGCGTCGCGCAATTTCTCGGTCGCGTTCAAGGACTCACGTTCGGCGAGCTCGCGCGCATGACGTTCTGTGTTCAACTCATCTTTCAAGCGCGCGATTTCCTGGTTGGCAGTTTCAGTGGTTTCTTCAGCTTTGCGCAAAGCCAAATCGCGGCGCTCGATCTCTTCCCGTCGTTCGCGTGAAGCACGACGCACCACGGCCATGTCTTCCGCTTTCGCTCCGCTGCTGATCGCCTGGCGCGCGAGGACGTCGATCTCTCGCTCAGGCTGACGCATCCGCAGCGCGCTTTCGGCCTGTTGCAGATCGGCTGCGGCAGCGCGTAATTCATTCGGCGCATCGCGCTCGGCTCCTGCATAACGCGCCAGGTTAAGAGCCTGACGGGCACCCAAAAGGGCCACGGGAATATCGCGAAAATCCGACTCAGCGATCAACGGCACATTCGAGTCGCGAAAGTAATCGCTCGAGTTGCTAATGTATTGAATGGTCGAGGTCTCGGTCTGTGCGTCACGTATCGCCACCGGCGACTGGTTCTCCATCACAACCATGCGGCTCGGTGAGTGGACCAGAAAGTGAGGTTCGGCGGTGACAATTAAAGCGAACGTTTGCAGAGGTGTGGTCACGTCAATCTTCGAATCGATCAGACCGCTGCCGCTGCGCTTTATCTCACCCAGATTATCGACGTGACCATCGGGTGAGATGGCCCAAAGCACGTACGTCGTGTAGACGCCGCCGAGTTCATATGCGCGGGGCAGGTTGACGATGTTCAGCTCAACCCGGGTGCCGCGGCGGCCCTGGCGCTTAACCCTGGCCGAACCTTTCAAACGCGGCAGTCGAGTCGTGCCGTGAAATGGGACCTCGATTGTTTGATCCAGCGGGTAGGTAATCGCGATCGTAGTGCGGCGGGCATCATTCTGGGCCAACCCTGTCACGGAAGCGAGAAGAAGAACAAAACAAGCGAGAACGATTAGTATTTTAAGATATCTGCTCATGCAACGAACTCCCCGCAATGTTTGAAATAACAACCGGAAGCATCGAAATGCCCTCCGAGTGATTGATGCCAAACCCGCGATCATTGTTGCCGAAGGTGGCAAAACTGGCAAGTATTGGATTGCTGGGAAGTAGGTCAGTGTGTTTGCCGAGATGATGTCAGTACCGGGGAGAGGTAGCGACCGGGTCGTCCGCCAACTCGACCGCAGCGTAGATTGAGGACCCGGTTGTTGCCGCTCGCGCTACTGACTCGGTCGAATCAGGATCTCTTAGCGGCCGATCGATCGCTCGTACTCTTTAGTTCGCCGGTCTTGAACGAATTGAATTATGAACATGGAGATGGCGATCATAACGACGACGTGAATCATGCCGCCTTTGTGCATTACGAATTTTGCGAAGAGCCAGATGAGAACCAGGATGGAACCGGCGATCCAGAGCATTAAATATTCACGTCCCTCTGCTAAGTATTTACCTTTCAAAGGCAGCTTTAGCAGGCTGCCGAAAAAGCAAAGCGATCCAGGAACCCCCACGAAACAAGCACGAAAATGCGTTTCCTTTTTTTGATTCGTGTGATTCATTGATCGTTCTACCATACTTGACGAGATTCCGCAGTTTTTCAGCGGACTCTGTGGTTGGTCGAGGAATTGAACTTGGTATAACGGTTGAGCGTCCCAGTTCCCTTCGGAAATTCAAGAGCGCGCAAGCCCGTGCGGGCAGGATCGCCTGCAATCAAGAGAACCCCCGAGCCGTACCGCATTGTAACGATCGAGCGCGGCGCCAACCCCACTGAATGATTAGCTACAAATCCCGGCGGCGTGTTGTCGCGCCAGATCACCGACCCGTCCTTACCCGACAGCGCAAAGGCGAAGCTCTGACCACCGGCCACGATGACATCTAAAATACGATCCGCGTCGACGTCGGCAAACGCGACTGATTGCGCGTCGTCACCGACTGTCGCTACCCAAATTGTTTTCCCGTCAGCGCCGCTGATTGCGATCACCCGACCCCGTTCGGTCGTCATGATCACTTCAGGCGATCCATCGCCATCCAGATCCTCGGCTGCTAAAGTCCCTCGCGGAACATCGTCCTGGATCGAAACCATTCCCAGTGGGCTCAATTCGGCGGCAGTCAAAGCAGTCAAGCCATTCCGCGTGCCGACCAGGATCAAATCACCTCGACGACCTCTTACAAAAAGCGGAGGCGTTGTTGCCTGACTGCCGGCATCGCCCGAGCGCACCACAGCGCCGGCAGAGTTTCGGATTTCAATCTGCCCGCCCTCATAAGCCAGGACAACTTGGGTAGAGCCTGGCAGAACCATCGGCGCGCCTACGAGACGATGCGGCAGCTTGATCTGAGATAGCAGATTTCCGTTAACTGCGTCGACCGTGAGTAGCCGCTGTGAGAGATTATCGATTAGCAGAATTGTCGCAGAGCGACCATCGCTAACGACCGTGGCATTCGCCGCCGCCGCCGTTAGAGTCGTCATCCAAAGCTCGCGCCCAGTAGAACCCTCGATGGCAGTGAGGCTGGACCCCGACAGCGCGACGACATTATCAATTCCCAATCGAGTCGGGAGCACCACGACGGCCGACGATCCGGGAACCCCGATTTTAGAGTTGGCGGTTTTGCGGCCAGTGCTCCACAAGGCGACACCATTGCGGGCATCGAGAGCAAAAATAACGCCCTCGCTATTCATACCGACTAGATCCAGTTTGTCCCTTGAACGCAGATGCGCCAGAACGGGATGCGCAATATCGCCTACCGCGGCTCGCCAACCTCCGCGAGCCAGAATCGAGTCAGGCTTGCTCGCCCTCGATGGCTCCTTGACGGGCTGAATTCTCGACAACGGCGTTGGGCTCGATTGAGGTAAGGTTCTGCTTACTTCAACCACTCCGGCTGAAGAAAACTCCCCGCGCTGCTTAGTCAAAGGCGCGAGGCGCCAAAAGTATCGACCGGCCTCGAGCTCGCTTATTCGATAATCGTTTCCCGAAACCACGCGATCGAAAACGATGTCGGAAAACAAACTATCGGTCGCCAGTTGCAGCCGGTATCGAGTCACACCGGGTCGGATCCCCCAGCGCAATTGGACCTCAGTAGTTTGTGAGTTGAGTGCCTGAGAGGTGGCGGGCGTACTCTGTGCGAAGGAGAGGGACAAGCCGGACAAAAGAATTGCGACGGTTAGGAGCAGCACGCGGAAGTGGCCTGAGCAATACATGGTCACCCACTAATAAACGACGAATTACGCAATCGTTCCCTTGTTCGTTTAGTGTCCGGGTTCCCTTTGCACCTTGCCGTCCTCTTTGCACCTTTGCGTGAAATCTATTTTAGTTTCTCGCAAAGGCGCCAAGGCATACTTAAGTCGCAAAGAAGATCCAGGCACTACTTTATTCCGCGTTAAGGATTTTCGTTCAGTTTGTATCCGACGCCGCGAACGGTCAGCACGTAATGGGGGTTTTTAGGATCGGCTTCCAGCTTCTTTCGCAGCCGGTTGATATGCGGGTCTATGTTTCGCTGGTAGCCTTCGTACTCCGTGCTCCAGACGCGATCGAGCAAATCATTGCGCGACCAGGCACGGCCGGGCTCTGACGCCAACAGTTCCAGAATCTGAAACTCGAGCGGCGTGAGATCAACCCTGGCGCCCGCGCGTGAGACTTCGTGTCGGCGCTTATCTACCACCAGGTCGCCAATCTCCATTCGATCCTCGTCGCCGCCGTCTGACCGCGCGTTTTGACCGCGGCGAAGCAGCGCCTCGATCCGATATTCGAGCTCGCGCGGGCTGAATGGCTTAGCCAAATAATCATCGGCGCCCGCTTCAAACCCCGCGACCTTCTCGTCGAGCATATCGTGGGCCGTCAGGAAAAGCGCCGGTGTGTCAATCCCCCGATCGCGCAACTTTCTCAACAACTCAATACCCGACATTTCCGGCATTGAAACATCAAGAATGAAGCAATCGAAAGTCTCGGTAGTGACAGTCTGAAGCGCGGCCTGGCCACTCTCTTTTTCGGCGACTTCAAACCCTAAGCGCCGAAAATACTCAGCCAGTAACGCGCGCATTTCAGCGTCATCGTCGACAATCATTAACCGCTTGGCAGTTGTGTTGGTTGGTTGCGGATCCACAGTAATTGTCCTTGTGCTTTCATCAAACCGAAATGATCGTAAAGCAACCGGTCCGGTCCAAAGCCTGCTCTAATCCAAAGTCTGATGCCGCAGGGGTTTTGCAATAGTATGGACAGCCTTTGCCTTGACGTCAAACGTTTGGGCTCAGTATATTGCGTGGTTGTTATCGTGGACCAAACTTCAATTCCCTTCCCTATAAACGATCCAGGCCCGATCTAAGATGCGCGATCTACGGCGGCTGCTAAGATATCTTCTGCCTCACAGCGGCACGTTCGCCGTGGCCACCGTGGCCATGATCGTCGTGGGTCTGTTGGAGAGTGCCACGGGCGCTCTGATAGTCCCGATCTTTGACCAGGCCTTTACGCAGGGCGACGGACATCGCACTGCCACTCTGTTCGGATTAGAGAAAATCATTCCGCCTTCGGGCCTGGCGGCCTGGCGCACGATCGCCCTGCTACTGGTCCTCTTCACGATTATCAAGGGCGTCGCCGAATACCTCTCGACTTACTTAATGGCCCACGTCGGGCAGTCATCTATTCTGCGGCTGCGTCAGGAACTCTACAGCCACCTGCTCGCACAGTCGGCCAGTTTTTTTGAGCGCCATCGCACGAACTATTTGGTCTCGCGTTTGATTTCGAGCGCCGCGGCGATCGAGGCTGCTGTAACCCATACGCTGCGGGACATGCTGCGTGAGAGCTTTACTCTCATAGCGCTGCTGGCCGCGTGTTTTTATTTCAATTGGCGGCTGACGCTCGGCTCGCTGCTGATTGCTCCACCCATCGCCGGGCTGACCATGCGCTTCGGCAGCTCTCTGCGGAAACTCGCGCGCGAATCATTTGAAGGCAGCAAGCGTCTGACGGACACGGCCCAGGAAGCGCTGGCCAATCAAAATATTGTGAAGGCCTATCGCGGTGAAGGCCGCGAGCAAAGTCGATTTACGAAGGTGGCCCAACATATTCGCCGGGCTAATCTGCGGTCGGCGAGTATCGCCGGCATGGCGCCTCCAATCATCGAATTGATTGGCGTCCTTTTCATCGTGGCACTGCTTTTCTTTGGTGAACGCGAGATCAGGCTGGGGCGCATGAACACGGCCCAGTTTCTCACCTTCATGTTTTTCCTGGCTCGCAGCTACGATCCGATGCGAAAGCTTTCAAGGCTGCAGAATTCCATGGCTACGGCGCTGGCTGCCGCGCGTCACGTCTGGGAAGTAATGGACGAGCACGCCGAGATTAAGGAAAAGCCCGGCGCGATCGAACTTCGTCCACTGGTTCGTGAGATTGAATTTCGCGATGTTCATTTTGGCTATGGAGACGAATCCCGCGCAGTGCTGCGGGGCGTGAGCCTGACCGTTCCGGCCGGCAAACTGGTGGCGCTGGTGGGCCAGTCCGGAGGTGGAAAGTCGACGCTGACAAAACTGCTGCCGCGTTTTCACGATCCGAGCTCGGGCGCAGTGTTGTGGGACGGCATCGACCTGCGCGACGCGCGCGTAGTTAGTCTGCGCAGGCAGTTGGCTCTGGTGACGCAGGAAACAATTCTCTTTAATGATTCGGTGCGGTATAACATCTCGTACGGCCGGCCTGACGCCACTGAAGAGGAACTCCACCAGGCCGCCAGGACTGCGCTGGCCCACGACTTTATCGTCGATCTGCCCAACGGTTATGACACGATAATCGGCGAACGAGGAATTTTTCTTTCGGGCGGACAAAGGCAACGGCTGGCCATCGCGCGCGCGGTTTTGATCGATGCTCCGGTGCTGATTCTGGATGAAGCGACCTCGGCGCTCGATGCCGAGTCGGAACAACTGGTGCAGCGAGCTATCGGCAACCTGATTCTCGACCGCACCACTATAGTGATCGCTCACCGCCTATCAACTGTTCGCCGCGCCGATCTGATCGTAGTCATGGAACGCGGCCAGATTATCGAGCAGGGCACACACGCTGAGTTGCTGGCTAGAGGCGGACAATACCAGAAACTTTATGAAATGCAGTTCGCCGATGAAGAAGGGGAGTTAGTGAGCAGTGAGCAGTGAACAGTGAGCAGTGAGCAGTGAGCAGTGAGCAGATTGGACTTTGTCGTTGAATCAATAGTTCACCAAAGAAGGAGAATCTCTCATGAGTAAACCCCACAAGAAGCTTGTTGCCTGGCTGAAGAGTATGGACTTGGTCGAAAAGATATATACCCTGACTAAGGAATTTCCCCGAGAGGAGCTTTACGGCCTTAGCTCACAGATGCGTCGGGCTGCTATTTCAGCACCGTCTAACATTGCGGAAGGCGCTGCGGATCGATCTGCGATTCAGTTCCGAAACTATTTGAGCGTGGCGGTCGGCTCCCTAAACGAATTATCAACTCAGCTTGAAATTGCCTTCCGTATCGGCTATCTGGATGCGACAACTTTCGCTGAAGCTGAGTCTCAAATTGACGAATGCTTAGCAGGGACCTACGGTCTGCGCAAAAGTCTTCGTTAGAAAAGCTTTCTTAGACTGCTTACTGCTAACTGCTAACTGCTAACTGCTCACTGCTTACTCTTATGAAATCAATGACCGGATTTGGCCGCGGCTCAGCCAGCGGAGAAGAATTTACCGTCGCAGTTGAAATCAAAACTGTGAATAATCGCTACCTCGATATTCATCTGCGCCTGAGTCAGGAACTGTCGCCGCTCGAGGTGAATATCAGAAAGCGAGTGGGCGCGCGCCTGGCACGTGGCCGGGTCGATCTCAATATTAATTTTGATCGAACGGGTGCGACGACTTATGAAGTCAATCGCCCGTTGATTGCCGGCTATGTCAGCGCAATGCGCGAGATTCAACAGCAGTTCAATCTGGCCGGTGACATCGATGTCAGTTCCGTGGCGCGCCTGCCCGGGGCGCTGGCGCCTGCTCGCGATGGACTCGACGAGGTGAACATTGCCGGACTTGACCGAGCTTTGGATGAAGCGCTCGATAGTCTTGAGCTGATGCGTAAGAACGAAGGCTCTGCTTTGGCCGAAGAGATGCACCTGCGTTTGAATAACATCGAAGCTCAGGTGCCGTTGATTGAAGGAGCGGCCGCAGGCCTGGCCGATGCTTACCGGCTGCGTTTGCAAAAGCGAATCGGCGAGCTGGTTGACCGCAGCAGCCAGGCAGTCGAGCTTGATCCGGGACGTTTGGCTCAGGAGGTTGCGTACCTGGCGGATCGCAGTGACATCACCGAGGAACTCACGCGCCTGCGCAGTCACGTCGAGCAATTTCGCGCGGCGATCGATGCCGAAGGAGAGGTCGGCAAACGCCTGGATTTTCTGCTTCAGGAACTGAATCGCGAAGCCAATACCGTGCTCTCCAAATCAACCGAGATCTCAATTAAAGACGCGGGCCTGGCTATCAAAGCTGAGGTTGAGAAGCTGCGAGAACAAGTACAAAATGTCGAGTGAACCCACGAACGAAAGAGAGTTAGAAACCCCAGCCGCGGCAAGCGGACGGGGAATGCTGATTGTTGTCAGCTCACCGTCGGGCGGCGGCAAAGGTACCTTGATCGATCGCGTTCGCCAGATTGTTCCGGGCGTTAGCTATTCGGTTTCCTACACGACTCGCGCGCCGCGTGCGACCGAGCAGGATGCGCGGGAATATTTTTTTGTTTCGACCGCGGTCTTTGAAGAAATGATCGTGCGCGGCGAGTTTCTGGAATGGGCACACGTCTATGGATATTTGTACGGGACCAGCCAGGGGCAGGTTGAATGCGAACGCGCGGCCGGACACGATATTATTCTTGAGATCGACGTGCAGGGAGCGGCCAGCATTCGCAAGAGGATCGACGACGTTGTATCGATCTTCATTCTGCCGCCGTCGTTTGAATTGCTCAGAGAGAGGCTGCTGGCGCGCGGGACGGATTCGCCCGCAGAGCTCGAAAAACGTCTGCGTGGCGCCCCAGCCGAGGTTAAGCAGCATGAGAGTTTTCAGTACGTGATTCTCAACGACGACATCAATCGCGCTTCACAACAGCTGGCTGCGGTAATTTACTCTGAACGGGCACGACGCGAACGACAAGAAGTGCGGTTGAAAGAAACGTTTGCGGATTTCGGAGCGGTCGAGTTCGCGGGGTAGGGTTTACCACAGAGGACACAGAGAAGCACAAGAAGAGTTGTTTTTAGGCTTTTATGAAAGAGTGTTGCAAGCCCAGGGATGTATAAGCTCTTGCGTCGGCGTACCAACCTATCCTCCAAATTCTTCTCTGTGTCCTCTGTGGTAAAAGTAGTACGACTCGTTATTGGAAGGCGGCAGACTAATCATGGCTACAGCACAGAAAGCAGTTGAGGAAACCACAGAACATTCGGAATCGCCGGAAATCGATTCCAAGTATCGCTTGATTATTCTGGCGGCCAAACGCAGCAAGCAACTTCAACGCGGCGCACGCCCGCGCATCGAAATCGATCCCAGCAAACATAAACCGACGCGAATCGCTCTGGAAGAGATTGTTCAGGGCACCGTTGCCTTTCATCTGAAAATAGACGGCGACGAACAATCGGATGAAGCCGGACAGTGACGGGGTCGGGCGAGATATCGCTTTAAGGCCCTGGCTTCCGCCAGGGCATCCCAACACCAAAATTTATGCCATGTGCTGCGGCAGAGCCGCTGCCTTTGAGCAAGCTTCAAATTGAATAGGCAGTAAACCGCCCGCAAAATACATCCAACCAACTCAAGCCAGTGAGGCAGCCCGAGCTTCTCCTCATGAGGTAACCGACAGAAGCCGAGCGGTGTCTAAATAATAGGGGAGTCAAAACTATACATGCATCAAAAGGTTCGTCAATCCTCAGTGATTCTACGTGTGTTTGTGCTTATTTTGGGCTGCTTCTTTGCAGCATCAGCAGTCGCTGCTCAGGAAAAAGCGCCTAATGTTGAGTCGTCAAATCAACCGCAAGCTATTAGCACAGTGGGGGCTCCCGCAACTGTAGCCCGTGGTGTTTCTGCTTCTGAGCCTATGTCTCAGAAAACAATGACTGGAACGCCTGCGCTAAGCAGTGCGGGCGAGGGCGCCCGCGTTCCCAGTCAAACTGAGGCCTCAACATCGGCGGCTAAATCGAAGGACAATGCTGCACCGAATACAGATAATCTTTCGAATGATCACAAGAAGAGTCTTAACGACCTCGCAGCTCTCTTTGAGCGCCAGGTTCAGAAGCTTGAGCAACAGAGCACGCAAATCAAAGTACTCTTCCATGATGGATTAGTCTCGCGGGTAGAGTTGGAGAAGAGCGACAAGGAACTGGCTGATGCCCGCGCTAAGGTTGAGGAAACTCGCAATCAGATTGTTGAGGCCAACAAGCCGGCGCAGGTTGTAACCGCCGCTTCGAGTAACCTCGCGGGTTCGAATGCTGTCTGGAGCACGGGTAATAACCGAGTCGACACTCTGGTCCGTTTCTATGGGAACAAGTATGGAGTGGATCCCTATCTTATCTTCTGCCTGATGCACCAGGAATCGCGCTTCTCGAACAACGCCACCAGCCCGAAAGGGGCGCAGGGGCTAATGCAGCTCATGCCTGGAACCGCCGCGCGGTATGGAGTCACAAATCCATACGACGTCGGGCAGAGCATCATGGGCGGCACGCGCTATCTAAAGGATCTGCTGCAGATGTTCAATGGCCGGATCGATCTGGCGCTCGCCGGTTATAACGCGGGCGAGAACGCAGTCATAAAGTACGGCTACAACATTCCACCTTACTCTGAAACACGCAATTACGTGCGTTTGATTACGGCGCGGTACGCGATGAAGCCGGCGAGTTGAGGTACTGCTGAAGGCCCGAAGAGGGCCGTCATGAAATAGCCACGACCGTCAGGTCGTGGATCGAAAACCGATCAACTTAATTGAGCGCCGTAGGCGCGGCACGATAAGCTGGTACAGAATAGGATGTGCCGGCCCTTCGGGCCTCGGACACTTTTCGATGGCTTCTCCACCACGCCCTTACGGGCGTGGCTATTTCATTACGGCCCTTCGGGCCTCATCCACAGATCACGCGCAAGATGCGCGTGCCACGAAATCACATCCCTTTATAATCCGGCCCGCCGCCGCCTTCGGGCGTGACCCAATTAATAATCTGGTAAGGATCCATGATGTCGCAGGTCTTGCAGTGGACGCAGTTTGAGAAATTGATTTGCAGACGTCGCTGGCCGTCGCCGTTGTCAGCCATTTCATAAACCGAAGCGGGACAGAAGCGTTGACAGGGGTTGCCGTACTCTTCCGTGCAGCGCGTCGCGCAAATGTTTGTGTCGAGGACATGCAGATGCGCCGGCTGATCTTCATCGTGAGCAACTGCGGCGTGATAGACATCGGTCACTTTGTTGAAAGTGATCTTCCCGTCGAACTTAAAATCGCCGTAGCGTTGGGCCACGTCGTCGTCGCGATAGCCGTACTCAGAAAGCTTGCGCATCGCCTCGTGTCCGGCATCCTGGTGATCCCGATCAAAGATTCCCCAGGCACGGCCGCCGGTGATGTACTGCAATCCGGCATTCGCCATTCCCAGCCAACGCCCATGACGAAAACCCGCGTGGAAGTTTCGATAGCGGCGCAGCTCAGGGGTGATCCAACTCTCTTTCACCCTGGTTTCAAAGCTCTGCAGCTTGCTCGCTGAGAAGTCGCCCGCGACTAAAGCTTCAAATATTGTTTCGGCTGCAAGCATGCCACTCTTGAGCGCGGAATGAATTCCCTTCAAGCGCGCGGCGTTAAGAAAGCCGGCGCTGTCACCTACAATCAAAACTCCGTCGGCATAGAGTCTGGGCATTGCATGCCAGCCGCCAGCAGCAATTGCCTTGGCGCCGTAGCGGATCATCTTGCCGCCCTCGAGCAGTTTGGTTAGAAATGGATGGGACTTGAAACGCTGAAATTCAGCATGCGGATCGATTAAAGGGTCGCGGTAATCCAAGCCGGTGACATAGCCGAGATTCACTACGCGATTTTGCATTCCGTAGATCCAACCGCCGCCATACGTCCATTGATCTGACGGAAACCCAAGCGTGTGCGTCACCCGCCCCGTCGGATAACGGTCGTCTGGAAGTTCCCAAAGCTCTTTCACTCCCAGGCTGTAAACCTGCGGCTCGCGCCCTTCGTCAAGCCCGAGCCGCGCTACCATCTGCTTGGTCAAGGATCCACGCACACCCTCACCCAGGACCGTGACCTTCGCGACCAAATCTACGCCCGGCTCAAAGTTCGGTTTGCGCTTCCCTTCCTTGTCGATCCCTTTGTCACCGGTGCGTACGCCCACGACTCGATCGGCTTCGTCGTACAACATCTCTGCACCTGGAAATTCGGGAAAGATATTTACGCCGGCTTCTTCGCACTTCTCCCCCAGCCAGGCCGTCAGACGATTAAGCGAGACGATGTAATAACCATGGTTCATCAGAGGCGGCGGCGTGAGCGGCGAGCGGATCGCGCGCTTGTTAGTGAGATAAAGAAAATGATCTTCCTTGACCCGCGATTCGAGGGGGGCGCCTTCCTCGACAAAGTTGGGAATGAGTTCAGCCAAGCCACGCGGATCCATTACCGCGCCGGAAAGAATGTGGCCGCCAACCGTCGAGCCCTTTTCGATCACTGCGATCTGAATGTCGCCGAGGGCTTCGCCCTTCTTCGTACCGTTGGCGATCGCTTCATTGTGTTCGTTGACGAGCCGCGTCAGATGGTAAGCCCCGCTCAGATTCGCCGGACCCGCGCCCACAAACACCACATCCATTTCCAAACTTTCGCGTTCCATAGGCTCCTCAGTTCATCTTAAGAAAAAATGAATGGTGATTCAGTTTTGAGGAGTATAGCAGAGGAGTGAGGGGCTCCAAATCGCGAGCGGCCTCTAGCGACGAAGTCAGTACAGGGAGCGATAGCCACCGGGAAATCGTCCCGCTAGTGGAGTGCGTCGGAAATACCGCTACACAAAAGAGTACGTCAAGCCGCGAAACCTAGCCGCGTTCACGCGGCTTCCCCGAAGGGTTAGTAGACCAGCCGTTTTACGGCTGGGTAGCAGTGGCGTCGGCAACCTCAGCCCGTTTCAACGGGCTTAAGTCGCCCGCTTTAGCAATGCTGAAGCGGGACGAGAACGACGCTGAAGCGCCCTACTGGATTTCCCTCCCGCCTTACCCAGCCGTAAAACGGCTGGGCTAGTAACCTGCGGGAAAGCCGCGTGAACGCGGCTGGGGCACTATCCTGGTGTTACGCTATTTCCGACGCACTACGCTAGAGACCCTTGTGTTGGTTGAGACCCGGTCGCTACCGCTCCCGGTACCGACCTCATCTCCCGAATTCCCACTAACCAGCGGCACTTCGTGTGGTTTCGTGGATCGTCGTACCGGGCAGCCGGCAATCTCTCAAAATAAATACATTGATCCGGCACCTTCCGCGCCGCGCAACGTTTGCAGTAGAATGGTGTCGAAATCCGAAGCAATAAAATCGTCTTTTAGCCTGCAAGGGGGAAGTGAATGTCTACGGCCGTCCAATCCCAGCCAGCACGACCGCAGCGATCCACGTCTGCCTTCAAGCGCTGGCTACTGGAAGGTTACGTCAAAGAGATAGAGGGGCCCTTCGAGCGCGAGAAGGACCATCATCGCAATCACCCCTGGTACAAAGTAATGTGCCTGACCGGCGTGGATTATTTTTCGACGCTCGGCTACCAGCCAGGTATCGCGTTCCTGGCCGCGGGCGCGTTGGCGCCGGTGGCGACGATAATTCTCGTGTTGCTGACGCTTCTCGGCGCCCTCCCGATCTACCGAAGAGTCGCGGAAGAAAGCCCGCATGGTGAAGGCTCGATCTCGATGCTTGCCGCGCTCATGTCCTGGTGGAAGGGCAAACTCTTCATACTTATCCTGCTGGGATTTGTTGCCACGGATTTCATTATTACCATCACCCTGTCTGCCGCCGACGCCACCGCGCACATCGTCGAAAACCCGATCATGCGCGGCCTGCTTCATGGCATTAACCCAACCCGCGTGAATGTCGCCGTCACCCTCGCGCTGATTACATTTCTTTCGGGTGTCTTCATTAAAGGCTTTAAGGAAGCGATCGGCATTGCGGTGGTACTGGTGTTTGCTTATCTCCTGCTCAACCTGATTGTCGTTGCCGTAGGTTTGTACCATGTGGCGCAGCACCCTTCGGTGATTTCCAATTGGCAGAGGGCCCTGCTCAATCATCCACGAGTAGGAGGCAATTGGACGATGATCATCTTCGTTGGTCTCCTGGTCTTTCCGAAACTCGCGCTGGGACTCTCGGGATTTGAGACAGGCGTAGCGGTGATGCCGCTTGTCAAAGGCGACGAGACCGACACTGAAGAGAAACCGCTGGGACGGATCCGCAACACGAAAAAGATGCTGGTCGTCGCGGCGCTTATCATGAGTGTCATGCTTGTCGCCAGCAGCTTCATCACAACGCTGCTGATCCCGGCAGAAAAGTTTCAGCCGGCCCATGATGGCTTCCCCGCCGGCGCCGCATCGGGCCGCGCGCTCGCTTATCTGGCGCATGAGTCTCTGGGAAATATCTTCGGCAGCATTTACGACGCGAGCACGATCCTTATTTTGTGGTTCGCGGGGGCGTCAGCAATGGCCGGGCTGCTCAATATCGTCCCGCGATATTTGCCGCGTTACGGAATGGCGCCGGATTGGACGCGCGCGATGCGACCCCTGGTAATCGTTTTCACGATGATCGCTTTCGCTATCACGTTTATCTTCAAAGCAGACGTCAATGCGCAGGGCGGTGCTTACGCGACCGGCGTTCTGGTGCTGATGAGTTCGGCGGCGATAGCGGTAGCCGTCTCAGCGTTTCGTCGCCATCAGAAAGCCTGGGGGCCGGCTGCCGCTTTAATCGCCCTGGTATTCGCTTACACCACCGTGGTCAATGTTATCGAGCGTCCGGACGGAATAAAGATAGCTGGATTCTTCATAGCGCTGATCGTGCTGATTTCGCTTCTCTCTCGCCTCGCGCGCACAACTGAACTTAGAGTTGAGCGCGTGGAGATTGACGAGACTGCAAAACGATTTCTGAGTGAAGCGGCGGGCCAGGGAACGCTGCGCATCATTACCAACGCACCCGAGGAGAGCAACGCCGAAGAGTACCGGCGCGAGATAGCCGAGCATCGCGAGGATCACAATCTCTCGGTTACGGATCCAATTCTGTTTCTCGAAGTGGAAGTATGCGACGCTTCCGAATTTGCCAATGTGATGAAAGTGGAAGGCAGGGACGTCGGCGGGTACCGCGTGCTGCACGCCGAAGGACCGGCAGTGCCTAACTGCATTGCTGCGTTTCTGCTTCATCTGCGCGACCAAACCGGGAAAGTTCCGCACGCGTATTTTCACTGGGGCTCAAAAAATCCAATTGCTTATCTCTTCGACTATGTGGCTTTTGGTCGAGGTGACACGGCGCCGGTTACGCGCGAAGTCCTCAGACAGGCCGAGCCAGACGAGCAAAAGCGACCTTCAATCCATGTCGGCGGTTATTAGATTCGAGCGGGCAAATTTGTCTAATTGCTCATCGAGTTGGGCAATGTGGTCAGCAACGAGGTCAGTACCGGGACCGGTAGCGACCGGGCAATCGCTTTGAGCGAACCTCGCCTTGGTTGAGAACCCGGTCGCTACCGCTCCCGGTACTGACCTCATCTCTCGTCGCTCATCCATCGAACAAAGACGGTACTCAATTGTTCGCCCGAACTTTTTTTGAGTCATCTGTTGAGGTACACTTGCCGCCTTCCAGTAACGCCGCATGAAGCAAGCGCTATCCAGAAAGTTAATCCTAATAGTGGCCGGTCTGACCATACTCGTGGCCGCGGTCGCCTTTGGCGTAACCAGAACTCGATCAGTTGTTGAGTTCGGCGAAACAAGCACTGCGCGCAGGGAGAGAATGCCGCCATTGATTCTCTGGGCGTGGGAGCGGCCAACCGACTTGCGATTTATCAACACAGAAGAAACCGGCGTCGCGTTCCTGGCCAGATCGATTCAACTCCATGCCGACGAAGTCGCGATTCGACGTCGAATGCAACCGCTGAATCTGCCGGAGTCTGCGAAGGTCGTGGCGGTGGTCAGGGTCGAAACAGATAGCGCAAACAAACCCACCCTCTCCGCCGATCAACGCGAGAAGTTGGCCGTCGCGATCGCCGACATGGCAAAGCTCCCGAGTGTCTCGAATATTCAAATAGACTTTGACGCTGCTAAATCCGAACGCACGTTCTATCGCGAATTGATTCTTGATGTGCGCCGGCGCCTGCCTGACGCGGTCGGCTTGTCGATGACCGCGCTCGCGTCCTGGTGTACTTACGATGATTGGCTTTCCGATCTGCCGATTGACGAAGCCGTTCCGATGTTGTTTCGCATGTCTGGCGATGGAAAAGATATCGCCCGACGCTTAAATGCCGGCGAGGATTTCCTCGCTCCCCCATGTCGTCATAGCTATGGAATCTCTACAGATGAGCCGCGCTTCGGTCTATCGCCGGCGCGGCGCCTCTATGTTTTTAACCCTGACCCGTGGACCCAGGATGCGGTTCGCGCGATTTTGGAGTCCAGAAAATGATCTTAAGAAATTCATGTAAAGCCCTCGTTGCCTTGGCATTGATTCTTTCAGTTTCGTTCATGCTGCCTCAGCGCACACAGGCCTGCGGTCCCTTCTTCACGGATGCGATATTCGTCTATTCCAAGCATCCCGATTTTCCCCTGGAGAATTTCGCAGCCGGCAAACTTGGCGTCGTCACGCCAGGCTGGGCCCGGTCTTACCTGGTTGCTGCATTCCGAAATTTGGCGGGAAACCCGCTCACCGAAACTGAAGCCAAAGCGATCAAGAGTCTCTGGGACGATCGCTTGAGTAACAGTTGGGACTCTCATGTCGACGACTCGATAAAAAATTGGACTGACGCGCGTAAGAAGGTCCCTGGTCTCGCCGAGCCGCCGCCGATTAATGCGTATCGCAATCGCGAGAAGCCCCATGAGTACGAGAGTTTCCTCAATTGCCAACAGGACGCGTTCGAGAATGCTCAAGCCGCTCTCAACGAGCGAGCCAAACGGCTCGGTGCCGACAGTCAAGCCGTGCGAGACTGGGCCTCGGCCCAGGACAAGGTCTTTGCCAACTGTGGAGAGGGCAAAGTGATCCCAGAGGCGGCTCGTCCGGATCAGGATTCACTGATTCGCGCAGACCGCGCGTACCAGATCGCCGCGGCGAACTTTTATGCGACGAATTTTGATGCAGCTACACAGCAGTTCGATTTAATTGCGAAGGATGCATCGTCGCCCTGGCGCGAACAGGCCCCCTATCTCGCGGCCCGTTCGATGCTGCGCAAGGGCAGCCTGGCCGATAAGGAAGAGGATGGTCGCCCTGCGCTGGCCGATGCTGAAACTCGTCTTAACGCGATACTGAAGGACAAGTCAGCCACGGCCTCACATCATGCTTCCGCAAGGCTCTTGAATCTGGTCGGCTTGCGCCTGCATCCGGAAGAAAGACTGCACGAGATCGCCCATGCGATCGCGAGGAAAGATTCGAGCACAAATTTCAAGCAGGACGTCTGGGACTACACGGTCCTGCTGGATAAGTTTCTCGGCGATGGCAGCGAAGAGGGTGAAGCTGGCACGGCATCCAAGCCGAAACAACCAGCCGGATTAACCAGCGATGAGCTCACTGACTGGGTGCTAACGTTCGAAGACCAGTCGCCCGCAGCAGCAGCTCATTCTTTAGCCCAGTGGGAAAAAAGTAAGACTCTGCCGTGGCTGGTGGCTGCGATTTCCAAGTCCAATGGTCAACAGGCTCGGGCCAATGCGCTCCTGGGCGCGGCTGCAAACGTGGATCATAATTCACCGGCATTCCCCTCGCTGACCTTTCACAGCGTGCGGCTCCTGATGGAAAGCAATCGCGCCGGCGAAGCTCGGATGCTTTTGGATAAAGCGCTCGCGACTGATCGCGCGAAGTTCACTCCTTCGGCACTGAACCTGCTGTTGGGACAAAGAATGAACCTGGCGCAAAACCTCGACGAGTTTGTGCAAAGCGCGCAACGGGTCCCTGCCGGATTGAGCGACGACAACGACGGGCGTGAGATCCCTGACGAAGAAAGTAAAGACACTCCCAAAACTCCTCAGTTGCTCTTTGATCGAGATGGAGCGAATGTCTTCAATCGAGGCATGCCGGTCGCGCTTATTAAGGATGCCGCGCGTAGTAAGTTGCTGGCGCCAAACCTGCGACGTGACGTTACCCAGGCCGCGTTCCTGCGTGCGGCTTTGTTGGATGACAAAGCAACCGCGATTCAGAGTGCTGCCCTTCTCCAGGAGATATATCCTCAGCTAAGGGATTTTCTTAGCACGTATGAGAAAGCTGCTACGCCGGAGGCGAGACGCTTTGCAGCCGCGTTCCTTTCGCTCAAGTTTCCCGGACTCCGACCTTATGTGTCGACCGGCGTAGGACGCACGAGCGCACTCGAGGAAGTGGACAGTTATCGCGACAACTGGTGGTGTGCTGAGCCGCCTCCGCCCTTGTCCGGAGCGGGCGCGGATGGTGGCGAGGGAGACGGCAAACCCAAACCCAAGCCGATGCCGGTACCCGAGTTTTTGAAGCTGTCCCAGAGCCTGGCAGCAACTCAATTCGCCGCTCTGCAAGCTCTTGGGGTTGCCCCCAACTATCTGTGCCGTATTGCTATAGAATGGACAGATAAGAATCCGGATGACCCTCGTTCGCCCGAGGCGTTGCATCTCGCGGTGCGGTCAACGCGGTATGGTTGCACCGACGATCAAACCGGTCGCTGGTCGAAAGCTGCCTACGATTTGCTGCATCGCAAGTACCCGAATACGACCTGGGCCAGAAACACAAAGTACTGGTTTAAATGATGACGAGTCACAAGCACACCAATAACTTAATCAACGAGACCAGTCCGTACCTGCTGCAGCACGCGCACAATCCGGTGGATTGGTATCCGTGGGGCGAAGCCGCGCTCAACAGGGCGCGCGCCGAGGACAAGCCGATCCTGCTTAGCATCGGTTACTCCGCCTGTCACTGGTGCCATGTGATGGAACATGAGTCGTTCGAGAATGAAGAGATCGCCAGGTTGATGAACGAGAACTTTGTGAATATCAAAGTGGATCGTGAGGAGCGTCCCGATCTCGATCAAATCTACATGAACGCCGTCCAGATGATGACGGGGCAGGGCGGCTGGCCCATGACCATGTTTCTTACTCCCGCGGGCGTGCCCTTCTATGGTGGAACTTATTTTCCGCCCAGCGACCGCTATAACATGCCCGGCTTTCCGCGCATCCTGGCGAGCGTCGCCGAAGCTTATCGTTCGCAACCGGATCAGGTGGCTAACACGGCGACGGCGATGCTGGGTGAACTCAGACGCGTGGGGCTGGCGGAGTCATCTCAGCAGGACCTAACGACGGAACTCCTCGACAGCGCCGTTCGCAGGATCTCGGCGAACTACGACCACACCAATGGCGGATTTGGCGGAGCGCCAAAGTTTCCGCCGGCAATGAATCTCGAATTTCTCCTGCACACCCACTACCGCAAGGGATCTGTTGAAGCCCTGGAGATGGTCGAGCACACTGCGCGGAAAATGTCGGAAGGCGGAATGTACGACCAACTGGGTGGCGGTTTTCATCGCTACTCTGTGGACGCGAAATGGCTGGTGCCGCATTTCGAGAAGATGCTCTACGACAATGCCCTGCTATCGCGGATGTACTTGCACCTTTATCAGGTCAACGGGAGCCCCGAGGCGCGGCGGATCGCCGAAGAGACACTTGATTATGTTGTGCGAGAGATGACCGATGCCGGCGGCGGCTTCTATTCCAGCCAGGATGCAGACTCAGAAGGTGAGGAAGGAAAGTTTTTTGTCTGGTCGCGCGAAGAGATACTCGAAACTCTGGGACAGCACGATGGAAATCTCTTCTGCGAGTACTTCGATGTAACGGCAGCGGGAAACTTCGAAGGCCAGAACATTCTGCACATAACCTCGCCGATTCAAGACGTCGCCGCGAAGAACAAACTCTCGACCGAGGAGTTGAAGGCGATCTTAGATCTGAGCCGCCAAAAGCTCTTCGCGCTTCGCGAACAACGAATCAAGCCGGGCCGAGATGAAAAAGTTCTGACCGCCTGGAACGGTTTAATGCTGGCCAGCTTTGCGGAAGCCGCGGCAATTCTCGAACGACCGGACTACCGGAAAGTCGCCGAGGCGAATGCACGCTTCCTGCTAGACCGGCTACAAAAGGATGGATTACTGCTCCGGACTTACAAGAACGGACAGGCGAAGCTGAATGGATATCTCGAGGATTACGCTTGTCTGATCGACGGCTTGATCTCTCTGTATGAAGCGACCGGGGAATTAAGCTGGATTCAATCTGCCGCCTCACTCGCCGACAAAATGGTGGAGCAATTCTGGGATGAGAACGAAGGTGGGTTCTTCTTCACCGGCAAAAGCCACGAGGAATTGATCGTGCGTTCGAAGGAGTTCATGGACAACGCCACTCCCTCGGGCAACTCCATCGCTACCCTCGGCCTGCTCAGATTGGGTCTTCTCACCGGCAACGATGACTATCGCCGTCGCGCCACCGCGGTACTCCGGCTATTGGCAGACCAGATTCGCCGGTACCCTTCCGCATTCGGGTTTGCTCTTAAAGTTTTGGACTTTTATCTGGACTCGCCTTTGGAAGTTGTCATGGTGGGCGCACCTGATCCTCGTCTGGACCACCTGCTTCGAACAATCTGGCAAACATATCTGCCTAATAGAGTCATAGCTGTGTGCCGACAGGACTATGATCAAGCTGAAGCCCTGGTTCCTCTCTTCATCGGGCGCAACACCCTCGAGACCGAACCCACCGCCTTTATCTGCCGAGCTAACACCTGCCAGGAGCCAGTTTCAACCCCTAAAGCCCTGGCAAAGCAACTCGCTCTCGCCAAGCCCGGTCCGCTCCTGCCCGCCGTCTAACCAGACCCGCCAAGCCAAAAACACAGAAACCCATTGACTAAAATGGCCGCGGACGGCTATTCTTTATCCGGCCAACATTGTTGGCTAGTGCGACCCTACGGCCAACACTTGAGATGTCCCAACCCGGGTAGTCCTCCCAGATCAGGCCAAATTATCAAGGAAAATAGCGGAAAATCACTTAATGCGTAAACTAAACTGGAAGAGTTCTCTACTCATTGGAGGGGTCGGGGCGATTGGAGGGGCAATACTTGTCTTGGGCCTCGTGTCCACGGTTCGTATTCCCATTATGGGTTGGCATGGTCTGGGCTCATTCGCCATTCTCCTGGTGTTGACCCTCCTTTCAGGCAGGTTCACGGTTCCGGTTACCAATGTCGACGGTACCAGTCAAACTCACAAATCCGTGGCCGATGCTTTCATCTTCCTCGCTGTCATGCTGTACACGACGATGCCCGCAAATAGTTTCGGGCCGGCCCTGATACTCGCGGCAATCGTCGGCTTCATCTCCTCGTTTTCCTTGTCCGAACGCTGGCCCACCGTGTTTGCGGTTGGAACTTCGATTATCTCCACCTTCGTGGCTTCGCTGGTGTATCGATTCATGGTGGTGACCCTGGCCGGCGGGGCTATCGATGGAAAACAAACTGCGCTGGTCCTGGATGTCCTGCTCTTTCCGCTCTGCGTCTTTGGGTTTGTTCAATACGCTCTCAGTACCTTTGGAACTGTCGCTTTCAATTCCTTTTATTCGGGCAGCCGAGTGACTGTCTCACAAGAGAGTTTGATTTGGACTTTGATTACCCAGGTCGCGAACGTGACTTCGGCCGCACTCTTCTATTCAGCGATTCACGGGGGCGGAGTTCCCTTCCTGTTTGTCGGGGCGCTAATCATCGTACTCGTTCATCTTCTGTATCGATTCAATGAAAAGCGAGTCAGCGAAGTTACCAAGGCCCAGGCCGACAAGGTGCGGTATGTCGAAGAGATCGCCGACCTGCACATGAACACGATCGAGTCGCTGGCCATCGCCATCGACGCCAAGGATCAAACGACGCATGGCCACGTGCGGCGAACTCAGATTTACGCGACCGAGATGGGCAAGCTTTTGAAAGTGAAGGATCAGGAGCTAAGGGCGCTCGTTGCCGGCGCCCTGCTCCATGATATCGGCAAGCTTGCGGTACCAGAGTACATCCTGAATAAACCCGGAAAATTGACTGAGGCAGAGTTCGCGAAAATGAAGATTCACCCGACCGTGGGCGGTGACATTTTGAAACGCGTTAACTTCCCTTACCCGGTCGAAGACATTGTCCGCTATCACCACGAAAAGTGGGACGGCAGCGGTTATCCGAAAGGCCTCAAGGCCGAGGGGATTCCGTTGGTGGCCCGGATTATTTCGGTCGTCGATTTTTATGACGCCACGCGATGTGATCGACCTTATCGCAAGGGCATGAAGCGCGAAGATTCGCTGACCCTGCTGCAGAAAATGTCCGGCTCGTCCTTCGATCCGAAAGTAGTCGATCTATTCACCAAGCACGTGATCGCATTCGATCAGCTCATTGATGCCGAAGACATTCAAGAGCAGGTCCCGTCGGAAAACATGGACTTCCTCAACTCGGCCCGACCTGACGCCGGGCTGGCGTCGGACATCATGGGATCGCCGGATGGCAGTCTCGGCTTCCGCTCAATCACCCAGGCCCAACGCGAGGTTTTCGCGCTGCACGAAATCGCTCAGACCATCGGCTCCTCTTTGAACATGCACGACACCGTCACCCTGGTGTCGAACAAACTGCGGGCGATTGTTCCCTTCGACACCTGCATCATTTATGTCGTCGACGATCGTTCCGGAAAAGCAATCGCTATGCATGTGGTCGGCGATCATATCGAGCTCTTCAGCTCGCGTCGCATTAGTATAGGCGACGGCATTACGGGGTGGGTCATTGCCAACGCCAGGTCGATGTGCAATTCGTCGCCTGAGCTGGATCTGGTGGGACTGCCCGACGAGATAGCTCGAGGTTTCCGAGGCGTTCTGGTCTCGCCGCTCATCCGCGAAGACGGAGCCTTCGGCGCAATCACGCTTTATTCGAAGGGTCGGACGTCGTACACGACTGAGCATGTACGGCTGCTCGAGTCGGTCGCCCAACACGCGGCGTCGGCGCTCAACAACGCGATCACTTTCGAGAAGACTAAAGAAAGCGCGCTAACTGATCCACTCACCGAGCTGCCGAACGCGCGCGGCTTCTACATGATGCTCGAGCAGCGACTGGCCGAGTGTCAGCGGATGAACCGCGAGTCCCTCTCCTTGATCAGCATGGACGTTGACGACTTCAAGAAAATAAACGATCAGTGGGGTCACGCTATCGGCGACCGGCTACTCGCCAGTATCGCCCGGGTGATTCGCACAGAATTGCGGCAGATGGACATTCTATCCCGCTATGCCGGAGACGAGTTCGTAGCGATTATGCCGATGGCTTCCCAATCGATGGCTGAGATGGTTGCCGAGAGAGTCAAGAAAGCGGTTGCCGACCATCAGTTTTCTGTCAGAACGGGCAAGACCGTGACAGTTTCGATCAGCACCGGAATATCGTGCTTCCCCGACAATGGTGAGACCACCGAAGAGTTGCTCACCGCGGCCGCCCGGAACATGCAACGCGACAAACACACTCGCAAGAACCTGCTCAGTCTTTCGAGTATGCCGACACCGGCCCGCATTGATCACTACACCTGATCCACTTCAAAACTATTTCTTCTTGCACGTCATGCTCCGGCCTGGCGTGCTTTTTCTTGTGTAGCGTTCGAATTCAGGAGCGTATAGAGTACCAACTCTAGTTGGGCCCTTTCTGCTTATCAACGCCCGACTGAAGTGGATACTCTGAACACGTCTGATCAAAGCGGGAAACTCTTTTCTTTGCTCGCGTTTTGTCTGACCGCGTCTCTCGCGTATAATCCCGGCAGTTCTGGTAAGAACTCCGTTTTCCGAGCCCAGCAGCCGGCCGATTCACATTAAGCGAACACGCCCTAAATGAGCAGCCAAACTACTGAACGAATGCCAAAATCGAATACTTCCGCGGGAGGCGCTGCCGGTGTCCTTGATGCGCCCGTCGAGGATCCCAAACCCACCCAGGTACCATCTCTGACAATTGAAGAAGACCGCGAGACACTACTCAAGATCCTTCATCAGATGATTTTGATCCGTCGCTTTGAAGAGAAGTGTGCGGAGTCTTACAGCTTAGGCAAGATTGGCGGCTTCTGTCATTTGTACATCGGCCAGGAAGCAGTCGGCGTCGGCGCCATCTCTGCTTTGCGCGACGATGATTACGTAATCACCAGTTATCGTGAGCACGGACAGGCAATCGCGAAAGGCATTTCGCCAGAGGCTGTAATGGCCGAGTTGTACGGCAAAGCCGGAGGCTGTTCGCATGGCAAGGGCGGCTCGATGCACTTGTTCGATAAGGATGTAAACTTTCTCGGCGGGCACGGAATAGTCGGCGGCCAGATTCCGCTGGGTACCGGGATAGCGTTCGCGAGCAAGTACCAGGAGACCGATAAAGTCACGCTCTGTTTCTTTGGCGAAGCAGCGGTCAACCAGGGCGCCTTCCACGAGTCACTCAACATGGCGCAACTGTGGAAGCTGCCGTGCATTTATATTTGCGAGAACAATCAATACGGGATGGGGACTTCGCTGGCGCGCGCGATGTCTTTGCAAAACGTGTCACAGAAAGCGGCCGCTTATGAGATGGCCGCGGAATTCGTCGACGGCATGGACGTGCTGGCGATGCGCCGGGTTACGCAGCGGGCGATCAAGCGCGCGAGAGAGAGTTACCTGCCCACGCTGATCGAGGCGCGCACTTACCGCTACATGGGCCACTCAATGTCTGATCCCGGCAACTATCGAACCCGGGCGGAAATTGAGAAGTACCAGGAACGCGATCCCATTAAAGTCTTCACCGCAACGTTGAAAGAGAACGAGCTCCTGTCTGACAAAGACATTGCGGACATCGAATCAAGAGTCAAAGAACAGGTGGAGCGTTCCGTTCGATTTGCCGAAGAAAGTCCGGAACCCGATCCCAGCGAGTTGTACACAAACGTCTACGCTAATCCAATCGAGAATTAACCAATGGCAGTCATGACTATGCGCGACGCTTTGAATCAGGCGCTCCGTGAGGAGCTCGCCCGCGATAAGAGCGTCTTCCTAATGGGTGAAGAGGTCGGCGAATACCAGGGCGCTTATAAGGTGACCCGCGGGTTGCTCGAAGAGTTCGGACCCAAGCGGGTTATCGACACTCCGATCACTGAGCTGGGGTTCACCGGGCTGGGTGTGGGCGCGGCGATGGCTGGCTTGCGGCCGATCGTGGAATTCATGACGTTCAACTTCTCGATCCTGGCGACCGATCAAATCATCAACTCTGCGGCGAAGATGCTCTACATGTCCGGCGGCCAGTTCAAGATTCCGATCGTGTTTCGCGGTCCCGGCGGTTCTGCTTATCAGGTTTCGTCTCAGCATTCGCAGTCAATCGAATCCTGGTATGCTTACATCCCGGGCCTGAAAGTCGTAATGCCTTCCACGCCCGCCGATGCCAAAGGTCTTTTGAAGAGTGCGATTCGCGACGACGACCCTGTCATCTTCATCGAGCAGGAACGCATGTATGGAATGAAAGGCGAGGTGCCGGAGGACGAAGACTTTTCGATCCCGCTCGGCGTCGCCGAAGTGAAGCGCGAAGGCACGGACGCGACCATCGTCGCGCGTTCATTGATGGTGCCGGTTGCTTTGAAAGCCGCGGAAGAGCTGGCCAAGGATGGAGTCTCTTGCGAGGTCATCGATCCGCGCACCATCCGTCCGCTGGACATAAACACTATCGTGGCGTCCGTGAAGAAAACTAATCGTGTAGTGATTGCCGAAGAGTCGCATCCGTTCGCCAGCGTTGGCGCAGAAATCAGTGCCGAGATCAACGAGCGGGCTTTTGACTATCTTGATGCGCCGGTGAAACGCGTGTCGGGCATAGACGTGCCGATGCCCTACGCCAAAAACCTCGAGCGCATGGCAGTTCCGGATGTCGCAGAAATAATCGCCGCAGTCCGCGCCGTAGCGTATTTGTAAGCAGCACATCTGACCCAGGATCACCGAACGAACGAATATGGCCACACAAGTCGTAATGCCGAAGCTTTCGCCTACTATGGAAGAGGGTCAGCTCTCGCGCTGGTTAAAAAAAGAAGGCGACAAGGTTTCGATGGGCGAACCGCTCGCCGAAATTGATACCGACAAAGCGACCATGGAAATGCAGGCGCTGTCGAACGGCGTGCTGCGGAAGATTCTGATCAATGAAGGCGAAAGCGCTCCCCTGGGACAGCCGATCGCGATCATCGGCGAACCCGATGAGGACATTTCATCGCTGCTGAAAGAAGTCCCTGCGAAAGCGCCGCCAGCCCCAAGCGCGGATGCGCCGAAAGAGTCCGAGGCCGCCCCACCTGAAGCTGTGGAAGCCAAGCCTTCTCAATCCTCTGCTCCGCCGCAGGCGAGCGAACCTCCAACACAATCAGGCAGAGACGATGGCCGGCAGTTAGTTTCTCCTATTGCCGCGCGCATGGCCGCCGAAGCCGGCGTTAATCTGAAGTCGTTGCAGGGGAGCGGCCCCGGTGGCCGGATCGTGAAACGCGACATCGAAGCTGCGATGAAGAGCAAACCGGCGAGCGCGCCCAGAGCAGCAGCGTTGCGCGGGGCCGTCACACCTCGATCCGATCACAAAGGCGCGGTCTATGGACCGTCGGGTTATCGCGACGAACCATTGAGCGAGATGCGCCGCACGATAGCTCGCCGCCTGGTGACTTCGCTGGGTCCGGTGCCGCACTTCTTTCTTACCAGTGAGATCGACATGGAGCGCGCGGCAGACATGCGCGTGGCGATTAACGAGTTGTATCCCGATCTAAAACTGAGCGTCAACGACATCATCGTCAAGGTAGCCGCGGCCGCTTTGATTCAGCATCCGCAGGTTAACGCATCGTTTCAGGATAAGACCGTTCGTTATTACGAACACGCGGACATTGGCGTGGCGGTGGCCACTGAGAACGGTTTGATTACCCCTATCGTGCGCGCTGCCGATCAGAAACCCTTATTGGAAATAGCCAGTGAAGTGAGGGAGCTGGCCGAGCGAGCGCGGAGCCGAAAGCTGAAGCCTGAGGAATATACCGGCGCGACCTTTTCGATCAGCAACCTCGGGATGTTCGGAATCGATGAGTTCACCGCCGTCATCAATCCGCCTGAGGGAGCGATCCTGGCTGTGGGCGCCATGACGCCACGTCCGGTAGCGCGGGACAAGGAAGTCGTGGTCAGGCAGACCATGCGAGTGACGATGTCATGCGATCACCGTGTTATTGATGGAGCCGTGGGAGCGCAGTTCCTGCGCACCTTCAAACAGATCATGGAGAACCCCATGTATGTTTTCTTAAACTAAAACTCCACGCCAACCAGCGCCAATTCCGGATCGGGAGCCTCCCGATCCTTTTTTATATCTCCCCCTGTGAAGGGCGATTAAGGCGGTGGATTCAAGTTTGAAGCGTGAAGCGTAAAGAGGCCAGTACCACCTGCGTGAGCAGGTGGATCAAATAGTCAATTGCGTTGACCCTTGTACCCACCCGCTCACGCGGGTGGTACTGACCTCGTGGATCGTGCTTCTCGGAGCGGAGAAACCACTAAACCAACCCAGGGCAGAAACAACCCTGGGCTTCGTGACGTAATCGCTTCGCGATACCAGTACCGCCTAACCGAGTCACTTATCTAACCTAAACTCTGTGTTGCCCCGCTGTCATTCCAACAAATCTTTAGCCCCGCACCTGGCCCTCATTGCGGTACAAGTCCTGTTTGCGACGTGGCCCATCGTCGGCAAGATCGCTCTTCAGAGCGTGCCCGCGGTCGCGCTGGTCGGCTTCCGTATTGCTGGTGCTTCCATCACTCTGCTGGCCCTCGCTAAAATTCGCGGCAACCTGCAAACGATTAAGAGGGCCGATTGGCCCTTGCTGATCTTATCGACACTATTGGGCCTGGTTTTCAATCAGCTGCTGTTTACCAAAGGTCTCTCGCTGACGACAGCCATCAACGCGACCTTGCTCGGGACGGCGATTCCAATTTCAACTTTATTGGTGGGAGTGTCGCTGGGAACGGATCATGTCACCCTACGTCGCCTCGTGGGCATCGCACTGGCTGCGGGGGGCGTTCTCTACTTGATCGGGCCGGGCCGGGCGAACTTTTCGTCGGCCACTCGCGCGGGCGACATGTTGGTCGTGGCGAACTCGATTTGTTATGGGGCTTACATCGCCGTCTCGAAGAACCTGATGAAGCGATACAACGCGCTGAGTGTGATCGCCTGGATGTTTGTGATCGGTTGCATCGTGACGGTGCCGGCCGGAGCGATTAGCCTGGCGCACGTCTCGGTGGCATCCATTTCGTGGCGCGTGTGGCTGGCGGTTCTTTACATAATCGTTTTTCCGACTGCCGGTGCATACTTCCTCAACGGTTGGGCTTTGGCGCGCGTATCGCCGAGCACGGTAGCCGTCTATATCTACTTGCAGCCGTTAATTGCTTTCGCGGCGGCGCCGTTTGTTTTGGGAGAGTCGCTGAGTTACCACACCGTGATTGCTTCGCTATTAATTTTTGCCGGAGTCCTGGTCGTTACCCGTCGCAAGGCCGTGCCGCCGGTCCACATAACCGGCGGAATCTAGTGACTTGAACGGTAGTATTTTAGTTTTGAGTAGTGTTTTCCCGGTCCAGCAAGAGCGATCCATGAAGTCGTACGAAACGAATGAACAACCATTTCCGGTTCGTGTATTTCGTGGATCGTCCTCGGAGAGCGGTTACCCCTCAAATAAGATCCCGCCGTGAACCATCGATTGGGACATTTCCGCGGACGCGAAGTATCATTTGGGACTCTTGCGGCACTTGATAGGACAAATAGATGGTCTGGATAATCGTAATCACCCTGCTACTCTTTTACGTTCTTGGTCTCTTTGTATTTCATGCGACGGGGCCGGTTCACGTTCTTCCGTTTGCGGCCATCGCCCTGGCGCTGGTGGATTGGTTGCTGGTCCGCCGAACTCGACGCGAACGATCCTAATTTGATGAAGCGCGGACATCCCTGTCCGCCAGCGTGCGCAGCGCGCTCAAGCCTCTCGCACTCCCGAACTGCTTCGCGCTCAGGCGGACATTACGTTCGCGCTGCGATTTACTTCTTTAGCGGCTCTCCGCACGCGCGACACTGGCTGCGACGTCGGGCGTTCAACGTAACACAGGCCTGGCAGCGAACGTACATTGCCCGGGCAAAGAGATGCATGATGGCATAGCTACCGCCGAGGATCGCGACAGCTATGCCAATATTTAGCAGCGTCTCTTTCAGGATTAACTTGTCTGCCCGCGACTAAGCTCAAACGAAACGCCCTACCTTACGATCAGGCTGCGTGCGTCGTGCTCTTTTCTCGCGGAACCGCCTTGTAGGTTTCTACAATTAGTACGTGGTAATGCTGACCACGTTCGTACCCCTGCCGAAAGGCCTGGCTGCCCGCATCAGCTCCATACTTCTGTTGCAGGTTTCCCGCGGAGGCTTCGCCTGTCTTGCCTCTCCGGTCGGGATGCAGCGCGGCCTCGAACCCGAGCCGATACTTGGCTTCATCCAGATTAAAATCTCCGCCCTGGTTGGTGTAGTGTTCACGCTCTGCACCGCGCAAACCGATCCACCATTCCTCACGCGCGGCATCAACCGACTCGGCGCCGGCGCGCGCCAGTTCAGCACGGGCATTCTCTGCTATTTCTTCATTATCGGCAAAGGCAATCACGACTGATCGACCGCGACGCAACGCGTCTTCATAGACATAGATCTCG
Organism: Blastocatellia bacterium; assembly: GCA_033857635.1. Classification (GTDB taxonomy): domain Bacteria; phylum Acidobacteriota; class Blastocatellia; order Pyrinomonadales; family Pyrinomonadaceae; genus UBA11740. Next base: position 63,540 of record JAWVDF010000016.1, read on the forward strand.
TCACGCGGAATACCCTCGGCGATCGCAGATTCCATGGCCTCGCCGGCCATCGCGCCCGCCGCTGCGCCGCCAGCCCCCAACAATGCGGCGCCAATAATTCCGATAGCCAGCACAGGGCCTACGCCGGGCACCAATAACGAAGCCGCCGCTGCTCCGGCAGTCGCGCCGGTTGCTGCCCCCAACGCCGCGCCCATGGTTCCACCGAGAGCAGTGCCCATTCCCGGCTGTTCCGTATCACTGGTTGGCACGCGTTCTTCGACCTCGTGGTCTGATGTGTGCGGGGCCAGCACAGTCATTCGATTCTCGGCAATCCCCAGCGATCTGAGCATGGCCGCGGCCCGCTTTGCATCTGCTAATGAATTAAAAATTCCCACAACACTTTCCATGATTCAGTCCTCCCCAATTGAAACTCCTTGCTCTTTCCGTTCCACAATTACTCCGATTCCACGGTGCCACGGTTAGCCAATGGAAAGATCACTACAATGCAATTTCGGGAATCGCTCTCTTGTTTGAGAGTCGCGGTGTGTCAGGTAAGACGATCCACGAAATACACTAAACCCGAACCTGGTTTTCTTCGCGTGGTTTGGTGTGATCTCGTGGATCGTCTTTGCCCAATGGAAAGAAAACACGAAGCCAATCCTAAGATGCTCTTCACTTTCTAATTTATTGAGTGGGCCCAGCGCCTGTGTTAATGTATCTGCGTTCAGGACCTGCCAATCGAAGGAATGGAGCGAAACACAAAAAGTGTTCGATATAGTAGAAAAAGAATGGCCGATGTCGGAGGGTGACGGCAAAGCGGCCCGCAAAAAGCGGCCCCGCATTCTGGCCATCACAACCGATTGCTGCACCGGATGCGCGGGTTCGCCGGCATGTATCGAATACTGCCCGATCGAAGCCTGCATGTTCTGGATTTCGGACGAAGATCATCCACCCTTCGGCCGTATCGAAGTCGATCCTTATCTCTGTATCGGATGTCAGAAGTGTATTAGTAAAGGACCCGACGGAGCATTCCTGGATGGTTGTCCCTGGGACGCGATCGAAATGATTCCCACAGATGACTGGGAAGCAGTTCACGGAATCGTTTTGCCTGACTTGCCGCCTGAACCGCCACCAGCCACCGCCGCCGGTTAGTTCGCACGATCCTTAATCGCTCGCAACGCCGCTGCACCCTGTTGACGTATTTCCACGCTGCTGTCTGCCTGCAAACAAGACTCAATCGACGTTAAGTCATCTTTCGTTCCGACGTACGCAAGCGCCTGGAGCGCATCGCTGACGGTCGCGCGGCCGGGGGTGAGCCACGCGATGGTCTGGCCTGCGGTAACTGTGTCTCCTTCTTTCACCGCCAATCTTCCGACGGCGCCATCAACAGGCGAGCGAAACTCCTGCAAAGCATTCGACGAGTCGCGAATCCGCGCCAGCAACCCGCCGGCGCTTATCTTTGATTGCGGCGGCAGTAGACTTGTGACGCTGCCGGCTATCGGCACTTTCGCTTCAAACGGTTCCAGCATCGAGCGCAGCTCCGGCCGGCCGGAGGCGTCGCCGAACCGCACCAGTTGGAGGGCAGCGTTGCGCCGCACCAGTGGCTCGCTATCGTTGAGCAGGGTCAGGAGCGCCAGGTGGAACTCGGTTGATTTATTGTCCTGTCCCATGACCCAGGCGGTGGTTTTGCGAATCTCGCCCGTGGGGTGTTTTGTGAGCGCGATGATTTGGGGATAGAACTTCTTTGTCGTTGGATCTCCGCGCTCAATTCTTTCCTCGACCCGCGACAGCGCGTGCTGAATGTGTCGCGGATTCTTTTCGTCCGCCAGGTAGGCAGCAATCTCTTCGTCTGAAAGAGTTCTGCCAAACCAGGTGCCATACCAGGTGAGGAAGGGCACGATAATAAACAGAGCCGCCACAATGATCAGCGGCAGAGATGCGCGGCGAGGCTTGGGCGGAATCACTTCAGCATAATCAGAGTTTTTATTGTTCTCACTCATTTGATATTTACACAATGCTTGGCGCGATCTTGGATTAACCAGGCGCCGCTTTGCCCAAAAAGTCGATCCACGATCAGTGAGGTTACAGAACCGCGAGCGGTAGCGAGCGGGATAAGGAATCGCCGTTCGGCCAATAAAAGAATTCGTCCGTAAAAAGTAGCATCTTGATCCCGCTCGCTACGCTCGCGGTTCTGTACCGCGCCACCGCTCGCCCATGACTTCGTGGCCGACGACTTTTTGGGCGACGCCACCAAGCGCTAATCCAAAGCGCCGCCGAGGTCGGCGCACTCCGAAACTATCGGGTGGGATAGAGGTGATACAGCATCAAGTAAACCACCACGCCGGTAATCGACACGTACAACCACATCGGCAAGGTCCAACGGGCGATTGCCCTGTGCCGGGCAAAATCCCCTCGCATGGCGCGGCGCACAGTGATGATTACGAAAGGCACGATCAGCGCGGCCAGGAACGTGTGCGTGGTGAGAATCGTGAAGTAGATCGGACGCGCAATTCCCTGCCCCGGGAAACTGGTGGTGCCATGATGGGCATGGTAGACGATATACGAAATCAGAAACACCACCGAAGTGGTGAGCGCGGCAAGCTGGCAGTTGCGATGTGCGCGGACCCGTTTGCGTCTAATAAAGTAATAGCCGCTTGATAAGAGAACAAAGCTCGAAGCGTTCAGGGTTGCATTAAGATGCGGGAGAACGGAATAAAAGTCAGTCATTGGTATTAGGTGGCACAGACTTTTTAGTCTGTGATGGAGATTCTCGGAGGGGATGCACAGACTAAAGTCTGTGCCACTTATTCCTTTTCCTTGCCGGCCTTCATCTGCGAGACCATGCGGCTAACGTCAGGCGGCATCGATCGTCCTCTGGCGTCCTTTAAAGCGGGCACCCTTTGCCCGGGCAATGCCGGAGCTGTGGCGCCACCCGCGGCCGCCAATTGCGGACTGCCTCCAGCCGAGCCCTTTCTTTTCTCAAGCACGCGCATCAATACATCCATCGCGGGCACAGCGAGAAATGAAAGAGCAAATACGAGAGGCACGACGATAAAGAACAATCCGTCCGTACTGATGATACTGCCGCCGGCGAGTATGTCGTACGCGATCAGAGCGAAAAAACCCGCGGCGGCAATAAAGCAAATCAAGTTCAGTATAGAGTCTTCGCGTTTCATGTTTTCTTGTCAGTACCACCTGCATGGGCAGGTGGATCAAACACTCAATTGCGGGTTGGTTCTTGGACCCACCCGCTCACGCGGGTGGTACTGACCTCATGCTCCTGTGCTCGATCCAATTTTGTTTAGTGTTTCTTCGCTACCTTCTGCGCTCGCTCGACCAATTCCTGGTAACCGCACCGCTCGCATTGCCAAAGCGGGTACACCGCGTTCGGATCGGTCGTGTTCTGATAGACCGCCCGGTCGGAAGGAATAATCTTCCCGCCGCAAATCGGACAGGCCCGTCCCCGCGTGGTTCGCTTTTCAATATCGATATTCGTTAGCTGGCTATGGTCGTCGTCCACTCTCTCTCCCAACTGCCGAAGGTTTATCTTCAGCTTGACCTGCGATGACGAAAGGCCAGGACAAAGATCGTGCAGAAGATTGAAACAGGCGGCACCAGCAGAACCAGGACGCCGATATTCAGGTTGCGGGCAAACGCGCTGTTTGATCCAATCGACGCCCGGCACATGGCGCACTGTGCCATCGCGGATTCGGACGACAACCCGCACAGGACCGCGACGGCCAGCGCCATCAACAGTGAACGGATCATCGATTTGCGCCTCAATTCCATTCCAAAAATCCTAGTGCCTCGTCTCAGCCGGCGTTTGGGCCGGGGCTGGAGATCGCAGCTCTCTCGATCGGAAGCTGTCTGGAAAAAAGACTAACAGCAGGCAGATGCAAATGACTACGGCCGGGACGATGGTAAGCACCAGGGGCAGACGTTCGAACCGCAGGTGCATAAAGTAGGCCACGATTAGCGCCGCCTTGATGATCGAGGCGCCCATCAAAATCACCAGCATGTACATGACCGGTAGATGTATGTAGCCAAGGAAGACCTCGAAGCCCGTCAACAACAACAACCAAAACCAGACGGAGAAGAATAGCCTGTTGCTGCCGGCAAAGTGTTCTTCAGTGTCCAAAGCATGTTCAGTCATTTCAGATCCTCCGACGTTGTCACAGCACGCCCGTCAGCAAGCCGCAGAGCTGCTTCTTATTTGGTGATATCGATCGACAGCAAATAGATCATCGGAAACACAAACATCCAGACCAGATCGACAAAGTGCCAGTAGAGTCCGCTTATTTCCACGTCTTCATGCTTCACCTTGTTTACTCGCCCGGCGACCACCAGCAGGTAAATGCAGCCGGTGGCGACGTGGAACATGTGCATTCCAGTGATGCCAAAGAATGTCGCGCCAAACAACGGGGACGCGCCCGGCCACTTCTCGGTCCATTCGGCCGGTAGTTTGAACGGCGTCAATCCTTCGCTGATCAAGTGCTTCCATTCGATCATGTGCAAGACGATAAAGGTGACACCCAATAGAGCGGTGGCCAGTATCCATTTGCGAGCTTTCGACGTCTCTCGGCGCGCAGATGCTGACACCGCCATTACCATCGTCAAGCTTGATGACAAAAGCACCAGGGTCATCACCGACGAGAAGATAATGCTGGGATAAAACTTGAATGGCGTCGGCCACGCATTGGACGCCCGCAGATACGCGTAGCCCATTAGCAGAGCGGAAAACGTCAGCGAGTCGGACATGATGAAAAGCCACATGCCCAGCTTTCTGTGGCCCACGCGATACGGCAGTCTGCCCCCGCCCCAATCGCTCGAAATAGCCTGTGCTTCAGTTGCCACCGGTCACCTCCAAAAGTGGCGCAGACTTCAGTCTGCGAATCGACTTCGAAGAACTTTCTAACAGATCTGCACAGACTGAAGTCTGTGCCACTCCTACTTCCAAAAGAACAACAGAAAAAAGAGCGCGACCCAAAGTGCAGCCATGAAATGCCAGTAGATCGTCGCGCCATCGACGGCGCCGATGCGGCGCAGTTCGCCCTCGACGGTGCTGCGCCTGCGGGTCGTGCGTACTAATAAATACGCCAAACCCAGGATTCCACCGAGCAAATGCAGGCCGTGCGTCGCCGTGAGCAAATAGAAGAAAGAGTTGTAGGGATTGCTGGCCATATAAACACCCTGCCGCGCGAGTTGTCGCCAGGCAAGGAGCTGCGTTGTCAAAAAAGCCAACCCCAAAGTCATCGTGATCACTAGCCAACGGCTGTAACCCCGATCCCTCTTCTGCTTCAAAGATCGCCTCGCGATTTCGATCGTCGCGCTGCTGATCAAAATCAAACTGGTGCTGAGCCATAGCACCTTCGGCATGGCGACTTGTTGCCAATCATTCGACGAGGCGGAGCGCACAATGTAGGCGCTGGTCAGGGCCGTGAACAGCATGACGATGCCGGCGATCACAACCCATGCGCCAATCCGAAAACGGTTTCCCGCCGCGACCGGGACCGGCTGATTTGTGACTATAGCTGCAGACATCTTTATTATTCCTGGTCTACTTCCAAAGCCAGAGCAAAAGGAAAAGGCAGACCCAAAGACCATCCATGAAGTGCCAGTAGAGCGTTACGGCATCGATCGCCGCCATTCTTTTTTCGTTCGCCTCTCCGACCAGAACCTGGCCCGAGCGCAGTGCCAGATACGTCAGGGCCGTCAATCCGCCCAGAAGGTGAATACCGTGCGCGCCGGTAAACAAATAATAAAAAGAACTGTGCGGGTTGCCGGACATGAAAGCTCCTGCGGCAACCAACTGCTGCCAACCCTGGATCTGGCTAACTACAAAAGCTATCCCCAGCAGCAACGTAAGCAAGACCCAACCCTGATACTTTCTGCGTTGACCTTGCCGTACCTGACGCCGGGCCGCCGTCATCGTGATGCTGCTGATCAAAATCAAACCGGTGCTGACCATGAATGCTCTCGGCATTCTCACCGGCCGCCAGCCCTCGTTCCCTGACAAGATGATGTAAGAGCTCGCCAGCGCGACGAACATCATCACAATGGCCGCCATTAGGATCCAAACCGTGATGCGGTAGGTGTCCTTTGAAAACCGTTTGCCGCCGCCGAACCTTTTCCGTCCGTTCCCGTTGGAACCATTCTTCCCGGGCGGCTTCGGCCAACCCGGCCCTATACCTGGTTTCGCCGCGGTCTTAGTGCTGGTGACCGTTGCCACTGTCTTCCCTGTCGAAGGTATCCCGTTTTTACGCTGCGCCTTCCGGCTCCGTTTGCATTATGTAATCCTTCGCCGCGCCGGGCACCGCAAACTCGTACGGTCCGTGATAAACCACCGGGACGATGCCGGCAAAGTTATCGTGCGGCGGCGGGGATGGCGTGTTCCATTCGAGCGTCGTGGCCTCCCACGGATTGTCGCCGGCTTTCTTGCCCTTAAAGATGCTCCAGAAAAAATTGAAGTAGAAAACGAGTTGGACAACGGCAGTAATGATCGCCGCCACGGTCACAAACAGCACCAGCCCGTGAGTATTCTTCAGGAACTCGTACTCACCAAACTGAGCATAGCGACGCGGCATCCCGACCATGCCCATCGCATGAAACGGAACAAAGATCGCATAGACGCCGATGAAGGTGACCCAAAAATGGAATTTGCCCAGGCTCTCGTTCATCATCCGGCCAAACATTTTCGGAAACCAAAAATATGTCGCCGCGAACATGCCGAAGATTGACGCGACACCCATTACCAGATGGAAGTGAGCAGTCACAAAATACGTATCGTGAAAGAAGAAGTCCAAAGACGTCTGGCCCAGAACCAACCCAGTGATGCCGCCGGCCACGAACAGCGAGACGAAGCCGATTGCGAAAAGCATCGGCGTGGTGAATCGAATCTTGGCTCCCCACAATGTGCCCAGCCAATTGAACGTCTTAATGGCCGATGGCACTCCGATCGAAAGCGTCAGGATTGAGAAGGCAATGGCTGAGTAGGGACTCATGCCGCTGATGAACATGTGATGGCCCCAGACAAAGAAGCCAAGCATGCCGATGGCAAAAATCGCAAACACCATCGCCCGATAACCGAAGATTGGCTTACGAGCAAACGTTGAAAGAATATGCGACGTCGCACCCATGCCCGGCAGGATCGCAATGTAAACTTCGGGATGACCAAAGAACCAGAACAAGTGTTGCCAAAGCAGAGGCGACCCGCCGTTGTGCAGCGGTACGAGCGAGCCGCTGACATACAATCCGCCGGGGATGAAAAAGCTGGTCCCGGCCACGCGATCGAGGAGCAAAAGGATACCGCCGCCAAGCAGGACCGGAAACGACAAGAGCGCCAGAATGGCCGTCGTGAACCAAGCCCAGCAGGTCAGCGGCATGCGCATCAAAGTCATCCCGCGGGTGCGCATATTGAGCAGAGTCGTAATGAAATTCAGCGCGCCCAGCAATGACCCGATACAGAAGATGGCTATGCTGATAATCCAGAGGTTAACGCCAGCGCCCTGACCCGGGCCGGCAATCTTTCCCAGGGCGCTCAAGGGGGCGTATCCGGTCCAGCCGCCTATCGGCCCGACAGTCCCGCTACCGGCTGCAAAAGATTCACCCAGCTTTGAGAACCACGACCCCACAGTTAGGTTACCTTCAGCAAAGATGGCCGTCAGGAGAACTATGAATCCAACGAATGTCACCCAGAACGACATCATGTTGAGCACTGGAAACGCCATGTCGTCGGCGCCGATTTGCATTGGCAGGAAGTAGTTGCCAAAGCCGCCCTGCGGCGCGGTGGTGAGCACGAAGAAAACCATTATGGTGCCGTGCATGGTCACCAGAGACAGATAGAACTCCGGCGTCATCACGCCCCCGGGCGCTCCGGTCGGAAACAGTGTGCCCATGATGGGCCAATTGGTTCCCGGCCAACTAAGGTTCATGCGCATTAGAACGGACATCACCAGTCCCACCACGACCGCTGTCAACGCGAGCATGATGTACTGAATGCCGATCACTTTGTGATCGAGGCTGAAGATGTATTTGCGGATGAAGCCGGTCGGCGCCGGATGCCGGTGTACTTCGTGTATTGCTTCTGCCATCGTTTTCTCCTCTAGCTAAAAAGAAGCAAAATCTTTAACTCAGTACTGCGGTAATTGGTACTTGTTCAGCAGTTCGTCCTTACGAGCCTGGAACTTCGCCTGCGGCAGGCTGACAAGTTCGTTGAACTCGTTTTCGGGAAGCACCAGCATGTAAGATTTCATTTTGTAGTGGTTCATCCCGCACAACTCGGCACACGCCAGCTCAAACTTTCCAGTAGTGTTGACGGTGAAGTGGACGGGAATGGCCATTCCGGGAACCAGGTCCTGCTTGAACCGTAGCTGCGGCACAAAGAAACTATGGGTCACGTCCTTGGATTTCAGAATCAACTCGACTGGGCGATTGACCGGTATGACGAGCGTCGAGACGACCGAGTCGTCCTTGGCATTTGGATCAGTTTCATCCAGGCCGACGTAGTTCAGGGCCGAGTCGTCAATCAAAGTCGGATCGGTGCGGCCGAAGACGTTGTCCTTGCCGTGATAATGAAAATTCCAACTGAATTGCTGCGCGACAACTTCCACCGTATAGGATCCCGGGGGCGCAGCGTGCAGGTGCAGCGAAGCCCAGACTCTCTGTCCCATTACCGCGAGGCTGATGAAGATTACCGCGGTCACGACGGTCCAGACGACTTCCAGACGATTGTTCCCGTGTGAATATGTCGCGCGCGCGGCGGCCGATGTATCGCGATACTTCCACACCACCCAACCAAGCCCGATCTGCGCAGCGGCAAACGAAATGCCCACCACCAGAATCGTGATCGTGAATTGGCGGTCGACGAGCGGCCCGTGCTCAGAGATCGATTGCGGGAACCACCAGCGCTTGCTGACAAACATTCCCACCGAGCCAAGGGTTATAAGCCAGATGGCAAATCCAAGGACGCGTCCCATCGAGAATCTCCTTCGTGGCACAGACTTTCGGTCTGTGTATGTCGTTGGAAACACAGACTGAAGTCTGTGCCACTAATTACCTGTTTAGAACCATCATGCCAAACAACAGGGGCAGGTACAGCACCGAAGCCAGCAACAACTGACGGGCGTGCTGATTCGATTTTGAAAGCGCAGCCCGAATACTGCTGGCGAGAAATAAAAGACCCAGGACCAAAGCCGCCACGAGATAGACCTTACCTGAGACTCCGAGGAAGGTCGGCAGCAGACTCACCGGCACCAGCATCAGCGAATAAAGAATGATCTGCTGTCCCGTAACCCGGCCGTCAGGTTCGACCACGGGTAACATGCAAATGCCCGCGCGCCCATAGTCCTCTCGGTACATCCAGGCAATCGCCAGAAAATGCGGGAACTGCCAGAGGAACAAAATTGCAAACAGTACCCAGGCCGCGATATCGATTTCGCCACGCGCCGCTGTCCAACCCATCAGGGGCGGCATCGCTCCCGGAAAGGCCCCGAGCGCAGTTGAAAGCGAGGTCCGCGTTTTCAAAGGCGTGTACAAAAACAGATAGCCGCTGATGACAGTCAAGCCGAGAATTGCCGTCAGGACATTCACGGACACAGCCAGATACAGTTCAGCAACGAGGGTCAAAGTGATGCCGAACCACAACGCCTCGAACGGCGCCAGCCGGCCGGAAGGCAATGGCCGACTCTCAGTGCGCCGCATGAGTCCATCGAGGTCGCGCTCCATAAACTGGTTGAGCGTGGCAATGCCGGATGAGAGCAGAGCGATGCCGATCATCGCGTGAGTAAAGACCAGATAATTTACCGCGCCGCGTGCACCGAGGCAGAAGCCGGCGGCCGAAGTCAGCACGATCAGGAAAGTGATGCGTGGTTTGGTTAGTTCAATATACGCGGCAGCACGGGCCTTCGCGCTCGTTGGCGCGACGGCTTCGGCGGCGGCGTTCGGATGCAGTTCTATCGCAGCAGTCTTCATAGAAAAGTTCAATAAATTGTCGCGGGGGTCAGTTCAGAGTTTAAGCTTCAGCTTGACTTCAAATCAGCAACCTAAAGATTGAAACTGAACTGTAGCTCAGGCTGCCAGCCCTGCGCTGCGAGCTGGCGGCTCGCACTACATTTTTCAGCTTGCTCCGAACGACTCATGCCGGAGCGAGCACGTACTCTCGACGATCAACTCGCAACACCCGGGACACTCTCAGCGTCAAAACGATCATGGTCGCAAACACTAGCGCGCCGCAGGCGACGTGGGCCACAGTCACGGCCACCATTGGCGTCATCGGCTGCGGATCGTAAGGCGACGCCGCGCGCGTTATGTAGGCGGCAACACCCAGCAGCAATTGAATCAAAAGCAATGAAGCCGCTATCAAAGCCGGCTGGGCCAGGTAATTCTCAGTGCGATAACGCAACAGCACAATGGCTGCGGTCGCTCCCACGATCAGTGTTACAACTATCGCTCCGCCAACATGCGCCAGCAACAATCCGGTCGGTAAATCCTGATCCCAGGTTGCTGAGTGACGCAGCGTCGCTCCCAACACGAGCTGAACGAGAATTACTATCAGCGCCACCACGCACAGCACGCGCAGCGAAAGACCTTCGCCGTTTTCGGTGACGGTTGAATCCGGAGTCACCCAATTGCGCGAGGTGAACACTGCCAAACTGACTGTGATGAGAAAGAACAATTGCGCCAGCGTCGCGTGTGCCGCCGAAACAGCCAGCGGCAAGTTCATCTTCACGGTTAGACCGCCGAGCAACCCTTGTGCAATCACGCCGCCCAGCGCGATCCAGCCAAGACGCTTGACCCACGGACGCCGCTCGCGAATCTGCAGTAAAACTGCCAGCACGATTGTCAGCAGCCCGACGGCCGTGGCGATCATTCGGTGGCCGTGCTCCCAAAACAAGTTACCGACCATCTTGGGAAAGAAGGTTCCGTTTGAGCGCGGCCAATCCGACGTGGCCAGGCCGGCGTCGTGGCTGGTGACATTGGCGCCGGCGATTATGAGAAAGAACGTCGCGCACGCTACCAGCAGTGCGAAGCGGTGAACTCCCTTAGTCATTTTAGCTTTGCGATTGCCGACTGCCGATGACTTAATTGCCGCGATCAGGAACTAATCGGCAATTGCAAATCGGCAATCGGCAATGCTATTAGTGCCTCATCGGGCCGGCCATCGGGAATTCGATCGCGGGCATCATCTGCAACGAACTCGGCTGTCCCAGCGCGGTGGCGCCAAACGAGAAATCAGCTGTGGCTGCGCCCTTGGCGGGAACGGTCACTTCCATGGGCTTCTCTGTGCCGTTTGCTCCGCCTTCATGCCAGGCCACGACCGTGTACTTGCCCGGAGGCACGCCCTTGATCGTGAAGCTGCCATCTTCCGCGCTGACCGCGAAGAACGGATGCTTGGTCACGCCCACATAAGCCTTCATCCAGGGATGTTGATTGCACTTGACCGGCACCAGAACTTCAGCGCGAGCCAGTTTATGCGTCAGCGGCGCCGCTCCGTTTGGCTGTGACTGGTTCCAGTCAGGATTGCTTTTAGGAGTGAAGTGAATATTGTGCGTCGTTGGGTCGCTGTTCGTGATCTTGATCGGTTGATTCACCATTACACCCAGCACGTGCGGTTTATAATGACAGCCGTTCTGATCAAGCGTAACCTCCGTCGAAGGAGTCTCGAAGCTGTAGTCACCAATCTTGGTGCCATCCGCCAGGGTGCCGTCTTTGATGTAGACATAGGTGTTCGCCAGCTTACCATCCTTAACAACCCAATCCTCGGTCGTGAGGTTTGGGCTCTTTGAGGTGCAAGCCGGATCAGCCGAGGTGTCAATCTTTTTCGGCTCAGGCGCAGCGCCCGTGTACGACACCTTACCCGTGATAGATCCTTCGTCGCCTTTCGGCGCATAGGCCTTGCCCGTTTTATCGGTCGGTGTGTCTCCGCCTTCTTTGCTACCGCCGCCACCGCAGGACGATGCCAGCGACAACAGGCTCAGGGCCGCGATCAAACCCAGCCACATTCGTGCGCGTTTACTAAACATAAACTTCTTGAGCTCCTTCATATTGAAAATGACGTCCAATTTTTCGACAAGCATACCCTAGTTAGTAACGTGAGGTATAGCCTGAAATATCCCGGGTTTAATGTTCAACCTGCAGGTTGCTGACGTCAGTACCACCTGGGTGAGCGGGTGGGCCGACCACTCACTCGGCTTGAGTCTTCGATCCACCCGCTCACGCGGGTGGTACTGACTTCCATAGTCAGCTGCTAGCTAAAGTTGAACTCTCGACTGATTCAGCGTCGTTTCCCTGCTCGATGCGCATAACGCATTTGAGCCAATGTTCGTGATGGCCTTTTGGATCTTGCTCGGCCCGCGATTGACCGGTCGCTACCGCTCCCGGTTCTGACCTTATTTCTTCCGGTTTTCTGTGGCGCGGCGGGCGAGCTCGCCGTGGGCGCCTTTGGCGGCGCCGGGGTCGCAGACAACAGACGCCGTTGCTCATCGGGTGTCATCAGGAACATGTAACGCACCAGCAGCCGCGCGTGATCGTTGTGATAGTTCACCACGTCCGCGGGTGGATTCGGCAGGTTCACCACCCAATGGTCCTGATCCTTCTTGAACAAGCTGGAAGGCATCGCCGTGCCCGGGGCAATCTGCGCCGGATCCAACAGCCAGCGGAAGGTCCACTCCGGCTTCAATCGTTGTGAAGCCAGCAGGAAGTTCGGGGCGATGGCCTTCGCGTCATGCGTCGGCTCGCCCGTAATGTGACACTTGAGACAGGGCGTGCCGGAAACAAAAATGCTTCGGGCGATCGACTTCTCAGACTCGGTCATGGGATCCAGAGGCTCTCTAATATACGGCTCGTTTTGCGAAGAGACAGCCATGAAGAACCGCACCAGAACCCGCAGCTCGTTCGGTGAGAAGTTGAACGTCGGCATGTGCACTTGCAGGTAAGGCCGCACGCCGTTGCGATTCGCGCCGGGTTGCGGCATCAGCCTGCCCGCACTTTGATCGTTCGCGTTTCCGCCGGCCGCCGTCGGTGACGATGACGGCGATGGTTTCGGGGGTGCCGAGGCGGTTGGTGCTGCCGGCTTCTCGCCTGCCTGCATCAACGAAGGATCCTTCAGAAACTTCATCAACCAATCAGGATCGACACGAGCGCCTTCGCTGGTAAGCTGCGGCGGCAGAAACTCTTTCGTGCTTGCATAGAACGGCAGCGAATAGAGTCCCGCGCCGCTCGTCATAGTTGGCTCGGCGGAATTGTTATAGACGCTGACGCGTTGTCCGGGCTGCAGCACGTGACAACCCATGCAGTTGTACTTCTTGATTACCCACCAGCCGTTCTGAATGTCCTGCCGCCTTTGGTCGGGCGGGTTATAGAACAGCGCCGCCGGTACATTCGCGCCTTCCGTTCCCAGACTGCCGAGCAACAGTGTAGTCAGACCGTTTCGCCACTCTTCGGTGAGATATGGTTTCGGCATGCGCAGACGATCCTTCGGCTCGAGATACTGCGACTTACCCGTATCGTAGATCTTCGGCTCGGTCAGCTTATGCTCGAAGAAGCCTCGATGGTTGTACCATTCCTGTTCCTTGTCTTTGGGATGAATCTTAAGCGGGTCACGTCCGTATTCGGCGTCTTGGGTCAGCAGAGCAAAGTCCAAACGCTCGAGCGGGGTCGCGCCTTCAGTCGTCAACTCCTTACCTATACGCTGTTCTTCTTCGAAGCCTTTGATTTCATGGCAACCGGCACAACCGTATTGTTTGATCTCGGCCTTCCCTGTCTCGGCCAGCTTCGGATCGTCCATGAACGAAGCGTCGGATCCGGATTGCGGCGACGATAGTGAGAACAAATAGCTGGCCACATCGCGCGCGTCCTGTTCCGACAGACGCAGGTTCGGCATCACCGTCATGTTCTGCACCTGCAGCTCGGCGTCGTCGTTCGGACACTTCGAATGAAGTTCAGTATCGAAAATGAACGGCAGGTTGTGTTTGGAATAATCGTCCGGCGTCAGATCCCGGTGCTCTTTCGGACAATACGGGGCCCAGCGCTCGCGCGGGTTGTAAATCCAGCGCACGATGTAATCATAGTTGGCCTTCTCGCCGACCCTGGTCAGGTTCGCGGCGAACGTGCCGCCCATCTTCGCATCTTCTTCGCCGATCGAATGGCAGGCCAGACAGCCGCGCGACTCAAACAATTCCTTGCCGTGGGTCTTGTCTCCCTGCGTCTGCGTCTGCGCCGGCGCCTTGCCGTCAAAACTCTGCTGCCAGAGATAAGCTGCAACGGCCTTCAGATCTTCCGCGCCCTCTTCACCGTCTTCGGTGAATCGCCAGAATGTCGGCATCTTGGTGCCGGGACGAAATGCCTGCGGATCCTTCAGCCAAACCGGAATCCATTCCTTGCGCAGTTTCAGCCGCACGTCCTTTAAATTCGGCCCAATCTTTTTTTGATCCTGCTGCAGGTAACGTGTCTGCAGGTTGAGCTCGTCAATGCGCGCGGCCAATTGACTGTTCGCCACTCGCAGCGAATCCGCGTGCGCCAGCAACCGCTGACCTTCAGTATCGTCACTCGCGCTGGCACTGGCCTCAGTGTCCAATCTCGCTTGCCGATCGTTGGCGGTAATCTGATCCTGAAGCTGAGTGACCGTCTGGCGCGCATTTGTCAGCGCGTCGCTCTCGCGATCGAAAGCCTCAATGCGATGACAACCGACGCAGCCACGTTGATAGAACAGGTCCTTGCCCAGGTTCAGGGTGTCCGCGCCCTGCGTCACGCGATCGCTTGCATGACACATCTGACAACCAGCTTCGGTGTTCTCTTTATGAAAAAGTGGATGCAGCCAGAAAGGATTCTGCCCGTGCGCTTTGACTATGCTGGTGGTCGCGCGACCATTGCCTCCGTGACAGGCGGAGCAACCAAACTTTTCGGGATTGTGAATCTGCAGGAGCTCTTTCCGAGGATGACTGACGAAGGCGGCAGCTAAATCGTCCGGCTTTTTGCCGGGCCCTCCCGGCGCCATGTCCGCAGCGGTAATCGTCAGTGGCTCACGCGTGCCGAGATGGCAAAGCTCGCAGCGATCGACTATCGAAAACTGGTTGACGTTGATCTGATGGCCCAGAATTGTGTAGTCGAAAGCGTTATCGTTCTTCCTGATCAGATCGTCAATGCTCTTTTGCGGCAGCAGGCTGACATGGTTCTTCAGATACTCGTCGCGCTTTCGGGCCAGCTCAGTCGGTTCCTTCAGTAATTCGGCCTTCTCGCCGAGCGCTTTCGCCTTCTCTTCACGCAAACTATTAAACTGATGCTCGAGCTCGGCATAGTTCATCTTCTGCCGAACTGGTTTGCCGCCGTCGTCGGCGGGCAAGTCGACCGTAACGACTTCCTTCTTTTTCTCGTCGAGCTGACTGCGATAACGCTTGCGCCAGAAATCGCTGGGCGCGACCTCGAGCTTGTAGGTAATGACTACGATTCGTCCGCGCTGGTTCTGAAAAGGTTCGGTTACGGCGTCGAGCTTCGCCTGGATCCGGCCGACGTGACGATCTTTTTCGGTGATGTCGGCTTTGACTTTATCGAGCGAGGCCTTGGCTTCCTCATCCAGCTGCTGATACTCGGGAGTTTCTTTGACGTCGGCTTCCGATTTGCCGGCATTCGCGCGAATGCTCTTGAGGTACGCCGTGTAGCGCGTCACGAATTGCCGCTGCATCCCGCGCCAGGGCCGCTGGCCAAAGCCTTCGTCGTACAGAGCCCAACCCGCTGACCCAATCAACAGCAAGGTGCAGACGAGCAGAATTGCGCTGGTCGATCGGCTGACGATCGGATCGCGCTGCGGCTCGGCTTCTTTCTTTACCAGGGCTTCAGACGGTTCTGGAGATTCTGCCACAGTTAATGATTCCCTTGATGTGCGACAAACTTTCGGTTTGTCGATCTACTTCGTGATGAGGTCAGTACCACCTGCGTGAGCGGGTGGGCCCAATACTCAACTCGCTCGCTGAGTGTTTGATCCACCCGCTCACGCAGGTGGTACTGACCTTATGCTTCTTCGACATTCCACAAACCGAAAGTCGGTCCTACATCGTCAGACGTTGAACCACGGAGTTACCCAGACGTACTTGATCGTGAATACCAGACGCAGGAAAAGCTTCACGGGCATCGCCAGCAGCACGCTTACGGCAAAAAACTGAAAAGTCATGTATTGCAGGATGCTGGTATTGGCCAGCAGCTTCAGCTCAAACGGATCGGGGATCCGGGCCCAGGCCATAAATTTTTTCGGAGATACAAGGTAGCTAAACTTGAATTGCCCGCGCTTCATCAACCAATGAAAGAACAAACCGCCCAGGATAAAGAAGCCGCTGACTACAATGAACCCGAAGATGCCTCTGACCCACGGTAGCAAACTTAGATGGTTGGCGAAATTTTCGGGTGTCACTCCGAGGATCTCGTGTAGATCGCGGTTGCGGTCAAACACGACTGTATTATGGTCCCAGGTCTGTCCGGGCCAGAACCAAATCCAACCGGGCCCGCGGATGAACGTGCCGATGACGATCAGCAGAATCCACATTAGAAAGCCCCAATTGAACATGTTCACTGCGAACCGTCTCTGCCTCAGCGTGTAGTAACCGTTGCCGAGGGGGTTCGAATCAACATAGGGAAACACCATCAGTCCGATCATGATCACCGAAGGCATTACCACGCCGGCAATCCAGGGATCGAAGTAAACCAGCATCTCCTGCAAGCCGAGAAAGTACCAGGGCGCTTTCGATGGGTTCATCGTAAGGTTGGGATTAGCTGGTTCCTCGAGCGGAGCGTTCAGAGTGATCGACCAGACATACAAAATGACCGTCACAATGACGGCCGCCAAAAACTCAATGCGCACCAGATAAGGCCAGACGTGCAGTTCCCTGGCCCAGCCCGGACGCCACGGCTCAACCTTGCGGTGATGAGTTTTGGCCAACTTCGCATCGCCTTCGAGTTGGCCGATGAGTCGGTCGTTGGCTTTAGCCTGTTTGATTCCGAGCCAGGTGAAGAACGGCACCAGAAACAGCATAGCCACGATCGGCACGTTGTCAGGGGCTGAGACAATCTTCCAAATCTGGTGCCAGTCCTGGACCGAATAAACCCAAAGACCAATCAGAACCAACGCGACGATCAGACCGATCAGCCGGTTGCGGCGCGGATTCGATTTTGGAGTTTCGATAGTAGCTTCAGATTGCAAGTTTCAGTTCTCTTTCAGTTGGAGAATCTCTTACATTCGGAAATTCTGCTTCGGTCGTGCTCGAACTCAGGTTTTGAAAATTTCAAATCTGATATTTCAAATCCCAGATGATCTCAAATCTCAGATCAGAAATTTGAGATTGAACTCCGTCACTTTTTCTTCTTCACCGGCGCTTTCATTTCCGAAGCGAGCATCACCGGCGCGGGACCTGAGATACCTCCGTCCTTGCGAATGCGCCAGAAGTGCACCGCCATAAAGATCGATGCCACCAAAGGAATCCCGATGCAATGCCAGATATAAGCACGCAACAAAGCATTCGCATCCACGATCGATCCGCCCAGCAGCCCGAACCTGACATCGTTATAAGGAGTAAGTCCCAGTTGCGGACCGAACGGTCCCTCGTTTCCGAACATCGGGGTTGCGCGGGCCATGTTCGTTCCAACCGTAACCGCCCAGAATCCGAGTTGATCGTCTGGCAGAAGATATCCGGTAAAAGACAGCAAAAGGGTCAGCACCAGCAAGACTACGCCGACGCACCAGTTGAATTCGCGGGGCTTCTTATATGAGCCGGTCAGCACAACTCGAAACATGTGCAGCCAGGTCGTAATTACCATTAAGTGGGCGGCCCAACGATGCATGTTGCGCAGCAGTTTGCCGAAGGGCACGTCGTGCTCGAGATAAAGAATGTCGGCAAAAGCCTGGATCTTGGCGGGATGGTAATAGAACATCAGCAGCACCCCGGTGAAGGTGAGCACGATGAAAAGGTAGAACGTGATCCCGCCCATTCCCCAGGTGTACTGGTAACGCACTGCGTCGCGATTGACCTTGGCCGGATGCAGGTGAAGAAAAACGTTCGAAAGGATCGCCAGGCTTCGATTGCGCGGATCAGAACGCTCATGAGAAACGCGGAAGATTGATTTCCAAAGTTGAGTCTGCTGCGGATCCTTATAATCCTTAGCTTCGTCGATCGCGCGATCTTTCAGCGCCGCCGCGGTCTCCTTGGCGCGCCCAACCAAACCGACATCCGTCTTTTCGCCGGTCAGTTGCTGAGTTTCTTTTTGATCCTTAGGCTCGTCCATTTTTTCTACAAGGGGATGTAGGCGCCTTCATCGTTGAATTGGTTCCGCTCGCCCTTGGGCCACTGATACAGTTTCGCGACGTTAACGACTATCTGGCCTTCGGCATCCAGCTTTACTTCGGCGCGATCCATCGGCCGGGGCGCGGGGCCTTCGAAGTTGATCGCCTCGCTGTCATAGCCGCTGCCGTGACACGGACACTTGAATTTATTTTCGCTGGCCTTCCAGTCGGGCGTGCAGCCCAAATGCGTGCACCGCGCGTAAACCACAAACAGCCGATCCGACGTTTTGTCCACCCAAATGCGATACTGCTGTTGATATTTAGTGTCGACCCCCAGCGCGTAATCGCCGGGAAACCCAATCTTGAAGGTGCTGGACGGTTCGGTGATAGAGCGCGGCAGGAAGAACCGTATGAACATCAGAAAGCATGTCGTTAGAAATCCAGCAACGCTGAACCAAATGATCCGCCGCCGTTTTTTATTGACCGGAGGGTCGGGTATCGATTCGACCACGACAGCCGGAGTTTTTCCGGCGGGCTTTGCCGCAGCTTTCGGCGCGGGCGGCGCTGCAGCGGTCGCCGGTGGCGCGGCGATGGCCGAACTATCGTCTTTCAGATTGCTGTCCACTCCAGAAAACCTCCGCCTTTGCCGACCGATTCCAGCTTGGCGCTGTGCTCACACCTCAACGCCGGGGGGATCTGAAAACTATACAGTTCCCCTCGACACAGGGATTGCCGTCTCTGTGAAAACCGATTTAGCCTTGATCACTAGAAGTGCGACCGTACCTATAAAAATTATAAACTTGCCGGTAGACGCCTTTTATACAACTTTCGCGATTGTATTGGCAAGAGGATAGTTTGGGGGAGGTGGCGTTCTGAAGTGCGTTGCCGACGCCGGGGCACTAGCCCGACCGTTAGGGAGGGCTCCAGCATTCGGGATCGTTTAGAATCCGAGCCCTCCCTAACAGTCGGGCTAATGACCCGAGCGCGTTCGGCCAAGCAACACGCTCTTAGACAATTAGCCGAAGCAACGCACTTGAGGACTACACCATCGACAGGAAGGAGCTAACGGAATTGGAGAGAAGAGTTCAAATCGTGCTTTACACTCGGCCCGGATGTCACCTGTGCGAACAAATGAAGGAAGTGATGAGTAAGTCAGGCTGCGCTGAATTATTTTCGTTGGAGGAGGTCGACATTGAAACTGACGCCGAGTTGTTTGCGCGTTACCAGTACGATATCCCCGTGCTCAGTATCAATGGGGTCGAGGCATTCAAGCACAGCCTGCGACCAGACGAGTTCAAAGAGTACGTGACCTCCCTCCTTAATCGGGCGCCTAATCGTTAACGCGCGACCTCTTGCTGGGAGCGCGGACGTCCCGTCCGCCCGTGCGCGCGAAGCGCGAAAAGGTTTGGTAGCAGCTCTACAACGACGACCTGGTCGCGCCTTCCCCTCGATGCGGACGGGACGTCCGCGCTCCCAGGTTTAGATCCTCGCTCTGCTCCTGAATGGCCGCAAACAACTTCCCGCGTTCGATGGCGTCCGTTGCTCGCCGGTAATCTCCAATCAAGTCTTTCAGCGAAGCCAGTCCTCTATATAAGCCCGCGTTTTCAATCGGCGGCGTCAGATACGAAATCAATTCCGCGTAAGAGCGGCGCTTGGCGATCGTGCCTTCCGACGGATTGTTCACACTGTAGATATAAATATTGGGCAACTCACCGATCAAGCGATCCGGCCAGCATGCTCCGGATAAACCAACCTGCTTACCAGGCATGAATTCCAAAGCCCCATGCGTCCCTACGTGCACGACTGCGTCAGCCTGAAAAACTTTTTCCAGGTAAGCATAGAAAGCAGTAAAGCCATGATGCGGCGTTCCCCCTTTCGCCATGAGCAGCCGCATTGGATCGTCTTCAAACCCAAATGTCGGCTGCACCCCGATGAAAATATTCCCGATCGTAATTCCCTGAATCAGCAGATCGCCATCGTGGGAATTAATGGCGCCCGGCGCCGGACCCCAATCAGTTTCGATTTCGTTAAAAAATGGATTGAGCCGCCGATACTCGTCGATGTTCATTCGATAAGCAACGTTCGCGGTCGTTCCCAGCGCTTCCGAGTTGCCGCCGAGCAGCATCGCGCGCAACGCGTCGATACTCTCCGGCACATCAACTCGATAGCCCTCCTCCTTAAGCCGCCTCAGCATATCGAAGAGACTCGCGAACACGTCGAGATCCGCAGCCGTGCCGATGTTTCCTTTGTTCGGTGGAAAGCAATAGAGCGTCAAGGCGAGTTTCAGTTGATCGCGCGGCGCCGTCTGCAAACGGTTCCAACGCTTCAGCCGCCGCGCGATCCGTATACACCGATCGTCGAGCGGCGCCGGTTCCACTCCGCGCGCTGGGATTCCGCCAAAGATAAATGGTTCAGTTGCGCCGTCGATTTCGGGAATCGCTATCTGCATCCCAGTCTGCACCGGATTCAGACCGCTAAACGATTCCTGCCACGATTCGATTGTCTGCGTGTCGAGGCTGACCATTGATCGAAAAGGCAAATTGAGTTCGCGCAGGAATTCAGCCGCGGCTTCGCTGTCGTTCATCGCCGGGCCGCCGACAAAGCTGAACCCGGTGAGCGAAACGATCTGACTGACTCGGGATTGAATGAGCTTGTCAGCAGCCGGTTGTCCGTTGTCCGTTGTGACCTGCTTCGCGTCGACGTTGGAATGCGGTTCTATGAAGAATCGCCGGCAAGCTTCTCGATTATCCATCAGGGTCGAGATAGCGGGGATGACGCTCAACCCTTCGGCTTCAATCGCACGAATCAACCCGTCGTAGTGTTTGCGCGCGTTGCTGACGATCTGAGGGCGCATTAAAAGCAGCCCGATAGTTGCGCCTGACTCGAGTGCCTTTTGAGCGAGCTTAGTGCTCTTCTTAAGTGGCCCAGGCTTTACTCTGTGATTGATTCTCTCAGGCCTAATCGCAGGCTGAAGTCTGTGCCACCGAGGGTTGTACCAGGTCGCGTAAGACTCGAATGATTCAAACAGAGCCGGAGCATCCGGATGATAGATGGCAACTGCCGGCATCGACTCAGGCGGAGGTATCTTGATCTTCTTAAGCCGATCGTCGTCGACATAATGCTTCAGAGAGTAAAGCAACATTGATCGAATATTCGACGGTGTGGGCTGCAGGAAGTAACAGAACATCATCAGGTAGTTCTTCACGTCGCGTAACGCACCCGCCCCGGGAATAAATCGCAGCAGCGACGGAAGATGGTTCGTGTACTTAAGATATTGCGCCCGACCATGACCATTCTTTTTGTCTCCGCCACCGCGGGCCTGGCGGCCAATCCACGTACCAATCGACCTGAGCAGACTGGTAGCATTCGCTTCGTCATCGCCTTTAGTACCCGCGACCTGATTGCTTTGCGCCTTTGCGCCTTTGCGTGACCGTCTTCCTGTAAGTCGCTCAAAATCCAACTTGCCCAGGCGAGTGCGCTTCATCAACTCAGGCATGCAGTTGATTACGATTAGAGCGGGATACCGTTCACCCGCGCCGTCGAGGAACGAAAGAAGCCGAGTCGCGTTCTCGCTGTCCATGACGTGAATAACAAAAAGGACATCGGTCACTCGCAAGTCATCTTCAATCGCGCTCCATTCATCATCAGAGAATGCCGCGCCAAAGTTGTGAGTCGCCACGCACAGATCGAGTCCGTGCGCCTCGCGAATCTCGCATTCAGCATTACGCAGCGGCGCGAGCAAGCTGGAACCAACATAGAGAGCTGTTATTTGCATTCGTGATTAGGAAACTACAACGTTGCCTTGTTTCGTGTGATTTCGTGGAGTGTTCCCTTTCTTAGCTCACGAGACGATCCACGAAATCACACGAAAACAGCAGTCACATAACTCAAACCATAATAAGTTTCACCCAGGAACTTTGTCAGACTATATAGCGCTTCCATTCCAGCTTAACCGCGCTGCCAAAATTGAAAAGCAAGCCTACGCGTTTGTTCGTGGCCTTCATATAGTTAAGAATCTGCGCTTCATCAGCCCCTATTAGTCGATCACAAGCTTTCAGCTCAACTATGATCTGTCCAAAACAAACCAAGTCGGCAATGTATTGCTTGAGCAAAGGCTCACCTTTGTAGTGAATTGCTAGCCGGCATTGGGCCTCAAATGGAACCCTTCTTCGGCGAAGCTCCATTTCGAGCGCCTCCTGATAAACTGGTTCAAGAAACCCCGGGCCAAGATGGTAGTAGACATCCATCGCTGCTCCAACGGTTTGATATACCTCATCTCTTAAAATCAACTCGGGCATTGACGACGGATTCTCTTTCGTGTGTTTCGTGGATCGCTTTTCTATTCAGTACGGGCGAACGATCCACTAAACCACAGTCGTCAATCCAACAAGATTTGCATTCGCTTAGAAGAGGCCCTGGCTCGACCGAACTGATAGCATTTGTTCGCGTTGGGTCGTTGAAAAGCGATCCACGAAATCACACGAAACAAAAACGAAAAGCTATAGCGCGATAGTTCCGTCACGCGGCGCTTCCGCGTCTCCGATAATGTCGCGCAAGTTTTCCAGAATCTCCTCGTCGGGATTCCAGTATCCCCGAGTATGCGCTTCGAGAAGTCGGTTGATTAGCGATTGGACCGAATGCGGATTCAGCCCTCGTAAGCGATCCAACATGACCGAGTCCAGCAGGAAGGTTTTCGCGATGTCGGTGTAGATCCAGGGATCGACGGCGTCCGCCGTGGCGCTCCAGCCGAAAGTATTCGCCACATGATTCTCGATCTCGGCGACCCCGCGGAAACCATGCTTCAGCATTCCTTCGTACCATTTGGGATTCAGAGTCTTCGCGCGCGTCTCGAGCCGAATCGTTTCTTCCAATGATCGAATCTTCATTTGCGGCGAGAGCGAATCGGACAGGTAGATTGCCGGCCGCGCCTGCGAGCGTTTCTCAACTGCCTGTGAAATGCCGCCGAGATATTCAAAGTAGTGGTCAACGTCCGTAATTCCAACTTCAAATGAATCGATGTTCTGGTAGGTCGCTTCGACGCGCGACAACGCGTGATCCATCAAGTCGCGCGCTTCCCTGCCCTCGATCGTCCGCCCCTTCGAGTCGCGGGTATACGCAAAGCACTTACGCGTGACGAAGAGATCGCCAAGCGCGTCACCCGTTTCCCACTCAGACTGTATCACCATGAAATTCACGTTCGTGCCATAGTTGCCCGGCGCATTTGAAAACACTCGCGTCACCGCGTCGTCAAACCCTCCGCCGTCAAACTCGATCTTCTCGGCAACGTTCCGGCGCACGTAGTTCATCTCGAAGGGCTCGTCCAAAGCGGCAACGCGGCGAACTGCCTTGTCCAGTAAAGCCATCGTCGGCGCAAATAGATCGCGAAAGATTCCCGACACCGTCATCACTATATCGATGCGCGGCCGCTTCAGTTCTTCCAACGGAATCACTTCGATCTCAGTTGCACGATTTAGCGCGTCGCGAACCGGGCGCACGCCGAGCAAATGAAGCGCCTGCGCTACGCCTTCACCTTGGGTCTTTATATTGTCTAACCCCCAAAGCACCAGCGCCATTGCTCGTGGATGGCGGCCGTGCTCCGCAAAGTAACGCTGAAGCAAAGCGTCGGCGGTGGCTTTCGCCCTGGCAAATGCCCTCACGGATGGAACCGAATAAGGATTGACCGCGTGTGTGTTGCGACCTGTTGGCAGGACCAGCGGGTTTTGCACGATATCGGCGCCGGGTCCGGGCTCGATGTACTCACCGCGCAGGGCCCGCATGAGTGAGTCGATCTCATGATTGGAATCGAGCTGTCCGGCAATGTTCGCCAGCAACTGGAAAACCGGTTGTGACTCAGCGGAATCCACACTCGCCCTGAGACCAAGCCATTCGACCGCCGCATCCGCACCCTCCCGGCAAAAAAGTCGAACTCCCTCCGAAACGATCGAGTCGATCAATTCCCTCGTCTCTGTTGCCGAACTCTCGTGAATTAAAGACTCGTAGCCCTCGATCCCCAGCCCTTCCGCGACTAGTTTCGGTAGCGCACGAGTGCCATGCTCCGGCCTGTCAAAGGACGCGACCATTCTTAACAGGTCTGCTTTTTCCTGAAGCTCCGCTGCCCGGCCAAATACGTGGAGGCCCGTAGGAATCAGCCGCTGTTCGATTTCCAGTAGCTGCTCATATAGCGCCATCACTCGGGCGTCGTTATCGTATTGATCCTGAATCATGAGGATTGTTGTTTCGACCGCGGCTGGCTTCTTGTGACTTTGCTTCCCGAACAGATTCGAATTTGAACTGGCCTTCTTTTATCTGAAAAAGCCGCCGTCAGCAAGACACTTCATCCAAACGGAGTCTAAGCGGTTTGATTCAGAGCGCAGGATTGAATGACTGCTCCATTGGAGGTTTCAATCTGCTTCCCACACGAAAGGCCGAGCGCCGACAGGTCAATGTGCAAATCTTTCACTATCACCATGCAAAATTTTGTATTGACATAAACAAGTACTCGTAATAAAGTTCGCGCGTCTTGCAACGATTCGCGCTGCGTGTTGTTTGAGAGTATCCCCCAGTTAGTTCGGACCGAGGGTCTCGCCGTTCGTTTTCTGGCCACGGTCACACAGACGCGACTAGTCGTTTTTGGCCAGCCTATCTTCCAGGGGTTTTCAAAAGGGAAAAGCAAATCAAGCACAATTTGCCGCTCGGCAAATTCCGTCGAAGTGTGTCTGGCACGAAAGTGCCTGCCCAGTCTCTCAGGAGGAAAAAATGGCGAAATTTTTCAGGGTATTGGTTTTTCTTTTATTCGCGACAGCTCTTGCCGTGCCAATCTGGACGTCCAGAACCGTCGAAGGTCAAGCTGCCACTGAAGCTCCCGCCGGCTTCGATACTCTAACCAACAACATGGTCAATCAGGCCACGCACGATACTGACCGCGCCGTATTCGAGGAGCGGGACGGCGTGGCTAAGGGTCTTGGTCCGACTTACAACGCTCAATCCTGCGCCGAATGCCATCAGAATCCGGTGACTGGCGGCATCAGTCAGATCTCGGAACTCAGGGCGGGCCATAGCGATGTCAACGGCAATTTCGTACCCGCGACTCTGAAAATTAACGACGATGGTGGGCGCCCGGGAGTGACTATCGCCAACCGCTCTCTCATAAACCAGCGTGCGACTTGTCCCGGTGTAGTAACGGACAACGACCCAACCAACACAATTCCGGACGGCACCATTATTTATAATCACCCGCAAGAGAACGCCCAGGAACGCGTACCTGGCGCTGAGACTATTCGCACGCGCCGCATGACCACGAACGTGATGGGTCTCGGTTTTGTCGAGGCTCTTTCCAACACCACCATCCAAAACTTCCCGAATGGCCAACCGGCGGGGATGCAGGGCCAGGTAATAACCGTTCCGGTGTTTGAAGCGCCCGGTCAATTTCGCATCGGCCGCTTCGGCTGGAAAAGCCAGCTGGCGAGTTTAGTTTCATTCTCCAGCGACGCTTATCTCAACGAGATGGGCATAACGAACCGCTTCAACCTGTCGGAAGCGACCACTTTGTGCGATGACGTGCCCGACAACAAGCCCTGTGTAGGAATCTCTCCAAGCACCAACTGCGGCGAAGATCCGGACAACGACATCGAACGGTTTGCCGCCTTTATGAGAGCCAGCCGAGTGCCATCGCGCGATACCGGCCTCGCGGCCACGGCTGATGCTCAAACGGGGGCTTCCCTGTTTCATCAGGCTGGTTGCGATATCTGCCACATAACCACCATGACGACTGCCCCCGCAGGTACGCTGATTAATGGCGGGGCGTTCACGGTGCCGGCAGCACTTGGCAACAAGATCATCCACCCGTACAGCGACTTTCTGCTGCACGACGTAGGCACTGGCGACGGCATAGTTCAAACGAACGTCGCCGGGACCAGCAACCTTGACCAATCCACCCGGAACAAGCTGCGGACGGCGCCACTCTGGGGCATGCGCACGCGAAATGAATTGATGCACGACGGTGAGAATTACACGCGTAACGAAGCAATACTCCGTCACGCAGGTGAAGCCACAAGTGTCATCAATTTTTACCGTGGTCTATCCACGACACAGAAAAACCAATTAGTCGCGTTTCTAAATTCATTATGACGGACTAAGGTTAAACGCTACTCCGCGGTTGGTGAGGCTGGATCGCAATCCAGCCTCGCCCGCCGACCTTCCATTTTTTCCGGCAATTAGCTTACGATTGCAGCCCGCACGGAGGATCGTCTCGTGTTACGATCGAGAACCAATTTGCTCAAGCTAATCGTGATAGTAGTGCCGATAGTATTTCTACTCTCGGCCTGTTCGAAAACTGTTGAGCCGGCCCGGACTAACGAGCCAGCGCCTCGGGTCGAACCAGCAGTCGCTCCGGTTGCGCGACTCCTTCCCCCGCCGACACCGACGCCGACTCCCGCACCGGCGCCGAAGTCTAGCGTGCCGCCCAGCGCGACTGAGGTTATAGACGCTGTCGCTCGTGTATTCGACAAGGTCGTGACAGCCGACACGGTCCGCGACAACAGCTTCGTCGTCGGGGATTTTAACGGCGATGGTTCCGAAGATCTGGCGGTAGTCATAAAACCAGGCGCCGGCTCTCTGGGAGAAATAAATAGCGACTTGGCGAACTGGGTTCTCGAAGATCCGCGGAGTATTCCCCTTACCAAAACCGGTTCGACGACCCTGGCTCCGCCCGGCAAACCGGTCCGCGCCGAAAAGGGAGACGCGCTGCTGGCGATAATTCATGGAGTTGGCCCAGAGGGATGGCGCGCACCCGAAGCGAAACAAACATACTTGCTCAAGAACGCGACGGGATCGGGGATTTTGGCCCAGTCATCTAATGACTTGCGAAAGGCCGGTCGAAAACTTCCGCCGCTTAGAGGCGACGTCCTCAACGAAAAGCTTGCCGGCAAGTCCGGGTTCGTGTTTTGGACTGGGGCAAAATATGCGTGGTGGGCATCACCTGCCGATTGACCGTCCGAAGAAACCAAACCAGCTGACAACGCGATAAGGCTTTAATCGGGATGATGACAAGCTCTCTAAATCTCGGCTATGATGCGAGTCCGTTCGCGGTACTTATCTTCGTTTCAGATCCGCATAGACTTCAACCGACGCGCACCAAAGATGCTGGAAGCCGTAAACCTGGGATGTGTTCGTGGCGACCGCCGCTTGTTCAAGGGGCTCAACTTTTCGTTAGCAGCCGGAGAGCTGATCGAATTGCGGGGGCCGAACGGCAGTGGAAAGACGAGCCTGCTCAGGATACTTTCCGGCTTGGCCTCGCCCGCGGAAGGTGAAGTTCGTTGGCAGGGCGAGTCTATCAGCGCCCTGGAAGAAAACTATTCTCGTGCGGTTGCTTATCTGGCGCATCAGAACGGCGTCAAGGATGAATTGAGCGCGCTCGAGAATTTGCGAATCTCCAGCGGTGTCGCCGGAAATGCTCTGAGCAAGTCAGAAGCGCAGCAGATCCTTGAAAAAGTCGGCTTGAGTCGCCAACAACATTTACCCACCCGCTCGTTGTCCGCCGGACAAAGACGAAGAGTGGCCCTGGGTCGACTGCTGACATCAAAGGCTCCGCTTTGGATACTGGACGAAGTTCTGACATCACTCGACGACGCGGCGATAAAACTTTCCCGCCGATTTATCGGTGACCATCTCGCCCAGGGCGGCCTGGCGATCATCGCCACGCACCAGGACCTCGACTTGTCGGCGGAACGGATCCAGCGGATTGAGCTTTCCAGGTGAGCGCGCAATCAATTCACGCAATGTTCGGCTGGCTCGTGTGGCGGGACTTGATTCTCGCCTGGCGGCGCCGGGCGGATGTGCTCGCGACAGTATTCTTTTTCGTGATCGTTGTTAGCCTCTTCCCTCTCGGCATCGGGCCAGAGCGGGAAACCCTGCGAACGATTGCCCCCGGCGTCGTTTGGGTGGCGGCGCTGCTGGCATCGATGTTGTCGCTGGGAAGAATGTTTGGGAACGATTATCGGGACGGCACGCTGGAGCAACTCCTCCTGACGCCGCAATCAACCTACATGATCGTGCTGGGTAAGATATTAGCGCACTGGCTGGTGTCGGAACTTCCCCTGGTGATCATCGCGCCGCTGCTTGGACTTCAGTTCGGTTTGGCGCAGAATAGTCTCTCGATAGTGGTTGTGTCTCTCTTGCTGGGAACGCCGGTCCTTAGTTTGATCGGATCAATTGGCGCGGCGCTTACTCTGGGCCTGCGTGCCGCAAACGTTTTAGTCGCTTTGCTCGTATTGCCTCTTTATATCCCGGTCTTGATTTTCGGTACTGGCGCCGTCCAGGCCAGCGTCAACGGCACGAGTGCACAACCGTATCTGCTATTGCTGGGCGCGACATTGATCTTGACGCTGGTCTTCGCGCCCTGGGCAACGAGCGCCGCTTTGAAAATTTCTGTGGAATGAGGTGTTTTCGACGCGTAGCGTCGACGTGAGTTTAGCCCGGCGTTTCAACGCCGGGATCATGGGGATTAGCCGGTCTTGTAGCGTGGCGACAATTGAAATCGCACTAGTTGCTGAACTTTGTCTGACCTTAAGTAAATGCCTAACCGAAAAATAAATTGGTACAGATTCGCAGCGCCGGCGTATTTCTATCCACTGGCAGGCAAAATGATTCCCTGGTTTGCGGTGCTGACTGCTCTCTTGTTTATAGTCGGCCTGTACGTTGGATTTTTTGTCGCGCCAACTGATTTTCAACAGGGCGAGGCGTACCGAATTATTTTTATTCACGTACCGGCCGCCTGGATGGGCATGATGTTGTACGTGCTGATGGCTGTCTACGCCGGCATAGGTTGGGCGTTCAATGCGCGCTTGGGCTCGATGATGGCGACGGCGATTGCGCCGACCGGCGCGATTTTCACTTTCATCGCGCTGGTTACCGGCTCGCTCTGGGGGCGGCCGGCCTGGGGCGTTTGGTGGGTTTGGGATGCGCGACTGACTTCGACTTTGATCCTGATGTTTCTCTATATCGGATTTATTTCGTTGCAATCGTCGATTGACGATCCGCGCCGGGCCGATCGCGCGGGAGCCGTGCTGGCCCTCGTCGGCGTGATTAATGTTCCCATCATTTATTTTTCAGTGCAGTGGTGGAACAGCCTGCATCAGGGAGCGACGATCCGGATCGCCAACAAGCCGACCATGGCTCCAACCATGCTGGCTGCTATGCTGATTCTGTTAGCCGCGTGCTGGCTATACTCGATCGCCGTCGTTCTCGTTCGAGTGCGTTACATCATTCAGGAGCGAGAGCGGCAATCACCCTGGCTGGCCGAGGCGCTCGTGTAGGGGCAGGGCTTGTCCCTGCCCGTTCTAAATGTAATACGCGGGCAGCCACGAGGGCTGCCCCTACAAAGAAATATATGGACTGGTCAAAATTCTTTTCGATGGGCGGTTACGCTCTTTATGTGTGGGGCTCGTATGGCGTGACTTTCATTTTGCTTGGAGCTGAAGTCCTGGTGCTGCTCAAGCGCAAGCGAGACCTCGCGCGCAAGGAGAGTCCGGAACAGGGCTCTGCTCGTAATTCGCAACTGGAGAGTTCATTCCAGGAGAACCAATGAAAAAGCGTCACAAGAGAATTGTCTTTATCGTTACCAGCCTGGCCGCGCTCGGTTTGGCCGCCTGGCTGGTGTTGGGAGCATTCCGAAATAATCTCGTCTTCTTTTTCAGTCCGACGCAAGTGATGGCTAAAGAGGCGCCCGTCGGCCGCACGTTCCGCATTGGCGGACTCGTAGAAAAGGGCACTCTCAAACGAGACACGGACGGACTTACTGTCCGTTTTGCCATGACCGACACTGCTAATACTCTTCCAGTGGTCTACAAAGGGATCCTGCCCGACCTCTTCAAAGAAGGCCGCGGTTGTGTGGCCCAGGGCAAGGTGGGCGCGGATGGAATCTTTTACGCCGATCAGATAATGGCCAAGCACGACGAGAACTACATGCCGCCCGAAGCTGCGCGCGCTCTCGATCAAGCGAAAGACATGGAGAAGATTAAGAACTCGGCGAACGAAGCAGGCAGGACGCTAGCGAAATAGGGCTACCAGAGCGAGAGAACTAAAAGACTTGGCGCAGTCACATCGCTGTATAATATGAGTCGACCGAATCAAGGAGCGAAATCGATGACGGCAATGACCCTTAGCGAGGCTAAAGAGAACCTGGAACAGGTAATCAATCAAGTAATAGAGGATGACGAGCCAGCCATTGTGTGCACCGACTCGGGACAGCAGGTCGTCATGTTACCGCTGGATGAGTTTAATTCTTGGAAGGAAACGATCTACTTGTTATCCAATCCTGCGAATGCGGCACATTTGAGAAGATCAATTCAGGAAGCAAGTTCCGGGCAAATTCAGGAGAAGGAACTGATCAATGAATGAGAATAGCTTTCACTGAGTCGGGGTGGGGCGATTATTTGTGGTTTCAGGAGTACGATCGAAAGCTACTCAAGCGTATCAATTTGCTGATTAAGGATGCCAGGCGCTCACCATTCGAAGGCATTGGTAAACCAGAACCGCTCAAGGGAGACCTGTCAGGCCATTGGTCACGACGAATCACAGACGAGCACCGATTAATCTACACCGTCACCGCCGAGGAACTAATCGTCATTGCGTGCAGATTTCACTATAAATAAATGATTCCTGAAATTGGACAAATCGCGCTCATCCTTGCGCTCATGCTCGCCATAACGCAGGCGACTCTGCCTTTGATAGGCGCAGCTCGGGGTGCCCCGCAACTCATTGCCCTGGCCCGGCCCACGGCTCAGGCCCAATTCATTTTTGTAGCCATCGCGTTCTGTTGCCTGGCCTACTCGTTCATCAACAATGATTTTTCTGTGCTCAACGTAGCAACGAATTCGAACTCGAAGTTGCCACTGCAGTATCGACTGGCGGCAACCTGGGGATCGCACGAAGGTTCGCTCTTGCTTTGGACGTTCATGCTGACCATCTGGATGGTGGCCGTGAGCTTGTTCAGCAATCACCTGCCAAAGGAAATGGTCGCCCGCGTGTTGGCGGTCATGGCGGTGATTAGCACAGGCTTTCTACTTTTCATGTTGCTGACGTCCAACCCTTTCGCGCGGCTGATTCCGGTTCCTCCGGATGGCAAAGACCTGAATCCCCTGCTGCAGGATCCGGCGATGGTCGCGCACCCTCCGATGCTCTACATGGGTTACGTGGGAATGTGCGTGGCTTTCGCCTTTGCAATTTCTGCTTTGATTGGCGGGAGGCTCGACGCAAGCTGGGCCCGCTGGTCGCGCCCCTGGACTACAGTGGCCTGGATGTTTCTTACTTGCGGGATCGCTCTGGGAAGTTTCTGGGCTTACTACGAACTCGGCTGGGGAGGTTGGTGGTTTTGGGATCCGGTTGAGAATGCTTCGTTCATGCCCTGGCTCGTCGGTACTGCGCTCATTCACTCGCTGGCCGTGACTGAGAAGCGCGGCGGCTTTAAGAGTTGGACTGTGCTGCTGGCGATAGCTGCGTTTTCTTTGAGCTTGCTTGGAACATTTCTGGTGCGTTCGGGCGTGCTGACCTCGGTTCATGCGTTCGCCACCGATCCCAAACGGGGCATTTTTATTCTTGCCTTTTTGACGCTGGTCATCGGCGGATCCCTGGCACTTTATGCCTGGCGAGCAAAACAAGTCGGCCTTGGTTCAAAGTTTGAAGTACTTTCCCGCGAATCGTTCCTGCTAACGAACAACGTCTTGTTAATAGTAGCCGCTGGATCAGTCCTGCTCGGCACTTTGTATCCGCTGTTTGTCGACGCGGTCAACCTCGGAAAACTTTCCGTGGGCCCGCCGTACTTCAACAGTGTCTTCGTGCCGTTGATGGCGCCGGCCGCGTTTCTGATTGGCGTGGGACCAATCGCGCGCTGGAAGCAGGCAAAGATTCCTGAGCTCGCCGTGCGGCTGCGATGGGCTTTTGTGTTGAGCTTGTTGACAGCCGCCTTGTTGCCGTTCGTAATCGGCGGATGGAAATGGCGAGCCAGCCTCGGACTACTCCTTGGGATCTGGATTGTCGCCACGGCTTTCCAAAATATGTGGGGGAGACTGAGAAGCCAATCCGGCGAATTGAGTTTCTTCGCCCGAGTGAGAGCTACTTCACGAAGTTACTTCGGAATGCAATTGGCCCACATCGGCGTCGCTGTCTTCATCATGGGCGTGACTGTGGTAACGAGTTATCAAACTGAGAAAGACGTGAAGATGAACATCGGCGACACGGTGAGCGTCGGTGGCTATGAATTCCGCCTGAACAATCTGAGTCAATATCAGGGCCCGAATTTCCAAGCGGTGCGAGCGGACATGTCAGTCACAAAGAACGGCGCGCCAGTGACGACTATGTACCCAGAGAAGCGTGCGTTCACGGCGTCGGGAAATGCCACCTCCGAAACGGCGATCGATCGCAGCGTGTGGCGCGATCTCTATTTGTCGCTCGGCGATGAAGTGCCGGGCGGCGGCTGGACCGTGCGCGTGTATCACAAGCCCCTGGTTAATTGGATCTGGGGCGGCGCTTTGCTAATGGCGATTGGCGGCGGGTTCGCGGTGACGGATCGTCGTTACGCGCTGGCGAGCAAGACAGTGCATAAGACTGTTGAAGTGAAGGACAAGGAAAAAATTGTGGCCGCGGTGTCACCGGCCGCGAGCTCGGAGTAGGGTCACAGCCGCCTAAGAATGAATCGCCTTCTATTATTACCGTTGCTTCTCTTCCTCGGCCTGGTGATTTTCCTGGCCGTCGGTTTGCGACGCGATCCCCATGAAATACCGTCGCCGTTAATCAACAAAGCCGCGCCTGCCTTCAAACTTAACCAACTGCAGGATCCGACGAAGACAATTTCAGCCGAAGAAATGCGCGGCAAGGTTTGGTTGTTGAATTTCTGGGGCACCTGGTGCGTTGCGTGTCGCGACGAGCATCCCTTGCTGGTCCAGTACTCGAAGACCGGGGCAGTTCCAATCTATGGCGTCGATTACAAGGACGAGCGAGCGACGGCTCTGCGTATGCTCGAAGAAGAAGGAAACCCCTACACCGTCACTGCATCTGATCCGGAAGGTCGGCTCTCGATCGATTATGGGGTCTATGGCGCGCCGGAAACTTTTCTGATCGACAAGAACGGCGTGATTCGCTTCAAGCAGATCGGACCCATCACGGAAGAGGTTTGGCAGAAAGAGATCCTGCCGCGCGTCAGGCAATTGAATTAATGAAACACGTCCTCTTAATCATCCTGGCGGTCTTCTGTTGTGCGGGCGCAGTGGTCGCGAAAGAAGCCCAGTCAAACGAAGATCCCAGGCTTGAGCAGCGCATGAAGGCGCTGACCGAACAGTTGCGTTGCCTGGTTTGCCAGAACGAGACACTCGCCGATTCCCGGGCCGACCTCGCTGAAGATTTACGCAAGCAGATTCGTGAACAGATGAATGCCGGTAAGAGCGACCAGGAGATCCTCGCATTCCTGACGCAACGGTACGGAGATTTCGTTCTCTACAATCCGCCGATCAAGGCGACCACTTACCTGCTGTGGTTCGGACCCTTCGTGCTGCTGTTCGTTGGCGCGGGCGTGCTCTATCGATATCTCAAACGTCGTCGCGAACTGATTCAGGATCAACCGCTGAGCGCGGCCGAACGGAAGCGCGCCGCCGACATTCTCGGAATGTAGCGCAAATTGTTAATTTGCGGACTTCTGTAGACCTGGCAAGCTTATGTTAACTTTCTGGATAATCGTCGCCCTCTTCATCCTATTCGCTCTCTGGTTCGTGCTGCCGCCGCTGCTAGAAAAACGCGTCGACAATAACCGCGAAGACCTGCGCGCCGCGAATGTTTTGATCTATCAGGACCAGTTCAAAGAGATGGAAGCCGATCTTAAGAACGGGCTGATGAGCGAAGAACAATATCAGCAGGACAAAGAAGAGCTCGAACGCCGCCTGCTCGAGGACGTCAACACCTCTGCCTCTGACTCGCCACTCGCTTCAACGTCCGCGCGAAAGGTCGCCTACGGCGTCGGCATGGCCATACCTGTCGGCGTCATTGCGTTTTATTTTGTCGTAGGAAATCCCGGCGGGCTCGCGCCTTCTCTGCCGCAGATGACGGCAGCCCAGCCGAGCGGCCCGATGAGCGATCAGCAGATCGCCGCGAACGTCGAGAAGTTGGCGAAGAAGCTTCAAGAGAATCCGAACGACGCTCAGGGGTGGCTAATGCTTGGGCGAAGCTATATGTCGATGGAGCGATATGCTGAAGGAGCTTCGGCGTACGAACATGTCACTGCTTTGAATAGCAACGACGAGAACGCCTGGGCGGACTATGCCGAGGCCGCGGCGATGGCTAACGGGCAGCGTCTGGCCGGCAAACCAACCGAAGCGATCAATCGGGCGTTGCAAATAGATCCAAAGCATCAAAAATCCCTGGACCTCGCGGGCAGCGCGGCGTTTCAGGCCGGCGACTATAAGAAAGCGATCGAGTACTGGCAGAAACTTCTGTTACTGTTGCCGCCCGGATCAGAGCAGCTAAAATCCATCGAACTGCAAATCACCCGGACCAAGCAGTTAGTCGACAGTAAAGGTACGAAATAGAAGTCCGGCAAACTTCAGTTTGCCGTTGGTTCAAGGGACGAGCTGTGGGATAGACAAACTGAAGGAAACCTCTGATTAGTGTCTTCGACGCGTAGCGTCGGGATGAATTTAGCCCGGCGTTTCAACGCCGGGTAAAGGTGCACGAAGTCTTCGCGTCGCATAGCGACGCCTGAGCCAAGGTGAATTCAATCGTCGCTACGCGACGAGAACCCGTAACTAACCGATCCCGGCCTTGAAAGGCCGGGCTAAACTCATACCGACGCTACGCGTCGAAAGTACTTGTTCAGACCATCCTGAAGTTTGTCTTACTCAGAGCGAGGTACTCATCATGTCAGAAAGAAAAGCGATTGATTGTCGCGACTATCCGAGCGAGCGCGGCTGTACCCTGCGCCTCGAAGGCACCGACGAAGAAGTCCTCGATGCCGCCGTCAATCATGCCATCACCAGTCACGGTCACACGGACAATCCTGAACTGCGCGAGCAGATTCGCGGCTTGCTAAAACCGGTCGAATGATAAAGTAGTGCGCGCATCTTCCGGTTCTTGATACTGGGGACGCGAGCGCCCTCGCCCTATCCGTGACGAGGCGGAGTATTTTGAGAGATTGAGGCTCGTATGGTAAAGCGATCCTAACTTCAGGAGGAAGTCAGTACCGGGAGCGGTAGCGACCGGGTCGTTGTGTAATAGGTCTCAAATCGCGAGGAGACCCGGTCGCTACCGCTCCCGGTACTGACTCCATGCTGTCCACGTTCCCAGTGATGCGATTGGGATTATTTCGAGATTATCAAAACCTAACTTATGAACAGAGACAACCTGCTTTTTGCAATTATCGGCATTCTGATCGGCTTCATTATCGGCTTTATGCTCGCCAACTCGATCCTTACGCGCGAAGCTGCTCAGCGTGCGGCGCCTTTGTCGTCGGCACAACAAAACCTTCCCGCCAATCACCCGCCTGTCGCCGGCGCCGATCAAAGCGGAAACGGGCAACAGATGTTGGGCCAGGTGCAGGAGGCCATGAAGCAGGCTCGTGAGCAGCCTGATAATTTTGACGCACAACTGATGGCCGCCAAACTCGAATATCAAATTCAGCGCTATGACCAGGCGATCGAATATCTACTGGTGGCGAACAAGCTCAAGCCGGACGACTTCAACGTGCTGGGAATGCTGGGCGTGGCCAATATAGATGCCGGCCATTTCGACGCGGCTGAAAAGTGGTATCGCGCGGCACTGGTGAAGAAACCCGACGATCTTCCCGTGCTCGATGGGTTGTGCGCAGTTCTCTTGAGTAAGGGTGACGCAAAAGGCGCCGAGATTGCGATCAATAAACTGGCGAAGGTCGATCCAACCAACCAGGACTTGCCGCAGTTCAAGAGCAAGCTCGAGGAATTGAAGTCGGCGAAGAAGTAGTTTGAGGCTATTGCGGCGTAGCCGCTCGGGCGCGCCGACTCATGGGTCCACCCGCTCACGCGGGTGGTACTGACTTCATAATGGCGATCGTCGTTGTCCCAACAGCCAGCTTTTCAGAGTTCCCGGATTCTTCTCATCGATCGCAAAATAATCCTGAATCAGTTTGGCGTATAGCCGATTGCGTTCCAACGGCGTGAGTTCGAAACCAAGCGGCATCTGACCGCCCTTCACAAACGAGCTTATCAGCACGCGGTCCATTGGCCAGTTCAAGGAACCCAACCCGTTAGGTTGATGACACGCGCCACACTTTACTCCGTCGCTTCCCTTCTTTACTTCAACCTGCCCCGGCGCGGACTTTCTAGCGCTCGTCGCGCCCAGGCCCGGTCCGAGCTTGCTCGCATCCAGGTACTTATCAAAACGCGGGCGACCATATTTCAGAAAGCGTTCGTTGACTGCGCTTAACGCTGCCTGCTCATCCGGACTGACGGTGCCGCTAACCGGAAAGATCGGCAGGATGCCGCTCTTGTGACAGAGGGCACAATTGTCATCACCGTATCCCAGGTCCCAACGCCCTTTGACCGTGATCGAACCGTTGCGGCGAAAGGTGCGGAAATAATCTTTGAAGTAAGCGTTGCTCGTGCCATCTGCGGCGGGCACGACTGAGACGACCGAGACATTTCTAACAGGCGCCCGCGTTCGCGGATTAGGCACACCGAACTGCACCCATTTCTCGGGCGACCCCTGCGCGGCGTTGCCCGGCACGACAATCAGCAGTCGCCAGAAACTCTCGGGATTGTCCGGCGTGCCCAGGTGCCGCGATTCATAACTAAAAAAGATCAGCTGATCTTCAATGCTTCGGCGCGCATTCAATTCCCGCAGCATGGCCTTCGCCTGCTTCAAAGTTTCGCGGCGACTGACGACGCGCAGAAATTCCGCAGTCAAAAGAAAATCGGGTATCGCGACATACGCGCGGGTCTCAGCAAAATAAACGCTGTCCGGAACGGTAAAACCAAGTTCGTGATCCGGTTGGCGATCGAGAGCGACGGTAGCGATGAATCCGGCGAACTCCGGATAGCGCGCCACGAAATTCTGTTCCTGCGTCAGGCGACACTGCTGAATCGTGCGCCCGATGCCGTCGAGCACACGCTCGTAAGCCGTCTGCGCGTTGTCGCGTTCATATGCGCGACGCGCGGCGAGAACCAGGGAATCGATACTCCCACGGACCCATGAGTCCGGTTGGGACTTTATCTGGTCACACGGCGCAGCCGAGACGCTGAATGCAGCTGGAAGAAGACCCAGCGTCAGAATTAATGTGAGAAAGGGAGTACGATTCATCTATCGATTGAATAGCAGACAGCCAAAGACCTGTCAAAGGTTTCGGGGCGAACAGGCTTTACATTAACGGATCGCGGACATCCTGTCCGCCTGAGCGCGCAACGCGAACCGACCTCTCTGAGAAATCGTCAGACATGATCAGAGCAGCAGGCGGAGAGGATGTGCGCGGTCCGTTCGTGATATTCTCCAACCGTTTTATCAGGCCGACTCGAGGGAGATGCCACTCATAAAGTCAGTATCACGTGGGTCGACACTCACGAAGTGACACGGACTTTAGTCTGTCATTCCTCTGAGTAGAACCCATAATTTCAGACTGAAGGATGGTCTGAACAAGTACTTTCGACGCGTAGCGTCGGTATGAGTTTAGCCCGGCCTTTCAAGGCCGGGATCGGTTGGTTACGGGTTCTCGTCGCGTAGCGACGATTGAATTCACCTTGGTTCAGGCGTCGCTATGCGACGCGAGGACTTCGTGCACCTTTACCCGGCGTTGAAACGCCGGGCTAAATTCATCCCGACGCTACGCGTCGAAGACACTTAATCAGAGGTTCCTCTACTTTGTCGTACTACTTATGACTGACTCTCGAGTCGTTTGAGCAGTTGCTCAGTAACGGCGAAAGGATCGACCGGCGCTTCGTTTCTGGCGGCGGCTTCGACTTTCTGCACCAGATCCATAACCGACGATCCGAGCTCGGAATCGTCCGAGTTGATTTCGATGTGATCGGGAGAGTCGAACGGAGTAATGAAGAGGTAACGCGGAACCCTCGTGTCGCTTAGAGGTGATGACGGGCCAAGAATCACCAGGTGATTATTCCAACGCGCATAACGATGCGCCGACCCGGCCTGCTTCTCCCAATGCAAGCGACCACCGGCGGTCAGCGATGCGATCTTCGCGATCAGGTTGCGCAAACGATCCGTGGTGGCTGCATCTCGAGTCATGAAGAATTCCGGCCTCTGAACCCCGTAGCGTGAAAGCTTAAAGTCTGAAGTAAGTTCGCGGCTCTGCCGCTTGATGTACGGAAAGCCTTCGGCTTTCCGACAAGCTCATCAATGATGGGAGGCTATGCCTCCGGCGCGAGGCGTAGCCTCGCCGAAAACTCACAAGATGCGCAACCGGAAAGGCGGAGCCTTTCCGCACATCAGGCGGCAAAGCCGCAAGCGAACATCCGCTATGCTGCCACGCGCTTCGCGGGTTTTGAAAGGGCGGACAAGTCCGCCTTCTAAACATCGAACGGAATTACTGTTGCGCTTTGCTGGCGACGTTTCGCTTTGGACCGCCCAACTGTTTCAGCAATTCCTCGACGGCCGCTTCCAGTTGACGATCGCGTCCGGCCAGATTGTCTTCCGGCGAATTGTCGACGCGAATGTCCGGCTGCACGCCATAGTTTTCCATGTTCGTTCGTTTGGCGTCGGCCAGGTAAACACCAACGCCGGGCGTGCGCACGGTCGAGCCGTCAATCAAAGAATAGCTTCCCGTGCCTATCACCGCGCCCATCGTCGGCGTGCCGATCACTTTGCCCAGGCCCAGCGCGCGAAAGCCCGCGGGAAACATTTCCGCATTGGAAGCTGAACGCCAATTTTGCAGTACGACCTTTGGTCCGAAATAGCCGGCGAACGGACGTCCGCTCGCTTCTGTTCCGCGGGGCACCCAGACTTGATACTCGCGTTGCACCAGGATGGCAAGCAATTCCTGTTCAATGTTGCCGCCGCCGTTCCAGCGCTGGTCGATGATCAGGGCTTCCTTGTTGCGAAACTCGCGAATCTCTTTTTCGAACTTGCGCAGGCTCGGCGGGTTCATCGCCTGAATGTGGAGATAGCCGATGCGTCCACTTGAAAGTTCGTCGACACGCTTACGCCGCTCTTTAACCCAACGCTCGTAACGAAGCTGACTGTAAGCTCCGCTGTTAATGGTTTCAATCCGCGTGCGCCAGGCGCCTTCCGCGCTCGGCTTATTATTGAAAGTCACTTCGACTTTCCGATTAAGCCGATCGTTGAGCAGCTGCCAGTACTCGTCACCGGCTTTAACCGGCTTGCCGCCGATCGCGATCAGGTAATCGCCGGTGCTGACTTTCACCCAGTCCTTGTCAGCCGGGCCATCCTCATAAACATAGGTGACGCGATAACGGCCGGAGGCTTGATCGGGCTCAAGCTCAATGCCCAGGTTGCCGGTCGAAACGGCCGCGGGGTTGCGTCCACCGGGAGGCGGCGCCGCGCCGGTGTGCGATGCGTTGAGCTCGCCAATCATCTCGTTGATGATGTTGAGCAGTTCCTGTCGATCGCCGACGTCGGCCACCAAAGGTTCGTACTTCGCTTTGGCTGCGTCCCAGTCCATGCCGTGCATCGCCGGATCGTAGAAACGATACTTCATCGTGCGCCAGGCGTCGCCAAACATCTCGGCCCATTCGGCCGGCCGATCGATCTTAACGCGCACATTGAAACTGATGCGCTTGCGCGGGCTGTCTCCGCCTCCCGTTCGGTTTGCGGCTGCCGCTGCCGCCGTTGCGCCTCCCAGGGAGACCGAGTAGATGCCGTTACGTTCCGCAAAGAAAAGCGTGCGGCCGTCGCGCGAAATGCTTAGGTCGGAAATGCCTCCGCCAAAACCTCCGCCCCCGCCGCCGCCTTCATCGGTTGGCGGTGGTCCACCCGCGGCAACGCGCGTCAAACGCTTGCCGTCTTCCTGAATTGA
This sequence comes from Blastocatellia bacterium, assembly GCA_033857635.1. Lineage (GTDB taxonomy): Bacteria > Acidobacteriota > Blastocatellia > Pyrinomonadales > Pyrinomonadaceae > UBA11740. The sequence continues at coordinate 103,775 of JAWVDF010000016.1, forward strand.
ATAGACTACGGGGAGCGACGCCGCGGCGGCAGGCTCGCTGGTAACAAAAACAATCGTGCGACTGTCCGGAGCAATTAAGTAGCTCGAAATGGGAAAGGGCATGCGCGTGACCTGGCGCGTGCGATGCTTCATGCCCGCCCAATCCATTTTGGTTTCATGCGGTGGCCGATTAGCCGGACGCCGTCCGGGGAGCGGACCAGGGCCGTCGGCGCCATCGCCTGGCTGAGTGCTTTCAGCATCGGGCCGTTCTTCCGGATCGTCGGGATCGCGTTCGAGGCGCTCGAGGCCTACCGAATAAATCTGCACCGAAGCGCCCCCAAAACCTCCGCCACCGCCGCCTCCGATTGAATCAGAGCGCACAAAGAAAAGTTTACGGCCGTCGGGAGAGAAGCGCGGGCTGCGCTCGTCATAAGAATCGAAGGTGACTTTGTGCGGCTGCTTGTCTTCGCCCGCAGTGGCGATGACATAGACGTCACTGGTGCGACTGGCGTCAGACTTGGAATAAGCCAGCCATCTTCCGTCCGGCGACCATTCCGGCCCCGAGATGTTTCCGTAACGCGACGAATCCAGTTCAACTATCTGCTTCCCGGCAACATTGATCTTGCGCAGCTTGTTGTCGGACGAACTGAAAGCAATCTCTTTTGAATCAGGAGACCAGTTGTATCCAAACTTCAAAGCATCGATGTCGGTTAACTTCTGCGCCTCGCCTGTGCCGTCGACTGAAGTGACGTAGAGCTCTTCCCGCCCGCTGCGATCAGAAATGAACGCGATAGATTTGCCGTCCGGCGAATATCCTGCGTTGCGGTCCCGCGCCGGGCCTTCGGTGAGTTGCCTGACGTCGCCTTCTTCAACCGGCACGGTGAAGATTTCACCGTGCGTTGAAATAACGATGCGGCGCGACGAAGGCGCGAGATCATAATCGTCGGCTTCGGAAGCGAAGACGCGAGTCTCGGTCGCGTTCTCTTGCGTCTCGGCATCGATGTTCAGGTGAATCGGCGTGACCTTCCTGCTGCCGGTATCGAGTTTCCAAATGCCAAAGTCGTGCTCGAAAACGATCACGCGACCATCGGAGCTAATCGAAGGAAAGCGCACGTCGCCGCTCTTGAATGACGTAACTCGTTCGGCCTTGCCGCCGCTTTCCGAGATGCGCCAGATATTCGTCAGTCCACCACCATCGCGATCGCTGACAAAATAAATGTCGCCGCCGTTGCTCCACATCGGCCACGAATCGAGGCCGTCGAATTCCGTCACTTGGGTGAACTTCTTTGCGGCAATGTCTTCGACCCAAACATCGGTCTGGTATGCACCGCGATAATATTTGCGCCAGTAAACCTGACCCTTCGGGTTGTAAGCGATGCGCTTGCCGTCCGGCGAAAAGCTTGCCTGAGTGCCCATGTCGGGTCCGGCTTTCCGGGGCATGCCGCCGTCGACGCTGACCACGTAGAGCATTCCCATGAAGTCTTCACCGCGCTGGCTGCTGAACAAAACGCCGCGCCCGTCGGGCGACCAGCCCAGGACCGTGTCGTCAGCCGAATGAGAAGTCAGTTGCTTCGGCGTGCCCCCGCCCGCGGGAATGATGAAGACATCGAGGTTCCCGTTGCGGTCGCTCGAGAAAGCGATCCACTTACCGTCCGGCGAGAACCGCGGATAGGCATCGCGCGCCCGGTTGACGGTCAGCCGCTGCACATTCTGGCCGTTCTCATCGGCCGTCCAGATGTCGCCGAGATATGTGAAAGCAATACGGCCGTTCGAGTAGCTGGGATAGCGCACCAGTTTGGCTTCGCGGCCAAGAGCGAGCGAGCTAAGAACTAAAACGAGCAGCAGTGTGACGAGTGGGTAGACTTTTCTCATGACTTTCTCCTGTGTAGCGAACGATTGTCTGTTTAGAGGCGGACTATTGCCCGCCAACGTCGGACTGGAAACCAATTTTAGACAAGGCTTGCTTGCCCCCTTCTAGCTTCCCCCCTGCTAGCTTGCTCCCTGTACGACAAACCCGATGTTAGCCGGACCATTCTTACTGCTTGAACCCTGAATGAACCACGAGCTGGGCCGATCAGTTTACTCGGACAGCTAAGATTTCGAAAGAAAGCAGACGATAGGATTGGTATGACGAATTGGCTGTGGATCCGGTTACGGATCTATGATGGCTGGGCCGGAAAGGATTGACATAACTGTCGGCCATTCAACCACAATTCGCTGACTGACCCGGCAACTCTGCTTCAGCTCCGTTTTCAGAAGGCTTTTCATGAGTAACCCGCCCCAAAGATTAAAGCCTTACGAACCAAAAAGATCGTCCGGGTCGAAATTTTGAGCAAGAAACTCGTTAGGCCCTATGATCCGTGTTGCGCCAAGTACGATATAACAGAGAATTATGCATCTAGAGTAAAATACCTGTTGACGATTGGTAGTAGAGATAGCGAGCTTTTTGGCAACAGCGTCAGCGACTACTACTGTAGGAGGAGCCCAAAGATATACCCACCCTGTCTAGTCGCACAATCAGACGCTTCCACGGTCGCTTCTGGCTGCTCCGCCTGTAGGCAACTACCACAATCCATCTTAGCGAAAGGAACCCGAATCGATGCGTCTTACTTTACGCTTACTCGCATTAGCTCTGCTTCTCAGTGTCGCCAGCTTTACAAGTATGCTCTCTCCGGTTAGTAAGGCTGACGACAGTGCCTGCACAGACGGTTGCAGGAATGGATACGATTCCTGTCTTAGAGATTGCCCTGTTGGGCAGAACTGCAGCGTAAGTTGTTCAGTTAAGCTCGATACTTGCACTTCCAAATGTGGACCAGGAATCGCAGGACAAGACTCAGAGTAGTTGTTCGCGGGGCTCGTCGAATGGCCAGCGCCATCCAACGAGCCCCTTACCCTCTCATACCTTGGAATTGCAGACAGGAGAATCATTGCTGAAATTTGCTGGAGCGCTTGCTTTGGTGGTTCTTATTTCGCTGGGATTAATCTGGCGACTTCCAGAATGTAAAGCCCAAAATAAGTCGACTCCTGAGGATTACGATTATTACACCCTCGCCCTTACGTCTATTTCAAACTCTGCTGGAGAGGCTGCCAAGCTGGCGGACATATCGCAACGAGTCAAGCTCTTACTTTATGCAGCAAAGATATTGCCAGCCGCTGACCACGACGAGGCTGTTCGCCTGCTCGATTTGGCCCTTCGCAACTTGAAAGATTGGACCGCGGACGACAGGGCAAGTTGGTACCAACGACATACGGCGGCAATACTACGTAATGACGTAATGGCCGCATATGCGAAGCTGGATACTGAAAAAGCCACCACCCTACAGAAGGAGTTTCAAGCGGAGGCGGAATCAACCGTTGCTACGGCTAGCGCAACTTCGCTTAAAAGTGACAAGTGGTTTACTCAGTTCAGTAGTCGACGAACGAATGCCGACCAAGCTGTCAGGATCGCGCTTTCGCTGGTAGACACGGATCCTGATAGAGCATTCGCCCTTGTCCTCCAAAGTCTTCAGGGGGGGACAGTCTCCAGCGTCTTGATACAGCTCGTTCAAAAGTTGGTTGAGTCCGGAAATCGCGCCCTTCTTAATAAACTCGAACTTGGTATTGGTGCGGTGCTGGCATCAAATGTGACCCTTGACCCTATGGGTCTGAGTTTTTCGACCGCTCTTTTGGAAACTGACAAGGAAATGTCGCCTGTCACCAGGAACGCATTTGTCAGCTTCTTCATGGCCTCGCTTCAGTCGTGGTCCAGCTTGGTTAGAAATGAAAGTGCAAACGGCGGGCTCGATTCGTCATACATAAACATTTCGTTCACTGTGTTTTCAACAAGTGTCCGGCCTGCTCTCTTGCACAATGCACCGGCACAAGTGCCGGTGTTTGATTCGGTCATGAATCAATTGGGGCCGTTGGTTCCAGACCAGACGAGATCAAGAATGCAGGCTTTCCAACCTGAAAAGCTCTCAGATCCCCGGGACCGATTAAATGACATCCTGAAGGACCCGATTGCTGAAAAGCGCGACCTGAGACTGGTTGGCTTGGTTTCCGAACTACTCCGCAAGGACTCAGAAGACTCTCAAAGTAATCTGGATCTTGCCGGGGAAGCCATCAACGGCTTCAGCGATCCGGACGCTAAATCAGCCTTCACTGATCGTCTGACCATAACTCGCGTTAACGCGATGCTGAAGGCAAAGAAATTCATTGAGGCTCAACGCCTGGCCAATTCAATTCCCTCAGAAGAGACGCGAGCGTGGGCCCTTCTCGCTCTGGCGACAGTTGCAGCAAAGGCTGACCGCGTACTCGGTTTCGAGTTAATCGCTAACGCCCTCAGGTCGCTGGATAAATCATCGCCCAGCCCGCATAAAGTCGAACTGGCGCTAACCGCTACTGGCATGTTAAGCAAAGACGATCCCAATCGAGCGTTCGATACCTTGATCCTCGCCTCACAATACGCAAATTCGTCGCCAGCTACGATCGATCCGCCGACAAAGCCGGCTTTCGCCTTTGGATTCGATGTAGCGATTGGCGAGGCGCACACTAAACTTGGTGTCTTTCCGGAAAGCCTGGCGGAAGTCGAAACAAACTCCTCACTTGCAAACCTTGGGGTGACGGATTGGTTCCGTGCGGAAGAGATCACCAACGGGATTCGTGAGCCGGCGCTGAGGCTTAGACTGAAACTTCAGTTCGCCGAAGCCGTTCTGGCAAGCAATCCAAAGCCGAAGCGCAAGGACGCAAAAGCAATCCACTAAAACAGAAACCTATCATGAAACCTGAGATCGGACGTTTTCGTCGAACCGTAGAAATCGCGGCGAATATCGCAATTGTGGTTGTGGCGATTTTCATAATGGGCAACTTCCTCTTGCGCAGGCTCCGTTCGAAACCGAAGATCTCAGCGCCGGTCATCGGCAGCAGTGTTTCACTAGCGGGCGTTGACTGGCAAAGGAACGGAAATACGCTCGTCATGGTTCTGCAAAAGGGTTGTAGGTTTTGCGAAGAGAGTGCGCCTTTCTACCATCGGATTCACGCGCAACGATCCGGTCTTCAACCGAGACTTCTGGCCGTCATCCCGGGAGATCGAGCAGAGACCGTTCGCTACCTTAGTGATCACGGAATCCTCGCAGACGACGTGGTTAACAGCTCTCTCGCGGATATTAGGATTGAGGCCACGCCCACCTTAATGCTAGTGGATCAGTCAGGTCGGGTAAGAAATACCTGGGTCGGAAAGCTGGACGAGAAACGAGAAAAGGAAGTTGAAACGGCGCTAGCGCCTCCCTAATCCGCCGGGCCCTCTATTACGTGCGGCTTTCACCTCCTTCAAGGGGCTCGGTAGCCTTAATTTGACATGACCGTCCGCGGTTTCTATATTTACCCCCGGTTCACCTGTCCCGTTCAAGACCAACACGTTCAGTCTATTCAAGGATCTCACGATGACGATTCGTTTCCTGCTCGATCCCCGCCGGCGGTTCTTTGCCGTCGGCGCCGGCATTCTGCTTTTCTGCTTCGCGTGCTCAACCGCCCAGGCGAAAGATACCTGGATCGGTGTCCGTTCACGCAACTTTTTTCTGGTCGGTAACGCCGGCGAAAAAGATATGCGAAAAGTAGCCACGCGGCTCGAACAGTTTCGCGATGTCTTCACTCGGCTACTGCCCGCCGCGAAGTTCGAAACGCCCGTCCCGACGACGGTGATTGTTTTCAAGAGCATGAGCTCGTACAAGCCTTTCAACTCCGGCAACAATGCCGGTTATTTTCAGAAAGGCGAAGACGTCAACTACATCACTCTGACTACAGAGTTGAGCGCGCAGAACCCCTACAGCGTTATCTATCATGAGTACGTGCACCTGATGGTCGACAACACCACCGGCAACGCGCCGGCGTGGTTCAATGAGGGCCTGGCCGAGTACTACAGCAGTTTTGATATCGAAGAAGATCGCAAGGCGCACCTGGGTGAGCTGATCGGGTATCACCTGTTCACCCTGCGTGAAGAAAAGTTGCTACCGCTGCGCACCCTGTTTGCCGTCGATCACTATTCGCCTTACTACAACGAAAGCGGTAAGCGCGGAGTTTTCTACGCGGAGTCGTGGGCGCTGGTGCATTACCTGATTCTGGGCAACAATGGCCAGAATTTACCTCGGCTGGGAAAATTCCTGCGTTTGATCGGCGAGAACGTGAAGATCGATGACGCGTTCCAGCAGGCTTTTCAAATGGACGTCGCGGCGATGGAAAAGGAGTTGAAGAAATACGTTGAAGGCCACACCTTCAGAATGCAGATCGCGACGTTCGAGCACAAACTGGAGTTCGATAGCGAACTGAAAGTGGCGCCGCTCTCGGAAGCTGAGGCGCAAACCTATCTGGGCGATTTGTTGCTGCATCTCTCGAAACTCGATGCCGCCGAAGCGCGGCTGCAACAGGCGCTCGCACTGGATCCGAATCTCACGATGGCCCACGCTTCGCTCGGGATCCTGCGCGCGCGGCAGGGCCAGTTCGCTGAAGCGAAGAAACACCTCCAGGCCGCGGTGGGCAGCGACTCGAATAACTATCTGGCTCACTACTACTACGCGTACGCGCTTAGTCGTGAAGGCATGGACGCAAACAGCATGATCAGCGGCTACGCGCCGGAGACCGCCTCCACAATGCGTGCCGAACTGAAAAAGGCGATTGAGTTGAGCCCAAGTTTTCCCGAATCCTATTCATTGCTGGCCTTCGTCAACATGGTAACCGGAGATCAACTTGACGAATCAGTTGCCCTGCTGAAGCGAGCGCTGGCGTTGTCGCCGGGCAGGCAGGATATGAACTTGATGCTCGCTCAAATCTATATGCGTCAGCAGAAGATGGATCTTGCGCGGCAGGCGCTTGATCCGTTGGTAAATGCCAAAGACCGGAAACTGCAATCGCAATCAAAGGCATTGTTGAATTCTATCAAGGCTTACGAAGAACGGATGGCCCGTTACAACTCGCCAGGCGCCGGTTCCGAAACTCCCGGCCAAACCGGCCCGCCGCGTCTGCGACGTGAAGGAAATGCCCAGCCCGACATCGATGACTCTCAGCCGCAGCCGCAGTCGGAGTCTGATTTCTTGCGACAGAATCTTCGCCCGTTAGAGGCGGGCGAGGAACGGATTCAGGGCATTTTTCTTAAGATGGAGTGCGACAACAAAGGGGTGGCATATTTCATAGTCCAGGCCGGCGATCGTGCCTATAAGTTTCGTGCGGTTTCATTAGGGCAGGTTCAGTTGACCGCTTATACACCGGGGGCAACGCAGGTTTCATGCGGCCCTCGCAAAACGCCCGAAAATGTTGTGTTCACTTTCCGCCCGGCAAAAGATCCGAAAGACCTTAAGGGAAAGATCGATGGCGATGCCGTGGCTCTGGAGTTGGTGCCGAAAGATTTTCAATTGAAGAAGTGAGCGGACTAATTCGGAGCGCGGACATCCCTGTCCGCCAGCGTGCCTAGCACGCTCAACCCACGCACATCACATCCCAAACACTGTTCGCGCTCCGTTTTAATTATGGTGTGCGGTCTTCTCCGATTTCCACCGGCGCGCCGGAATCCTTCCAGGCTTTCCAACCGCCGGCCATCGACCAGACATTCGTATAGCCCATCTGCTGCAGAACGTCAGCCGCCAACGCCGAGCGATAGCCACCGCCGCAATACAAGATCACTTCGGTGGCTCTGTCGGGGACGCTCTCTTCGATGTCGCGTTCGATGATCCCTTTACCGAGGTGCTCGGCACCAACGGCATGACCGGCGCGCCACTCGTCATCTTCGCGCACATCGATCAGACGCGCGTCGCGGTTGGTGCTGATGCGGTCGCGAGTATCGGCGACCGTGACTTCCTTAATCCGGCACTTCGCGTCGTCGACCAGTTTTAGAAAACCTGCGGAATGTTTCATCTGAGTCTGATCCCTCCCTGTCGCCTACAGGTGTTTAGAGTACCAACTTTAGTTGGGTCTTTCTTTGGGAAGCAAAAGCCCGACTAAAGTCGGTGCTCTGAACACCGCTTGCCCACTTTCTTGACTTTGATTGCTGGCCTCAGTTAGATGATAACTCTTCCCTGGTGGTATCCAGAATTTGGTTCGTGCTTTATCGCCGGTCAAACCAGAACGATCCACGAAATCACACGAACAAGGACAGCCCTTTCGTGGGATTTCGTGGATCGTTTTTGCCTGGCTCCGCAATCTCGCTTCACTTCGGGCTCCCAATTGGCTCAATTACAGGCGAGCGTCTATAATGCCTTCTTTCGAAAGGCACTAAAAACTGATCTGTGTAGCGCAAGTTGTTAACTTGCGAAACTACTCGCGCAACTTAACAAGTTGCGCCACTTCTGTCTCAAGAGAGGATTTTCAGATTGGCAAACGAACAATTCGATGTGACGGTGATCGGCAGCGGACCGGGCGGATATGTGGCCGCGATTCGCGCCGGACAATTGGGTTTGAAAGTGGCGATTATCGAGAAGGACAAACGCCTGGGCGGCACCTGTACTCTGCGCGGTTGCATACCGACAAAACAGCTACTGCAGTCGGCGCACGTCTATGAGCAGATGCAGCACGCGGCTGATTTCGGAGTGGTGGCTTCGGGCATTCAACTGGCATTTGCCGACGTGCAGAAACGCAAAGACAAGGTCGTGATGAAGAATTCGAAGGGCATCGAGTTCCTGATGAAGAAGAACAAGTGCACCGTCTTCAAAGGCACGGGCAAACTAGCTTTACCTGGCAAGGTCGAGGTCACCGCAGAAGACGGCAGCAAACAAATTATCGAGACTAAGAGCATCATCATTGCTACCGGCTCAGTCGTGCGGCCAATTCCCGGATTCGAAACTGACGGCAAGCACGTCGTCTCGAGCGATCACATTTTGGAACTGACTGAAGTTCCGAAGTCTCTGATCGTCATGGGCTGCGGCGCAGTCGGTGTTGAGTTCGCTTCCGTCTATTCACGCTTCGGCGCGGAAACCACGGTCGTTGAGCTTCTGCCCAGATTAGTGCCGCTGGAAGACGAAGAAGTTTCGGCCGAGCTGGCAAAATCATTTCGCAAGCGCGGGATTAAGTCGCAGCTCGACACGAAACTGGAGAAGCTTGAAAAAACCGACACGGGTGTCGTCGTTACCGGCAAGACTTCAAAAGGCGAAGACGTGAGATTGGAAGCCGAGATGCTTCTGGTCGCCGTTGGGCGCATGCCGTTTACGCAGGGCCTCGGGTTGGAAGGCACGAAGATCAAAATCGACCGCGGTTTTATCCAGGTCGACGAGTTCCAGCAGACCGCAGAGACGGGCGTCTATGCAATCGGCGACGTCGTGCCGACACCTTTGCTGGCGCACCTCGCGTCGAAAGAAGGCATCGTTGCGGTCGAGCATTTCGCAGGCAAGAACCCGCGTCCGATCAATCTGCGTCTGGTGCCGAATTGCACCTATTGCGATCCCGAGGTTGCGTCGGTTGGTTTGACTGAAGCGAAAGCCCGCGAAGCCGGCTATGACGTGAAGATCGGCAAGTTCCCCTTCAGCGCTTCAGGCAAAGCGCGCATCCTCGGCGAAGAAGAAGGCTTTGTTAAGATCGTCAGCGAAGCGAAATACGACGAGCTGCTCGGCGTGCACATCATCGGCCCGCACGCGACTGAGTTAATCGCCGAAGCCTGCGTCGCCATGCAACTCGAATCGACGGCCGAAGAGCTGGGTAACACGATGCACGCGCATCCGACCGTTTCGGAAGCAGTAATGGAAGCCGCCGAAGGCGTTCACGGCAAAACGATTCACATGTAATGTAGGGGCAGGGCTTGTCCCTGCCCGTTGTTCTTAGGATCCGGGCGGGGACAAGCCCCGCCCCAATTCCGGGCGGGGACAAGCCCCGCCCCTACAATTATGGCGAACGAATCACCGAAAAAATCGAAGGGTGGCCCACGTCGCCGCCGTCCCGGCTTTCAAATGCGCATCAGCACCAAGTATGCGCCGCGCAAACCTGCTGAAGGCAAACCACGCTCGTGCATCGCCGAGACTTCGCTGAAGCCCGATCAGCTCCTCGAGCTTTATCGCTATTTGAAACTGACGCGCTTGGTCGAAGAGCGCATCGTCAATCTCTATCGCCAGACGAAAGTCGTCGGCGGTGTCTATCGATCTTTAGGGCAGGAGGCGACGGCCGTAGGTTCCGCTTATGCTTTGCGTCCCGATGATTTCATCACGCCGATCATTCGCGACCTCGGGGCGGTGTTCGTCAAAGGGATTCGGCCGCGCGAGATTTTTGCGCAGTACATGGCCAAGGCGTGGGGGCCTTCGGGCGGAAAAGATCTCAACGTTCACTTTGGCTATCTCGATAAGGGTTTCCTCGGGCCAATCTCGCATCTGGGCGACATGATTCCGGTGATGACGGGCATTCTGCTGGGCGCCCGCATGCAGCAGAAAGACATCGTGGGGCTCGCCTATATCGGCGATGGCGGCGCCAGCACCGGCGCCTTCTATGAAGGGATGAACTTTGCCGCGGTCCAACGCCTGCCGCTGATTGTGATCGCCGAATACAATCACTATGCGTATTCAACGCCGACTGTCCAGCAAACCGCGGTGAGAAATCTGGCCGAACGCGCAGCGGCGTTCGGCATCCCGGGTTACATTGTCGACGGCAACGACGTCGTCGCCTGTTATGAAGTAACCAAAGAAGCGATCGACTATGCGCGCAAAGGTCGCGGCGCAGTCTTAATCGAAGCCAAAACCTATCGTCGCAAGGGCCACGCTGAACACGACGATCAGCGGTATGTGCCTAAGGACGAAATCGAGTGGTGGGAGCAGCACAACGATCCGATCGATCGTTTTGAAAGATACCTGCTCGATCGCAAAATCGCGGACCGGGAAAAACTGGAAGCGATCACCGCGGACGTGATGCGAGAGATCGACGAAGATTGCGAGTGGGCCGAAAGCTCGCCCATGCCGGAGCCTGAGGGCGCGGCGTACGGCGTGTTCGATAATTCGATCGTACCGCCGGCGATGCGGCCGAAGGTCCTGGAATCATGAGCAGGTAAAAAGCCATCGGTACCGATGAGAACGGACAGAATGAAGCATTCAACGAGCCAGCGAAGCTGGTGGCAGAGTTTAGCCCAGAGCGAAGCGAGCGAAGCGAGCGGAACCCTGGGTAACAGCACCTTTACTTCATCAGCCCGCTTTAGCGGGCGAAAGAATCTGTCGCCCGCTAAAGCGGGCTCGGGGATCTTTTTCGGTACGGTTCCCAGGGCTTCGCTTCGCTTCACTTCGTTTCGCTTCGCTTACCCTGGGCTGAATTCTGCCGCCGGCTACGCCGGCTCGGTGGGTCTGATTCTGTTGGTGTTCACTATTGCTTGCACTAAGAAGGACACGCCACCGATTCCGACTGCGGTTGGGACCCAATCGCCGGTCTTAGCCGCCACGCCAACCGAGGGGAATTCCCCGGCGCCGTCGGCAGCGAATTATCCAGCTCTGCAGGCCCAGGCACAGGAAGTTAACGACGCGTTTCGGCGCAGGGATTTTGCTCGGATGGTAGATCTCACTTATCCGAAAGTGATCGAGGGTGCCGGCGGTCGCGACAAAATGATTGCCGCACTCGCCAAAGGAATTAAGGAGATGGAGACCGAAGGCGTTTCAGTTCTGTCGTCAACGGCTGAAGCTCCGATTCAGATCGTGCATGTTTCGCAATGGACCTATGCAGTCGTTCCAACTACTTTGAAAGTTAAAGCCCGCGACGGAATATTTAAAACAGAGAGCAGCATGATCGGGATTTCGTCAGACAATGGCGCGCACTGGACCTTCATTGATGCCGGCGGAAAAGATCATACCCAGCTAAAGAGTTATCTGCCGGCGCCTGCCGACGCTCTGAAATTGCCGGCTGATAAGGAACCGGTGAAGATTTCGAGTAATTGAATGCGGATCTGGGCGAGAGCAATTGCAGAATAAATCACGCAATGAGCCAGCAAAGCTGGCGGCAGAATATAGCCCAGGGTGGAGCGAGTGGAACCCTGGGTAACGGTCCCATTTTTACCTGAGCCCGCTTTAGCGGGCGATAGTCTGCCGCCCGCTAAAGCGGGCTTGGGAGTAGACTTGGCTCGATCCACGGGTTCCGCTTCGCTCCACCCGTGGCTACACTCTGCCGCCGGCTGCGCCGGCTGGTTGCCTAAGACCGCAAAAGGATCTGATGTCTACAGCACTAAAAAAGGAACACAAGCTCGAACGGCCGCCGCGTGGCGGTCTGGCTACGATGGTTGAAGCGATCCGTCAGGGCCTCTGGGAAGAGATGGAGCGCGACCCCACTGTCTTTCTGATTGGCGAAGACGTCGGCGCCTATGGCGGAGCTTTCAAAGTCACGGATGGAATCATCGATGAGTTCGGGCCGGAGCGCGTGATCGACACCCCGATCGCCGAAGCCGCAATTGTCGGCGCCGCTTGTGGCGCTGCCCTGATGGGCATGCGGCCGGTCGCCGAATTTCAATTCATCGATTTTATTTCCTGCGGCTTCGACATGCTCACCAACTATGCGGCCAAGTGCCGTTATCGTTGGGGCGCTAACATTCCGGCGGTCTTTCGCGGACCTTGTGGCTCAGGCGTTCGCTCAGGACCTTTTCATTCGCTGAACCCGGAATCGTTCTTTACCAACACCGCCGGCTTGAAGATCGTCGAGCCTTCGACCGCTTATGATGCGAAAGGATTGATCAAAGCCGCGATTCGCGATCCAGATCCGGTTTTGTATTTCGAGCACAAGAAGCTTTACCGTCTGCCGCGTCTGCGCGAAGAACTGCCGAGCGACGATTACATCGTCGAGATCGGCAAAGCGCGAACCAGACGTGAAGGACGCGACCTTTCGATCATTACGTTTGGCGCGCAAGTGCTGACGGCGCTCGACGCGGCGGAAGAACTTGAGAAGGAAGGTCTGGATGTCGAAGTGATCGATCTGCGCACCCTGGCGCCGCTCGATAAGGAAGCGATTCTGGCGAGCGTCAGGAAGACGAGCCGCGCCCTGGTGCTGCATGAAGCTTCTTTGACGGGCGGCATTGGCGGCGAGATTGCGGCGATCATTTCGCAGGAAGCTTTCGAGTGGTTGGACGCCCCGGTGGTGCGCGTCGCTTCGCTCGACACGCCCGTTCCATATTCGCCGCCGCTGGAAGATTATTACTTGCCGCAGGTCAAAGATGTCCTGGATGCGGCGCGAAAGCTGGCGGCCTATTAGTTTATTCCGATTCGTTTAGACGGCGGACTTGTCCGCCGCTGCTCGAATTGCCGGACAAGTCCGGCATCTAAACGGAAAATCGAAGATTAAGATCGTGGGTTAAGAAGGGGAAAACGAAAATGCCTAAGTATGTAATTGAAAGAGAAATTCCGGGCGCTGGAAACATGACGCCAGAACAACTCCAGGCCGTGTCGCAGACATCATGCGGAGTCCTGCAGAAGATGGGGCCGCAGATTCAATGGCAGCAGAGCTACGTGACCGGTGACAAGGTCTACTGCATTTACATCGCGCCCAACGAAGACATGATTCGCGAGCATGCTTCGCAAGGCGGATTCCCGGCGAACCGCATTTCAGAGATAAAGACGATTATCGATCCGACGACGGCTGAGTAAGACGTACGTTTAGAAGCGGGCTATGGCCCGCTCAGTCGGGCACTAGCCCGACTCTAAACATTTCAATTGGTTTAGACGGCGGACTTGTCCGCAGCGCTTGGGAATGCCGGACAAGTCCGGCATCTAAACGAAATAGTTAGAAAGAATTATTAACTGGAGTCATCATGGCAACTGAAGTAGTAATGCCGCAGATGGGCGAGTCCATTGCGGAAGGAACGATCACTAAATGGCTGAAGAATGTGGGCGACCACGTCGACCGCGACGAACCTTTGTTCGAGATCTCGACTGACAAGGTTGACGCGGAAATTCCTTCGCCCGCCGCCGGCACTTTGACTGAAGTCCGGTACAAGGAAGGCGACACTGTCGAAGTCAACACTGTCGTCGCAGTCCTCGATGGAGCCGGAGCGGCCGCGCCTCCCGCGGAGAAAGAAACCGCGGCGGCAACCTCTGCTGAAACGCCGGCCGCGCCTATTGAGACTGTCGCAGCCGCACCGCCACCTGAGCCTCCGAAACCTGAACCCGCCGCGACGATCGAACGGCCCAAGCCTTCAGTCACTTCTGAGCCCGTGCCTCCGGCCGCGCACAAGACTGAAATCAAGACCCTGGTTAAGAAGCATGAAACTGGCGATGCTGCGAAAGCTGCGCCAACGTCCGAAAGGACGGATGAAGGCGCGAGCGCCGCCGAATTGCGCCGCACCAAGTCCAGTCCGCTGGTGCGCAAGATCGCGGAAGAACACGGCATCGACATCAAGCAGCTTGAAGGCACGGGGATGAGCGGCCGCGTTACCAAGAACGACATCCTCAGCTTTATCGAATCGGGAAGTCCGGAGACCCAGACCGCTCCTGAGCCGGCTAAGGCCGCGCCTGCAGCTACGGCCTCGACTCAGCCCGCTCCTGCTGTCAAACCCGCTGAAGGCGATCGCGTCGAGCAGATGACTGTAATGCGCAAGAAGATCGCCGAGCACATGATCCAATCGCGGCGCACTTCCGCACATGTCAGCACTGTCTATGAAATTGACATGACGAAGATCGCGAAACTGCGCGATGAAAACCGCCAGGCTTTCCTCGAACGTACGGGCACAAAGCTGACGTTCATGCCGTTCATCTTCAAAGCGGTGACCGATGCGATTCGCAAGTTCCCGATCTTCAACACGCAGGTCAGCGGCGACCAGATCATTTACAAACGTGACATCAACCTGGGCATGGCCGTGGCCCTCGATTGGGGATTGATTGTTCCGGTGGTCAAGCGGGCTGACGATCTTTCGATCTCGGGCCTGGCTCGCGCGGCAAACGACCTTGCGGATCGGGCCCGCACGAAACAACTGAAGCCCGACGAAGTCGCCGGCGGCACCTTTACCATTACTAACCCCGGTGTCTTCGGAGGCTTGTTCGGAACTCCGATTATCAACCAACCGCAGGTAGCAATCCTGGGTGTTGGGAAAATCGAGAAGCGGGCGCGCGTCCTGACCTCGGCCGACGGTGAAGACTATATTGCTATCCGGCAGATGGCCTATTTCGCATTGAGCTTCGATCATCGAATCATCGACGGCTCTGACGCAGAGAAGTTCCTGGCTTATGTTAAGGAGCGGCTCGAGAGCGGAGAGTTTTCGATCTGAACGGATCGCTCCTTAAATATCCCTTTCCAAGCAGTTGAGGTCAGTACCGGGAGCGGTAGCGACCGGGTCTTCATGTCTCCGAAAACAACGTTTGCGGAGATTAAGAACCCGGTCGCTACCGCTCCCGGTACTGACCGCACTTCGTAAGGCGATCCGGAACTTGATCGCGGACAATACTTCCAAATCAAAAACGAATTCCATCTAACGACAGCGTTGCGAGCGCGACCGAAAAGCTCGGCTCTGTTGCAATCCCGTAGCGAACGAATGATGAATCGTTGCTAACTGCCGCACAGCAGTGGTTTCATGCGCGATCGGTCTTGACTTGGCAAAATTGTGCAGTAACATCTCCCCTCAGTTGATGGTTTCATCACTGCTCTTTACCAGTTCCGTCTGGTTCTTATCAGCGGACAACGCAAGGCGTGAGTAAGCAATCCCAGACTCATGTAAACCCGACGTGCCTGTTGTGCCGTCTAATCTTTTAACTAAGGAGTTCAAAATATGATCAGCAGCTTGAGAACGTTTAGATCTCTTGCGCTTGCCTTTGGGCTGGCGCTCGCTCTTTCCCCCTTGGCCCTTGGACAGACATCCACTCAAAGCACTACGCCCCGCTCGGTTGCCAGCGGAGAAAAGATGAAGATCAAAGGCGTCGTGGTTAAACGTGACGCCGACACGTTCACGGTTCGTGATCTAACCGGCAACGACACGGTGGTCCGGCTTACCGACAGAACGTCAGTGAAGACCAAAGGCGGCTTCCTGCGTAGCGGCACCAACTATGGACAGACCAACATTCTGCGCGGCCTTAATCTCGAAGTCGAAGGACGCGGTGGATCGTCAGGTGAATTGGTCGCCGACAGCGTGAGATTCAACGAAACAGATTTCCGCACTGCGCGTGCAGTTGAATCACGGGCCACGCCGCTCGAAGACCGGGCTTCGGCATCAGAAGGACGGCTTAGTGAAGTTGAGCAGAACGCTCAGAAGCTTTCCGGGCAGCTCGATGAGCTCGCGGCCGTTTCGAATGCAGCCCGCGGTGGCGCGAAAGCGGCGCAAGCGACTGCTGATGCAGCCGTCGCCGGTGTCAATGCGACTAACGATCGCATCTCGGCTTTGGACGATTACGTGCCGCAGGAAACTGCTGCGGTAAACTTCCGCGTCGGTAGTTCGTCGCTGGACGCCGACAATAAAGCCAAGCTTGATGGCATTGCGACCAAAGCACTGAATGCCAAAGGCTATGTGCTGGAAGTTACCGGCTATGCCGATGCCACCGGCAACACCGCGCGCAACCGCGCTCTGAGCCAGAGGCGAGCTGATGCCGTGATTCGTTACCTGGTGGAGAACCATCAGATTCCGCTCCGCCGCATCATCACGCCGTACGGTTTTGGCGAATCGAATCCGGTGGCCGACAACAAGACCCGCGATGGTCGCGCGCAAAATCGCCGGGTCGAAGTTAAGGTGCTGGTCAACAAGGGTCTGACCCAGCCGGCGCCAACGGTGGCTCCAGGCACCAGCGGCCAGTAACGCAAGTTGGTAACTTGCGGCTTTAATCAGCGCAGCTTTACAAGTGCGCCATAGTCCAACGATCATGCCGTCAGTCGGCGTCAATGAGTGGTTTTGCCAGCAACGGTCCGAGCTGGCGGCATGAGGAGTTGGTTGATGGGTTTGAATAGGTATCAGAAACATTTTAAGCCGGCGCTGATCTTTTCCGCGCTGGCTTTATTTTTCCTGGCCGCTCTTTTCCTGAGCGCTCCCGCCCGCGCGCAGAAGGTCAAGCAGCTTCCGCCGCCGCCTCCGGCGCCGCGTTTCAAACCGAAGCCCACGCCCACTCCGGCGCCTACGCCCGTACCC
The DNA here is from genome assembly GCA_033857635.1 of Blastocatellia bacterium. GTDB lineage: Bacteria > Acidobacteriota > Blastocatellia > Pyrinomonadales > Pyrinomonadaceae > UBA11740. The sequence goes on from JAWVDF010000016.1 coordinate 120,762, forward strand.
GAGTACGAAGTGATCAAGGTCTCTTCGAACCTGGTGGTGGTGCCGGTTTCGGTTACCGACTCGCAGGGACAGCCCGTGCTGGGGTTGAAGCAGACCGACTTTCACCTTGAAGAAGACGGACGCACGCAGGAAATCACTAACCTGGGCAATCCCGAACAAGTGCCCGTCGATATTGCTCTCTTGATCGACGTTTCGAGCAGTGTGTCCGCGCGCTTCGCCTTCGAACAGAAAGCGGCTGCTGATTTTCTCAAGCAGGTTTTGAAGTCAGGAGACCGGGCAACTATCTTCGCGATTGATGAAACCCCGCGATTTGTCCAGCCACTAACTACCGCTGAAGTAGCTGCGCGGAAGTTGTTGACTGTCGGCCCGGGAAAGAGTTTTACGGCTTTCTTTGATTCGGTCCTCGCCGCTCAGAAGTACCTTGACCAGGCTTCGACGAACGGGAGGCGGCGCGTGATCGTCGTCATCTCAGATGGAGACGACACGGCCAGAATCAACGATGTCTTCACCGCTCAAAGCAGCAAGGGGAACCTCCGCTTATCCAGCATGGATGCTCAACTGCAATTTATACAACGAGGTCAGACAGAAGTGTTGGGTGAAGTGCAAAAGGCGGAAATCACTTTCTATTCAATCAATCCCAGCGGAGCGACGATGCACTTGAACGTGCGCACAGCGCGGTCAGAGAAAGGCATGGAGCGAATCGCCCAGGCAACAGGCGGCGCCGCTTTCATTCCGAAGAGCGACGGTAGCGACCTCAGAGAGATATTTGGCCGCATCGCGTCAGAGATTCGGTCGCAATACCTTCTTCAGTACTACTCTAATAACCGGTCAGCGGGCCAAAGCTTCCGGCGCATCGCCGTCAGCGCCCCCTCCCAACCACAGTTACGCGTGCGCGCGCGCGAAGGCTACTACCCTAAAGCTAAATAGGCCGGCATCGTCTCGAATACGAAAGAGATCCGGCGCTGTTTAGAAGCCGCACTTGTGCGGCGAATCCAGGCGGCACAAGTGCCGCCGCTAAACGGAAAGCTATCTGACAAGACGTGCGGACAGGATGTCCGCGCTCCCAGCTTCAACGGAGCTTACGCTTTGGCTTCTTTGATTTGGATTCACACCCGATGCAGCGACAGCCCATGGGCTCGATTATGTCCTCGAAATAGTCCTTGCCGTAATCGTAGGCAATCTCTTCGCCGGCCGCGATTTTCTTGGTCGACCAAATCCAAACCCGCCGGCCTGAGATAAGTGCTTCAGCATTGGGGCGGCACGAGTGATTGATATAGCGGGCCAGGTTGCTGCGGGGACTGCCGTCAATGGTCCACCTGGAGTTGACGCCGAAGAAGTACTTCCCGTTTCTTCGCTCGAACTCTTCGTTAGTAATGAGTGGGCCAGTGTATTCGATAATGCGCGTGCCCTTGGCGATTGGTTCTACCGCGAAAAACCCCAACCCTGTTTTCGTCCGCTTAATAGCGTATTTATGATTCTTCGAAGACATGGTCAGACTATAACCCGTTAGCGTCTCACAACGCTTGCGATGAGTTCACAAATCGTTGTTCATTCTCGCAGGAGCGACGAGCGTAGTCGGATCGCGGACATCCTGTCCGCCAGCGGGCGAAGCCCGCTCAACCTCACGGAGAGATTCTCTTTTGAAAGGTTGTTCGCGCTGGCGCGCTCAGGCGGACAGGATGTCCGCGCTCCGTTGCTTTCATCGCTACTGCTCCCGTTCATCGGCTACAATATGCCCGATGCAAACGGCAGCAGAGCCTTACACGGAGCAGCACATCATCGCTTATCCCGTCGAATACATCGCCGGCATTGATTTATACAACGCCGGCGAGTTTCACGCCGCTCACGATGCCTGGGAGGAACGATGGATGGGGCCGGTGGCGCCCGACGAAAAACTTTTCCTGCAGGCGATGATTCAATCGGCCGTGGCTTTTCATCATCTGCAAATTGGCCGGCCCGGCGCGGCTCGACGCATGTACCTGATGGCCAAGGAAAAGTTCGCGCGCCTGAATCAACCTGTATTCATGTCTTTGGACTTGGCAGAGTACCAGGCGCAACTCGACAGCGCTTTGTCCTGGCTTTTGTCGGTTCCCGATCCACGTGAAATCGAGCAGCCGGAATTGCCTGCGCCTACAATCAGACTGCGACCCGAAATCGAAACGGTTGAATAGAAAGGTCCCTTTTGAAAGCTATCATTCAGTACGTGCGTTTATTAATTTTGGGTCTATGGCTGGGCGCGGCTGTTTTCTTTAGCGCAGCGGTCGCGCCCACCGTCTTTGGGGTTTTGCGCGGCGCTCAGTTAGTGAACGCGGGCGAACTCGCCGGCATGATGGTCCAGAGCCTACTGGCCATAATCAATCGCGGCGGTTTCGAAATGGGCTTGTTCCTGCTCGTCACGGGATTATTCACCAGCCGGAGCGCCAGTCGCCTGGTGCGATGGGCTGAACTGGTTTCACTGGCGATCATCACTATTGCGACCGCCGTCAGCCATTGGGTTATCTCAGCGCGCATGTTGGCTATTCGCGCGGCGCTACAGACGCCCTTCGATCAGATTGCCGCAGACGATCCCCGGCGCATCGCCTTCGACTCTCTGCACGGCTATTCAGTCGCTTTGATGGGAGTAGCGATTGTCGCGGCCCTGTTTGCGTTCTTTATTATCGGTACGCAGTCTCGAGAAGGCCGAAGAAGATACTTATCTCGTTAGTGAGCTTCGTGGGTCTTGGGGCTCGATCCACGAATTCACCACAAGTCGACTGAAATGACTTTGCACATTTGGTAACAGATGAGCTTGTATTGAAAAGGAGTGTCCTGGTCCCGCTCGCTACCGCTCGCGGTTCTGTACCGTATTACCGTTCGTCCCCATAAGCACGTGAGTCTCTATTCGTTCGCCGATATTTCACGCAAAGGCGCTAAGACATTACTTAAGTCGCAAAGAAGATCAGTCTAAGGCTTGCACGGGGGAAGAAGGTCCCTTGAAAAAAACTACACTCCTTACCCTGGTTTGGCTGCTGAGCGTTCTGTCTTTTACGGCGGTCGCGCAACAACCTCAATCCGCGCCTATCAAACCGCCGGCCGTTCAAAGCGATTCTGCCCGCAGACAGGAAGCGTTCGAAATCGTTTGGCGCACAGTTAATCAAACCTTCTTTGATCCCAAGTTTGGCGGCGTGGACTGGCAAGCTGTGCATGAACGCTATGCTCCCTTAGTCGCTAAAACTTCGACCGATGCGCAACTCCATACCCTGCTGCAGCAAATGATCAATGAACTGCATCAGTCACACTTCTTTGTGATCCCGCCACAAGCGATTCCGAGACTTAGCTCACCAGGCGAACAGGACGAATCGGAAGCAGCCGACAGTATGGATCTTGAAAACGATCCGAAATCGCAGGCTCTGACTCCGCTGGAAAGAATCAGGACCAGGTTGACCAGACGGCTTTCCACCGGCATCGGCATCGACCTCAGAATCATCAACGGAACCGCCGTCATTACACGCGTCGGCGCGGGTTCAACGGCCGCCCGCGCCGGGCTGCGTCCCGGCTTTGAAATCAGACGCGTCAATGGTGCGAAGCTGAGTGACGCTATCGCCCAGATTGAAAGCAACTCTATCTGGCACGAAATCATTCGCCCTGAATTGCCCGACTTCCTGATTGCTAATTACATCAACGGCGATCTCACGTCTCCGGTGAAACTGGTTTATGCCGATGCCATGAACCGCGAGCATCTGGTCTCGATCTCAAGAGAGAAACTGAATGGCGAGATGTCTCCGGCGATTGGGAACCTGCCTCCGATTTATACCGAGTTCGAAGCGAAGCGATTGCCGGGCGGCATCGGTTACATTCGGTTCAATGCGTTCGCGCCCATTCTGATGAAAAAGGTTTGCGGCGGGCTGCGTTCGCTGCACGACACTTCCGGGATGATTATTGATCTCCGCGGTAATCACGGCGGGCTGCTGGGAATGATTGCCGGCCTAACCGGCTTGCTGACTGAAACTCCACAGTTCCTCGGCTCGATGCAGACCAGGCAGGGCGCCAGTCCGCTGTTCGCTTTTCCCCAGACGTTACCTTACACGGGCCAGCTGGTCCTCTTAGTTGATGGCACTTCGCAATCTGCTGCTGAGATGTTTGCCGCCGGCCTTCAAGAGAGCGGCCGCGCTTTGGTAGTGGGCGACATCACCGCGGGCAATGTAATTCCGTCGGCAATCATCAAGTTACCCACAGGCGGTTTGCTGCAATACGGTTTTGCCAAGTACGTCACCCCGCGCGGCGCAGTGCTCGAAGCCCGCGGCGTAATCCCGGATTGGATTATCAAAGCGACGCGGCGGTCAATTCTGCGGGGCGGGGATCCGCAATTGAATGCGGGGTTGGGTAAGTTACGTGAACGGGTCGCTTCGTCGAGACTGGTTAACAGAGTCACCATTGAAGTACCGACATCGAATGGAGAGCCCAAAAAATCTCGGGCAGTAGTTACCATTGCCGAACCGCCGCCACCTCCGCCAAAACCCTTGGGAGCAGAGAAGTCCACTGAAACTGTTTCCACAGGAGAGAAATCTCCCTCACCGAAAGAAGTGATCGAAAAATATATCGCCGCCATCGGCGGGGACAAGGCGCTGCTGAACATGACCAGTCGTGTTTCAGTCGGTATGGTCGAGATCACCGCCATGGGTCTGACTGGAAAGGCTGAACTGTTCGAGCAGGCGCCGAACCAGTCGGCCCTGATTCTGAGCATTGAAGGCCTGGGATCAATGCGGGACACTTCGGACGGTAAGTCGCGGTGGTTGCAGGATCCTTTGAGGGGCGTAATGCGTTTTCCGTCAAGCCTGCCCCTCGAAACGAATGAGTTCTATAGCGAGCTGGGGCTCAAGAAACTCGTACCTCTGCTTCGCTTTGAAGGCCATGACATGGTGGGCGATCGTGACGCGCTCGTGCTGATGCGCACATACAAGGGCGGCGGGTCCGATAAATTGTTTTTCGACGCGGCCACAGGATTATTGCTGCGCCGGAACAATAGTTACTATGAAGATTATCGCGACGTAGATGGCGTTAAGCTGCCCTTTGTCAGCAGAGAGGAATCACCCTACGGTTTGGTGGTTCTACGAATGACAGAGATCAAGCATAATGTACCTATCGACAAGAGCAGGTTCGTGGAAGTCCAGGATTGTTTTACTACTCCCGGCCAGGTGGGCCCGAGCCTGGGATCGGGCCGGCGAGCTCCCTGACTTTTGTGAGCTTTAGCTATTGTTTAGAGGCGGGCGTTGCCCGCCGTCTTAACGCAGAAAAGAGTGAAGCGGCGGGCAACGCTCGCCTCTAAACACGGACTTTGTTTCAGGAGCTTAGTAGTGGAGATAATCGAGCACATAGACGAATGGCGCAAGCGTTATGCGAATTGGCAGTCACAACGCAGCGCCGCCAATGATATAGACAAGTCGTACCCGTTTGTCGAAAACACGCGGGCGCCTTTTACTCCGCTGCGTCGGTCTCTATCGATGTTGAACCTGGCGGTAATAAGTTCGGCCGGCGCCTACATCGACGGCACGGATCCATTCGACACCAATGCGCCGGGCGGCGATTACACCTTCCGCGAGATTCCCACCGAGATCGATCCTGGTGACTTACGATTTTCCGCTCGGGGCTACGATCCGGCGTTCGTCGAGCAGGACGTGAACGTGCAACTTCCTTTGGCGCGTCTGTTCGAGTTCGAGAGCAATCGAGTGATTGGCCAGTTGAACTCCGCTTTCTGGAGTTGCTGCGGATTCATTCCTGATGCCGCGTCGCTGGTCGAGGTTTCAGTGCCTAAGCTGATTGAACGCTTGAAGCATTACGAAGTTCAGGCCGCGCTGTTAATTCCGGCATCGCGTCTTTGTCATCAATCGATGGCGCTGACCGCGCGGGCAATTGAGCAGGCCGGCGTGCCCACGATGATGCTGGCAGTTGAACGGGACATTATCGATCGCGCACATCCGCCACGCGCAGGATTTTATCGAGGGCAGTTGGGCAGCGTAGTCGGCCCGCCCAATTGGCCCGAGCATCAGCGAAGAGTTCTGGACGAAGCCCTGCGATGGATTGAATCCGCCAGCCAACCCGGCAATAACAAGTTGGCCGTTGAACTTGAAAGCCAGGTCGAAGCCGCCCGCGGCGAAAGATGAGTAAGTCCGCGGCTCCGCCCTCCGCACATCAGGCGGCACAGCCGCCAGCGAGAAACCGTTTAAACGGTTTCCCTGCCCACTAGTGGATCTGTTAGAAGCCCGACCGTGAGGAAGGGCCGCATTCGCGAGCAGCCTCGATTCAAGAAAACCGGCGAGGAGCTGTTGTATTGATGCCGGGAGATCTTCTCGAACGTTGTCCTTGCTTACGCGCGGGCTTCTGACACAGACTCATTTCACCGATTAATCGCATCCACTGTTCAAACATGAAACGCACAATCTTCCGTTCCCTAATTGCCGTCATCGCACTCGTCATCGGCTATCTTCTGCTTTGGCCGGTCCCGATCAGTCCCGCTGCCTGGACACCGCCACTCGCGCCCGACCTGACTGGTGTCTATGCTCAGAACTCCGAGCTATCAAGGATCGAAAGACTAAAGATCGACGGCTTCGCGCCTGAAGACGTAGCCTTCGACAGCCAGGACCGAATCTATTGCGGCGCGGAAGATGGACGCATCTTTCGTTTCCAACCGGACGGCACGCGCCCCGAAGTTTTCGCGAGGACCGAGGGCAGGCCTCTGGGACTAATTTTCGACACGACTGGCAATCTGATCGTCGCCGATGCGATCAAAGGTCTCTTGTCGATTGCGCCTGACGGCAACGTCTCCGTTTTGACTACTGAAGCTGAGGGCGTGCCCTTTCGCTGCACCAACGATCTCGATATAGCGAAGGACGGAACGATCTATTTTACGGATGCTTCCTACAAGTATCCGCTCACTCACCTCAAAGACGACCTGCTCGAGCATCAACCCAACGGTCGCTTCATGGCCTACGATCCGCGGACCAAACAGACGCGGGTGCTTTTGCATGATCTCTATTTTGCGAATGGAGTCGCGGTGAGCCCCGATCAGTCTTTTGTGCTGATTGACGATACCGGCAGCTATCGCGTGCGGCGCTTTTGGCTGACCGGACCGAAGCAGGGACAGTCAGATATTTTCATCGACAACCTGCCCGGCTTCCCGGACGGGATTTCTTCAAATGGTAAAGACACTTTCTGGCTCGCGCTGGTAAACCGTCGCGACGGCGGGCTCGACAAGATACACCCTCATCCTTTTTTGAAAAAAGTCGTCTGGCGTTTACCCAACTTTCTGCAACCGAACATCAAACGCTACGCGTTCGCTCTCGCCCTCGATGCGAATGGCAAAGTCGTTCGCAACCTTCAGGACTCTTCACCACAGTGCTTCGCGCAGATCGCTAATGTCGTCGAGCACAAGGGCATGCTCTATTTTGGTAGCATCGGCGAAAGCGCTATCGGCAGAATGCCGGCGCCGAAGTAGCGATCGAAGCGCGGACATCCTTGTCCGCCGGCGGGCAAAAGCCCCCTCATCCCGTTCGCAAGATTCCTTCTCGCGGCTTGTTCGCGCCGCGCGCTCAGGCGGATAGCATGTCCGCGCTCCGTGGAGGCGTCCCCCGCCTCGCTGGCCAACAACTTGCTCTGATCAACCACGGACACCCCGGACCAATGCAAACCGTACGCGGAGAGACCAATTCTTCCGCGAACGTGCACGTTTTCATAACGCCCCGATACCAATCGAATAGGAGCCGAAGCCAGATGCATACGATGAATAAGGTTGCGAAAGTCACACTGATGTTTTGGATTATGAAGATCGCCGCCACGACCCTCGGCGAAACGGGCGGTGACCTTCTGTCAATGACGATGAACGTCGGCTACGCCGTTAGCTCACTTATTTTGCTCAGCTTCTTCCTGGTCACGCTCGGCATTCAGCTCTCGGTGAAAAAGTACCACCCGGTGATTTACTGGTTGGTGATAGTCTCAACCAGCACCGCCGGCACAACCATGTCCGATTACATGGACCGGACCCTCGGGCTGGGCTATTTCAAAGGTTCGCTGATTTTGGTCTCTTGTCTGCTGGTTATTCTCGCGGTCTGGCGCTACAGCGTGGGGACGTTATCGGTTGACAGCATTCGCACCAGGAAAACGGAGAGTTTCTATTGGACGGCAATTTTATTTTCCAACACGTTGGGCACCGCGTTAGGAGATTTTCTCGCCGACAGTTCAGGTCTCGGATTTTTGGGCGGAGCGATTTTGATCGGCGGCCTCCTTGGACTAGTGGTGCTGGCTTATTACTTTACCCAGATCAATCGAGTCGTTCTTTTCTGGATCGCCTTCGTGCTCACTCGTCCGTTCGGTGCTACGTTCGGCGATGTGTTGACTAAGCCTCTTGCGCGAGGCGGACTCAACCTGGGTACGATTGGATCGTCGATCGTCCTGGCTTCGATACTGCTGGTCTTCGTCATCTGGTCGGTGGTGCAGGAGAGGCGTGTGCTGGAGGGTAAGCCGGCAGAGCGCATGAGGGCGCGCAGAGATCTAAAGCCGGCACGTCATCACGGCTGACTTCGCTCTATGAAAATCGGAGCGCGGACATCCTGCCTGCCTGAGCGCGAAGCGCGAACAAACCTCGAAAATGGATCTTCCTGAAGATCTGAGTTAGATGAAGCCACAGATCGGAACCTGCGGATTTGGCATCGCCAGGAGCAAATATGCTCAATTGTTTTCCTGCGTGGAAGTGCAGCACACATTTTACCAGCCGCCTAGAATCTCCACGCTCGAACGCTGGCGGGAAGATGCGCCTGCTGATTTTGAATTCGTTTTGAAAGCCTGGCAGTTAATCACGCACGGTGCGAAGAGCCCGACCTATAGACGCCTGAAGCGAAAGCTTTCTGAAGTCGAGAAGCAGGACGCGGGGTACTTCAGGCCCACCCCAATCGTTAAGGACGCTTGGCAAGTAACGCTTGCCTGCGCCAGGGCTTTGCGGGCCAGAACAATCCTGTTTCAATGTCCAGCCAGTTTCACCCAGACGAAGGAAAATATTTCCCACCTCGAAATGTTCTTTCGCGATCTAAACCGCGAGCATGAAGAGAAATTCAATTTCGGTTGGGAACCACGCGGCACTTGGGATAGCAAGGTCGTGAAAAGCTTATGCGAAAATCTGAAGTTGTGGCACGTCGTGGATCCTTTCATTACCAGGACTCTCACGCCGCGCCGTCTCTATTTCCGACTGCACGGCAGAAACGGTTGGCGATACGAATACGAGGAGACGGAGTTGCGAGAGTTAGCCGCGATGTTTCCCGAGAGCCTCGCCAAGCATAACCGAGGTCCCCGTAGCGGCGGCCCGCGCGCGATTCAAAAGCCGTATGTCTTCTTCAACAATGCTCGCATGACAAAGGACGCTCTTAGTCTTCAGGCTCTAATACAAGAGTGAACCAGGCGTGCTCGCGAGTTTGGCCCTCCCTCACGGTCGGGCTTCTGACACACTATCCGCTCTCTGCATATCTTTGCCGGTACGCGAGTGGGGAGATTGCTCCCCAACTGAACGCTCGCGCCTTCTTCCTAATTCAATCAACAAAATATCCTTCTTAACCTCATCTCTTTTTGTTGTGGCGACTGGCCTAAGTGACAAACTTTGGCACTCATCACTCATCGAGCTTTGATCGAAATGAAATTGTGATACTCATCGGAAAATTCCTATTGACCGAAGGGTTTCCAGCCCATCAAAATGATCATGCGGAAATTACCAGCATAGCAACTGCGTCATGTCCGAAAGTTTTTTCGTTCGTTCTTATCGCCCCTCTCACCCTGGGAGCAAAAGCAAAATGGAATCCAATAGCTGGCCTGTGACTAGATATCAACGCATCTCCCAGGTGTGCGGATTCATGGTGGTGTTAGTCAGCGCAGCCGCATTGATCGGCTGGTTTAGCGGGTCAGTTGTGCTCAAAGGAATCGGGGCGGGGTACACTCCCATGGCGCCGAACACCGCGCTTGTCTTTCTTCTGCTGGGCACAAGCGTGACGCTCCTCGCCAGCTCAAATAAACTTCTCAACGTTATTAGGCTCGTGGTGTTGCTGTCCATGGTGATGGTTGTCGCTCGTATGAGTGAGTACCTGACCGCACTCAACCTTAGCGTCGATCACTGGCTTTTTCGTTTTCCAGCGGAACAGGCCGGACTCGCGCCGGCCGGTAAGATGGCGTTTTTCACAGCCATCTCCTTCTTGTTGCTCGGGTCAGCTTTCTTTCTCCTGACATGGCCGGCGCAAAGATGGGCGAACAGTGCTGCGCAGGGATTATCGGTAGTAGTCGGTTTCATTGGACTCGCGTTTTCACTCGGATATTTTTACGGCGCGCCGCTGATGTACGGCGGCCATTCCATCCCGATGGCGCTCAATACTGCGATCTGTTTTCTGCTTTGCGGAATGGGATTGCTGGTCAAAGGTTCTATTCGAAATATTGAAGAACGGCGCGCTGCCAGGCAGGCACTGCAACGGGCCCACGATGAGTTGGAAGAGCACGTCAAGGCGCGCACCACCGAACTGAATACTCAACAACAGTTCCTGCGAGCAGTTGTCGACACCAGCCCACATCCGATTTTCGTGAAGAACTCTCAGGGTCATTTCACTTTAGTTAATAAGGCCGTTGAAGGCGCTTATGGAAGATCAGCCGCCGACATTCTGGGCAAAACAGAAGCTGACTTGAATGGTTACCACCACCAGATACAGACCTTTGTCCAGGACGACCAGGAAGTAATCCAGACGCTGAAAGCGAAGTTCATTCCGGAAGAGGAGCTCACGAATTCCCGCACTGGTGAGACGCGTTTGTTTCAAACGATCAAGGTGCCTCTCACCTTGCCGGGAACCGACACGATACAGATTCTCGGGATAGCTACCGACATTACAGACTACAAACGCTCGGAACTCATCCTGCGCGAAACAGAAGAGCGCTATCGGCTCTTGTTCGAAAGTAATCCGCAGGCAATGTGGGTCTATGATCGCGAGAGCCTGAAGTTTCTCGCCGTCAACAATTCCGCGATTGCTCAATACGGATATTCGCGCGACGAATTTTTGTCGATGACTATTAAAGACATCAGGTCGCCCGAAAACGTCCCCGACCTCCTGAAAAACATCTCAGCTGAAGACGGGGTTACTTTGGCGGGCAGCTGGACACATCAAAAGAAGGATGGAACAACCATTGAAGTAGAAGTTATCTCTCACCCGCTAATCTTTGCCGGCAGGAGCGCCAAGCTTGTCCTGGCGAACGATGTGACGGAACGCAAGCGCGCCGAACAAGCCTTGCGCGAGAGTGAAGAACAATTAAGACAGTCGCAAAAACTCGAAGGGGTGGGACAATTAGCCGGCGGCATTGCGCACGATTTCAACAACCTCCTGACCGTGATTATTGGATTTAGCTCGCTGGGTATGCGCGGTCTGCAATCCGAGGATCCTTTGCTGTCAAACCTGGAAGAGATTAAGAAAGCCGGCGATCGCGCGGCTTCTTTGACCCGACAGCTGCTGGCATTCAGCCGTCGCCAGGTGCTGCAACCAAAGGTCCTAAATCTTGACTCGGTAGTGGTAGAGATGGAAAAGATGCTGCGGCGTCTGATCGGAGAGAACATCGATCTGCGCGCGGCGCTGGCGCCCGACATCGGCAGCGTCAAAGCCGATCCGGGCCAGATTGAGCAGATCATTTTGAACCTCGCGGTGAATGCGCGCGACTCGATGCCGGAAGGCGGAAAGCTCACCATCGAGACGGGCAATGCTTATCTCGACGAGGAATACGTTAAGCAGCACGTCGGCGCCCAGGCTGGTCCGCACGTGATGTTGGCCGTGAGCGACACCGGCAGCGGCATGGATCAGAAGACGCTGGCTCGCATTTTCGAGCCCTTCTTCACTACCAAGGAATTGGGTAAAGGAACGGGACTGGGACTTTCAACGGTCTATGGAATCGTCAAACAGTCGGGCGGGAATATCTGGGTCTACAGTGAAGTAGGCCGAGGAACTACTTTCAAGATCTATTTGCCCCGCGTTGATGAAGGCGCTCCGGAATACAAGCGGAGTTCGCATCTTGACGAAGTCTATCAGGGTACCGAGACGATCCTGTTGATAGAGGACGAGGAGATGCTGCGGAAGCTGGCCCAGCAAAGCCTGAGCATGTATGGATATCGAGTGCTGGCTGCAGCTAACGGCGCCTCGGCGATTTCCATATGTCAGCAGCACCCGGAGAAGATCGATCTGGTGCTTACCGACGTGATTATGCCGGGCTTGAGCGGCCGCGAGGTCGCGGACCGATTACTAGAGTTGCGGCCAGAGATGCGCGTGCTCTTCATGTCGGGATATACCGACGACGCTATTGTTCATCAAGGCGTACTGGATGAAGCTGCGAACTTCCTGCAGAAACCATTTGCGCCCGACTCGCTAGCACAGAAGGTTCGCGAAGTATTGAATCAGCCTGCGCCCTCTGCGTTTAAGAAAATGGTTACCTTAGGCGCACGTCCGAAGTTTTGACACAGCCTCGGTAGCGACAGGGTCGCATGATGTGTGGTGGCGATCCCGAGGCCCGGTCGCTATCGCTCCCGGTACTGACTCCATTGCGGGGCAAACTAACATCGCGGCGACCGCATACCGCGATGCCGGAGGCCCGAAGAGCCGGCATTCAATAGCCACGACCGTAAGGTCGTGGTGAAGGTATTAAAAATGATTGAGGAGGTCCGAAGGACCGGCACGAATCCATGTCGGCCCTTCGGGCCTCATGTTTTTCTTGGCTCGTTGACCCCGACCTGACGGTCGGGGCTACTGCATTCCGGCGCTTCGCGCCTGACGAACCTCTCTGGCGAATGATTGAGGCAGACACAGCCCAAGCAGGCGCAGCTTCTCCACTCTCGCTGGTAACGCGACGCGAAAACAAAGATAATTCGCCGCATAACCCAGTCGGAGGTCTCCCGCTATGACCGCAACTCTTGTGCTCACGCCGTCCGCCCATGGAGATCTCACGGCGAGTCTGATCGAAACGAAGAAAGGAGAGACAAACTAATGAATGACGAAAGTTCACCCAGTAGAGAAGACTCTGCTGCGCGCGACATTGAACAAACAGCCGACAACAACCGTGCCCAATCTGAAGGCGTGTTTGATCCAAAAGTGGAAGTGTTGCTGGATCAGGCTGACGAAATTCTCACGGCCGAGATCGATCCGATGGTGCGTGAGGCGCTTAAGGCCGATCCGAGAAGTTGGCCGAGTGGGAGTCGTTGATGCAGGAATATGCACGAGTCGGGGCAGAAGATCAGCCGCCTCCCTTCGAGAGCGATCCCGGGTCGGAAAAAGAGGCCGAGGAAACAAGACTCTCGCAGGAGATACGCGAGAGGATGGAGATGATTTCTTCCGATCTTGACCGGTTCATGGATCGCCAGCCGCCCGACCTCGAAGTCGACGCGGCACTCGAGCGAAACTTTGCCGCCATGCACGAATTGGACGCAGTGATGAGGCAGCGGTGTCGTGATTTTCGTTGGCGCCGTAAGTCAGCGAAGTCACGTGATGGCGGCCGTCGTAACCATAGGTCGTCGTAGCTCCACGAGCATCCGTCAACACGCTCACCGTGTCGTCGTCGTTGTAGCTATAGTTGGTAGCCCCCTGTTCCGGTGTCGTGCGGGTTTGCAAACGCCCATGCCCGTCGTAAGCGAAGCTGCGCGTCTTTCGCTGGAAGCATAGAAACTGAGGGTTAGGCTCGCGATTCTCGCGATTTGACCCAAGACCTGCCACCAGCCTTAACGTTGGAATTGACCGGGCGCGCACGCAACGTCGAAAGGCGCAAGTTGTCGATGAGAAGCCCGCTGAACGCGCTCCGGTCCAATGACTTGTTCGAGCGCCGATGGATTGTAACGCGCTTCTGGTTTTTGGTTAATAAGAAACGGGCGTCACTTCCCGTTTGT
>JAWVDF010000017.1:0-154595 GCA_033857635.1 Blastocatellia bacterium
CCGATGATGGCCGCAAAGTCAGGTTCCACCTTGAAGACGAGCATATCGACCCGAAAAGCGGCAAGCCGGTCGCGAACGTCGTTGTCTACGAATATGAGGATGAGTCGGACCGGTATCGGGTGAGCTACCGCCGCTCGGAAACGATTGTCGACGAAAAACTCATCACAAGAGTCAGCGGATTCAAGCATCTCCTCGCCAGGCTGACGGGGTTCGATGGCGCGTACTTGCGCTTCACCGGCAACGTGCAACTCGAGCACTTTGTCAACGGCGAGCTGCTTGAAGATGTCAGCGATCCGGGAATCTGGGAAATGATGTATTTCGGTCACGTGTACCGGTAATCGCTGATGCGTAAAGATGGAGAGACAAGAGCATCAGCGGCAATCGTATGTTGGAAGCCGTCAAACCCGTTGGATGATCAACGCTACACAGTCTTGAACTGGAAGGTGCGCCTGACGGCAAGTCAAACTTCCAAGCGCTGAAGACAGAGCTGTAGCTCAGGATGAAACCATAGAGAAGGAGAGAAAGCGATGAGTGGCGGGAGCGGCGGTCGTATTGCGGTAGGGTCTCACGCTTACAGCGTAGTCGCCGTCACGGGCGAGCCGGAACCTCTCGATTGACAAGGTGCCGAGAGGACAGTCATGACTGACGTAGACCCAGTTGCCCCTAATCACAAAGCAAGGCAAGACCAGGACTAACCACTAAAGCCCTCGTATTCATCGACCTTGCCAAAAAAAGCCACAAGTGATTTAGTTACGGCGAGTTATTTAGTAAAGGGCTCAAGCTGTCGCACGCTACCCGGTGTCAAACGGAGCCAAGGGTATGTCGAAGCCTGAAATCTCATCGCGGCGCATGACCTCCATGGTGCTGAGATACGGCCTGGCAGTTCTATCCGTGTGCATTGCGCTCAGCGTGGCGCTTCTCCTGAGCCACTACAACTTTCCCGACGTGGCAGATCCGCTGTTCTTGTTTGCCATCGCAATAGTCGTCTGGTATGCAGGGCGCGGGCCGGCAATTCTCGCCCTTGTTCTCTCGAGCCTCGCCAACTCCTACTTTTTCATCGAGCCGCTTTACAGTATCGTCATTACACGCTCTGATGTCCCGCACCTTGCAGTCTTCATACTATTTGCATCGCTTCTTACCGGGTTCGCCACCGTTCGGCGCCGCGTCGAGCGAGAGCTTCTGCAATCCCGCGACGAACTCGAGACAGAGGTAGCCGAACGAACCCAGCAGGCCAGCCTGCTCAATCTCACACACGACACGATTTTTGTCCGTGATATGAGTGACATCATCACGTACTGGAACCGGGGGGCTCAGGAGTTGTACGGGTGGACGGCAGAGGAAGCGTTCGGCAAGCGCGCTCACCAACTCTTGCGGACGGTCTTTCCGATGCCGATTGATGAGATTCGCGCTGAGTTGCTGCGCACCGACCGCTGGGAAGGCGAGCTCGAGAAGACGAAAGCCGACGGAACCCAGGTAGTCGTAGCGAGCCGATGGTCTTTGCGGCGAGACTTGCAGGAGCGCCCAGTTGCGATTCTGGAGACTAACAATGACGTCACGGAGCGCAAGCGAACGGAGGAAAAAATTCGCAAGCTCAACGACGACCTCGAAAAACGGACCGCTGAACTCGAAGCCATTAATAAGGAATTAGAAGCATTTGCTTATACCATATCGCATGACCTGCGCGCGCCCCTTCGCCATATTGCCGGGTATACAGAGCTGCTTCAAAAGAATGCTTCTTCAATTCTGGATGAAAAGAGCCACCGGTATATGATGATGATACTGGAATCAGCGAAACGGATGGGCGACTTGATTGATGACCTCCTGGCCTTTTCAAGAATAGGCCGCGCTGAGACGAAAATGACAATGGTCGGCCTGGAACAGCTTGTGAAAGAAGCTTTGAGTGAAGTACAGCAGGAGACAGAGGGGCGCAATATGGATTGGAAAATTGGGGCCTTGCCGAATTTGTATGGAGATCGCTCGATGCTGCGACTGGCGTTAGTTAATCTTGTTTCCAACGCTGTTAAATTCACCCGCACGCGCCCGCAACCCAAGATTGAGATAGGATGCGCTGATGAAAAAGACGGCGCGGTAGTAGTTTTCATTAGAGACAATGGAGTTGGGTTTGAGATGAAGTATGTAAATAAACTATTTGGCGTATTCCAACGTCTTCACCGGGCTGAAGAGTTTGAAGGCACGGGTATCGGCCTGGCTACCGTTCAGCGTATTATCCATCGTCACGGAGGCAGAGTCTGGGCTGAAGGTATAGTCGATCGAGGCGCAACCTTTTATTTTTCGGTTCCTAAACCATAGGAGGAATAAATGATGAATGAGTTAGGGCGTATCTTAATCGTCGAGGACGACCCAAAAGACGTCGAGCTTACTCTGACAGCTCTGGAGGAATATAACCTTGCCAACGAAGTTGTTGTCACTCGTGATGGCGAAGAAGCCCTGGATTATCTTTATTGCCGGGGAAATTTCAAGATGCGCACGAGTGATAACCCTGCTGTCATGCTGCTCGATCTAAAATTGCCTAAGGTCGATGGATTGGAAGTGCTGCAGCAGATTAAATCTGACGAGAAACTGAGAATGATTCCTGTGGTAGTGCTCACGTCTTCTCGTGAGGAAAGAGACATGGTGGCGAGCTATAAACTTGGCGTGAACGCCTACGTAGTAAAGCCGGTTGATTTCCACGAGTTTGTTAATGCCATTAAAGAACTGGGAATTTTCTGGGCAGTCATCAATGAGCCGCCACCAGGAAGCGTAAGAAAAAGTAGTTAGAATATTTAGAGCTGAAAATAGAAAACAATCATGATGTCTCCTTTGCGTATTCTGCATGTTGAAGATAACCCGAACGACGCAGAACTTATTCAGGCAATGCTTGAGACTGAAGGTATTACTTCTCATGTAATGCGTGTTGAAACGCAGGCCGATTTCGTCGCTTCAATCGAGCGCGGTGACTTTGACCTGATCCTTGCAGATTACACTCTTCCCTCCTTCGACGGCCTTTCTGCATTGAAAATCGCCTCGGAAAAATGTCCAGACGTACCTTTCATCTTTGTTTCTGGAACGCTTGGGGAAGAAGTGGCGATTGAAGCACTCAAAATTGGGGCAACGGATTATCTTTTAAAAGAGCGCCTATCGAAAATTGTGCCCTCGGTCCACCGAGCATTGAGCGAGAGCAAGGAGAGAGCCGAGCGCAAAAGGGCCGAGACATTGCTGGCAGGAGAGAAACGACTCCTGGAGATGATAGCCAAAGGCAACCCTCTCTCTCTGATCCTTGACGCCCTGTGCCGTCTGGTCGAAGAGCTTTCCAAAGGTGCTCTGTCTTCGATTCTGTTATTGGATCCGGATGGCAATCGCCTGTGGCACGGCGCAGCGCCGAGCGTTCCGAAGAGCTATATAGACGGGATCGATGGCGCGACAATTGGCCCAGTCGCAGGATCGTGCGGAACAGCCGCTTACCTCAAAGAACCAGTGATTGTCGCCGATATCGCCCAGGATCCACTCTGGGCCGATTATCGAGAGCTGGCCTTACCACACGGGCTCCGAGCGTGCTGGTCGACGCCGGTGCTCGCCTCGGATGGCCGGGTACTTGGAACCTTCGCGATATACTTCCGCGAACCGGGGAGTCCTACCCCACAGCAGCAAAATATCATTGAGCAGATCACCGATCTTGCGAGCATCGCGATCGAACGCAAGCGGGCAGAAGATGCCTTGCGAAAGGGCGAATCCTATTTGGCGGAAGCGCAGAAATTAAGCCACACGGGCAGCTTCGGCTGGCGACTTTCCACCAACGAGATCCTCTGGTCAGAAGAAACCTTTCGAATCTTCCAGTACGACCGAACGACGAAACCGACGGTGGAACTTATTCTTCAACGGGTTCATCCGGAAGATGCGGCCTTCGTGAAACAGACAATCGAGCGCGCGTCGCAGGATGGAAAAGATTTTGATTTTGAACATCGCTTGCTGAAGGCGGGCGGTTCCGTCAAATATGTCCATATCGTGGCTCGCGCTGTCAGCGATGAATCGGGCGGCATCGAGTTTGTTGGATCGGTGATGGACGTCACCGAACGCATACAAGCCGAAGACGCGTTGCGCCAGGCGCACGCGGATCTGGCGCACGTGAGCCGGGTGACTGCCATGGGCGAGCTGACGGCCTCCCTGGCCCACGAAGTTAATCAACCGATCACGGCGGCTATCACCAACGCCAATAGCTGCTTGCGATGGCTCGCCGCCGACACCCCTAATATCGAGGAGGCGCGCGCGGCTGTCACGCGAATCCTAAACGACGGAACGCGGGCGTCGGAAATCATTAAGCGGATTCGTCTGCTCTTCAAAAAGGGTACCCTGGAACGGGCGTTGGTGGATGTAAACGAAGTCATTCGAGAGATGATAGTACTGCTGCACGTGGAGACAATGCGATACTCGATATCAGTCCGGACGGAGCTGGCCGCAGATCTTTCCCAAGCTATGGGTGATCGTGTGCAATTGCAGCAGGTCATGATGAACCTCATCATGAATAGCATCGATGCAATGAAGGACGTCGACGGGACGCGCGAACTCACCATCAAGTCGCAGCGAGCTGAAGACGATCAACTTCTGGTGTCCGTCAGCGATACTGGCGTGGGACTACCTCCGCAGCAGACGGACCAGATCTTCAGTGCGTTCTTTACCACAAAGCTTGAGGGCACTGGGATGGGACTTCGCATCAGCCGCTCCATCGTCGAATCTCATGGCGGCCGCTTGTGGGCTGCCGACAACTCTCTGCGTGGCGCAAGTTTTTATTTCACTCTTTCCACCAAAGCTGAGGCACACGAATGACGCTTCGGCTGGTAACCGACTGAGGGAAATTCTAAATTATCAATAGTCTTTCAAGAGCTGGAATCGTGATGCGAATCCTAGGGAACATTTCGCATTCTTATGGCCAAAGGTCGCCGAACAGAACATCGCAGCGATTAGGATCCTAAACCATTCGCGCTCCCAAATTTCTTTGGTTGATGGCATAGCAAGACAAAAATCAGTGTGCGATGTTGAGTCATCATTTTCTCGCGTTGATTGGGATGACGAACTGGCACGGGGGGGACGCCGGCGAATCATCCGCAAGATGCGCCGGCCACAACTTCACCGGTGCGGTTTACTATCGCGCTTCACCTATCGATCACTAAACACATCTTCGACAATCTTTATCAGTTCATTCGGCTTTGCCAGGCCGAAGGCCTTCTTCCAAAGGCCCTTCGGTTCATTCCCAATGATGATGATGGTTGTATGATCGCCTTTGGTCTCGACATACTGGCCGAGTTTGTAGAGGGCCCAATCAACGTTCTCCTTCTTACCAGTGAGAAAAATCCAACCCGGCCGAGCATGAAACCTCTGGCTATATTCCTTGAGCCGCTGAGGTGTGTCCGTTTCGGGATCGACGCTAATCGAAACGATGATCGCGTCTTTCCCCAGACGATCACCAAGGGCCTCCTGAACTCTTTCGAGGTTCCGATTCATCGGCGGACAGGTGCCGCTACAGGTAGCAAAGAACGTGTTGATTATTACAACTTTATCTTTTAGCACGTCGCTGTAGAAGCGCATCTTCTGACCGTCCTGATTGATCAGCTCTACGTCTGAAAAGTATTTCCTGGCGGGTGAAGGCGTTGCTCCGGTGACGGCTTTCTCGTTCGCCAGCGACGCCGGAGGAGGAGGCGCCGGGTGCCCAGCGGGCGCCTGACCTTTAACAAACCCGCAGAGCGCCGTGACGAATATGCCTGCGAGAATACTCGCGCTTAAGAATTTTGCTTTCATGGTTTGCCTGGTTCCCTGACTAAAGATTCGTCGGTTCGCCCGGCGCCGAGCTTCGAGCGGATTTCGTAACGGCCGAGTTTGGCGCCGGCGTTAAGAGTCATTTCTTCAAATCCGTAGTCCAATTAATTACCACCGCCAGCGATGATGTGGCGTCGGCCATGCGGCTGATGAAAAGAAAGCGCTGCCCGTCGGTGGACACGTCAAAGTCGTTTCCCTGATTCGTTCTCGCCGCTATGATGTCGAAAAGAACTTTAGGTTTCCCGGGTTCAAACGAGCTGCCCGCACCGATATCAACCGCCATCAGCTTGCCATCCGGAGCGATGAAGAAGAGTTCCTTGCCGCTCGGCGCCCAGACAGGATTTGTGCCGCCGTTTGTTGAGAGTGGCAATTTCATACCCGAGGCCGGGAAAGTCTGCACATAGATTTCATTCGTTCCTGATTCGCGCGAGCGATAGACGATGAAACGGCCATCAGGAGAGAACCTTCCATTGCCGTCTTCGTCGGGAGTTTGAAAATAGACGTAGGGCTTGCGCTCACCCTCGAGCGGCAAGACCCAGAGATTGAGATTGGTTGTCGGATCGGCATCGGTGTAGAGAATGAACTTTCCATCCTTTGACCAATCTGTTATGCCGATGGGATTGTTTGATTGGGCGATCACTTCAACTTCGCCGGCGCCGCTCGCGAGTTTCCGGTACATCTCACTCTTGGTCACCTGCCGCGACGACCAGATGATGTAATTTCCATCGGGAGACCAGGCCAGGCTTTCCACGTCAGAGTTGCTCGTCGTAACGCGCGAACTGGTGCCGCGAGCTATGTCGTAAACAAAAATGTCAAAGACGCCCGCGCCCGGATCGCGACGCGCAACCGCGATCCGTTTCTGGTCAGGAGACAGTCGCGCGCGCAGGTAAGAGCCAATCGGGCCGACCGTTTCGAGTTGTTTGCCGGAACGATCGAACCAGGTGAGTTGCCGGTTCTCAAGGTCGGAACTTGGATCAAAAACCAGCGTGCCATTGTCGGAAACGGAAACGAAAGCGTGCGAGTTTGAATTGATTCGAACCTGATCCGCGATGCGAGAAGGTTCGCCAATCAACACGAGATTGTCTGCGTCGAAGCTTTGCGCCAGTAGCGCGCCGCCGCGAGAAAAAATAATGTGATCCACGCCGTTTAGCGAAGGCGCATAAAGAGCGTTGGAAGTCGAGGGAAACAGACGCTTGGGTTCGCCGCCATCGATCGAGCCGACCATTACTTCCGAGGAGTTCTTCAGCGCTGTTGTCGCCAGATACAGGAAGTGCCGGCTGTCGGGAAGGAACTGCGGCCAGCGTTTGAGGACTTCTTCGGATTTCTCGAAGCCGGGAATTGCTGTGGGCTTGCCGCCGCTCGCGGGCACACGATATATGCCCAAGCCGCCCATCGAAAAGATAATTGTGCCGTCACGACTCCACGATCCACCAAAACCTCGCCGGTCAGCCGCAAAATCGCAAATCTCCTGAACGAGGCCAGCCACAATATCAATCTTCTTAATTTTCCCAGCCGCCAGAAATACAACCGAACGGCTGTCGGGCGACCAGAACATAAAGCCGTTGGCCCCGTCAGTCCCGGCGAGACGTTTCGGAGTCGTCGAGTTGAGCGGCCGGATCCACATTGCGTTTTGACCATCGATGGAAGTATTGAAAACGAGATTTCCCCCGTCCGGCGAAATGGCGATTTGACTGAACCCTGTCGATTTTTCCGCGGTCGCCGCCCCAGGCGGCGTAATCAGGAAGCTTGCCGCCACTGGCTGGGCCGGGGTGGGCTGTCGAAAATATTTGATTGCGAATGGTAGTGCGGCCAGAAATGATAGGAAAAAAATTGCGGCGGCGATCCAGGGAACTCGTTCACGCCAAACCGAACGCTTAGTCTCCGCCACTGCGACAGCCGCCGCGGTCGTAAGTCCGCTGCCTGAGGAATTGGTTGGCGCTGACAGCGCTTCGAGCGCAAAACTGAGATCGGCGGTTGATTGAAATCGCCGCTCAGGTTTCTTTTCGAGGCAGCGATTGACGATTCTTTCCAACGACGGGTTGATGTTTGGGTTTGATGCGCTTAACTCTTCCGGCTCTTCTTTCAGAATCGCCGTCATCGTCTCGGCCATCGTCTCGCGCTTGAATGCGCGGCGACCGGTAATCATCTCGTGCAGGATCGCGCCGAATGAAAAGATGTCGGAACGGTAGTCCGCCTTCTCGCCGCGCACCTGTTCCGGCGACATATAGCCAACCGTACCCATGACGACGCCAGGGTTCGTGAGCACCTTGCGCGTGGCATCTTCCGAAATATCCGGATTGGACGACCCTGCGGGTTCTGACAGCTTGGCTAATCCGAAGTCGAGAATCTTGACGCGCTCGTCCTTTGTGATGAACAGATTCTCAGGTTTCAGATCGCGATGAACGATTCCTTTTTCGTGCGCCGCTGTCAGTCCCCTGACTATCTGCTGCGCGTAATCGACCGCCTTGCGTGACGGAATCGTCCCCGCATCCAAACGATCACGCAGTTCTTCGCCCTCGAGCAGTTCAGCCACGATGTAAGGCGAACCGTTGTGAGTTCCGATGTCATAAATGGTCACAATGTTTGAATGATTCAGCGCTGAGGTGGCGCGGGCTTCCTGCTCGAAGCGCTTCAAACGATCCTGATCACTTGAGAGTTTGGCTGGCAGGACTTTAATCGCCACTTTGCGATCAAGTCTGGCATCATGAGCGCGGTAAACCTCGCCCATGCCGCCTTCGCCGATCTTGGCAACAATCGTGTACTGAGCGATGGTAGTGTGGGGGGAAACGGTTTCGATCATCTTTTCATTTCGATGGCTCAAATTTCTTCACCAACTCCTGAAAACCTATGTACTGATATCCGAGTTAGGCATGAGCCTCGGCCAGACTGTCGTCGATCTCGGGTGCCCGCCGGATAAATTCCTTCCTGATTGACCGGTCGCTATCTTCGTCAGAGCCAGCCAGCCCGACATAGCCGAGGGCAAGTTAGGGTCTCTCTCGATGGCTTGTTTGAAGTAAACAATCGCTTTTTCGACTTCACACTTCGTGCGCTTGTTCCAAAGAAACGTCCCTGCAAATAAAGCCGATATGCTTCCGGATCGTTCGTGTAATTCTTCGCGAGCTTTAACGGATCCGCGCTGGTGAGCTGAATTCTAAGCTTGCTGGTTACATTACGAGCAATCTGATTTTGCAGCGACACGGCTTGCGCTTCCTGTTCAAAGCGCCGCATGCGATCTTTTCGCGTAGCCAATTCGGTCGGCAGAATTTTCATTGCGACTTTGCGACGCAGCCGCGTGTCTTCCGCCGGATACACTCGCCCATACCGCCCTCGCCGATCTTTGAGCGGATGTCATAACGGCCGAGGCGGGTGCCGGCAGCTATATTCATCTGGTACAGGAGTCCGAGCCGGGCATTGTAACCGAGCAATTCCCGCGTGCGAAATCTTTTCTTGACCGGAGCACCTCGTAGAGCCTGAAGCGCGCATGGTTAGCGCAATCAGGCCGGTGAGTTCGGGCTAAGATGGTGACGTTCTGTGTTGCGATGAAGCCAGCCGAACCATGCCATACTTACTCAAGACCAGTTTACCTAGTTTTGTGCTCGGATAGATAATGAGAGCAGCACGAATGCGGCCGAAGTTGAGGGACTGGCACCAACTACTTTTGTGTTTGTTCTTAAGCTCGTTACGTAAATAAACCGCAAGCGCCTCTGGCGCGCCTTGATTCGGAATCCTAGGAATTTGAAAATCCTTGGAAGTCCAAGAGTCGCACCATCCCAACGGCAACATTGCGCAGGTCTGAAAGTGCAGTAGTGCAGACGCAAGAAATGCGACCAAGTTTGAATCTGTATTACGGCGTCGAGTACTTGCATCTCGGACACTGCAGGTAGGTTTGTCCTCGTGTGCCGTGCCTTAAAATCATTCCCCAAACCCAAAGGAATGTGCCGATACAAAAGACGGGCGTTAGAACCACCCCAATGATTATTAACCACAGTCCAAGTTGGGAGCTCTTAGCAAGCGCTATCATTCCCGCGCCACAGCGAGGACAAGTACTTGCCGCGAGGCGTTCGACATTCATTTGGTCAACAACGAGCTGGCTAAACTGCGACCGCAGGATGGAAACCCAAGCCGCGTCGCCAGTCATGGCTATTGAAGCGCTGGATGTGATGCGCTTTTGAGTAATCCACTCTTTGACGGCAGACTCTCCCATCGGACCCCAGACCTCGCCGTTGACCGATTGGAGGACATAGTATTCGGGTCGTGCGATTTGCAATGACTGCCCGCAGCCAACGCAAAACAAGGCGTGATCCTCGGTTTCAGCTCCGCATTTGGAACAACTCGACACGTGGGCCACCTCTCAGTTAATCTGGCTCCCTCTGGAGATCATTGCTAAAGACAATCAGCTCTAGAACCAAAAAGCAGAACCGCCGAGAGTCTAGCGACGCTATTACTTCCCAATCATGAAGTCCGAAAGCTTCCAGAATTGACGTGCACCCAGATCAAAAAACGGGCTTCTCATCAAGCGAGGACATGACTACAGGCTTATCCAACCCGTATTTGCTCATGACACTGGCAACTAGATCGGCAAACCAACTTGGAGACGTCGGTGCGACGTGAATCCGTTCGACCAAATCTTCAAGTCTCACGGGCACGGTTCTCCCGATAGATCCGACAGTATGTCCGACCCACGTCGCCTCATCGTCATCCTCCACATCAATGACCGCCCTTAATTCCCGTTCATGCTCAAATGATTTCCGTTTGTACATAAACGGGCGGAGTAAATCGTCCTCCGGCACGAAATCAAGTGCATAATCAATGTATTGAACCGACCCGGCATAAATGAGCGACGGTAAGCATGTTCGAAGTAAGTGATACGTAGATTGATTTGCTATCGCTTCATTCGACCTCACGTACAGATTCCACATGGCAAACGATTCCCGTTCATTCATATGCCAGCAGTTAATGTAAACTCTTTTTCTGCGTTCCTGGCGACGTTGAGAGAGTTCCCGCATCCCCTGCGGCGTAATCGGGGGCGTTCCGTAAAGCAGAGAGTAAAACCGAGAATTATCGCGAGGCATTGCCCCTTCAAATGGATCACCGAGAAGATCCGACCGGGGAAAGTAAAGCGCCCTAAGATCCAGCAACGACACAAACTTTGTAAAGTCGATATATCGCCAAATCTTTACCGTCAGGTTGTCAGGCTCACGAAAAACGGAATGAATCTTGGCACCGGTCATACTGCTCCTCAACTAACCCAAGACTTACTGATCATGTAACTCGATGCTCTTCAAAATTGCATCAAAGCAATTCTGATAGGTTTCGAGATCCGCGGCAGGCACGACCATACTCAGATAAAGCAGAGTGCCGTCACGAAGCAGGACGTTATACACGATTACGTTTTCTTCGCGGTTCGACCTGTTCGATGTACCCGCGAAAAACATTCGGACCGCATCTCTGCCGCCTATGGTTGTTCGCTCGTTGTCACCTTTGCGTGTCAGGTGAGAATTAGCCTTCAACATCGCATTTGTGTATTCGACTGACGCGGCGTCCAAGCTACTCAATTGAACATGAATCGTGCCCATCATCACGGCATGCGAAAAGTCAGGACGTCCCTCATAGAGTGCATAGCCACGCTCGGGTGCAAACGCAACGGATGTCTCGCTCGCATAATCATGCCAATTGTCAGGAACCTTGACCGAAAAGAACTTGCCCGTGTAGGTCCGATAGCTGCTCGACGGTGGGTCTGGAGCAGGTTGCTCTGCAATCGGATGTGTTGGATTTTCGGCTGTCTTAGAATCGCCGGACCTTGGCTCTTTTTTCTTACGTGTAGGACCATTGCACTCTACGGTGAACTGGGTTCCCTGCTTGAATTCGAGGTCCGGCCCTTTTACTGCGAGCGTTGTAGTTACGCCAATCCCAGCCCCAATGGCTGCTCCTATTGCCGCGCCTTGGCCGCCGGCGACGACAGCGCCAATAAGCCCGCCTATTAGCGCACCGGCAGCGGCCCTCTTGACGCTTTTCTTTATAGTTTTTGGTTTGTTTCGGACGGTTCCTTCATTGTCAGCACGGCCTTGATCTCCTGCCTGTCCCACATCAAAGACTTCAACGACCGTGGCACTAAAGTCCCCAGTGCGGCCGTCGGGAAGCGTTACCTTTTCAAAAGCCAGATCGATACTTGAATCTTTATTAGCTTTACCCGATCCCTTGAGATTCCTGATGTGGCCTTCGACAATTGCTCCGGCGTATTCGGCGGGCGTCAGTATCTTACAACTGAATTTGTCCCCTTTCTTATTCGCGGCTGTGCTGAGCGGCGAAAGGAGTTCGACTGACATTTTTAGGTTTGGAGGAATGGGCAGTTCCGATCCGTCAACGCCATAGACCAAGCTCGGCGACAAAAGAGACACAAACAGCGTGAATATCATGAGGGTGCGTCGGGATCTCTTCATTTAAACCTCCATCATCGGGGAAAAAGGCACACTACTTTTCAAAATCAAACCTTATGGTTTGAGTTGTCTGAATTGCGATGCCATTGCGCGTCGCTGATCGAAACTTCCATTTCCGCGCGGCATTCTCGGCAGCCTGTCTCAGAACTACCGGGCCATCAATGGCCTTTGCTGATATGACGTTGCCTTGTTCATCTATTACCACGGAGACATAGACTGAACCTCGCGTTTGCGAGGAACGAGCCAGGGTCGGAATCGTGGGCAGAACTTTGCGAGTTGGCACGGCTTCAGAAAACGTATCGGACGTGCTTGCCGTTTGCGGCGATTGACTAGCACTGCCAATGGATTTCCAATTGACGGCAAAGCGAACCGGACGCTTTGAGTCTTTAGGGCGTATTCGGACGACCATACTCGAATACTGATTTGATGGACTCGGGGTTTCTATCAACGATCCCTCGTCTATGTTTTCCAACTTGAAAAACTCGATGCGGCAGGGCGCACCATTGAGAGTGCCGCTCACTTCGGGGAGGGCCAAAGTGCTCTTGCTGACGCTCACGGTTATTGACCCAAGAAACGTCGAGTCATCAGCAGATGTGCCGCTCAAATGTACGATAAGATACTTGCCGTCGGTTTCTGCACGGGCATTCATGGGAAGAGGTCGAGGCTTGGAGGCAGGTTTAGGCGGGGGCAGCGGATCCAGTCGTGGCTCTAACTCCACAGTAGCGGCAGCTTTTAAGGTGAAGGTGCGAGTCGCAGTCGCATAGCCAGGCTTTGAGATTGTGATTTCGTATTCACCTGGTGGAAAGTCTGTTTGATCAATAGCGCCGCCATAAGTGCCGACTTTCTGATTTCGGTCAACACTTCTGAGTTCGATCGAGGTCCCATCAACGCTGGGTCTTATGTTGAGAGTTCCTTTCAGGGGTTCAAGATTTATTGTCAGGGTTGGGTTCTTTCCAGATGTGAGTTCAACTGAACGCTGATCGTCGCGGAAACCCTCGTGATGAACAATTAGGCTGTAAGACGCAGGCGGGGTTTTCAGCGCCACACTTCCGTTAGGGTCCACTTCCTTTCGTTCCTGGTTTAGCCATACCAAGCTATCTGCCGGAGTTACGATGATAGTCAGACTAGCGAGCACAACTTTAGGCGTTGCACGAACTACTGGTGGGCGTGGGCCAGGCTTCGGAGTCCGACTGGAATTGTTACCAGTTTTCCTGGTTCTGTTGGCATTCTCGTCCTGGCCGGTTCGCCTCGCGTTCTCATCTTGAGCGTAGAGATTAAGCCGCGAGCCGCAGGCACAGAGTATAAGCCAGGTGGAAATGCACCACACCAATCGGGTCTTTGATTTGTTCTCCAATTTCATCTCAACATTTAGCTGACGCTCATGAATCTTTGGCACATCTAAAGCCCGTGTTCTTGTAGCCCAGCTGCGCATCACGCGCGTCCCACCCCCTCCTAAATGTCGTGGTTGCCTTTGGCGCACTGCTTCCCCAATAACCACCCCTGATTACCTTCAATTCACCCGAGGGCTTATCGGAGATGTGTCCACCTGGATATGCCTTGAAATCACTTGAGGTCCATTCCCATGCGTTGCCAATCATATCGAGCGCGCCGGATGGGCTCTTTCCGGCTGGGTAAGAACCTACGTCAACGACCCCACCTTGTTTGCCAGCGCCGGCATTTGCAGCATTTGCTCGCCAATCGTTGCCCCACGGGTAAATGCGTTTGTCTGTACCTCTTGCTGCTAATTCCCACTCTTCTTCAGTCGGTAATCGCTTTCCGGTCCATTGGGCATAGGCTGTGGCGTCGTACCAATCGACACCCGTGACCGGATTATTGATGCCGGTCGCTGGGCAAGCTGCACTGCTCCAATTATTGGGTGGTCGATGGTTTGTCGCCTTAATGAACTTCTCGTATTCGCTACAGGTGACTTCGTTCTTATCAATGAAAAATGCTTTGAGGGTGACTTGGTGTGCCGGCTTTTCAAACTCATCACCTAAATCATTTCCCATCGTGAACTCGCTCCCGAGAACGTAAACCATTCCAGGGGGTGGGGTCGGCGGCGAATTCGGCAAGCTTGATTTGGAGCCACTGCGATTTGCGGTCAAAATAATGGCAATCGTGAGTACCACAACTGCAGTGATAGCGACCGCAATTGCCGCCGGTTTCCATCGAACGCGCCTTTTTGGAGGAAAAGCTGGGAGTGTCGATTGCCATGGTGGAATTTCGTTTGAGGTTGGGTCGATTTCGAGATCCTTTGGATCCTCAACGCCCGATGAGGGTGCTTCACGAAGGTCTCGAATGATCTGGTTCGACAACAACTCCGGTTCAGTCGTTATTTTCCTTTGCGATCCAGGCAGCACTAAGGTGTTCCATTGGTTGGTGGGCGTATCTGTAGGGCTATCGTCAACCTCGTTTGTGGCATCATCCTGTGAGGTTTGCTGCTGTGGCTTGCCGCATCGACTGCAGAACTTGATACCTGCTGTTCCTCGCGTTCCGCAGAAAGGACAGACCTGGGGCGGTTGAGGCTTAAGACTCGGAGCGGCGGCGGCACGAATTGCAGTCTCACAAAAAGGACAAGCCGATCTTGAAGTGAAGATAGAAGCTGCGATTTCGCCGCATTGGTGTTCTGAAGGAACTGAGTCAGCGCGTTTGGCACATCCGGGGCAATTCGGGAAAATGCCATTTTCGATGGTGATCGAGTACAGCTTTCGCTTTACCAGCGCCGCGGATTCAATGCTGACAACCTGACATACCTCACAGACATATCGTTTTGCGGTGGGACGGTCACATACCAAACACTCCGAACGGCGCAAATATCCATTGCCCAGCTGAGACGGCCAAAACGTTGCGCAGTCACAACAGTATTCCCACCACGATTTTTCAGGAAATCCGTGTCCGACAGAATGCCCGCCTCGTTCACAGGTCACGACCTCGTCTCCCGTCGCACGAAAGCGAAGCTGGTGCTGCGGGCAATAAAACGCCAAATCGTTTGGGGGGTCGTTCGACATATCTATCTTGCTGGTCCGTCGCTACTGCGGATCACCATACCCGGCAAGGATTTCGTCAGCCGGTTCTTATCAATCACTTGAGATCCATTAATGATTACAGTGTAGATGCCTTCGGGATTGCTCAGCGGTTTGTCATAGGTTGCCGTATCGATGATGCGCTCACTATCAAACACCACCAGATCAGCATAGAACCCTTCCTTGATTTGTCCGCGATCGTGCAAACCAAACGTCGCAGCCGGCAAGGAAGTCATTCGCCGTACAGCTTCTTCAATTGAAAACAACTGTTTTTCACGAGCGTACAAGCCAAGTATTCTCGGAAATGTGCCGAAGCCTCTCGGATGAGGCAGGCCTTGAGCGCCTGCTTCCCGAACACCGCTGTCTGAGCCAAACATCACTTCAGGATCTTTCATGATGGTTTCGACATCCTCCTCATTCATGTTGTCGAAAACCATTTGAGCGTCGCCGTGACTGAAGAGATCTATGACGGTATCCGCCTGACGATCCAGGTCGCTTTCCTCCAGCTTAATTGGATCGAACGAAAAGCTTGCGCGAATCGAATTCCCGCCGTTCTTATGAGGTGCCGACAGGTCATGAGTGCGAGCGATCTCGGGAATTCTCAATCCAACGATAGAGTGATCGAACCCACAGTACGAAACTCTCGCAAAAGAGTAATCCTTCCACCCACTTGCTTTAAGTTGTTCCAACATTTCAGTACGCAATCGTCCGCGCGTGGCCGGATCGTTCAGTCGTTGTTTAAGTGAGGTACTGCCTCCGGCTGAGACCCAGGAGGGCAAAAGTACACCTATGTTCGTACTGGACGCAGTGTAGGGGTATTGATCCAGAGAGACGACAAGTCCGCTCTCTTCAGCGGTTTTCACCAGAGCAAGTCGCGCCTCCGCGGTTCCCCACTGGTTGGGGCCTTGCGCCTTGAAGTGTGAGATGTGGACATGGATGCCGGTCCGCTCTCCAATCGAGATAGCTTCCCGAATGGCCGATATCCCTTTCGTTCCTTCGTCCCGAATGTGCGAGGCATAGAGTCCGTTCGCCGCTTTCACAGTTTTGGCCAGCTCTACGATTTCATCGGTCTTCGCAAATGCGCCGGGAATGTATTCCAATCCGGTAGAAATGCCGAGAGCGCCATCTCGCATCCCAGCGCTCACCAGGCCTTTCATCTTGATAAGCTGCTCGGCGGTTGGCACCGCAGCGCTATCGCTCATTACGTGCTGGCGGACGGTATTGTGTCCAAGGAAGCTCGCCAGATTGATCTGCATTCCATTTGCCTCAAGCTGTTTGAAAGCCTTACCGATCTCGAGAAATGACCGACCGCAATTTCCGGTTATGATCGTTGTCACTCCCTGACGAATGAAATTTGGCGCAAGAAAGGGTTCGGACCGGGTAGGAATGTTTCGCTCAACGTGCGTGTGCACGTCAATAAAACCTGGCGTGATTGTGAGACGCGTGGCGTCGATTACCTCTGTTGCATGTTTGGGATCGACAATGCCTATGCAAGCGATGCGTTTGTCGCGAATCCCGATGTCCGCTTTGAAGGATCGACCACCCAATCCATCGACGATTTGGCCACCGATAATCGCCAGATCAAAATTACCGGAACAACCGCTTGATCGGCGAAACCACAACTGCCAGCTGGCAACGAGTGCCAGGGCGACAAAGAACACCGTAAGACCGATGAAGACAAACGTGCCTGTCGGCCGGGCACGTGAAAGAAGGTGAGTTCCTCTGTGCATATTAAGACTTGTTTAGTGAAGTTGGGAAAGCTTCTGTTGCGCGCGATCCAGCTCTCTTTGAATACTGTCTGACTCATTGCGTTTGAGTCCCCTCGCGCTGGGACTAAGGGCCGCCTGAAACTCATTCACAGCTGTTGAGTAATCATTAAATTGCACTGCTACTTGACCAAGATGCCAGTGTGGCTTGGCCCAATCAGAGGCTCTTTCAAGAGCCTTTTGGTAATAATCTCGAGCGGAACTGTAATCCCTTTCATAATAGTAGTTGTTTCCTAAATTCTCGTAAGGGTGGGCCCAACCGGGATCCAGATTCATCGCGCGCAGGAAATACGATTTGGATGTCGGGTAATCCTTCCGACTCTGATATACGAGGCCAATTCCGTTTACGGGCAGAGCCCACGACTTGTCCAGAGTTGTGGCACGGTTCCAGGACTGAATCGCAGCGTCGGCCTTATTATCTTGAATGAACGCAGCCCTGCCTTCACAATAAGCCGCTCTTGCTGACAGCTTAAGGTCACCGGGCTGGAGTTCCGTAGCCCAAATCAGGTTCCGCGCAGCCGCTTGCCATTGGTCGATCGTGGGTTCGTCGCTGCCAATGCTGGGCAAAGCATTTAAGAGCTGATTGGGACCGCTAATTAACAATGGCACGAGCCGTTCGCGATAGCGTCGCAGAGTGTCTTCACCTGCACCAGCGTTCTTCAGTTGCGCATAAAGATCACGAGCGTTCTGCGCAGGCGGAGGAAACAGATTGCCTTTCGTTATTGCTTCATCCAGCTGCTTCTCGACTGTGCTGCCGCCTACCGATAACGAAATCGCAATCACGACTACCAAGATGAGGACGCAGGCTATTACTCCAACAAAGATCTTTGGCGCAATCGAAGTTGGTGCAGCGGTCGTTGTTCCAGGCGAAGTGGCGGCTGGATAGACGGGATTGAGATTGTCCAGGGCCGGGTTCGTAACCGCGGCGCCAAAACCCGCCGCCACATCCTGAGTTGGCACAAAACTGCCTGGATACGAAGCACTCGTTTTGTGGACCGTCGGTGCGGGTTGGCCCGAATCCCCATTCTGATCTCGATTGCTGGAAGGAGCATTCAATGGCAGGCCACAGCGGCCACAAAACACTTGCGACCTCTTACCGACTGTGCCGCAAATACCGCAGACGACCGGGGACGGAGCCGTCGCCGCCGGTGGCAGCTTTGTGTCGCCCTTGATTTCAATGACCCCGGTTTCTCTTACCTGCCAACCAGAGTCACACTTCTCGACGGTCGCCGGACGGAGAACGATAACTTCGCCTGCGGAGGGATTGTCGCAGTTAAAGAGCTCGTAAAACGTGTCGTAATAGTCGCGCTTGGATTCAAACCTCTTCGCCGATGGAATTACTACAGACGCATCAATCCCAGGCACCCGCGGTATTAGCACATAGTCTCCGGATGAGGAAAGTTTCAACGTGTTGGCTGGGCCATCCAATCGCAACACTGTCGGCGGCGTCTTCAGATTCGATAAATACTCAGACACCTTGCAGGGAAACTCTGGAGGAGCTTCAAGAATTTCGTCACAGAATGGACAGGTAGAGAAGTTGGTGAGGAATGGCGCGCCAAAATCTTTGCATTCGTGCAATAAAGCGGTCGACAACCGTCTATCGAGACAACCTGGACATGTTGGATGCGGAATGCCGTCCGATAAGGAAAACTGCTTACGCCGACCTGGTTCGTTGGACTCGATACTAATGACGTTACAAGCTGAACAGAGATAGCGTCTAACGATTTCTCTCTCACAAGCGGGACACTCGCTGCTCGCAGCTTCGTTCTTCGCTGTATCGACCAGCCAGCAATGCTGGCAGTCGCAGCAGTACTCCCAAAAGGAGTCGTCAGGAAAGGAGTTAGCCAGGGCATGATTGCCACTTGTGCATAGGACTACACGATTGGATTGAGCATCAAAGCCAACTTTGTGAGTGACACAATAAACCCGAATGGTGCGTCCAGTTACTGATTCGGCAGTTGCGGCCATGCAAATGAAACTCCTTGACCCTAATAGATTTCGCCTCGTAACTTTCCGGGTCAGTTCCCCAGAAAATAGACTGCGAGCACCAGTTTTAGCGCACCTCAAGAACACCTTTCTCTCTCAATTGCCAACCGCCAGGAACTGTTGATACGACTGCCGGATCGATAATCCATACGTCACCAGCTGACGGCCTCTGGCAGTCGTAATACCTTTCGTAGTAAGCATGAAATTCCTGTTTTGACTGGAATTGCGTCACCCGCGGTACTACAAATAAAGGTTGGGCCTCATCGGGAAGGTTTGCATCGCGAATCAGAACCAACTCGCCTTTTCCGTCGACATCATTCACCAGGATTCCGTTTTGGAAATCAGGCTTCACGACGGTTGAGTTCCGCTTCATCTTGTTTAGATATTGATCGGCTGCCGCGGGAAATTCCGGTTCGACAGGTAGTGGCTGTCTGGCATATTCATCAAAAGCCTGCTTCACAGATGCGGCCTGATAACCGCCGTCCAATCCGCCTTGCCTTAGTCGCCGGCCCAGCGCCTGGATTTCACCTTCGATGGATTCGAGCCGGCTTGATGTTTTTCTCTGATCCTCTCCTATTGCCGCCAGGTTCTTGGCCATCTCATCGTTTCGCTTTTTTACTCCGCCTATATGCGCCGACACGATGTCACTAACGTGACCATCAAACTTCATCCAAAAGCCTGACCGCAACCTGAGTATCCCGAAAACCGCGAGAACGACGAGGGCTACACCTGCGACACCACCGGCAACTGGCCAGACAAAATCAGGCAAGCTAAAGCCCCCGGCGGGATCACCTGTAGGAGGTTGTTTCGGAGTCGGGGTAGGCGTGGAAGGTGTTTTCGCTTTTGCAAGCTCCTGATACTCTTTGGACACTTGAATGGCCTCGGTCGCAGCACTCACTCTGGCTTTTATTGCGAAGGCGGGATCTTTCTTCATTTCCTCAAGCGTATTGTTCAAATAATCTGTGGCCTGCTTGAGTTGGACAAGATCGTCGGGATTGTCAGTCGCGGCCAGAAAAGTCTGCGCGGCTCTCGATAACCTATCCTGCTTGTCACCCAATGCGCCCTTAAGCTTCTCGCTTGCGTTATGCAAGGCTTTTTCTTTCTCCTGCCTAAGCTCGGATTGCCTGGCGCTTTGGTCCTGTGCGCGAATCGCACTCTGAAACTGAAAAGTGCTGATGAGCGATGCGATCAAAACGCATCGCAGAATTGGAGTTGATTTCATCTTCCGATCCTCCGACTTTTAGCTACTCTTCCCGCGACGTTGTCCGATAGTTACCATTGACTTGCGCCAGCGTATCCAGAAAATCCTTTGCGGCTCGCCGCGAATAGAGCACCTCGGATAGAAGGTGGTTAATCGGCGACACTTCGAGCCGTTCAATACGACCGCTAAGGGTCGATACAAACTCCTCGACTCGGCCGTTGATGTTGGTCCAGGCTTCCCCTGGCATATTGTCGTCGTCGCCAGCGCGCACGTTTCCGACTGAGGTGAAAACTGAAAGAATGGGACTGAGGGGGGCGTCTAGATTTCCGGGGGAGGCAAAGCTGCCATTCTCCACTTGTTCAACGCCAGGAAATTTTGCCTTGAAGCTTTGCAGTCCCCACCTTTCGCACCAACGGACTGTAGCAGGCTTCGACCCGCTCATTTCCATTTGCTCGAGGGTGAATCCCGCATATGGCATTGTTGCTGATCGATCTATATTAGTGCGTCCCCGGGCGGCGTTTAGCGCGCCCAGTGCTACGTTCGTTTTGGCCTTGCTTAGATTCTCTTCGTTTAAGAGGATCAAGTTATAGATCTTTAGAGCGTCAAGATATTCACGCTCCTCTTCCGTCGCCGCCCCAGCTAACCTCTCTTTTAATAACTGCAGTATCCTTTTTGCTTCCTCCTCAATATGGCCACTCACACGTTCAAATTCACCGAAAAGCATCAGCCCCCATCCGTTACCACCCAAGATAAGATTGATGCCGCTGGACGGCTTTAACTTCTGGTCTACAGCCGCCGCACATGCCTGCAGCAACGCATACGTGAGAATATGTTGAAAGAAGAGTCGAGTCCGATATCGCTGGTATGAGTAAGTCCCCATACCTTTCCGCAAGATCGCCGCTTCCCTTTCTTTAAACTGCTGGTCGTCCAGACTGCTGATCCAAACCGAATAGGTGATATCCAGGTCGAAACTCGGATCAGGATTCAGCAGTTTCAGTTCAGCGTCGTCTTTCGCGCCTTGCAGCAATCGACGTAAGTGTTTCTTAAAGTCACTTGAACCAAATAGATCATTTGCGAAGTTCTTTTTGGCGAATTGAAAAAACGTCTTCCCGGCAACGCGGATGCTGTCCAGCACCAGGAATTTGCGATCATGACTGACTGCGATATCCGTGGTGCCGCCACCAACGTCGATGAAGACTTCCATTGTGGCTTTGGTACCGACTGAGCCAACGGACTCGGCAATAGCCGTGCTCTCATCAACGCGCTCGTCATAATCGACATCCTCAACCAGGCTCTTCCCATAGCAGAGGTGCCGTATCTGTTTGAGGACATTCTTAACTTTTGTGTGGTAACTATCACGATCGTCCTTCCGAAACGCGAGCGGAAATGTGAAAACGTAGTGGTCTATTAACGTCCGCTTGTTGAAGAACATTTCCGCGTGCGCGTAAAGAAGCGAAAGTTGGAGAAACAGCGTTCGCCATGGCTCTGTCTTTCCTTCAAGATCCCACTTCAGATTCGCGTGAGGTTTCCAGGTCTTGTTGAGATCCCCCTGATACAAGCGCTGCTCTAGTTCCTTATGCAAACCTGGAATGTCGACTTTGAAGAGGTGGGTAATTGAAATATCTTCGGGGTTAAGCGAGTCATTCAGTCTCGGGTCACTCCTCCGTGAAAGAAGGATGGTTGGATAAAACCCCTTACTTGTCGTCGCGTTCCACTTGTAAGGAAAGAAGCCAGGCAATTCCAGAGCATCACTTAGATCGCCGCGCCTACCCCAAAGCGGCCGCGGAGCAATGGTAAACCTCAGGGTCTCCGGCTGGCTTTCACTAAATGCATAAGCCAGGCAAGTATTGCTCGTGCCAAAATCAACCGACAGTTTCGTGTCGAGGTCATGATTAGGCGTTTGATCTCCGCCAAATTCCGCCAGGAAGAGGAGGCCACGCTCGCGGTCGTTGTTATCCTTCAACATTAGTGCTCGCGGTTGATTCGGAACACTCGAGCCAGACAGGACGCTAATGTATTCTTCTTCCTCGGCATCGATCAGAGTTCCTGTTTGACCGTTCTGGTCGACGAGATGCCAGCGGCCACAATCCTCCTTTGTGCCAAAGCCATATGCTGCATAGAGACGCCAATCACTAGATACACGGCGAGGCCACATCGCCAACGACGAGGTCGAAAGGCCCTTTGCATAGGATGGTCTCGTTTGCCATTTGACTTCTCTTCCCGGCATGACAGGGATAGTCCATTCCACTGAAGCACCTTCGAGGCTCGGTACGGCAGCGACCTTGTCGAGATGCGTCATGATCTCGGGGAAGTGTCTGATGAATTCGCTCTTGATTGGAGCCAGACAAACCGCCGTATCCTTTTCGGTAATTACAGGATCGCGCAGCTCCATCTTGTGGATAGATCTGATGTGCGCAGCCTGGGTATCTGAGGTTTTCGGGATCTTGCACCAGTGCGGCGTGTCAGCGAGAAATAAATCCTTCACTAGGACAACTTGATCATTTTCGCGTTTCTTACAAACAAATCTGCGACCGGGTAGCTCTACCACGATTTCTTGATCGTTTAGTTTTCGGTATTGGTATGGTGCCGGACCGCTTGGAACGATCGCTGCCTTCATCCAGGGTTGCAGTTCGGGCAACCCATCGAGGAGATAAAATATTCTCCCCACACTTTTCGCATCATCAGGCTCGCCGGATTTTTGAGATTTTCGAAGGGGATAAATCTGAAGCAGTTCATCCGGCTCCCACTGTTTAAGCCCGGGTACTTCCCATTTCGAAGGATCAGTTTCAAGACTTCCAATGAGATCAATTCGTTCTCGGAAATTGGTCTCACAAAAATCATACAACCGATCCTGGAGCGTGCGGCTAGGAACAGCATGTTCTGCGATTAACCGCAGATGCGTGTGAAATTCTTTCTCCTCCTTGTCGCTGGTAAGGAGAATTCGACGGCTGCGAGTCCAGGACAATCGATTGTCAAGAAGATAGTCGGCCAACGTCGAGTCTTTTAACCAAACGGTTCGATCTCTTGCCGGAAAAAACACTACAGCGGGATAATAGGCGCCAATTACAGTTTCATTGTGCTGTAAAAGCTTGATGGATTTGGGCGGCTCTTCGCGGGCACTCGGATAGGTGCCACTTAATGCTTGCCACAAGTCGCGGTCATAGTTCTGTTGCAAATCGTTTTGCTTGAATTCAGCCAGGTATGCTACGCCGAAGTAATGGAGCAGGAACAACGTCACCCATTCCTCTATGGCAGTCGACACCTCAGCTGCAAAAGGTCCGGCGTCGACACCCGACTTCGCGGGCAGTTCGAGCACTTTTCGAAATGCATAGCCCGCCGCCCAGGAGGTCGGGAACGTCTCGAAGTATTGCGGATCGTAATCGGGGCTGGTGAGGTACTCAGTACGGACTGCGCGGAAGGACCGCTTTTCGGCAATACCAGCGCCGCCACCCAAGATTCCGGAATTCAAGAACTCCCTACGATTACCATTTGTCATGTTGACCTCCAACTATGAACCTTTGAGTAACTTGCGTTGAACTAAAACGTAGCGCCTTCGGCTCGCAGTCTTTTTTGCGCTCGCGCAAATAGTTTTGACCATACAAGTCTGAGATACTCTCCACGCGTGAAATCGGCTGTATCGGGACACCAATCACCGAACTCAAAAGTTGAAACGCGAATTGAGGAGTTCCCAAGTTCCAGTTCTCCCTTCGCTTCCTTGCTCATTAATTTCTTGGCAGTTTTTGCGGTAATCTCCTTCAGACTATGCGGATCATTTGATAGATACGGCCTGATCTTGAAAGCATCCTCACCATTCCAGCCAACGGTGTGTTCGGGATTCGGATCGATCGTGGTGTCAAGAAACTTCGCGAGTAAAGCGGCTGCTCCGCTGAATCTCTTCCAGTCATCAATCTTTCGGCTCTCATTGTCCTGATATACCTCTCGCATCCGTTTGATCTCTTTCGGCCAGCCATGAGCAGGTATCTCCCAGGGAATCTGGTGCGTAACCAGATGATGCATCACAGCCGCTGAAAGAAAGACTGCTTCCGGCTCAATCTCATCTTCACCTACGGTGTAGCGAGGCAAGTGACGCAAGCTCATCTTCTCTGAATCGAGATCGGGAGTGGAAGCGCCTATCACATACGATTCAGGATTACCTGTACCGGCGCGAGAGAAAAAATTCAGGGCACCAAGGGCGGCCACCACTTCGGCAGAATTCAACGGATTGCTTTGACTCTTACCGCCGTTGCTCCACACCTTCAGCTTGTCCGGTTCAGGCTTGCCGGCGAGATACAATTCGTCAAAATAATCAGCACTATGATCTCTGTAGTAGGCTAGTCCCTGACGAGCGCGTGCTTCCATTGCTTCGGGTTCAGCATAAAACCCCAAAAGAATCTGCTCTACCAGCTTTCGCTTGTCCTCTATCGGTAGCCCCTTGAATGCAGGTTTGTCTCCATGCTCCTTAGCCAGGTCGTCAATCTGCTGTGGCGTCGGATATCCTTCTCGTAACGCACCGAATGGAGGTTGGGGCGGAACACAGTAGGGAGTTAACAAACAAGCACCAACACGCCAGTCCCAAGTCTGATTATTTCTTTTTAAAGATCCAAGATACCTGCCCATGACTGGAACACCACAAGCTCCGGTTCCGCCGTGGAGGCTGCCGCATAAAAAGAAATTCGTACTTACATTTTGAAAAGCCGTGAGGCTACAAGCTTTGCCGCCCGGGGAATTCTCATCGCGCAGAGATTCAGCAAAGACGGCCATAACGGCAGCCCCGATGAATGGCTTTTGATAGAATCCCCGATCAATTTCGACTTCCAGGTCCTTCTTTTCGTAGAACGGAGCCAGAAAGGGCAGTGAACTCTTGATGGTGCCGTAACGCGAGTCGAGAATTCCACCAAGGTTCTTCACAACGTTATCTGAACTGGCGGCCTGAGGTAATTGAAGCGGGTCCAGATGGCGCACCCTGGTATCGATGTCCATGGCCCAGCGGCTGCTTGCTACACCTGCGCCGTGTTGTCCCCCATTCAATAACCCCTGAAGTTCCTGATAATCCTTCAGGCAATTACCTAAAGACACTGCGGCGCCAGAGTTCAGATCGGGATCAAGTCTCCAAATCTGCAGAGAATGTCCCGCGCTAGTCAGGATATTATTCTCTCGGTGAGTGGGAAAGCCGATCGCGAGCAGTCGCACGAGAGCTTCTGCTACTTTCGTACCACTTCCGCCGACCGCGATGAAAACGTTCCGCATAACTGTAGTCCTCTTTTCAAATCATCTCGCGCCGCCACGGGCCGACTAAATGACCCGTGAACATGAATAAGACATACAGGAGCCATGACATAACTATTCCTTTTAACAATCCGCCGACTCCGACGTAGTTAAAGAAATTCCTCGTTGTGTACCAGACGATGAGAAGAACAATTACGACCGGGATCAGCCCGACCAGAATCAACACCACTGTCTGTCCTCGACTCCAAGCTTTCTGAACTATGTTGATGGCTGTGTATTTCCTTAGCCACTTGAATGCAAGCATCAGCAGCGCGCAGATAATTGCAATGACAATGATTGCGATCACCCAGTTGAGCGCCGTATCCTCACAGCCTTCTTCATCACATGAATCCACAAACATTCGAAGAAAGCTTGAACTCTGAAATAGAATTGCGAGCACGACGGGTTTTCTCCTCTCCGAAATCTTATGGACCAATCCGTAAGTAAGCTTTGGCTACAACCTGATCTTTAGCGGTCGAATTATTCCAGAGGCCGAGTAGTGCTGTTTCCAGGTTAAATGTCTTATTTGCGACTTCGCGTTTAGTGTCGAGATCAGTCGACCAGGCTCGAATCCAGCTAGGCGTAGCTTGATTGAGGTTGACTCGACCCTCTAAGCGATAAACTCTCCATGACGGTTTCTCTGTTCCGGGTGGGAACGAAGTCGTCGCGTCTAAGACGAGCTGACCTGCTTCGTAGTGAGTTCCGGTTATCTTGATTTCGGGAAACCTAACGCGCTCTTTTGTCTGGCCCGCCGGGTAGAACGGAACGACTTCCCAGGTTAATAACTGCATCAACTCTTGCTCATTGCCCGCATCGATAGCATGTTTTGACCAAGGCACTTTTATTTGAATCGTGAGCGGTTTTGGGCCTGAACGCTCAGTATTGACATCGACCCGGATCGTAAATCTCGGAGGCGGTCCGCCAGGGTTCTTTGTCTTCTGAACAGCGTCTCTCGATTCCTTCGGAATCAATACCTCAAAGTCAGCAAATCCATCGGTATAGGGGAACGACAAATTGAGTTCGCGCAGACACTCAGAGCAATTCGTTAATAATGGTCTTAGCCTTTCCTTGAGCGATCGGACAAGCGAATCGAGTGCAGCCGGGTCAGGTGAGAAAACATAAAAGTAAAATGGTCTGAATGATGAAGGGTCATTGCTTTTCGTTTCATATGGAATACCCGCACCACTAACTTCCGAATAGACCTTG
The DNA here is from genome assembly GCA_033857635.1 of Blastocatellia bacterium. Classification (GTDB taxonomy): domain Bacteria; phylum Acidobacteriota; class Blastocatellia; order Pyrinomonadales; family Pyrinomonadaceae; genus UBA11740. The sequence goes on from JAWVDF010000017.1 coordinate 26,693, forward strand.
CCGTGGAAGTCAGCTCGGACTCCTAATACACAACCTGCCCACCCGGCTTTTAGAAGTTCTCCAATTTTCTGTCTAACACAAAACTGATCGGAACCAGCGGTGCAATCCTGAATCGAGTTCCCACGCTTGGTGGACTGCACCCCATCAGTCACCAGAATTTGAAAACGCGCGGGAGGCGAATCGGGAGGGTCCGCATTCCCATCGCCCTGCGGTGCAGCCTTTCTTTGCGCGCTGCCGGGATTTTGGTAGCCAACCTTAAATGAGTTTATGGCGCCGGCTAGATTGGTCTCGCCGGCCCGATAGACCGACGGATCCTGCGAAGCTGTGGTCAAATCCATATCAGGAAGCGGCGGTCCAACGTCGGCGCCGACGTGACGGACTAGAACTCTTACGTCGGAAGCTGCGAAGGTACCTGTGGCATAACGAAGTTCACGCAGCGCCTTCCCAAAGATCGTTTGACCATCGCGCGTTACGTATCCAGCCATACTTCCACTCTCATCAAGGTAGACGACAAGTTCGTTGGTCGTTTTGATGGAGATTGCCGATGGAGTCGGCGAGGGCGAAGGTTCAGCCTTTGAGATATCGTGCCAGTCAGGAACGCCACGGTCACATCCGACAAGAGCAGACAAAAGGAATACTAGACCCAGTCCAGCAAAGAACAGACTGAATGTTCGGCTGCTGTGCGCGACCTTCAATTCCTGACACGTGTTCGTCATTCGATCTTGATCAATCCAATTTTGCAGACGATTCAGTTCTCGATGCTTTATGTTCGTCCCCGTTCCTTGCACACCGTCCCGCCACGTTTCGAGCAGGGGTACTTACCCGTTATGCGATAATCTCGCCGTCTCCAATACATTTCGAACATTTGCCCGTTCCGTGACACCTTTTCATTCAGTCATCTCAGTTATTCTCCTCTTAGTAAACCAGTGTGTGTCTCAGTGCTCTCTTAACGAGTGTTCGGCGGAAACAGCGCTGCCTGAGGCACGGTCATCTTTATCGCCAGCACCTCTCGTACTCGATTGATTCTCATGTTGTGAAGGGCCTCCAGCGCTGGCTCGTCGCGGTTGCTCGTTGACGCCATCGTGGAAAATCCCTTCATCAGACTCAACGAACCGCTAACCAACGCAGCCGCCTTCTCATCACGCATCAACACACACATTTCGACCGGATACATTTGATTCGAGCCATGACCAAGAGTAAGGCCGAATCCGCTGGCGAAATTAATCTGCTTCAGAAGCGCTCCGATGCCACCCAGATCAAATAGCGACAGCGCAACCGAGGTAGCCTCAAGCGCGGCATCAGCCATGTCGAGAGTGCCCTGTGGTATCACGAGGAAGGCCTTAATCGGCTCGTTTCGCGTGGTTAAGCCCGCATTGATTTTTTTGTAAGAAGATGAAGCAATAAAGCTGTCGCGCGTATTGTTTAGGTTGTTTAGTACGGCAGCCGCGGCTTCACGCGTGCCCGCGAAGAGTGTGTTGTTCTGAGGCATCGCGGCATAATCATTACCCTTGACGTAGACCTTGTGACCAGCGACTGATGTGCCTAACCATCCTCGGGTCTTCAAACTCGCTATTTGCTTTTGCATGTCAAACGAGCCGCGAACGAGCATGCCGGCTTTGGCTCGCGAGTTCAGTGCACTGAATACCACCAGAGTCTTCACGGCAGAGCTGTCGACTCCCAAATGTTCCAGGACCACCTCAAACTGTTCGCCTTTGAATAGTCGCTGTAACTCCTTGTCGTTTCGGAGTGTTGACCATTCAACAACTAACACCGCACAGCTATCAGACGGGACGAGATCGATAACGGATGAATCTTGTCTGCTGCAAGCAAGAAACGACGATATGACCAAGCTCGCGCTAAGCGCGCTTAACAGTATTCTCATCATCTTTCCTGTTTTCATTTCGACCAATGCGCTTTCAAGAAGATTCTTATGGTCTGCCGATTTCTGTAGCGCGGCATTTGCGAAAGCCGTGCGCGTTGTGCCAACCAAATCACAAATCCGTTCCATGTCTTCGCCCGCGTGGCGCGACCTCTCGGTTAAGGTAAAAAATCAATCGCGCTTTTCCGTCGACCTGCAACATCCCGTTTACTTACCAACCCGGAGACCTGTCAGACCAAAACCGTCCTCGCCCTTCTTTATCGCGGTAACGCGAAAGTGGGCGGCGCGGTGTTGCGCCGGTGACGATCCATAAGCGGCCTTAAACCTCTTGGTAAAGTGGCTCGCATTGGGAATTCCTACGGTTGAGGCGATCTCTCTCACTGTGAGAAAGCTGGTCTCCAGGAAGTGACGCGCCTTCTGGAGCCGGACCAGCGTGAGGTAACGCAGTGGCGAAATTCCTACTTCAGCTTTGAATAGGTGTGCCAGCCGCCAGGGCGAAAGGTTGACTGCTTTAGCCATGTCACTCAGATCCAGCCTAAGGTGAAAGTTGTCTTCGATAAGAATCTTCACGACCTGCACTCTCCGATCGCGATTGGGATCTGTTCTGCCGACGGCAGCGGTTGAAGACTGCGTTGTTAGTTGCTTATTCACTCTCGAGTCGAAGGAGGTCCACTCCTGTGGTTTCGTCCTTACAGAGTCTCAGGGACGATTTGACATCAAAAAGACTTCCTTTAGTTTCTTTCAACTTCGCGAAACAGAGCGCGTCCATTTGGTTCTCGGACGATGCCCAGCCAGACGCTTCTCCTTGCCTTGAATCGATCCTTCCCCATCTCAACTCACGCGGCGTCATGAGACTCACAGTTGGCTTGCCGGCGAAGGCTCAAATCACGGAAATTGTTTGGCCTGAATGTGAAGGTGTGAGTTACAACACCAAGACTGAAGGCCTATGCAAGAATGTGAATCCTTATATATGCGACGAAAGTGTGGGACAAGGAGTTTCTATTGACCGAGAGGGCTATTCACAACCTCTTGCTGCTAATCATATGCGGATCTTGCTATCGCATAGCTATTATTGGGTTGAGCAGGCCGCTGTTTGTCTTTACTAATGAGTCTCCATATCACATCGAGTACGGAAGCCAACTTTAACTTAGGATAGGAATTCCATGCGTTACGAAAAAACTTTCCTAAGCGTCACAGGGGAATTGATACGAGGCGTTTCCAGCATCCGGTAGCTCGGACTTGAACTGCGCAAATCGGTATGATGGAACTGAGTTTTGACGGACGTAACGATGCACCGCGTCTTACCGGCGCATTTGAGGATATGCAGTCGAGGGAGCAATGCTCAAATCCATTCTCAGATGGATATTGCGATATTCCCTCGGGGTTGTGCCGTAACAGACTCTGAAGCTGCGGCAGAGAGTGCTCACGTTGGGAAACCCAATTTCAGCCGCGATCTCTTTTACGCTGAGCATACCACTTGCCAACAGTTCCCTTGCTTTCTCCAGCCGAACCTTATTCACATAGCGCTGCGGCGAAACCCCAACCTCGCTTTTGAAGAGATGAGCCAGGCGTCCCGGAGACAAGTTAACGATGGTGGCCATTTCGCGAATTATTAACTGGCGACGTATATCTTGGTTAATCAGTTCGAGAATCACTAACAGCCGCCGATCTTGGGTGGGAGCGGGAGTCAAGGTCTCGGGAGGCAACGACCGCCCGCCGGACAGCAGCATCCGGTCTGCTGTCCGACGCTGAGGCATGGGGTGAGTTGTTAAGTTATCTGAGAGACCATTCATCGCGAGTAAATCCTTTCAATGCCCAGTCATCGCTCTTTGGATCCGTCCTTATATTTGCCAGGCGTTACTCCGTATACCGACTTGAAGCTGCGCGCAAAGTAACTGGCATCTGCAATTCCTACACGGTTCATAACTTCTTTGACCGTCAGGAACTCGGTCTCTAACAACTGTTTGGCTGTTTCCAAGCGCACTTTTGTGAGATACCGCTCCGGTGAAGTCCCCATTGACTCCTTGAAGAGATGGCAGAGTCCCCAGCGCGAGAGATTTACTGTATCCGCCATTTCCGTCAGCGTGAGCCGCCGGTGATAGTTATTGCGAATGAAAGAAGCTACGTGTGCAATTCTTGGGTCCATCGTGGGGCCAGCAAAAGAGCTCCGAGCTACCAATCGGTTCTGTAGGACTCAAAATCCGACAGCGAAATCCTTCCCACTCCCGGAGGAAGTTACAACCACAGTCGTGATGAGACTCATGGTTTCCTTTCAGGGGGAGGATTTTCGTCGGGAACGTGCGAAGAGGATGTCGCGTTAGATCCGCAAAGGCGGAGCGCGACCGCGCTCACGCTTTGCGGTCCAATCCTCAGTAGGCGAGGACGAAACCTTCATGTTTAAGATTGCTTCTTGAATAACTTGAGCTAAGTAATAGGAATAAAGAATTACCATTTGCTTTGCGCTTCGCTTCGATTCGCTTCGTCCGGCTCGACTATTCTTAGATCGTGCGAGGCCCCCCGGGCCGGAATGATTTCTGACCGGCGACAACGTCGGGCTTACCTCATCAAAAATGACGAGACTCAGGAGAACCATAAAGATGATCGGAGCCTTCACCTTCGTTACGCGCTCTCTTTGCTCTTGCTAATTGATCAGAAAGAAGACCGGCGACATGGTGTTGCGAGTATACGCCGGCGCGCTATTGGTAAAAAATTTAGCTAAGGCTGTATACAGTAACTCCTGCAACGTTTCAACGAGCTTGCAAGAGACGATCTTGCTAATCCTAAGTATATCTTGCTAACGCCCCGCAGTCGTTTCACGTACCTAATTCGCCTATCTAATATGGCACTCGCTAAAAAACATTACTTGGATCAGGAACAAAGGCGCTTTACTGCTGTTTTGAGGGATAACGGCCCAATCTGGAGCGGAATTGAACTGAACAGGTCAAAACCCACACATTTTGCACGGCGCTTGAAATAACTAACCCAACACCTGTGCACTTGTGCGGAGTTCCGGGCTTCAATGAAATCAGCAAAAGGAATTGCCGGGAGGGTGTTAGATCAACACGCGGAGAGAACTGTCGCCGTGACAAGATGAGACCCTTCTCGCATGCGCTACGTCGCGATCATCCAGCGATAACGAAGACATACTCTTCACCCTGGGAAGCTGCGCCATCGGGGCCTGCCCCCGTCAGAGTAACTTGGTAAAGACCGTCTCTGAGAAGGTGCCTTGGAAGCCTTACTCGTATCGAGTTGCCACTGGACGGGCTCGGCTCGATATGCAAGCCCGAAACCCTGAACTCCTCATTGGTTCCAACGCGGCGGAGTACCACATAGTAGTTTGGGTACCGTTCTTTTTGGATCCATAGAAGATCGAGTTCGACCACGCTAATGTCAGCGCGCGGTGTCAGCGTAGTGCCAGTTCCGACACTTCTGATTGAAACTGGCGGTAGAACTAATGAAACGACTTGCGATGGGTTTACACGAAGATCCGGCTGCGCGTTCAGTTCCGCAAGCTCTCGTTCAATTGTCAGACGTCGATTGTTTGATCTTACTAACCAGACAACGCCAATAATGCAGGCAATCGTGATGGCGGCTGCGATAGGAATGAAGAACCTGAGATTGCGCGGCGTTACGCGTGAAAGGAAGACACGCCGTTTCACAATCTCCGGAGGTGGTTGGCCTAACCTAGCTTCGGATGCGGCATAATCCTTTATTGACCGGCTGATTCTGAGTCTTCGTTGTTGCTCAGGCGCATGCCCGTACTCCGTGAGAAACTTGTCACTATCTATAGGCGCCAACGATTGCTCAAGATAGTCCTCGATCAATTCGTCCTCTGCTATGAGAACTCGCTGGTTAAACTCGGCGTCGGACATAAAAAGGCCTTCGATTCGCTGCCGTTCCAAATCATCGACGCTTCCGAGTAGAAACTGCCTGATCTCCGCGTCGGTCACGAATTTTTCTTTCATCGTGTTCAACCTCCCGGCTACCGAATCCCGCTAATAATGAATTTGGGCTCAATCCGTATCATTTTTCCTCTCACGGTCATCCAGGCAATGTTCTATGCATTCCCCCAAGTCAGAGCGAATTCGGCACATCCGCACCCTTAACGTTTCTATGGAAACCCCGAGCCTTTGGGCCATTTCAGCGCGCTGATCGATCTTCGCGCGCTTTTCCTTTCCATAATAAGCTATCAGCAAGTCCCGCTTTTCGACCGTGAGCTCCAGCAGGCAGGTTCGAAGGCATTCCTCGCGAGCCTCGGCGGTTTCTTCCTCCACTTTTGAAGGCGGAGTTCCTGCTATCTCAACCTCGTCAAGTGAAACATATGACCTAACCGTTTTCCTGTACTCCTTGATTAGATTGTTCGCCACCCCGTAAAAAAAGAGTTTTCGATTACCTTCGAATGAATCTTTCAACTGGTGCGCTTTCTTGGCGACGCGGTCAAATGTTTCGTCAGCCATTCCTTCGGGATCGATGCACTTGTTCCAGCCGAATACCTTGATTAGGTCGCGGCGGATCTCTTCATACATTCTTGCGGCCAAATCACGATCTGGATTAAGCCAGTCGAGCAACTCATTGAAGCTGTCTGGTGAATCCGAATTTCGTGGCATCGTGGCAGGTATTTCTGTAAATCGATTTCCGTAGGCTTATTTATGGCTCCGCATGTGTGAGCGGCGCCGGCGCCTCTGGAGGATGGTGAGCCCAAACGAAATCAGAACTATGGTGATCGCGATTGTCAGACTCGTGCGAAGACCGGAGCCACGGTCAACTACGATAGTCGCTTTGTATTCCCCTTGTAAGACAAATCCGGCCCAGAAATAAGGAGCACTCCAAGCAGTTTGTTGCCTGATCCTCTGTTTAGCTGAGCGCAGAGCGGCAGCCGGTGTCATCCCGGTCTGCAACATTGATTGATAGAAATCTTTCATCAGTTCGGCGGTCGCCCGATCGTCGACTTTCCAAAGGCTAGTCACCACCGTCTGCGAGCCCGCATACATGAAACCACGCGTCAAACTCATCAAACCTTCACCCTTGATGTCCTTGCCCAATCCCGTTTCACAAGCACTCAAGACAACTAACTGGGCTGAAAGATTAAGTCTGCAGATATCCTGGAGCGGCATGAATCCGTCTGTCTTACTACCATCAGGCTTCACCATGCTAAGAACGATACCGGATAGCTCCGGATGGTCGCTATTGAAGAAACCGTGCGTAGCGAAATGAATAATCTGATATTCACTGACGAATGAACTCATCGCGGTTTCGCGACTAGCGTCGAAGGCCTTGGCGACTTTGACAGTGCCTCGAGGCATCGTCGCCACAATCGCGTCGGCCTCTTCCGAGGCATGCAGAAGACGTAGTGGACCACCACGCACCAATCCGTCAAGGCCTCGGACCGCTGGTCTGGCGGTCTTTTCCGAAGCCGAGGAGACGACGATTGAACCTGGTGGTCCAGTTTGAACGCGGTCATCGCTGCTGCTGAAGACTGGGTCAGCGAGAACGGCTACGATCTTGTTGCCGGAACCTATCCTATGTTTCTCCTGACGAATCGCCGCCAATGTAGACACCGATGGAAGAGTTACTATTTCATGCGTCGCTATCAGCGGTTGTAGATCGTCCGAAAAGGTAGCGACTGCTTGGTTGATTGACGCAGGCGTTGCTGGGAGCGGCGCAGGTAAAGGATCCAATGGGACATACTGGAGCACTCCCTCCGTGACAACTATGAGTCTCTTGGTTCCGAGCTGTTCCGCGACTGGCCCCAGGAGCATTTGACTCAAGGCCAACGCTTTCCGGTGGTACGAAGAGTCTGCCGTTTCGACCCTGGCTTGATAAGTTCCATCCGTTTTTGTATCGATGGCTTGGCGCGCAGTTAGCAATTTGTAAACTTCACGTCCCGCATCTTCCAGCGTTGCGCGCGGAGGCAAACCATAACTCCGCACCGAATCAGCGGTCACTATCCAAAGATAACTCTGCTCATCACCGAGAGCATATTCAAGCAGAATCGTGTCACCATCGCGCAGCTCGCCCTGAATCTGTTCCAGGCTTAACGCCGCCGGCCGGGTGAGGGCAAGCGTCCGTGAATTCTCATCTCTTAGTTGCGCCTCAATCTCGCGGTACTCATTTCTCAACTCATTTATCTGCCCTTCGACTTCTTTAGTTTCGGCAGGATCCTTGCCCGTCATGGAAAGCTCCATCTGGTATTGTGCTTGTGACCGAAGTAGTGCCCCAACCTCGCGCTCCTGCATCAAGAGTTCAGGAGCGGCTCCTTGACGAATGTCGCCATGTGCTTCGGTCAGGACATCAACCAGCGACCGCGCGCGTGCGGTTTCACTCACTATCAAACCCGCCACGGCAAATCCCTGACCAGGCCGCTGACGATCAAGCTTCATCAGAATATCGATGTACAAATCATAGTTCCGTCGAACCCCGGAAAAATATGAGCTCCGAAAGTCCGGGCTGCTGACATTGGCCCGCAACTCCTCAATAATCCTGACCGAATCTTTGATATTCGCCAACGCAAGGCCGAGCTCGCCGAGATCACGTTGCGCACGAGCAAGATTGTAAAGGGAAGAAATAAGCACCCCTTTGTCGCCCGCTTTTTCGCAGAGAGCCAGCGCTTCCTTATATGAACTTACTGCGCTTTGCCGCTCTCCAATGCGCAAATAGAAATCGCCTAGATTATTCCATGCGGTTGCTTGTCTCTCGCGATCAGACATGTTTGAATAGAATTTAAGAATTTTTCGATACTGTCTGACCGTTTTGTCTCTGTTACCCTGTGTCGCATAGATGACCGCGACGTTATTGAGCGCATTTGCTTCCGTGCGGACTTTTCCCGCCGCACGAGTCAACTTGAAACACTGTTGATAATAGTCAAGCGATTCGTCGATGTCTCCGCTCAATCTGTATGACCTGGCAACGTTGCAGGTTGAGACCGAGGCCAAATCAAGATTGTGGTTACCTTGGAATAACCTGAGAGCGTCCCGATAGTTGTCTAACGCAGTGGCGTACTCGGTTAGATTCTCGTAGGCTTGTCCCAGTCCGTTAAGGGCTATTGCTTCACTCTGTCGATCTCCAATCCCGCGAAAGATATCGATCGCTTCCCGGTGCATCCCGATCGCATGCTCCTCGTCACGATTGAGCGAATGCCAAAGCCCAAGGGCAGTGAGAGCTAACCCCTCACCACTCCGGTTTGCGATCGCCCGATACAAAGCAAGAGCCTGTGAAAGCTCAGTCGCAGCCTTCTCCGCATCACCCAAACCTCCCGCGATGTAGCCAATGAAAAGATGGGCCCTTGCGGCTCCAGTGCGATCAGCAATTTCCTTAAAAAGACTAAGCGCTTCTTCGAACTGTTTCGAAGACTTGAGTAAATCACCTTTCGAATAATTGACCTCGCCCAAGCTGCTCAGCTCTTCCGCGTACGCCTTTTTCATATCTGCCGCCCGATCTATCTGACGATCAAAAGCCAGAATCTTCAGTGCCTCGATAACATAGGTTTTCGCCTTAACGTTATCGCCAAGATATGAATAGAGGCGACCGCTTTCACTGAGCGCTTCTGATTGTCCAAGTCGGTCCCCAGTGCTCTTTTCCCGCTCAGCGGCTTTGCGGTATCGCTTCAACGCCTCTCGATATTCACCTAACAGAAGGCAAACTTCTCCAGCTTCCATGGTCGCTGTAGCTGCCTTTCGCGAATCATGAAGCGAAAACCAAATCGCTTCCGCGTCATCGTATTTATGAATTGCCTGGCGCAGGGATTTTTCAGTCCAATCGACGCGCAGCATACTTGCATTCTCCGCCAGCCGCTGCGCCACGCCGGTTTTTTGATCCGTGGTCGTGGTGGGCCTGGTTGGTTCTACCCTTAGAATATAGTGGCGGGGTGACTCCTGATGTTCGAGCGAATGAATTTCGAGTAGATATTTACCCGCCGACTCGGCTGGCACCGAAAGTTCCAATATTTCGTACCGTTGACTGACCTGTTCAGTCAGCTTTTGGCCGTCCGGGTCGTAGAGGATTACCGAAAGCGCCAGATCTCCTTTCTCGACCGAAAAACGAAACAGTTGTCCGGTATTTAGAGAAACCTGGAATTGCTCCTTGGCACCTGCGGCAAGATCACGGGTGATTGCGCTGCCAGTGACTAGTTCCATCGGCTCCGCATCGCTCAGCGTCATGTTCGGCGTAGTTTCTGCGAGGTCAGCGCCAAGGCACGTCACCAGGAGGAAACATAGGAGCAGGAACTTCGGCGTTAACCGCCACTCTCGCCCGACCTGATTGCGATGATGCTCGATGTTCTTCAATGGTATTCAGCGTCTTCGACGTTTCGAGGCTTCTCGTTTTTTTAGCACGTATGATTACAACACTCAACCGAAACCTCAGCGTCGATCCCCAAGGCTGTTGGCTTCATGATTCAAGATACAGAAAAAGAGAGTAACCCGAAAGTAGGATTACTCTCTTTTTGGACACTTAGGTCCTTGAAGGCAGGTCGATCTTATCGGCCATCGCGAAGTCGCTTACCGCGTTCCGCAATCTCGCTGGCAGCCTTGGCGCCTCCTGCCCGCCAATCTTCGAGGAGGCCAGCCCTCATCGCGTGTCCTCTTCGAGAAGCAGCAGCACCTCGCCCAGGCTTCTCTTGCGAGCCCTTTTCCACCTTCTCCTGACGCGTATCAATACCTACTGACATTTTCGTTTCTCCTTTTGCTTAAGGGTGTGGGCGCCGCAGTCACCCAGCACTGGCCATTCGAGCCGGACGTGACTAGATCGCTTGTCATAGCCACGCCTGCATGCCGACTATCATCTGACTCAAAACCAATCTCTAACAAATTGACTTCTTGCTCGTGCCGTTACGCCCGGCTTGATCTGCTCGCGCAGTTTCTTTCCGAGAAACGCGGGTGACTATCCGCAACGATTTTTCAACCTTTACGCTAACCACGAGGTAGTCACCCAAATCGTCCAAATACGACTCCGGCTCGGCTTCAAGCACGCTCCGACCTGGGTTAGCTCTCTTACCCCGCTTGGATCCCCTAAGACGAGTTAACGCTGTGGTGGATCGTTTGCCTCTGGCCGGTACGAGATCTGATCTGGGCGCGCTCGTTTCACTTCGTTTGAGACGAATACACCGGTCTATGTGTGTTACCGAATTAGTTTGCTGGACAAGCCAACGTTCGAGGGTGCGATTCCCCAGGATTTGGGCGTCGGAGGTTTCTCCTCTTTCAAAGACTGCTGCTTCGTTAAGGAAGCCGCCGTCAGGAAACAGTTCTGCGCCATCCGACGACCTGACAGGAGGATCAGAGAGTCGCAATGGAGAGGATGCCCCGCCGCTGAGGTCGGGATGTTTTTGCGGGAACGAATCGTTTTCACTGATGCCGCTGCGAACAAAAAGTTCGATACCGCTGGTTCGCGGTATCTTTGTTAGACCAAGTTCGGCTTTTGCTGATTCGAATGATTCCTTAACAGACTTGCCAAAACCCAGAGCGCGGTAGAATGCGCCTGCAAAAGCTACTCCGCCTTTGTCACCCATTCCCTTCCCGGTTCCCACCGCATAGTCTATGACTCCAGCGAGCGCGTGAGACTGGGTCTTGGTAAAACAGGCATTCAGCAAAACCAGTCGGACGTGGTGCTTGTAAAGCCCAAATATTCTGACCAGACCGTGACGATCGACTTCCCTGCCCCGGCCGGAAGTGCCTCCGAGAATGAGCTTGTGGCGCTTACTTCCGTGTCCGCTAAAATGAACAATCTGCGGCTCGTACGTCATCAAGAGACGCTGAAGATCGATCGCTCTGATGGCCTCGTGCTTAATCAATTCGAATTTATCTCGATGTGATCCTTCCTGAAGTCTCTCGAAAATCTCTCGCGCTTCCTCATCCACCAGAATTCGACTGGTGGTCCAAGGGTTCGCTGATAGAAACAGTATTCGAATTCTTTCCGTCATCTTCCTGTCCTCATTCAAGGTCTATCATTCAAAATGCGTCACCGTTCACCAGGGCTTGCCATTACCAGGTGGTTTGCGCTTGCTTGCTTTGATTAGCACAGCCCAATTCCGTCGCAGCTTTTCAATCACCTCAACCTAACTTGGCGCAGGAATCAGCCAGATTCCGTCACCCGAACGAGTTGTCGTGGATTCTTTAAGCATCTTTTTGCCTCCGTCCTCTAGATTCAGAATTTCGGCCGCTGTTGCTAGCTTATTAGCGCTAACAGCTCCAACGCTCCTTTCACGGCCTTACGCAGCAGAACTCATTCAGCTAAAATGGACACCCTCATAGCCGGACGTTCCATCTTTAACGGCGAGGGCCAAATAAGTCCTTTGGGTCTGATTAGGTTTTTCTTAGGAAGGCTTAATGTTAGCTAAACAAAAGCAAGTCAGTCGTTTGTACGAATTCGGCCCCTTTGTCCTAAACGCGGGTGAGCATTCGCTTATCAGCAATGGCACTCCCGTTTCCCTACCGCCAAGGGCCTTTGACCTGCTTGTAGTACTAGTCGAGAACAACGGATCCTTGGTGACGAAGGACGACCTACTCGAAATCGTCTGGCAAGAGGTGTCCGTTGAGGAAGGAAATATTCCTTACAATGTATCGCTCGTGAGGAAAGCTCTTGGTGACAATGCCGCTGCGCCTCGTTACGTGGCAACTGTTTCCAAGCTGGGCTATCGATTTATCGCGCCTGTCACCAGACCAAACGAATCCCCAAACAGCCAACCGGCAATTGAAACTAATGGGAATTACCTTAAAGACGCGACCTTTGATCCAACCAGCGGCCGGTTGCCTTCGTCGCCATTAAGAAACCATGTTTGGCACTTATTGGCAGTGAGTGTGTTGTATGCCCTCTATTATTCGGTAGCTTTCATGCTGGAGGTCGCATATCAGTATGAAACCTTTAGACCGCTCGCCTTGAGCATTACGCCGTTAATATTTTTGTGGGTAGCCGGAACATCTTTGGTGGGTTTGGGCGGGGGATTGAGGCGGACATCAAGAGGCTCAACCTCGGGGATTCTATTCTCTTTGTCCATCTTCATCGGTGCGGGTTTGATGCTCTACTTTGTTTTAGGACTGTTTCTACCAAACCATTCGATAACCCAAGCATCATTTCAGACCTATCCGGCACAGGGTGCGTTCTTAAAAAGCGTTTATTACGTCTTGCCACTGGTTGCGCTCTTTGTGGTGCTGCCATTTCATCTCATCGTAGCGAAGGAGTGTGAGTTGCTAAATGGAAAGTGGCGTACCGGGTTAGATTTACATTTCAACTCAAGTTCGGAGGCCAGTCCCCCTGGCGTCATCCATCTCAGAACCTGGTGGCTTGCAGGAATCTTACTTGTCACATTCTGCGGCGCCCTATTGGGGACGGCTCACTTATTTGAAAACCTCCGATCCAGCCCTAACAGCGGTCTTTTCATTCAATTAGCGCAATGGCGATTCCTTCTCTATTTTCTTCTCGGCTTAGAGTGCATCCTCTGGTACCAACAAGCGCAGCGCCGGACTAGTCGTCAGCTTCAGGGCGAGCAAAAGGGGCCGATCAGCCAAAACTAGGATTCTGACTCAACACCTTTGCGTTGGATGTTTAGGACATGGAACTCTTTGGTCGTGTTCGTTCACTAGTTTCCGTGCATGCTGCGCCAATCTCCGACTTCGATAAAACTTGCCCAGAAGTACGGATGCTCGCGTCCCTCGGTCCTCATTATCGTCAGTTCGGCATCCCGTAAAGCCTCGCCTCTTTCTTCATTTCTTTGCAGTCTCGTATAAAAGTCAACCATCAAGTCACGGGTTGCTTTGTCGTCAACCTGCCACAAGCTAGTCACCTGGCTTTCCGCGCCGGCGAGCACGAGTGCGCGCCGCAGACCAAAGACTCCGTCGCCGATCTTTACGTCGCCCATACCGGTTTCGCATGCAGAGAGCACGACTAATTGAGTACCTCTCAGATCCATCGCTGCGGTTTCCAATGCTGAAAGAACGCCATCTTCTCCCGCTCCACTGTTGCGCCGTGTCACTCCAGCCAAAATCAGGCCCGACCGCAGGAGAGGGTTTTCCAAAGACGGCTCAGTGCGCTCACGAACCAGCGATCGCTCACCCGGTGTTGAGGCCTTTTGGTCCTCAAGAAAAAAGCCGTGCGTAGCTATATGCAAAATTCGTGGCCTAACGGAACTCTTGACTGCGCGTTCGGTAGCTTTGGCTCCCGTCAATACTTCAGCATCGGTAAGGATACCGGAGATTTCCTTCGCCTCGAGCGCAGTATTCGGCAGGGGCGGATACTTGAATTTCGTGAAATCGATTGAGCGATCTACTGCGGGCGTGGACAATGGCCGCTCGCTCAGGTCATTGTTCGCAGGGAGGCCGTCAAAAAGTGGGTTTGCAATAATCAGCGGCCGGTTAGAAGCCTTGGCTGACGAAAACGAACGCAAGAGATCACGCCCGCTCGTCAAGTACGTGATTGAACAATTCTCGATCAGATAACGGTTCTGTTCATCGACCAGCGCGCCAAAAGGGATCAAGTTGAGTTCTCCGTCGGGAGATACCAGAATTTGACGCGAGTCCCCCAAAAGCGCGCGAATCGGTTGCATGACTTGCTCATCGAGAGCCCGGCCGAGCGGCTTTGTGTCGAGGCTCTTGCTGTTCTGAATAGCCGCGCGGAATTGCCTCACGCGCTCGTCGATGCGGGCGGAACTTCCGAGCTCAACCCATGTGGCATTACCCTGACCGTGCAGCACAAAGGCAATGTATCGCGCTTCGCCAAACTTTTTTGCTTGAGTCACAGCCCCGGGGTCGAATGGATGGTAGCTGGCGATTTCGACCAGCGCCGCGCCGGACGGGATCGCGCTTTGCAAACGATCCAGCGTTACCGACCGCAGTTGTTGCCGGAACTCATCACTGTGGGCAGCTACGCTTCCTTCCAACTCGTCGATTCGCCTTTCAAGTGTCGCCGTGTAGGCTTGACGGTCGTCACCATTCCGCGAAGGGTCGAGCATAATATTCGCAAGCTGACCCTTGGTGACTGACACCTCATCAAGCAGCGCCGCGTCCTGAACATTCGCGCGGCGGCGCATTACTCCGATCTGATCGCTCAGGGCGTCGAGGGCTCTGCCCTTGCGGCGCAGGACTGAAGTAAGAGCGAGATCAATGAGCTCCTTATTCTGCGGCTCGGCCTCCACCATCATGGACAAGATGCCGTCTGTTTCCTGAGACAGCGTGGCCAGGTACAGACGTTTCTGTCTTTCTGAGCCGGTAGCTAGAATTAATCGCAGCGTTCGCTCTCGTATATTGAAACCGCGTACAAGAAGATTAGCGGCCCGCTTGATATCGCCGTCCTGTTCGTAAATCCTCGAAATGTTTATCAGCGAAGAAACGACCTGAATCGAATTCTTTCCGTAACGCCCCTCTCCGATTGCCAGGGCGCGCTCCAGGACGGGGAGCGCTCGCTTGTTGTCACCCATCTCCATATAGAGCAATCCCAGATTGTTGAGAGAGGTCGCAGTTGAGGGAGCGTCACTGCCGAGGGCCTTTTCCATGACGCTTACAGCGGCTTCATAGAATGGTTGCGCCAGTCTGAAGTTGCCTTCCTCTTCATAAACTCTCCCCTGACCACCTAGCGATATTGCCAACAACTGCTGGTTTTCCGCAGTTGGGCTGCCTTCTGTCAATGACATTGCTCGTTTGAAAGACGTCTTCGCGGCTGAGTAATCCATTCTCGCTACATAAATAAACCCCAGGCTGTCGAGCGCTGAGGCGAGACTAGGATCCGTGCGCGGAAGTCTTTCAGATATGGTTATTGCGCGCTGCAGAAGCTGTTCATCCTGATCATAATCGCCGCGTTCGCCGTAGAACGCTGCGAGGTTGATTAGAGCGCTAGCCAGGTCGGCAGTTGGTTCACCTGCAGAGGAGCGTTCAGCAACGGTGAGGGTCCTTTTGTAGAACTGCTCCGCCCTCACATAGTCACCCATCAAATGGTACAAGCCCGCAAGATTGCCAAGACACAGGGCTACAATGCGATCGTTTGATCCAAGTCTTGCTTCAGCTATCGCGAGCGATCGCTTATACCGTAATTCAGCCACCTGATAACTACCTGTAACCCGGTAGTAGCCAGCGAGATTGTTGAGTAGTCGGGCCAACACAATATCGTCAGGTCCGAACGCTCTTTCCAATATCGAGATGACACGCTCGGCCCGAGGTATGGCCTGGGCATACTTTCCCTCCCGCGACAGCAGTTCAACTTCCTGATTCAGCCGCTTCGCTTCCAGCAGCTCTGGTGATTGGGTCTCAGCCGGGACGGTTTCGGGCGAGAAGGCAGCGCAGCTTATCAAGGCGATGATTACTAAGACGAGTAATCGCAAAGCCTGCTTGAGTCTGCGGTCGAACGATGAATTATGGGTGTGCCGGTTTTGACGGAAACCAGATCTCGTTCCCATACTTCGTCGCCGGCAACACCGAATGGTAATTCGCAAGTCACCTCCCATACCTCAAACGAACATTCACCAGCATCGCTCTCGTATCCGTCATCGCAACCCGATAAACCGTTTGCGGAACTGGATCCTCACGCGTCAGTTGTCGGGTTCCCTTCTTTGCGGCAGCTTGTTGTTCCTCTCGCGTCCAGGCTTCGCCGGTGCCCCCCTCCAATTCGAAGCGCTCGCTCACACCCGCCCACATTTTTTCCCAATCTCTGATTTGGGCGGTCGTAATCTGAAATGGTTTGTCGGAAATGGGCAGGTCGAGCGGCGTTGATGCCACAATGAACGTCAACAACTCGCCGACCTGATTGGCGGCGGTGCGCCGGGCAGCGAAGTAACTCGGATCGTCCTCCTGAGCCGGAACGTCGATCAACCGGCCCGGCAGCAATTTGTTGTCGGCTCCAGACCAGGGATAAATGAGCATCGCAGCGCCGGTCGTCCCGTCAGCAAAAACGTCACGATCGACAACGTAAAGGTATCCAGTCCGCGGTGATTCCACGCTGATGCGCACGAGATCACCTTCGCGAAAGATCGCATCGGCTTCGACTCGTTCGGCCACCCACCCCCACGCTCTACCCTTTTCCCTCAATAAGGCTCGGCGGCCGGAGTCTTCACCATTGCTCGGGCGCAATCTCCAGATGGTGATACCCAACTGCGCGATGATATTAGTAGCCGATGTTCCCTGCGCCTTAATCGCTGGATTCGACGCCAGGCGGTATCTCCGGCGCGGGTTCGGCCTCGGCGCACCACTTTGCGATTTCCCCGGAGCGGAAGAGGCGGCTTCTCGACGGTTTTTCGTAAAGTCATCCGCAACTATTGTTCGCTGTGTGTCCTGCGGCAGTCTCGCAAACCCTGATGTTTGAAACGTGACCGCCATTGAGATCACGGATAGGAAGAACGCGGCAGGAAACATTTTGAAGTCTCTAACAGTTACCTGTGGCCGTTGTGAAGACATGAGGTCACCTCGTAATGCGACTAGGGCGAGCGATGTTCGGCTCTTACCTGTGTTCAAGCTGGGTCAGTTTCACAACCACGTCTCCGAAACCGCTTACATGGGTTTGCTGTGCCGTGATGTTTTTGGTGCTGTCCAGTTTGGGCTCCGCGTGCGTCGTTAGAAAATCACTGACCGCACGGATCGAATTGACGTCACTGAGTACGCCTTTTCGATTGTTGAAGGCCTCGGTCTTGGCGGCCTCTAACTGGCTGATTGGCGAAGCAGACCAAACGATCCAGAAATTTTCAGTACCCGCCTGACCTCTGAAAGTATTCCAATTGGTTTGCACCGGCTGATTGAAAACAAAAGCATTGTTTCTGAGGGGCGTTGGATAGACGATGGTCCACGTGGTGCCGTCTGTTTCAGGCGGTCCCTCATTAAGTACATAAAGATAGCCGGGATCTGGACTGGAAACGTTAAGACGGAACTTGTACCCGTTTTCAAAGACTTCCTGGCCTGACGATTGGAAGGGATCCTGATAACGTCGTCCGTCCCGCATCTTTTGGACAGTTAGCCAATAGGTGAATGACCGTGGAGATCGAGAAGCCGACGCGGATCCTTGCTGGTGTCGGCGGAAGAGATAGACACCTAACAAAGCTGCAATAACCACGACGGCAATCAAGGAAGCGCCCAAAATCCTTCCCCAGGTTGGGGCGAACCTGGATCGTCCGGCATCGCTGTTGGTTGCATTTATCGGTGCCGCGGCGGATGGCATCAACGGCGGTTCCAGGGCTTCCTGACGCGTCGATGGCGTTGCTCCTCCCTTACTGTGCTGGTCTGTTTCCGTTATTGAAAGTCCTTTAGCGTGCTCCGCCGGATTTGTTGTTAGTCCTTCGTCGCTCAAGGCGCGCGCCAGAGCATCGCCGAACTCGCTCGCGCTTTGATAACGATCCTTGGGCTCAAATGAGAGCGCGCGCAGGATGATTGCCTGGGCTTCGGTGGAAAGGCTCGCTCGCAGGTCACTCGGCTTTACGCGAACGCCGGAACGGTGCATCTCCAGCAGTTGCGGACCGGAGGTAGGATTGAACGGCCGCCGTCCGGTGACCATTTCATAGGCTATTACCCCCATCGAATAGATGTCGCTGACAGCGGCGATTTTTTCTCCCCGCAAATGTTCAGGAGACATATACAGGACAGTGCCCACCGGAGCTTCATTGACTGTACTGGGCGCCACCACTGAGTCCTTCACCTTGGCGATCCCAAAATCTACGATCTTTACCAACTCAGTGCCGCCTTTGAGGGCCTGAAGCATGATGTTCTCAGGCTTTAGATCGCGATGGAAGATACGCTTTTCATGAACATCATCGAGTGCCGCGCCCGCCTGTCTGAGGATGGAGGAGGCTCGCTCGAAACTCATGCCGTCAGTGGGAATCTGCGAACGGAGCGTCACCCCGTTTACGTACTGCATTCCAATATAGGGTGTACCATCTGCCAATTCACCAGCACCAAGGATGCTCACCACTCCCGGGTGATCGATGCGCGCAAGGGCTTCTACTTCCTGTCTGAATTTCTTCACCACGTAAGGATCTTGCAGCGATGCCTGAAGAAGAATCTTTATCACGACCGGTTTGCTGTGAAGCTTTAGATCGCGCGCAAGATAAACAGCGCCTATTCCTCCGCGGCCAAGCTCTCTTTCGACGAGGTAGTGTCCGTCGATTGTCGACCCGATAAGGTCGTCCGCCTGGGAAGCCCGCGAACCTTCCGTGGTCGGAGCGCTCTTACTGGTGATGATTCTCAAGCCTAGTTCGAAGATCGGTGGTTCGAGAAAATCTCCGGTTGACCTGTCGGCCTCAAGAAGTGAGGTAACTTCTCGCACCAGAAATGGATCGGACCCGCAAGCACTATCGACAAACGTGGAGCGCTCCGACTCAACAATAGGTAAAGTCGAATAATAGATTTCTTGAATGCGATCCCATTGCGGGTGCTCCATTCAAAATCTCTCCCGGTGGTGCGAACTCGAGCTGCAGGGTAACTTCGCAAAGATTACTGGCGAATTTAGGTTCTGAGTTTTGCGACGAGCATCTTATATATCCGCGGAACTGCTGGCAATAGTTTTTCACCCGTCAAAGGATCGGAACTAGTCGTCAGCCGCGAGACCGAACAGGTCATGCGGTGATGCAAATCCGAAGTTGCGCCATTTGAATTCTTCTTGGCTGAAAGGGGCGAGACGCGAATCCTCGATTGAAACCCGCCATCCTGATAGACTGCTTCAGGCTTCTTTTTGGGTGGGTTCATAATTCTTACGCGCCACGTCCGTCTACTTGGCGAGATTTTCTCCGAGAATCCTCAATAGTTTCTTTGAGGATCAGGTTACTGCCTAGCCGTAAGCTGCCGTCGGATCAACGAGTCTTGGCTATAATCGCGCCGAGTCTGAATCTTAATCAACTAAATGCTCCGCACTCATGAAATCACTGAATTGCTTCAAGCGTGGAGTAGAGGCGATTCCCAAGCGCTGGCTAGGCTAATACCGCTGGTCGATCATGAACTCAGAAACATCGCGCACGCGTATATGGGCCGGGAAAGAGCCGGACACACGCTGCAAACTACCGCGTTAGTCGCTGAGGCGCTGATTAGACTAATGGAGGTGGAGAAGATAAGTTGGCGGAGCCGGACACATTTCTATTCACTTGTGGCCAGGCGGATGCGTCATATCCTGATTGAGCACGCGAGACAACAATTAACGGCCAAACGAGGAAACCGCGCCGAACACATTGATGTTACTGAAGCCGTAGGGCTATCGCGCGAAGCATCTCAAGAACTATTGCTGCTCGATGAAGCGCTGATGCAACTAGCCACAATCGACGAGCGTAAGGCAAAGATTGTCGAGTACCGTTATTTCGGAGGATTCACGCTCGAAGAAGTTGCGGAGCTTTTAAGTGTGTCGTCGTCCACAATTGAACGCGAGTGGCGATTAGCGCGCGCATGGCTAAAGCGTGAAATGACGGCCCGATGAAACCCTCTAGAGATGTTTCCATTCCACACAGAGACCGTTTAGCGGCTAGTCAAATAAGCCACAAGCCTCGGCCTTCAAGTCCGGGTCACGGCTGGACCTTCGTTCGTCTTAAATAGTCTGGGAAGAACTAAAGAAGACAACGCCGTGGTGCAGGTCTGCCTACACCCGTAGGCTTCATCGTTTCTCAACACCCGCTCCTTAGGAGACGACTCTGATTCGTTCTCACATGTCCCTTACCTATTAGGGGAAGAAAAAAGGGCGGCTGGCTAAAGGCGATCTTTAGGACTTTAGCCAGAAAGGTTGAGACAACGAAATGAACGAATCGCTTCTTATTAGCTTTGAAGAGGCCGGCCGGCTGCTCGGCGGGTTACATCCAAACACTCTGCGTCAGCGAAAGGCTGGCACTGGGAACCTCACGCACGTTTCAGGTTTCGGCCGGCGGGTGATGCTGCTTCGGGAAGAAGTCAATGCCTTGGTTGAGTTGAGAATCGCTCAGGCGCAGGCGGGTGAAAGAGATCGCCGGAAGATGCTGCGGCTAGCGAGCTAGTGAATACGGCGCTTTGCAAACCAAGCGGGAACGGGAACTCCCTCACCGAAACTCCCATACCTAAGAGAGGAAAACTATAGTGATTAAACAAGTCTACTCGCATCGGCTCAAGAAAAATGTTTACCGGCTTGATACTCGACTAGCTCACGGGATCAGGTTTCGGAAGTTTTTCTCAGGCGCTGCGATGCGGAGGCCGTCGCGTACAAGGTCAAACACGACGCGACAACGCGACGCTTCGGATTGTCCGTAACCTTAGATCGCCCGATGCTCGCCGACCTCTCGAAGCAATACACTGACGACATACAGAATTCGCGCGAGCGCACGAGGGCGAAACGGGTCCTTGCGGATTTCTGCGGACTGCTCGCGTTGGGGCTCTGCGTTGACGAAGTAACAAAGGCTGATTGCAAGAAATACATCGACAAGAGAAGGCGGGACGGCCTGAAGTCGCAATCAATCGACCGCGAACTAAACATCATTGTCGCTATGTTCAACCAAGCCGAGAACTACTTCCCTGCCCTGGAGCAATGGCGACCGCCGCGAATTCCCAGACCAAAGATTATCGATGGACGGCGAGAAAGAACTTGGAGCGAACATGAAATCAAAGTCGTTCTGGGTGAACTGTTTGCGCCCAAGCGGGAAGATGAACAAGTTCAGTCAGCAATTGCTCGCTATCGAGTCGGCCGAAAGGTTCAGTTCTGTCTTCTAAATGGAGTTCGGCATAGCGAGATGAATTTGATACCGAAGACCGGAATTAATTGGGAAGCTCGCCAGGTGAGAGTTAGACAGGCCAAGACCGGCAACTACAAGGTTATCGGTCCCCTCGCGCCAACGTCGATGGAAATTCTCCGCGAGTTTTACGACGCGTCGAAACAGATCTCGTGTTCTCACGTAGCGGCAATATCGCACCAAAGTTTTATCGGATTCTCCGAGAGGCTTGTTAACGCGCGGGAGTTCCATACGGGCGTGGCACGCGCGATGGCTTAGTACTTCACGATGCCAGACACACGGCCACAACTCATCTCCTTGAAAGCAACGTAAGTCCTAAGACGGTTCAGGAGTGGATGGGCTGGTCTGACAAGGCATTCGTTCTCTATTACTCACACGCCACTAAGCGGTCAAGGGAAGAAGCCCGGCAATCGCTGGAGAGGCTTGCGGGTAAGAAGACGGCGTGAAAGAATCGCCAGGAATAACAGATAAGCCGACTATAACGTCAACGAAGGCAGCGGTATCCACTGCTCGACCAAAACCAACTAGTCGACAAACGCAGTCTATTTCTCAACTGCTAGGCCGAGACTGGAAGACCATCATTCGATTACGTAAGATGCCCAACGAAAGCCGAAGCACATCCCAGAGGTCGATGGCGCGCAATCGCAGGGTCAACTGATATCAAAGTCCTCAGCACGCTTACGCCGCTCACTTAAGCTTCCAGATGCAAGTGAATCATTCAGCGAAAGCGATCTTCGGACCAGATACCCACGCGGGTCTGTTTTCGAGTCCCCCTGTGGGACTCGTGTTGGATGATTCATGTGCATACTGTGCCCTACATGCATTGTGTGTACTTGATAGTTCACACGCGTGGGCACTAAGTGGCCACTAAATTGAAAACTGTGTGAGTTTGCTAAGTAAAAGTGCAGAGGTATGGTGCCGAAGGGGGGACTCGAACCCCCACGAGTTACCTCACACGCCCCTCAAACGTGCGCGTCTACCAGTTCCGCCACTTCGGCTCGTATGGGAAGGGATGTCAAACTTTCAATGCTGCCGGTCACTTCTTCGTTGGCGCTTTTGATGGCTGCGGAAGGACAGTCGATGTTGGCGCCGCTGCCGGCTTTGTCGGTGCTGCCGTAGTTTGCGTGGCCTGCGTGGTCGCCGCCGGAGACGGCGACGGCAGAGGCACTTGCTCCGGAACACCTGACTGCAGAACCGAAGTCGTGCCCGTGATTGCGGGCAGCGACAGTATCAAAGCGAACAACATGAAGCCTGCGGCCGCGCCAATGGTAATCTTCGATAACAAAGTCTGCGTTCCTCTGGGCCCGAACGCGGTGCTTGAGACTGAGCTTGAAAACAGCGCGCCCGCGTCAGCCTTTCCCGGCTGAAGCAGCACAGTCACGACGAGCACGACGCACGACAGGATAAACAATCCAAAAAAAAGATAAGCTAGCAAATCAATTCTCCATTCAGTAGTCAGCCAGCGAGTTGTCAGTTGCTTGCTGCTCAACTAACTACTGAGTACTGACAATTATCTATAGTTAACAATCTGCGCAAAACTTTCGGCCTTCAAACTCGCCCCACCGACCAGGCCGCCATCGATGTCCGGCTGCTGCATCAAGCCCGCGATGTTATCCGGCTTTACTGATCCGCCATACAAAATCCGCAAAGCATCAGCCGCCGGCTGCGAGTGCCCTTCCGCGAAAACGCGCCGGATAAACGCGTGCATTTCCTGCGCTTGCTCCGGCGTCGCGGTGCGTCCGGTCCCAATGGCCCAGACAGGTTCGTAGGCAACGATGATACGGTCGAGATCCGACGCTGTCAACCCACTCAATCCACCTGCTAACTGCTTGCTTACCACGAGTTCGGCGTTTCCCTGATCGCGCTGTTCCAGCGTTTCGCCCACGCATACGATTACGGTCAATCCCGCAGCCAGGCCGGCCTGCGTCTTGCGGCTGACAATTTCATCCGTTTCAAAGAAGTACTGCCGTCGTTCTGAATGTCCGACAATGACATGCGAACATCCAGCGTCGCGCACCATGAACGCTGCAATCTCGCCGGTGAACGCGCCTTCGTTCTGTTCGGTCGCACAATTCTGGGCTGAGATCCTGATGTTCGATCCTTCCAGGCGATCCGCTACGCTTTTTAGTGCGGTGAAGACCGGCGCAATCACAACATCGCAATGGTTCGCGTTTGCGACCAGAGGCTTTAAGGCCAGCGCGGTGGCGACAGAATCGCTCACCGTCTTATACATCTTCCAGTTTCCGGCAATGACAGGTTTTCTCATAATCAATTTTAAGAGTTAACCACCAAGTCACAAAGAGCCCAAAGTTTCCCCTTCACGACTTTGTGTATTCTTGGTTAAGTGAGATCGTTCAGCGCCGCGACTCCCGGCAATTCTTTGCCGGCCAGAAACTCCAACGTCGCGCCGCCGCCGGTGGAGATGTGTGTGATCCGATCGGCGACCCCCGCTTGGGCGACTGCCGCGACCGAGTCGCCTCCGCCTACTATCACCGTTGCACCGCGATCCGCAGCCTCGGCTACCGCTAAGGCGACGCCAATCGTTCCCTGGTTGAAGGGCGGCTCTTCAAAGACGCCCATTGGGCCGTTCCAGATGATGGTCCGAGCATCCGTCAGCGCGCTCGCGAAGAGCCCCACTGTTTCGACGCCGATATCCATGCCAGCGTGCCCGGCGTTAGTGAACTCGATCGGAATAGTCTTGGCCAGGATCTCGTTGCCTTTGATCGGCTCGTAACTGTCGACCACTTGATGATCAGTTGGTAAGAGCAGTGCCACGCCGGATTCTTCGCAACGCTGCTTGATCTGTAAAGCAGTTGACAGTTTATCGTTTTCCACCAGAGACTTCCCTACCGTAAAGCCTTCTGCTTTCAAAAACGTGTAGGCCATCGCGCCGCCAATTAGCAGCCGATCGACTTTGCGATCGATAAGGGCGTTGATGACAGGGATCTTGTCCGTGACTTTGGCGCCGCCCAGAATCGCCACAAACGGATGCTCGGGATTACTGATAACGCGGCCGAGATATGTCAGTTCTTTCTCCATCAACAGACCGGCCGCGGATTGCTTGACGAACTTCGTAATGCCCACGGTCGAGGCATGCGCTCGATGAGCCGCGCCAAAGGCATCGTTTAGGTAAAGCTCACAAAGGGCCGCTAGTTCTTTGGCGAAGGTTTCGTCGTTCCTCTCTTCTTCCGCATGGAAGCGAAGATTTTCCAACAGGACTATCTCGCCATCGTTCAACGCGGCAACTTTTGATTCTGCGGCTTCGCCCACGCAGTCTTCGGCGAACGCGACCGGCTTCTCGATCAACTTTGAGAGATGTGCCGCGACCGGGCTCAGGCTGTACTTCTCCACCCGCTGGCCCTTGGGCCGGCCCAGATGCGACGCCAGAATCACTCGCGCGCCGTGTTCAGTTGCATAGTTGATTGTGGGAATCGCGGCGCGAATCCGCGTGTCGTCTTCGACTCGGCCATCCGTGATGGGAACGTTGAAGTCTACGCGGATAAAGACGCGCTTGCCGGAGAGATCGAGATCTCGGATTGAGAGTTTAGGCATTGCCGATTTCCAATTGCCGATCGCCGATTAGAATTATATTCAAGTTCCCTTCTCTTACTCTCTGAACCCTCGCTCACGGTCGGGCACGTGCCCCGCGCCTGACATCCCAAATTGGCAATCGGCAATTGGAAATGTTTAGAGTCCCTTCCCGGCAATATACTTGATCAGATCACGCACGCGGCAGGAATAGCCCCACTCGTTGTCGTACCAGGAAAGTATCTTGATCATGTTGCCGCCGATCACTTTGGTGTATTCCGCATCGACGATCGACGAGTTTGAGTTGCGCTTAAAATCAGATGACACCAGGGGCTCCTCGCTAAAGGCCAGGATGCCGCGCAACTCTTCGTTGGCCGCATCCTTCAAAGCTTTATTAACCTCTTCAGTCGTGGTGTTTCTTTCGACGTCGATCACCACGTCAACCAGTGACACATTCGGTGTAGGCACGCGGACACTGATGCCGTCGAATTTCCCCTTCAGTTCAGGAAGCACCAGCGCCACGGCCTTCGCCGCGCCGGTCGAAGTTGGAATCATGTTGAGCGCGGCCGCCCGCGCCCGGCGCAAATCGCTGTGCGGCAGATCCAGCAGCTGCTGATCATTTGTGTAAGAGTGAATCGTAGTCATCTGCGCGTTGCGAATACCGAACTTTTCGTGAATGACCTTGGCGACCGGCGCCAGACAGTTCGTGGTACAAGAGGCGTTCGAGATGATGTGATGAGAGCCCGGATCGTACTTCTCTTCATTGACGCCAAGTACGATCGTGATGTCTTCGTTCTTGGCGGGCGCCGAGATGATTACTTTCTTAACGCTGCCTCTCAGGTGCTTCTTGGCATCCTCAGCCTTAGTGAATCGGCCGGTAGATTCGATAACGATTTCGGCCCCCACAGAGTCCCAGGGGATCAGCGCAGGATCGCGTTCCGAGAAAACGCGGAACTCTTGGCCCTCGACCTTGATACCGTTTTCCGTCGCCGAGATATCATGATCGAGATTCCCCAGCACGGAATCGTATTTAAGCAGGTGGGCCAGCGTCTTCGTATCGGTTATGTCATTGACCGCGACGAAATCGATATCCGGATCACCCAGCGCCGTGCGAAAAATGTTTCGGCCGATCCGACCGAAACCGTTGATGCCAACCTTAACCGCCATGCGTTCTCTCCTTCTCGAAACCGATTCTTATCTACCGGATCACTACAGCAAACTACTCCAGGCAAAGTCGTGCAAAACCTGGTCTCCTTAAACTCAACTGACCAACTGTCCAGCGTCGGCGGGCAACGCCCGCCTCTAAACGGTCGAGGTCAACTGCAGTAGTCAGGCTAATCCCAAAAGTTGGGCCACCGATCCCAATTCAAGATCTGGAGATCCCCCGGAGCCAATAATGTCCATCCAAAGAAC
Organism: Blastocatellia bacterium; assembly: GCA_033857635.1. Taxonomy (GTDB): domain Bacteria; phylum Acidobacteriota; class Blastocatellia; order Pyrinomonadales; family Pyrinomonadaceae; genus UBA11740. The sequence continues at coordinate 53,146 of JAWVDF010000017.1, forward strand.
AAGAAAGATTATGCAGCGCGTCTGCCAGTGTCAAGCCAGGTTTACCGCTGATGCTCATGCGGTCTAGAGTTCAAACTTCAGTTTGAGTTGTATGGGTAACACAATCCGGAGCTAGACTGCTTAACCATGAACTGGTGTCAGTGCCGCGAGAGTGTAGGACAAGCTGCAGCTTGTTCATGAATCGACAAACTGAAGTTTGTCGCACAGTGAAGCCAGTTGATGACTTGAAAAGCACTCATTGCGGCAGGTTTTTGAAACCGGGTATAGTCTGGTGACGTAGTACGGAGTGGTCTGGCCGCTATCTGTCTGCTCGAAAATCAGAGCATCGGCCCAAAATTCAAAGTTTCGTTTTTTTTGAGGAGCACCTTCGATGTCGAATCAGTTGCCTCGGGCATTCAACAGCGCGCTGGTCCTGGCGCTTTTTCTTTTGACGTGTTTCGGTGGGGTTATGGCCCAAACGCCGAGCCCGACTCCGGTGAATCCGGCCACACTGCCGCCCGGTCAGGAACAGCAACCGCCGGCCACGGCGCCTCCAGGGGTCAATATCATTCCCGGGGCGCAGCCGACACCGAATAACACAGTGATCCAGGAACCGCGTCTGAGCCAGGAACCGCGGCAGCCAAACTTCCCCGACGTTCAGGTTCAGCCCCTGCCGCCTCTACCCGACCTCTCTCGCGTCGGCATTGTCAGCAGCAACATGGTGCCGCTTTCGCTCAACGATGCGATTCGCAGAGCCCTGCAAAATAATAACGACATCGAAGTGTCTCGCGACGACGTGCGGTTCGCTGAACAGCAACTGCGCGGGCTGTACGGAGTCTATGACCCCATCTTCAGCGTAACGCCACAAATAATCCAGAATATTACGCCCCAACAAAGTTCGCTCGGCGGCTCCGGCTCTACCGGCAAAACGACCAGCACTACATTCAACTTGAACCCTTCTGTTACGAAGACATTCGAAAAAACTGGTGGGACCTATACGCTGTCTTTTGCCAACAGTCATGTGAACACTACTAATAGTTTCAGCCTTATCAATCCCTATTACTCTTCGAACCTTGCACTGAATATTAACCAGCCGCTGCTGCGGAATCGATCCATCGATAGCAGCCGCCACGCGATTCGGGTGCAGAAGAAACGGCTCGAGCAAACAGACTCGGACTTTCGCCAGCGCACCATACTGGTCATCTCGCAGGTTCAGGCCGCGTATTGGAATCTGGTCTTCGCGCTGCGCAATCAACAGAACCAGCTCGACAGTTTGAACCTGGCGCGCCAGAACATGCGCAACATCGAAATCCAGATCGGGGCGGGGGCCAAGGCGCCGCTCGATCGCGCCCAGGTCCAAACGGACATCGCGACGCGCGAAGCGAATCTCTTCATTGCCACGCAAACTGTCTCGCAGGCTGAAAATACTTTGAAGCAGCTTATGCTGCGCGATCCAATGTCGCCGGAATGGTCCGCCCAGTTGACGCCAACCGATACTCCGTCGCTCGAGATACTGCCGGTGAATCTTGCGACTGCTTTGGACGAAGCGCACAAGAACCGGCCTGAGTTGCGACGGCTGGCTCTGCAGAAGGATATCAACAAGGTCGACCTGCAGTTCTATAAGAACCAGACGCTGCCTCAGGTAGATATTCAATCGACCTTCGCCGCGACTGGCCTGGCTGGAACTTCTCTGGGCCTGCCCGCGGGCAGTTTGGTGCCTTTGATTTCAGGCAACCCCAACACAAGCTCGAGCGCGTTTCTACTTCAACAGATTCAAAATATTCAAAGAGCGCAAAATCTTCCGGTCGCGGCGGTTCCCAATGCTGCAACCAGCGGCGCCCCAGCGAATTTGATTGGCGGTTACGGACAGGACCTGACAAATTTGTTTGGCCTTGGTACCCGGAACATTACCGTGGGCGTGGCGATTTCGCTCCCGCTGCACAACCGCACGGCGAAGGCGAACCTGGCCGGCGCGCGGATTCAAACTGAACAACTCGAGGCCTCATACCGATCGCAGGATCAAGCGGTGGAGATGGATGTGCGCAACGCTGCTCAGGCCGTTGACACCGCACAGAAGCGAATGATCGCTTCGACCCGGGCCAGAGAAAGCGCCGATCAACAATTGGCTGGCGAGCAGAAGCTTTATGAAGTAGGTCGCTCCACCACTTTTCTTTTGCTGCAGCGCCAGAACGAGTTGACCATCGCACGCACCGCCGAGCTGCAGGCGCAAACCGATTACAATAAAGCTCTGGCCGATCTCCAGCGGGCCACCGCGGCCACACTCAGAGTTAATAACGTCGTCGTGTCTGATCCCACTAAGCCGTAAGTCGTTTCGGTAAGTTTAGAGTTCAAACCTAGGTTGCGTTGTAAGAGGAGAAACACCGCAGCCTAAAGGCTGAACTCTAAACTACGAACTCAACCGCACAGTGCTCTCCTTTCCACTTGTCGATCGCCGATTCGCGCCGTGTATACTTCAGCTTGCGAATTTGGCAATCGGCAATCGGCATGAAGATCACGGCGACCATCATCACTTTCAACGAAGCTGACAATATTCGGGCCGCCTGTGAATCGGTTGCCTGGGCCGACGAGATCGTGGTCGTCGATTCAGAGTCCACTGATTCAACTCGTGAAATTGCATCGCAGTCCGGCGCACGGGTCATGGTCAATTCGTGGCCAGGCTTCTCAGCCCAGAAGCAGTTCGCGGTAGATTCAGCCAGTCACGATTGGATTTTCAGCCTTGATGCCGATGAGCGCGTGTCGCCCGAACTACAGCGATCGATCGCGGCGCTAAGGAGCAGAGAGTCGATGCCCGCGGATGGATATCGCATAGCGCGACGCGCCTTTTACATGGGCCGCTGGATTCGCGGCGGCGGCTGGTATCCGGACTATCAACTCCGATTCTTTAACCGCACCCGCGGTCACTGGGCCGAACGGCTCATCCATGAATCCGTGTCAATGAACGAGGGAACGCGGGTTGAAACTCTGGCTGGTGATCTGCTGCATTACTCGATGCGCGACACCGATCATCATCGGCAAATGATCGAAGAGCGCTATGCGCCGCTGGGCGCGCTGCAAATGTTTCGCGACGGCAAGCGCACGTCAATCTGGCGCGCCGCGGTAGCCGGTCCGGCGGCGTTTCTGCGCAGCTTTCTTTTGAAGGGCGGCTTTCGCGACGGTCGAGCAGGCCTGACGATTGCCAATTTCGCCTCGCTCCACGCCTCTCTCAAGCATGCGATTCTCTCAGACCTGCAAAATCAGAAAGATGAAAAGAAGTAGGCAGCGAAATCCCAGCCGCGCTACAATGATCTCCTGAATGAACCTTTCCCTTGAGAACGCTCTGGCTCCACCTCTGCCGTTTCTTTGCGCTTTGATGGGCGTTCTGGGCGCCATGATCGGCAGCTTTCTCAACGTGGTCATTCATCGAGTGCCGCGTGAACTATCGATTGTTTTCCCCAACTCAACCTGTCCCCGTTGCAGTGCTCAGATCAAAGCCTATGACAACATTCCTATCCTCAGCTTCCTGATTCTGCGAGGACGTTGCCGCGCTTGTGACGCCACCATCTCGCCTCGCTATCCCGCTGTCGAAGCGCTGACGGCAGTTTTGTTTGCCGCAGTTACCTGGCATGACGGTTGGTCTTTGGCGCTCGGATTCGATCTGGCATTCGCGGCCGCGATTCTGGCCCTGTTGTTTATCGACGCCGAACATATGATCCTGCCGAACGCAATTACGTATCCCGGAATTGTCTTCGCGCTGATCGCTCGCATAGTCGTCCCCTACCTGGCGGGATTGGCGCAGTTCGACGACCTGCCGCAACTCATTTCTCTTTTTCCGTCGAACTATCCGATTGGGCTAGTATCAATCTTTGGCGCAGTCCTCGGAGCGCTGGCCGGCGGCGGCTCACTCTGGCTGATGGGATTTCTCTGGGAGAGGCTGCGCGGCGTCGAGGCGATGGGTTTCGGTGACGTAAAGATGATGTTGATGGTGGGAGCCTACCTCGGTTGGCGTTTGACGATCCTGACAATTCTAATAGCCGCTCTCAGCGGTTCGCTGGCCGGAATTTCTCTGATGTTACGGCGCGGCAGTCGCGACTTGCAGATGATGCTCCCCTTCGGGATTTTCCTGGGCATCGGATCCATCGTCTCGCTGTTATTCGGCGCGCGCATCATCCAATGGTACGCATCGCAATTTCGCTAGCTCGTTTTTTTTGGGGGGATAAAGACGAATTCCATTCGCTCTTATTTCGTGTGACTTCGTGGATCGTCTTCCGCAGACAGGAAAATCGATCCACGAAATAAAAGGAAATAAGGCGCTCGCATGGCTGGTCTACTCTTGATCAGCATCGAGCTGAACCGGCTGCTCGTTGTGCAGTCATTTTCCAGGCACTAAACTAACCCGGTCTATGCAAGCCAGCCGTCTGCAAATCCTGCTCACCATCTTTGCCGGCATCTTCCTGCTCGGCACGGTGCTGATATTCGCGATCTTCGCGGTGGCGCCGGGCACGGCCGTCGTCTATCGACCGTTTCTGCTCTCGGCTTTTGTCGTCGCACTCTTTATCAGTCTGGTTTGCATTTCCTGGCTGCTGCGAGGATTGCTGCGCCCATACAGTCAACTGGTCGGAGAAGCAAAGCGCGCCCCCGTTACCCATTCAGGCAAGCCGCAGAACGAAGCTGCGTTCGTGCTAGAGACCTTTCAATCCGTCATTGCTCAACTTCAGAGCCAACAGGAGGAGCTCAAGCGCCTCAGCGATCAAGCGAGCGAGCGCGCCGACTCTGCCGAGCGTTTCAGCGACCACATCGTAGCCAGCATGCCGACCGGCTTAATCGCCTTTGATGCCGCAGGCCGAACCACGGTAACCAACGCGCCCCTTCGCGGTCTGTTGGCGAACGAGTTCAACGCCACCGGTGAACACTTCAGCACGGTCTTTGCCAGTGTGCCGGCGTTGGCCCGGATGGTTGAAGCTTGTCTGGCCAGCGGACGTGTCTTCCGGCGCGAAGAGATCGAAGCAACCAATGGACTGGATCAGGGTAAGAGATTCGGAGCTACCGTCGCCCCCATCGATCCGACTTCGGCCTCAGCCGCGCGCGGGGCTCTCTGTCTCATCACGGACATTACGGAAGTCACTCGGTTGCGCGAACAGGTGGCCCTGAAGCGAAATCTGGAGAGTCTCGGCGAGATGTCCGCCGGCCTGGCTCATGAATTCAAGAATGCGATGGCCGCTCTACACGGCTATGCGCAGTTTTTGCAAAGCATCGATCACGACGAGCGAGGCAAAGTCGCGGCCGACGCTTTGTTACAGGAAGTCAGGAACCTTTCTGAGATGACGACTTCGTTCCTGAACTTCGCCCGGCCCCAACCGCTGCAGCTCGAAGACGTTTCCCTGGACGAATTGATTCAAGAGTGCGCGAAAGAACTGTCGCCGCTGTTTGAATCACTACGCGTTGACTTGGTGATCGAATCCCCGTCCCTTCTCGAATCGCTGCGCACAAACACAGCGCCCGTTATTCAAGGGGGCAATAGTCCGACCGTCACGGAGGGCGCACCCACGACACTCGATCTTCGCGCCGACACCCGCATGTTGCGCCAGGCTCTGCTCAACATTATCCGCAACGCCGCCGAGGCAATCCCCAGAGAACAACCCAATCGACGAGTCACCATCCGCACCTCAATCGAAACCGATCAAGCCCAACAGTGGGTGACCATTTCAATACAAGACACAGGCGAAGGAATAGCTCCCGCTGATGTGCAAAAGATCTTCATTCCCTTCTTCACCACCAAGACCCAGGGCCACGGCATCGGCCTGGCTCTAGCTCATCGAGTGATCACGGAACACGGCGGCACGCTCGCCGTCGCCAATAATCCCGGCGGTGGTGCGACCTTTACGATTCGGCTGCCGCGTTGAACGACAAACTTGCTGCGTAATTCCGGCAGGGACGGTATTATGACGGAGTCTTACTACTTGGGTTGCTCGTGGCACAGAACCGGAGCGGTAGCGACCGGCTCAAACACTCAACTTTCGTCACTACGCGCAAATCGCACGCACCATGGTCCGAAGATTTCAACGCGAGAACTTATTCGACCCACACAGTGAGTGGCGGGATCCCATCGCTATCGTTCCGGGTTCTGCACCGAACGCTTCATCGCCTGGATTGATGGAATCAAGGCCCATGCTAATCGACGCGTTAGGGCAACTTCACCATCGTGCTCACTAAACCTATATTTCGCGATCCGCGCCTGACCCGGATGGCCGCGTTCCTCGGGTCAATCGGAATCGAAATGCGACCGGAGACTGTTGACGTGGAAACCCTTTTCCCGGGCAGTCTCATCTCTCACGGGTCGCTCGTAATTGACGAGTCGATGCTAATCGCCCCGGGTGACGCGCTGCACGAAGCCGCACACATCGCGCTCTCGCCTCCGGAGCGCCGGTCAGACGACTTTGCGTTCATCGAAGGCGATATGGGTGGCGAAGAATTGACGGCAATCGCCTGGTGCTGGGCCGCACTGGTGAAGCTCGACATCCAGCCGGAGGACGTCTTCCACGACACCGCCTACAAGCGCGGCGATTCAGCAATGATTATCGATCACGCGCGCCGCGGGATTTATATTGGTTTCCCGCTATTGCAAGCATGGGAGATGGCGTTCGACGAACGCAATGCTCACTTGCGCGGTGTAGAGCCCTTTCCGCATATGGTGAAATGGCTTCGAGGCTGACCCCTCGTAGAGCATACGTAACGAGCCGCGTCCGGCTTACCTTCCATCTTGAAAGGGATAACCATCATGAATAACTTTAAAGATTTACACATGGCTTCGGGAGTGAAAAGTTTTGTCGCAGCAATTTTGTTTTTGTTGGTTGCATCGTCGGGGATCTGGGAAACGGTCAATGGGCAAACGCCTAAAGCGGGGTATGAACGGCAGGAAGTAGAGTCTGGCACTTTTACTGTGGTACCGCGTGAATGGAAGAACACTGACATCAGGCTGCAGAAAGGCGACAAATTCAGGGTGGTGGCAAAAGGCAAATGGAAATATAAGAGTCCGCCAAACATCGAATTCGGACCTAACGGTGCAAACGTTACGATGGGCTGGTTTCATCTGCAGGGTAGAGTCGGCAGTCAACGCTACCAACTCGGTGAAAAGGGCGACGGCACTGCTGCTGAGTCAGGTGATTTATATCTGGGCGCGCCGGCGGTCAGAGAAATGGGGAACAGCGATGAAGGCGATCTCGAGGGTGAATTCAAGGTAACGGTTTTTGTAACCAGAGCTAATCCGCCGCCGAAGCCGATTGATCCCAAGACAATTGTAGGGGCAGGGCTCGTCCCTGCCCGTGTGACGGGGGCCGTCAAACTGATTAAGCTTGTCGGCGATGCCAACTGCCTCCTGCCGGGCGCGGATTGGCAAGAGGCTTCCGAAGGAATGCGCCTTTCGACGGATGATGAAATACATACGGGCCCGGACAGCGAAGCCACGCTTCAATTTCCTGATGGCAGTATTGTTGTTCTCAAACAAATGACGCGCATCAAAATGCGTGGTCTGCTGAGCCAAGAGAATCGAGTCAAGATTGATCTGCTCTTGAGAATGGGCGAGCTTAAAGCGCAGGTCGTGCGACAAGATGTAGTCGGCTCAGACTTCAGCGTCCGCACACCCGTCGCAACAACGAGCGTGAGAGGGACCGTCTTTACAGTTATTCATAACGAATCCTCGCAATCTACCACCGTCGGCGTCGAAGAGAGTAAGGTGCTAGTCACTCCAACGAACTCGTCCTTACAGCCCGTGCTGCTCGAAGCCGGTCAACAGGTTGAAATCACCGAAACGAAGGTAGCTAGAGTCAGGCCGTTAGAAATTGACAAGGGGCTGCAAGAGCCCAGCCTTGGTACAACTCTCCACAGCATCGCTAGATCGGGCAAGGGTGCAGCAGTCGGCGCAATTATCAATGCCGATCCGTTAGCCGGCGATTGGACGGGATCATCAGGAGCTGGAGGAATGATCGAAGAGTGGCATATCATAAACGAAAATGGAAACTGGATCGTAAGAGGTAAATGGCTGCGTGGAACCGAAGAGGTGGGAAGTTTTGGCGGTGAAAATTATCGCTACTTGAATGGACATCTCACGTTTACTCAGATTATTACTAAACCTCCCATCGAAGGCTGGACCAGCGGCACAAAGATGGAAGCCTGGGCAGAAGGCAATAGCATGACTTTCAGGTGGACCACGGCAAATGGAAATACTGGCACAGTTACTCACAAAAGAAGGCCATAGCAACAAGCAGCTCCGCGTTTCTCCGATGTACATTCGCTCGTATCAATTTCTGAGTAAAGGAAGTCTCTAATGAAACGATCAATAATTGCTCTAGTGCTGCTGACGTTGGCAGTTCCCTTTGCCTTGGGTCAGAAGCAAAACGGCCCAATTGAAGCGCAGATAGTTGCGCTGGAAAAAAGTGCGTTTGAAGCCTGGAAGAACAAGGACAGAAAATTCTTCGAGGAGCACATGTCTGAAGCCGGCCAATACCTCGAAGCTAATGGAGCAGGTGGGAAGGCACAGTACGTGAAGGCAATCATCGATAATAATTGCACGGTGACCCGTTACTCGTTAGACAACACTAAAGTCACGATGCTGAGCAAGGATGTCGCTTTGCTTACATATCGATATGCTCACGATGCCGTCTGCGACGGCCATGCAGAGGCGAGCCCGCTGTGGGCCTCCACCGTATACGTCAAGCGCGATGGTAAGTGGTTAATCGCGTTTCACCAGGAAATACCCGCTGCTGAGGCGAAGTAGTTCCGCTCAAACTCACCGAGGATCTAATGCTCAGAGCTGTTCCTAAAAGTTTGTTCTCGTCAGATTACAAACTGCTGGAAAACGACGCCACGGTTGCCGTCATTAACTCATCCTGGTGGCGAGAGGCTGGTGAGCTGACTATCAAAGGGTCAACCTATCGAGTGTACCGCGAAGGTGCGATGGGTGGGGCATTCGTTCTTGAGAGTGGTGGTGCAATTCTCGCACGTGCCGAGAAGCCCAGCGCCTTTTACCGATCGTTCCTGATAGAACATGATGGAAAGAAATATACACTCGAAGCTGAATCCGCAATGTTTCGCAGGTTCGTTTTGTCTGAAGGAGGGCAGCCGAGAGGCTCTGTTTACCCGGAGAGTTCCTTCACAAGAAAAGCAGTTGTCGCTTTCCCTGAAGACATCCCCTTAGCAGTACGAGTCTTCATGTTTTGGCTGGTGATGATTCTCTGGAAACGAGATTCGAACGCGGCAGCTTCAAGCTAACTGGCTGCTGAAAACTCATTTAGGCCCGGTAAGCGGCGGTAGAACGATCCACGAAACCACACGAAAATGGGCAAACGAAGAGTTCTTCGTGCTTGTTTCGGGTGAGTTCGTGGATATCTTTGGTTCAGTCAGACTGCTAGGATCGGCGATCAGCCGAACTCGAAATCCAACAAACGCTGTGGTGGGTCCCAACTAATTTTCATCGGGCGACTTGCTTTCCTGGGAGCGCGGACGGCTCGTCCGCTTTCCCCCTAAGACTCACCTCAATAGAGATAGGCGCCTACGGCGCTGGGCGGACGGGACGTCCGCGCTCCCAGCGCAGAGACTCCTCTAAAGATCGTTCGGGAAATATTCGCGCCAGCGGCGATCGACTAACTTCGCGATGTCGTCGCGCACGATCAGCTCGTCCGGAAGACTTGGTTTCTTGCGCGCGTCTATGACTATTGGCCCACGGTAAGCGAGGTGATGTCGAACAATGTTCGTCTCGGCGGCATAGGTGTCGCTGGCTGGCTCAAACCGCGTCCAGGTGGACCACAGGAAATCAGACGAGGAACGCGCGACGCGGGTATCATCATGCAGAATCACCAAAGGCCATTCAGCAAACGCTTCATCTTTAGCCAGCCTGGCCGCCTGGTCTGGCTCGTCTAAATAGTCAGCGCCCTTGACAACCAGACAGCCGCCGCAGAATGCCTCGGCACTGGTGATTCCGTTGGGCAGCTCTCCGCGAAACTCTTTTGGTAAGTCTCGAACCGACTCACCCAGTCCCAGCAGGATGGCCTTGCTGCCTTCGTTCACTTTGCCACTGGTGTAATCGAGGGTGTCCATCGACGTGTTCGAGAAGATGAAGAAGTCCGTCTCCCAACGCACGCGCGCCAGCACGTGCTCCAGCACTCTCGGAAAATCATGAAGGTCAATCGGCGTGTCGGTGAGTATCAAAAATTTTGTGAGCGCGAGCTGGCCTTCACCAAGAATGCGAAAGCCTGAGACCAGGGCCTCCCGCGTATAGCGTTCACGGACGACCGCCGCAGCCAGGGAATGAAATCCAGTCTCGCCATACGACCACAAATCGCGAACACCCGGCATCACCAGCGGAAACAGCGGCGACAAAAGCGACTGCAAATAATCGCCGATAAAAAAGTCTTCCTGGCGTGGTTTACCGACGACAGTCGCGGGATAGATTGCGTCGCGACGATGGGCGATCGCTTCGCAGTGAAAGACTGGATAATCATGTTTGAGTGAGTAATAGCCATAATGATCACCGAAGGGGCCTTCTGGCCTGCGCTCATAGGGTTTGGCATGGCCCAGGAGTGCGAATTCAGCTTCCGCTACAAGGCGATGGCCACCGGTTGGATTCTTGGCCATCTTCAGCTTTTGTCCCTGAAGCAGCGAAGCCAAAACCAATTCGGGCACATCCTCAGGCAGCGGCGCGATCGCAGAAATCATCAAGGCGGGCGGCCCTCCCAGGAACACCGTCACTGGCAAAGGCTGATTCAACTCTTCGGCCGCGCGATAATGAAAGCCACCGCCCTTTTGAATCTGCCAATGCAGTCCAGCCGACCCGGGGTCGTAGACCTGCATGCGATAGATTCCGAGATTGTGCTTCCCCGTGACCGGATGTTTGGTATAGACCAGGGGCAGCGTCACGAATGGTCCGCCGTCTTCCTGCCAGGTCGTCAGCACAGGCAACTCATCGAGCCGCCCCGGACGATCGATGATCTCGGTCACCGGTCCTTTGGAAACGTTCTTTGTGCCAAGTCTAAGAGCGTCACGAACCAACGAGCGATGCTGCCAAAGCTTCTGCCGGTTCGGAGGCAGAAGGGATTCGGCGACGCTTACCAACTCTTTCATGAACTGTTCCGGCTTTGGTCCAAAGGCCAGCTCGATCCTTTTCGCCGTCCCAAACAAATTAGTGACAACCGGGTAAAGACTTCCCTTCACCCTGCTGAAAAGGATTGCAGGTCCGCCCCGCTCGATCACGCGGCGGTGAACTTCGGCGAGCTCCAGGTAGGGATCTACTTCCGTGTCGACAGTGACTAGATCTTTTTCGCTGCGGAGGAGGTCGAGGAAGGAACGAAGATTCGGGTGCATTGGGGAATTCTAGGCGACCTGAAACCATCCAATATCGATTTGGCTCTGTTTCGACACCGCCCAAACCGACATCTTAGCGCGAGACACTCGTATGACCTTACCCATCCGCTTGGTGCGGGTACGGAAAGCTGGATGACGAAGCAAACGTCGAATGAAAGACGCGGCCTCATCCTTTTCAACCGCTAAAACAACAACGGAGTATTCGGAGTGACATAGCCGGCGATCATAGAAACCCTGGTCACGAGTGAAAAAGGTAGGCAAGTGATGCCGGAGCAGAAGCGGAATTATCTCTTCATCGCTCATTCCGCTTCGACCGATGTTAACGGCGATTTGCCTAACGTGAACACGCCAGCTCTCCAGGAGTGCGACCTGGTTGCTCGGAAGATTCTCGTCCAGAATATTCACGCAGTCGCCGGCCTCAAGATAAATTCGTCGGCGTATTTTAGCAGAGCTTGGCTGGCGAGGTCGACGGCCTCCTTGATAGCTTCCTGGGTAATACTCTCGTGCCAATCTTCAACTATGCCCTCCCAAGCCATTCCGCTCGCAACTTGTTCAAGAACATCGGAAACCAGTATGCGCGTGCCACGAAAAGTTGGTTGTCCGTGGCACACTTTCGGGTCCGCGACGATGTAGCGACCAATTACCCTCTCAGTCAAACGCTTTGGCATTTTCACTCTCCGGTCCACTGGTTTGTATCACACGTTTCCGGGTCGCAAAATCTCATTCTTCAATTTCGCGGGCCGGCCTACTAGGGGTTGCTCGCGGCGCGCCTTAAAGTGGCGGTGTTCAAATCCAGCTCGCTCGCCTTGATCACTTCAACTTGCGGAAAGGCTTTCTGCAGAGCAGGCAGAAACTTGCTGGCATCCCCAACCACGATCACGCTGGTGCTGTCGACGTTCAGATTCTTCGCGGCAAAGTCCTTGACATCCGCCGCCTTGATGGCCTCAACGCGGCCAACAAACTGATTAATCTGATCAAAGCTGACGCCATAAATAGCCAGCGAACTCACCTGGCCGACCAACCCACCGGTGGTTTCAAGACCGCGGGCAAAGCCTCCGTTCAAGCTCGCCTTTCGGGTAGTCAATTCAGTGTCCGGCAGATCGCCGGTGGCGAGTTTGGAAATCTCCGCGAGCGTAAGTGACGCCACTTCAGCGCCCGATTCGTTCTTGGTCTGCGCTGAAGCGCTGAACGAGCCGGCCCATCGCCGAGTGTCGAGCGTACTCCCGGCGCCATAGCTCAAGCCGCGCTTGACGCGAATCTCCCAGTTGAGTCGTCCCGAATAGCCGCTCAGGATTGCATTGGAAACTATCCCGCGAAAATAATCCGGACTGCCGCGATTGATTGCACTGCGCGCGGCCAGCACTGCCGCCTGCCCGGCGTCGGGCATGTCAATCACCAGGATGCGACGATTCCCTGCCACGCTCGCCGGAGCAGTTATCGTAATCTTCCGCAAGTCGGTCGCCGGTTTTTGCCAGTCACCAAAATATTTCTGAGCGATCGCAAATCCATCTGCCGGCGTAATGTCACCGCCGATGACGAGAATGGCATTGTCAGGACGAAAGAACATGCTGTGCAGTTTGGTTATGTCTTCACGCTTGATGCGGGGCAAAGACTCGGGTGTTCCAGACAATGGATGGCCGTAAGGCGCATCGCGATAAACCACGCGCGCGGCCGCAAACCGGGCAAGTGCTCCCGGCTGACCCATAGAAACCTTCAGATTGTTCAGGTATTGCTTACGTAGCCGATCGATCTCTTCGTCCTTAAAAGCGGGGTTACGAACCACGTCGGCCATGATTTCCATGGCCGGTCCAAGCCGCGCAGACAAAACGTCGAGACTGACTACGGACGAATCCCAACGTGCGCCAGAATTCATCACCCCACCCAAAGCTTCGATAGCTTCAGCTATCTGGGTCGCGCTGCGCGTGGTAGTTCCCCTGGTCAAAAGCGCCGCCGTTAGATCGGCCGCGCCTGATAGATCCGCTGGATCGACTTCCCCACCGCTCTTAATCAACAGCTGGGCGCTGATTAGAGGCATCTCCGACCTTTGCACTACGACTACGCGCAAGCCATTCGGCAGAGTCTTCTCGACCGGTGTCGGAAACTGAACAGTTCGCGGAGCACTCGGCGGCGGCGGAGTTGCCTGCGGTGACTGCGCGAACACGCAGGCTGCGAAAGCGAGAATTGCGATCGGGATAGGAAGGAGCGTTCTAACACTTGGTCGACAAACTGAAATTTGTCGTACTCCGGTTATGCTTTTCATTTCGCGTCTCCCTTCGTCCCAACTATCGACTGAGACATTCCGTTTGCTCCCTTAGCCGGGCGCAGAGCCTCCGGCAGATAGATGAACACATAGCGGTTTTTCTCGGTGAAATATTTCTTAGCGACGCGTTGCACGTCCGCGGCAGTCACCGCCTGAAGCTTTTCCAAATCCGTATTCACCCGATTCGGATCGCCCAGCAGGACCGCGGCCTGGCCCAGAGCGTTGGCCTTGCCGTTGTTCGTCTCGCGTTGGCGCAACTCGCTGGCGATAATCTGGTTTTTGGCTTTCTCAAGTTCAGCTGCGGTGACCGGGGCGTCCTGTAACTTTTTGATTTCAGCCTCGAGCGCGGCTTCGGCGTCCTCAGGCTTTTTGCCGGCGGCGACAATTGCTGTTAGTTGGAAGAGCCCTGCATCTTCTTTGAGATCCGCATTAGCATTCGCGCTCTGCGCGACCTGCTGCTGGTAGACCAGTGATTGATAGAGTCGCGACGATCGGCCCTGCGAAAGAATGATGTCGGCCATGGTGAGCGCAGGTGCGTCGTCGCTTTTCTCAGAAGGTATCAGGTAAGTAATTCCGACTCCGGGCAGCGGCACGTTGGCGCCGTATTCGGTGAACCGCTTTTCTCCCACGCGTTCGGCTTCCTTCACATCGACGCGCGGTAAAGGCAGATTCGGTTTCTGAATCGGTCCAAAATATTTATCGACCCAGGCATCGAACTGCTTTGGATCAAAATCACCGACGACCAGCAGAGTGGCATTGTCAGGCCGGTAGTAGGTGGCGTGAAACTTCTTTACGTTCTCCAAAGTGGAGGCGTCCAGATCTTCAATGCTGCCGATGGTCGGACGCTTGTAGGGATGCGAACCAAATGACTTCTGCTGCATCATGTAGAAGAACTTGCCGTAGGGCGGGGCCAGAATGCTCTGGCGGTATTCTTCCTTGACCACATCGCGTTCCGATTTAAAATTCTCGTCATCGACATTCAAACCTGAGAGCCGCTCGGCCTCGGCCCACAGCAACGTCTCGAGATAGTTTGAGGGAACGATTTCGTAATAGACGGTCACATCGTCCTCGGTGAACGCGTTGTTGTTGCCGCCCACGTCCTCGGTCAGCCGATCCATCATCTCGGCTTTCATGTTCTTCGTGGACTTGAACATGATGTGCTCAAACAGATGAGCAAAGCCGCTGCGCTGATCGGGATCGTCTTTCGAACCGACGTGGTACCAGACATTGATCGCCACGGTGGGACTCGACTTGTCGACGACGCTCAAGACGCGCAGTCCGTTCGGGAGAGTACGCTCGCGATACTTCATCTGTGGCATCTTCGTCTGCGCGCCGGTTACCGTGGCAAATATGACGATGATCGCGCAGCCAGTCAGAGTAGTTAGGATACGTCTTCGCATACTTCAGGGCTCCTATTTGGAAATTGAGCTTTGACGTTAGCGGGTGTACAGAGTACTAACTTTAGGTGGACTCTCTTCAAATAAAATACCCGACTAAAGTCGTACTCTAAACACCTGTGTCGTGACCTCATCAATCAAGGTCGAGCGGATTCCGGTAAATCTTCGTATCTTTCTCAGCCTTTTTCTTGGCTTCCTGGAACTTCTCTTCGAGCAAGCGCCCGCGATCCTTATGAGAACTCATCTCCTGAGCAAAAATCTGTTCGCGGGTCTGTTTCTGCTTATCGAGGTCCTTGACCATGTCTTCAAAGGAACCCAGCGCCTTATGCTTCTCTTCATACGAGAGCAGCGCGCCAGTATCGGCATCAATATTCAAGGTCGCGTCACAGCAAGGACAGATGATGGTAAAACGGCTTGAGTCATTCATAGTTTCAACCCCACGGACCATCAAGATACGGCCTGGCCTTAGGGCGTGAATGATAACAGCGAGAGGCGAGGGGAAGCTAGCGATACGTAAGGAGAATGGAGCGCCGACATCCTGTCCGCCAGCGGGCGAAGCCCGCTCAACGGTTGGCGGGGAAGTTACTGCGAAGGAATGTTCGAGCTACGCGCTCAGGCGGACAGGAGGTCCGCGCTCCGTTGGCAAGAAGAGCGGCCACCTGCCGCTCTCCAAGTCACCGCGCCATGCATCAACCCTTAAGGATTGATTACTTTTTTGATCGCCTTGCCCGTTTTCTTGGCGCCGGTCTTGGTCGCGTCGACAACGCTGGTACCGACGTCAACTGATTTGTCGCCCACCTTCTTAACTACCGGCTTCGATTTATCAACGACGTCCTTGCCCACATCGACGGTTTTGTTGGCGACCTTTTTGCTTACGTCGACCGTCTTGTCGGCAACCTTCTCCGTTCCTTCCTTCGTCTTGTCCGCAACGGTCAGGGATTTGTCCTTGACCCAACCAGCGGCCTCGGCTATGGCATCGCCGGTTGCGTGAAGCGCATCAGGTCCTCCCGAGCCAAGATCTTTCTCTTCACCGTTGGCCGAATAGACCTTTGTCGTGCGCACACCATTGCGCGTGGTTACCACCACTTTTGAGACGCGCGGATTGTTTTTGAAAGTCCGCGTTTCGGTCTTTACCCCACTGTTATCCGTGGTGGTGGTCACCTCGGAATTATCCGGCGCAGTTGTGGTGGTGGCGGCCGTGTCGGCGGCATTCGCGTTTGTATTCGAATCAGTTGAGGAACTGCAAGCTGCTGCCAAAAGCAGTAGCGCAGTCATAACGATTCCTATCAAGAGTTTCTTGCTCACCAGTTCCCTCCTTTGAAATAGTCCCAGCCCTTTGAGTTGGATATGGCAACCAACGTGCCGCATCCGCTCAAAGAGCGCGTAACCTATCAGTTGTCCATCAGTTTGTAGTTACGTTTTATCACACCGGGGCTGCTTAGTTGAAACGACCGTACGCGTGGGCATCAGCGCGAATCGATTTGAGTACGGAAACGAAACGACACTAATGGGGTCAGAACCGGGAGCGGTAGCGACCGGGCCAGGTCCTGGCCAATCTCGATCATCATGAGAGTTGCGGCCCGGTCGCTACCGCTCCCGGTTCTGACCTCATTACAGCGTCGACTAGATTCGCGCTCCGTTATAGCGCTCGGTTTCAATTAGTGCGCGCAAGGTAAACCGGCTGGGTCGACACCTCGATCGAAAGGCCCGCATCGCCGGTAGCAGCTGAACCGGCCGATTCGCCGGTGTGCCGAATAACTCTGAACTGGCCCTTGTCCATCGGCACATTTATTCGATGCGTTGAAGCTGATGTGGTCCAGGCGGCGTAGCGATGCTCCGCGCCTCTTGCAAATGCCAGAACATAGTCGTCCTCTCGGCCCACGGATATTCGCTGCTCGAAGACATAGCCCGCGAAGAACTCGCTCAAAGTTTTTGCGGCTCGGTAAGCGGGTTTCGCTTCATAGACCTCGAGCTTACCTGCCTCATATTGATTTCGAACCAGGCCGTAGTGATGTTCAGCTTCGCTTGCGTCTGTTCCGTCGTCGCGCCAGTCATACCAGATCGAGAGAGGAATTTGATTGGCCAGGTTGGTAAGCATTTGGCGCGCGTACATGGCGCCCTGCTTTTCTTCGTCCATGCCGCGCAGGGCAGACGAGTAGCCCCACTCGCCAGAGATAATCGGAATCGTGCGATCGCTGCCGCTGCGGAATCGATAAGCGTCGATCAGTTTTCTCAGCCGGCAGTATTCCGGCACTACCGTTTCCGGATCAGTCTGACGGTAAGGATGGACGGATACGGCGTACCAGTAATCGAGCAGTCCAGCCTTGAAACAAGCATCGAGAAACGCGGAGTCGATTTCGGAGACCGCGGGCCCGATTAACTTTTCATCCGGGACTTGCGATCGAAACGCCTTGCCCACGGTGAGAGCCAGGTCGATGTATTCTGTGGCGTTTGGTCGCGGCGGCCAGAACATCGAGATGTTCGGCTCGTTGTAGATTTCCCATAGCACGCCACGATTGGAAAAGTGTTTGGCTGCGGCCACGGCCCAGCGCGCGAACGCCTGTTGTGTTTCGGCCGTGCGCGGCGGAGAACCGTGATCGTAAAGCGGATTGCCGTAATCGAGAATGAACAGTGCCTGAATCTTGTATTCATCGAGGGCCTTCATCAATCGATCGTATTCAGCGAAGTCATATCGACCGCGTTCGCGCTCAGTAACATCCCACTTGAAATCCATTCTGACCCAGCGAAAACCGGCTGCGGCGATCATCTTGATTTCACCTGGCTTAGGATCCGTAAAATGAATGTTCACGCCGAGACCGGGCGCAATCGGCGAGGCCCTGTGTACGGTATTGCCAAACTTGCAGTTTAAGTCAGCGGCGCAACCGCTGAGGAGGGTGAAAAGTAAAAGCAGCGGCAGGAACATCGGCGAGCCTTGGAACGATCGTCTCACAATCTTCGGTACTATGTTAATTCCGCTTTGCGCCTTCCGATACTCTTTGCGCCTTTGCGTGAAATCGTATCATGATATTTCGCGCAAAGGCGCTAAGGGACACTTAAGGCGCAAAGAAAGCCAGGTACGCCATTGCCCGAATGTGTCAGAAGCCCGCGCGTAAGCAAGGGCAACGCTCGCCACGATGGCCCATCCGTTTAATACGAATCGTTCGCCGCCAAATTTCTTCAACCTGGAGAACTTTGCCAGCGGGGCCCTCCTTCACGGTCGGGCTTCTGACCCTTTCATTGAGGGTTGATGGCGGCGGACAAAAACGCGCGCAGAGCAATCTGGTAAGCCTTTTTTTGATCTGCCTCGAAAGGCACAACCACGTAATGAATCTTCCCACCGGATGCGTTAAAGGCGTTCCGGTATGCGAAGTAGTGCTTGCCGGCGATCATCGCTCCCAGGGTCGATCCCAACTCTGGCCCAAGATAAACCACGTAGATCGCGCTCGCATTCGGTCGCGGCACCGAGCCTTCCGTGATCATTCCTGCCAGCAGTTTCTGAATTTCCAAATCAGAGATGGTGCGATCGCCGGAGCGGTCATCGAGTCGCTCCTGAGATGAAGTCGCGGCAAAGAAATTTCTCACTCCGTGTTCGGCCAGGGCGGTTAGCTGATCCTGATCGCTTAACTGGGACAGAAGGTTCGCCAGTTCCGGCTCGCGCGCCCGTAGGGCGGGTGTCTCCCAGCCTCGGCCGAGAAAAATGCTGTTCTGCCGCGGCTCGACGATGATGTTGTTGTTATTTCCGGCAGTGAACAGAGGTGGGGTGTCTGTAGAGATAAGGTAAGCGCGCCCACGATCTTCATTGATCACGGCCCGCTGCTCATCGTCCGGGATTTCACGTTGCCTTGCTTGCTGCGCCTGTGCGGCGGTTGAAACTGCCAGTATTAATAATAGAACCAGTTTGAGTTTCATAACTTCCTTTTCGGGTAGTGTCTTGGTTTCGTTTAGTATTTTTTCGAGAACGATCCACGAAATTACACGAACCGAAACGAAATGAACTACCCTCTCTTCGTGGATCTTTTTTTACGCGGCGATCCTCACACTCTCAAAACAAAACTTCCAGACAATCCCGCAAAAGCAATCCGGCTAAGGCGTGGTGACGTTCAGCAGGAAGTCGTCCACGACGAAAGAAGTCTTCAGGCTCGAGTCTTCGGCGCCCACCAGATAAATTTGAATCGTCTGCCCTTTATAGGCAGATAGATCGAACGAGACCTGCGTGTAGCCCGCGCCGGCATTCAGGTTCGAGTACGTCGCCAGCGTCGCCAGGACCGTGCCGGACGAGTTTCGAATCTGAACCGTCAAGGTGTCGTAGACCGCTGTGGACGAGGTTTCAGCGGTATCGATGTGTCGCCAGAACGAAAGGTTCGCGATGGTGGCTGCGGCCGGAATGCTGACCTGTTGGAAGAGCGTGTCGGTATGAACTGAGCCATAGCCGTTGAGCCAGGCTTTCCATGTCCCGCCGTGCGGCGCCTGGAAACTGCTGTTGTCGATCACACCGGCTGAGACCGTCCATGGCGCCGGACTCGCCGATCCATTTTCAAACCCGGCGTTGCCAATTAGCTGCTGAGTAGAACCGCCGCCGCTCGCATTTACGGTTAGAGTAATCGTCGTCGAATGGGACTTGCTTCCGCCTGAGCCGCCGACTGTCACGCTGTACGCGCCGGCAGCGGTTGATGCCCCCGCCGAGATAGTCAGAGTAGACGAACCTGAACCCGGCGCCCCAATGGAACCAGGAGCGAAGGTCGCAGTTGCTCCTGACGGCAGGCCCGATGCGGACAGTGAGATGGCTGAATTGAAACTCCCCGATATCGTGGTTGTAATCGTCGATGAGCCCGAGCTGCCTGCAGTCACGGTTAAAGCTGACGGAGCTGAAGCGATCGCGAAGTCAGCCGGCGCGCCCGAGGTTGTAGTGTTAAGAGCAAAGTCGTCGACGACGAAGGAAGTCTTAAAACTCCCGTTTTCAATTCCTACTAAATAGATTTGAATCGTCTGTCCTTTGTAAGCGCTGAGATCAAACGAGGCCTGAGAGTAACCCGCGGCCGCATTCAAGTTCGAATACGTGGCCAGGGTCGTAAGGACGGCGCCGGACGAATTGCGCACCTGAACTTTCAGGGTGTCGTTGGCTTTGCTGGTAGTAGTTTCCGCCGTATCGATGTGCCGCCAGAACGAGAGGACGGCGCTGGTAGATGTTGACGGAATGCTGACTGACTGTAAAAGGGTATCGGTGTGCGTTGAGCCATAGCCATTGAGCCAGGCTTTCCAGGAACCGGTGTGGGCCGCCTGAAAATTGCTGTTATCAATCACTCCCGCTGAAACCGTCCACGGCGCAGCGTTGGCTCCATTCTCAAAGCCGGGGTTGCCGATCAACTGCTGCGTAGCGCCGCCGCCGTTAGTTACCGTCAAGTTGATCGTCGTGGAATGCGTTTGTCCCCCGCCGGACCCGTTGACCAAAACGTTGTAGGTACCGAGCGGAGTTGTCGCTCCGATTAAGATAGTCAGACCGGTCGAGCCGGAGCCTGGCGCCGCGATTGAGGCAGGACTGAAACTCGCTGTCGCTCCCGTTGGCAAGCCCGATGCGGTAAACGATATCGAAGAATTGAAATTCCCTGAAATGTTAGAACTGATGGTTGAGGACCCTGCTCCACTCTGAGAAATCGTCAAGGATGATGACGATGACGACAGTGAGAAGCTCGGACCAAAAGTAATGTCTATGATCGGATGAAGCTCGATACCATTCGGCGCGATGCCTTCCTGCCCTGCCGGGAAATCAAAGAAGCCGACGCCGGTAATTTGCACCGGCACGTTGGCAGTCTGAAAAGTATCTGTCGCCGTGAACACTGCGTCGAACTGCGCTCGCGCATGAGCAATGCCCGCGGCAAACGGACTGCCCGGACCGACGCAGCCTGGATCAGGAATTTCACCGATCATGGTCCGTCCGGCGCTATCGCTCAAGACCATGTGATAGTCCGCGTCAAACGAGCGGACGTATTTCACCAGGGTGGCATTTAAGACCCAGGTCCTGGTTTCTGTGGGCTGAACTCGAGCGTTGTCGGGGAGAGTCGTCGGCTTTGCGATGCCGTGCAGGGCCGCGATTGTGGTCGCCGTCGTCGAGCCAAGGTTTACCAGGGTTGCATCGGGGTCGGTACCGATCTTAACAGGCCAGCGCTCGCCGCTGCACTGTGCAAAGGTCCGACCCGGCAGAAAGACGAGCAGGACCAAACAGAGCGATGAAAGGCAGAGGTATCGTTTCATTTTTTTAACTGGACGGCCTGCGCCTATCACTCGACCCAGTTCGGGTTCAGAGTTCAACCTGTTTAGGTTGCCGTTTACAGGCACAAGCTAAAGTTTGAACTCTGAACTTACCAGCGACCCAGTACGTCCCTATAACTTGATAAACGTGCAACGTGTCGGACTTTCCATGTTTTGTCATTCAGTCATTCAACGAGTCAGCGGGTCAGTTGAAGTTCAGGAGCGAATCGGTTACTGGAAGCGCGGGCGCTCTCGCCCGCGAAACTCATTTTTTCGAGCGTTGATTTGTCACCGCTCTGCTGAAAAACCAAAGATATCCACGAACTCACACGAAACAAGCACGAAGAAGATTCTCAATTTGCTCCATTTCGTGTGATTTCGTGGATCGTTCTGCCGTCACTTACCAAGGTCCAAAACAGTTTTTCAGCAGCGTACCGGTAAGCGGCGAACTGTCGCCTCCACACAACCATTAGGCAGCCCGCCGAGCGTGTGACGTATTCTCCTGGGCCCGATCCAAACAAGCCCTCAGCTTCTCAGCCAGCACGCGTACGTGTGGCTCCTTGATAATGTTGATATGGTTGCCGGCAATTTCGTGCGCTTCGATGCGGCCTTCGACAAGTTCTCGCCATCCGTCGCGCAGGTCATAGTCAGCCGTAAGATCGGTGGCCAGAAAGAGAGTCACGTCTCCGGCGTACGTCTGCGGGACGTAATCCTTAACGGCCGCAAAATTAATCTCTTCGATGTTCTTCAGTGCCGGCGGCAAAGGCCTGCCGACCTTTTGGTAAATCTTGTAAGCGCGCCGGTAAAGTTTGTGACGCGTCTTTTCGGGAGCATATTTCAGCTTGCCAAACACGTACGACAATTTATCCGCGAAACCCAGTTGCCCCAAGTTCGTGGCATGCGACCTGAGTTTTCGTCCGTAACGACTGGCCCGCTGTCGCAGAGATCCTGAGCCCGGTAGAAGTTTAAAGTAGCCGGCCGGATAAGTATCGAGCAGGGCCAACAAATCCACCTGCTGTCCTTCCGCGGCCAGCATGCAAGCCATCTCAAATGCGATGGTGCCGCCCGAAGAACGGCCGCCGAGCAGGTACGGTCCTTCAGGCTGGACCTCGCGCATCTCTTTGAGATAATGCGCGGCCATCGCCTTGATGCTCGTGTGCGGCTCTTCTTTTCCGTTCAGACCTTTTGCCTGCAGTCCATAAACTGGTTGATCCGGCCCGAGCAATCGCGCCAGGTCGTTATACTCGAGCACGTTGCCGCCCGCTGCGTGAACGCAGAAGAAAGGAGTGCGCTTGCTTCCTCCCTGAATCATCACCAGCGATGACCAGGGCGCCGGCCAACCTTCGGCGCGCAGAATCCGCGCCAGTTGTTTGACGGTCGGAGCTTGAAACAAAGTCGCCAGAGGCAGTTCGCGCCCGAATGACTTTTCAATCTGCGCGAACAGTCGCACGGCCAGTAACGAATGGCCGCCGAGTTCGAAAAAGTTATCGTTGACACTGATCGAACGAACGCCCAACACCCTCTCCCAGATTTTCGTTAGCTTGAGTTCGAGTGCATCCGCTGGTGAAGTGAACCCTCTCAACGTGTTGGGCTTGAGCTCAGTTGTGGGCGGCAGCGCAGCCCGATCGACCTTGCCCGTTGGCGATAGAGGAAACGATTCGAGCACGACAAACACGGAGGGCACCATGTGATCGGGCAACTTCTCGGTTAAGAATTCGCGTATCCGGTCAATCGAAGGTTCCACTCCCGCCGGCGCCACCAAATACGCGACCAGATGTTTGTCGCCATTGTCCTTACGAGCGACGACGACTGCGTCGCGCACGGATGGATGCTCGGCCAGGGCCGACTCGATCTCTCCGAGCTCGACACGAAACCCGCGGACCTTCACCTGATTGTCGACGCGGCCGAGAAATTCGATTTCGCCATTCGCGCGGTAGCGCGCCAAATCGCCGGTGCGGTATAGCCGCGCCTCCCCTGCTTCCGAAAACCGATCAGGCACGAAGCGCTCGGCATTCATTTCCGGTCGATTGAGATAGCCACGCGCGACACCGTCGCCGCCAATATACAGTTCGCCCGCAACGCCGATCGGCACCGGATTCATCGCTCGATCGAGAATGTAAACTGAAGTGTTTGAAATAGGGCGGCCGATGGGCACTGAGCCGTTAAGGCTCGCAGGATCGGTAATCGAATAGCAGCAGGTGAAGGTTGTGCTCTCGGTCGGGCCGTACCCGTTGATCAGACGACAGCCCTCAACTTCCGCAAGCACCTTCTGCACGTGCGGCACCGAAAGAACATCGCCGCCGGCGAGCAACTGACGCACGCCCTGCAAATCTTCGAGGTGATTATCAACCATCAGATGAAACAGCCCGGCCGTTAGCCAGAGCGTCGTCACCTTAAACCGCTTGATGGCGCGACCAAGGTCTCGCAGCGACGTACAGCCCGCCGGCATCAACGCCAGTCGCGCGCCATTCAACAGGCTGCCCCAAATCTCGAAAGTCGAAGCATCAAAGGAAATCGTCGCCGCCTGCAGAAAGACTTCGTCAATCGCGAATGAAGCGTAGTTAGTATTTCGAACCAGGCGCACAACGTTGCGATGTGTGACTGCCACGCCTTTCGGTTGACCAGTCGAGCCCGACGTATACATCACATAAGCGAGATTGTCGGCAGTTGTTTCAATCTCAGGATCGGTCATGCTTTCGAGCTCAGTTTTCGCTGATAGCTCTTCGAGGTAAAATACTTCCGCCGCATTCAACGGCAGATTCTTCGCCAGGCTGCGTTCCGTTATCAGCACGGGCACCTGGGCATCTTTCAACATGAACGTCAGACGCGCCCGCGGATATTCGGGGTCAAGCGGCACGTAAGCGCCGCCGGCTTTCAAAATCCCAAGCAGCACAGTGATCAGTTCGGGCGAGCGCTGCACGCATACGCCCACGCAAGTGTCTGCTCCAACCCCCCGCTTCCTCAGGTAGTGGGCCAGTTGGTTTGCCCGCCCATTCAGTTCGCGATAAGTAATCTGACTATCTTCGCAGACCAGCGCTACGGCATCGGGCGAGTTCCTGACTTGCTGTTCGAACAACTCCTGAATCGATTTCTGGTTGGGGTAATCGGTACTGGTGTCGTTCCAATCCACCACCAACTGTCGACGCTCGGCTTCGGTCAACATCGGCAGGACAGAAATCTTTCGCGCTGGATTTGCTACCACGCCCTCAAGCAAAGTTTGGAAGTGACCCATCAGGCGCTCGATGGTTTCGGACTCAAATAGATCGGCGTTCGATTCGAATAGACAGGTCAGTTGCCCGTCTCTCTCGACGACGTCGAGCGTGAGGTCAAAATTCGCCATCGTGTTTCCGACTCGGAAATGCTCGGTGACCAACCCCGGCAACTCCAATGGCAGTATCTCTTCGCTCTGGAGCACAAACATCACCTGGAAGAGCGGATTCCGAGCCAGAGACCTCTCCGGATGAAGTTCCTTGACCATGCGCTCAAACGGCAAATCCTGATGTGCATAAGCGCCTAACGCCGATTCCTTAACTCGGGCCAGCACCTCGCAGAACGAAGGGTCGCCGGCGAGGCTCGTGCGCAACGGAAGCGTATTGATGAACAAACCGATCAGGTTCTCGGTCTCTGGCATCTGCCGACCAGCCATCGGCGTGCCGACCACGATGTCATCCTCGCCAGAGTAGCGATGTACAACGACTTCGTAGGCAGCAAGCAGAGTCATGAAGAGCGTTACGCCCTGCTTCTGCGATAGATTTTTCAGATCAGTCGTTAGCTGCTTAGGCAGGCAGATCGTGTGATGGGCGCCGCGGAAAGCTCGATGCGCTTGTCCGTTCGGGCGCGGATGGTCGACCGGCAATTCGAGGCCTTTGGGCAGCGGATCGAATTGCTTCTTCCAATAAGCGAGTTGCGATTCGTAGAGTTCGCCCGCGAACCAACGACGCTGCCAGGATGAATAGTCCGGGTACTGAATGGGCAGATCGGGGAGCGTCGGAGCTTCGCCGGTAATCGCAACCTGGTAGAACGCCGACAACTCCCGCTGAAAAATTCCGACGGACCAACCGTCGGTTACGATGTGATGCATCGTGACCAGCAGGATGTGCTCCTGCTCGTCTAGTCGCACCAGAAGGGATTTGATGAGCGGCCCTTCCGATAGATCGAACGGTTTCCGCGCTTCGTGCTGAAGTAGTCTCTGCGCCTCCCACTCACGTTCAGCTTCGGGCTTGCGACTCAGATCGATCAGCGGCAGTTCGAGCACGACCTGGGGCGTAACAAATTGGGAAGGCGTGCCGTCCAGAGTCGTAAACGTTGTCCGCAGCGCATCGTGCCGAGCCACGATCTGATTCAGCGCTGACTTGAGCGCAGTCGAATCAAGGACACCCTTCATCCGCACCGCCATCGGTGTGTGATATAGCGAAGTGCCCGGCATCAACTGGTTCAAGACCCAAAGACCCTGCTGGTTATAGGAGAGCGGCGCCGGCTCACCGGTCGCGCGCCTGGGGATAACCTGCTTCGCGGTTCCAGCGGGACGCTTCTTCATCAAACGCAGCTCGAGCAGCGCCCGCTTTGCCGGAGAAAGGCCGGCCAATTGCTGCGCGATCGTTTCGCTGTATGACGTCAGGTTTTCCATGCTCAGGTTTTGTCTCGCGATCTTTTACGCCACGGTGGCTTGACTGATTCGAATTTCGTGATCAAAGCGGACCTGCGCCTCTTCGTCTGTCAGGCCGGCGAGTTCTCCCAGCAGTGCGGCCAGCTCATCTTCCGGTTCATGCTCTGCACCGCGGGGAAACAGCAGCGCAGCCAGACTCGCAATCGTGGGCGCCTGGAAAAGATCGACCATGCCAAAGTTAACTTCTAAACTGCCGCGCACTCTCGACACTACTTTTGCTGCCAGCAGAGAGTGCCCGCCCAATTCAAAGAAGTTGTCGTGGATTCCAATCCGCTCCAGCTTCAGAACGTCGCACCACTCAACGGCGAGCAGCCGTTCAATTGGAGTCCGTGGCGCCACAAAACTCTCTTCGTTGTCGCTGCGCTCGAAGCGCGGCGCCGGCAACGCTCTCCGGTTGATTTTCCCGCTGGGTAGAAGCGGCAATGCGTCGATCAGTTCAAACGCAGCCGGTATCATGTAGGAAGGCAGCCGGGTTTTCAGATAGTTTCGCAGGTCAGCAACAGTTAGTTCGTGGTTCGCACTGGCCACTACATAAGCGAAGAGACGCTTGTCCCCTTCGCTCTCCTCGTGCAAAGCAACTACACAATCCGCGACGCCCGGCTGGGTCCGCAGGGCCTGCTCGATCTCTTCCAACTCGATTCGAAATCCGCGGATCTTGATCTGGTTGTCGATGCGGCCGAGAAATTCGATGTTTCCATCGGCGCGGTAGCGAACGAGGTCGCCTGTCCGGTAAAGCCTGCCTTCTCGATCGGGGCTAAACGGATCCTGGATAAACTTTTCCGCGGTGAGTTCGGGACGTTTCACATAACCGCGCGCCACGCCTGGACCGCCGATGTACAACTCACCAGGGGCTCCAATAGGGACCGGCCTGAGCGATTCATCAAGCAGGTAAGCAGTCGCGTTCGCGAGGGGCCGTCCGATTGGCACTGAGTTTTGCCTGAGGCTCTCTGCCGGTTTCAGATCGCACATCGTGACCGCGACGGTTGTCTCGGTTGGGCCATATGTGTTGACCAGTCGCACGCCTTTGTCGACTCGCTTGTGCCACGCGACGACGCGGTCAAATGCGGCTTTCTCACCGCCGATGATCACCAGCCGCACCGCTTTTGGCAGCGTCAACTGCACATCATTCAAGGCGTCCGTCAGTTCATGCCAGTAAGCTGTGGGTAGATCCAGAATCGTGATGCGCCAAGCCTCGCAGTAATGCATGAAGTCGCGGGCTGAACTAATCATCTCGTCGGTTCGCAGGACAATCGTTGCGCCGCGCATCAGGGCTGGATAGATTTCTTCCACGCTAAGATCGAAAGAGAGCGAAGCAAATTGCAGGACGCGATCCGCCGGGCCGATCTCATATGCCGCCGCCGAGGTGACTGTGAAGTTCACCAGCGAGCGGTGCTCGATCATCACGCCTTTGGGATTGCCGGTTGAGCCGGACGTGTAAATCACATAAGCAAGATCGGTCGGACCTGCATTTAACGTTGGGTTCGAGTCGCTTTCGTTCGCGATCGCCGGCCAGTCGCGGTCGAGGCAAAGCAGTGTTGCGCCACCAACAGGAATGTCGCCGGCCAGACGCTCTTGCGTGAGCACCAGTGACAAACCCGCGTCCTGGATCATGAACGCAATGCGATCGGCTGGATTTGCCGGATCGAGCGGGACGTAAGCGCCGCCGGCCTTCAGCACGCCAAGCATGCCGACCAGCATCTCGAACGAGCGATGAACACAAATACCGACTAAACTGTCCGGCCCGACTCCTCTGCTTCTTAAAGCGTGGGCCAGTTGATTAGCGCGTTGATTGAGTTGATGGTAAGTGAGTGACTCGCCCTGAAACTCTACCGCAATCGCTTCAGGGGTTCTTTCGGCCTGGGCTTCGAACAAGGTGTGGATGCAGCTGCTCTCAGGAAACTCAACTCGGTCTCCGTTCCACTGATTTAAGAGTTGATGCTGCTCGGAATCCGTTAGTAGCGGAAGCTCGGTCACGCACAGGGCAGGATCTGCGGCGATCGCCTCCAGCAAATTCCGGAAGTGCCCGAGCATGCGGCTGATAGTCTCCGGGCGGAAGAGCTCGCTGTTGTATTCGAAACAAAGCCGCAGCCCGTCTGCCTCTTCCTCAGCTTCGAGTGTCAGATCGAACTTGGCCTTATTGTCCGGAACTTTCAGCGGCGTTAACGTCAAACCTTCAATCGCCATATCGCCAACCGGCGTGTTCTGGAGCGCGAACATTACCTGGAACAGAGGCGTGCGATTACTCTTGCGTTCCGGATTCAACTCTTCAACCAATTTTTCAAACGGAACGTCCTGGTTCGAGAACGCGGCGAGGGTGACGGTCCGGACTCTGCCGAGGAATTCGCGAAATGACGGCTTGCCGCTTAGGTCTGCGCGGAGGGCCAGAGTGTTTACGAAAGATCCGATCAGCTCTTCAGTCTCGAGCATTGAACGGCCGGCCACCGGCGACCCCACGACGATGTCTTCCTGACCGCTGTAACGAAACAGCAGCGTTTGGAAGGCGGCGAGCAAAGTCATGAATAGCGTGGCGCCTTCTTCGCGGCTTAACCTTCCGATCGCCTGGCTTAGATCTACAGGCAACAGGACCGATTCCTGCGCGCCTTTCAAACTATATCTCTCAGGCCGCGCATAGTCGGTCGGCAGATCGAGCACTGGCGCGGCGCCCGCCATCTGCTTTCGCCAATAATCTAATTGTCGATCGAACCATGGGCCCTGAAGGCGCTCACGTTGCCAAATGGCATAGTCCGCATACTGAATTCTGAGTTCGGGCAGTGAGGGGCTGCGGCCTGCGCACGCATCCCGGTAAAGCGTGACCAACTCTTGCAGCAACACGCCTACTGACCAGCCGTCGCAGACGAGGTGATGAACGGTCACGAGCAGAACGTGCTCGTCGTCGCCCGCCTTCAACACTTTGAGTCGCACCAGCGGTCCAGCGCTCAAATCGAACTGCGATTCAGAGTCGGACCTGACCAGGCGCTGAATCTCGGTCTCGAACTGAGACGCTGAGAGGTGACGCAGATCAAGAACTTCAAACGGCACTCGCATTGATAGAGCTATCACCTGCACCGGGCCACTTCCATTTATGACCGAGTTGTAGCGCAAATTGTTAATTTGCGAATTACGAGCAGGATGCTCGCGAACCGCAGCCAGGATGCCTGCGCTCCAGTCGCTGACCACATTCGTGCGCAGGATTTCATGGCGCTCAACGATCATGTTCAGCGCTTGCTCCAACATATGAATTTGAAGTGGGCCGCTGATCTTGAGCGCGGTGCAGATGTTGTAACAGGAATCGGGCTCCGCTTGCGCCAGCAACCAGAACTGTTGCTGGGTGAACGAGAGAGGCGCAGAGCCGGTGCGCGCAGATGGCACGATTGTTTGGATAGGTGAGCTGTCCGAGATCGCTCGAGCAGCATTCAGACCGCCGACCATCAACGCGACGGTGGGCGACTCGAACAACCAGCGCAAAGATGTCTCAAGCTTGAACTCAGCCCGAATGCGGGCGGCCACCTGCGCCGCGAGCAGCGAGTGTCCGCCCAACTCAAAAAAGTTATCGTTGATGCCTACTCGCTCGAGCTGCAGGACCTCACTCCAAATGGCCGCCAGCTTGTGCTCGTCCGGCGTGCGAGGCATAACGTACTCACTCGAAAGAAGGGGTCTGGCGGACTCCGCCTCAGGCAGAGCCAGGCGATTAACCTTTCCATTAGGCGATAGAGGCAACGCATCCATCTGTGCGAACGCGGAAGGGATTGCGTGCTCGGGGAGTCGAGCGCTGAGAAAACTGCGCAAGTCACCGGCGCTGAGCCGGGCATCAGCCGAGCTGTTCGAGACGAAGTAGGCAATCAACCTGGTCCCGGCGCGCACATCTTCGCGCGCGACTACCGCGCATTCACTGATAAGGGGATGTTTGGCCAGGGCTGTTTCAACTTCGCCAAGCTCGACGCGAAAACCACGCAGCTTCACTTGCTGGTCGCGTCGCCCGGCAAATTCGATCTGACCGTCAGCTCGGTGTCTGGCCCAGTCGCCGGTGCGATAAAGCCGGCCGCCCTCATCCGAGAAAGGATGCGGAATAAATTTCTCGGCGGTGAGTTCCGGGCGATTCAGATAGCCGCGACCGACGCCGGCTCCGCCGATGTAGAGTTCACCCGCAACGTCAACCGCACAAGGCCGCTGGTCCTGATCGAGAATGTAGAGTTCACTGTTGGCAATTGGCCGGCCGACCGGCATCCTGCTGACTTCGTCTTCAAGCGCCGACGGGATGTTATAGAGACAAACTATGCCGGCCGTTTCAGTCTGGCCGAACATGTGAACGTGACGCGCTGGGTGTCCGAAGCTCGTCATCCAGGTGCGCGGAATGTCGGACGACAGAGGCTCGCTGGCGGAAAGCATTAGATGCAGACGGTTATCGAGCAGGTCTCGTCGCGCTTCATCATCCATCCCTTCGAGCGTCGAGGTACAGGTGCGCCAAAACGATGGGACCGCATCCATCACGGTTACGCCGCGCTCTTTAATCATTCGCAACAGTGCCAGGGGATCTTTTCGCTCATCGGAGGTCGCAATCACCACGGTGGCGCCTTGCGACAGCGGCAACATCAGTTGCCTGCGCGATGACGAGAAGGCGAGCGACGCTGTATGCAGATAATTATCGTCGCTGGAAATTCCGAGTTCGTGATTGAGCGCGAGCAGATAGTTCGCCAGGTTGGCGTGCTCGATCATTGCTCCCTTTGGTTCACCGGTGGAACCGGAGGTGTAAATCACGTAAGCGAGATCGTTTGGCAGAGCAATGTTACTTAGATTAGCTTCCGCGTTTTGTGAGATTCTCGCCCAGTCTTGATCGAGAAGGACGATTCCCGAGGCGGCGCCTTCCCCGCGCGACAACGGGTCATCATGGGGGTGCGTCGTGCTACAGGCCCTCTCCCCTGGCCCCTCTCCCAGGGTGAGAGGGGAATAAGACTTAATAAACTCCTGCAGCAGACTTTTCTTGAGATCAGACTTGGTTACGACTATGGAAGGCCGGGCATCGTTGAGCATGAACGCCAAACGCTCTTCGGGATAATCCGGATCCAGCGGCAAGTAGGCTCCGCCTGATTTCAAAATCCCGAGAATCCCAACTGCCATATCCAAAGAGCGATCGACGCAAATGCCAACCAGTGTTTCGCGACCAACACCGCGCGCGCGCAGATGACGCGCCAACTGATTGGCTCGAGCGTTCAACTCTCCATAGGTGAGCTCTTGCCCCGCACAGGTCACCGCGACCTTTGCCACCGCTTTCGCTGCCTGTTCTTCAAATAGGCGCGGCAGCGACGTTTCGGTAAAGTGGCTGATCCGTGGACCCCGAAATTGCCCCAAGCTCTCCCGAGTTGGAGGGCTACTAAGGGATGCGGACTCGAGGATTGGTTTCTCGACGAATGCTTGCGGCATGTTTTGATTTGGCCCGGTCGCTTGTGGAGGGCGGCGCTATCGCTGGGCTACTTGAACACTTTCCTTGGTGATTTCGATGATGCTGCCAACCTTGTGTTTCAGATCGCTCTGCACGCTGACGAAAATCGAACCCTGATCATCAACAGTAACGCCTTGCACGTTCTTGAGCTGCCCGGTAAACGCGGCAATCGTCTTTAGCTCCTCGTTGGGTGTGTACAGGTAAAGCTTTCCACCGTGACTGTCGGTGATGTAAAGCGAGCCCTTCGAAAAGAAAATCGTTTCTGGTGAAAACGTTTCCTGGCGATCGACGATCCGATGAAGCTTGTGAGTAACATCCAGCATGTAGAGAACGTTGTCTTCGTTGTCGGCAATGTAAAGGTTGCCCTTATCGTCAAAGACCATGCTCTCCGGCTTAGTGATGCCATAGTCCTTTCCGAGGAACTCGGAAACGGCGCCGCTTCTTTCCACCCGGAAAACCTTGTGCTGCTCGCCGTCGCCTACCAACAACGAACCGTCCGGCGCCAGCGCGATGCCTTCGGTTGAAATCAAACCCTTGTCTTTGCCGGCGATCAGACGCGTGACGCCCCTGGCATCCACTTCCCAAAGGCCGCCGGCGTCATCATCCGTAAAGAAGATGTTGCCGTCCTTGTCCATTACCAGGTCTTCCGGCGATAAGATCCCAAGGCCGGCATCGGCCAGCCGCTTCATGCCGTCGTTCTTAGTCCAGACTTCAAGCTGATCACTGCCTTCGTCAGCCAGATAGAGTTTGCCGTTGCGCCACAGAAGCCCGTCGGGTGAACCCAAACCGGCCTTGTTGGTGGCGAAAACACTTGCCTTGTAGGAAGCGTCGGTCATGATTACCAACCCTTCCTTCTGCAACTTGCATGAAGTCAGAAAGACAAGGCCGAGTGTGATGATTGCGATACTTAGTCTTTTCATAAAACGATCTCGCCAGAGTTAGGCCGCGATCAGCCCATCCCCAGAAGGACGTGCTTTCGCATTGCTGACAGCAATCCAAGGAAAGCTCGGATATGAACCATGGTGCTGGAAACTTCAAATGCGACCACAAAAATAATCGCGCTTGAAAGGGCGCTGTAACGCAAAGTCAGCCCGCTGAACTTATCGAGCCATCCGCCAAATTTCTTTCGAGCAACGTATTGAATGACCGCTAACTCGCCGACGGCAACTGCAGCCCCAGCCATTATGTCGAGCGGCGTGTGTTGAGCGCCGATCATTTTTCCGGCCAGGATTACAAAGAGCGTCCAGCCCAGAGCCAGCCATCCCAAACGCCGGGACGCCAACCATATACCCAGTGAGATCGCGATGAAGAACCCAGCGTGATCGCTGGGGAACGATCCCAGATCGTTGGTATCCACGTCGCCGCTTAACAACGCCCGGTAGCTTTTCTGACTCGTGTCATCCAACGGAATGCGGACCGCCATTCGCTTCATTTCGACGAGTTGATCGCCTTCGAGCCGGTAAATCTTTTGTGATTGAATCTCTGGTCGCGGCAAAAAGATTGTGTGCGAAAGGACCTTGGTAGTAGTGATGACAAAGACGGCGGCGATCAAGGTGGCAATCAGAATCTTGCGTCGTGTGTTCGTGCCGTCATTAGATTTACCGCCATACCAGGCTGCCAGAAAGCAGCAGCCGACCACGCCGGCTTTGGCCAGGTCGTTGTCCTGGAAAAACGCGACCACACTATCGAACAGCCACGATCGCCCGGCGAGTCCGTTGATGCGCAGCAGCAGATAGTCGTTTATTGATGACAGGCCGCCCGTAAGCGACGTCAAAATTGCTAATAGGAATATTCCAGCGGTCACTGATGACCTCCCGTCAACCTCAAGACTCCAGGATAAAGAAAAGGGCAAAGAGACCTATTTGCCAGAAAACCCAAGGAAAAGTACGGTTTGGATTTCGCGATTGAATACCCAAACCGGAGCTCAGGCCGCATTTCCTGCCTCTTTTAACATTGAAGGCTGTTGGTACGGAACCGGTCGCGGTAGAGGCCGTGTCAGAAGCCCGACCGTGAGGGAGGGCAGCACTCTAAGGCACTCTTGATTCAAGAAAATCGGCGGGGAACGGTTCTGTTTGATGCGATAGTTATCGTCGCGAGCGTTGCCCTCCCTCACGGTCGGGCTTCTGACCCAACCTCGGTAGCGAACGGGGTTATTTCAACGAGACGACCCGCTTGCTACCGCAAGCGGTTCCGTACCGGATTGGCCATTCGCCGCACAATCTGGAGTTATTTGGCAAAGCCCTTAGTTATTGAATGCCGAAGTTGCACGCCAGAGCGGATATGCCATGGTATTAGTCATTTAACTCAAGGAGGAGAGCTGCCCCTGGAGGGCCCAGAACTGACTTGAACACCATGTCCGCTTCGTCGATGCCTTTGAGTTCCCTGGAACCTTATACAAACCTGGCGTTTGCCGCGCCGTCCGAAGCCGCGCGGTGCGCTACGCATCGGGTCCACCCGTTGGACCTCTGTGTCTCGGATTTGATAGCAACCCAGGCAGCCGCGACGCCCGACGCGCCGGCGGTGTTGGCGGGCACTAGCACTCTCAGCTATCGAGAGCTCGACCAACGATCTAACCAACTGGCCCACCAGCTAATCACCCTCGGTGTGGAACGCGAGACACTGGTCGGTACCTGCATGAATCGGTCGACGGAAACGATCGTGTGCGCCCTGGGAGTCCTGAAAGCGGGCGGAGCTTACCTGCCTCTGGATCCGGCCTATCCAATTGAGCGGCTTAATTTCATGTTGAACGAGGCGCAGCCCCGCGTGCTGATCGCCGGTGAAGGCATGGCCGAACAGCTTTCCATCGGTCCATGGGATATTGTCAACGTCGACTCCGACCGATCTCGGTTAGACCTTCAGCCTGTGACATCAACCGGCGTTGAGGTGAGGGCGGACCAGCTTGCCTACGTAATTTACACATCCGGCTCAACCGGACAACCCAAGGGCGTACAGATTACCCACGAGAGTCTTTTGAATCTTGTGTTCTGGCATCGTGACGAGTTCGAGGTCACCCATGCTGACAAGGCCAGCCATCTTGCCGGCGTGGGATTCGATGCCGCGGTGTGGGAGGTTTGGCCATATCTGACCGCGGGAGCGAGTCTGCACTTGCCCGATGATGAAACTCGAGTTTCTCCTGAACGGTTGCGCGACTGGCTGCTCAGTCAAGAAATTTCGATCAGCTTCCTGCCAACCGCTTTGGCTGAACGGGTGATGACTCTGGAGTGGCCGCAACAGTCGGCTCTGCGCTTTCTCTTAACTGGAGCTGACACGCTGCATCGCTATCCAACCGCTGGTTTGCCTTTCCAGTTGGTCAATAATTATGGACCGACGGAGTGTACGGTCGTGGCTACTTCGGGTCGCGTGCTTCCGGGCGCTGAAACGAATAACCTGCCTTCGATTGGTCGCCCGATCGCCAACACAACGGTTTACCTTCTCGATGAAAATCTGCGAGAGGTTCCGCAGGGCCAGAGCGGAGAGCTGTACCTGGGCGGCGCCGGTCTGGCCCGCGGGTATCTAAATCGTCCCGACCTCACAGCGGAAAGATTCATTCGCGATCCATTCAGTCCAGAGCCGGGCGCGCGTCTCTACAAGACAGGAGACCTCGCCTGCCGGCTACTGGATGGACAGCTAGCCTATCTCGGCCGCATCGACGATCAAATCAAAATCCTCGGGCACCGAATTGAGCCAAACGAGATCGTCGCGGTGCTTGACCGCCATCCGTCGATTCAGTCAAGCGTCGTGGTCGCGCGCGGTAACAACTGCGA
Source organism: Blastocatellia bacterium (assembly GCA_033857635.1). Taxonomy (GTDB): domain Bacteria; phylum Acidobacteriota; class Blastocatellia; order Pyrinomonadales; family Pyrinomonadaceae; genus UBA11740. The sequence goes on from JAWVDF010000017.1 coordinate 88,247, forward strand.
AGAAAAGCGGCTGATTGCTTACGCAGTAATGCGTAACGGCACAACGCCAGCGGCTGCCGACCTGCGCAGCTTCCTACAAAATGAGTTGCCCGAATACATGGTGCCGTCGATCTTTGTTCCCCTGGAGACGTTGCCGTTGACGCCGAACGGAAAAGTCGATCGCGCTGCTTTACCCGACCCCGATGCTGAAAACACTCTGCGTGATGAACCCTTCACCGCGCCCCGTACTCCGATCGAAGTGAGGATGTCCGGGATCGTCACCACGCTGCTGAATCTAAACGAAGTTAGCGTCAACGATAATTTCTTTCTGCTGGGCGGGCATTCGCTGCTGGGCACTCAACTCATCGGCAGGATTCGCGCTATCTTTGGCGTTGAACTTGGCCTGCGAACGCTTTTCGATACACCTACCATCGCCGATCTATCAACTGAGATCGAGCGACTGATTTTCGCCAGAGTCGAAAACATGACTGAAGACGAAGCGCAACGTCTACTGGCCTGAAGAACTGAGCCATTTCTGATTTCTCATTTGTCATTTGTCATTTTTCATCGCACGAACAACTCCCGCCGCGTTGAGAAACTCATCCCAATAACCAATAGCAAATGAGAAATGACAAATGGAAATTGGAAAATGATTTGTTAACGAAACCATGAACACCACAACCACACCCCAAAAGCCATCCCCGGCACTCAGCTTGTATCACTTGCTCGACCCGGAAGTGCTGGCTAATCCCTACCCGCTCTACGATCGCCTGCGCACTGAAGACCCGGTGCATTGGGATCCTTATCTGCACGCCTGGGTGGTGACGCGGTACGCGGATGTGATTACGGTGCTGCACGACTTTTCGGCCGATCGCACGCCCACGCCCGAGCAATTCGCGGCCATGGGTTTGTCAGAGCTGGGGCCGATCGCTCAGGTCATGATGCGGCAGATGCTCTTCATGGACGCGCCGGCCCATACGCGCTTGCGCGGTTTGGCATCGATGGCTTTCACGCCAGCCAGAGTCGAAGCATTGCGTTCGCATATCCGGGACATAGTCGACGATTTGCTGGAGCCTCTACTGCGTGCTAGGCGGATGGATGTGATTAACGATCTGGCTGCGCCCATGCCGGCGATCGTGACAGCCGAAATGCTGGGCGTGCCGACGGCGGATTGCGATAACTTGAAATCATGGTCGGCGGATTTTGCCGAAGTGCTCGGCAACTTTCAACACAATCCCGACCGGACCGCGCGCACTCTGCGCTGTGTAGAAGAAATGTCTGCTTACTTTCGCGACGCCATCGAGCGGATGAAGACCGAACCCCGCGAAGGCCTGATCAATTCGTTCATGACTGCAGAGATCGACGGCGACCGTCTGACCGAAGAGGAGATCATCGCCAACTGCATCGTAACCATGGTTGGCGGACAAGAGACCACGACTAATCTGATCGGTAACGGCGTTTTAACCCTATTGCGAAATCCCGTCCAGCTCCAGCGCCTCCGAGACGATTTGACGTTGATTCCCTCAGCAGTAGAAGAGCTGCTGCGTTTTGAGAGCCCCAGCCAGCACACCGCCCGGATTGCACCTCGAGACACTGAAATCGGCGGCAAACAGATCCGCAAAGGCCAGGCGGTGATTGCGGTGATGGGCGCGGCCAATCGCGACCCCGAAAGATTTCCTGAGCCCGATCGGCTCGACCTGGGCCGCACAGATAACCGGCACCTGGCTTTTGGGTGGGCCAGTCATTTCTGTTTCGGCGCAGCACTCGCGCGAATCGAAGGTCAGTTGGTCTTTGAAGCGATCGCGCGCCGCATGGATGATTTGCAGATCGAGCCGGGCCCCCTGGTGTGGCGAGATAATCTGGGACTGAGGGGGCTCGTGTCTTTGCCAGTAACTTTCAGCCAGGCGACTTTGCCCGCTCAACCGAGAATCGAAACCATTCCCAGCGGTTGTCCCTTTCATAGCGCTGCGTAAAGGCATCTCGGCGATCGTCGCTGGGAGGTGCGTTCACGTGTCATGTCAACTGCAAGTGTTAAGTTGTACGGCTCCGTAGGAGCCAAATATTTATAGCCCGGCGGGCGGTTTTGTTGCGGCGCTCCGGAGGAGCGCAACAGTCAACGTTCCGCTCCTCCGGAACGGGGTTAGCAGGTCAGGCGGGGGCTATAAAACATTACGCCTCTACAAGGCGAGGAACCAGCGACGCGGCTAACTTGATCGGACGTTCTTATAATTTATCGTCGACGTGGTAGCACAGAGCGATTTCATGCAAGAGCTTCCTAACACAACCAACAACCGCACTCCGCCCGAAATGTCGGATGCCAAGCGGGCTCTGCTTGAAAAGTATTTGCGTGGGAACGTCGCCCCTTCGGCGGAAACCTGGACCGTCAATCGCCGCCCTGCCGGCCAACCGGCACTTACATCGCTCGGCCAGGAACAGCTCTGGATCCACGCCCAAATGGTGGACGACCTGCTGCTCTATAACGAGCCGGTGACCGTTCGCCGGACTGGCCCGCTCGACGTGGCTGCTCTGAAGCAGAGCCTTAAAGAAATTATTCGCCGTCACGAAGCCTGGCGCACCAACTTTGCCGTCGAAAATGGCCAACTGGTCCAGGTCATCAACCCAGAGTTTGATCTGGAATTGCCTCTAATCGATCTGCGGCACCTGCCCGAATCTGAACGTGAATCGGAAGCATTGCGCCTTGCAACACTGGACGCGCGGCGAGCTTTCGATCTAAGCAAGGGTCCGCTACTCCGGGGCATGCTGGCCCAACTCGGCGATGAAGAACACTACCTTTTTCTGACCCTGCACCAGATAATTTTCGACGGCGTCTCACTCTACAGTGTGTTCCTGCCGGAGCTGACGGCGCTTTACGAAGCGTTTGCCGCCGGCCGGCCCTCGCCCCTTCCGGAGCTTCCCGTACAATATGCCGACTTCGCTCACTGGCAACGTCAACAAGTGCAGGAGCACGAGGTCTCGAAGCAACTCGCTTACTGGAAAAAACAACTTGCCGACGCGCCTTCGGGTTTGGATTTTCCGACCGACCGACCGCGACCTGCGATCCAAACATTCCGCGGCGAGCAGCTATCATTCACGCTTTCACAAAGGCTGAGCGACTCACTCAAAACCCTCAGCCGCAGGGAAGGGACGACGCTGTTCATGACTTTGCTGGCGGCGTTTCAGACCGTCCTTCATCGCTATACAGATCAGGACGACTTGCTCGTCGGCACGGTCACAACCAGCCGCAAACGATCTGAGTTTGACGCCATGCTCGGCTTCTTTCTCAACACCCTGGTTTTGCGTACAGACCTTTCGGGCGATCCGACCTTCCTCGATTTACTCCAGCGCACACGGAGAGTGACCGTCGAGGCCCTGGCCCACGGTGATGTTCCCGTTCATCGTTTGGTGAAGGAGTTGGATCGCGAGCGAGACGCCGCGCGCAACCCCCTCTTCCAGGTAATGTTTGTGCTCGAGCCACCGTTGCCTGCGCCGCAAAGCGGATGGGAGTTGAGCCAGGTCGACGTCGACGCAGGCATCGCGCGGGTCGATCTTTATCTCGAGCTGGATGATCGGCCGGAAGGTCTCGTGGGCCGAATCAGGTACAACAGCGATCTGTTCGTGGCTGCTTCTATCGAACGAATGCTCGACCACTTGACGACCTTGCTCGACGGCGTGGTTGCTGATCCATCACGCGCGATCTCGGATTACTCGCTGGAAACTGAAACAGCAGTAACAAGTGATCTCATTCGACCGACGACGCCCTTTATCGAATTCGCGAAAGATGAGATTGAGCAGTCAATAAGCAATCGCTTTGAGAATCAGGTCAGGCAGAATCCCAATCGCATCGCGATCAAGAGTAAGCGACACCAGTGGACATATGCGGAATTGAATCGGAAAGCTGACGAGGTTGCTCAGGCTATTCTTAGTCTGCTTGGAGACTGCGAAGAGAGAGTCGCCCTCCTCTTCGAGCACGATGCGCCGATGATCGCGGGTATGCTGGGAGCCCTAAAAGCCGGCAAAACCTACGTGCCGCTGGATCCAAGTCATCCCCGAGAGCGTTTGACCCATCTGATCGAACACTCACAAGCGAGCGCACTTCTGACTAACAGCAGAAATCTTGCTGTTGCCAGCCAGATTTGGAGTACGGAGGCAGAGCGAAGCGACGACACCGATTTGGGCTCGCGTCGATCGATTCGATCCAAAGCGCCGTCGACGCTTCGCTCTGCCGGCGCACTCCAAAAAGGTTTGATCAATATCGACGATGAAATCCTGCTTACACAAGGGGCGAGCTTGCGCTGCTTCGAACCCGACCGGCTGGCTTACATTCTGTACACGTCAGGCTCAACTGGTGAGCCAAAGGGCGTCATGCAGAACCATCGGAACGTTCTCCATCACATCAGGGCATATACCAACAACCTGCATCTGAGCGCTGACGATCGACTCACGTTGTTCTCGTCATATTGCTTCGACGCGTCCGTGATGGACATCTATGGCGCACTGCTCAACGGCGCCACGCTTTACCCAATCGACATCAAGGAAGACGGCCTGGATGAGCTTCCGCGATATCTCGTCGACGAACGCATCACCGTCTATCACTCAACGCCCACCGTCTACCGCTATTTCATGAACACAGTGGCACAGACTTCAGGCTGTGATTCTTCTGTCCTGGCCCACAGACTAAAGTCTGTGCCACTTCCCTATCTGCGCTTGGTCGTCCTGGGCGGTGAGAAAGTAGTTCGAACGGACGTGGAGTTGTACCAGAAACATTTCTCCGATGATTGCCTTTTCGTTAATGGACTCGGACCGACGGAAGCGACCGTTGTCCTGCAGAACTTTATCAATAAGGAAACAAAACTTTCCGGAGACAGCGTCCCCGTAGGTAACCCCGTCACAGATACAGAGGTCCTGCTGCTTAACAAAGACGGACGGCCGTCCGAGATTTCGGGCGAGATCGCGATCAAATCCGCGCACGTTGCCCTGGGCTATTGGCGCAATCCTGACGCGACTGCAAAAGCATTCGTGGCCGCACCACGGGGCAATACGCCGACCGTCAGTAAGGCCGTGTTCGACACATCAGAGCGCTTTTACAAGACCGGCGACATGGGTCGCCGCCTACCCGACGGCAGCATACAGTTCGAGGGCCGCAAAGATTTTCAAATCAAGATAAGAGGCTTTCGCGTCGAGTTAGGCGAGATCGAATCAGTCTTGATCCAACACCCCGCTGTTCGCGAGGGAGTTGTAGTTGCCGGCGAGAATGGCAACGGAGACAAGCGTTTGATCGCCTACGTCGTGCCGCGCGACAAACCGAGTACGACAAACTTCAGTTTGTCGACTTCAGTTGACCCGACCCTCGGGAACAGCGACAAACTCAAGCTTGTCGTACAGACGCTCCGCGACTTCCTAAGACTGAAACTACCCGAGTACATGGTCCCGAGCTCGTTTGTCGTTCTCGATTCCCTGCCCTTAACAGCAAGCGGGAAGTTGAATCGCCGAGCGCTGCCTGCTCCCAATGATCGCGTCGTTCGCGCAACCGTCGCGCCTCATACGCCGCTGGAAAACTCTTTGACTGCTATCTGGGCTGACGTTTTGGAAGGTAAAGCGATCGGCGTCGACGATAATTTCTTCGATCTCGGCGGACACTCTCTGTTAGCCGTTCGCCTCTTTGCCCAGATTGAAAAGAAACTTGGTAAGCGTCTACCGCTGGCAACTCTCTTTCAGGCCCCGACGGTCGCTCAACTGGCCGCCGTAATACAAAAGGACTGGACGCCGGCGTGGTCCTCGCTGGTTCCGATTCAGCCCAACGGTTCGCAGCCGCCTTTCTTCTGCGTACACGCGCTCGGCGGCAACGTCCTCGAGTATCGCCAGTTGGCGCGGCATCTTGGCACTAACCAGCCGTTCTATGGCTTTCAGTCTGCCGGCCTGAATGGAAAGCTCTCGCCGCATACCCGCGTCGAAGAGATGGCCGCGCACTACATCAAAGAGATGCGCGAGCTTCAACCCAGCGGCCCTTACTTCATCGGCGGACGATCGCTGGGCGGCATCGTGGCCTTCGAGATGGCCCAACAACTGCGGGCGCAGGGCGAACAGCTTGGATTAGTAGCGCTGCTGGATACTTATCCGTCGAGCTATGCGAAGCTTTTGAGAGAGCAAGCGACTGTGCGAGGACGTTTCCATCTGGCAGTGAATAGGACCAAATCTCATCTAGAGAACCTCGGGAGTCTTTCGATGAGAAAGAAGCTTTCGTACCTTCTGGCGAAATCACAGTTCGCCCCGCAGAAGTTGAAGAGCCAGCTCTGGCGTCGTCTTCACAGCGCATTTGAAAACTTCGGCCGCCCGCTGCCCCGCGCGCTGCAGGACATCCAGGAATTGAACTCACTGGCTGTACGTCAATACGTCCCGCAAGTCTACAACGGACACGTCACCCTGTTCTGGGCGAGCACGGACCTGCGTGCATCAGTTGATTTCGTAGAAGGCTGGCGCGCGCTGGCCAGCGGCGGGATTGATTTGCACGAGATTCCCGGCACCCACCTGGATATCGTAAAAGAACCTCATGTGAGCGAGTTGGCGAGTAAGTTGCGCTCCTGCCTGGATAGCGCTCAATCAAAAAAGTAAATCCTAAAGACCGGTTGCGGATCGCGGACATCCTGTCCGCCAGCGTGCGAAGCACGCTCATCAAATCTCGAGGACGGCATGAATCCGTTCGCGCTCAGGCCGCTATTGGTGTGTTGCCGGGGCACTAGCCCGACCGTCCGGGTGGGCCATTGTCGAATCGGGCCCTCCCTCACGGTCGGGCTTCTGACATTTGCGGTTCTCAAAAGCGCCAATCGTCGCAGAGCACATTCATCGTGGAGCCTTCAAAGGCCAGCGCGGCAACGTAACCATCAGGAACCGGTACTTCCTGCACAATCCAACTGTCGGCCGTAGCGATCCTGTCTGAGGGAGATTGATCGATCCGGACAGCAAGCAGCTTCGCGGGCGCGCCAGGAATCAGCGAGACATCGAATTGTTTTAGAGGGAATGAGAAGCCTTCGCCAATCGCCTTGATGAAGGCCTCTTTGCGCGTCCAGCAATTGTAAAAGCCCGCCACCCGCAGGTTCTCGGGCAGGCTCTTTAAGGTCGCCAACTCAGATTCAGAAAAGCTCACTTCCGCGATCTCAAACAACTCCAAGTCTGGACGGACGAGCTCAACGTCGACGCCAATTTCCCGCCCCAGCGCGACAGCAACTAAGGCGAGCCCGTCGCGCCGCGAAAGATTGAAACGCAAATCAGTATTTGAAACTTCGGGCGCGAGGGCAGGCTTTCCCTGAGGGCCAACTGAAAGACTGAGATCTGCTGGTGCAACTCTTAAATATAGGCTAAGGAGTTGCCGCAGGGCTGCGCGTGCCTCGATGAACTGGTTACGATCTTTTTCGAAGTGAAAGCGATCAGCGCGGGCGCGCTCTTCGAAGGATAGAATGGCTTTCAATTCCGGGATGGAATCAGGATTCTGGTGTAGCGGTACTCGCCAGACGTGGATTTGATCAGACGCGAGCGCAAAGGATTCTGAATCACTGGAGTGAGTCATTGATTGGATGTGCCCAGGAGGATCTATATATCAACCCCGACCGAGTTCTAGCAAGGAGTCCCTGCGTTGCTGGCAGAGTTTGTCTTCCGCTTCAAGCCGAAAACTATTCACGAAATCACACGAAACCTTGCGATCTAAATCGGCTTATTTAGTGTATTTCGTGGATCGTTCTACCCGGGAGAGCGGACGTCTCGTCCGCTCATCGCGCGGATCACGTTCGAACAGTGGTTCATCAAGGCTGGTTCGCGCTTCGCGCTCAGTGCGGACGGGACGTCCGCGCTCCCAGGCCTCAGTCACCCGGCCAAAGCCAGCCTGGGCCAGACGCGCTGCGAGAGATTGTTGGAGAGTAGCCGCGCGCCGGTCAGAAGCTCGTCCGCGCATGATGCCGGCGCCACCGATCCCAGGAACTGCAGCACTCGAAATGCAAACACGTTACGGTCAAATTTTTCTGCGTGATGCCGGAGGACGTCTTGTCTCCAAGTCAAACCTTCAAACTTTTCGATCGCTTCGGCCAGCGAGTGGCCATTCTGCTGATCAAAGAAGACACCCGTCACGTTCTCAACGACTGTCTCCAAAGCGCCGCCGCCGCGGTAGGCGATGACTGGACGGCCGGCAGCATTAACTTCCAGGGGCACCATGCCAAAGTCTTCCTCACCGGGAAACAGCAATGCCTGGCAACGCGAGGCGAAGTAGTTAACGACCTTGTCCGGTTGGCGTCCCATGAACTCGATGCGGTCGTCGGCAATCTTTTCCAGGCGCGCGCGATCGGGGCCGTCGCCAATAATGACCAGCCGCCGATTCATCCGCTTACATGCTTCGATCGCGATATCGATTCGCTTGTAAGGCATCAGACGCGACAAGACCAGATAGTAGTCGTCAACTTCGTTCGCCTTTGCCATCTGGAACCTTTGCACATCGATGGGCGGCGGAATCACAAACGCTTCACGGCCGTAAATCTTTTTGATACGCCGCGCCACCAGATTCGAGTTCGCAATGTAGTAGTTGGGCTGGCGCGAAGCACGCAGGTCCCACTTGCGCAGTCCCCACAGAAGAGTTGGCAGCGCCGCTCGCACCACTCCACCAAAGCGTTCGCGGGCCACGTAATCTTCGTAGCGCCAAACCCAGCGCATCGGAGTGTGGCAATAGCAAACGTGGATCGCGTTGCGCCGGCGACGCACGCCCTTCGCGTATCCCGAACTGCTGCTGAAAATCAGGTCGTAAGCAGAGAGATCAAAGTTCTCGACCGCGAAAGGATAGAGCATAAAGTAGTGACGAAAACGACGATCGAGGGACGGGAGCTTTTGCAGAAGCGAAGTGCGGATGTCAGCGGTGCGCAGAGTACCCGGCAAACCTTTGGGCAAAGCCACGGTGGTGTACATGGGAGCCGACGGAAAGGAGTCGTGCATCGCCTCTGCAACGCGCTCGGCTCCACCCATCTGAACAAAATAGTCGTGTACTAAAGCGATTTTGGACAATCTGATTTACCTTCCCGGGGCGGTCTCTATAAGAAACGTCGAAAGGAGCCAGTGTTTCATTCTGCGGTTGAGTTGAGTTCAGTTTTGTTAGCCCGCGGGCGACTTTTGTAGCGCAAGTTCTTAACTTGCGGTTCCGTTCGCAAATTGCCAATTTGCGCTACATCGTAGAGCTGTTCCACTTCGCCCACGAACCTTTTAATTGAAAAACGCGCGATCGCTTCACGTCGCCCTTGGCCGCCAAGTTGATCGCGCAGACTCTGGTCGCGCAAAAGAGTCAGCATACCTTTGACCAAGCTGTCGTGATTGCGGGCCTTGACCAGCCAGCCAGTCTCGCCATGGCGAACGATCTCTTTTATCCCATCAACCGCAGTCGCCAGCACCGGCACGCCTGACGCCATCGCTTCGATAACCGTGAGGCCAAACGGTTCCGTGCTCGAGTTGACGACCAGCAAATCCAACGCGCGCATGATAGCCGGCGTGTCCTCGCGTTGCCCCAGGAAGAGAACTCGATCGGCAACACCGGACGCTTTGGCTGCATCGGCGAGTGACTTCGCATACTCTGCGTCGCGATTGAAGATCGGTTCGCCAACAATCAAGAGCACCGTGTCTGGAAATTCGCGCGATGTTTCGGCGAAGGCTTCAATCAATTCAAGCTGGCCTTTGCGCGGAGTCAGCTGGCCGACGATGCCAATCACTTTTGCCGCATCGATCCCGAGAGCGCGGCGAATTTCTTTTCGGCTCTGGGGATCAGGATAAAAACGTTCGATATCGACGGCGTTGTAAATTGTTTCAACGCGTCCGCGGAAACGGTGAGTTAACTGTCCCTGAAAACGGTTCGCAACTGCGCGCGACACCGCGACGATGCGATTGCGTCGTGACGTCGCGGCGAATAAACGAATTGCAGTGCTTAGAGGGTGACGTGGCAAGAGATCATGTACGTGCCAAACGACGGGCACGTCGAGACGAATCGTGGCCACGGACATCACCAAACCGGCGCGAATGCTATTGGCGTGAATGATGTCCGGCGCTTCATTGATGACCGCAACCCGCGCCGCGCGAATCAACCTAACGAATGACGCCGCGTAGTTAGCAAGGCGATCGACGCGCAAGGTAAACCGCGCCGCCAGCGTGTCAATCGCAATCGTTCTTACCCCCAGCTCGCCCACCCTGTTCATCAGTGGGCCATTAGCCGGACAAAGGACAGCCGGAATGAAACGCCGGCGATCACCTCCCGAAAGAATGGCGAGTAGCACACGCTCAGCGCCGCTAATTTGCCCGGTGTGGTTGTAGAAAAGAATCTTCAAAGAAACCTCAGATTGTTATGATTTCGCGTTCCGGTTCAGCACGTGTTCTCAGGTCCTCGGCGCTTACCCACCCGATCAATAGCCAACCAACAGGCGCGACTGATACAAGCAGGAACGAGTATCCGAAGAGGTTGATGAATGCCAGCACAGGCATGATGGCGAGCATTACACGCCATCTTCCCAACTGATGACTGTCAGGAGCGGCGCGTCTAAAGGCCCGCCAGGAAATCAGCGTGGCCTGGCCGAAAATCCAGATGCAAAGCAGTCCGGCCGGAATGCCGCCGGCGAGCGTGGCAGACAAAATATAACTATCGGTGGCCGGAAGAATATCAACTTCCCTGGGGTCACGAGGAATCGTGCCCGCCCCAATTCCCAGGCCGAACGGGCGGTATAGGATCACTTTTGCCCCTTCACCCCAGTTCTCGAAACGTGCATACAAACTTCCTTCGCCTGTCGGCTGTAGGATCCCGCGGGCCGAATGCGAGACCATCGATTGCAGCGCCTGGCTCTGCTCTTTTTCCCCCATGTCACCCTCTGCGGGCGGCTTGGCAAATGCAATGATCAGTAGAGCTGGTATCAGGAAGAGCGCAGCGCGGCGCATGATGCCGCCCGGCGTGCGCGCGCCCGACAGAAGCAAGATGGCAGCGCCCAGGATGAAGGCGAAGATCGAGACGCGCTCGCCGGAAAGGATTAGCGCTCCGAAGAGCAGCATGCCGCAGGCAAACCATGCGATACGGTGCGCGTAACGTTTCGCCATTACGGCGAGGCCCACGGCTCCTAACGCGCATATATCAAGATAGCGGCTCCACTCTTCGGCATTAGCGTAAGTCGCCATGGCGCGCACCACGCCGGCAACTCTGACCCAGTTGTTGTACTCGCTGTGCTCCAGCCAGAATTGATCGAAGCTCGTCAGCCCAAAAAGTAACTGGTACACGCCGTATAGCGACGTGATGAGTCCCATCACTACCATTAAACGCAGAGCGGTCCTGAGAAAGCCGGATTTGGCTGCCTGTCCGAAATAAAACCAGAGCAGTGGAAGCAGCATGAACAATGCTCCCGAAAGACCTATGAACAAACCGCCTTGCAGTGGATTGAAGATCTGGATGAAATAGATCAAGAGTAAAAGCGAGACGGGCGGCGCCAGTCGACTTTGACGAAAGATGTCCAGCCCTTGATTCTTCAAAAGCAGGCTAAAAGCAAGCAGCGCGACAATTGGCGTCAGCAAATGAATTGGATCGCTGGCCGAATAGTCCACAAACAGATATTGCGCGCGCCGAATCACGCCCCGCAGCGGCTCGAATAACATCATCCCAACCAGCCCGGCTTCCAGACTGACCAGTACCGGCAAGGCCATTACCCAAACCATCGCGCCGAGTATCCACGTGCGAAGCATCTGCCCGCCGCTGGTCACGGCGATCACACTGAAGACGACCGCGGCCTGAACGGGTGCCAGCCAGATCAAGCTTGAGCGCGGGTGCGGTCGGCTCGGTATTTGTAGGACGCTACTCATGAGATCAGAATCTTCGCTCCGCGGCTTTGCCGCCTGATGTGCGGAAAGGCTCTGCCTTTCCGAGACTTCCTTTCCTTATCTCTGAGGCCGTGCCTCAAGAAAGATCCGGGGGCATAGCCCCGCTGAAAAATAGAATCTGGCCGGAAAGGCAAAGCCTTTCCGCACATCAGGCGGCAGAGCCGCACAGCCACTGAACCCGTTGGCGATAAAACTTTTGCTAACTTTCAAGAAGCTTCTCCCGCATCCGGTTTGGCGAAGGCAAAACTTACTATCGATCTCCAATTAGGAACCAGGAGATCGCGCCAACGAGGCCGCAGACAAGTCCACAACCGCAGCCGGCGTTTCTTTATAAAAGCGAACAGCGCCACACACAACATGACCGTGTAGCCGATCAGCGAAGCGATGGCAGCTCCCGTAATCCCCAGTCGCGGCAAGAGAACAAGAAGTCCAACCGTAGTGACCGCCGCGGCTGAAAATCTCGCCAGAGTACTCAAGCCGGGATAGCCGAAGCCGCGCAAACCGCTGATGACGATCGAGCCGAGACTCCACACACCTGCGGCCAGCAGCAGCCAACGGAAGGCGCCTGTCGCGGGAACAAAGCTCTCCCCAAACAGAATTCTTAGAATCAGCGGCGCGCCCAACCACAGCGGCGGCAGCAGCGCCAGGTGCATGTAGATCGCGAGGCGAAGGCTGCGTGCCCACATGAGTTCGGCTTTATTCTCGGCTTTCGACGCCGCCACTTCCGGCATCAGCGCATCCGCAATTGCGTCCGCGGCGAGCGTCGTCATTTCTGAGAGTCGCACCGCGACCACATACAAACCAATCGCTACGTTGGAAGCCATAGCCGCCAGCACCAACTGATCGAGGCGGAGCGTGGTGAAGTCTGCGACGCCGCCGGGATAGTCACGCAGGGCGTAGTGCATGGACTTCCGAAATTCGGTCCAGCTTGGTTGCCACTTCGGTTGTAATTGACGCCAGACGGCGATGAGCGCGAGCAGCATCGAGCTTGTCTGTGCAATGATCATGGTGATCATTGCTGTTGCTATTGTCAGGTTCCCTACCGACCAGAGTCCGGCAAAACCAACCGCCTGCACGCCAAAGAAAATCATGCGGGCCGCGCCCGCCCAGCCAAACCGTCGGGTGCCTTCCAGCAGACCGCGCATGAGATCAAGGAACAGAGCAGCCGGGATGTTCACCTGATAAATCCGCAGCAGCAGCATGACCTGCGGACTGCGCTGACCGACCAGATGCGGAACAATCAGGTCAGCCAGGACCACACTGACGACGCCCACGGCGATCGTGTAAAGAACGGCATTCGAAAACAGATACGAGACTCGTTGCGGCTCTCGAGCCATCCAGTAACGATATGCGGTTGGCAGTCCGAGGCCTGCCAGCATTGCCACGACCGGCGGCCACAGCACGATAACCACGAGGTCGCCACGACCTGCCGGCCCTAATGCTCGGGCGCCAAGCAAGCTTGAGATCACGTTAGAAAGCAGGATCGTAACGTCCGCGATCAAGATTAGTTTGGCGTTGCGAGCTATCACGTTGAATCAATTCCTGGTTTGAAAGTGGCACGGGCGTCCCGCCCGTGAATCACGCGCAAGATGCGCGTGCCACGCTAGCTGGCGCCGCGGGCCAGCACGATGGCAGGTATGGTGCGAAGCAGAATCGAAGCGTCGAGACCCAGCGACCAGCGGTCGATGTATTCCAGATCCAATTGCATCCACTGTTCGAACGAGAGATTGCTGCGGCCTGAGACCTGCCACAAACAGGTCAAGCCCGGCTTCACGCTAAACCTTCTCTTCTGCCATGCCATCTCCATGCGCACGGCATCGCGAACCGACAACGGCCGTGGCCCGACGATGCTCATGTCTCCCAGCAGAACGTTCACGAGTTGCGGCAACTCATCAATGCTGGTCCGGCGTAACCAACGTCCGACTGAAGTAATCCTGGGATCGTTTCGGATTTTGAAAATCGGGCCGGTCTTTTCGTTCAGGTGCTCGATCTCAACCATCCGCGATTCTGCGTCCTGTTGCATCGTGCGAAACTTGAGCATGCGAAAGCGTCTCTTATTCAAGCCCACTCGCTCTTGAACGAAGAATATTGGCCCCTTCGAGTCGAGCTTGATAATGATGGCTACCAAAACCAAAGCCGGCGCGGTAACGAGGATCAGAATCGTGGCCGAAACGAAATCGAAGATGCGCTTGGCCTCGGTGCGCCAGCTAAAAAGCGGCGCGCTGTGCAAAGACACGAGCGGCAGACCGTCAAGGTCCGTCGACTGTGATCGGGCCAGCTTCTGAGGAAAGAGATCGGACAGAAGGTGCGTCGTAATTCCCTGCTCTTCCAACAGCATCACGGCCGATTCGATTTGCGAGTACTGTGACTTAATCGGGAGCGCGATGGCGACTTCGTCGATCACTTCTTTGGCCAGGATGTGCGGCAGATCTTCTATCGTTCCCATCCAGGGAGCGCCTTCCATCTCTTCACCGGCAAAGGCTGAATCGCTGTCCACATAGCCGAGCACGCGATATCCAAGGTCCTGGCGGCGATTGATTTGCGCGGCGAAGCGGTGGCCGCGAGCTCCACCACCGACCAGCAGCAACGTCTTGACGTTATGACCTCGACGGCGCAGCCGGCGCAGATTTGCGCGCAGGAAAAAGCGCCCCGCGCCGACTAATGCAAAGCTCAATATTCCAAAAGTTGCGACTGTCCGAACATTGATCGTCGGCCAACTTCCCACGTTGGCCCCGACTAGTAGCAGTACCGATGAGATAAGAACGGCGCGCCCGACTTCCTTCAGCTCCAGACGCAGTGGTCGAAGACGATGGGAAACGTAAAGGCCCTGGACGGCAAACGCCGCGTGCCATGAAAAGAGGAGACCGAATCCAAGCAGAGCATTGGTTACTTTGATCCGCTGGGAAAGATAATCGACCACAAAAGTCGGATTCTGCCCCGGCGCATAGCGCAGCACGATCACCAGGCCAAGCGAAAGCAAAAGCAGCGAGAGGTCGCTCAGCTTGAGAAAGTAATTCGAAAGCGAACCGTTGCGATCAGTCATCAAAGCGTTAGCATTCCGGCCGTTTGGGCCTGCTGGGTAGAATCGTGATTACAGTCTTGGCGTCATAAAGGCCGCCACGCTGGCCAGCTTCATGAATCGTTCGATCTTTGAAATCTTGTCACGCGGCACGTACACCATGTCGCCCGGTTGTAGAGTCAGATCATTTTCCAGATCGGCAGTGCGGTGAATATTCTTGAGATTCAGAAGTTTGACTTCCGCTGTGTCCGTATTGATGCGGCGAAAGACTACTACCTGTGAAGACCTGGCGCCTTCCTTCATCCCGCCGGCCAGCATGATTGCCTGTAGCGCGGTCACTCGCTCGCGCATTTCAATCCTGCCGGGCAGGCTGACTTCGCCGGCGATAACAAAATAGGGTTTCTGGAATTCCTTGAGGACGATCGTCGCGACCGGATCTTGTAGACGCACGCCGGCCCTCTTCAGGATGGCGGCCCGCGCTTGCTCAATAGTCAGGCCGGCGACTTTCAGATCGCCACCCACTTCCAGCGAAACATAGCCGTCGGGCTGAACGGTGACCGTCTGATTGAATTCAGGCGAATAGCGAAACTGCACTTCGAACACGTCACCTGGTTGCAGGCGATACCGTTCCTCGGTGACAGTTGTCAGACGCGGTGCTCCCTGCTGCTGGGCAATTGCGGCAGCGGCGCTGGCTAGAAAACAAATTGCTGTCAATAAAAGCAGACTCTTCTTCATTGGCACTCCTAAAAAAGTGGCACAGGCTTCAGCCTGTGATTTCGACTAACGCTTTCACAGACTAAAGTCTGTGCCACAGCTAAAGTCTTCGGTAGAGCCACTCGGGCACTGGATAGCGGCGCTTGTTCAAGACAAACCCGAGGAACTTTCCGCCGGCGTTCTCGATGGTCCGTTGGGCATTCAGGATCTCATCACGCCGGGTCTGGCCGGCTTCGACCACGACTGCTACGCCGTCAACGCTCGAGCTCAACATGGCAGCTTCTGAAGAGCTCCGGAGCGAGCGGCAATCAATCAGAATATTGTCGAACGCCACCCGCAGGGCATCGACTGAATCCAGACCCGTGTCGATCTGTTCCTCTTCTTTACTCACCCGGACCAGGAAAGATCTCTTGGGCAGTTCGGCCCCCTCGTCTTCTCCAGCTTCCGCACCCTTCTTCCTGGCGGTTTTCTTTGAAGGGAGCATCCAGACATTCTCGATGTTAGTCTGGTGGCAGTTCCAGGGCATGTTCAGATAATCCTCGATACCCAGGCCCTGCATCCTTTCGGCGCTGATGATCAGCGTACGGCGGCCGGTGTGCCGCGCCAGTTCGACTGCGAACAGTTGGGTGACATGCGAAACGCCTTCTCCTTCGGAGGCCGAGGTAAATGCGATCGCGGAGCCCGCGCGGAGTTTCTGCGTCGAGTTCTGCAGGTTCGCCAGCAACAACTGCAGGTTGTGTCGCCGGTGGCCATTCGTGCGGATGCGCGCTCTCGGCATCTCTGAACCGTTGATTTGCTCTTCTATTTGCACAAGTGTTTGGCCCTCATATGTAATACACGCTGCGAGCCTGTACCCGCGGACAAAGCACAGGCTGGCGGCCTGTGCTACTTGTCAACAATTAACTCTCCAGTTGCGCTACCGGCTCACTCTCGATCTCTTTGGTCTTGTTCGTGCGCCTGGGGATTAACTTGCGACTATTCTCAGGGACAGTCGCGAGGACGGTCGCGCCGGTCAGCGCCTCGAGCGCTCGCGGACTGTGAACGGTGTCGCCCAGCATCTCAGCCGAGAACACAATCCCTAAACTCAGCACTGCGCCGACAAAAACGCCCAGCACCAGGTTCAACGGACGATTCGGTGAAAACGGAAGCCGCGCGGCCGCCGGGGCCTCAGCGATGGACACGTTGGTAATCTTCTGGCGGTCAAGCTCGTCGGCGATGCGAGCTTCCTCGCGCTTCTTCGCATAGAGCTGATAGTTTTCCTCAGCTTCCTTTTTCTGTCGTTGCAAGTCGTCGTGACGCGTTGTGTCGCCCTCCAACTTTTGCAGCGCCCCCTCGTAATCTCGCAACTGCGCGGCCAGCGTGTCGCGGCGGGCTTGCGCCCCACTCTGCTCCAGACGCGCTTTTGAATACTCGTTCTCCAATGTCTGTCGCAGTGGATTCAGATCAGTGGCTTGCTCGACAGCGGTTTGCGATTCCGCTTTGGCCAGCGCTTGCCGGGTGGTGCGAATTTGTTCGTCAACCTCGCGGACCAGACGGTCCTCGGGACGAAACTTCGTTAGCAATTGGGTCCGGCGGTTTTGCAGCTCGACCATCATTGTGTTCAACCGTTCAGCCGAGTATTGAGCCGGAAGCGATTTGCTTTGCGTGACAATCCGCTTGGGCGTAACGGCCAGTTGCTGCTCAATTCGCTTGATCCGGTTCGTGGTCTCGTTGACCGCGGCCTCGCTCTCCAAGAGTTTTGACTTTGCTTCAGCGGCTTTCTGCAGTGTTAGATCTTTTTGTTGAGTCAACACAACTAGGTTGTTGGCCTGCTGAAACGAGGTCAATTGCTTTTCGGAATCATGCAACTGCGTTTCGTACTGGTCCGCTTGCTCTTTGAAGAAATCCGACGCGCCGGTTGGATGATGAAGTTTCAGATGTTTTTCCAGATACAAATCGCCCAGCTTTTTCAAAACCGCTGCCGCCAGCTCTGGTGAGTTCGCGGAGTAGCCGATCGAGATGACATTGGCTTTCTTGACCGGTGCGATCACGAGATCCTTCGCAAGATCAGCCGCCGCCTTCTCAATGCGGTCGGCTTCAGGAAGCGACTTTCTCCAAAACGCCGTCGGTTGCGCCTGGGCCAAACCCGTCTCCTTCGCCACCTGAGTGAGCAGGTCCCGGCTGGTCAGTAACTCAATCTCAGAATTGATTACGTTTTCACTGACTTCGGTGTCCACACCGGCAGGAGCGCCGCTGGTAGCTTCAGGAGTGATGGCCACGTCGACGCGCTGGTTCTTCACCAGAATCTTCATGCGCGACTCGTATTTGTTGGGTAGAAGAAAGGTGACGACCGCCGTGCTGATTACGACCGCCAGAAAAACGAACAGCACCAACCCCCTGCGCCGGAACAGGGCGCTTGCCCCGTCTCGCAGACTGATTGAATTGCCACCGAAATTTGTCGTCAGTTCGCCCTTCATAAACTAACTTACCGAAGGGTTTAAATGACGAATTAGGGGATTATTCCAAGGAATTTGGGAGTTGGCTGGGGCTTCAGCTTAGGATACTGCGGCCACAATGGAGCGCGGACATCCTGTCCGCCTAGGCGCGAAGCGCGAACTGACCCAACATTATTGGCCCGCTGCGCAAGCTTGGGCGGACAAGGATGTCCGCGCTCCATTTAGGGCGCTAGCTCAATCACAGGCAGCCCGGCGGCGCGCAACGCCTGATTCAGGGCGGCGATGTCTTGCAACTTGATCGCCTCCCAATCGTCCTTCAGCAAGCGCGAGTCTTTCAAGACGTCCGGAATCGCGGCCGCGGCCTGAGGCGTCGGCGCCAAATCCACTTCCTCCATCAAACCAAACAGAGTCCGCAGTCGTCCGGTTGTGGCAGTCAAAGTCACGCGAGGAGCAGCAGTCGTCGGGCCGCCCGGACCGCCGCCCGCGCCAACCAACGCTTGAAGTTTGGCTGCCAGCGCATCGATGTGAGTTTTGAGATCGCCGTCGGGAACGCGCGGACGCAAGTCCGTTAAGCGCCCCCGAAGCAGCCGGACGCTTTCGCTGATAGAGTTCAGCGCCAGCCATTCATCATATACCTGCTTCGACAGCTTGAATTGTTCAGCCAGATCAGCCTGAGAGACCTTGACCCGCGGATCCATGACTAACTTCAGAGGCTGCTGATAAGTTTTGCCGTTGACCGTCAGCACGACCGTGTACTTTCCGGGTATCGCCCAGGGTGAAGTGGCAGCCGGAGGAGTGTTGCGATAGACCGCGGCAATCGGATACTGCGGCTGCAAGCCCGGGATGGGAGCGTAATGCAGGTCCCAGAGAAAGCGATGCAGACCGGGTTCGGCCGCGAGTTTCTGCGGCGGCCTGACCCAGTAAGGTGGTATAGCGAGAGCCGGATCGGGAGTAGGCAGCGGATCCGCACTCGAATAGCGCCGCACCGTCTGGCCGGCTTCGTCTTTGATCTCCAGAGTCACCGGCGCAGAGGGATTCGACGAAATGTAGTAATCGATCATTGCTCCGTCCGGCGGATTCTCGCCCGCCGCCTCATCAGGCGGAATCGGTGTATCTGAGTTCATGTTCCAACGAACACGCCAGGCAGTCTGTGGCCGAAACAGCGCAGCCGGCGCTTTTGTCATTGAGGCCTGTAGCTGTCGCAGCGGCGTGATGTTGTCGAGAATCCAGAAACCGCGCCCATGCGTCGCCACGCACAAATCGTCGCCCTTGATAATCAGATCGCGAATCGAACTGGCGCCCATGTTCAGCCGCAGAGACTGCCAGTGATCGCCGTCGTCGAACGACACATGTACGGTCCGCTCGGTACCGGCGAACAGCAAACCTTTTCGTTCCGGATCTTCGCGTACAACGTCGGTGTTTTCGTTTTCGGGAATGCCGCTGACCACTTCGGTCCAGGTTGCCCCGCCGTCATGAGTGCGATAAATGTGCGGCCGCAGGTCGTCGAGCCTCAGCGTGTTCACCGCGGCATAGGCTGTGTTCTTATCAAAGTGGCCGGCATCGAGAATCGAAATCTTCTGCCAGGGCTTGAGCTGTTTCGGAGTCACGTCCGTCCAGTGCGCGCCACCATCAGTGGTGCGATGAATCAAACCATCGTCTGTCCCAACCCAAATCAGATTAACGTCGAGCGGCGACGGAGCCACTGCGTAGATCACGCCGCGTTGAGTCGCCGCGGCGGTAGGCTGGGCGCGATACTTGCCGACGGTTTCAGGCACTTCGAACGTCTTGCGAGTTAAATCCGGACTTATCTGATCCCAATTCCGGCCGCCGTCTTTGGTCTTCCAAAGCGTATTGGTCGAGAAGAAAAGAAGATGGGGATCGGCCGGCGAGAAGACTACCGGTTGCGTGCGTACGGCACGAAACTCGGTCGAGCGAAAAGGCTTCGGCATAATATTCTGAGCCTGGCCCGTGCGACGATCGTAGCGCGAGAGCTTTCCCCCATAAACGATATCCGGGTCGAGTGGGTCAGGCGTCACGTAACCATATTCTTCAGCGTTAACGGGATGCCAATCGCGGAAAGTGATTTCGCCATCGTTGCCGCGACTGGCTATACAGACCGAACCGCTTTCCTGCTGGCCACTGCAGAGGCGATAAGGAAAAGCGTTGTCCGCATTTACGTGATAGAGCTGCGCGGTGGGTTGGTTGTACCAACTGCTCCAGGTCTTCCCTCCGTTAACGGTGATTATCGCGCCCTGATCGCTGCCGAGGATGACCACGTCCGGATTATCAGGATTGATCCAAACGTTTTGATAGTCGTCGCCGCCGGGCGCGCCGCGAAACGCGTTCCAGGTCTTGCCGCCGTCAGTTGATTTCCAGCTGACAGTGCTGGCGATAATCACAACGTCAGGATCTTTGGGACTGAATCTGGGAACCGAAAGATCGCCGCCGCCAATCCGGCCGGCCGGGCGCGGGTCTTTGGTGATGATGGTCCAACTCTCACCCGCGTCATCAGATCGAAACAGGTTAACTGCTCCCGGAGACGCCACGGATGCAATGAGACGATCCGGCTTGCTGGGTGCGATCGCAAGGTTTGCCTGGATGACCGCGTCGGGCAGTCCGCCGCGCAATTCTCGCCAGGTCTTGCCATTATCAATCGACTTGAATATACCGCCGCCGCCGCCATTCCACGCCGCGTTTTCCCAGGGACCCTGACGCGCTTCCCACAGAGATGCATACGCGACATCAGGATTCTTCGGATCGATCAAGACGTCGGCGCCACCGGTGTTCTCGTCTTTGTAGAGAACCTTTTCGAAGGTCTTGCCTCCGTCGCTCGAACGAAAGATGCCGCGCTCTTCATTCGGACCGTAAGGGTGGCCGGCGACTGCGACAAGGATGCGATTTGGATCGCGTGGATCGACGGCGATTTGAGGAATCTGTTGACCGTCGCGCAGGCCCAGATGTATCCAGGTTTTTCCAGCGTCGTTCGATCTATAAATCCCATCGCCGACTGACAGATCGGGCCTCTGCAATCCTTCGCCACTGCCCACGTAAATGATTCTGGCATCGGACGGCGCTACAGCAATACAACCCACAGAGCCCGTCGGTTGGTCGTCAAAGATCGGCGTCCAGGTGCGTCCATAATCGTCTGTCTTCCAAACTCCGCCGTTCACCTGGGCGATGTAGAAAACGTTCGGTTGCGAAGGAACTCCCGCAACGGCCCGCGTCCGGCCGCCGCGGAACGGGCCGATGCTGCGCCAACGGAGCGGCCTGAAAAGTTCAGGGCTGAACTGCTGGGCAAACACCGACCCGCCAGCAACAATCATTACGCCGAGAACGAGTGTCGATAGTAAACTCGATCGCCCAGGAACAAAGAAATAGTTTTTCATCAGAGGTCTTCGTGGATTTTGGAAAGATTTGAAAATCGTTCAGGCGCTGCATGGTATCGCCAACGTCGGATAAAAGTCTAACGACCCGTGCACGAATTCATTTTTCATTTTCCATTTCTCATTTATCATTGCGTGCCCGTTGGTTTGACCGTGAATGTAACGCGCTAGCTATTGCTGGGAGCGCGGACGTCCCGTCCGCATCTGAGCGCGAAGCGCGAAAGAGAAGAACGTCGATCGCATTTGCTTAACGTGCAGCGTACGCTGGGGGCGGACGGGACGTCCGCGCTCCCAGCGATAACAAGCGTATCCACAATGACGGGTGCTTTTCGCATCGGGGATGAAAGTCACATGAAACTTCTCGTCTTGAGTCACCAGGAAGTCGAACAACTTCTTCCGATGACTGAATGCATCTCGGCGATGGCGGATGCCTTCACTGCCCTGGCACGCGGTGAAGCTCATCAACCACTGCGCACTATCTTTAAGCCTCCCGAAATCAAAGGCGTCCTGGCCATGATGCCAACTTTTCGTGAGAGTCCTTCACCGTTGTTCGGGCTGAAAGCAATCTGCGTATTTCCCGGGAACGCCGCGATTGGCAAGGATGCTCATCAGGGCGGAGTCCTTCTTTTCGATGGCACGAATGGAGAGCCGCTCGCCCTGATCAACGCTTCCGCGATTACGGCTATTCGGACTGCCGCTGTCAGTGCGCTCGCCACGCGCCTCCTCGCTCGAGAGGACTCCGGCGATCTGGCGATCATTGGCGCAGGCGTGCAAGCCCGTCCGCATCTGATCGCGATCAGTTGCGTCCGGCCGCTAAAGAAGATCCGCGTCGCCAGCCGCAGCTTTGAAAGTGCGCATCGTTTCGCCAGCGAAATGCAGCCTCAATTCCCTACCCGTATCGAGCCGGTCGAGACAGTCGAAGCTGCAGTGCGCGGCGCCGACATCATCGTTACGGCGACAACTTCATGGGAGCCGGTCGTGCGGCGCGAATGGATTTCGCCGGGCGCGCACATCAATGCGATTGGTACCTACTCGCCAAAGGCCCGCGAGCTCGACACGGCCACGATAGCCGCCGCCAGCCTCTTCGTTGACCGTCGCGAATCTGCTTTGAATGAAGCGGGGGACTATTTGATTCCCGCCAGTGAAAGTGCCATTGGCCCCGAACATATTCGCGCTGATTTGGGAGAGGTCTTGATCGGCGCTCACTCTGGTCGCACGTCGCCGGAAGAGATTACTGTGTTCAAGTCCCTCGGCCTGGCGTTAGAAGATCTCGCCGCCGCGGCGCATGTCTACGAAAAAGCCCGGAAGACCAACGCCGGTACGTGGGTGCAGTTTTGATAGTTACCGGACGGCTTGACCAATCCCGCGAGGCAATGAGGGCAGTACCATCCGCGTGAGCGGATGGATTAAAGCTCAACCTATACCTGGGAGCGCGGACGGCCCGTCCGCACCTCGAGACAATGAGCCCGACAAGTAGAATGCTCGGCCTCCCTAATCTTTCGCCGAGCGCTTAAGTCGATGGTACTAATCCCAAGCTGAGCGGCTATGCCGCACAGAGTTTCCGAATTACAACTTTTCCCGAGGTATCAGAAATACGCCGCTCAGGATCGCGCCCCCATGCGCGTGGAATTGTGAAAATGGTCGCATGGGTTCAGCCGTCTCAAAGGCTTCGGCACGCCGGCATATTCCTCGTTTCCGAGCGCGCCTTGGGAATTAATTTCAGGTCGTTAACGTTCCAGTCTCGCCGCTGCCAGAATGAACCGTCGGAATATTCCACCCGATTGATCACAACGCCCTCGCTGAATTGATCCGCGGAAGCCCTGCCCAGACTTTTCACATTCACTACTTCGCTCGGACCGAACAGGCTGAACGCCTGCAGGTCCTTTCCTTTGTCGGGGCTAATTCTCGCGCTGCACAGAAACTGGCGCCGCGTGACGTTGACGGGGTTCGCCTTTTCCGTGAATTGATACTCCCAAAAAATGGTTTGGATGAGTTTCGCGCTCCGGTTCTGCACTTTCACAGAGTAAGAAAACCCGTCGACCGGTTGCGGCTCGCGCGACTGTTGCACGATCCGATCAATTTCAGCGCTGCGTCCGTCCAGAGTATCGGCGTTGGGATCCCTTTCGCCGGCCGGAGCGTTTATCCGTCGTTGTTTTTCGAAGTTTTTATTGGCGGCGATCATCGCGGGCGCCGGAGTGGATAGCACAGACAACGCATTCTCGATCGGCTTCCGATCCCTGGCCAATCTGAAACTGGTGACTACAACGGGAGGCGCTTCGTCATCTCTAGGTCGGTCCTGATTTACCGAACCCGTCATCAGGAGCAGCGGCAGGAGTAGAAGGAATGTCATGGCCTCGTTTACCTGAACAGGTGACTTGGAATAGGGAAGGGCTCCGGGGACCGAACCCGCAACTTCGGTAAGAAATGTAGTTCAGCCTACCCTTATTTGCAACACTTTCTTGAGGACGTGGAGCTCTGACATCTATCCGCATGATCGCGCATCTCGAAAAGGTCCGCGGTCGTTTGTTGAGTAAGACTGAGCGGGCTTTGCTCGCTGGCGGACAGGATGTCCGCACTCCTTGATCACCCTGCCTTAGCTCGGCCCCGATGCGGGCGAGGACTTCTCTCTCCCTTCTTCTTGGCCTCAGCCGCCCCCTTTTTGGCTGCAGCATTTTCAATTTCTGAATTAATTTCCCCTCCAATTAAGACGGCTGCCCCGGTCAAGTACAGCCACAACATCAGCACAATCACAGCCCCCAGCGAGCCGTAGGACTTGCTGTATGAATCAAAGAAATGAAGATAGACCCGGAAACCAAAAGAAATGATTAGCCAAGCCGCAACTGCGATCACGGACCCAGGCGTGACCCACCTCCAGTCCCGGTCGTGCAAGTCCGGCGCCCAATAATAGATCAGTCCGAAGGCCGTCAGCATGAACCCAAGCAGCACTGGCCATTGGAGTACCTTCCAGGTAAGAGTGAACGCATTCCCGAAACCAAAATGCCCTGCCATACTGTCAGCGATTCGTCCGCCGTAAAGCACCAGCGCCAGTGCACTGATAATCAGTAACGACAGCGCAACGGTAAGCCCCACCGCTACCACTCTCTGCTTCCACCACGGTCTGGTCTCGCGCACGTCGTAGGCAACATTTAGAGCTTGGGTGATCGCTCCCATGCCGCTTGAAGCGGCCCACAGAGCGGCCAGGATTCCAAAAGAGATTTTGCCACCGCCGCTGGCATTGGTGATTTCCCAGATCGTACTATCGACCAACTGAAAGGCCGACGACGGCATTACCTGCCGAAGATAATTGAACAGGCTGTGCCGCAT
This sequence comes from Blastocatellia bacterium, assembly GCA_033857635.1. Taxonomy (GTDB): domain Bacteria; phylum Acidobacteriota; class Blastocatellia; order Pyrinomonadales; family Pyrinomonadaceae; genus UBA11740. Next base: position 112,969 of record JAWVDF010000017.1, read on the forward strand.
TCCCGTCCCTGAACCTACGACGAAGCCAATGAACGAAGTCAGAAAGATCAGCAGCGGAAAAAGCGCCAGCAGGAAGTAGTAAGACAGTTGCGCCGCCCGGCCGAACACATCATCTTTTTGTACTTCGCTCCAGACACGCCTGGCCAGAACTTTCCAACGCAATCCTCCGAGCTTCCACATAGAAGCCATCTAAGTCTCCTTTCTGATCGTCCATCGCTCGCCTGATTCAAACTTCGATCAGATCAAGCCCGAGCAAATGCGAGGCCGTGAGCTGAAGCAGCGAAATTCTAGATTTGTCGGCTCTTCAGCGGAGTGTCAGCTCCATTGGCCCCAAGTCTTGTTTCAATTTTGACGAATCGTTTTTGGGAGTGTACTGGAGACGAACATCTCTTTTGGTGAAGCAATTGAATGATCAAGTTGGGTGGCCGAAGTCGGCCAAAGTAAGTATATTGCGGTGTTTGCTTTTTGCTGCGCAGTTCGTAGCTATTTCCTTTCGCACTCAATTCCCTTACACTTGGCCGCAAACAATGATGGCGAAAACCGGCATCGCGCTACTTTGGATCAGTGGGCTGTTGGCCTTCTTTTCGCCATGCGCTCTCGCCCAAAATCAGACCACGGGCCGCATCGTCGGAACAGTCAAAGATGAAAGAGGCGCGCTCATAGTCGGAGCAGAAGTAGCAGTCAAAAGCAAGACCACCGACGATGAGCGTACGGTCAAGACCGATGATGAAGGCAACTACGCCATGCCTCTCATCCAACCCGGGACATATCAGGTAAGGATCACATTAAAAGGTTTCCGGCCAGTTGTATTTGATCCCATTCAGGTGGCAATCACTGAAACCACCACAGTCAACGGTGACTTGTTCGTGGCAGGCGGTGACGTTGTAGCGGTACGCATTGATTCACTTATCCAAAGAGACGGCCCACAACTTGGCCGGGTTGTTGACGAGCGAGCGGTAACAGAGTTGCCGTTAGCGACTCGTAACTTCACCCAGATTCTTGCGCTCTCGCCGGGTACTTCTGTATCGCTGCCTGATAACGCCGCCCTGGGTCGCAATTCGCAAAATGTCTCGGTCAACGGTGCGCGCGTAACGCAAAACGATTTTGAGATCAACGGAATTGATGCCAACAACCTGGCAACCAACGCAGCAGCCGCGGTGGCCGTGCCGGCGCCAGAGAGCATTAAGGAATTCAAGGTCCAGACGTCACTCTACGCCGCAACCTTTGGCCGCGGCGGCGGTGGCAATATTCAGGCAGTTACGAAAAGCGGCAGTAACAATTTTCACGGCGCTGCCTATGAGTACTTTCGCGATGATTCGCTCAACGCCAACAACCCCTTCCTGAAAGGGGCCGGCGTTAGTCGACCAACGTTAGTGCGGAATGTTTTTGGCGGACTACTCGGCGGACCCATTCGGGCGGATAAGTTGTTTTTCTTCATCTCGTATCAGGGCACACGCGAGCGCAACGGCGCCTCGGCTAACAGTCTGACGTCCAGCGTTCTGATCGCGCCCGGTCTGACTGACGATCGCTCACAACAAACTCTGCTTTCAACGTTCCGGCCCAGGTTATCGCCAAACGCTCCACCCGCGACCTCGATAAATCCAGTAGCGCTGGCGCTCTTGAACGCAAGACTGCCAAATGGTCAATTCGTGATCCCTACGCCGCAGGCCGACGGCCATTACTCAGGCTCGGCCCTGTCGTCTTATCGTGAGGATCAATTCAACACAAATCTCGACTACCGTATCAATCAAAAGAACTGGCTGACCATAAAATCCTTCTTCTCGAACGCGCCGCAGTTTTTGGCGCTCCCTGTTGGCGGTAGTGGGGGCGCCGCGAACGTTCCCGGGTTTGGCGCCGATCAAACACAGGATAACCGGCTGATCTCGCTTCAGCATATTTATATACTCAGCCCCCGACTCGTTAACGAATCGCGCGCCGGCTACAGTTTCATTCGCGAGGACATGTCGGGCCAAAACCCTCTGAGGGACTCGGATCTCGGCATCAAGCGGGCGAACGCCAACACGTATCCGGGGCTCGGGGCAATTCGCATCGGACCGACGGGAACGAACGCGCTGGTTATTGGAAACTCCGGTTCGAATGTCGATACACAGAACGTCGTGTCTGCGACCACTCTGGTTGATAGCCTCTCGCTCACGCGCGGCCGGCACAGCCTTCGTACCGGCGCCCAAGTCATCTATTACCGGAACAGCCTCGGGGCCAATAACAACCGGCGCGGCACGATAACTTTCCAGAGCTTCAACAATTTCCTGCTCGGGTCGGCTAACAATTCGGTATACGGAGACGGGATAAGTACTCACGTGCTGCGGGCGACTGACTACAGTTTCTTTTTCCAGGATGATTGGAAGTTTTCGCGGAAGCTGATCCTGAATTTTGGTTTGCGCTACGAGTTGGATCTTCCGCCTTATGAAACCCGTGGCGCACTGTCGACTTTTGATCCGGCACTTTATAGGCCCAGGATGGAAGTTGATAGCAGCGGCATCCCCGTCGGCCCGCCTCTCGCCGGCTTCGTGCAGGCAGGAAATGTGATCCCTCAATTCGACTTAGGAGATGTGCCCAACGTGGGCAAGCGTCTGCTCACCAGCGTCGATGCAAATAACTTTGCGCCGCGGGTTGGGTTTGCTTATTCACCACTTGATTCAGGACGATTGGTTGTGCGCGGCGGCTATGGCATTTACTATTCGCGGCCGTCCACAGCTTACATAGGCATCGCGATTAATGCTCCGCCGATGTATACCATTCGCCGCAGTCCAACCGGCGCAGCCCTCCCGTTGGCAGATCCCTTCTTTCCTTTGCCATCACAGAATCAATTCCCTACTTTAGTAAAGGGAGTTGCGTTAGCCGGTCAGATATTCGATCGCGGCATGCGCACTGCTTATATTCAACAGTACAACGCCTCCGTTCAGTTCAGCCTGGGTAAAGATCTATTGTTCGAAGCGGCCTACGCCGGCACGCGCGGACTGAACTTGATCCGCGACCTCGCTATCAACCAGGCGAGACTCGCCAGCCCGCAGCATCCAATCGTCAACGCTGTCACCGGGCAAGTGATCACCACTAACACGCCAGCCGCAGCCAACGTCGCCCTGCGGGCGCCTTATCAGGGCGTTGAAGTAGGTGGCTTTCTTCAGATTCAGTCCACGGCGCAATCGACTTACAACTCGCTACAAATGAGTTTGACCAGGCGTCTCTCTAAAGGACTGCAGCTACTCGCTTCGTATACTTTTGCCAAGTCTCTCGACAATGCTTCCGGCGGTAGTGACAGCGCCGGAGAGGTTAGGGACACAATCAATATCGCCGGCAATCAGCTCGACAACCGCGCCAATCGCGGGGTATCGGATTTCGATCGCACGCACCGCTTTGTATTGAGTTATCTTTGGGATTTACCGTCCCCGGCTTTCGCCCCACGATCGACTGCGGGACGGCTGCTCTTCTCTAACTGGCACATGGCAGGAATAATTACAGCTATGTCCGGCCTGCCCATCGACATTGTTGACGGCGGCGCGGGATCGTTCTATGGATTGAGCGGGGGGAACAACGCGTTGATGCGGCCGAGCTGGGCGTTGGGAGCAACCGTCAGTACCGCTACTAGTAATGTTCCGGCTGGATATTTTTTCAATCCTTTCGCATTTGTCCGCCCGACGGTACTAGCGGGCCAGTTGATTCCGAGTTCCAACGGAGCGGCGACCGCCGGCGCGACTGGAACTGATTTCGGTAATGTGGGCCGGAACGTTCTGCGCGGGCCAGCGCAAACTAACGTGGACTTCTCTGTGATTAAGCGTTTCCCATTCAGCGAATCGAAGAACCTTGAGTTGCGCGCGGAGTTTTTCAACCTCTTCAATCATGTCAACTTTGCGAACCCGATCAGCAACCTCAACACGGTCGCGACGACATCTATTGATCCGAACAGTGGCAAGATCGTTGGAAGTCCGGGCGACTTCGGTCGCATAGTCTCGACGAGCAGCAACCCGCGTCTGATTCAGTTCGCAATCAAGCTCAATTTCTAATCTTGTAAGCGCCGCTCGGTCGCAGCCATGGAGCGATCGTGCGAATGTGTCAGAAGCCCGCGCGTAAGCAAGGGCAAGACTCGTTAACGTCACCCATCGACATTAACAAGTTCCTGGAGCGAGAGTCCTTTGGAGGGAGCCCTCCCTCACGGTCGGCCTTCTGACACCTTCTCCTTGGGCGAGGCCGCGCCCGAGTTCTCTGCAGCCGTCTCATTACGGCCCAGCGTCGATGTTCGCGGGCTTGATGTTCGCTGGAATGAACTGGCGATCGATCAGATCTTTCATAGCGATAGGCTGCTGCAGAATTCCCGCTTTGATGGCCATGTCGTGTATCAGCTGCAAATCCTCGTCCGTCGGCGTCAACATTCTGTAGCTCACCCGATCCGGCGGCTGGGTTAAGACATACCGCACGAGCTTTTCATCCTGGCGAAAGTATGGCGACACAACTTTCGCTGCCTCGAGTCGATGCGTCTCGGCCCACTCACCGCTCTCAGCGATTCCGCGCACCAGATCGCGCACTACCTCCGGTCGTTCGCGAATCAACTTCTCAGTAACTACCAGCACGCAGGAAATGAAGTGCGGCCAAATGTCTTTTGCGTGATAGAGAACCCGGCCGCTGCCATCCAACTCGGCTTTCGCGGCGTGCGGCTCGCCGACGAAATAAGCATCGATCGCCCCGGCCGCGAGCGCCCCGGGCATGTCGGGCGGCGGCAGCTCAACGAAATGAATCTGGTCCGCCCCGACGCCCTGGTCCTCCATCAGCTTACGAATTACGAGATACTGGTTGCTGTACTTGCTGGGAATAGCGAAGGTTCGCCCCTGCAAATCGCGCAGGCTCTGCGCCGGAAGATTCTTGCGGACGATCACGGTCGATCCGTCGCGATGGCCCAGGTAAACTATTTTCACTGGCACGCCCTGCTCGCGTAATTTCATCGCCAGCGGAGCGATCATGAAAGTTGCATCGAGACGTCCGCTCTTGATGGATTCGACAACCGTCGGGAAATCGGTAAAGCGTTGCGACTCGAATCGAGTCGAGGTGCTGGTGCGTGTGGCAAAGTCGGTCACCGGACAAGTCAGGTGGCAGGTGACCGGCAGGTAGCCGACCCTCAATTCTGCGCGCGCTTGTTCCGAACTTTTGAAAAGAGCGAGTCGCCAGGGCTTGAATCTAAGAGCGCCGAGCACGGCAATAAGGATCACCAATCCTAGAATCCACCGCGCAACAGAAGAACGAAACATAGACACCTTTCCGGAAATTAAAAGACCGACATCGCCAGGTTGTCCTCATGTTCAAGGCCCAACTCGGCGAGAATTAGGTGAATGGTTTCCACGACCTGCGGGTGCGTCAACTCCCTTGGTCGCGGCAAATCCACTGTCAGCTCGCAGCAAATGCGGGCGGGTCTTGCGGAAAGTACTACGACGCGGTCGGCCAGCTGTGACGCCTCCTCAATATCGTGTGTCACCAGCACCACCGTGCGTGGCCTCTGCTTAAGCATCAGCGCCAGCTCATTGCGCATTCGCAGTCGCGTCAAATAGTCCAACGACGAAAACGGCTCATCCAGAAGGAGAATGTCAGTGTCTCCCGCCAACGCCCGGGCCAACTCGACTTTTTGCCGCATGCCTCCCGACAGCTGATGCGGATAATGATTGGCGAACTCTTCGAGATTGATTAGGCCTAACATCTCCTCGAGTTGCCGCCGGCGCTCTGCTTGATCCCTGAGATGGCGCAAACCCATCGCGATGTTCTCGGCAACTGTCTGCCACGGAAAAAGGCTGTCATGTTGATAGACCATGCGCACGCGCCCGGCGCACTCGACCTTGCCCGCCGACGGTCTGATGAATTGCGAAAAGAGATTGAGCAGCGTTGTCTTGCCGCAACCGGATGGGCCAACCACCGCGACGAACTCACCGAGATCTATCTCCAGCGACAGCCGTTGAAACACGGCGATTCCGCCGAAGCTAAACGAGACCTCCTCGGCCCGCAAAGGGCTATCTCTCATAACCCCACCTGACACTGGATATCTTCGTCAATTGAAACAGCACCTGATCGATGACCACGCCAATCACGCCGATCACAATCATTCCGCAAACGAGCAAGTCCATTCGCAACCCGTTGCGCGCATCCCAGATCGCGAAGCCGAGGCCCGCGCGTCCGGCAATCATTTCTGCTGCCACAACCACAAGCCAGGCTAATCCCGCTGTCACGCGCAAAGACGTGATGACCTGCGGCGCAATCGCGGGCAACGTGACCTTGATCAAGATTTCGTTCTTGCTAAAACCATAGTCATGCGCAACCCGAAAGTACACCGAAGGAATACTTGCCACGGCAGCGAGAGTAGCGATCACGATGGGAAAAAACGCCGCCATAAAAATCAGGAAGATGGTTGGCAGATCGCCAATGCCAAACCAAAGTATCGCGAAAGGGATCCACGCCAGCGGTGACAGGCTGCGGAAAAAGTTGATGAGCGGCAAAAACGCCGTGCGCGCGCGCGCATGTTGGCCCAGCCACAACCCCACGGGTACTCCCGAAAAGACCGCAAGCGTGAACCCGGTCGTCACGCGAAAGAGCGACGCGACCAGATCGTCCACTAGCCGACCGTTGCGGACTTCTTCGACAAAGCCCTTGGCTACTGCCAACGGAGAAGGAAAGACTGATTCGGGAAAAACTTTTAGGAGTGACAGTGCCAACCAGATTAGCAGCGCTGCCAATAACACCAGCACCGGAAGAAATCTTGCTCTTGATGAAGGTATCTCCGCGGTCATAGTTGGGTCAGATCAATTCTCGACGCGCGTCTCTATCAGTCAGGCGTGATTGCCTCTTGTGGTTCGGGTGCCTGACGCACGAACGGCGCGGTGACCTTTATCGGATGATGCTCCCAGTCTCTCGTCACCAACGGCACTGTCGCCGGTTTGGCGGCCAACGCGCGCCGGTTGAGCGCGTAGAGCCCGAGCCCCCGAATCGCGCAGATCGCAGTCACGCTATAGAACATCATGTACTGGATGTGGAGCGTAAGCAGAAGGAAGTAGGCGCACGCAATCCCTGACCCGAAAAGGATCTGACTTCTGAGCCGCGACGGCGACGTCATCGGATCGGTAATCATATAGAAAGTGAAAAGCACATTCGGGATTCCGGTGAGCACTACGAGCTGAGTTCCAATCGGAGTGTGTTGTAGCCAGGCCCGTCCCAATCCGAGCACTATAAAGGTGCCAAGCCAGGACGCAACGGTAGGGAGTCGTCCGGTAAATAAAAGGTTCAACCTGAATCCAAGCGCGACGATGATTAGCGGCACAAGCCAGTCCCACACCCCATGGATGTCGATGGTGAAACTCCACGGGAGGACTCCAGTCCATTGATAGGCCAGGAGCACCACCGCAATTCCGATGTTCGACGGATTCATGAAATGCTGGAGCCGGCCGTTTTGTCGTACGCGAAACACGTACTTGGAACCGAGCGCTACAGCGACGATGAACGCCATGATCCAGAGGCGCCGGTTGAAGTACATTAGAAAAGAAAGGGTGATTGAAGTCATGTGGGCCGGGAGTAGGAAATCCACGAACTTCCGTAAGCCGCCGCCCAGGAATCCTGGCACGACGGCGTTTGCTCTGGCGTCCACCCACTCAAAGACCAGCGCGCAAAAATAGCCCGTCCCCAGCGCGACGAAAACTTGCGCTACCGGCTGCTCGAAACCGAAGACTGTGTGGCCCAGGATGGTGAAGATCGTGGCGAACGTAGCCGACATCCGGAGGCCGTTTCGCGGATCTCTTTTCTTACGTGGAGAGCTGATCGTCGCGCTCATCGAGTCCCTCCTTGTCCGGCTAGCACGATAGTGTGATAACCGGGCGTCAGCGACAACGCGTCGTGTTGAAGCGTGCCGTGAGAATTGCGCCAGGTGATTCGTACCAGGACTTGCGCAGCAGTCGTGCGACCCAGGCCGAAGAGTATTTCGGGGCTCCGCTGGCCCGAATGCCCATTGCCGCCATCTACCTGGCGAATCTGGCGCGGACCATTCGGGATCTGGGCCTCGACGAAGGCCCCGATCGCCGGTGTGCCCTCGCGCCAGGCTGGGTGCCCATCATGAACTGTTGTGGTTGGCGGCTGCTTCGCTCCAGCAGCGTTGGCAGCCACCGGAAGCAGAAGATGCAAACCGAGGAAGCGGTTTCCGGTCGACTGATTTTTTATATAGTCCGACTCTTCCCAAAAGTTCGCGTAAACCATTTCGGGGTAACCGTCGCCATCAACGTCCGCGATTGCGATGCCGCGTGTGGCCGGCGTCAAGCCCGGGAAGAGGTCAGTTGAAAGTTCGGCGTAACGTCCGTTCCCGGCGAGCACCCAGAACGGATTCGGGTACGAGCCGTCCACCTCCGAGCCTTCAAGGAACCTTGGCCAGGATGACTGATACTTCACCAGGCTGTCGTTGGCTCCGCCGACCTGAGAGAAGTCGGGCCAGCGGTTCTCTGTCCCCTTCACCAGCCCAGTGGCCTGCACCAGTTCGAGTACGCCGTCGTTGTCGAAGTCCTCGAACTTCGTGTCCCAGGCCCAGGCGCTGTGTGCGACCCCGACCTCGTCGGCGCGATCAACCCACGGGGCAATCCCCTTCGCAATTCCGTCCATCTTCCCGGTGCTGGTCCAGAGGAAGTGAGCTTCCTGAAGCGCGAAAGGCGAGCCGATATTGCTCACGGTCATGTCAAAAATTCCGTCGTTGTTGACGTCGCCGAAATCTATGCCCATGCCTTTGAAAGAGTCTTGTCCGATCACCATCGAGGTGGGACGGAAAAATCCTTTCTCACCCTTGAGCTCCTGAAACTTGACGGTCCCTGGCTGCGAACGGTTCCACAAAAGTTGGTCGGGTCCGAAGTCGTTGGCGATGTACAGGTCCGAGAGCCCGTCTCGATCAAGGTCGGCCGCACCGAGCGCCAGCGTCCACGCATACGCTCCATTATTCGGGATCACGTCGCCGGCATCGCGATAGACGACACTTGGTGCGGCGCCTGAATCGCTGCGGACGTAAAGGAAGATTCGCTTCTTGCCGCCATTGCGCGCCCGAGAGAAGTCGGCGTTCATCTCAAACGGAGTATCGCCACTGGTTAACTCGGCGCCATCTGGATAGTAATTGCCGATGACGATGTCCGGGTGGCCGTCGCCGTCGAAGTCCCCAAAGGTTGCCGTCGCCGTCCACCAGCGCTGCGAGAGACCGGGGACAAGCTCTGCAACTGCAAACGAGGCCATCGAAAGCGCGGCATGCGGTTGAAGATCGGAAGCTGCGCGGCGGATGAGCAGGAGCGGTGGCCGGCCGTAAAAAGCGACGAAGATGTCGGCCAGGCCGTCCTCGTTCATGTCAGCGATGCGGCAGACGGACGGGTACTCTGTCACGCGGTCATAGAGATTTCCGAAGTCGAGAGCAAATGGAGAATAGCGATCTCCTGTGCCCGGCACGGGTCGCACCATTGCGGTCTTCGCGCGCACGTCGGTCTGACATAGATCGTTAGGCAGTCCGTCGCCGTCCAGGTCGCCGAGAGCAGCCGACTCGCCCACCTGATAAAAGTAGAACTGCATGTGCGCGGCGGTTTTGTTCACAGGATAGACGACGCCTTCGGGGATGGGGATCGGCGGCAGTTTCTGCCAGGTAAACCGGAAGTGCGTCGCGAGGGTCGCAGCCTCCCCCGCCGGCACGCCGGGAAGCCGCGAGAGCCACCCCAGCACGCCCACAACAGCAAAAACGGCCAGCAGGACTTGTAGATTTTGCTTTCTCTGCGGAAATTTCTTGTCTGGGTTCACGCTTCCTCCTTGTTCGTTCTATGAACGCTGTCGGGCGCTTCTCCTGTCAGAACGCAAAGCTATCAATGTCCAGGTCGCTGCAAACATGTCGATGATGCCCATAACAATGAAAACTTTGGGAACGAAACCGAGCGAAACAAAAATAGTCATGAACACCGTTACGCTGTAGCGTCCAAAGACACTCAATTCGAAGTACTCAATCAGGTCCCTACGAGCTGCCCCGACGTAATATTCCCCCAACACAAATATGAACATCCCTAATATTCGAATCCAGGGCTCGCAGCCTCGAGGCATTCCATAGTCACCAAGTATGGAATAGGGTTTCACCAAGAAAACGCCGCCCAACACCAGGGCGTAGATTCCATAGACCAATGAACTTTTTCCTGCGCTGCTCATAATCGATTGCTCCAGACGACTCGGCGGTTTGACCAGTTTTCCGCGCTCTCACTCAATCACGACGGGCATTGCGCCTGCGGCGCGACCAGCCCATAGTCCTTGTCGGGAAACCTGAGACCTTTCAAGTACTCAATCAGATCCATGCGCTCCTCGTGTTTAAGCGAGGAGCCATATTGGTGGCCGGCATTTGAGTTACCAGTGATCGATGTGTCGAATCTAAATCCACCCTGAAATTCTTTACTCACATAACCGACATTCACCGGATCAAATTCTACGTTGCCCGTGAAGAACACCTTGTCGCGTTCAGCCGGCGGAAGCAGAAGCTGATAGAGAGAAGGAACAGAACCGTTATGAAGGTAGGTTCCGTTCGCCCAGGCGCCGGCCAGCGGGCGTGCCATATAGCCTTTACAAATCCGCAGCAGGTTGTCGCGATAGCCGTTCCATTCCTCCTGCTGGTTGAGTGGCAGTTTCATTTCCTCGTACTGGCGCTTGAGGATGCCCGAGAGGACCATTGAAATAATCTCCGCGCCCGCCACCTTGTTACCCATCTTTATGCTTGAAGCATCCACCGTGCGTTCGGCAAAATTGGCGGCGTCGGTGGGATCGGTTTTTATTTTGTCTACCGGAATCGATCGCAACACGAAATAAGTCTTGTTGTTTTTTACGGCAACTGCATCATCAGGCTCCGGCTGATTTTCCTTTACCGGTTCATGGCAAAAGGCGCACTGCCTTTTGTAAATTGCTTCGCCACGTTTTGCTGCTTCAACGTCGAGTTTGCCCAGAACTTGCTCAGGCCAAACAGGTGCTTTGAGCATCCGCAACATCGACTGAATCTCAAAAATGTTTTTCAGTCTGACGCTGGAGCTGTAGCGATCATTCCTCGCCGCATCCCCGGGAAAAACCAAACTCGCATTGAGGGTCAGCGCCTGGATGATGTTTCGGGCCATCGGCTGTCGCATTGATCCGTTCGTCTGCAGCCAGTTGTACTCCTGCGTGTTCCAAAGCGGGAAAGCTCTAACGGGAGCGTTCAAAGTTCGGAGATTCTGGACACCGAGCAGGCGGTATAGACGGTTGCCGCCGGAGCCCAAGCCATCAAGCCTGCCAAATCCTGCCGCCGTCGCCGCTTGACCACGCGAGTCGTTGCTCCTTTTCTCTTCCAGCTTCTCCTTGAGCTTTTCGGTTAAATATTTTCGCACGTCGTCTATGAGCTTCTTAGCGGTATCGCGGTTGTAATTATTCTTGAGCACCTTTTTGGCGAAGCGCTCGAATTTGGGAGTGGAGTCCGAGAGTGCAGTAATTCCCAGGCTGGCCAGAACACTTTCAAGAAAGGGATCGAGGTTTATCGTTCCCGGAGCGCCATCGATGCGTATGCCCGTCCCCTTGTAAGTAATCTGGGCCGTGTGGCAACCCGCACAGGTCAACCCGACATTGACCGCTCCTGAGACGGGGTCAGCATCATCTTTAGCAAATCCGATTGGCAACCGATCCGGATTGCTGATCGGATTTGGATCCGGAATGAAGCGAAACTTTGTCATGTTGTCATCGGCAATAAAGGGCTCGGCTTTGTCTCCCTGTTCCAGGGCCACGAACCAGTCATAAGGCATAATCTGCGAGCCCTGTGAAAGATGGTAATAGCGCTGGCGCTCACTCTCGGTCCACACTTCGTTGTTCAAAGACAGCACCTCGGAAAATTTCGGCGGCTCGGGCCCTTTTGAAAAGTGATGTCGATAGACGACGGCCATAACGCCCGACACCAGGAGTACGAAACCAGCGATAATCTTCTTGAAGTGTCCACGTTCCAGCCAGCTCACAATTTGCTTATCCTGTCCGTTCCATCGCGAACTTATGCAACCTGAAATTAAAGGTCTTCGGAGTCCAGGGTATCGACGGTTGGCTCTTCGCGAGGAACGTCGTTTCGTTGGTGCCGAAACCTGGAAATCTCCTGGTAGACGAGGCGCCGAACCCGGCTAATGCTCCCCAGGGGCCGGTGTTCCGGAAGGCTATGCCAGGGCGTAAAGGACAGATTATCGCAATCCTCCAACTGTTTAGCCGAGTCAAAACTTTGGCGCAGAATTTTGATAGTCGCAACTTTTAGAAATGGAGAAACCTCTTCAGCCCACGGCACTAACGCATTCTCGATCGGCATCGCATAAGGATCTTTCTGAAACTGGATCATGAAATCAAAGCTGACCTCTTCCTTCGCCAACTGTTCCCGCATCCGCTCCCGCAAGTAGTTATCGCCGGGCTGGTCGGGCATCTCGCTCTGCCTGGCAAAGACGGGTCTGGCTGAGAATTTCACCGCTTTGGATCCGAACTGATAGGGAACGGCACTGAAGTATTGGAGCTCGAAAAGATTGGGGACCTTCTTAAGAGAACCGGCCAAGACGAGGGTCATGGAAGGGTGAGTAAGCAGAAACCAGGCGAATACTAACTTGTTCGTCGTCAGCGCAACCGTCAAATCAAAAAAGTCATCAGGGCCGGCGGCAAAAAAGTTGTTTGGAGTAAACATGAGAAAGTCCTGAGTGTCCGCCTCTCTTTCGTCCTCCAATATCTTCTCGCCTGTCACTCCGACCAGCTTGATCGACATACCGCGGGCATCTCTGGTTATGTCTGGCGCGGTCCCGCCGATAGGCGCCAGGGCGCCGGTGTTCGAATACCGAATCACGGCATCAAAGGTCCTGGGTTCTTTAAAAACACCCACCCGCAATTCTTCAGGCAAGTCAGGCCGGACAGTAAACTTCGCCTTAACGCACCCATGGCCTTTGGAGTGAACGTCGCGCAACATTCTCCCGCCCGTATAGTTCTTCACCATCTGCGTTTCCATGAGGTTGATAATTCTTTGCGCGGTCGCCGCCTCAAGATCGGGCTGGGGATACTCTTTGTATAGTTCCAGTGTCGCGTTGTTCTTCATATCTCTCTCCAAAAACAAGCCGAACGAGGGATGTAATAGTCGATGCGCGCTAGTTACGCTTTTTGTTCCCGTCCATTTTGTCGGCGCGCCGATCGGTTATGCGGCGAACACTCTACGGGTGAAGTCATTCAAGAATATTCCCTGTGGATCCATCCCTTTGCGTATCGTGTTGAACTTTTGCATGTTCTCACCATAGACCTTCCCAAAGTCGATCTCTGTGTCATAGGTCTTGCCCCAATGAGGCCGTCCACCGATTGAAAGCAAATGAGTCTCTACCTCATCGAAATATTGCGGGCAATTGGTCCCAAAATAAGTTATCAGTTGCAACATACAAGTGTGGCTATTGCCAAAGGAGGGTGCCAGATAAGCGTCGCTGTTTCTTATGAAGCGAGCGTGCATGACAAAATTTTGCGGGAAGATGCCGGAGCTTTGATAGGCGAAGGGCCAGGCAGACGTACAGCCGGCTTTGGGCTTCGCATACTCACACACTTTATCCGTCACAAATTTCCATACGTTCTGGAATTTCTTAAAGTCACTTCCGACATCAAAGCCGTAGGAGACGTCCCATAGTTTTCTGGGAAAATGTTTTTGATAGTGAAAAACCTTGTGGGCAGGGGCGACCACAGTCTTATTTTTCTGTAGCAACATGAACATGTTCGTAAATATGGGAGTCAATCTTGGGAAGTACGGTAGTGGCATCAGGCCTAATGTCCCGAACTTTGTTTGGCCCCACTCCATAAAATCGCTCCACGCAGACGGGCCGTTGCGATTCGGTGTCTCCCAGGACACCTGGTCCCATTTCTTCACCAATACCTTCGTGGAGAAGGGCGCCCAAAAGACTTCCGCATAATCATGCCCTTCCACGAGATCCTTGATGTTATCGATGGTCGGCTTCATTTCCGTTTTTTCATCGACCGCTTGCAGCTTGAATTCCTTCACGCATTGAAAAGTAACGGTGTGGATCATCCCCAGTGCTCCCAGGCTGACTCGGGCTGCCCTCATCAGCTCAGGATCGGTTTCCTGCGAGATCGTTTTGACACTCCCATCGGCCATGACCAGATCCATGCTGACGACCTGATCCGAAAGAGTTCCGTGGTTGAAGCCCGAACCGTGACAGCCCAGGGCCACGGCTCCACCTACTTCAACAAACGGAGGGACCAGCATCGCTTCGAAGCTCAAATGATTCTTCGCAACCAATTCTTCCAACTCTGCGATCGTCATGCCCGCCTCGACAGTCACCTTGCCGCTGTTATCGTCGTGGACGTATCCCTTATTTAAGTTTTTAAGCTTTACGATAATTCCGCCCTTATTTTTAACTATGGGACTTACAGAGTAGGAGGCCGCGCCCGCTTTTCCGCTGCCCCCTCCCGAGAAGCGAATGCTCTTGCCCTCCTGAGTCGCTTTCCTGATAATCGTTTTCAGGTCGTCCAAATTCGTTGCGTAGCAAACTTCCGCCACGCATTCCTGGTTGCCTTCCCAATTCCGCCAGACTTCCTGATTGCACCGCATTTCGACATGCTCCTGTTGCGTGGCTTGGCAGACTTTCGAGCGCGGCACTTAGCGCTGAACGCCGAGCAATTCAATTAGCGACCGGCTACGAATAAAACGATCCAAAAGGCCAGTGAGATGAACATAGTGACCGCACAAAAGCCGAACACAATACTGATTGGTCTGCGAGGCATGGGGGATCGCGGCGTGGGCGAGGAGTCTCCGTCGTCTAAATGGTGCTGGGCCATTCTCTCAATCACTTCTTGTATCCGTAGATCGCCCTCGACTAATCCCTTATAAACCATCACAGTCCCAATCGTTCCCATCAGATTCCAACCAATGAACACCAGGAAGATCAGGCTGGCGAACCAGGGCATGGGCCCCTTGTAGGTAAAGAGCCAGCCCATGGCGACGCCGTTGACGGTAAATTGCAAAGCAAACCATCCGAAGTACAGTTGCAACACCAATCGCGCCCAGTTGTTGGTTTCTTCCAGCTCTTTGAGTAGTAACGCGCCTGAATTAGCGTCATCGGTATTTCGATCCCATGTCGTCGGCACATGTCTGGCCCTCTCGTACCCAGTTCGTTCCGCCACATAGCCGAGCAGCAGTCGGTCTCTCTTCCCTATCAGGCGTAGTCTTATAGGGCGCATTCGTATCGGGCTCTGCACGATCCACTTCATACGCATATCACTCTGCCTTTCTCGTTGAGCCGGAAAGCGTATGACCCAGCCGTGGGAACAAAGCCCCAACATAGGCGCCAGCCGAGCTGATAAACCCAGTCGTCACCCAATCTATGGAGACGGACCGAGGAGTTGAGGTACATCGAACTCATGAATTTTTACTACTTACCTTTCGCCGGTGTAGCGTATGGAGATGCCGAGGGGGCCGACGCATAGGCCTGGTTAGGCCCGCCCGGATATTCCACTCCTTTAACGGCTTTGCAAAATTTCTCCATGCTGTAACTAGTCTCTTTTTCCTTGGGCTTATTTAGTCCGTAGAACCACCACCCGACATTGTCTTCATAGAAAGGAGACAAAGCATCGAGCAGCTTATTACGCTGCGCCAGTCGATTCTGAGTTGCCGGATCCGAATCTAGTAAGTCTTGAACTGAGCGAAGGACCTTCAGGTACTCAATAATGTCGAGCCGCTGCTCAGCAGTAAGCAGGGGCCCAATTACTCCGGGCGTACCTCGCGGAGCTTCACGGAATTCATGGCCGAGATTTGAATTGCCCTTCTCGGAAACGTCATACGTAAAGGCCCCTTCAACTGGATCGTTCCTGAAGCCCAGATGAACCGGATCGAACTCCCGCGATCCGATCCAAAACCACTTGGCCCGTTCTTCGACTGGCGACAAGAGTTCGTACATCGTCCGCACTGATCCGTTGTGAAGAAATGGTCCAGTGGCCCAATAACCATCAAGCGGGCGTGCGGGATAGGCTACCGGCGCCCGGAATATGTTCGGACGATGACCCTGAAGGATCTCCTTACACTGCTGGTCCTGATCTATTCCCTGATCAGTGAACCACTTATTCAGAATTCCATTAATCGCAAAGGTCAGCATTGTTCCGACACCGGTCCTTCCCTTTTTGTCTAACGTCGACTTGGGGAATGTTGGATCATCCAAAAGGGGGCCGGGATAGATCAGGCGCTCACTAAACTGCTTTGCATCGTCAGGATCGGTGCCCATCATGTCCATGCGATAAAGCGGCAGTTGGAAGAATTTGTAACGGTTTGGACTGGCGCCCTCAATCGGGTACGGCGGCTCTGTCTGGAACGCGGGAGCATGACAACGAGCGCAATAGCCCTTCTGCAATCGGGTTTTGTTCGGCCCCTGGACAAAACCTGACGGATCCGGCGGCAACTCCATCTGCTCCGCCGGCAACGCCTTGTTCCAAATTGCTTCCTCATACAGATAGCGGCCACGCTTGACGCGCTCAGGATCGATCTTGCCCTCGTCACGAAGGAGATCGACCGGCCACTTGGGAGCTTGCAGGATAGAGATCAACGTCTCCATCCAAAACATATCTTCAATATTGGCTGTCGATGCGAAGCGCTTGTATGGATCATGGAGTTCAACCCTCACGTTTACACCCCAGGCTTCCGTCACGTTGCGGCCAAGAGGTTGACTGATCGAGGTAGAAGACTGAACCCAATCGTATTCGTGCGTGTACCATAGCGGCGGGAAACTCACCGGCCCGGTGCTCATGAATACGTTCCGATAGCAGTCACGCGCAAGAGGGCCTTTGCCCTTGCAGCTATCCAGAGGGCCAAACTCACCGTTCACGCCGCGGCCCAGCGCCGACGTGCGGGTAAAGCCCTCGGTGGTGGGATAGGTTTTCCTGATAAGTGCGACAAGCCCCGCGGTGGCCAGATCGGCATGCAAATAGACGTTCAATCTCTTGCGCAAATCCTCCTTTGCGCTCGCTGAACATTGTCCCTTGTCACCCAGCTCATTCACGCGACTGCAGAAGCGCTCGTACTTCGACGGCACCATGGAAGTCAACACCAGTGAAAAAATCATGTCGCCGGACCATTTATCAAAATTCCAGAAGCTCTGGCCTCCATCGACACGCATCGCCGTGCCTTTATAGACGAGCTGGCCCGTATGGCAGGCGGCGCAGGAAATACTCGCCCACTCCTTTTCCCCGTCTCCAAGGTTATCGACATACTCGTCGCGCAATATGTTTTTGACGATTCCGACAGGCATCTGATCTTTGTTGTACTTTGGATCGTTGTCGGGCAGCAGGCCGTATCGGGCCTGGATCGCCGGCGATGCAAACAGTTCATTACTGGTGCGCCACTCGAGCGCACGAAACCACTTGTAAGGAAGTACCAGGCTCCCCTGACTGGTCTGGTAGTAGCGTTCGCGTTGCTCGGGACTCCATTCGTCGAGTTGGTGATCGGTCCTTGGACAAGGCTTCGGTAGAGGCTGTTGATCCTGAGAATAAGCAATCGCCTCGGCCGTCGGAACAGGTGAAGGTTTAGCCTCGGCCGTCGGGCCAGGTGAGGGCTTAACCACCGCGGCGGTCGGAGCGGGCGCAGCTTTCGCTGGCTCGGGCGTCGCATAGGTTTTTGCTTTAACCGGCTCGGGCGTCGGACAGGGTCCCTGAGGCTCGTACTTGTCACCCTTGCGTTGGGGTTCAAGCACTGCGTAGCTCGCATAGACGGGCGGCTGTGGCAGCCGTATGAACACCGCCGAGTAGGCGACGTAGCCAACAACCAGGAGAACAACCACAGCGCCGACAATCCACAGCGTCAGATTGGTCACCAGTCTGTTAATCAGCGAATCGATCCAGGTAAATAATGTTCTCATGCGTCACCTCCGGAGTTGAGATAACCGCTATTCAGTTATGCTTTTCCGCTGCCGCCACGTTGATGCGCCCGCTAGACCTGATACTTGGTGCCGAGATACATAAAGACGATTATCAGCAGCACAAAAACCCACTGGAACTCTCTCAACATAGTCTTGATGTAGGACCCGCCCGGCTCCAACAACATTGCTGCCAGGAACCAGATCTCGATCAATATGAGAATCCAGAAGAAGAGGAGAAAGTAGATCAGAACCATGCCGTATGGGACCAGCGTACCGACGCCCACCAGGACACAGGCAATGATGGTGACCAGCAGGTTGACGGTGAAGAAGTGCCACACGGTCCGGTAAAAGCCCCTCACGACCTTCGGCCCGCCGAATGGAATGACGGGGAAGCACTCGTACCCGAGATTAGGCCAGATCCACACTTCGAAGGTGTAGACGTGCAGTGTCATCGCCACAAGAGCGACCAAAGCAGCGATTAGTAGCCAGGTGTTTACCATCGATCAGGCCCTCCTACTTTGAGAGTGGTGCAGTTCGCGGAGCTGTCGGCAGTGCAGAGCTCGGCGATGCACTGGTGGATGTCTCCCCAACTTCGAAATATTGAGCGTGTACATTGCTTGAGGCTCCTTCCTCGACAAGGCACCTAGAGGGTGTCCGGTGGAACCAGCTCGTCATAAACATCGGCACGTGAAGCCATCATGACGAACCCGAGAATGAACATCCACGTGAAGGAGATATACCAAAAGATCCCTGCCACGCTGAAAAAAGTCCTTATGTTAATCGCTGGGACAACGCTGCCCAACGCGCCAAGATTCCCAATGGATATGCCGATGCCCGCCAGGATCGCAACATACCCCATCCATGGTTTGAATAGCGGCGACTTCTTGATGGCAATTCCGACCAGCAGAAGCCACAGGGCCGTCAAATGAATGCCGATCGTCTGTCCCAGTGCAAACCCCGCATAGTTATTGATCGTGTTAAAGATGATCGTCACAGTCTCTTTGGTCCTGGGATCGTTCGTCCCAACCCATACGTTCGCTAGGTACGGGTACACGAAAATCCAACGAACCAATCCGAAGAACTGGATCGCCCACGCAACCACTCCCATCGTCGTGGCCACGCCGAACCACGGAATCCTTTCCGGCTCAAGGACCTTGTGAAGCATGACGGTCGAGGCAATATAAAAAATGCCCGGGATGATGTAGATGTACCAGACAATCACTCCCAGCGTTCCGCTCGCATGCACTCGCGTAAGCAACGTGTCAACGCCTGCAAATTGTATGTCGGGAAACCCTGAGACAGCTCCCAGGACTCTGGAGTTGACGAACAACCATGCAGGTGTGAGGATAAACATGAACCCAGTGAGCTTTCGAAAATTGGCCCTTGTCATTCGCACGGTTTCTTCGCTCCTTTCGTCAGGCGATTACCAGTCATCGCATTGACTTCGATGGGGGATGAGAGTGCCTTACGGCCGACTCCTCCATACGTTCCTAATAGAACTAAGACAGTTCTCTCCTTTGCTGATGTGCGTCCATGAACATAAAGACGCGACAGCATCGAGACGGTCAGAACCGTTCGCCCCGCGACCAGCGACCATCACGGTCTGAGAAATCAAGGCAACGTTGCAGAAACGCTGACAGGCGTCTCGTTCATTTCCCTGTGCGGCGCCTTTGCGGCGAGCATGTCCGGACCCTGGCGATGACCGTTCGACTCAGCAGACTTTGCCGACAGCCAGTCAAGATTCCAGGCCTTGAACACGTCTCGAATGTAACTTCGTTTGCGACGCTTCGAAGCCCGGTTGTTATCCAGGATCGACGAGAGGACATAGTTGTAAGCGGTGAGCGGACGCCAGCCGAACAAAAGCTTGCGCGTGGCGCGGGGAGCGAATAACAGAAACCAAATGTACATCCTGGTCATTCCCCAGATCGTGAAGGCGGGCGTCGTCCGCACCGAAGCCTGGTGCCAGTGCCAGTAAGTGGGCAAGTACTCGATCCCTTTGAATAAACCGCGTATCTGTTTTGCGGCCTCCGCGGGGCTCGTTTGTCCGTCGCGAACACGATCCATTTCGGCGAGCGCCTGACGATAGAGCTTTTGAAATTCGGGGAACTTCCCACCCAGCAGAACTGAGTAGGGCTCCTTTCCAGTTTGATCGAGGACCCGCTTGTCTTTCGTCTGTCGATACCTCAAATAGAGGCTGGCGTTAAGCGCCGTTCCGATGAAAAGGGCGAGTACCCAAACGCGAAACCACGCGTCCCACAAATCAAAGTCCCGAAAAGCCACAAAGGAACTGCTCACCATTTCATCCGCATACCCGATGTTGTTGCTGAAAAATACGTTCAGATGATCAAAACTCTCCACCGCGAAATCGCCCGACGAAAAGGCCTTGAGCAACTGGCCACCCAGCAGATCCACCCAGGCAGTCGTCAAGGCAAGACCGGTTGAGTACAGCGGATCGATAAAGAAGCCGGCATGCGACAGCAGGCAATAGCGGTGGCCCGAGATGCTCTTGGCTCCGTACTGCAGCCGTCCCGTGCTTACCCAATCTCGAATTGCCTGCGCGCCTTCGAACTGCCTGACCATATCGGGAAACTTGTTGACGTAGGACCAGAATTCCTCCTCGGCGTCCATACCTGTTTCAGGATGGATTCTTCGGTTGAGCACTAGCCCAACGCTGCACAGTGGATTCGTGCTGTCCTGATGATTGTTGAAGGGAATGACCCAGAACCAGCCACCCTCGAAAACGTGGTGCAGCGTGCTCTGCGAAAGCGGATACTTGAGGCCGTGTTTCTGCCGCGACGCCCCGACCTGATCGTATAATTTGACTCCGACCATGTGCGTAAAAATCGCCCTGGTATTCGTACGGAACTTGTCAGGGTCATCGCGTAGTTGGAATTTATGCGACAGCACCGACTTCATCCCGGTACCGTCGACCAGATACTTGCCTCTGAATGTTTCTCCTTTTTCGCTGGTGAGCGTTACGCGATCTTCCTGAATATCTATTTCTGCAATGCGGGTCTTCTGGCGAACCTTCGCGCCGTAGTCAACCGCCACCGCCATCATGAAAGCGTCTGTGTCCTGGCGGAAGAAATGGCAGTCAGGTCCCATCGGCGGCGCGAGCGTCGGATACTGATGTGTCTCCGTAGGGATCTGATCTTTCCCTTCTCTCTGGTAAAGAAAACTAAACGCCCTCTTCACTCCGCAGGCCGGACTGACGTAATCACGAAGCGGCTGAAATGCACTGAGAAAGGAAATCTCCGGCAGGCCATATTTAAGGGCGAGCAGCTTGAGCCGGAAATTGGTATCGGGGGTTGTCGCCTCGCCGATCGCAAAGCGGGGGTGAGTCTCGGAATCCAGCATCAATACCTTGAGCTTGTTCCGCGACAGGATGGCGCCGAGCATCGTTCCGCCGATACCCGTACCCAATATGATGACGTCGTATTCCTCTTTATTTTCCATGGTAAGTTACCTCGAGACCGCCAGGCTCATTGAAAAGCGAGGGTTCATCTCTTTCTCCTCAAACTGAAATCCATTGGTTACCCGCTCCCGGACAAGCATGTAGCCCTTTTTTCCGAGTTCCTTTTGAGTGCCGGCCCACTCTGCTGATATCTCGTCCAGATTTCGCACGAGCAAATCCGCTGCTTGATCAGCAGTCATCTTCAACAGTACCGTGCAAGCCATGTCCGTCGTCGGCGAAGCGTTTCCACCCCGCTGGCGCATGCGCGCAGCGAACGGAATGCCCGAAAGAAAGTCCGCCCGATAGTTTCCCGACAGCGCCGGCAATTCCATCAGCGTCTCTTCCCCCACTCCGCCGGCATACGCGGCCGCCACGCCGACGCCGTGCCACATCTCGCCCCGCCTCGCTTCCGGAAATCGATCAATGCTCTGACGAATCAAAACGGGAGAGGCGCCCCTAACCCACCAAAGACTTCGCCCGATGCCTGAATCAAATAGTTGCTTGCCGTAATCCGCCAGGACCCTCGGAGGGTCTTTGCATTCGTCAATGAATATCCGGTGATGAAACACGCCTTGATGAAAGCCGTAGCCATCAAGGACACACCAGCCAATCATTGGATCCAGTTTTTCAAAGTAGCGATCGAGCACGCGCAATCCGTAAGGAAGGCGAGCCACAGCGAAGCCCGCTCCGACGGTCGCGATGTAATCGTGTTTGCGACCCGCCGTATCGGTGAACGCCCTCAGTCGGCTGGTTCTCCGGGGCGCCAACAAATCGAGGAGCGCACAGCACATGCCCGCGCCTTCATAGGCAAAGCCGACATGATGACTGTCGAAGGTCGTTTCAAATCTCTGCGCGAGAAACTCATAATCCTGGATCTCCAGGGTCAGGTTGTATCCGGAAATGAATACGCGCAGGACCTCTTCCAGAGAGGCCCGCGCCATTGAGTCGATGCAGTCAAAGTCACGCCGCTCGAAGGAAGCCTCTTGCGGAGAGAGAGTGAATAGCGATCTTTTTAGCGAACCAAACATCGGCGTTTCCTATCGAGGCATGGACCCCATGAAATATTTCCTTTTTGAAATCAGCAACATCCGTTCTTGATGTCCTCAGCTGGGGTCAGAACAGTTCGCTGCTCCTTGCGCTGTCAACCCTTCCATTCCCATTTTCATGACGGCGTATCCCGGCGTTCACGACAGAGACTCCTGCACTCGTAAAAGAAGCTCGGCGGACTGTCTCCGGACTCGGCACGTAAACCTTTTTCGCCAGTCCAAGCGCTTTCAGCGACCAGATGCCGTACCAGGCGGGATCCCATTGGTACCAACGGAGACCATGCCGAGCTGACCTCTGATGCGCATGGTGATTGTTGTGCCACCCTTCCCCAAAAATGATGAGCGCGACTAGAACGTTATTCACGGAGCGGTCTGCTCCATGTGTCTTGAATGGTCGGGTGCCCACTGCATGACAAACTGAGTTGATGAAGCCAAACGCATGCAAGACGGCAACTCGGGTCAACAATCCCACCCAGACGAAGAAGCACATCGCATTGTAGGAATCGAACCTGAAAGCGGATGATTGGAAGCCACCAACCACCCCCCCCAGGAGATAGGAGCCAAATAGTATTCCGAGATAGGTGACATAGTCGCGCGGTTCGTGATCCAGGAACCGGTACAACCGGTCATGATTGAGATCGGGAGTGAGTTCTCTGTATATCTCCTTATCCCACACGTCGCGGCGTCGGCGCTGGTGCCAGCCGAAATGAACGTGGAGGAAACCTTCGCGTGGAGTGTGCGGATCGCGCCCGGGAATGTCGCTGTAACGGTGGTGTAAGCGATGCATCGCCACCCAAAAGATAGGTCCGCGCTGGATGGCCAGGTAACCGCAAATCGCGATCAGGTGTTCGAGCCATTTGGGAACCTCGTAAGCCCGATGCGCAAACAGCCGGTGATAGCCCAACGTCAAACCCAGGCCCGTGATGGTGTAGAAAATCAGAAACGCAATGATCGCCGAGCGAGAGTAGAAGTAGAACGGAAGCACGCAAGCCGCAATCGTCGAGGCGATGTTGAGCACGGTGAACGGAATATCCAGCCGCGTCTCATTACCCTCAACACGGGGCGATTGAACGATTGATGTGTTTGTAAGGTTCATTGACGTTACACGAGGGCTTCGTGGTTGCCGGAGACAAAAGGTTTCTACCAACCCATTGACGAAATCCCTCCATCCATGACCAGGACACTGCCAGTGAATAACTTCACCGGCTCACTCAGCAGATAAGCAATAAAGTGGGAAACGTCACGGGCCTCGCAAAGCCGACCGTACGCGGTGTTGCTTTCCCATTGGCTGATAAGACGATCACTCTCGGGCCACTTCTTGAGCAGCTCGCCATAGACAGGTCCCGGCGAAACGCAATTGACCTGAATGTTGTAAGGCGCAAACTCGATCGCCATGCTGCGGGTCAGCGACTCGACCGCCGCCTTGACCGTTCCCATGCATCCGAAATAATCCACGTAACCGTGCGCGGCGGGTGACGACATGGTGATGATCTTGCCGCCGCCGCGAAGACGCATCAGCTTCACCGCACGCAAAGCACTCTGGTGCAAACCAATGACGTTGGTCCGGTAGGCTTTCTCCCAGTGCTCAACGGTGATGTCCTCGAGCCGGGCCAACATGCCGTTCGATGCGTTGCCGATAAAGAAATCGAGATGGCCATACTGTGCTTCGATCTCGTCGAACACCCGATCGACGTGCTCGGGATTGGCCATCGAACCCCAAACGTGGAAGGCATCGCCGCCCAGATCTCGAATCTCTTCCGCGGTCTGTTCGCCTTTCGCCCGGGAATGGAAGGAGTTGATGACGACAGACGCGCCCAACTCGCCGAGATAAGTGGCAACGTCTTTGCCAAGTCCTCGCCCCGAACCCGAGACGAAGAGGACTTTGCCGGTGAAAGGCTTGCTGTTGGGATTCGCGTACGAGTAGAGCGCCGCCGCCTGCGACTCGACAGCCGCAGTCATCAATACGTTCTGCTGAATGCTATCGCCATTGGAGCTCTGCGTGGATGAGGATTGAAAAACCACAGCCGGCGCCTCTCCGTAAGAACTGCGTGCGCCCGCTCCATTGGGACTAACGAAAGGCTCGTGTGGCGCGGCAGATTTGGAGACATACTCCTGTAGCGCTGCGGCAATGCCGCCGATGGTCTTCAACTGTTCACGAGGGATATCGAGCTTTTCCGGCAGGCTGTATTTTTCGCGCAGTACCGCAAAGACTTCGCCCAGCTTCACTGAGTCGATGCCCAGGTCTTCTTCTAACCCGGAGGATGGATCCAGAACTTCGAGCGGATAGCGCGTCACCTGCGCGAAGATCTCGCGAACACTCGCTTGAACGGACGCCAAATCTCCAAAGCCGTTTCCATTTTGCGGCCCGTGTGCGCCCACGTCTGTTACAGCGACTGGCTCGGCTTCCACAACTACGGCGCTGTGCAAATGTTCATGAAGGGATTCTGCAATGCCGGCGATGGTCCTCAACTTTTCGCGCGGGATGTCGAGCTTCTCCGGCAAGCTGTATTTCTCGCGCAACACCGCAAAGACTTCGCCCAGTTTCACTGAATCGATCCCCAGATCTTCTTCCAGGCCAGAAGCCGGATCCAGAACCTCAAGCGGATAGCGCGTCACCTGTGCAAAGATCTCTCGGACACTTGCTTGAAGGGCCGCCGGATCTCCAAAGCCGTTTCCATTCCTGGGCGGCGCCGCGAGTTCCTGCGACGACTGTGCCGTCACGATACCTTTGTCGGTGTTGAGAACTATGCCACTGCGCAAATACTCATGCAGCGATTCGGCAATACCGGCGATGGTCTTCAACTTTTCACGAGGGATATCGAGCTTCTCGGGCAGGCTATATTTCTCGCGCAACACGGCGAACACTTCACCCAGCTTCACCGAATCGATGCCCAGGTCTTCCTCCAACCCGGACGCCGGATCCAGAACCTCAAGCGGATAACGCGTCACCTGCGCAAAAATTTCACGGACACCAATGTTGAGATCGTTGATGAGAGGGGCTGCGTGCGTTGTACTCATTTCACTACTCCACCCGAGGGGTTCATCACAGTTAGAATGAAGTTGCGTGTGCCAGTAACCGCAACCCGTACCTGCATAACGCGGCAATGCTCTATGACGCTTACAGTGAACACTGCAAAGTCATTACCTGCTGTCTTGCCATACCAAAGCGGTCCAAGATTTTTAGCGCCAGGCAACCCGGCGATCTCGATCCTTGGAAGATTCCAAAGGCTATTCAGCCAACCTAACTTCAACGCAGATTCCTTCATGGTCCACAAAAGCGTGAAGAACCAATTTGCTTTAGTCGCGTCGCCGTCGGCCTCACGAGCGGCCCAGGATCTCTCTGCTTCGGTAAAGGTGTTTCTATAGAATGCGTCGACTCTGGCTCCCGTGGTTTCCAGGTCGATGGCGGTGGGTGTCCCAAGTGCGATCGACGCACAGGACACGCTACTTGAATGCGAGAAAGAAACGCTTTCAGGGCGAGCCTGCCCACACCACGCAAGGCCTGGCTTGCCGCCCTTTGTAACGACCTCGACCTGCTGATACATCCATGGTGAAAAAGCGCGCAGGGCCGCAGACGAAAGCTTCGACAGCGTGGGACTCCATTGCTCAACCTGGGTTCCTTGCGACTGCTCCAGCCGACTGAGGAAAAGGTACTTAGCTGACAGTCGGCCGGCCAGCCACTCACCCTTTCGATTTTGGCTTGGGAGATTCATGTACTTCGCTCTCTCGCTTACAGACAGATGATCGGTGTAATCGTCGTCACGCAACTCGCGCGATTCCAGAGAGGCGACACTGCAGCCGCCGCTGACCGCCGAACTCGGGCTTGAGTTATGCTGCATGCCCATTCTTCACCTCTCCAAATCTTCGACAGACGCCGTGTTCGACGAGCAGCAAAGTATTTCCGTCAGCATCAATCGCCGATACCGGGCCCATGTGAAGTCTCTCCCCGTCCGGCCGCGGATTTGCGCCGGTAAACGTCACCGCTCCGGCCAGCTTCGAGATGTCGAAGTCAGCGAAGTCGAAATACACCTTCATGACATCGCAAGCCTCAGGTACAAAGACCGGCAGGGTGTTATCAGTCGCGCCTTGAATCACGCCGAATCTCATTAGTGAATCCATCAGCACAACCTTGGACAGCATCGACTGGGATTCCGAACTGGATTGGTTGAGATCGTCGAACTTGAAATCGGCCCGGCGCTGGTCCCCGCCGATGACAAGGTTCGTCATTGCATCAAACGGCCCACTGAGACAGATAGGAGACCCCTCGATCGGATAAGGGTCCACCGAGCGCCGCCCTTCCATTCCATTCAGCTCGACAGACTTGGGAGCGGTTAAAGGAGTGGGCGACATTCTGACCAGACTCTCGTGCTGGAGAATGTTCTTTTGCAGAGTGACCCCACTGGAATGGACGAAGTCCGAGAGAATGCTGATCTTCACGATCGTCTCGCGCTCATCCTCGGAAACAACCCGGCCCTCAATGCGGACTTGCATCTTTCGGTTGGGATAGACTTTTATGAACTTGCGAAAAAACGCTTCTTCGAAAGCAATGATCTTCAGGTCAGGTCGAAGTCGGTATGCTGCTTCACCAACGTAGTCAATGATCAGAGCGCCCGGAACGGTGGGGACTCCGCCAACCAAATGATTGACGAGATACGGAGCGCTTTCGATCGAGATCTCCCGTTCCATCACCAGAAAGTCCTGCCTGATTTTTGCGGACGAAGGTATGGACGGCGGCGCTTTGAAAGGCGAAGTCCGGACGGCGACCTTGTAGTAATCGATTTCGCCGTCCGCCAGCAGGATATTGATGGGCGTCGTCGGCGTGCCCAGCATCATCTCGGCGAATATCTGTTGTCCCTCTTCTTTCGTGACTCCTCTTAGCCTTCGCGCCGCAGCCAGAGCGGCAAACTCGGAGCCCCGCGTCATGCCAATTCCTGCCCAACCCAGCCAGGCCATAGACGACCACTGAGTCCCCTTCTCAGTTGAGTCCATGCAGGCAGCGATACGATTCATCGCCTCGTTAGCAGCCCCGTAATCCGGTTGGCCGTCGTTTCCCATGTAGCTAAATACCGAGGTAAGAATGTGGAAGTGGATCGCTTTCCCCTTCCGGTATTTTTCGCAGGCTTTGTAGAGATAGCTGAGTCCGCTCAACTTGGTGGCAATGATTCTGCGAAAGTCAGACAGAGATTTCTTGGTGAGTGCCGTTGAGACCTGAATGCCTGCGCCATGCATTACCAAATCGACCCGGCCATACCGCCGGTAGGTCTCCTCAACAACTTCGTTGATTGCTTTTTCACTGGTGATGTCAACGCTCCGGTATTCATACTTTTCGGAGATGGACTGCAAGCGTTTTGTGACCTGGTGTACCTCGTTGGCGGCCCGGTAGCCCAGGTACTCGCGTTTTAGTTCCGTGATCTTCCGCGCCTTGTTTCGTCCAAGTTCATCCTTATAAAACTGCGGCTCATAATCCTTGAATGCTTGCTCATCCATACTCAGCAAGTTCTGGGGAGTCGAGGAAGGATCAGTCCGGCCTAAAGCAATCACTCGGCAGCGAAAGCTCCTGAGTAGCTCTTCAACCAGGACCGCAGTTACACCCCTCGCTCCGCCGGTGGCGATAACTACCGAGTCCGAATCAAGGAAGGGCCGATTGTCTTTTGTCAGATGTTCGACCGGAGCCAGCGTGAAGATGTTTCGCGCACCTCGTTCGTAACAGACCTCGACCTCACTTCCGGGATGCCCAAGATCTATTTCCACCTGACGAAGCGTCTTATACAAATCGATCTCGTCTGTGTTGATGGCCCGGCAGACAGGACCGCCCAACTCCCTCGAGAGGGACTTCATGAATCCCGCCGCCAGGCCGGTGTAGGGATCGAGCTGCCCGTTCTTGTAAGCGCCCTGGCAGACGGCAATGACGGGAATGTTTTTGCTTTGAAGTCGTTCGAAGTTTTGGCGGCAGACGGCGAACATTAAGTCGAGCCAACTGAGTTCGCTGTCCGAGACGTCCAAAAGAAGCGTTTCGTTAGTGTGGTCCTTGAGATCCTTGATTGCGATCAAGGTGTCGAATTCAAACCCGGCCAGGTCACTCAAAGAATGCTGGATGGTCTCTTCAGACGTCAGGTCGAGGGACAAAGAATTCGCCAGTTGAGTTCCGGGTGGACAGATCACTTTGTATTCAAATGGCGCGAGCGCCCCGGATTTTTCGAGGGCCAGCCAGCGCTCGGGCTGATCAGTTACAAACAGGATTCGCCTGCCCCGTAAAGACTTTGCCTCGCCCTCGGCCCTGGCCTCGGTCAGTTGCGGTGTGTAGTAGCGTATTGGCGTTCCCTGTATGTATGCGTACGCGCGTGGCTCGACCTGCGGGGATGATTGTTTCCGCGGCAAGGAAGGCGGATCAAAAACTAACCGTCGGCCGGCGAAAGGACTATTGCCTCGCTGAGTGAACACAGAACGCAAACTCTTTTCGCGGGTCTTCCGGATGGCCCCTAATATCTCTGGTGCTCCCTGCGCTCCTTTGTAACTCAGAGTTGGATTTAGGTCAGGAACATCTTCCGCTTGGATATGACTTTTTTCATCGGACCCAAACAAACTCAAAGTAGTAAGTATCGGTAGACCTTCACGGCGCGCCATTTCAACTGTAGTGAGCGCCAAAAGGAAAACAGCCTCGGCGTCGCTGCCATGACTCGGGGCGTTCGCGTTGATTCCTCCGGCCAGCACAATCTTGCAATCGTCGTGAGCCAGGAGTTGGCGAGCAACAAACAGCGATTGGAGCAACGAATGGTCGCCCATGTTGAGGACGATATTTGGTCCATTCAGATCGAACATGTTGGCAATCCTGCCGGCGGTGACGTTGGGCATTAATCCCGGCAGGGTGTAAGGACCGGACGGAACATTGCGGGCGCGAATACTCTCGATCAACTTGTCCAGAATGCGATTCAGGTCGGCAGTTGAAAGTTTGCCATTCTCCGGATGCTCGAGGACTTGTCGCCGCAAACGGTCAACGAAGATTCTTTCATTGGCCCGCATACCGCGTTCGGTCTTTGAATCAAGCCCCAACACGACGCCCATAGCGTCCTTGAATCGCACCCATCCCTCGGGCATGGTCTCAAATACTTTTTCCGCTGCCAGGGCCGCCAGGTATTGGCTGGCATCCATGTGGTCGGTCACATCCGGAAGCAGCATCTTCTTAGCCGGCAAGCGCAGCGATTCCCTTTTGAATCGGGACTCCGAAGAGGGCCCGGCGGACATCGCTGCGACGCCGGGAAACAGGCTGCCGATGCTGATCACCGCCAACTCCGTTGCGACGGGTTTTTGAATCTTCAACTCGCGGCAAAGGTTTCGATGGTAAGCGTCATCGAAGTCTTCAAGAATCAAATGAGCGTTCGTTCCACCGAACCCAAAGCCGTTGATTGCTGCCCGTCGCGGATAGCGCGCGACATTGTCGGGCCAGGTGTGGTTAGTCCCGGAGATCGTAAACTGCGAATGGGCCAGGTCGATCTCAGGACTTGGCATCTCGTAGTTGTATTGCCTGGGGATCATTCTGGCCTCGAACGCCTTGCAGATTTTGATCAGTGAGGCGGCGCCCGCGGCCCAGCCCGTGTGACCGATCAGGGCTTTTACACTTCCCAATTCAATCGACGGAGACGCGGGGTCTCGCTTCATGAAATCTTTCAAGGCATTGAACTCAACCGCGTCCCCTACCAGGGTCGCAGTGGCGTGGGCCTCTACATATTGGATTGTGTTTAGGTCGACGCCGGAACGTTCGTACGCGTTTCGAATCGCCAGCCCTTGCCCCTTAACCTGCGGCACATTGATGGAAGGACTCTTGCCGTCGCTCGACAAACCAATGCCGCGAATCACAGCGAGTACGCGATCGCCCGCGGCGAGAGCGTCAGGCAATCGTTTAAGTACTACGATGCCCGCCCCGTCGCCGAACACCACGCCATCCGCTGATGCGTCGAAGGGACGGCTCTGACTGGGAGTAAGTCCGCGGAACTGCGCGAACAGAGTGTTATTGGCTGGTCCCGGAGCAAAGACACCGCCGGCCAGGACCATGTCGCATTCGAAGTCCTGCAGCGACTTTATGCCGAGGTAGGTTGAATAAAGAGATGAAGAGCAGGCGGTGTCCACCACACAGGTTGGAATCGCACTGCCTAAGAGTTGTTCGATAACGCCGCTGTATAGTTTGTGCTGGGTAAGCTCCTTCGCGTCGCCGCTCTTATAGCCCCAAATATCCTCGATGGTTTCGACAAAAGCACGACGAAGATTTTCGGGTTCGTCGAGAGTCGCCAGAATCGTGTCTACACTTTCCACAAACAGTGCGTCGTCGTATTCCTTCGACCCGTCGGCTGTAGCTCCGAAGATGCACTGTACTTTATTGGATTCAGCCTGGTTGAAAGGTGTCCTGAGCCCGGAGAGGCTCTGCGCCACTGCGAGCGCCAGCAGCTTCTGACCTCTCGTAAGATTTTCGAACTGCTCCTGGGTGTAAGCCCGTGAAAGGAGTGCGGCGTCATACGGTACGCTCGAGATACCGCCGTGAAGCAGAGTATAAGTTTTGTCGGGTACGATCTTTATTTGGGCACCGTCGCTTCCGGCGACGAAGTCCTGCGCGGCTGACGGATCGGTGTCAGCCAGATTTGATATGCCGGAGACGCCGC
The DNA here is from genome assembly GCA_033857635.1 of Blastocatellia bacterium. GTDB lineage: Bacteria > Acidobacteriota > Blastocatellia > Pyrinomonadales > Pyrinomonadaceae > UBA11740. The sequence goes on from JAWVDF010000017.1 coordinate 144,023, forward strand.
TCAGAATATTCGCCCAATATTGTTCCGCGTCATCAGCGCCCGGCAGAACACAACCCATCGAAACGATCGCGATCGGCAGCTCTGTACATTCTTCCCTGGCGAAAGCGACTTGCTGCTGATGATTGCTTTCCGGCTGCGCCCTGAACCCGTTGTTGCCACTTGTGCCCACAGCGGCAGTTGCGGGCTGTCTTTTGTCATACGCCGAACTTTTTTCCGCCCGTGAATCAGGGAGGATCGACGCCGGCGTCTGCTGATGCGGAACAGCGGTTGGCGCACTGCCTGAATCGACAGTGGAAGCTTTTTCTGCCGGCGTCATAGTGCCCCGCGAAGCCGTCATCTCTTCGATGAGGCGCGACGTGTTCTCAACCAGCTGAGACATATCCTTGACGACAAGAGACATGCTCCCCAACAATCGTGCTGCGCTACTATTCGTCTCAGAGGCGTCCACTATCTCGGTTGCCCCGAATGTGGTTTCTCCCTTTCCAAATCCAGGGGCAAGCAACTCAGCCAGTCCTTCTCGCAGACTTCCCCCCGGCGTCGTGATAGCTAATGCCTCGATCTCACCGGCCTTCTCCGACAGGTTCTGTCCGATCAGTTTGGTGACGATATTTCCGACTCCGCACTCGATGAAAGTTCGGTAGCCACTGTTGTAGAGGGTCTTGACTACGTTCTTGAAATCAAGCGTGTTCACGAATTGGGAAGAGAGTATTTGCGGAAGATTGGAACCCGGCGAATACAACATGCCGTCCATGCAGAGGTAGACCGGGACCTTGGCCGGCCTGTACTCATATCCTTCAAGAGCGGAACGAAACGGTGCTACCGCGCGCGCGAGGAATGATGAGTGATACGGATACCTGCTTTTTAGTAATGTTAAGGAGACACCTTGCCGGTTTGCGATGGCACTTAGCGCTTCCAAATCCGGCAGCGTACCCGATACCACAGCCTGCCGAGGATGATTGATCACGGATATCTCAATGGAATCAGTTCCCAGCTCTTCAATGCACCGCGTGACTCGTTCAAGATCTGACGAGACTGCCGCCATCGCCCCAGGCTGGGCCATCGATTGCAGCGCCCGGACGCGATCGCAAACAATCCGCACACCGGTTTCAAACGAATACGCCCCACCTATGGCCAGGGCCGCCAACTCGCCAAAGCTGTGGCCCACGAGTAAGGCCGGTTTCACGCCGGACTCGATTAGGGTCTGCGCGATTAGCACCTCAGTCAGATAAATCCCAATCTGATCGAGGTCTGGGCAGGCCTTCAGTCGCTCGTCATGTTCCTGGTCAGACGTAGCCGAAACGAGGGACAGAAAGTCACCTTTTAGAAGTTCCCGGCCGATCTCATCTGCCTGATGAAAGTAATTCGATGTACCCGGAAAAGAGGTATAGAGCTCACGCAGAATTGCGTAAGAGTAAGAACCCTGGCCAGGAAAGGTGAAAACTATTCCTGGGTCTGTTGCTACAGTGGTGGGGGCACTTCTCATTGGGGTTGACGTCCTCAGAAGCTGAATTCATTTAATGTTTCATCTACGATTTTGGGATACGCAGCTTGTCGCGGCGAGTTTGCGATGCTCTCGCCCAGCCGTCGAATCGATTCGGGAAATATGTTTTTGATCTCCCTGCTGCCGAGCATTGTTCGTTCGGCAAAACCAGGGTTCTTAAGTCCTTCAAGAAGACTGTAGTCACTTTCGGGATTCAGAAAGTGAGTAACCAACGCAGGGGCCGGGACCATCTCATGACTTTCTTTGTGAATCACAATCATCGTTTGATATCCACACGAGACGGGTTCGCCCCTGTCGTCAATCACGCGGAAGCAAAGCCGCACAGTACAGAGGGTCGGGTCCTCGTAGGTCAGCAGGATCGCTACTTTCCCGCCCAACGGAACTGGCGCCAGGTTGAGGCTGTATGCCTCGCGAGTAAGCACCAGAACATCCTTTAACTGCTCCTGCCAGGTTCCCTGTCCATTAACCGTAGTTCCGAACAAAAGGGTTTCGCGAGCGACGTTCTGAAATTTGAAATTGGCCATATGATGGTGCGAGCCATACGCCATCGTGTCGTGAAACAGGATCTGATACTGCATTCCGAAATACGGCATATGAACCCACCCGTCACCCAACGCTTTCGGGATTACCCGAGGTCGTTGCTAGTCATCTACGTCCCCAAACCTCAAGTACACTCGTCTTCCATACGTCACCACCAACAACAAAACTAAAATCAACCAACCCATTGAAATGAGCTGCAGGAATCCCTCCCCGGAAGTGGGCGTCAATTGCCATTCACTGGGGTGCTTGAGCACTAGCGGGGAACTGGTCAACGAATCCCAAATCTTGCCGGGATGTCTGGCGACACCGAGGTGATCGCGATGGAACGCGACCGCTATTAACAAAGCCCCGAGACCCGCGGCCCCCGCTAGCAGGAACGCTCTGACAAACGAGCGAATGGCAGAGTAGACCTTGCCTGCCAGCGCGGCGAAACTGAACTCCGGGTCGTCGAGAAACTTCTGTAGCCGGAAAAGGAGGCCGTTCCCTACGTCGGCTATCTGCCGAAGCTTGAAGACAGTCTTATCGTCCGGGCCCATCAGGAGTTGCCTAATCGCACTCTCTCTTATTTGAAGATGGGCGCGCCTCGCGACACCGTCACTGTATTTTTGAAATTCCTTGAAGACATTGATCTTGTTATAGAGGCTGGCGGCAACCGTGTCGTATAACAGCGTGGCCCGAATCATCCGAACCATGTTGCGTGGGACGGCAATCTGGTGTTTCCTCATCAACTGAAAGAATCCAAGCCACAGCCTGAAAGAAGAGCGTTCCCATTCCTCGGAGTGTTTACTCTTAATTCCATAGAATCCCTTCCACCAGATATCCAGCAGTTCCTTTCTGAACTGGTCCCACTTTCTGACGGGTGGCTTAACCGGCTCCATAATGGCTATCACCATGTTCACCATTCCGCCGACGTCTTCCCGTGAATAGCAATAATTCAACTGCCACATAAGATTTCGCTCTCGTTCCGAGAAGACACCGCAAGCGCCAAAATCAATCATGACAATTCTGTTGTTGGGTTTGACCAGTACATTGCCGGGATGCGGATCGCCGTGAAACAAGGGGCATTCGTGGAATGAATAATACCGGGATTGAACCAGGCGCTTGGCTACGATCTTCGGGTCGATTCCGTCCCGGCGAAGATCCTCGAGATATTCTTCATCGCCGAGCCTGATGGCGTCGATAATCGCCTGCGCCTTTCGGCCAGTCACATACTCACTGACCAGCACCTCTTCTCCGGACGGTTCATAAAAGACCTTCGGCGCAGTGACGTGCAGTTTCTTCCGCCGCTCATGGTAACGACGGAACAGTTCCTGGTAGCGCGCCTCCAGACGAAAGTCCAGCTCTTCGAGCAGCGACTCTCTCAGTTCGTTTCTGAAGTCCTCAGTCAGTTGCGGCCGCACGATGGTGAGAAACTCGGCAGCTCTCAAGATAAAGATCAGCGCCTCGATAGCTGCTGCAAATCTCTTCTGGATGTTCGGCCGCCGGATCTTTACGGCGACCAGCTCTCCCGTGTGCAAGGAGGCCCGATAGACGCAGCCAACTGAAGCGGATCCCACAGGGTTTTTAAAATCGAATTCCCGAAATGTCTCGTCCCAGGATTTTTTCGTCTGGCGCTTGATTGCGGCTTTAACGTCTGCCTCGTCGATCTCTGCGGTTACAACATCAACCATCTCCTTGAGCTCGTCACAATATGCAGGCGGCAGGAGATCCACACGCTGTGCCAATTGCTGCCCAACCTTGATCATGACACCGCCCAGTCCCTCCAATAATTTGCGGAACCGTACGGCGTCAAGCTTGAGGCGTTCTTCGTTAAGCTCCTGTTGTTCCAGGACAGGCGTCGCGCTAAGTTTACTTAAGGTAACGCTGCTCCAGAATCGAAGGCTGTACCATAACCGACGCCCAAGAACGCCCACCCAGAAATATCCGGCACGCGCCGCTATTCTAAGCAGGTGCCAAGCGACCCGCACCGAACTGACCTTTACCGCAGTCGTACGCAGTGCGGACTGGTATGAGAGACTCGCCACATGATCCTTCGTTCGTCTCCCGCCGTTCGGCCGCCCGCGCAGCAACGCCCCTGAGCCCGGCCAATTCTTAAGCGTCGGTCTCATGGTGCGTATCCCTAATGCGGAAGCGTACCCCTTCCGTTGATTGGGTAGAATCATCACGGCGCGGTCCTCAAATCGTTGCTATCGCACCCTCGACCACAGCTCCTGTAGCTGTGGCCGGGTCCTTTACGTCACTGATCGCTGATCCTCTTCCGGTTGGTCGGCGCGGTCCCGAACGAGCAGACCTCTCATGACCTTCCTTCCGGGCGGTAACTTCTCTCAGTTAGCGAAGAAAGTTGAGAGGAGAAAACGCGGAAAGAGGATTGAGCGGGAAGTCTCGGACAGACTTCCTTTTCTTTCGGTAAATAACTATCACTGGGATGACCTGCTTATTCTTGTCTGAATCAGACAAGGTAAGCCGAGCTTGTTCAACGGCCAGTTCCACCTCGTACATCAGCTTCCCCTGGCCGTCTTTAAGCTTATTAATGGCCTTTTTCGACCTGCTGCCAAGGTCAACGATCACTGGCGGCGGAATTGTCGAACCCGGCGTCAGAATTACTTTTGCAACTGGGGTATCTTTGTCCATGTATTCCTCCGGTTGTGGCCACTTCCGATTACCGTAGAGTCCAACGACGGGTTCCAACGAACTAATCAGGAGCTCCGCTATCAAACAAGATTCCCCGGCATGGAGAATCCGGTACTCGATTCACTGAAGAGGCGGGATGTTGGATTTATGGAAGGCGGGGACAGTAAAACTACCCAACCTCGATTATTTACAAGGCTACAAGCTTACGGAACTGCAACGAGATCAGGTGGGATGCGAAGGATTCGAACTAAAACGCCTGCTGGTTAAGTCGTGCCCGCTTGCACTTTTTCATTTCTTTCTTGGTGCTCAAATCACGACTCGAGCAGCGGCGCAGGTCGAATTCCCAAGTGGGCTCGTTAGGCTCTTAGCTAAAGCAATGGGATGCTACGCACTACTTTCCTGATTGTCTTTCTGACCCTTCGTGAATTTACTGCTTTAGCGAAATCAGTAAGTACCGGGGCCGATTCTGCCAGCGTCTTGGAAACACCTACCGCCGCATTCTCGCAAAAATCTACCAGCGCGCCGTCGCGTCTCTTCCTGGCTGATTTATCACGTTTTTCAAGGTAGGATGAAACGCCGTTGTCGACCGCCTTGCTAACCCGCCGGACCGACTTGCTCACACGCGATTCAATGTCTTCAAGACGCCTTGCTGATCTCGACGAAACCCTCTTGTTCTTACGCGTTCTTACCGGCACTGGCTCCTCCAGAATCACCGTTATCTCTTCTTCTGGTTCTTTTTTGGTCATGTTGCGTGAGTCTCCTTTGATTCTTATCGTGTACGAGGGTATGGGCCTTATACGCCCTTGCAGGGCAGGTGTCAACTCATTTATCTTTGGCTTGCTATAAAATTTGCTATCTTAAATCGACTTATTGACCTGGTCAGGAAGGAATATCGACACCGTCCCCAAGCGAGGGCGACGATGGCGCTTGGTGAGAGATCGTCACTAATCGCCAAAGTTTTCTGCGGATCCCTGATTCTATCTTTCGCCAAGCAACTCATTATGATTGCCAGCATTGCTTAGTTTGTCGTGATTCAGATTTGCGCAGGGTTGGAATCCTCAAAAGAGATTCCTGGAAACGTAGCACAAGAACTGATTCTCTCGGTTGCCTAGCAAGAGATCAGAGTTACAGCCTGACAACAGCCAATTCTGTCTGGCCTGATTTGATCGCGAGTCTCGCGTGTAAGGGCGCGGCCAATGTCCGACATTAAGATCTTACTGGTCCAAATCTCCGTCATCCTCATCGCGTCGTATTCGGTTGGATGGCTGTTAGGCAGGCTTCGTCAACCCCAGGTCGTGGGGGAAATGATTGCCGGTATCATGCTCGGCCCTTCACTGCTGGGTTGGGTTGCGCCCGGTCTGTCAGCAGCGCTGTTCCCGCCGGCGAGTCTCGGCCTTCTCTATTCGCTAAGTCAGATTGGTCTTTTGCTGTTTATGTTCATGGTGGGCTTGGAACTCGACACGAAGGTTCTCCGTCGTTTGGGCCCAACCGCCATCGTCATCAGCCACACAAGCATAATCGTTCCCTTCCTCCTGGGCGCTGTGCTCGCCTTCCACCTTTACCCGAGAATGGCGGAGCCGGGTATGCCTTTCACCGGATTCGTATTGTTCCTGGGAGCCGCCATGAGCGTAACAGCCTTCCCCGTGCTGGCTCGTATCCTGACCGAAAGAAATCTGCTCGGTACAAGACTTGGAACTCTGACAATTGCCTGCGCAGCCGTAGATGACGTAACGGCCTGGTGTATTTTGGCAGCTATCGCGGCTATCGTCAGATCAAAGGTAAATCAACTCACGTTGTGGCAAATGCTGACAGGCCTCACCGCTTATCTTGGCATCATGCTCTTCGTGCTAAGGCCCATAGTCCGAAGTCTGGTTGCCAGGCATCGGGAGACAGAAGTAACTGACAGGGCATTAGCTGCGCTTCTCTTGTGCATGCTCGCTTCAAGTTGGGCCACCGAGTGGCTCGGCGTGCACGCGCTCTTCGGGGCCTTCTTTGCCGGTGTGATGATGCCGAAAGAAAAACCTTTTGCCGAAAGCGTAAGGAAAAGACTCCGACCGTTAGTGGTAGTTTTGCTTATACCTTTGTTCTTTGCCTTTACAGGGTTGCGAACTAGTATCGGTCTGATCAGCGGGTCAGCGATGATGTTTTACTGCGGCTTGGTGTTTGCGGTTGCGGTGGCGGGTAAATTGGGTGGCTCAACGATCGCGGCGAGAATCATGGGAACTCCGTGGCGCGAAGCAGCAGCAATCGGGATCCTCATGAACACTCGCGGATTAATCGAACTCGTGATTCTAAATATTGGTCTGGATATTGGGGTGATTACGCGACCCTTGTTCTCAATGATGGTAGTGATGGCGGTTGCAACAACCCTAATGACGACGCCCCTATTGTCTTGGGTCTATGGCGATCCAAAGGAACAAGATCCGTCGCATCGTGGGATTGAAACAACTTCGTCAGATCTTCCTTTGTCTACTGACCCATGACAGATCAAGAGACGCTCCCCTTGATCATTGCTGTTTGATGAAGTAATGCAGACAGGCTTCCGCGGACTGGAAGATTGAATTGGAGCGGGCGACGGGAATCGAACCCATATTACCAGCTTGGGAAAGTAACTTAACCACCCCGTATTTTCAATACTTACAAAACCGCTCGGCAAAAACTACGTGCATGCACTGCATAGCGTGCATGCGCTGCCTGATTTGCGCGTCGCCGCGGGACGTTTGCGGGACGGTTTCGATCATCCGTTGCTGTTCGCGGCTACAGATTGAGGCTCACTTTTTTGTGTGCCCGAAGGAAGCCAATATTCGAGGTCGGCGATGACAAACTCTTTAGGTGCGAAGATGCCGTGTCAACGTAGCGCTAAACGCGCGTAAAGCGCGTAATCCGCTTATTCAGCGCAGAAACAAATCATTGCGGCTAAGAAGTCAATTTAGACTTGGCGAAATCGTGGCAAACCATACCAGAACTGCAGCGAGCTCTATTCAATGGCGGGCTAGGGGTTAGTTTGAGTCGTTGTCATTTCGGCGATGGTTCCTCGCCTTTTGTTTACGCTCCTCCCCAGGTTGGCAATGCGGTTCGACCCCGAGCGTCCACGGTGGCGGGTCGCTGGCGGGAAAGGTCTCCGCCAGCGCTTCATCGATTTCGGAGTCGCTGATAGGTTCGCAGGAGTCGGACTTCCGTTCAGAATTATCTCTGTCCATAACAAATTCCTCAGCGGGCACACAGTTATCCGTGCGCTGGCGATTCGGGTGTTGCTTCAGGCAGTTCAAGCAGCCGCTCAAAGAGCAGGAGGGTCTTTCCACCTTCCTGGTCTTCGAGGCCCAGACCGTCTTCGAGACCGGTGAGACCAATCAGCGGTGCAATCCTTTGCACATTGTTGACTATGTGTTCCAAATGTCTCTCATCGGCGGCCGTTTCTCCACCCAGAATGATCTCAACGCTTCCGGCCGCGGAACCCTTGCTTTCGAAACTAACGCCGACCAGGGGCAAGTACTCTTCCTCCTGTTGGTCGCCCAGTTCGCTGACGACCTCCAGCCTGGTAGCCCGCAACTGATTGCGTTTGCTGAATTCGTCAAGAAAGCTCTTCCACTGATCCTGTTCTATGAAACCTGGCATGTCCTGCTCCCTTCGTTATGTTCGCTGTGGCACACTCATCCTGCGCGTGGTTTTCACGGGCGGGACGCTCGTGCCACTCAGTTCGTTGTTCAGAAATGTAGAACTGCGCCGATGCTTCCCACTTCTTTAAGTCTGGCCGCGGCTGGACCACGAACTTGCTCGACCTTCCCCTCAAGATCAAATACCCGCTCAGCAGCCAACTGGATCAAATCGTTCACCGCACGCACGGCATGACTGCAATACGGACAAGGCTCATCGCTTGCAGTTAGCGCCTCGCAATTCGTGCACTGGCTACCGCGCAGATTGAGTCCCTCGCTATAGACGAGCTGCCAAACCCGCCATTCCTGCAAAGCCAGCAGCGTGTCCTCGAGGCCTACCACTGCGTTCTGTTTTTTGTGAGCGGCCGTGATGAGCTGTTCGACCAGATCGGATTCACGCCGCCGCTCGACTTCCCGCTCAATCTTCAGAGTCTCCTCAAGCACATGCGATCTGTTTGCTTCAACCGGCAAGGCAACCTTGCCAACAACGCGCGCGCGTAATGCTTTCGGAAGTAGCCGCTGCAACTCGCTGGTGGCTTCGACAGTGCCTGCCAGGATCAGACGATCGAACTCCAGTTTACCGGCCAATCGAGACATCGTCTGCGCGACTTCCTTCAAGTGCCACCGTGCGTGCAGGTCCGCCTTGCGCTGAATGTTCATCTGTGATCGCAGGTGATCCGTTCCGGAAGTTTTAATGTGCGTCGCATCCGCTTCGGCAAAAGTTTCGATGTACTCCTCGATCTCGCCAAGGAAGATCGTGAAGAGGCGCGCGTGCGCCCGATCAGTGAGCACGACCCCGTAACGCTCGTGCTCGTCCATAAGCTCGAGCAGTGGCCGCACGTATGGTGTGTCCTGCCAACGCAGAGTATTGCGCACGTTGACGCCGAGGTCCCGGACCCAAAAGAAATCCTGAGACGAATCACAGAAGACTACCAAGGCGCGCCTGGGCTCACGGTAATCGTCCAGGAAACGAAGCACCTTCTCGGCGTCACTTTTGAGCTGCTCCTGCTTAGTCTTGTCCTTTTGCTTGTCCTTGTCATTAGGCCCTTCGACTTCGCGCAGCATGTTCCTGAATACGACCGCGAACCCTCGCTGGATATTGGCCGCGTCGGATGGTCGGTATTCAGATAGACGCTGAGTACAGGACTATCCGGCTGAAGGTCGCGCTCCATCAGAGCTTCCACATCGCGCCGCGAGATCATCGGCTTATCGGATGTGCCCGCCCGGCTCGTTAATACTCGTTCCGGCTTCATCTCTTAACCTTTCTGCTGCTCGGCCTGTGGCACTAATTCGCCCAGCGTTGCCCGTATCTGCTGTTCTTTTCCGTTGCGCCTGATGGTTAGCGTAACTTCTGTTCCGGGCGCGGTTCCGGCCACCAGGTTACGAAACGTGTTGGGATCGTTGACCGCTGTGCCATTCAGAGCCGTGATCACGTCGCCTTTTCGCAGACCCGCTCGCTCGGCGGCGCTAGCGGCCTTGACCTGGAAAACGGCTACTCCGGGTCCTTCATCAATGCCCAGCTTGGAAGCTTCGTCCGAAGGTATTTTCAGCACGGTGACTCCGAGCTGGCCGCGACGCACTTTTCCATTACGGATTAACTGGTCCATGACCGTGCGCGCCATGTTTGAGGGAACAGCAAATCCGATCCCGATGCTGCCTCCCGACGGCGACAATATTTGCGAGTTGATCCCGATCAGTTCGCTGGCGGTGCTAACCAGTGCGCCGCCGGAATTACCCTGGTTGATCGCGGCATCGGTTTGCAGAAAGTCTTCGAAGCTGCCGTTGCTCAAACCCGTCTGCCGGCCTTTGGCACTGATAATCCCCATCGTCACCGTCTGGCCGATCCCCAACGGATTACCAAGTGCCAGCACCACATCGCCCACTCGCGTGCGATCCGAATCGCCCAACGTCAGGACGGGCAAGCTGCTCGCATCGACCTTCAGCACCGCGAGGTCGCTGAGAGCATCGGAACCCACGACCTTCGCATTAAGGGTGCGATTGTCGTTCAAATCAACCTTGATTTGATCGGCGCCATCAATTACGTGATGGTTTGTCAGAATGTACCCATCGGCAGTTACGATGACGCCCGAACCAAGCGCTTCGCGTTTGCGTTCTACCGGCGGTTGCGCCCCGCGGTCACCAAAGAACTGTTGGAAGAATGGATCATTCATGAACGGATACTGCTGAGGCTGTCGCACCTGCAGTTGCGAGTGAATCGTAACTACTGCCGGCGCGACCTTGCTCACCA
>JAWVDF010000018.1:0-113517 GCA_033857635.1 Blastocatellia bacterium
ATATTTTCGACGCGTAGCGTCGGTATGAGTTTAGCCCGGCCTTTCAAGGCCGGGATCGGTTGGTTACGGGTTCTCGTCGCGTAGCGACGATTGAATTCACCTTGGTTCAGGCGTCGCTATGCGACGCAAAGACTTCGTGCACCTTACCCGGCGTTGAAACGCCGGGCTAAATTCATCCCGACGCTACGCGTCGAAGACACTTAATCAGAGGTTCCTTCAGTTTGTCGAGCGCGCAAATGACGCGACAAACTGAAGTTTGTCGTACTCAGCCTCCACCTGCCCCTCCGTGCTACGATTGAAGCAAATCGGAAAGGACCATAAGAATGAGCAGCGACAAGATAGTCCGTATCGGCATCATCGGCGCAGGATTTGCCCGCTCGACGCAGCTTCCGGCTTTCAAGGCCTGCCCTGGCGCGAAGATCGTCGCCATCGCCAGCGGGCACCGAGAGAACGCGGAAAAAGTAGCGCGCGAATTTGAAATCGATCACGTTGAGAATGATTGGCGGGCGTTGATAGGGCGCGACGATATTGATTTGGTCAGCATCGTAACGCCGGTCGCGACGCATTACGAGATGACCATGGCTGCGCTGGATCAGGGCAAAGCAGTGCTCTGCGAAAAGCCTATGGCCATGAATGCGGGTGAAGCGAAGCGCATGACTGAGCGCGCGCGCGAAGCCGGCGTGCTGGCTCTAATCGATCATGAATTGCGCTTTCTGCCGGGACGTCTGAAGATGCGGGAGTTGGTGCGTCGCGGCGAGATCGGCAAAGTCCTCCACGCCAGGCTGACGTTTCGATCCGACTCGCGAGCCGATCCTGAGCGTCCGTGGAATTGGTGGTCGGACATCAAACAGGGCGGCGGCGCTTTGGGGGCCATTGGATCGCACGTGGTCGACAGCTGGCGCTGGCTCCTGGAAACGGAAGTGACGGAAGTGATCGGAAATCTCGCTACTCATATTCACGAACGTAAAGATGCGAATGGAAAGGTCCGTGAAGTGACCACGGACGATGAAACGAATTTGCTCGTGCGCTTCGAAGATGGCGAGCTCACTGAAGGCGCGTCGGGCAATGGGTCGATGTCCATGGTTGAAGCCGGCAAGCCTGAGCATCGCCTGGAACTCTTTGGATCTCTGGGCGCGTCGATGATCGAAGAGGGCGGCGAGTTGTGGCTGGCAAAAGTTGGCGAGGGCGATTGGCGCCGAATAGAAACTGACCGGGGCGAGTTGGCCGCGGGAATGCGTGACGGCGGTTGGGCGCGAGGCTTTACTGCTTTCTCAAAACGAATCGTCGAGGCTTTACAGGAAGGCCGCACGACGGTCGACGGCGCCGCGACTTTTGCGGATGGTTATCACATTCAGCTCGTACTGGATGCAGCAAGGCGAGCGCATGAAAGCGGCTGCTGGGCGAAGACTGAAGGGGTCGAATGATATTCAGAGCGCGTATTAGCCGGGATCGCGGACGTCCCGTCCGCATTTGAGCGCGAAGCGCGAAACAGTTCGACCCACAAGAGCCTGCTTCGCATAGGCGGGCGGACGGGCCGTCCGCGCTCCCAGCATTTAGCGTTCGCAATTCCGAGGTGAAGGTAATCTCAATTCATCGAGGTGGACTATGGCAGATGACAAACAAGCGATTCGTGATTTGATTAAGACATGGACGGAAGCCTCAGCTGAAGGTGACCTGGCCACGATACTCACACTGATGGATGAGGACGTGGTCTTTCTGCGTGAGGGAAGCCCTCCGATGCGCGGCCGAGAAGCTTTCGCTGCCCAGTTCAAGCAGGCCATTGAGAAGGTGCGGATTGAGGCGCACAGTGATCTGCAGGAGATCGAAGTCTCCGGGGACATGGCATATTCCTGGAACCAGCTCTCGGTGACGATGGAACCTTTGCAGGGAGGAGGCCCTATGCGGCGCAGTGGGCCGGTGCTGACGATCTTCCGGAAGAAAGCAGATGGGAGTTGGGTCCTGAGTCGTGACGCGAACCTGCTGGCGGAAGAGTAAGTAAGAAGCAACTGAAGCCGGGAGCGCGGACGTCCCGTCCGCATTTGAGCGCGAAGCGCGAAACGGTTCGAGTCACAAAAAAACAGATGGAGCGTGCTTCGCAAGGCGGGCGGACGGGCCGTCCGCGCTCCCAGCGATTATTGCTTCGTCGCTTTTTCGGTTCCCGTTTGATCCGTACCGTAGCCGCCCCAAATTCCATCCAGGCCGTCAGCCTTAATCTGATAAGCAACAAAGCCGCAGCGCTTGCCGCCAATTCCTACGGCCACGTTGGTTCCCTGCTTGATGCCCACGCCGTCGGCGTTATTGCTCCAAACGAATCGGTAAAGTTTGCCGGCTGGTTCGACAGTGAGTTTCGCTTTGTATTCTTTGCCGTCGGGATTCTTCCCAGTGGCGTCGTACTCGCCTTCCAGACCAGAACCGCCATTGCGCGTCGCTCTCTCACTGCCGGCTGCGTCAACTCCCCAGTAACCCCATTTGCCGTCAAGCATGCCGTCGCCGGCGATCTCATAGTCAACCACGCCGCAGCCTTTGCCGTTGGCGCCGGTCGCGAAAGCCACCGCGACCACGTTGCCGTTGGCCACGCCTACGCCGTCGTATTGGGTGCCGGCGTCCCAACGAAATTGATAGACGTCGCCGTGAGGAATAATCTCGAGCGTGCCTTTGTAGGAGCCGCCGTCAGGGTTACTACCGACGATGTTATATTTGCCCGCGATGTCCGCGGCCGCAGCCGGTGCGGTGGTTGTACGGGTCGACGTGTTCGTGTTTTTAGAGGGATCGGTTTTGTCGGTCGTCGATGAGGTAGAGGTTCCACTGGACTTACAGGCCATCACGGCGGCAATCAGTAAGGCCATGACTATCAGAGCGTGATGTCGTGATTGTAGTTTCATCGTCGTCTCTTTTCGTGGCACAGACTTTAGTCTGTGTGGGTTTGGTGGAAACACAGACTGAAGTCTGTGCCACTGCGGCCTTGAAAATATATTCAGCCGCGGCGTGATGCTGTTCTTAGCGCCTTCACTACTGTTCTTTGCGCCTTTGCGAGAAACAAAGTCAAACTAAATTTCGCGCAAAGGCGCAGAGAAAGGCGAAAGGCGCAAAGTAGGATCACGCCCGAAGTTTCAGGCTTACATCGGCCCGCCCATTCCCGGCGGCATTCCACCCGGCATCCCTCCCGGCATGGCCATTCCGCCCACCGGCGATCCGGGAGCAGGTTGAGCGCCGCCGGTACCGCCGCGTGCGCGCAGCAGCGAAGGGTCGACATTCTTTAGTCCGTAGAGCGTCTTGTAAAGTCCTTCACGCGCGACCAACTCTTCGTGCGTGCCCTGGTCCACTACTCGACCTTTGTCGATCACCAGGATGCGATCGGCGACGGCTGCGACAAAATTCAGATCGTGGCTGATCACGAGACAGGTACGCTCGTTAGCGTACTCGCGAATCACCTGGATCAAGCGGTTGCGCTGATCCGCGTCCAGGTTCTCAGTCGGCTCGTCAAGCAGCAGCACCTCCGGCTTACGCAGCAGGCAGCGCGCTAAAGCGATCAGGCGTTTCTGGCCGCCCGAAGGCACCTGCACATCGACTACTGTGTCATAGCCCTTTGGCATCCTCTGCGGATCAACTATCACGTCATGGATATGGGCCAGCTTGCACGCATCTTCAATTTCGGTGTCCGAGGCGCCGGCCCGACCCAGTCGAACGTTCTCTCTGATCGTGTCCTTAAGAAAGAATGGGAACTGTGAAAGCTTCGAGACTTGTTCTCGCAAAGAGTTGAGCGTCACACTGGAAATGTCTTTGCCTTCGATCATGATCCGACCTTGCTGGGGATCGAGGAATCTCAGGATCAAATTCATGACGGTCGACTTGCCGCAGCCAATCGGCCCGACGAAGGCGATGGTCTCGCCTTCTTTGATATCAAACGAAACCCCGTCCAGAACTTTCTGCGCCCGCGAATAACCAAAGACGACATTGTCAAAGGTGATGTCTCCGTGGACTTCGCCCAGCGTCACTGCCCCAGGCTTTTCAACCACGGTCGGTTTCGTGTCGAACAGTTCGTAGGTTGAGACGATGCCCGGGACCAGCGATTGATACATCGTGTAGGAACTGATTAGCCGCTGCACCGGAGTGAAGAGGTTCGGCGCCATCTGCATGAACACCAGGGCACTGGCAAACGTCAGCCCCCATTTTTGACCGAACAGAATAGCCGACAAAAGAATCAGAGCCGTGGTTAAGGAAATAAGCACCTGAGCGCCGCTGTTGCTCAGACTCATCCAGGCAGTTGTGCTGGCGGTGTTTTTGGCTGCGACTTGCGAAGCTTCACGGAATCGATCGTTTCGTTTTGGTTGAGCATTGAAAACCTGAATGTCGGAGATGCCGTTGATGGTCTCTTCAAGTTCCGAGCCCAATTCGCGAGAACTCAGATTGATACCCATCGCTCCCTGTTGCAGCCGGCCGCTGGTGAAACGGAACATCAGCACAGTGAAAGGAGCGAGCACGAACAGCACCAAAGTCATCTGCCAGCTCAACGCGAGCAGGTAGCTAATCACGATTACCAGGACGATGGCGTCGACGACCGGGGTCAGCAGGACCTGCGTCAGCAGCCGCTGCACGGCCGTGGTTTCTGACAATACGCGCTGCATCAATGCGCCGGTCTGGCCGCCCATGAAGAAATCAAGTGACAGCGTTTGAATATGTTCGTAGAGCTTCTGTCGCAACCCGATGAGAATTCTCTGCTCCAGATTTGCATCCACCCAGGCGCGAAAAATATCCATCACGTTGCGCAGGACGATCGCGCAGGTCCAAATAATGAAAATGGTGGTGAAGGAAAGCGGCGTCGCCAGCCAGTCGGTGATATAAGGGATTGAGAATCCGACGTCGCCCGTTTGTCCAGCCTTGTCATAGAAAGAGCCGGTCACACTCCAAACGTTGTTCCAGTTACCAGTCTTGGCCACGTCCCCAAAAAGTTTGATCAGTGGACCAAACGCGGCCGCCGCCACAAACGGCAGCATGAACATGACAAGCGATATCAGCAGCGACAAAGCGACCATCGCTTTCTGCGCGCCGAGTAGTTTGAAAGCGCGTTTGATGAAGGGTCGCGCGTTCATCTTTGGCATTTCCTTCATGCGGATTTTGCCGCCTGGGCCCGGAGGTTTGCCGGTGGGCAGGGGGGGTAGTCCGTCGGCCGGTAAGGCGTCGAGCGGCACCGCGCCCGGCGGCGATCCCTGAATGGGCTGACCCTTAATCGGTTCACCGCTGCGGATTTTCGCGGAGGGCCCGCCTGGTGGTGGAGTTTCAGAACTCGACATGTTTGTCCTCTTTCAGTTGCCCGAAAAGCGCAAGGAAAATATGTTCCTGCCCCGGCGATCAATAGCGCGGGGTGTGCACATGATGCGGACCAAACAAGAATATCAGGGTGGGATCTGGCGTGCGGTCCGCACTTTCAAAAACGGTTTGGGGAACGTTGCGGCGGGCGCCTTTGGGGCACTTGGTTCAGAGTTCAACCTCAAGGTTGCTGATAGCTATCAAGTCAGTCCACCTGCGTGAGCGGGTGGGCCAAACACTCACTAGCCAAGCTGGAGTCCTGGATCCACCTGCTGACGCAGGTGGTACTGACTTCATAATCAGACACAAGCTAAAGCTGGAACTCTAAACTCAACGCCGCATTCCCCTCGCTTGGATCATCTATTAATGCCTTGAGGCCTCACGCCCAGCGAATCGCGGTTCGGTTGAAACCGCGATCGCCGAACGCAAGACCTCACGCATGCTCGAACCGAGCTTTGCAATCGACAGGACTTTTTTAGCAGTAGCAGTAGTAATAGTGCCACCAGCATCCGTACGCATTACAAAGAAGCTCGCGACAAACGCAGATGTCGCTGTAGGCCTGAACCTCGCCCAGGCTTTCGGCGTTTTCGACCTTGACTGCATTTGCGCCGCCGCTCTTTGGAATTTCAGCGCCCGCACTCTTGCCGCTCTCTGGAAACATCTGGGCGGCTTTGTCACCGGTGATTGCATACTGGCTCAGCACGTCGTCGGGCACCTCATAGATGCTAACCTTGTTGTCTGCTCCAGGCGTAGAAGTCAAAATTGCCATCGTTGTCTCTCCTTTTTCAGTCTGGTCCGAAGAACTCGCATTCCTCAGGTTGTTAAAGAGGCCCGGTCATCAGCTCTGGCAGCCTCGTGACCTCGGCCATTTTGGCCTCCGCGCGAGCCAGTGCGCGGAAACTTTGAATCAGGAACTACCGCTGGCTCGATTCCCAATCTTCAATCTCTCATCAACTCGGTCCGTGGCATCGAGAACATGGGAAGCTCACGCATTCCCTGATGCATGAATCAGAGTCGACTTTAGAAAAAACTCAACTTTGAAGGCGGGGCATCCTACCAGCCAAGACGAGATGAGGCAAGCTTTTTTGCGTAGCTGCAGTCTATGATCTTATGCAGACTCGTCCAGACATTGCCGCAGGGTTGGGTCGAAGCCGCGATCCTCGCCGCCTGGGCCAGCATAGCGCACCCGGCCGCGACGATCGATGATGATCGCGGTCGGCAATCCGTTCGCACCGTAAATCGCCTGCAGGCTCTCGTCCTCTGCGACGCCAACAGAAAAATCGACTTGATGTTGACTCACCGGGGCATGCATCAACTGCAACTCTTCTTGCTTGGACTCGGGCGTGCCGCCATAAGCCATGTAATGACGCGTGATGGCTACGATTACCAGGCCAAGCGGGCCCGCTTCCTCATGAAGCTGCTTCAATTTCGGAAACATCTCCTGACAAGGCTTACACCACGTCGCCCAAAATTCCAGCAGCACGACGCGATCTCTGAGATCTTCGAGCCGCACAGCTTCGCCATTAATCCATGTCGGAATTGAGATCTCGGGGGCCGCCTGGCCGATCAAAGCTATTTGCGTGGCGCGATCGCGTATCTGGAGATAGCCGCTGGTAGCTGCGCGCTTTTGCGGCGGCGTACCGGTAGCCTGCATGATCTGCGAAACCCTCTGAGCAAATTCGACTTCGCCGGCGAGCAGGTCGCGCGCCTTCTGATTCTGATCGAGCGAGAGATAGACATCGGAGAGCGTCATTCCCAGGCGAATGCGCGTTTGAAACTCGATCTCGTAGGGCGTGGCTCGCGCCGTGGCCAGCGCCTTCTCTAATTCGGTCGCAGCCTCGCTCAATCTGCCGGTGCTTTGTAACTGTGAAGCTTGATCCAATAAGGCGGCAACCGTGGCTTGGGGAGTTGTCGCGACCGATTGGGTGGCTTCCGATTGGCTGGTCATTAAGGTTGGCTCCATTCGAGTCAGGCAATATAGCTGGGTCGAGTAAAGTGAGCAAGCGGGATTATGAGAGCGGTGGGTTAGGTCGGCCAGGGGGCGCACGCATCCTGCATGCGGTTCGCGAGCATCCTGCTCGCGCATCGTGATATACGCAGGCAGGCGGGCAGGCAGGCAGGGATGCCTGCGGTCCGCACGCAAGGATGCGTGCGCTCCGCCACCCGAACATCGGCAGATGCTTGTTGAAAGAGTTCCGCTCAACTGTATAATGCGCCGTCGCGATCATTGATAGTGCGGCGGCAATCACACGATGCCTGAGAAAGTGAAAACATGAGCGAACAAGTTCCTGATGAAGTAGCCCCGACCGGCGGTAGCGCAAGCAAGAAATCGCTGTCGGCGCGGATGGGTGAAGTGGTCAATCGGATCGATGTCTCAAACTCGCTGACGGTTCCGCTGCGTCGAGCAATTGACGACCTGCTGCTGTTGGCGGCGGAGACGGTCAACGCTGCGGTCGCATCCGTGCTGGTGCGAGACGGCGACGAAGGCGGCTTGAAATTCTTGACGGCGACCAGCGGCGTCTCGGAAGAGTTGTTGGCTTTACGTCTGCCGCCCGGCGCGGGCATAGCTGGTTTAGTATTTTCGACCACCCAACCGATGGCAGTCGGCGACGTGTCCCAGGAGGGATCGTTCTGGTCGGAAGCGGATCGACGCACTGGCTTCAAAACCATCACGCTGTTGGCGACGCCGCTTAGGGTGGATGGTGAAATGGTTGGAGTGTTGGAGTTCGTCAATCGGCCGGGCGAGCCGCCCTATCCCTCATTCACACCGGCCGAGATGGATAACGGATCGCGCTTTGCGGATGCCATCGCTCGACTGGTTGATGCTTATGAAATTGCTCAACTGGTTGAATCGTTATTCGATTACTCGGTCAAAGCCTCTTCGGAAATGTCAGCACCGGTCGCACGCGAAAGTGATCTTCGCGAGTGGCTCAAGAACACCCCAGCCGCCGCCGGACACCGGGATCTGTTGATGTTGTGGGTTTCCCTCCGGGACATTGTTGGTCGTGGCGGCGCCGAACGAGAATTCTGCCGAGACCTGCTGGAGTTGATCGCGCGTTTCGTGAAAGCTCGATCCGGTGACAGCGGCAATTTCGGGTTTTGAGATTTGAGTTGCGACAAGGAGATCGCCAAATGGTTCTTGAGACTGCAGGCGGGGAGAGCGATGCGGTGCACGATCTGTGGGCCGCCATTCAGCCGGAAGCTATCTGGAAAGGACGCACCGGACGCGGCGTCCGCGTGGCCGTCGTCGATAGCGGCGTCGATACGGAACACCCCGATCTTAAGGGCAAGGTCAAGGAATCTGTCGAAGCGGTGGCTGAAGACGGAAAGATCGACTTTCGTCCGTCAACCTCCGGCGATCAAGCGGGCCACGGCACCGCCTGCGCGGGGATCATCGCCAGCGTCGCGCCTGAGGCCGAGCTTTATAGCGTGAAGGTGCTGGGGCCAAAAGCTTCAGGGTCGGGCGACATGTTCCTGGTCGGGTTGGACTATGCAATCAAACAAAAGTTTAAGGTTATCAATCTGTCCCTGGGTACAACCAAGCGCGATTTTTTTGGTCCGCTGCACGACCTCCTCGATCGCGCATATCAGGCTGGCTGCATCGTAGTCTCAGCGGCTAACAATCTTCCCTATCCCAGCTATCCTTCGATCTTTTCTTCTTCAGTCGTATCGGTCGTTAAGAGAAGTGGCGGCGATCCATTCAACTTTGGTTATCGTTACGGGCAGGTCATCGAGGTCGTGGCCCCAGGGGTCGAAGTAACGACCACCTGGCCCGGCGGCGGTTATCGCCAGTTGACCGGAAACAGTTTCGCATGTCCGTACATCGTGGGGATCATCGCGCTGATCGTCGAGGCCTATCCCAACCTGACCCCATTTCAGGTCAAGTCAATTCTGTTCACCATCGCTCAGCGCAACCGGGAAAAGGCCGCAGCCGCCCTGGCTCAGAATGCTGTGACGGATAAGCCCGCAGGCTGAGGGTCGCTGATTATGAGGAGGTCAGTACCGGGAGCGATAGAGGTTGTGTCAAAAGTCGATGACACGTGAAGGTGCGAAACTCCATACGCCGAAGGCGTTCTCTAACTCAGCCCAGGGTAACACCCTGGGATCAGAGATCCCGAAGGATTTATTACCGTGTACAAGGCCGGGCTAAATTCACATCGACGCTACGCGTCGAAAGTACTTGTTCAGAGCTTCCTTCAGTTTGTCGATGATGCCGAAGTATTCTTGCGAGTAGGATGACAAACTGAAGTTTGTCGTACACAAAACTCCGGAAAGCCGAAGGCTTTCCGCATATCAGGCGGCATAGCCGCGACGCAAGGCTCTTGCAAATCTTGCCAACCTTTACGGGCCCGCGAGCATCTTAAAGCCGACCCCAACATCAGCAGAAAGTTAAGTTTTGCTGGCGAACAGTTCGCCATTTTTAAGGAGAGGTATGTTTAGAAAGATTTCCGCGTTCCTGTTTGCGTCAATGATGATGATGAGTGTTGGCGCATTCGCGAACGCAAAGACAAACGAGAGTGAAGCGTTGCGCATTGACGCGCCGCTTAATATCGCCATCCTGATTCAGGATGATCTGACTTCCAGCGTCGGCAACGAATTGGGTGTGACGCGTGATTTCATTCGTTCACTGCCGGCGGGCTCGAGAGTAATGGTTGGTTACATCACTGCCGGCTCGCTGCAAGTGCGACAGCCGTTCACGACTGAGTTGAATCGCGCGGCCAATTCGCTGCGGATTCCAATTGCCAGCACTTCGGCTTCAGCTTACAACCCGTATGTCGAAGTGATCGAAGCGCTCAAGAGATTCGATTCAAGTTGGCAAGGCCACAATGCTGTGTTGCTGATCTCCGACGGACTTGATACATCGAGAGGCTTTGACGTGGACTCCGCCGGTCATACGATCGACCTCGAGCGGGCCATCAACGAAGCTAAGCGGCGCAACACGGCGATCTTTTCGTTCTATGCGCCGTCCGTTGGGTTGACCAGCCGCAGCCGGCTCGCGGCCAATTATGGCCAGAGCTCTTTGAATCGCGTGTCGCACGACACGGGCGGCCGGGCCTTCTTTCAGGGCGCCAGCGGCTTTGTGACCTTTGATTCATATTTCAATAGGCTGCGAGCAGAACTAAACCGGGTTTACGCTGCTTCGTGAGGGCTGAGGACGGTTACTGAGGACGCCGCTGGAGGAAGCTCCCGCGGCGTTTTTTAGTGGCACAGACTTCAGTCTGTGATGCCGGTCAACCGGCCAGGCAGGTAGCCGCACGTGGCTGCGGAGCTTTTCGCCTCCGCGGCTTTAGTTGATCGCTTCCAAAAAAAACCGACTTGACTAGAGCCCCTCTACCTTAGGTTCACAGACTAAAGTCTGTGCCACTGGCGAAAAACTCTGGCGCAAAACTGTAACCCGGTGGTAAAGTTAGGCGTCACCAAGGCAGGCCGTTTTGGACTTATGATTTCTGGCCTTCGTCATGACTGCCAAGAAAGCCGCAACCCCTTCTTCTTTCAACCCGGCGGAAAACATTCCCGCCCTTCATAGCAAAGTCTTGCCCGTCCCATGACCGATAGCAAAGGCCGCGAGTACTGCCTGATCGTCGAAGGCGCCTATCTAACCGAAGGCGATGCTGAACACGCTTTGCGCGATCCGTTCATTGAGGACTGGGTCGAGCAGACTGGCCATTTCAAGATTAACAATATGGACGACATCCAGGTGACGCCGGGCGTGACCCTGGGCTCGCTGGGCGTCGTGATGATCGATGAGCGCGTCTTTGAAATCGCTGCCGTCGACCCCGAGCACCCGCTCACAGAACACAAAGCCAAAGGCGTGGCCGAGGCGCTGCGGCGCCAGGACATGTTCGACGAGGTTAGCGTCGAGCCGCGCGACGAAGAGATCGGAGCCGCTGACAACGCAGATGAGCGCGAATCCTGAATCAGACAAGTCACAGTTTCTCGACGGCCGTGTCACGGTTGTCACCGGCGACATCACTAAACAGGATGTCGAGGCGATAGTGAATGCCGCGAACTCTTCTTTGCTGGGCGGCGGTGGAGTTGACGGCGCGATTCACCGGGCCGGCGGCCCCGAGATCCTGGAAGAGTGCCGCGAGATTCGCCGTACGCGTTTTCCGCAAGGCTTGCCCACGGGCGAAGCCGTGATCACCACCGGCGGCAAGCTGCCCGCGCTTTATGTTATTCACACCGTTGGGCCCATCTTTGGCGAGGAGCACGGAAAGGAAGCCGAGCTGCTCGCGAATTGTTATCACAACTCTCTCACCCTGGCGGTGGAGAGAAATCTGACTTCGGTTGCTTTCCCGTCCATCTCGACGGGCGTCTACGGATATCCGCCCGACCAGGCTGCGGAGGTTGCATCGCGAACGATTGAAAACTTTTTAAATACGGATCTGCAACTAAAGGAAGTTCGGCTGGTGTTCTTTCAAGCGCAAGACGCGAACGTGTTCTTACAGAATCAGAAGTTCAGCGAGTAGGCTGAGGCCGGATCCGTCTTTGCGCCTTTCGCTTTACTTTGCGCCTTTGCGTGAAACTTCTTTTCACAACTCGGTTTATGTCACGCAAAGGCGCAAAGTAAATACTCACGCAAAGGCGCAAAGAGGGGCGCGAAGTGTTTGGGGATTGTTGCTTCAGTTGACGCAGGCTTGGGACTTCTGGCTAAATCACTCGTTCTATTCAAGCGGCGCGGCCGCTTTCTTTATGTTCTAAATCAGACTGCGGATATTTCTTTAACGCCAACGAATGTCTACTGAGATCGAAAACCAGAACCAACCGTTCAACCCGACGGCGCAGCGTGCGCTGCCGCCGCCTCTCCAACCTCTGCAACCCTTGTCCTGGAATTACTGGTGGAGTTGGGCGCCGGACGGCAACGAAGTGTTTCGCGATCTAGATCCTGGTCTGTGGCAACAGAGTGAACAAAACCCGCGGCTTCTATTGAGCCAGATTTCCGATCTCAGGCTTGCTCAGGTCGCTGCCGATCCGGCGTTTGCCGATCGAATTCAACGCTTGTCAGCTCGCTTCAACGCTTACCTCGCTGATACTCGGCCTTCGCCCAGACTGCAAATGTCGTCGCGCATCACCCGCGAAACTCCGGTCGCTTATTTCTGCGCCGAGTTCGGCATACACAACTCGCTTCCACTTTATTCAGGGGGCCTCGGAATACTCGCCGGTGACCATTTGAAGTCAGCCAGCGATTTGAACCTGCCGCTGATAGCAGTCGGGTTGTTTTATCGCTTCGGTTACTTCCGTCAGCGAATGCGACTCGACGGCTTGCAGGAAGAGACTTACCGAGAGAACCACACAGACGAACTTGCGCTTCAAAGCGTGAACGATCAGGAAGGCAAGCCGCTGCTAATCGAGGTCGCGATCCGTGGCCGTGTCGTCCGTGCACAGGTATGGCGGGCGGCGGTGGGGCGTGTCCAGCTTTATCTGTTGGACACCAACGTTCCCGAAAATGAAGAGGTTGATCGCCTGGTAACAGGCCATCTCTACGGTGGTGATCGCGAGACTCGCCTGGTCCAGGAAATGATGCTGGGCATCGGCGGGGCGCGCTTGCTCCAAAGACTAGGCGCAACTCCCGGTGTCTATCATCTCAACGAAGGGCACTCGGCATTTCTCACGCTCGAACTTGCGCGGCAGTTGATCGAACGTGAGGGCTTGACCTTTGCCGCAGCGGCCGAACGAGTACGCGAGCGTTGCGTGTTCACGACCCACACGCCCGTGTCCGCGGGTCATGATGAGTTTGACCCCGCCCTGGTGCAGAAGGGTTTTGGGGACTGGCCGGAAAGGGCCCTGGGAATATCACGCGAAGAGTTTCTGAAATTGGGTCGAGTGAACGGGGAATCGCAAGAGGCGTTTGGCTTGACGCCGCTGGCCCTGCGCATGTGTCGTTCGACGAACGGCGTCAGTCGCAAGCACGGCGAAGTCTCGCGCGAACTCTGGCGGAAGATGTGGCCGGGGCGCAGCCCGAGCGAGGTGCCGATCACTTCGGTCACCAACGGGGTTCATCCGTCGACCTGGGTGGCGCCGCTGCTCCGCCGGCTTTATGAACAATGCGTGGGTGAAGATTGGATCGAGCGGTCTCGTGATGCCAACGTGTGGTCCTACGGAGTCGAGAGTATTCCCGACGCTGATTTGTGGCAGGCGCACTCGCTGCTGAAGCAGCGAATGGTGGCCTACGTTCGCGATCATTCTTTCGATGCTCGCCTGGCCCAGGGGGAAAGCGAAGACTATATCGAAGCAGCCCGGACAATGTTTGATCCGCAAACGTTGACCATCGGCTTCGCCCGCCGCGTGGCCGGTTACAAACGTTGGGACCTGGTGTTGAGCAATCCGGAATTGTTGACCCGCCTCATCAACAATCACGAACGGCCCATCCAATTTGTGTTTGCGGGCAAGGCCCATCCGCAGGACCAGGAAGCCAAGCGCATTCTGCAAAAACTGATCGAATGGCAGCGTGACAGTGCGGTGCGGGACCGGGTTGCGTTCATCGAAGACTATGATCAGGAAACGGCGCGGCAGCTAGTTCAGTCGGTAGACGTTTGGATGAACGTGCCGCGCCGGCCGCTGGAAGCTTCGGGCACGAGCGGACAGAAAGTGGCGATCAACGGCGGGCTGAATTTTTCGGTGCTGGACGGTTGGTGGCTTGAAGGCTATGACAGCGATAACGGTTTTGCCATTGGCGACCTGAGCGAACTCACTCCGGAAGCCGCCGATCGTGGCGAAGCGGAATCGATGTACAGAATGCTCATCGAAGAGGTCGTGCCGCGCTATTACGACCGCGACGATCAGGGGATTCCGCGCCGCTGGGTGGCCATGATGAAGCGATCGATCCAAACCCTAGTGCCGCTTTTCAGCAGCGACCGAATGGTGGCCGAGTATGTCGAGCGGATCTACTGACAAGACTGCGATGAAGTCAGTACCGGGAGCGATAGCGACCGGGTCCCCACCAGGCCCGAATCCAGAGGAACCCGGTCGCTACCGCTCCCGGTACTGACCTCATCTCGTTGTCCCGTCACAATGGTTATTCGCCCCTCTCTCCCTCTTCGTTGTAAACTAATCGCCGCATGAAATACTGCTCTTCCTGCAACGAAAAATTTGATGACAGCCTGAGCTTCTGTCCCACGGACGGCGAAGTCCTCGAAGAGGATCCTTCGGCGCTGACCGGCAAAGTGCTCGACGGCCAGTACCAGATCGAAGCCCTGCTCGGTAAAGGCGGCATGGGCGCGGTCTATCGTGCGCGGCACATCCTGCTCGGCGATCGAGTAGCCATTAAAGTTCTGCCGCCGGAAATGCGCAGCAACAGCGAGTGGCTGCGGCGCTTTCAACGCGAAGGGCAGGCAGCCCGGCGCTTTCGCCATCCCAACGCAGTCACTGTTTACGATCTGCGGACCTCGGCCGACGGTACGATCTATCTCGTCATGGAATACGTCGAAGGCCACACCCTCGACGCGGAACTGCGGAAGCGCGGAAAGTTTTCGGCGTCGGAAGCTGTCGCCGTGCTCGATCCCATCATGAGCGTGCTCAACGCCGCGCATGCGATGGGCGTAGTGCATCGCGACCTCAAACCTGAAAACATAATGATTGGAAAGGCCGACACGCACGGCGAGCCGGTGGTGAAGTTGCTCGATCTTGGAATCGCCAAACTGCGTGAAGTCGCGGGCGCGGAAAAGACCGGCAGCACGAATTTGACGGTTGCCGGTCAGATGCTCGGCACGCCTTATTACATGTCGCCTGAGCAGTGGGGCGAGCTTTCCGACGACGGTAATTCTGAGATTGACGGACGAGCGGACATCTACAGCCTAGGCGTGGTGTTCTATGAAGTGATTGCCGGCAAGCGACCGTTCAGTGGCGTAACCCTGGCCGAACTGCGGCGCCAGCACGTAAGCTTTACGCCGCCAATGCTGCATGAAGTGAACCCGCACGTTCCGGAAAGTTTTAGTCGCGCCATCGCCCGTTCGATCGCCAAGGATCGAGGTCAAAGGCAAGCCACTGCGGGTGAGTTAGAGACAGAGTTACGAACTGCTCTAAAGGACGAAGGTATAGCGCCGACGTTGTTCCTCTCGGAAATCCCGGGAGGCTCTGCTGTTAATGCGGACAAGGCGCGCGGCCCGCTGACCGCCGCCGAAAGAACAGCGTCCACCATCGTCGGCGAATCCACGCCCACGGGTGCGGAAGGATCTGCCGCTCCGCAAAATGTCGCTTCTGAAAAGGACATTGCCAGTCAGGCCGGGACTATGCCGACCGTGTTGGCCCAACCTAAAGAAGCGCAAAAACCGGGCGCGACGATGCTTAGTCTGCCGGGCGGCGCCGTGCCGCAATCCCAAGGTCAATCACGCGCTGCTGTGTCGGCGCCCGCCGCCCGCCGCTCATCTCTTCCACTGATTGCCGGGGGAGTCATTGTGTTGCTGCTTGTAATCGGCGCAGGTGGTTATGCGGTAATGCACTTCATGGGTAAGAGCGCAGACAACACTGCGACGCGCACTGATCCAGCGAACGGGACCAACGGCGCGGGCGGATCTGATCTTGCCGCCGGCGCGCACGAAATTGGCCGCTACTGGGTCGAGGTGAATACGCCCAATAAGTCCGAAGCGATCCTTGCCGGAGACGCGCTGTCGATGAAGTCGCTGCAGCAGTTCAAGTTTCATTTCTCGCCGAGCGAGAACGGCTATCTGTATATCGTAGGTCCGGGTCAGAAGAACGCCCCGACAACTTTCCTGACGGCCAAGCCAGCCGCGGCTTTCGGAATCAAGACGAACGAAGTTAAGAGCGGGCAGGACTTTGCTTTTCCGGCCGAGACCAGGACGGCCGCCAATTGGCTCACGCTTGACGCGACCGCCGGAACCGACGAGTTCACGATAATCTTCTCAACCAAGCCGCTGACTGAACCTGCTTTTCTGAACAATGCCGCATTGTCTGAAATTACCCAGGAGGAGCAGAAGCAATTGGAAGTTATGCGCCAGCAAGCAAAGGCGAAATCGGTTGGCGCCGACGTAGTCAAAACCGGCGCGTCGCCGTTCGTTTCGGTCAAAGTGCCGCAAAATGCTGAAGGTTCTCCCGTCATATTCACAGTTCGCATCGAACACAAGTGAGATTGGATTTAGATCCGGAGGAGCAGTAAATGAAATCGAGAAGTTTCATTCCGTTGTTAGCGGTCGCCGCGCTTGTCTGCGGCCTGATTGTGGTTAGCGCGCAGGAGCCGGGCGATGAAGTGCGCGGCGCGTTTCTCAGCACTCGGCCTAAGACTACCAATCCGAATGCCACTCGCCGACGGCGGCCGCCGCGCAAGATTAGCGCGGGCATAAATATCAACGCGTCTCCGAACGCGATGAATGCGAACGCAGGCATCTCGCATACGGCCAACGCGAACACTAAGAACTATTCAAACCAGAACGGCTCGACGATGAATGGGCCGGCACAGGCGCTCGGTCTTGGTTACACGCTCTTCATGCGCGACTCAAACGGGCGCAGCTTGCGCGTCGAACCGGGCCATGAATTTCACAACGGTGATCGCGTGCGCATCTCGCTCGAACCAAATGTCGATGGCTACCTATACGTTTTTCATACCGAGGGCAGTGGTTCTCCGGAAATGATTTATCCCGACGCGCGTCTGGACGCCGGCGAGAATTGGATCGAGGCGCATGTGCCGCTCGAAGTTCCGTCCAGCGAAGAGACCGATGAGCGTCTGCGTTGGTTCGCCTTCTATGGTAATGCAGGCACCGAGCGACTTTATATTGTGGTGACGCGCGAGCCGCTGCCCGGCGTCCCGACCGGCGCTGAGCTGGTGAAGTTTTGCGCTGAGAACAAGGACAAGTGTCCCTGGCG
Source organism: Blastocatellia bacterium (assembly GCA_033857635.1). GTDB lineage: Bacteria > Acidobacteriota > Blastocatellia > Pyrinomonadales > Pyrinomonadaceae > UBA11740. Next base: position 17,125 of record JAWVDF010000018.1, read on the forward strand.
TCCGCTGGACCGAGTTTGGGCGCAGCTACAGGAAGCTACCAAAGCAGAGGTCAAGGTTGTGACCAGCAAATCATTCGGTCAGTCCCAAACTGAGAAAGAAAAAGTCGCGACGACGCGAGGCCTCGGATTAGATCAGACCGCGCCGCAGCCAGCCGTGATTCGAATGAACGCAGCCACGAATGCGACGGTGCTGGTTACGATTCTGGATCTAGTTCACAAGTAAGCGCCGAACGCGCGGCGCTGCGCCTATGAGGTCAGTACCGGGAGCGGTAGCGACCGGGTCTTTTTGTAGCGCAAGTTGGTAACTTGCGTTCCGTAACTCTAAATCAGCAGCGCAAGTTAACAACTTGCGCAACACGCGAACCCGGTCGCTACCGAGGTTGTGTCAAAACTCAGGGATGTGCGATCTCAAAGAGGATCTTAACGCAGAGGACGCAGAGGTTTTCGCAAAGGCGCGCAGAGGAGCGCCTTACTTTGCGTACCTCTGCGAAAACCTCTGCGCCCTCTGCGTTTAAGAAGTGGTTACCTTAGGCGCACGTTCGAAGTTTTGACACAGACTCTACGGCTCCCGGTACTGACCTCATCAGGCGGCGGCAACACGTTTTCAAGATATGCGGGAAAGGCAAGACTCAAGATGATTTCGAGAAGGTCGGTAACGCTGCTTCTGTTCGCATGCTCTCTGGCATTCGTTTCCTTTCAATTGTTTCCCAGTTCCGCTGCCGTCGCTCCCTTAACCGTAATCGAACCGCAAGCCGATGCTGGAACCGCGCTCAGTCGCGGCCGCGCACTGCTCAAGCAAGGCCATGCCGATCAGGCTTTGGGCTATCTTGAATCCGCACTCAATCTCTACACCCAAACCAACAACCCGCGCGGCATTGCCGCGAGTGAGGACGCGCTTGGCGATCTCTACTTGATCCAAGGACAGAACACAGTCGCCCTCGCTCATTATCAGAAAGCCTATCAGTCATTCGTGGTTGCGCGCGGCCAGGACGCGACCAACCAGGCAGCAGCGAACTCAGTCGCCAGCCGCGCCGGGGCCACCGCCAGCGCTGCAACGGAAACAGCAGCCAGCACGGCCGACAACGGCTTCAATGCGAACCTCATGCTGGCCAAGATCGGCGATACCAATTACCGCCTGGGCCGGATTCAGGAGGCGAGCATGGCTTACCTGACAATGACGGTGAAGAAGCCCGAGACCGCGGGCGCAAAGGTAGCGCGCCGGTTCGGCGGGCTGGGCGGAGTGATTGGCAGCATTCAAACGGGCAACGTAGGTATCTCCACACCGACCAGTTCCGCGATCGGTTTGCTTGAAACGAAGAAAGAACTGGATGAGTATCGGGTGGCCATCGTTTACATGACTTACGAGCTGGGCACGGGACGGATCGCGTTTGCGAATAACGAAATGGAAACCGCGCGCAAGCATTTTCAGAACGCGCTCGATGCGGGTAATGGAGGTCTGCCAGGTGTTGCGAACCTGGGCCAAACGCGTCGCTTCCGCACCGCGGCGCGCACCAGTCTCGGCGACGTCGCTTTGCGTGAGGGCAGATTCAAGGACGCCGAGAAGATGTTTGCGGACGCCGCCTCGGGCGCTCAAAAAGATAATCGTCTGGATTTGATGTGGCCGGCGAAGCGCGGCTTGGGTCGCAGCCTCTGGATGCAGGCGGGCCAGGATCCCAAAGCCACGAAGTTGCGCGAGAATGCTCTTGCGGCTTACACCGAAGCGCTGAAGACCGTCGAAACCATCCGTGCCGGAAGTTTACGGGCAGATGAATCGCGTTCGACTTTTTTGGCGACGACCAAAGACGTCTATGACGAAGCGGCTACGGCTTATGCTGAGATGGCTCTGCTGACAGATCGGGGCACTAGCCCGACCGTCAGGGAGGGCTCACCTCCTTTAACCGGCAAGGCCCTCGAATACACGGCCGAATCTTTCCGCATCACCGAAGCAGGGCGAGCTCGATCGCTTCTGGACATGCTAAGCGAGGTCAACGCGCAGATTACCGAAGGCGTGCCGCCGGAATTGCTCAAGCGCAAGCAGGACAATCTCGATCGCCAGCAGGAGATCGCACAGATGCTGACCGGCGTCAGCGTGGCGCCTGATCAAAAACAGAAGCCTTCGCAGATGGATTCGGATCTGGAAAAGCTACAGACGGAATTTGATGAGATCGAAAATCAGATTCGCACCGCGAGTCCGCGTTACGCAGCCTTGACCGGAGCACAGCCACAGACACTGGCCGACGTGCAGCAGAAGGTGCTCGATGACGGCACGGTGCTTTTGGAATACGGGCTCGGCAATGACAGTTCGTATTTATTTGCGGTGACGAAATCGGGTGTCTCGCTTTTCAAGCTGGCGCCGAGATCAAGTCTGGATAAGTTGGCGATGGAATTCCGGGCGCAGTTGATCCCGCCAAGGCTACAGCGTCGGCTGGTGGGCATCGATGTCGCTGATGAGCAGCGAGGGCTGGGCATCGTTTCAGGCCCTTCGGAAAACCTGGCGGCGTTTGTCGGCGCCTCGAATGCTCTTTACAAAGCCGCGGTTGAACCGGCCAACAGCGTAGCGGCTGATAAGCGTCTGCTGATCGTTGCCGACGGCGCGCTGAATTACATCCCGTTCGAAGCGCTGGTTAAGAATACCGAGGGACCTGACTACGCTTCGCTCAACTACTTGATCAAGACGAACGAGATCGTTTATGCACCCTCGGCTTCGGTTGTGGCCGCAATTCGGGGCACTAGCCCGACCGTCAGGGAGGGCTCGACTACGGGCAAGAGGATTCTGGTCGTGGCCGATCCGATTTTCAGCGCCGACGATCCGAGGGTGAAGTTTGGGGGGTTGCAGGTATCGGGCGAATCACGCGGCCTGGGCCTGGGACTGGAGAGCGCGATTAGCGACGTAACGGACTCCACTACTTCAGCCGGCGGTCTGCGTCTGGCGCGATTGGTGGGCACGCGCACCGAAGCAGAAGAGATTTCGAAGATTACCAAAGCGGGCGGCGGCCAACCCGATCTCTGGATTGACCTGAATGCCAGCGAAGACAACGTGCGCAGCCGCGACATGAACAACTATCGCGTGATACATGTCGCGACTCATGGCTTGCTCGACGCACAGAGACCACAGTTCAGCGGGGTCGTGTTGTCTTTGGTCGGCAACAAAACGACGGACGGCTTTCTGCGCACTGATGAGATTTTCAATCTGCGGATGAACCCTTCGCTGGTAATGCTCTCGGCGTGTGAGACCGGACTTGGCAAAGAGAAACGCGGCGAAGGCGTGATCGGTTTGACGCGCGCGTTCATGTACGCCGGCGCCCCCACGGTTGGCGTCAGCCTTTGGTCAGTGGCCGACAAATCAACCGCTGAACTGATGACCGATTTCTACAAACGCTATCTCGGCGCTTCACGCGTACCCGCCTCGAGCGCAATGCGCAACGCGCAACTCGCAATGATCTCAGGAAAGAAATACAGCGCGCCGTTTTACTGGGCGCCATTTATTTTGGTCGGTGAGTGGAAGTGATCGGAGCGCGGGCATCCTTGCCCGCACAGCGTGCGAAGCACACTCAGTTCGCGCTTCGCGCTCACTGCGGGCAGGGATGCCCGCGCTCCGTTTGCGTCTTCAACGCGCGTACCGCAGGGGCACGGTTACCAGCAAAGGTGCGCCGGGTTTGCGGGCTACTCGATAGACGGTCTGCGGGGGTGGGCCAGCCTGCGTTAGTTGGCGGCCATTCGCGGCGCCCGCCAGCTTCTCTTCTTTAGTCCAGGTGCGTCCGGCGCCGTCGACTAACTCCAGACGCTCGGCGATGCCGCCCCAGGTTTTTTCCCAACCATTAACCTGCGTGTTGCTTACTTTCAATGGCTGCTGGCCGATCTCCAGCGGCAAAGGTTTGGACAAAAGAATAATCGTCAGCACTTCAGCCACCTGGTCGCGGCGATTGCCGGACGGTTGCGCGGTGAAATAGCTGTACTGATCTTCCTGCGCGGGAATGTCGATCAGTTTGCCGGGCGCGACTCGGTTGTCGCCGCTGCGTGTGCGCAGAGTCGGGAAGATCAGCATCGGTTCGCCGAGCGAGCCGTCGGCGTATTGCTCTCGATCGACGATGTAAAGAAAGCCCGGACGCGGGGACTCGATCGTAAGCCGCACGCGGTCGCCGATATTCAAAGGGGTGTCGGCTTCAATTCTCTGCGGGGTCCATTCTGATGGCTTGAGGCCGTCAAGCACCAGCACTCGCCCGCCAGTATCACCCGTCTGTGAAGGCCGCAAGCGCCAGACGGTGACGCCGATTTCTTCTGATGATGTCGCCGCTGCCGGCTTGCGCCCGCCCGCCATTCGCAAGGGACCTGTGCGGCGGTAGATCGGAGCCTTGACTGCCACGCCGGCGCCGACACGCCCGCCGCCGACGCCAGCGGAAACTTCTGCTGCCGGTCGCGCCTTGTTGAAACGATCGAGAACGATCTGTCGAGAGTTTGCTTCTTCACCCTGGGCGAGCGCCGGGGAATTGGTTGAGCAGACACACAGCACTGCCAGGCCGAAGATCGCGGTCCATTGAATCGTCGTCAAGTGTTTGCAACCCCGAGTCATACCATCCCTCCATCCGCCCGTATTGTGTCTTAATTGCTTTTCAAGAAATCCTTGTTTCGTGTGATTCGTGGATCAATCTGTAGCGCAAGTTGTTAACTTGCGTGGGTGATTTAGAAATAAAGAACGCAAGTTAACAACTTGCGCTACAGTCTTGTCGAACCTGGCTGAGCGTGCGGTGCACGCTGGCGGGCAGGATGCCCGCGCTCCCGGCTCAATGATGCTCCAGCTCTATCGAGTTCACCAGGACATCGCCTTTACCTTTGACGGTAGTCAGTTTCCTCGCCGAGTCTTTCGTGACTTCCGGTGCGCTCAATGAATGCTGCTGCAGAAAGTCGCGGACGGCACGCGATTGGGCTGAGTCTTTTATCTCACCCTGTTCGGTATCATTTACTTTGTTGGTGACGGCATCCAGCTCTTTGACGGGCGTCGGTGAAAATATTATCCAGAATTTTTCCGTACCCTGATGATCGTCGAAACGCATCCAGGCCGTCTGCAGCTTTTGATCCGCCGTGACCTTTGACGATCCGTTATTCGTTTTGGTTTCAGGGAAGAGCATGTTGTAGGTCACCGCGTTACCCGCCGGGCCTTCATTCAGCAGGTACAGATAACCTTCCTGCGGCGTGGCCAGGTTCATGCGAAACCTCCAACCGTTCTCGTATATTTCCTGTCCGGAAGATTCGAACTCAGCCTGATAGGGCTTCCCGTCTCGCATCTTCTGCACGGTTAGCGAGTAAGTCAGCGCTTGCTCTCGCGGGCTGGAAAGTGCGCCGCGCTTCCAGATAAAAAGAGCGCCTACTACTATTGCAGCCAGCAGAACTAAACCTACGCCTACCATCAACCACGGTTTTCGATTAGCTGAGTCATCGGCATTCCTTTGATTGTTTAGAGGCGGGCTACCGCCCGCCTCGTCGGGCAGTAGCCCGACTCTAAACGGCCGGGAGTCGGCCGGTTCAAAGCGGGCAGCAATCGTCTTGGATGCCAGGTCTGCCGTGTCTCTCGCGGACTCGTTAGGGGTCGTGGCCAACTGCGTTGCCGGAGTCGGCAACTGGCCGCTCGGGCCGGGGGTGAATGTCGCTGTGTCTTCCGATAAAGTCCGGGCAAGAGTATCGCCGAGCTCACGCGCATTCTGAAAGCGTTGTTTCGGATCAAAACTAAGCGCGCGCAAAATTACCTGACAAGCTTCTTCAGAAATGCTAGGCCGCAGGTCGGACGGTTTCACTCGCACACCGCCGCGCTGCATCTCAAGCAACTCAAATCCTGTTTCCGGATTGAAAGGTTTGCGCCCGGTGACCAGTTCGTAAGCGATCGCGCCCATTGCATAGATGTCCATCGCAGCTGAGACTGGCCGCCCGCTCAATTGCTCCGGCGCCATGTAAGAAACTGTTCCCGCAGTGGCGCCGGTAACGGTGCTGGGAGCGACGATCGAGTCTTTCAGCTTGGCGATTCCGAAATCGATAATCTTGACCTGCTCTTCGCCGCCGCCGTAACTCTGCAGCATTATATTTTCCGGTTTCAGGTCGCGATGAAAGATGCCTTTGTCGTGCGCTGCTTTGAGGGCCCGGCCGATCTGTTTGATTAATTCGGCGGCGCGTTCCAGGGGAATGCCTTCAGGTTTGATCTGTGAGCGCAAAGTCACCCCGTCGATGAACTGCATTACGAGGTAAGGCTTGCCGTCGGGGAGGTGGCCTGTGTCGAGGACGCCAACCACTCCGGGATGATCGACGCGAGCGAGGGCTTCTTTTTCCTGCTGGAATTTCTGCACCACCCAGGAATTCTGCAAAGACTTTTCGAGCAGCACTTTGATCACGACCAGCTTGCCGTGCAGCTTTAAGTCCTGGGCCAGGTAGACTGCGCCGACTCCGCCCTGTCCCAACTCCTTCTGGATGGAATAGCGGCCGTCGAGAGTCGTGCCGGTGAGACTCAGCGAGGATGGCAGCGAGGTTTCGTTTAGCGAAATCGGGGGCGGGGATTGATCAGCCGTGATCGTCCCGGCCGAGAGGTCGACAGACACATTTGCCGCGTCGTCTGACGTCGGCCCAGGCGTAACCGTCTCGGGTTGATCCTTGAACGTCACAGCTTACGAAGTTGGAGCAGGTCAGAAGCCCGACCGTAAGGGAGGGCCTGATGCGCCAGGAGCCCTCCCTCATGGTCGGGCTTCTGACACTGAATTCGAGAGAGACTAACAGCTCACTTATTTATGCGCGCCATGCCGCACGCCTGAATAATCGCATTGATCACGTCCGCGGTTATGTTTGTGCCCGGCTTAACCGGCGTAAGGAACCCGCCGGTAGCGGGTGTGGAGGTGTAGAACATGACCATTCTCTCTTTTCCATTAACCGGGGTCATGAACAGATTAACGTGCGGCAACACGTATGCCGACTGACCCTGTTCGATCCGTTTGATCTCAGAGCATTGAATGATCATGCTCTTCTTTTCGTTTGCCTTCCGCGGCTCGAATGAAAGCGTGCCCGGAGTGACGGTCAGCGTGCCGGCAGTTCGTGAAGCATCCTGAACGTCGTACAGATGCGAATTGCGCGCCCGGTCAGCAGCTTCGGCAGCGGTCCTGGTTTTTTCTTTCTCAGCCGCTTCGCCTTCCAGCATGGCCACTCGCCCGTGAGCGATTTCGACAAACAGGCCGTTGGGAAACTTATTGACGTAAGCTTTAAAGTCCGATGGGTTCCGGCTGTCCTTAATCGCATTCCAGTAAGTCATCTCCATCGAGTCGCCCGACACGGTACTGGGATTCGACCTGGCGGGGTTCGAGCGAGACTTGGCCAGCGCGGCGAATTGACCGTCCGGGTATTTGTCGAGATAGGCCTTGAAGTCATCAGGGTTGTTGCTGCTCTTAATACTTTCCCAGAAACTCAATTCGATGGCCGCCGGATCAACCATGGCTACGTTCGGAGTTGAACTATTGTTAGCGTTCGAGGCGGAATTGGTAATGGCGACCACCAACTCGTCGGCGCGATACCCTTCGATGACCGCAAAAGGTTTTTGTTGCTTGGTCGAACCGAGATCGATGGCCAGTCGTTTGGGCACTGTATCCTGGACGTACTTGACCAACTGCGAGAGAGTGACTTCCCCTTTGTCATTCGCGGCCCCGCCTTTTAATCCTTCGACTACCGCCCAACTGAAATAGCCCTGTTTCTTTTCGGTGTATTCATAAGCACGTTGACCAATGCCGGTCGCATAGACGGTCGCGAATGCCTGGACCTCTCGATTGCGAGTGTCGAAATTGAAAGCGCTGGTGTAGGCGTTGCTCAAATTGTTCGGCGCATCCGCGCGTCCGCCCGGATCGTTGCGGCAGGCATCAAGGAGCACGAGGACCTGGCCCACGCCGGTCTCCTTGATGCGTTCTTTGACGCGATTCATGCTGATCGCGGTCTCTTCCAGAAAAGAAATCTGATCGCTAATCTGCGCGTCGGAGGGCAACAGAAAGGCCTGGCCGCCGCGCTCCATTCCGTGACCGGCGAACGAGACAAGTAGCAAACCGTCTTTGGGAACTGCAGTGCTGAGGTTCGACAAGCGACGCAGAATGTTGACGCGGGTGGGCTGGCGTTCAAGCGGCTGATCGGTGGAAAGAAGAATTACCTGGTCCTGCGGAAATCCGGCATAGCGAACCAGTGCGTTCGCGATTAGGCGCGCGTCATTGTCGGACCCTTTCAGCGGACTGATTTGCGGGTCCTGATATTTGTCTACGCCGATCACGAGTGCCCAGCGCTTCGCGCTAACCGGCAACGCTGCAACCTGGTTTCCCTGCGAAGGAGCAGAAGCCGTTGAAGTGTTTGTTGCCGGGGCTTGCGTCTGAGCCGGTGGTAGTTGCTGCAGCTGTCGGGAGGCTGGTTCAGTAGATGCGGTTGGCGATTGCGCTGCTGGTTTCGCGGGTTCCTGCGTAGCAGCTGCGGCTTCCAACGAACGCGTGACCGGTTGGACTTGGGCCTGCGTTTGCGGCGCCGAAGTCGAAGGGGCCGGCGACTGCACAGTCGCTATTTGCGTCGCCTGAGTCGCGGGTGCTGCGGTCTGCTCGGAAGCTGACGCAGCCGACGCCAAAGCACTCTGGATTTCCTTTTCCAGCTTTCGCGCCAATCTCTGATCGATCGTATTTAGTTTTTTCAGTTGCTCGTTTGCCAGATCCGCTTTGCCCAGACGCGCATAGGCCTGACCCAAGCCGTAATAGGCGTCGCCGTAATCGGGCTGAAGGCGAATCGCGCTCTTGAGAAAGCTTAAAGACTTTTCAAAGTCTGCGCCGCGCAGGTAAGCGTAGCCGATGCCGTAATACGCCTCGGCGAAATTTGGATCCAGGCTGGTGGCTTTGACCAAAGGACCAAAGGCCTCACCGTGACGGCCCATCGCGTTATAGAAATAGCCGAGATCGAATTGCGCCGCGGCATCGTTTGGCGCCAACCGCACCTGTTCTTTGTAGGCGACCAGCGCCTGTTCCGAGTTGCCGCTGTTGAGATAAGCATCGCCCAGGCCTCCGTACGCCGGAGCATAGTTGGCGTCCAGGCGGATAGCGATCTTGTAGGTCTCGATCGCTTCGGGCCATTTCTTTTCCTCAGCCATCTTGTCGGCTTCGTCAACCAGGCCGGCGGCGCGGCTCACAGACTTCTGCGCAGCTCGGCCACGCTTCTGGGCGTACGAGCTAAGGGGTGCTAAACCAAAGAGAAAAGCGGAAACGAGCAGAAGCACAATCGACTTCACAAAAGGGGCAGTGATCTTCATAAGTCAACTCCGAATAGGCAGAGAGGGTTTTCCAGAAAACTCAACGTCGAATTCACGCTAATACTAGCTCTATGGGCTATAAACTAGGCGCGCAAGTCGCGGTTGTCAATGGTTTTGGTGCTGTTCGAGTGAGCATGGGGCAAAAGCCTGACCGTGAGGGAGGGCGTCGTTACTAAACGCATGCGCTCCCTCACGGTCGGCTACTGCCCCGGACTGCCCGCCCTTTGCCCGCTCGGGCTTTCGAAAGAGTCTCTCTGAAAGTTCGCGCTGCGCGCTCAAGCGGACAGGATATTGCGCTCCGCCGGCAACCTTACGCCCGGCTTTGCCTTTGTTAGAACCTTGCCCGGTCAGCTAAGATGAAAAGGTTATGAATCAACAAAGCTCCGCCCCCTCGACCGGCTTCGTCGACCTTTTGGATGTGGATTCGTTGGACCGGTTCCTGACGCAATCGAACGGTTCTCCGGCCATAATATTCAAACATAGTAGTACTTGCGGGATCAGCGCCCGGGCACATGCAGAGATGTCCAGGATTCAGCATCCGGTCGGTTTGGTAACGGTGCAGCAGGCTCGCGGCGTGTCGAATGAAATTGAGGCGCGAACCGGAATCGCGCACGAGACGCCGCAGGTTTTCATCATGCGCGATCGCGAAGTTTTATGGAGCGCTTCGCATGGCCAGATCAAAGCGGAAGCCGTTGAGGCTGCCTTGCTCGCGCATCAGTCAGTACCGCCACCCGTTTAGAGGCGGGGCACTAGCCCAACCGTCAGGGAGGGCTCAACACAAGAATGGTTGACGCAGCACAAAAACGACAGGCGATCGAACCTCGCGAGATTTTGCAGGAGAGCAATACGCAGCTAAAGATCACCTGGGGTGACGATCGGGTGTGCGACTACAACGCGGCGGCGCTCCGGAGGGTATGCCCCTGTGCCCAATGCGTCAATGAATGGACCGGAGAGCGGACGCTGAAGGCGGAAAGGATCTCAGACGAACTCGAGATCAGCGATCTCAACATCGTCGGCCGTTACGCGCTCAACTTTCGTTGGAGCGATGGGCACGAAACGGGCATTTATAGTTTTCAGTATCTTAGGGATTTGTGCGAACAGAGGGCGTAGCGTAATAGTTCCCAGCACCACCTGCGAATTGTTTAGAGGCGGCACTTGTGCCGCTTAATCAAGAAGAGAGCGGACAAGTCCGCCATCTAAACGAGAGCACGTTTTCAACCCGATGGCAGAGTCGCGGCGAATCCTGATCGTTAGTAACAGCTCGGCGTTTCCGCGCGCAGAACTCGAACAACGGCAACTCGAGATCACGATCGCCAAAGACTGCGATGCTGCGTTTGATGTTTTGCTGGGAGCGCCTTTTGATCTGGTAGTCGTTGATTTTGCTCACGCCCAGGTTGGAGTTGATTTCATCAGGCGGGTTCGCAACACTCCGCCGTTAGCTGGTATCTTGATTTTGATGTTGGCTGAATGGGGTACGGGTGAACCAACGCTGGCTCTATCCGCCGGCGCCGATGCCTTTGAACCAGGCACAGGAAAATCGATTGATCCCAGTCGCCTGATTACTTCTATTGAAAGATTGCTGGGCCGGCAAGTCGCGGCAGCAAAGTTAGAAACCTTATGAATGAACGTGATTTTTTTAACGAGAAGCAGGAATCCAAGACCGCTAGTTTTAGCTGCCCGCATTGTCGCGCCCGCAACGACTACGAAATACGTTGGTTGAAGCGCACCAAGAAGCCCGCCCCGCCGCGCGGCGCCAGCGAAAACGACAAACGCCAATTTCAAAACTCACGCGACTACATGGTCCGCATTGACGACATGCTCGCGTGCCGTTCTTGCCGCAAACGTTTCGATATTCCCAGTTCACAATCGGTGGTGTTTATTTAGCGGCACAGACTTCAGGAACTCAAGCGAAGTCGTAAATTCCATCCCGATCCTCGCCTCGTAGAGGCGAACGGTTTATAGCCCAGACTGTGCCTCATTGTCCTCGCTCCGTGGGAGCGGAACATTAATTTGTAGCGGTCCTAACGGAGCGCGGGAACAAATCAGGTCCCGGAAGCTATAAACATTGGGCTCCTACGGAGCCCTTCGGTCTGCGAATGAGCCGTCGGCCTTACCCTCCACCTGTCGCCTTTTGACTTCATTCCACCAGTTCGTCCAATTCTGCTATAGGTTTACAGACTGAGCTTTATGCGACTTGATGCGTGGCTCAGCGCTTGCCAATCAAAATACTTTGAGGGTGACGAGATCAGACGGAGCGCGGACATCCTGTCCGCCTGAGCGCGCAGCGCGCACAGCCGTTGAAAGGGATTCTCTTCGTGAGGCTGTGCGTGGTGCGCCCGCTGGCGGACAGGATGTCCGCGCTCCGTCGCTACCGTTGCCCTAAATTCTATGGGTTGGGACTTCGTAAAAAGGTAGAATAAATGCAGAGAGAAATCGCAGCCGGTTCACTAATCAAAACCGACATTCCGGAATGGTCGGCCCGCGTTTATGGCAAGCAGGAGTTTGCCGGGGCAGGGAAGACCAATACAGGTTTGTTGGTGCCGCTCGAACGTCGTTTGGCCAGGTTCGTCCTGCCGCGCATCCCGCTCTGGCTGGAGACTTATCACCTGACCCTGCTTACTCCAATCTGGTCGATTGGGATCGTGGTGTTTGGCTACCTGGCTGTGCGTGATCTGCGTTGGCTGTGGCTGGTCAATCTAATGATCGTGCTGCACTACTTCACCGATCACTTCGACGGCAAGCTGGGCAAGTTTCGGGACACGGGCCTGCGCAAGTGGGGCTTTTACATGGACCACTTATTTGACTATGGTTTCCTGTGCTCGATTCTGATTGGCTACTCGTTCCTGCTGCCGCAAAAGGCAATTTTCAGCATGATGCTGGTGCTGTGTGTTTTCAGCGCGTTCATGTTTCACACGTTCCTGATGCTCGCGGCCACCGAAGAATTCAAGGTCAGCTTTGCCGTCTTTGGTCCCACTGAACTGCGCCTGGTGCTGATAATCATTAACGGTTTGCTGGTGAGATTCGGTGTTCGACCCCTCAAAGGCGCCTTGCCCTATATCGCGGTTTGTGGCACTGTAGCTTTAGCCCTCCTAGCTTACCGAGCACAGAAGAGACTCTGGAAAAGCGATATGCAGGCCAAGGCAGCGAGTGCTGCAGGCGAATAGAACTGGTTGTGGAGGGATACTTCTGCAACCAAAACCAGGTGAGCGGCGTCTAATCGTTGCTTTCCAAAACCGAAGATCAGTTGAATAGATACGGAACTTTGAAATAGGGATTTCGTTAAATCAAATCATAGAAACAACCTGTTCCCCGAATAAGATTATGTCTGAGAAAAAAGTAAGAATAGTGAAGCGCGAAGAGCGCAGCCAACGCAAGCCCGGCACTGCCAGGGCCGCCCGCGAAGCCGCGCGCAAAGCCGCAACCGACATGGTGAGTAACGTCACCAACTGGGTAAATGAATTCCAACAGAAGCAAAGCGTCGAAACCGCTAAAGCTGTAGAAACTCTCATTCGCTCTCGTCAGCAGCCGAACGAGGCTTAATCAAGCCTTAGCGCCTCCTCGAAAAGTTTAAGCCCAAATATGTAGCGCCAGCGGCCAGCTGCGTTAGGCTGGTGGTTTGCTTTGAGAGGTCGACGCTCTCCACGTAAAACGATCGCACGAAACACACGAGGCGGAAATTGTGGTCGTTAGTTTCGTGTGATTTCGTGGATCGTCCCTTGTCGAAGGGAAAAGAACCAATGTGGGCTACATAGTTGTTGACAGTCGCCACCAGCGGCGATAGCATCGCGTCTTGAACTCGCCCTCGGACATCGACTGGAGAAAACGTTATGAAGTCTTCACGCTCGAAAAGCCGAAAGCGCAGTAAGTCGATCATCGATTCCATTCGCCGCCCGATCGCGCCGCCGGGTCATCCATTGACCCACGCCAAGCCTGACGAAAAGGCGCGACCGGCCGGACGGAAAGCGAAACATAAGCAGCGGCCCGACGCGACCGAAGGCTAGAGAAGTTTTTCATGAATGAGATCGGCGAATCTTTTATTGCGTGTTCCCGCGCTTACTTTGCCGACGACTACCTGCCTAAGATTGAGCGTTGCCTGGAACTACTCTCGGACGAGCAAATCTGGTGGCGCGCAAATCCTCAATCAAACAGCATTGGAAATCTTCTGTTGCACCTAAGCGGTAACGTCCGGCAATGGATCGTCTGTGGTTTGGGCGGCGCAGCGGACGAGCGTGATCGCGACTCAGAGTTTGCCCAACGCGAGATGATTTCGCGCGACGAATTGTTAGCCCATTTGAAGCAGACGCTGAATGAAGCGGATGCCGCGCTGGCCAGGTTCGACGCCGGCAAGCTGCTCGAAATGCGTTCGATTCAAGGCTCTGATGTAACGGCCATGTCCGCGATGTATCACGTGGTCGAACACTTCTCAATGCATACCGGCCAAATAATCATGATGAGCAAGATGTTCGCGGAAGTTGATTTGGGCTTTTATGATTTCGTCGACGCGGTGCCGGTGCTGAAGTGGAAGCGTTCCGTATAACTCGACGATTGCTATGGAGAGATACAATAACGAGAGCGGCAGAGCCGCAGCCTGCTCAGGCCGGGCTTTGAATCTTCGGCGATTCATGGTTAATTATGTTGCCCTTGTTGCTTGACTCATGAGGAGCTTTATTTTTCCTAAGACGCAATATCTTAATCACACCTGGAGGTGATTTCGGATGACCTACATCGTTGCTGAACCGTGCGTGAATTGTCGCTACACCGACTGTGCCCTGGTTTGTCCCGTCGACGCATTTCATCTCGACGATGACATGTTGGTGATTCATCCTGAAACATGCATCGACTGTGACGCGTGCGTTCCCGAATGCCCGGTCGAAGCGGTCTTCGCCGAAGACAAGTTACCGGCGGAATGGGCCAGCTTCACCCAAATCAACGCCGAGCGAGCGCTCAGCGGCTTGCCTACGATCAATGTTAGACTCGATCCCTTGTGTCAGTGATTTAAGACTGTAACTGAAAGTAAACCAGACAGGCGCGCCGGCCGCGGCCAACCGAAGCGGCTGTCGCGCCTTCTTAGTTACTCCGGGGAACACGTCTTGCAATTAAGTTTTCGAGTTTCAGACCTCGAATTCCTTTCTGAGTATTTCTCGCCCAGACTGGGCGACGGGATTTGAGATTTGAAATGCGAAAGAACACAAAACGTTTTTTAGGTGGAATAGCTTTGGCGGCAGGAGCAGTAGGCACGATAGGGGCAATTGTGATGAAAAAAAGCATTAGGTCAGGTCGGCCCCGCGGTCAGAGAGATAAGGCGGCTGACACATGGGCGCGTCCGGGAATGGAAGTGATTTTTCGGGCCGAGCTAATGCCTGGACGGCATACTTCGGAGCGGACTTTTCATGTGACGACTTTGCTGCCGAGTGGACGAGTGCTTCTGGACGAAGTCGCCGGCGAACACGCTGAGAAAGAATTTCAACCGATCAGGTAAGAGGCTGTGTCAGAAGCCCGACCGTTAGGGAGGGCAACACTAGCGACGATCATCCATCGCATCAACAGTTCGCCAATCTCCCTGAATCGAGAGTGCCTGCAAGCGTTGCCTCCCTCACGGTCGGGCTTCTGACACAAAGGACTTTGGGCAGATTCCGAAAAGGATTAGCCGCAAAAAAGGCACAAGGCTGAAAATTGCTCTTGCGCCTTTTGTGCTTTTTTGCGGCTAATGCTTATTGGTTAAGAGGACCTCACCATTCATAGACGCGTCCGACTTCCATCACACTCAAATTGTCCATTCCCAATTCAGACAGTTCCTGGGCGACGATCTCTCGGTAGGCTGGTTTCAAATGGACCGCGAGAATGTCCATGCCGTTATGGGTGAGCTTGCGGAGTTCACCGCTCAACATTGCCGGTGTCAGGTGCTTTGAAGCTTCAGCCAGGGAGCGCATTGAGTTCGGGAACGAAGCTTCGATTAACAGGGCGTCGAGGTGCCGCACCTGACTGGCGGCCTTCCAAAAGTCTTCCGTCTCGGCGGTGTCGGAACTGAAAGCAACCGTGACCTCTCTGTCAGAGACGAGCAAGCCGACCGTCGGTACAATGTGATTGACGGGAATCGCAGTCATCGTCAAATGGGCCACCTTGAATTCCTTGCCGGTTTCAAACGGCACGTACTCCATCACCGATCCACGTTCGTTCTTTAACTCATCAAACTTTGGATAGACATTGTCGTTAAAGACGTCGCGCTTCAGCAGGTCGATTACTTCCGCGGTGGCGTGAATACGGATCGGCTGTTCCAGTTCGCTGAACAGATCGTCAACGAAGATCGGCAGGCTGGCAATATGATCCATATGAGGGTGCGTCACGACGATGTCGCGGACCTGGCGTCGCTGTACCTCATTGGAAGCGATGCCTATGCTCCCGGCGTCAACTGAAACGCGATCGTCTATCAGAAAGCAGGTCAGGCGCTGCGCCGCGTTAGCGCGCCCGCTGGCGTCAAACGAGCTGGGTAATAGTTGAATGTGCAAGTATCGGGTGTAGTGGATTCAGACTTTGGCCAACAGCGCCCCAAGTATAAGCCAACCAAACAAAACGTGCGAGAGTTTTCCGCGCCCGCGTGAATACTTTCTAGCCGCGGCCTTTCTGCAGGTAGCCAAGTTTCTGGCGCAACTCCTGCAACCTGAACAGGTATTCGTTCTCACGCTCTTGCGCCAGATGCGGATCGCGCACAAAGCCCCGCGCCACGCGACTGCGATGAAACGCCAGCTCACTGGCCATCTGATTACACTGCTTGCGCATGCGCCATGGAGAGAGGCCATGCCTGGTCAGCGCCGTCCAGGACATTCCCATCCGGCCCCGAATCGTGCAGAGCTTTTCGTATTCATCTTTATCGAAAAAGCCGGTTTGAAAATCTGACTCAAGAAATTGACGCACGATCCGGCCTTCGCGCCGCAGCGAAAAGAATACAACCATCAGAGTAACGATCAGAGCAGGACCCATGATCCCGAAGTAGACCGCGAAAAACCCCGCCGCGCCGCCGTAGGTGGCCGAGGCGTTCCAGGTTGCATGCAGGAGTATCGCCAGCATGAACCCCACCACGGGCGCCACCAGTTTGATGAAACCGTTATTGGATTGTCGGGACCAACCCAAACCAATGCCGGTCATGCCGGTGAACAGTGGATGCGCGAACGGCGAAGCTATTCCGCGCAGGACGATAAGCACCTTGAGAGTGTCCTGTCCTTCATGCAGCGCGCGGCCGTAATAGAGAATGTTTTCGGTCATGGCAAAGCCGAGGCCGACCATGCCGGCGTAAACGACGCCATCGACAATGCCGTCGAATTCGTCCCTCTTCCATAAAAACAGGACCAGCAGAATAAAGGCCTTGGAACTCTCTTCGACAATCGGGGCTGAGATGACGGCGCCAACGTTCTGGCCGATCTCCTGACTGTGAGTGGCGATGGCCGCCATGATCTGAATGCTGCTATTAAAAATGAAGGCGATGAAAACAGCTACCAACGCGCCCCAGAAAAACGCTGTGGCCAACATCCATAGAGGTTCAGATTCGTAACGATCGATCCACAACAGGATCATTACGTAGACCGGCACCGGCAAAGTCGCGCATATCAATCCGATGACCAATTCCGGCGCGCCCGTTTCCGATCCAATCAGCGCCAGCGTGATTACTCCGAGCAACGACGCGACCAGCACCGCGAACACGGCCAGAATTATTTTGAAAGCGCTCTGATGACCTGACGATCGGATGACGGGACGAATTGGAGTGCGAGCGGCATTGGGGCTGAATGCGTTATTCATTGTGTCTGGAGCCAACGATACTAAAATTCCCGGGAGTATATCCATATTTCGTAGCAGGAACCAGGGAATCGAAAATGTACGCAGAGTGACGGCACTGGGTGGTCTAGTTGTGCGGGCATTCCTCAGTCGCTGAATTCCTCAGCTTCTTGGGCGCCAAACAAGAGACTTGACGGACATTGGTGAGAGAGTAATAGTGTTGATCTGCTGCGAAGGAAACCTCAATGTTAAGAGCTAAACACGTCAGATTGTTGCTTGCTATTGCAGTATTAACGACATTGCTATCAGCTTTGGCTTTAACCTACAAGACAAGTACACCTGCTCTGGCCCAGAGCAAACAAGAAGAGAGACAACTGGAAAGCATAATGCCTGAACACATTCCCCTGCGGGTGAAGATTAGGAAGGAAAAGGAGAAAGAATTCAGGGACCTGGAGAATGAAAGATGGGCGCCGGATTTCGAGCTCGAGGTTACAAACATCGGCAATAAGCCGATCTACGAGTTTTATCTAATGCTGGTTTTCGACGTCAAGGACAAGACTGGGCAGATCATCATGGCACCCGTTTACTATGGAAGGACTGAATTGGGAGACCACAGGGTCAAGGCAACTCCTGACGATATTCCTCTGAAGCCCGGCGAATCGTTCTTCCTTAAGATTCATCCGGGCCAGTTAGGGGCTTGGGATCTGGCCGCGAAAAAAGGTGAGCGACCTAAACCAAAAAAGATCCAAGTGAGGCTTGACGGTTTGAGTTTTGGTGATGGCAGTGGATATATGGGAAATGACGGAATACTTGTTCCCCATAAGCGCGATCCGTCTGACCTTACTCAATGCGCGCCGCAGCAACCTCGGAGCGGCACCAAGTCTTGAGCGGTCCCAAGTCTTTAGATTGGAAAGTTGACCGAAGGGCTGCGAATCTCATTGTCGTCGGTGTAGCTATGCTCATCGAAGGTCGAAGACTTTAGCTGGTCGATTTGAGCACGCAATCCGAAGGCTGTTAGATGTTTTCATCCCGTTCGAACCTCCGCTTGTCGTGAAAGTTGCTTGAGAGTCTTTCCTCTCTGGTTGGTTCACTTGACCGACCAAATAAAGCCGCTTGACGGAATCAAACAAGAGAGTATATTAGCGGCATTAGCTGGCTCCCTACCCCCACATCACGGATGTCTCGGTAGTCAGCCTCCACCTTTTCTTTTCCAAAGGAGGCCTCAGATGAAAAGCATAATTTCGGATATTGGGACTGTTCGTTATCAGATCCTGGCGTTCACAAGTATGGTGATGCTGGGGACATTTATTGTGGTAATGCTCCCCGCGCATGGCACCGGCCAGGGGAAGGAACGAGCTGTAAAAATCAAGACCTTTAAAGACCAGCCGGTTGAAATAGTTGCCGTCAAAGTGAAAGGCGCTCTCGTAGAATCTGAGCGCCGAGTTGCCGGCGATAGTGATTGGTTCAAAGGCATGACCGTTACTATCATGAACGTCTCAGACAAACCAGTGGTTTACGTCACCGTATCAGTAACTGCGTACTACGAAAAAGATGGAATACGCAAGCGGACCAGCGATGGCAGAGAGAGACGCGCCGCGGTTGATTTCGGGTACGGACTGAGGCCGCGTTTACCTGGAGAGCCACCTAGATCTTATAGTGCGGCCCCTCTTATGCCCGGCCAGACCGCTGACGTTGTGTTTTCGACAGTCCACCGCGATCAGCTCTACGGGCTTCTCAGCCGCGAGGATGCCTCAACTGACATTCCTGAAATCACTCTTTGGATAGATCATGTCGCTTGGTACGACGAAGACGACAAAATGTGGATCAGGGGTAGTATGTACCGCCTTGACCCGACCAACCCCAGGCGCTGGCTCCCGAGAGACGATCCTGACTCTCCTCTCTCTCGATTGAACCATGCGGCCCGGGAACCCAAATTCGAGCTAGCCCGGATGGCCGGTCTCAAACTCGCATCCCGCTATAGCCACCCGATCGATCCACCCCCCTGCACCTACAAAGACGGTTTGGATGACATAAAACATTGTACTGTGCTAGATACGCGGGGCATTCCTTGTGATTACGAAGACCACAAGCTCTATACTCGTGGAACAAAGAACGTTATTGCGGACAGCGAGACAACCACGAAGTATTGTAATGGTATAGATCCAACGGTGGCTCCTTGTACCGCAACCGAAACACACTTGGACACGCTAGCCAATTCGAATTGCACTCCCGTACCACCAGCCGCGCAAGATGAGTGCGAAGAAGAGTTGTTGTACTGGAATTTTACCACTAGCACATGTGGCAATGCGCCGGCCATAGGCAACTGCGGCGGCGGTGCGGACTGGACGAACTATTTTTCAACCGGATGCTACAGCGGTTTGGGTCTGTTTGGGGGCTTCTGTGGGCGCAGTACAACCTTCCAGAATCACTGTTATCAGTACAACGGTGACTATGTCGCCCAGTACTGTGTATGTACCGGTTGCGACTGGTGTGGAGGCTCACCCATACTCGTCGACATCAATGGCGATGGGTTCGCCATGACCAGCGTAAACGGTGGTGTCCGTTTCGATCTCAATGGAAACGGCCTGCGCGATCAGTTGTCGTGGACCGCGGCGGGCTCAGACGATGCCTGGCTCGCGTTCGACCGAAACGGAAACGGAACGATCGACAATGGCCAGGAATTGTTTGGCGATCTCACTCCGCAACCGGACGTGCCAAAAAAGAATGGTTTCCTCGCTTTAGCAGAGTTCGACAAAGCTGCGAACGGCGGAAACGGTGACGGAGTAATCAACAAAGACGACGCTGTTTTTAGTTCACTCCGGCTGTGGCAAGACACCAACCACAACGGAAGGTCAGAAGCTCGCGAGCTGCATAGACTGCACGAACTCGGTCTCAAAGTAATTGAGCTCGATTACAAATTCTCAAAACGAACCGACCAATACGGCAATCAGTTCAAGTACCGAGCAAAAGTAAAAGACACTCACGACGCGCAGCTTGGTCGGTGGGCGTGGGATGTGTTTTTAGTAAGTACCGGAGAGCCGCAATAAGGCTGACATACGATCAAGCTGGAACACCCGCGGGCTCTTTCGATCTCGCGGGTGTTTTATCGTTTGCATCACGAAGAGACGGTAGCGCGAAGCCTTCAGAGTGATTCTTTGGATTGACTTGAGCGAGCTTTGCTCGCTGGCGGACAGGATGTCCGCGATCCGTTTAGTTATTTCCACGCGATCCCTGGCTAGTGAATATTCCCGGTTCGGTTTGATTTCATTTTGGCGCGGGGAGAACCACAGACTGAAGTCTGTGCCACTATCGCGCGCAGGTGAGCGCGCGGCCGCCGTCGATTTGATAAGTCGCGCCCGTGATCCAGGAGGCTTTTTCTGAAGCCAGATAGAAGATCAGCTCGGCTATCTCTTTTGGATCGCCCACGCGTCCGAGGGGGTGCGTGGTCTTTGAATGCTCCAGAAACTTTTCGTAATCCGCCTCGCTCATGCCTCCTCGTTTGTGGATCTCGGTGACCACGACTCCCGGATTGACGGCATTCACTCGGACCCCTTTGGGTGCGAGCTCCAGGGCCGCGCAGCGGGTCAACTGATCCAACGCAGCCTTGGAGACGCAGTAAGCGAGCACACCGGGAAAGGAACGCAAGCCGGTAACACTCGAGACGTTGACGATGTTGCCTTTGGTCTCGAGCAAGTGCGGGGTCGCCAACTGCATCAACTGAAACACTGAGCGGAGGTTGACGTCCATCATTGCATCCCAGGCGGCGAGCGAAGTGGTTTCGATTGAGCCGCTGGAGATGTGACCGGCCGCGTTCACCAACACGTCCAGGCGGCCGAACCTGTTAATGGCTTCATCTATCGCGCGTCGGGTTTCATCGCCCTTCGTCACGTCGACGGTCAAAGTCAGCGCCTGGCCGCCGGCACTCTTCACCGCGTTCTCAACTTCGGTAAGGGCTTCCTGATTTCGGCCCAGCGCGACTACGCGAGCGGACGCTTCCGCGAATTTCACCGCGACGGCGTGGCCGATGCCCGACGTCGCTCCTGTGACGAGCACGACTTTTTCTGTAAATCCAGCTTCCATCAAAACTTCCCTTCTGAAGACAAAGTAGAACAGGCTGTCAGCCTGTTCCCCACCCAATTTGAAATACGAACACGCTGGCAGCCTGTTCTACCTAATGCGCGACATATTGACATACGCGGGCTCAGATTGACTATAATTTCGCGCGGGTACAATTCACGCAGTATTAAATCCAGTTTACGTTGCGCGAATTGAATCAGTTCAGCAGCGGCCCGCCAGTCTCAAAGAAAATCTTTTTCCCTTTTGATCTCAGACAAGAAGAACGTTGTCGATCGAATCACACGAACAAGAGTTTTATCGGTCGAAGCGTTCTCGGCTCCGCCCAGAGTCTTCGTTTCCGAGACCCCGTGGGCCAGTGCGCGCGCCGTCGATATCCGGCTTTATGACGGTTGCTACCGGTGTATCAGCGGCTTTGTTCTTTGTACTGTGGTGGGTCTTGCAGGGCGAAGACAACCCCTGGGTGTTGGCCGGGCTGACGGCCAGCGTCGTGTTTCTGGTGGCCGCCTGCGCTCGCATGGCAGTCGTTCGACGAAACCGAATGCAGCCGCTGCATTCGTCGCAGCGTCGTGGGCCTTCAATGCAGAGACCGTCGGGCAAGGTTATGCAATCGCACAGTCTGCATTCGGCGGGGCTGCGCGCGTTGCAGAAGCAGTCGGCCGACGCCGACGCGAGAGATTTACCACCGCAAGCTCATCGCGACCTCTATGATCTATGCACGGATTATCTGCGAGGCGCCGACCAGGCTTTGCAATCCCCCAGCCTGGCGACTGAAGGACGCTTGGCGTTGCGGGCCGGGCAGGAGCGAGTGCGAGGTCTACAAAGACATCACCTGCTGACGTGGGCCAGGGGGTCCGCGCGTGCTTTTACACACGAGGCGCAACAGCGGGTTCGTCTGTACGAAAAGCTCGAGACTGCTAATCGGGCGCTCGAGTGTATCGACTCGGCTTTGAAAGTCTATCCGGACGAGGAAGAGCTTAGAGTTTCGGCATGCGCCGTGCGCGAGTTCATTACTTCCAGCAGAGTTGCGCATTGGGTTGAGTTGGCCGAGCGGGCCGCCTTCAAGGGTCAATACCGCCGGGCAATCGATCGTTATCGAGATGCTTTGTTCTATCTGACTCGAGACGGCGCGGACCATGATCGCGAAGCTGGGGCAGAGCGGATCACCAGAGAGATTGAGTTGTTAAGAGCTCGACTGGCTACGGGGAGAGATGGAACGGACTCCCACTCTTCTAATCGCGTAAGAAGGCAGGGCGATTGAGTCATCTGCATGGGCAACCAGCAGCACTTTTAGGGAGCAAAAGGGCACAACCGGGATGATTAGAAGAAAATGTCCACGATGTGGCAGCGACAAGATCAGGCCCGGCTATAGGCGTATGCCATGGTTTCTGCGAATGTTTGGCATCCATCATCTTTTGTGCGATCATTGCAACTGGTTATTCAAAGGATTCGGGCTTCCCGGGATGACACGGCGCAGGGCCGGAAAAAGAAAATAACGCGTCCATGTGATCGTTGTTCCGAATGGGTTTGTGTTCTTCACAAATTGTTGGATGACCTCCGGCATTTTCAAATGAATTGATTTGAGGTTTAGGCAATGAGCAAAAGAACTCTCATAATTTTCGCGGTCGTGTTCGGATTGGGTGTCCTTTCGACGGTGTTGGCATTTGCCCAATCACCGCAGAGTGCTCCGGATCCTCAGGCGAGCGCCATGGACAGCCAGGGACCCAAGCGATACCGGGTTGGCCCCGGCGATATTCTTGAAGTAAGGGTTTTCGGCCAGGCGGATCTAACCTCCACGGTCGAGATTGACGAGGATGGAAATATTTCGTCGCTTCCGTTTGTTGAAGATCCCATTCCTGCCAAGTGTCGCAACGAAAAAGAGATCCAGAAGACCATTACGTCAGTCTATTCCAAGTACATCGTAAAGCCACGAGTCAGCGTAAGAATTCTGGAGCGCAGGAGCCGCCAGCCCGCAGTGATTTTTGGCGCCGTTCGTGCTCCGACGCGCGTCCAGATGACGCGTCGCGTGAAACTCCATGAATTACTCGCCCTGTCAGGCGGCATTACCGCCGGTGCCAGCGGCACGATTCAAATCATGCACACCGAGCCGGAAATGTGTCCTGAGCAAGAGGATGCCGCACTGGAAACGCTCACGGTCGCAGAACAGAAAGCGGATCCAAAGGTACCCGCGAACGCGGATCCCAAAGCCTCTGCAGCGGATCAAAATAAGGTTGGAGAGCAGAAGCCTGCCGAGACCGCAGGCATAGGCCAGCTTGAAATCTATCAGATAAACACCATCAAGACTGGGGGCCTCGGCCTTAATAACGTGAAAGGCGGTCCGGGCGCCGATCCTCTGATTCGGCCCGGCGATATCGTAATCGTCACCGAAGGTTTGCCGATCTATATCACAGGCGGCGTGATGCAACCGGGTGCGGTTACCCTCAAAGATCAAATGACTCTCCTGCGGGCGATAGCAATGGTCGGTGGTCTGCAGAGACTTGCCAAGCCGCAAATTCACATCTATCGACAGAAAGAGGGTAAGGTCGGTCAGGACGATCTCAAGATTGACTACCAAGCCATAAAGAACGGCAAACAACCGGACATGTTGCTGCAGGCCTACGACATTATTGACGTCCGAATGCAAAGTAACTTTTCTCCGAAGAGCCTCGGCGATTTCTTTCTCAACATGAGCCGGAGTAGCATGGGCATCCTGCCGCAGAGAGCCATTACATACTGAGAAGTTGGTGCAATATGAGTCAAAGAATCAAATCAAACAAAGCCCGGCGATCCCGTGGTTTTACCTACCTGTGGATCCTGGCCCTCGCGGTCCTGGTTTTTCTGCTGATCTATTTTGAGCAGACATCGTTGCTTTATATCTTTGCAACCTTGGGCGTGACCGTTCTTCTGGTCGTCGTAGCCCTGGCCGATTTGGGTCGCAGCGATCTTTCTTCGGATCCGCTGCCAGCAACCGCCCCTCGGGCGCCCGGCACAAAGCCCCGAAACTGAAATCCTCCAAATCTGAATCAACCGGCGATGGGAATTACTCAGCGCCGGTTTTCTGTGTCGGTGGTTTTTTCCCTCCGAGTGCGAGGTGTTGGAGGATAGTGCAAAGCATGCCCCGACCTGACCTCTCCGAAAGTGAGAGAGCGAAAGAATTCTCTCGCAAGCACAACTTCCGGATAGCCCCGATCATGCCCGCGCACAGTCCTTCATTGCTCACATCCAGGCGTGCTCCCGTTACCTGCAAATCGAGCGAATGACCCGAGTATGTGGGTTTGCGCACAGACGCAGTATTAATCCGCCCTTATAGTGATTCCTGGAAATACACTTTGACACCGAACATCTGGTTCTTTGTTTTCTGCTGCGTTTCCGAGATTGACCCGAGGGGCAAACGCCCAGCCAAATACGCCTTTGGTATCCCCTTCCGCCGATTCTCTCTTCTCTTCCCAAGGAATAGTGGTGCGTGGTGATGAGTCGCACTGTCGGCTCAGTCACGGTCCATCACGAAAGAGTGTTGCTTAAACCTTTCTTTTGACTTCAGGAGAAGAGATCCGTTTTCCAAACGTCCAAAAAGGACGTTGCCGATGTTATCACTTTAGCCTGTTCGCATTTGCTGCGCAGAGCGTTCAAGCGACCACCTGCTCGTCCCACAACAATAGAAAAGGACACCAATTGAAATATCTTAATAAGTCTATCTTCGGAAGTTTTCTCGTTATTGCCGCGCTGGTTTTCGCGGCCTCGTCCCGTTCTGCTCTAGCTCAAAGCGTGCCCCCGCTGGGCGCGGCTCAGAGCTTTGCGGCTCTCGGTGGCACAGCCATAACAGCCACGGGTTCAGCGGTAATCTCCGGCAATGTCGGAGTGAGCCCCGGCAGTGCGGTGACGGGTTTTCCACCGGCGATCATACAGAACGGCCAAATCTATACGGGCGCGGCATCTCTCGCCGGCGCAGCGCAAACCAGTGCTCTCGACGCTTACAATAATCTCAAAGGGCAGGCATGCCTGCCGGCAAATAACTTGAGCGGCAAGATTCTCGGACAGACGCCGGGATTTCTTTCACTCAACCCAGGCGTCTATTGTTTTGATACCTCGGCCCAGTTGAATGCAACTCTGACGCTAAACGACGGCGGCGATCCAAATGCGATCTTCATCTTTCAGATTGGGACCACGCTCACAACTGCCAGCAGTTCGAAGGTGCAGATGAGCAGTGGCGGTCGAGGAACCAACGTGTTTTGGCAGATTGGCACCTCGGCGACCATTGGCACTTCGACTACTTTTCGCGGGCACATCATCGCGAACACCAGCATTACCCTGACGACCAGCGCGACCACGACCGGTCGCGTGTTTGCATTAAATGGCGCCGCGACGATTGACTCGACCGCCGTCGATGCCGTGCCGACCGGTATTCAATTTAACGCCTCGTCGTATCCAGTCGGCGAAGGCAACCTCCAGGTTGATATGACTGTAGTCCGAACCGGCGACACGACCGGCGCGGCCAGCGTCCTCTTCTCGACCAGCGATACAGCCGGTGCGCAAGATTGCGGCCTGGTTGGTGGCGGGGCTTCTTCGCGGTGCGACTATGAGATCCGTATCACGACCGTCAAGTTCGCGGCTGGGGAAACTTCAAAGATAGTTTCAGTCTTTATCGTCGACGACCAATATCTGGAAGGCACGGAGTCCTTCAACGTCGGTCTCAGTAACGCAGTCGGCGCTTCAGTGGGAGCGCAGGCGACCGCCACCGTAAACATCACGGACAATGAAGTGGCTAACGGCGTCAATCCAATCGACACGGCCGGATTTTTCGTTCGGCTGCATTATCTCGATTTCCTTAACCGCGAACCCGATTCCAGCGGTGCTGCTTTTTGGACTAACGAAATCACGTCCTGCGGAAACCAGCAGTGCATCGATGGCAAGCGCACGAATGTTTCGGCGGCATTTTACCTGTCAATAGAATTCCAGCAGACCGGCTATCTGGTCGAGCGGCTCTATAAGACCGCATACGGCCCGGGCGCCGGCACGTCAACTCTTGGTGGATCGCATCAGCTTGCCGTGCCTATAGTGCGCCTGCTCGAATTTCTCCGTGATACCCAGCAGATTGGTCAGGGTGTAATCATCGGACAGCCCGGCGCGGACGCGCTTTTGGAAAGCAATAAACAGGTCTTGATTGGAGAATTTGTCCAGACCACCCGGTTCACTACAGCTTATCCGACATCGCTGACACCAGCTCAGTTTGTCGACACGCTGAACACGAATTCCGGCGGTCCACTCTCCACCGCGGAGCGCGATCAACTGGTGAGCGACTTATCGTCAGCAGTGAAAACCCGCGCGCAGGTGGTGCGGGCCGTGGCCGAGGATTCGGATTTGATTGCCGCCGAGTCGAACCGCGCCTTTGTGCTGATGCAGTTCTTTGGTTACCTGCGGCGTAACCCGAATGACGCTCAGGACTCGGACTATACCGGCTACGACTTCTGGCTGACGAAACTCAACCAGTTCGGTGGCAATTACAACAACGCGGAAATGGTCAAGGCTTTCATCAACTCGACTGAGTACAGAAAACGCTTTGGCCAGTAAGTAAGGCCGGGTGAGAGCTACAAAATGGAGCGCGGACCTCCTGTCCGCCTGAGCGCGCAGCGCGAACTAACGTTTGCGTAATCTGCCGCTGGGAGACGAGCGGGCTTCGCCCGCTGGCGGACAGGATGTCCGCGCTCCGTTTACGTAGCTCACCGTTCAGAGTTCAAGCTTTAGCTTGCGTCTGCACATGAGGTCAGTACCACCCGCGTGAGCAGGTGGATCAGGAGTCAAGCCTGACGGGATGTGTGTCCGGCCCACCCGCTCACGGGGGTGGTATTGCCTCATTACCATCCGCAACCTAAAGGTTGAACT
Source organism: Blastocatellia bacterium (assembly GCA_033857635.1). Taxonomy (GTDB): domain Bacteria; phylum Acidobacteriota; class Blastocatellia; order Pyrinomonadales; family Pyrinomonadaceae; genus UBA11740. The sequence goes on from JAWVDF010000018.1 coordinate 44,138, forward strand.
CTGAACCAGGCCGATCAACTCGCAGTCCTCATCGTCAGTTGGAATTTTCCCGCCCCTCGATTAAAGTATCTCCGCCCAGACTCATTCCAGGTTTTTCCGGAGGAACCAATCCAAATGAAGAAGATTCAGCTAGCCCTTGCGTCCCTGATGCTGTTTGCGCTGACGCTGTCCATCTCGATCTCACCGATGATCAGAAGCGCCAGCGGACATGAAGACATCCCCAGGCTCACTTATCCTGAGACCAAACGGGTCGATGTCGTCGACGAATACTTTGGCGCCAAGGTGCCCGATCCATATCGATGGCTCGAGGACGATAACTCGCCTGAAGTCGGCGCCTGGGTCGAAGCTGAGAACAAAGTCACTTTCAGTTATCTCGACAAGATTCCTTACCGCGCGCGACTTAAAGAGCGACTGACAAAGCTTCTGAACTATCCGAAGTTTTCAGCGCCGACCCGACGTGGTGAGTGGTTCTTCTTCACCAAGAACGACGGCCTGCAAAATCAAAGCGTCTGGTATATCCAGAAAGGCCTGGACGGCACGCCGGAGATGCTGCTCGATCCGAATAAGTTTTCCGCTGACGGCACGTCACGTCTCGGGTCGTTTACGCTTTCGCAGAACGGCAAGTACGCCGGCTACGGGATCTCGGAGGGCGGTTCCGATTGGAATGACATCTACATTTTGGACGTAGCCACGAAGAAGCCACTGGCAGACCACCTGGAGTGGGTCAAGTTCTCCGGCGCCTCATGGCGAGGCGACGAAGGGTTCTATTACAACCGCTATCCGGCCGCGGCCGCCGGCAAGAAGATGGCCGGCAAAAACGAATACCAGAAAGTTTATTTCCACAAGATTGGCACTCCGCAGTCGGCCGACGCGTTGGTCTTTGAAGACAACGATCATCCGGGTCGCTTTAACAGCGTCGGAGTTACCGATGATCAGCGCTTCGAGATTCGCTCGCAATCAGATCCTACGGTTGGTAAGAAAGGGAATTCGCTTTTCTTTCGTGACCTCTCGAAAGGTGAAAAGACATTTACTCCTATCGTGGCCGAGATAGGCGACGACGAGTATGACGTAGTAGATAACATTGGCGCTAAATTCCTGATCAAAACTAACCACGCGGCTCCCAACGGAAGACTTGTCCTCTGGAATCCGAAGAAGCCGCAGAGCTGGCCTGAGATAATTCCGGAAAAACCCGAGCCTATGGAGATCGCGAATACCGTAGGCGGCAAGTTGTTCGTAACCTATCTGAAGGACGTCACCACTCGCGCGTATGTCTACAACCTCGCCGGTAAACTCAAGAACGAGGTAACTATGCCCGGACCGGGTTCCGCAGGCGGCTTCGCAGGTCGCGCCGACGACAAGTTTACTTTCTATACTTTCACGTCGTTCAACTACCCGCCGACGATCTACAAATACGACATCGCGCATAAGAAGTCGTCAGTTTTCCGGACCGTTGATATCCCCGGATTCAATCCCGCGAACTACGAAACCAGACAGGTCTTTTACCAGAGTAAAGACGGTACGCGCGTGCCCATGTTCATTACGAACAAGAAGGGTATAACGCCTGACGGAAACAATCCGACTGTCCTCTATGGCTACGGCGGTTTCAATATCACCACCAGTCCAGGCTTTAGCGCGCTTCGCATAGCTCTGCTCGAGCAGGGTGTTGTTTACGCCTCGGCAAACATTCGCGGCGGCGGCGAGTATGGCGAGAAGTGGCACGAAGCCGGCACCAAACTGAAGAAGCAAAATGTGTTCGACGACTTTATCGCTGCCGCCGAGTACTTGATTAAGGAGAGGATCACTTCGCCGGACAAACTGGCCATCCATGGTGGTTCAAATGGCGGCTTGCTGGTCGGCGCCTGCTCAAACCAGAGACCGGAATTGTTCAAAGCAGTGATCGAACAGGCGGGTGTGATGGACATGCTCCGCTTTCATAAGTTCACCATCGGCGGGGCCTGGATTTCGGACTATGGCTCGAGCGAGCAAAGCGAAGCACAGTTCAAAGCGCTCTATGCCATTTCCCCAATCCACAATATCAAGCCGGGAACGAAGTATCCGGCTACGCTAATTACCACGGCCGATCACGACGATCGCGTGGTGCCGGCGCATAACTTCAAGTACGCGGCGGCGCTCCAAGCGGCACAGGGCGGGGATAATCCAATCCTTATCCGAATCGATACTAAGTCGGGTCACGGCGCCAGCAGTACGACGAAACAGCTCGAGCAAACCGCCGATTTGTATTCGTTTATTTTCAATAACCTGGGCGTCTCGCCAAAGTGGTAGGATCTGACTATCGTCATGAACAATTAAGAGGCCGGCTTCCATAGCCAGCCTTTTCTTTTGCTGATGGAGCGCGGACATCCCTGTCCGCCAGCGTGCGCAGCACGCTCAATCGCATCATATTTAGCAACTTCCGACTCTGACCTACCTAACCTCCAAAATACCTATAGCTTAATAATGCAACTTCGAGTACCATCCGGCACTGGCAGCAATGAAATTCGACTTTAGTGGGCGCCAGGCCCGTCGGAATTTCATCGCCCCGCCTTCTTTTTATCTTCTCCGTTCAAGAGAAGAGTTGACTGTAACTCCCGACCTTTAGCTTGCCCGCACGTAACGGTACGCAGCGATGTCGATCTGCGTACTCACTTTCTAATCGTTGTTCGCCGGCCGCTTGTCCGGGTTGCGAACGACTTCACCAGAGAGGGTAAAAGCGCATGAGAAAGCCCAGGTTCGCAAGCATAACCAAGATGGTACTGGCATTCGGTTCGGTAATGTTCGTTCTCACCATTGCGTTGACCACCGCCACCATGGCGCCGCTCAACGAAGGCTTTGAAGCAGGTGGAAAGACTGCTTACGCGGCCGGCAATGTGACGCTCGGGACGGGATCGTGGTTCATGGACGACTCGCTGATTGGCAACCTCTCGACTGACAGAAAGACCGGGGCTTATTCAGCCCGGGTGCGAAACGTTGGCACGGTCCGAATGAACTTCAATAAGGCCAACGCGGGTACCGTGACGATTCAACACGGGGCTTTCGGCACCGATGGATCCAGCGGCTGGCAGTTATGGTACTCAACGAATAGCGGAAGCACCTGGACGCAGACCGGCTCGACGGTCACTACCAGTTCCACGACCTTGCAGACAGCAAGTTTCACCGTAAACCAGTCAGTTGCGATTCGCTTTGAAATTCGAAAAGTGTCTGGCGGGGCGAATCGACTAAATCTCGATAATGTACAAATCGGGGACTTCGGTGGGCCGACTCCAACTCCAACGGCGACGCCGACTCCGACCGCAACTCCAACGCCGACTCCAACGCCCAACCCATCGCCTACGCCGGTTCCGAGTGAGCATTTGACCATGGGTAACCCGAGCAACGCGGTCACGGACGTAGCCCAGCCGAACAATTATCTGATGGAAAAGCCGCAATACTCGCTCTCCTACAGCCGCGACAACGGAGAGTCAAACTGGGTTAGCTGGCATTTGGACGCGTCATGGCTGGGAAGCACGCCGCGACAGAATGACTTTCGCGCAGACACCACTCTGCCCGCGGGTTGGTATCAGGTGCAGGCCACTGATTACTCAGGGTCCGGATTCGATCGCGGGCACATGTGTCCTTCGGGAGATCGTACGAGCACGGTTGCGACCAACTCGGCTACCTTCCTGATGACCAATATGATTCCGCAACTGCCGGCGAACAATCAGGGACCATGGGCGAATCTGGAAAGCTATTGCCGGACTTTGGTTTCACAGGGCAACGAGCTTTACATAATTTCCGGTGGACAGGGATTGCAGTACTTTATCGCGAACGGTCACGTGGCGGTACCGGCAAACACCTGGAAGGTAATCATAGTGTTGGCCAATGGAACCAATGACGTGTCCCGCGTGACTGCGACCACTCGGACGATTGCGATAGTAATGCCAAACTCAGGGTCCATTAATACTGACTGGCGAACCTATCGCGTCTCAGTCGATCAGGTCGAAGCCATCACGGGCTTTGACATGTTCTCCAACGTGCCCATTCCGATTCAAAACGTAATCGAGGCCAACGTGGACACCCAATAGAATGAAAGCGCTCGCGCGCTTCCTCTCGTTGGCCGGTCGTGTCCTACTGATTAGAGGTGTTCAGAGTACCGACTTCAGTCGGGCTTTTACTGAGCAAGAAAGAGCCCAAACTAAAGTTGGTACTCTATGCGCCCGTGAAATCGGGCATTACTCGTCGGCCAGGTAAGTTTTGTTTTAGAGCCCGCGCAACAGTCCGCGGGCTCTTTTTTTCTTTTCTCAGTGCTCATGCCTGGACGTTCTTCTTTTACAAGCATCGATAATCCGTCAGCATGGCGGACGCCACCTGTTGCTGGGAGCGCGGACGTCCCGTCCGCATTCAGCTGAAGGCACGAAGTCACGCTGATGTTTTTAGCGCTTCGCGCTCAGTGCGGACGGGCCGTCCGCGTTCCCAGAAAAAAGAGGCTTCCCGGCATCGGGTTGATTCGCCAGCGCGCGACGTTTACAGTGAGGATAAGCAATCATGAGTAAACTATTTTCTACGCTCAAGCTTCGCGAGATCGAGTTTCGCAATCGCGTCTTTGTTTCGCCCATGTGCCAGTACTCGAGCACCGACGGCAAGCCGAACGATTGGCACAGGGTGCACCTGGGCAGCCGGGCCGTCGGCGGCGCCGCACTCGTAACGGTAGAAGCGACGGGCGTTTCACCCGTCGGCCGAATCTCGCCGGCTGACTCAGGCATCTGGTCCGACGCGCACACGGACGCTTTCCGGCCGATCGTCGCCTTCATTAAGTCCCAGGGATCCGTGCCGGGAATTCAGCTGGCGCATGCAGGCCGGAAGGCCTCGACGGATATTCCGTGGCGCGGCGGCCTGGGGCTGAGCGATGCTGAGGGTGGATGGACTCCGCTGGCTCCGAGCCCGATTCCGTTCAATCCGGATTACCGCGTGCCGCGCGAAATGACGGTCGCAGACATCGAAGCAGTGACCGTTGAATTCCGCGACGCCGCGCGGCGAAGTTTGGCGGCCGGTTTTGAAGTGATCGAGATTCATATGGCCCACGGCTATCTGCTCCACGAATTTCTTTCGCCGCTTTCCAATCGGCGAGCCGATGAATACGGCGGCACGATCTCGAATCGCATGCGGCTTCCGTTGGGCATAGCTAAGACAGTTCGTGACGAAGTGCCGGCGTCACTACCGGTGTTTGTGCGCATCTCGGCGACGGACTGGGCCGATGGCGGCTGGGACCTCGACCAGTCGATCGAGTTCTCAGGTCGGCTGAAAGACCTGGGAATAGATCTGATCGATTGCTCAAGCGGTGGACTGGTCCCGTTCGCGAAGATTCCGGTCGGGCCGGGTTACCAGGTCGCCTTCGCATCGGCGATTCGCAAAGAAGTGGGCATTGCGACCGGAGCTGTCGGACTGATCACCGAACCACGGCAAGCGGAACAGATTATTTCCAGTGGCGATGCCGACGCGATTTTTCTGGCCCGCGCGATGTTGCGCGATCCGTACTGGGCAAATCACGCCGCGCAGGAACTCGGGGCCGAAGGCTTCTGGCCCGTGCAGTACGCGCGCGCCGTTGGCTGACGGAGCGCGAACTCATTTACGCTCTCCCTACCGGTCGGGCCATTGCCTCGTCACCAAATGCGTGCATGTTACTGGGACAAATATTGCACTTGCTGCTATTGCGTATCCTAGATACTAAAGTTGCTATATAATCCCTTCGCCCTACTCGTCCCCAAACAAAGCGATCTGCTCCGGAGGTTGTCATGCGAAAACTCAACAAGTTTCTTTCAGTCGCCTCGATTTCTTTTTCGCTTCTATTTACGCTCTTCAACAGCGCTCGCGCCGCCGACTTCAAGCGGGAAGTCATCTATCAGATTGTCATCGATCGGTTCTTTGACGGCAGCTCTGCGAACAATAATCCGTCACAGAGCGCGGGTCTTTACGATTCGACCAAGACCAATTGGCGGCTTTACTGGGGCGGCGACCTGGCCGGCATTCAGCAGAAGATGTCCTATCTGTCCGGCATGGGAGTAACGGCGATTTGGATCTTGCCGCCGGTTGATAATCTCAACACGAACATCCCGGACGGAAACGGCAACCCAACCGCGTCTTATCACGGCTATCAGGCGCGCGATTTTAAGCGCATCGAAGAACACTTTGGCAACACGAGTAACACCTGGACCGACTTCGACAACCTGGTGACGGCGGCCCACCAGAGCGGGATTAAAGTCATCGTGGACTTTGCCCCGAACCATTCGACTACTGACAACGCAGGCGAGTTTGGCGCGCTTTACGACAACGGAACTTTCCTCGGCAACTACACCAGCGACACGAACGGTTACTTTCATCACAACGGGAACATCTCGAACTTTGATGACCGTTACCAGTTGCAGTACTACGCCCTTTTCGATTTAGCCGATCTCAATCAGGAGCACGCCACGATCGACGCTTATCTCAAAGCGGCCGCACAGCAGTTTCAGCAGCACGGCGTCGACGGCTTTCGCATTGATGCCGTCAAACATACGACGTGGGGTTGGGAATACAGTTTCGCTAACTCGATCTACACTTACGGCGACAGTTTTCTGTTCGGTGAATGGTACCAGGGCGGTACTTCCGATCCGCTCTATCACGACTCATACAAGTTCGCTAACAAGAGCGGCATCTCTTTGCTCGACTTTCCGCTCAACACGGCGATTCGCAACGTCTTCGGTGCTACTAACAGCAATTTCTCGACAATTGACGGCGTACTGACGCAGGAGGGAAGCAACTTTACCTGGAAAGATGATCTGGTGACCTTCATCGACAATCACGACATGGCGCGGTTTCTTTCGATCAATAACAACACCAACCGCCTGCATGAAGCGATGGCCTTCACTCTGACCACACGTGGCATCCCCTGTGTCTATTATGGCACGGAGCAGTACCTGCACAACGACACAAACGGCGGGACTGATCCATACAATCGCAACATGATGGGGGTCTTCAGCACCAGCACAACGGCGTATCAGTTGATGAACAAGCTCTCTACGCTTCGTCACAACAATCCGGCGATTTCTTATGGTTCCACGACCGAGCGTTGGATCAATAACGACGTTTACATCTACGAGCGAAAATTCTTTGGCAGCACAGTGCTCGTCGCGATCAACAAGAATGACAGCTCGTCGTATTCGATCACCGGGTTGAACACGGCTCTGCCGGCTGGAACCTATACTGACTATCTCAACGGTTTGTTAGGCGGTTCGTCGATCACGGTAAGCACCGGCTCAGGCGGCAACAACCCGGTGACCAACTTTACGCTGCCGTCGCATACGGTTGCGGTCTGGCAGTTGACCGAAGGGTCGGCGCCTCCTGAGGTTGGCTCCATTGGCCCAACTTCGGGACAGTCAGGAGTGAAGGTTACGATCGGCGGACGGAACTTTGGCTCGACTTCGGGAAGTGTGAAGTTCGGCACGACCACCGCTACGATCAATTCCTGGACGCCCACGCAAATCGTCTGCACCACTCCGTCAGTTAGCAACGGTGTCTACAACGTGACGGTGACCAATTCGGCGTCTCAGGTTTCGAACAGCATTCAATACACAGTGCTGACAGCGAAACTGATTCCGGTAACTTTCACGGTCAACAACGCCAGCCCTACACAGACGGGTGACTACATCTTTCTCACAGGCAACACTGTCGAACTGGGCAGTTGGACCGCAACCTGGGACGGCGCGGTCGGACCGATGCTGACACCCAACTATCCGAACTGGTTTCTAAACGCGAGCGTGCCGGCGGGCCAAACGATCCAATTCAAGTTCATCAAGATTGCCGCTAACGGCACGGTGACCTGGGAAGCCGGCAACAACCACCAGTACACGGTGCCCACGAGCGGGACGGGATTCGTGAATGTGAATTGGCAGTATTAGGAGATGGGACGAGCCGATAACGCGTCACTCTATAATGACAAGCTGGAACCGCACAGCAGCCAGCACGTCGCTGCGCAGGTTTGTTTCGCCCAGTACACCGAGACGTTTGATCAGCCGCTGTTTGTCGAGGGTGCGAATCTGGTAGCAGAGAACAATTGATTCAACATCAAGTCCGGCGGTCCCAGCAGGAATCCGTGATTCGTTCGGATAGATACGCCGGTTCTGCTTCCGTGAAGTAATTGGGAGCACATTAACAACGGGGAGAATATGATTGAGCGTGGTGTCGCTCAGGACCAGCACTGGGCGCGTCCTCCCTTGTTCCGAACCGACGACCGGATCGAGGTTGGCTAACCAGACGCTCCAGCGTTCCGGTGTCACGCGGGAGTTTCCTCAGCGTCAACATGGCTGTAGTCTTCCATGACTTCGCGCAGGTCAGCCACGAACAAATCGTCCTTCATCGCTTCCTGCATGACGAGGAACCTGGAGTCTCCTCCATCGTCCCCTATCTTTTCGACATTTAGTTGCGCGACCCTGTCCAACAATGCCCGTTGGTCCGAGGGTTCGAGTTGAGTAATCACATGCGCCAGTTCGTCGATAGATTGCATGGTTCTCTCTCCGCTGCCTTACTGATGTTATAGCTCTCGACGCCAAATCGACAACCTTCTGATCGGGCGGACGCGGGTGGTACTGACTTCCGGGCGAGCAGTTCTCAGCAAACTTCAAACCCAGAGTGGCGCGCGCAAGGCTTGCTCTGGGCTAGTTTCACGTTCAGCGCGAAGAGGCGTTCACGCTGCGCGCTCAATGCGTGCAGGGATGGCCGCGCTCCTACGACGACGGAAACCCGCGCTTCTTCATCAATGCTTCAACCTTTGGATCGCGGCCGCGGAAGCTGCGATAGCCTTCGGCGGGATCGATTGTGTTGCCGACTGAGAAGACGTATTTGCGCAGGCGCGCGGCGACCTTCTTGTCGTATGGTCCCCCGGCTTCAGTGAACGCGCCGAAGGCGTCGGCGGTAATCACGTCGGACCACAAATAGCTGTAATAGCCCGCCGAATAACCGTCACTGGAAAAGACGTGCATGAACTGTGGTAAGCGGTGACGCAGAACGATCTCATGGGGCATGCCCAGTTCATCCAGCGCTTCTTTTTCAAAAGTGCGCGGATCGATCCTCTTATCGCCGGCCATATGCAGTTTCATATCGAGCAAGGCCGCGGCTAAATACTCAACCGTGATGAAGCCCTCATTGAAAGTCGCCGACCGCTTGATCTTATCGACGAGTGCCTGCGGGATCGGTTTGCCGGTTTGATAATGGACCGCGAACTTGTTCAGCACCTCAGGCGTCGACAGCCAGTGTTCCATCAGTTGCGAAGGGAACTCGACATAGTCGCGCGCGACCGCCGTTCCCGACAGCGAGGGATAGGTCACGTTCGAGTTGAGGCCGTGCAGCGCGTGGCCGAACTCATGAAACATTGTCGAGGCGTCGTCCCATGAAATCAGCAGCGGCTCGCCCGGTTTGCCTTTGATGAAGTTCGCGTTGTTGGAAACGATCGTGGTGATCTCGCCTGCAACCCGTTCCTGACTTCGATAAGCATTCATCCAGGCGCCCGAGCGTTTGCCGGCCCGCGCATAAGGATCGAAGTACCACAGTCCGATGTGCTTCTTCGTAGTCTTGTCCGTCACTTCCCAGACGCGTATGTCCGGGTGGGCGACGGGAACGTTGGGCGCCGGCGCAAAACTAAAGTTGAAGAGTTCTCCGGCGACCCAGAAGATGCCTTCGCGCAACTTCTCGAGTTGCAGATAGGGTTTTACCTCGTTCTGATCCAGATCGTATTTCTCTTTGCGAACTTTCTCGGCGTAATAGCGATAGTCCCACGGTGCTATTTTAATTGCCGAACCCTCTTTGTTAGCCAGCGCCTGCATGTCCGCGACTTCTTCGTGCACGCGCGCCACCGCTGGTTTCCAGACAGCCATCATCAACTGCACAGCACGCTCGGGAGTTTTGGCCATTGAGTTTTCCAAACGGAAATGTGCGTGCGTGGGATATCCGAGCAGCTTGGCGCGCTCAGCCCGCAACTGCAGGATTTGTGTGATGGTCGAGTTGTTATCGTGCTCGTCGCCGTTGTCGCCGCGCATGATGAACATGCGCCAGACTTTTTCGCGCAGGTCGCGGCGATCAGAGTAAGTAAGGAAAGGATCGACGGATGATCGCGTGTTGGTGATCACCCAGCCTTCCTGTTTCTTGGTAGTCGCGGCGGCCGCGGCGGCGTCTCGCAGGGACTGCGGCAAACCGGCGAGGTCGGCCTCGCTCTTCAGCGCGACAAATTGGTTGTCTTCCTCAAACAAAACGTTCTGGCCGAATTTGGTGAACAGGCCCGCGAGCTGCTGATTGATTTGCGAAAGTCGCGCCTTATCAGCCGCGTTTAGTTTCGCGCCTGAGCGAACGAAGTTGGTGTAGTAAAGCCAAACCAGCCGCTGCTGTTCTGCGTTCAAGTTCTTTTTGGCTGGCGAGTTATAAACCGCTTCGATTCGTTTGAAGAGCGGTTCGTTCTGATTGATCTGGTCATTAAAGGCGGCGAGCTTCGGCGCCATCTCGCGTTGGATCACCTGGAAGGCCGGGCTGGCCATCGTACCCGACCACACTCCATAAAGAGTTGAGACACGTTCTAGAGTGCTGCCGGCGCGCTCCATCGCCACGATGGTGTTTTCAAAAGTCGGAGCAGCGGGATTGTTGGCGATCTTATCTACGTCCGCGAGGTTTTCGGTCATCGCCGCTTCCAGGGCCGGCTTGAAAAGCGCCACCTGCACCTTATCAAACGGAGGCACGCCGCCGAACGGTCCTTCCCAATTGGCGAGCAGTGGATTTGGCTCTGCTGCAACGGGGGTGTCGAAGCTCGAAGTGGTTTTGCCTGGGCCAAGTCTCATGGAGTTTGCATCTGCTGTTGGCAGGTTATAGGCGACATTTATTGTCGCTATGACAAAGAGCAGCAGTAAGGTGCGAGTGATCGATTCGCGCATGGATTTCATGGTCCTTTGTATTGAAGTTCACGAGAGAGATTGAAATTGTGTTCGCTAGTATATTGGGCGGCGCGTGGGGTTGTACAGTTCGCTGCCGGATAGCTGGGGGCCCGGCTGTAAAGCGAACCTCGCTGCTGGGAGCGCGGACGTCCCGTCCGCGTTACGCGCAAAGCGCGATCTCTTGCGTAGCGAGCGACGAAACCTGAGCGTGCTGCGCACGCTGTGCGGACGGGACGTCCGCGCTCCCAGCACCCGGGGGCTCAGTCTTACACTTCGGCGCACCGTGGAGCCCTCCTTACGGTCGGGCTAGTGCCCAGTTCCGAGGCGTAGCCTCAGCTCCGAATCTTCTTTCAGTCTGGGATTCAAGATAGCAAGACGCAATCACAGACTAAAGTCTGTGCCACTAGGACAACAGCTTCGTCAACGAGTCGGGATGGATGTGCCAACCGAGAAGGCCAGCCAGTCCCATGATTACTCCGAACGCAGTCGGGACCAGCGCCAGCACGAAGAGCCAACGCTTCTGAGTCAAAGCCGTCACGGCCATGAGTGAAATCGCCAACGCCAGCATCGCGTCCGAAAGATCGAACTGGTCGTCGTGATAGTTCAGTTCGTTATATGTCCGATCGGCTTTGTCGGCGTCGGCTTGCTGAATCTTCTTTTTCTCGGCCTGGTCCTGGGCCAGTGCCTCGTAAGTTTTGATCTGTTCCTCAAAGGCCGGCTTGGCCTGTGGCGCAGCGGCAGCCGCTTCCGCCTTCAGTTGGGCGACCGTGGCTCGGGCCACCTCTTCACGAATATTGCGGGCCTGGTACCAGGAATAATTATCGATCTTATCGGCTTGGGCCTGTTGCATCGCCTGTACGATGTTGTCGTCTTTGACTTTGCAAATGCCCATGAACGTAGCCAGCAAGGCCACCGAGATCGCGACCCAGGTGTTTAGGTGAGCTTTAGGTTTTCTCGCCGCGGCCGCGCTCTCGGCTTCCTTCTTATCGTTGTCTTCTTCGACGAACTGCATTGGATCGGGATCCATGTCAGGGCCACTCCTCTTGTGTAAGAATAAATCCGCGAAACTCGTCCGGCTCAATCATCTCGCACAGTTCAGCCCGCACCTTTATTACTATGCCAAACCTTCTTCTTAGCTGTTTTCTTCCGACGCTTGATGCCGCGGCGAGGAGGAAGCTTTTTCGGATCGCCGGTGGCGGCCTTCTTCGCGTCGCCGCCTTCGTCTTCAGCGATCTCTGCTAGAGTTCGTTTCGTAAGCACTGAGTATGGTTGAGTGGCGGTAATGTCCACACCTTCTTCCGCGTATTCGTCGCGGTGCTTGATCAAAAGCCATTGACGATCGCGGGTACGAACCAGCACGAACGAGCCCTTCAGCTTTTTTCCGAGCAGGGTGAATTTGAGTTCGCCTTTCGCCAGGGCGCGGGAAACATTCTCAGTATCCTCAGGCGCGTACACGCCGTAATCCCAAACCATCACAGTCCCGCCGCCATACTCGCCTTCAGGTATCACACCTTCAAAGTCGGCGTAATCAACCGGGTGATCCTCGACCTGCATCGCCAGCCGCTTCACGTCCGGGTCCATTGGTGGTCCCTTCGGTACGGCCCAGGATTTTAAGACGCCATCGGCCTCCAGCCGAAAGTCATAGTGCAACTGAGTCGCGCGATGCTTTTGCACGACGAAGATGTTGCCGAGCTCGGAGGTCTTCTTCTCAGGCCCCGGCTCAGGCGTTTTGTTGAAGCGACGTTTCTTTTTGTATTCGGATAAGGAAGCCATAGTGGTAGTTTCCGACTTTCAGGTTGAAAGTTTCAAGTCGGCGGGGGGTGATTCATTCGGGAGATCCTTCAACCGCAAAGGTCGCAGAGGATTTCGCAGAGGACCGCAAAGGAGTTCAACTGATCAGGGTTTTCTTTGCGCCTTGGCGCCTTTGCGTGAAACAAACCTTGATTGTTGGACTTTCACGAGGACTCGGGATGAACTACTTACTTACGCCCGCAGCCTCAGCCGTCTGGGCGAACAACTCGTTCTGAATCGGATCGAGGCCGAGGACTTCACGCACGCGGGCGAAGCTGCGCCGGTGAATCGGCGCCGCCCCGAGTTCTTTCAACAAGCGACAATGCTCAGGCGTGGGATAGCCTTTGTGAGTTGCGAAGTTATAACCCGGATGCACGGAATCGAATTCGGCCATCAGGGTGTCGCGGGTTGTCTTGGCGATGATCGAAGCGGCCGCGATGCTGGCCGAGAGCGTGTCGCCTTTGATGATGCCGCGTTGAGGAGCGGTGCAATGCGGGATACGGCGGGCATCTACCAGAATGAAATCCGGTTGCGAGGTGAGACCTTCCACGGCCCGGCGCATGGCCAACAATCCGGCATGATAAATATTGATGGTGTCGATCTCTTCGACTTCCGCGCGGCCCGCGCACCAAACGATCGCGTCGTGCTTGATCTGCTGGGCCAGTTCTTCGCGTACCGCCATGTCAAGGATCTGCTTTGAATCATTCAAGCCACGCAGTTTGTAGTGACGCGGCAGGATCACCGCGGCGGCAACTACCGGCCCGGCCAGTGGAGCCATGCCGGCTTCGTCGACTCCGGCAATAAAGTTGAATCCCTGATCCCAGAGATCAATTTCGAATCGCAGGAGGTTGTGCAGACGTTGGCCTTCAGCGCGATTCTTACGCCAACGCTCGCGGATCTGCTTCGCGAGATGATGCGCGCCTTGACGGCCGTCGCATTCGAGGGCTTCCACCAGACCTTTGGGAACGGGACGCGCGCGATCGACGAACCGCTCTTTCAGTTCGGGGATTGATTTGGCGAGAAGATTTTCGAGTTGCATATCATGTCAGAAGCCCGACCGTCAGGGAGGGCCACTTTTCCGAACCAAGCCCTTGCTTACGCGCGGGCTTCTGATACCCGGTCGCTACCGCTCCCGGTTCTGTAACTCTCCCCGCAGGGCGGCCAGAGAAGTTTGATCCAAAACATACACGTAGGCTGCCGGGACCGAACCCACCGAGATGGTCAGTACTGGCTGGCTGACCTGGCGCAGACGCGCCAGCATCACCTGGTTGTTTAGATAGGTCCGGCCACGCGCGTCGATCAGAAAGTCACCGGGCACGAGCTTTTCGAGTTCCTGCGGATCAGAAAATTCCACACAAGCCAGATCGGGGCGATTCGCCCTTTGCGCGTAATACGAAGCGAGGGAAGGAAGCTCGCCGGCCACGCGCGCGTCCGGCCGGGCGCGCTTGGCGATCTCAATCATCACGTCCTGCATATAAGCGTCGTAAAATTCGTCCTGGGGAAAATAAGCTCCGGCCTTCGCATGCCCTCCGCCCAACACGCTCATGTAGAGGCGGTAATGCGGGGCGGCCCTAGCCGCTGACCAGAACGCCGAGATGATTACCAGCGAGGCCAGCGCTGCACGCGCGTAAACTTTGAGAGATTCGTTTTCGAAAACACGCGCGCAAAGTCTTCCCAGACGGCGGGCAGCAAATTGAACTCCAATCGCGGCCGTGATCAGAATCGCGGGTAACACAGAGGTGAGATACCGAGTGAATTTGCCGCCTGGGATCATGAAAGACAAGGCCCACAGAGAGAACCAAAGGAGCAGGAAATAACGACCGTCGCCGCTCTTTCGTCTGAACAACAACCCGAGGCCGAGCCCGAAACTAAACAAGCTGAGAACAGGCAGCTTGGTCGCGATAAGAGCGAAATAGAAGTACCAGGGTTCGCCCCGGAACCAGTCCTGAAACCGGTGCGGATAAAGCCCGCCCATGAATTCATAGCTGTCGTGGGCCATGTTTCGATAACTGGTGAAATTCGACATGGCCTTCCACGTTCCCGGCAAAAGGATCGTGGGATTACAGATCAGAAACACGACGCCCATGACAAAGAAGAACTTCAGGAAACGCTTCTTGCCGATGACCCAGCGAGTAACCGGAATCCTTTGGAACGCGTAGTTGTACGAGACCGTGATGGCTATCAGCATGGGAACGTATTTCGAAGCGAGCATGGCGCCGAAGGCGGCGGCCGTGGCCCAATAGAAGCGTTCAGGGTTGCGTTCGGGTTGGCTTTCGGCGACGCGCTGACCGCGCAGCCAAAAGAAATTTGCCAGCAGGAAGAAGAAGATCAGGAACGTATCTTCCTTGGCGATGCGATTGAAACCGATCGCCAGCGGATCGAATGCCCACAAAGCAGCGGCAATCAAACCTGTTTCCAGCCCAAACAACTCTGCCGCGACCAGGTAGATCAGCACAGCCGCGAAAGCTCCGAAGAGAGCTACTGGAAAGCGAAGAGATGTTTCTACCGGAACATTGAGTTCGGGATGCCCAGCCACCAGCGAAGTCTGGTTCCACTTCTCGGCCGCGATTACGCTGACGGTCAGCAAGGCCTTCATCAGCAGAGGGTGCTCGCCGTTCGCCGAGGTCAGGCCCTGTGTACGGTACTCGTTAACTGCGCTCAACTTGTTAAGTTCGTCATCGCTGAGGCCTTCGCTGCTCAGCCCGTTTGCACGAAAAGCAAACCCCGCGAGCACCAGGACGCTGAGGGCGGTCACCAGCAAGACGCGATGAGCAGATTGAGTGCCGGCTCCAGCGAACAATTCAGGTCTCAGGCCGGCGGTAAAGAAAGGCAGGGCAGGGAACGACAAATCTTCAGATCCTCCAGGAACGGGAAAGATTAACTTTTATCCAGCGAGGGGGCAACTGTCCCTTACTAGCCGCTTAGATCCAGTCCGCGGCAGGGCTTCAACGCTCCAAGTTAAACCTTCAAACACGCAATCACATCACTCTTGATAGGTATATCTGATATGAAGTAGTATCGCGCGCGATGCAGGCCAACCTAACCGATTTCATCGAGTCCGCAACTGTCGCCCAGTTGGAAGCGGAACTAACACGGCTGACTGAAGACGCTGAAAAAAAGAAACAGACGCGTGACCGGGCGGCGGAAGAATATGGAATCGCGGCAAACAAAGCGCCATCTGCCAACAGATTCTACATATGAAGCGAGCCACCGAACCCGCGAGTAAACTTCATTTCAAGCGCGAGGGGGTTAGTGCCCGTATCTCCATACAATTCTGGCACGATTAAGAAAGCGGAATAGGGTGAAGTCACAGCGAGGTCGGTACTTCGCTATCCAAATCGAAACGGCCTCAGAGAAATGAACATAAGGTATAGACACATACCAGACCTGACTAGGCCGAAAGGCTATTCGTTGGTGCCTCTTCTTCAAGTGTTTTTGCGGAACGGTGTCAACATGCGGCCTTTTTTAGCATTGGTGGACTCCGGTGCAATAGACTGTATCTTTCCCGCTTCAGCGGGCGCGGTTCTAGGTATTGACGTACCCACTGGACGTCCGCACAAATTCTACGGCCTCGCCAATCAAGAAGCTCAGGGTTTCATGCACTCCGTCCAATTGCAGGTGACGGGTTTGGACCACTGGATAGAGATTGAAGTCGGATTTATTACTAGAGAGATCATACCGCTCTTGGGCCAATCTGGTTTCTTTGAAAATTATCAAGTAATTTTTGAACACTTCAGGCGGCAGTTTGAGGTAAACACTAAGATGGACGCGCTAATTCGAAACCGGCGTGGTCACGGTCGTGGTCGCGGAGGGAATAAAAGTCGAGGTAAATGAAGGGACCTTGAACAACATTGCTCCTGGGAAACCCTTAGTGTCGGCATCGTGGGCTGCCTCAACTGCATCTTTGCCATGTCCCACAATGAATTCCACACCGTCTCGCTCGTCGATCGCGACCCATTGGTCCTCATGCTCCCTTATGAGCTCCGCGAATGCTGTTTCCTTCTCAATGGTTGGCATAGTTCTAACGCCCCTTAAGTCTCTGAAATAATGCTGCTCTATAGCACTAAAAAGCAAGAACGGGCAAGCAAAAAGCTGCGAGGTGTCGTTCTATCGCTGGGGGCCTCAGGAGAGAGCGCGGTATTCAATTCTGATCTGAATTTTCAGGCTTATCAAGTAACGGAACTCAACAGGCTCAGCCGATGCAACAGTGGGCGACTTTTGGCGATGTCTCCTTTCTTGAACGAAACTACTTACGATATGCACGCCTTCCCCAAAGAAGCCTTGCAATTACCGCATAAATCAGCGAATATTGGCGCTTGATTTTAAGACCCCCGGCCCTTTGCGTGCGCACGCTCTAGCGGGACGCTTTGGACCATAAACTAATTATCTAGTGGAGAAATAACAGACATGGCACCAGCACTACAGCAAGAGAATGCTCCAGCTTCTTCGGCGCCGCCTTCTCGTTTGGACCAGAAGCTTCATCAAATCCTTTACAAGCCTGAAGCGCGTACGGTCCTCGAAACGAAGGCCGAGCTGGAAGTTCTGCCCGAGCCCCCGTATCCGATTCATCCCGACCCTGTCGCGATGACGAAATCGGAGTATCAGAAGCTGAACGCGATTCGCACCTGGAAAACCTGGGGTTCGCCCTATTTCAAATCGCGCTGGTACAAGAACGACCTGCGGCCGATCATTCCTTATCTCTTCACTGAGTGGAAGTGCAATCTGGATTGTCACTATTGCTGGTCTTACGACAACAAGGTGAAGGGCATGACCGAAGATACGGCCAAGCGCTCGATCGATTGGTTGCATTCGATTGGTTCACGCGTGCTGGCGTTGATGGGAGGCGAGCCACTGCTGCGGCCAAAGTTCATTCACAAGATCGTCCACTACAGCGCGAAGAAAGACATCTTCGTTTACCTGCCGACCAATGGCCGTTTAATGAAACCTGATGTGATCGATCGCCTGGGTGACGCAGGCATTGCCACCGTCAATCTCGCGGTCGATTCCGTCAAGGATAGAAAGTCTCTGCCGAAGGCACTGGATCCGATTCGGTCCAACTTCGAATATCTGGTTAAGCGGCAACATCACTACGGCTACACCGTGATGTTCAATATCAACATCTGTCGCAACAACATGGACGACGTTAAGGAGTTGACGGAGATCGCGCACGACGCCGGCATCGCGACCGACTATCACATTAACGAAACGCCGATGATGGAGCAGGACCACTTCAAGCATCTGGACGAGAACGTCACATATCTCACTCCGGATGACTGGTCCAAGGTCGACGACCTGCTCGACTATCTCGACGACAAGCGGCACAACGAAGGCTACAAGATGGTCAATCAGAGCAAGCACATGCAGGAGATGAAGACACTCATGCGCGGTGCCGTGCCGCCCTGGAATTGCCGCGCGGGTCAGAACTCTCTAATCATTCGCACGGATGGAACCCTGGCGCCGTGTTTCCCGATGTATTCGGCCACGCACGACTGGGGCACGATTGAGAATCCGAAGTTCGACCACGCCCAATTGGACGAGATGAAGAAGGAGTGTTCGACGCATTGTCTGTCGACCTGCAACTACATCCTCGCCCACTGCTACGACACCAAGCGCGTTTTGAAGTGGGTGGCCAGGCAGGCCATGCACGGCTTCAAGGGATCGAGCGACACCATCCAGTAGTTCAAATATTCTACAAACAGACTCGGGCCCAGGATGAAAGTCCTGGGCCCGTTTCGTTTTTGGGCAAACAGCGCAAGTGGCACAGACTTCAGTCTGTGATTTTGGGTGTCGAATCCACAGACTGAAGTCTGTGCCACTTGTCGCCCCAATTAATTCGCATCTTCCTCCCGGCCCTCGTCTTGCTTAGAAGTGGCAGCGTGTTTCGCCCCAAGCCGGACACTCGCAGTTACTCAGGAAAAATCGTCGCCTCCAAAAGCATTTCTTCAAAACCTGGGCTTGACCGGGCAAGAAGCCGCGGCGTTTTGGGCCAGGTCTATCTATATGCCAACTCTCGATACAATCGTGAACAAAATAGAAATCGTGTCTGTCCAACTTGAAGCGAAAGCCCCTGACTGGATTCCAAAGTTGCCGGCAGCGAATGAAGACTTGCAGCAATCAACCAAAAGCAAATCATCTGAAGCCGCCCTGCACAGCTCCGCCGTCCGCCATCGTGAAATCATCGATTTCGCGAGTGACGCTATCTACCGGACCGGCACCCACGGATATTTCACTTTCTTAAGCCGCAGCGCGGCAGCGTTGGTCGGAAGATCGGTCGAAGAATGCGTGGGCCTGCACTTTCTCGATCTAATCAGGGAAGACTACCGGGACCAGGCCGCCCAGTTCTATCGCCGGCAGGTGAAGGCCCGGGTGCCGCTTACCTACTTTGAATTTCCCGCAGTGACCAGGGATGCAACCGAAGTATGGATTGGCCAAAACGTGCAACTGATAATCAAGGACGGCAAAGTTGTCGAACTGCAAGCCGTCGCTCGCGACATTACCGCCGGGAAGCAGGTCGAACAGCAACTGCTGGATTCCGAGCGTCGCTATCGCCTGCTTTTCGAGGCCAACCCGCAGCCAATGTGGGTTTATGATCGCGACCGGCTGACCTTTCTGGCGGTTAACAATGCGGCGGTAAGGCAATACGGATTTTCGCGCCAGGAATTTCTGACGATGACCATCAAAGACATTCGTCCGTCAGAGGACATTCCGGCTTTGCTGAACAATATCTTGATCGAAACGGATGGGTTAGACGAGGCAGGTAACTGGAAGCACAAGAAGAAGGACGGCACGATCATCGACGTCCAGATCACTTCTCATGACCTGGCTTTCGACGACCGCCCCGGAAAGATTGTGCTCGCTTTCGACGTTACTGCGCGCCAGCAAGCCGAATCAGAACTCCTCCTCGAGAAGGCCCGGTTCCAACAGCTTTTTGAAAACACGCCCATGGGCATTCTCGTGCTGGACGAACATGAGTGCATAGTAGGCGCCAACAAGAAGTTCGAGAGCATGTTCCGCTTCTCCCAGGATGAACTCCGCGGTCAAAGTGTCTATCGCACCATTGTGCCCGAGGCCCGCAAAGCCGAGGCGGTTGAGTTCGGCTTGAGAACTTATCAGGGACAGGCCATCGAAGAAGAGACTGTGAGGCAACGCAAAGACGGCCGCCTCCTGCCAGTCAAGGCGTACGGCGTTCCGATTATGGCGGACGAGAAACTGGCCGGGGCGTTTGCAATCTACCTGGATCTTACAGAACAGAAGCGACTGGAAGAGGAACGGCAGGCGGTATTCGCGATTATTCAGGGGGCGATTCTGACTCTCGATCTGGGAGATCTATTCAAGCTGATTCATCAATCGATTAGCCCTCTGCTGTACGCCGAGAATTGTTTTGTGGCGCTTCATGATCCGGCCACTGACCTGATGAGCTATGAGTTTTGGACCGACCAATTCGATCCCTGCCCCGCGTCGAAGCCGGCCGGCACAGGCTTCAGCGGTTCCATACTTCGCACCGGTGAACCGATGTTGCTGAGTCGGGCGACGATGGAAGAGTTCGTGGGCCGCGGCGAAGTGGAAAGAATCGGCACCACTTCGGCTTCATGGCTTGGGGTGCCTTTGCGAACGCGCTCTCGCACCATCGGCGTGCTCGTGGTTCAGCACTATGAAGATCCGCTGGCGTACGACCAGAAGGATCTTGAGTTCCTCATCTCAGTCGGAAGCCAGATTGCTCTGGCTATCGAACGCAAGCAAGCAGAACAGGCCTTGCAGGAAGCAAATAAGCGTGCCCTTAAAGAATACGAGCGGTTGGTCGAAAGAATTGCCGCGTTAGGGCAGACCCTGGGAAGTGCCCGCGACTTGGCCACGATCTTTCGCGCTTTGCGGGAATTTGCCACTGCTTCAGTACCCTGCGACGGACTCATAATCTCGCTTTACGATCGCGAAAAGAAGTCGCGCACAGCCGCTTATTTGTGGACCGATGAGACGGAGTTCGATCCCGCAGTTCTCGGCGAAGTCCCGGTCAAAGACGGATTGACCGGTAGAGCCATTCGCTCTGGTTTAGTGATTATCGACAACGATTTCAAACCGAAGGTCCTTAACGACAAGGCGCTTGAAATCGGTGATTGTCAGGGCGAACGCGTGCCGCACTCGGCGGTGTCGGCGCCCATGATTGTAATGGGCCGTACGGTAGGGTGCGTCGAGATCCAGAGCTATCAAAGGCAGGCATTCAATCAAGAGCACGCCACGGCAATGCGCATGGCCGCTAACCTGGCCGCCAACGCCGTCGAAAACATCCTCCTCATCGAACGCGAACAGGCAAAAGAAGAACAGTTGCGGCAAGTTCAAAAGATGGAAAGCATCGGCACTTTGGCAGGCGGCATCGCGCATGACTTTAACAACCTGATGACCGCGGTCACTGGCTATAGCGAGTTGGCGCTAAGGTCGCTTGGGCCGGACGATCCGCTTCGTCCCAAGATTGAGGTGATCAAAGGCGCGGGCGAACGTGCCGCCAATTTGACGCGCCAGTTGCTGGCCTTTAGCCGCAAACAAATGCTGCAGCCGAAAGTGCTTGACCTTAACAGCGTGGTTACCGGGATTGCCCAAATGCTGCCCAGAGTGATCGGTGAACACATTGATCTACGCTACCGGCTCAGCGAGTCGCTGGGTCAAATCAAGGCTGATCCCGGACAGATCGAACAAGTGATCGTTAATCTCGCAGTCAATGCACGCGATGCCATGCCCACCGGCGGATGGCTGACGATCAAAACGGAAAATGTTCACCTGACGCGCAGGTTTGGCCGCGGTGATTTAACGGTAGAGCCCGGACACTATGTGATCATGTCGGTTTCGGATACGGGATCTGGAATGGAGCGCGAAACTCAAGAGCACATCTTCGAGCCGTTCTTTACCACTAAGGAGGTGGGCAAAGGAACGGGACTCGGTTTGTCGACGGTCTACGGCATCATCAAGCAGAGCGGCGGCAGTCTCTGGGTCTACAGTGAATTAGGAAAGGGGACGTCCTTCAAGATTTATTTGCCGCGCGTGGACGAGATCATCGAGAACGATGAGAGTGTGGAGGACGCGGCGGATTTGACCGGGGGGGAAACTGTGCTCCTGGTCGAAGACGAAGAGGTGGTCCGAAACCTGTCCAAAGAAATTCTCGAAACTTATGGGTATTCCGTGCTGGTGGCGACCAACGGCCGAGAAGGACTCAGTCTCGGGAAGGAATTCCAGGGACCGATTGATCTGGTGATTACCGACGTTATTATGCCGTTGATGAGCGGACCGGAAATGGCTGAGGGGTTAAGAATGAGCCGTCCCGATACTCGCGTGCTGTTCATGTCGGGCTTTACAGACGAAGCGATTGTGCATCATGGCGTCCTCGACGAGAATGTCTTCTTTCTGCAAAAGCCCTTTTCCCCAGAGGCGCTGGCGAGCAAGGCGCGTGAAGTGCTGGACGAGGCCGCGCGTCTCTGATCGCCACGAATGGCGCGCGATGATCCAACGATCGACACTGACCTGTTTGAGAGATCTAGTGGGAAGAAAAACGATTCACGAAACACACGAAGCGGAAATTGGTCATCGTGCTTCGTCTGATTTCGTGGAGAGTCGTCAGACAGTCTGGCGACCGTCAATGATTTCAGGAGTAATCCGGTAGATCGCGATATCAACCGCCCGCCCCCAGGTATCGAGTTGCGTGGCGCTGATTGCCGGCGTCAGCGAAGGATTGCGCTCAGTGATGAGTTTCATTGCCCGCTGCATGTCCTCGCTCTTGGTCATTTGCTCGGCTGTGCCGCTGACCATCACACTGCGCCAATGCGTACTGTCAATTACTTCTTCAACCTGTAAACAGACTTGTGGGTTTGCCTCAATGTACTTGGTCTTCATTCCTTCGGTGGTGAAGAAGTAAAGATCCCGGCCGTCATAAGCATAGTTCATTGGCAACACATAAGGACGCGCGTCACGCGCACAGCCCAGGTGGCCAAAGCTTTCGCGTTCCAGAAGCGCCTGCATCTCAGCGGGCGCCATGTCTTCGACTTTTAGCATGAGAAGATGATACAGCGTCCGTGATGCTGATCCAATCGACGTCAGTGCTGGGAGCGGTAGAGTCTGTGTCAAAGCTCAGGATGTGCGATCTCAAAGAGGATCTTAACGCAGAGGACGCAGAGTTTTCGCAAAGGCGCGCAGAGGGCGCCTTACTTTGCGTACCTCTGCGAAAACCTCTGCGCCCTCTGCGTTTAAGAAAATTGTTACCTTAGGCGCACGTCCGCAGTTTTGACACAGACTCGGTCTCAACCTACCAAACCTATATGTGTTGCCGAGAAGAGAAACCGCCCGCTACCGCAGACGGTTCTGACCAGTGTTGTAGATTGCGCAGACCCCGCGGCCTAAAGCATATCGGTCCGAGCATGCTG
Organism: Blastocatellia bacterium; assembly: GCA_033857635.1. Taxonomy (GTDB): domain Bacteria; phylum Acidobacteriota; class Blastocatellia; order Pyrinomonadales; family Pyrinomonadaceae; genus UBA11740. The sequence continues at coordinate 67,257 of JAWVDF010000018.1, forward strand.
TGCGCGCGCGGCGCCGATCGCTGTCTTCACATCTTTCACCTCTTCAGGTGGCGGAAGGACCGCTTGCATCCCGAGCGATTCGATCCAAAGCTCGCGCGCCCAACCCGTCGTGTGATAGAGATGCTCGTCTTCCTCATCTTCAACCTGTTCGTGGGCCGCTCGTAAAGCCTCGGCGACTTTACCTGACGCTTTGTCCGCAGCCTCGCCAATCAGTTTCCAGTTCAAATGGTCCTTGCTCTCGGCCAGTACGATCGACTCGGCAGCGACAACCTGGGCCGCTTCCGGCTCGCCGGATTCGAGCGCCATTTCCATCGCTTTGACCAGAGACTCGCCGATATGGCGGACGACTTTTCGCCCCGGCGTTTCGGCTGCCAGATCGAGACCCATTGTTTTCATGACGTCCTCGACGATGCGCACGTGGTTCTGTGTCTGTTCCAGATACTTTTCCCACTCCTCTTTCAACTCGTCGTTGACGACGCAACGCAGCGCAGTCGTGTAAATCTGAACGCCCCCCAGCTCAGTCTCTAGTGCCTGGTATAAGAGTTCATTCAATTGTTCTTTCTTCATATATCCCTCCGTGTGTTTGCTGGACGCTAGTTTGAGTTCGTGTGTGTAAAAGCAAACGGAGGGCCATGGACTGAGCGTTAGCCCGCGAGGCAAATATGCCGGTCATTCGAAGAATTTCGGTCCAAACTGCGCGCTGTGGTGGTTGAGAATTGGACAGCAATCAATGCGAAGGCGTACCGGGGAAGTACACATAGATCCGAATAAGTCCGGTGCGCGGATCGGACTTGTAGCATCACTGGTCGCTCATGATGGCATGTCTGATATGATGACAATCATTAGCCCCGTTCCATCGATTGTCCTAAGGAGAACTCCGTGCATCAATTTCGCTTCGTTCAAATTTTCATTACCGTCATTCTGATTGCCTTCGCCGCGAACGCGCAGTCTCAACTCTCTCCCGATTTGATCGAGAAGATCGATAAAGTCGCCACCGACACGCTCGCCAAGACCGGAGTGCCCAGCGCGTCGATCGCAGTCGTCAAAGATGGGCAGATCGTTTATGTCAAAGCGTATGGCGATGCGCGCATGGATCCGAAAACTCCGGCGACGACACAGATGCGTTACAGCATCGGCTCGATCAGCAAACAATTTACGGCGGCCGCGATTCTGCTTTTGCAGCAGCAGGGCAAGCTCTCGCTCAACGATAAGGTCGCGAAGTACATTCCGAATCTGACTCGAGCAAACGAAGTGACAATTCGGCAATTGCTCTCGCACACGTCCGGTTACCAGGACTATTGGCCGCAGGATTATGTAATGCCGATGATGCTGCAGCCCGTAACGGCCCAGAAGATTCTGGATACCTGGGCCCGTAAACCTCTGGACTTCGAGCCCGGGACAAAATGGCAGTACAGCAACACGAACTATGTCATCGCCGGCGTGATTATCGAGAAGGTTGCGCGTATGCCTCTGCTGCGATTTCTGCATGACAAGATATTCACGCCGCTGGGAATGAACAGCGTAAGCGACACCGATCAGGCAAAACTTGGCGACACAGATCCGACGGGATATCTGCGTTACGCGCTGGGCCCGCTGCGTCGGGCTCCGAAAGAAGGGAGGGGGTGGATGTTTGCGGCCGGAGAGTTGGCAATGACGCCGGAGGACCTGGCCAAGTGGGACATCTCGATCATCGATCAGAAGTTAATGAAGCCGTCGTCTTACCGCGAGTTTGCCACTGACGTGCTGCTTAATAATGGTTTGGGTACGCACTATGGTTTGGGTGTTGACGTTAATTCGCAAGGCGGCCATCGGGCCCTCTCGCACGGAGGTGAAGTGTCGGGCTTCACCGCGCAGAACACAGTCTTCCCGGACGACCGCGCGGCAGTCGTTGTGCTTACGAATCAGGATGCAGCCGGCGCTTCCGGCGCCATTGCCAGTGGCATCGCGCCGCTCTTATTTGCGACCAGTGATCCGGCAACACCCGCGAAGCTTGAGCAGGCGAAGAAAATCTTTGCCGGCCTGCAGCACGGAACAGTCGATCGTTCGCTCTTCACAGACAATGCGAACAGCTATTTCAGCGAGCAGGCTTTAAAAGATTTTGCCGCCGGCCTCGGCCCCCTGGGCACGCCCCAGTCGTTCGTGCAAGCGTCGCAGGGTTTGCGTGGCGGCATGACTCTGCGAGTGTATTTGATCAGGTTCGCACAGAAAACTCTGCGGGCGTGGACGTATGAGATGCCGGACGGGAAGTTGGAGCAGTATCAGATCGCGGCGGTGAATTAAGGGGGAGGCTCGCGGCTTTCTGGTATCCCAGTTTTCAGCTGGAGTCAGGTTTGCCTGTTGAGTTCGGATTGAGAAAGTGCAGATCTTCGATGGTGGGCGAGACCGGTGCTCGATCTGCTGCCAAGATTCTGCCATTTGAATCATAAACGACGCCATCTCGCTGAACGTTTTTCTTTCCATCGGTAATAAGTTGCTGAATTGCCTTGCTGACATTGCGTGGCGCGCAATTCAACTTTGAAGCTATCTCGATGTGGATCCCAACCTTCCATGGTTGGGGAGGCAGCAAGGCCTCTACCAAGCCCATAAACTCCGACGATAGAGGTAGATCGTCTACAATCAACCTTTTGGCGAAAGAGGGAATGTCACTGCGGCCAACATCAGCGGCTCCGAGCAGTCCATATCTAGTAGCCGCCTCAATGCAGCATCTCCGAACGATATTGTGAGTTCTTGCTGTGTGATCGGGGTTCTTTGTTACTTGCGCGATCAAATCCCAAGCTTCCGTTATTTCCTCTTCCTTGATTTCTGTTTGAGCGATTTCGAGAAGTTGGGTCAGCTTGTAAGAGAACGTCCCGAGGCGCCTCGCCATGACGATGAGTGCAACGAGAGCGCGCCAGTTGCGAATGAATTTATCCCTGGTCTTTGGTCGTGGCGAAACATTAGCGAGGCCGGCATCGACCTGCTTAAAGACATCGACCAGAACTGGCCAAATCTCGATGGGGAACCGTGCAGAGAAAATGGCGTCGTACCCAGACTGGGTCCTCATGAATTTGGACTTAAGTCTCGTGGCTCTGCCAGGATTCTTAAAAATGAGGGCTACTACCGAACTCGCTAGGTATAAAGGGGTCACGAACCTCACTGGCGGCTTCCCAATATTCCGGTAATAGTTTCTTCTTCGTTCGTAATACCAGTCGTGCCGCTCAAGAATCTCTTCAATGTCCCTTTGAATCTTATCCGTTGCATGGAGAGCGGAGACCTCGACCGGGCTCTGATTATTTGTAGCTCGAATAATTCGATCGCGAGCCTGTGCGTCAGAGGAGACGATAATCTTTACTAGTAAGGCGCGATCGCGAGAAGACGTCGAACCATCTTGGAAATGGCGATGAATCGTTTCCGTGGTTTGAAGTCCGTTAACGATTTGAATATCCTGAAGCTGTATCGTCTTTCCCGGTACGGTTGCGTTTGTCGCAAGAATGGTCACGCCGTTGTTGAGCCACCAAAAGTCCGGTGCGGTCGCGTCTGCAAGTGAACGTGAGATGTCCTCATTAACTTGGTTCGTTCCTAAGTAATCTCGAACGTTCGAATCAAAGAGGTACCTTCTTAGCTGTCCGTTATCATCGGACACAAACGTCCAATAGTCCTCAAGTCGCACAAGTAAAACATAGCTATCTTTTCCTGTCGCGAGATGCTCGAGAAAGGGAAGATCGAGGGAGAATCTCTTCGACTTTCTATGAAACTCGACTAGCTCAGCTGCACCGATGAACTGGAACTGCACTGAGCAGGAACTGAACAGGGTAGAGATGAGGTTTTCAATCTGGCGTGCTCTCGCTGCAACGCTTTCTCCGACTAAAGTTGAATCACCACGACTTGCATAGACAACGTTGAACTTAATCATCGGGCGTCCTATTGATAAGCGGCGATAGGCAAAATGAAAAAGCGCGCGAAACTCTAGGAGGTCATCAGAATAGCTGCCACGCAGTTCGCTGCTCCCCAGACTTAGATCGAATAGCTCCTGGATTGTTGCGAGAATCTTATCGAGTGGGGCCTGCAGAAAAGTAGAGTGATGTTTACACGTGAACAGCCAAACATCGATTGCCGCGTTACTCCGTGGCCATACGAAGTCATCGGCATCCTCGAGCAGACGTCCATTGATGAGAATATAGAAGCCGTCAATTCCTCCGTCATCTCTGCCGTCGATCCAGCCGGACTCGATCTCATCGCGGGATAGGTCATAGTCTTTAAGTAACTCCTCCAGAACGAAGAACTCGAATACCTCGTCCCGCTCCTGCGAGGGCAAACCTTCCGCAAGGCGTTGGTCAATAATTCCGTCAAGGAGAATTACGTCGTTCTTTGCCATAAGCTTTGAAAGAGGCGTTTTATCACGGTTTGCGGGAGCGTGTCGAGATAAGGGATGTGCTGTCGGATTAAAGCGGCAAAGTCACCGGATCACAATCTCGCGCTCGTGCTCATTTTCGTACTTCTCGACAAGAATGCCCACCACCTCCATGAATGAAGCGAGTCGATGGGACTCGTCTTCGCCGACTTCATCAACGAGCGTATCGAGCAAGCTGACGAGTTGTTGGTATTCAGTCTCGGTGTGCGGCACGAATAACCGTCGAGACAAAGGCGCCCAAGCGGCCGCGGTCTTGTTAACGTCGAGGTTCTGCATTTCTATAGCGCATGATATACCCCAAGGACCGCAATGAGAACGGTCTCTTCTTCCAACGCTGTATTCATCGCAGTCTTGAGTTTGTCGGTGTACGTAGAAATGATCGCAGAGTTTTCTGCGAATGCGTAAGGCGTATCGGTGTAAACCAAGTTGATTCGAGCCTCGATCGGCGCGCCGGCTTCAGAGAGATAGCTGCCATCGAGCCCCCGAATAATTGTGCAGCCGCCGAAGGTGTAGGTGAATTCCTGAGTCAGCTCATCAAGCAGATTGTAATATGCAGCTCGTGGGAGGTCAGGCAGGTAGACCTCAACTCTTGCTCTTTCTAACAGCGGCAATAAAGCTCTCCTTTCGCTTGTCGAACTCTTTGGTGCGCTTGAGCGATTCCTTTGCTGAGAGTTTGATTCGCGGCGGGCGTTCGATCTTGAGTTCTTTTAGTTCCTTCAATCTTCTTGCCATCTGTGCCTCCAAACCTTCCCCGTTTTCGCCGCTATGAGTATGTTCGAAGACCACCGTCACATCAAGTGTGGTTCCCTCGCAAGACCTCCTACGAGGCGTTCGTCATAAGTCATCGCCTTGGTGAGCGCCTTGTATCATGATTGAGTGTGCGTGTCGATGTGAAAGATCTTGCAACGAGGTCGCATTGCGCCGTTGATGCGATAGATGCTTCTAAGCCCTCCCTGACGGTCGGGCTAATGCCCCGAAGCTATCCGCTCGCGCGGAATGCGGACGGGGTGTCCGCACTCCCAGGATAAAGATGCTGATTTTGTGATAAGGGTCACATTTCAAGCTATTCCAGGCGAAAAAACCTCTGTTGAATGACAAACCAATGACAATAGAAATGGGGGTTTTCCCTAGAATGGTCGCGTGATAGACCAACTGGTCATTCTTAATCTGCGACACGAGGCCCGGGCAAAGATGCCCGCCGTGCTCAATGGCCTTGAGTGGCAGACCTGTCTGCGCCGCATCCTCTTTCTAAATCGAACCGACAACGCCGCTCTGATCGAAGTCGCCCAGAGTGAGCAATCAAACTCAGGCAGCGTCGAAGTCTTCCGCGGCAACGAGGCTTACGGATTCCTGCTCGAAGTGATCTGTGGTTTGAATTCTCCTCTCGTCTGCGAGACGGCAGTGATGGGCCAGTTCAAAGAATTCTCTGCGCAAGCGAAATTTGCCAACACGCCGTGGGGCTGGTTCCTGCGACAGTTCACGGCCAGCGTTCTGGTGGATGCCAAGCGCGTACGCCGGGATCATCTGCAGGGAATCGGCAGCCAGTCTTACGGCAGTCTGGTGAGACAACACTTGAAGGGCATGCCGACGGTCGCTGTGCTCGGCGCCGGAAAATTGGCGCGCGAAATTCTCCCGTGGCTGGCCGGCAAAACCAGCGCGCGTTTGTTCTATCGCAACTGGCAGCACGCGAAAGACCTTCTTCAGGAATATCCCGAACTTCAGCTGGATCAGTATTCGACCGACGACGCCGGCTGGCAGCAGGAAGAAACAGGTCTGGTGATCGCGGCGCCGATGAAAGCTTCCGAGGTCGAGGCCTGGGTGCGATCGCAGAGTTCAAACTTTTCAAAGTGTCTGGATCTTCGCGGGGATGCGGCGACTGATCCGATCACGCTGCCCATTCCAGTGATCAAGTTGTCGGAACTTTTCGACGCGCTGCGCAGCGAGCGGCAAAGACTGGAGGGCCGGGTTGAGTCAGCGCGTGAGGCCATCAAACAGTTGCTCCAGCGTCAGACAAATCAAGCCCAGTTCCGGCCGTTCGGATGGGAAGATTTATGCGCGTGACGATTGCGTCGCGTCGCAGCGATTTGGCTCGTATCCAGGCCTACCAGGTCGGCGACACACTCCAGGCCGCGCACCCGCAAATCGAAATCAACTATTCCTTCCACGAATCTCTCGGCGATCGAAATCAAAACGACCCGCTCTGGCAGATGCCTGAGAAGGGAGTCTTCACCCAGGACTTTCGTGAAGGTCTTTTACGTGGCGAATTCGATCTGGTGGTCCACTCCTGGAAGGATCTGGCTATCGAGGAAGATCCGGAAACAGAGATTGCAGCCACCCTGCCGCGAGCAGATGCGCGCGATGTTTTACTCGTGCGCGAAGAAGGCTGGTCGGAAGTCGAGCGCAGCGGAGTGATGACAATTCTTACGTCATCGCCGCGGCGCAGCTATAACCTCGATTCATTTTTGCGCGATGCTTTGCCGGTAAAGCTGCGCGAGTTGAACTTCGTCGACGTTCGCGGAAATGTGCCGACGCGGGTACGCAAGCTCTTTGATTTGGAAGTGGACGGCCTGATCGTAGCGAAGGCTGCTCTCGATCGTCTCCTCGAAGCGAAGCAGAGCGAATTCGCTAAGACCCAAACCGAGTTGCGCCGCTTTCTCTCCCGATGCCTTTGGATCGTTCTGCCTTTGCGCCGGAATCCTTCGGCGCCGGCCCAGGGAGCGCTGGCGATTGAAATTGTTCGGCGGCGCGCCGATGTTCGTGAGTTGCTGGCGCCGCTCAATTGCGCGGAAACCTTTGCCGCCGTTACTCGCGAACGCGAGATTCTCCGCAGCTACGGTGGCGGTTGCCATCAAAAGATTGGCGCTAGTGTCCTGCGCCGTCCTTACGGCGAAATTACTTTTCTGAAAGGTTTAACGGACAGTGGGCAGGCCCTTGATGGCTGCTCGTTAAATGCATCAAGGCCGCGACCGCCCAAGATCGCCAAAGAAAAAATGTGGCCGCTTAGTGTCGCGGATTCAGACTGGTTCTCGCGTGAGCGTATTCCCGCAAACCTTCCTGAAGAGGGGTCCGCGTTGTGGATCGTCAAGGCTGATGCTTATGATTGGTCTCCCAGTCAGGGTCAAATAGTTTGGACCAGCGGTCTGCAAACCTGGAAGAAACTGGCGCGGCGCGGCAACTGGGTGAACGGCTCCGCTGAGAGTTTGGGCGAGCAGGAACCGCCGAATCTTGACACGCTGGCAGGGCGGAAAGTGAATTGGCTTAAGCTGACCCACACCGAGGGTTATGATGAAGGCGCGCTGCCGACGATGGCCACTTATCGGCTCGTGCCGAATAACAAGAACGTGGATCTGAAGGGCAAGACTTATTTCTTTTGGAAGAGTGGGTCGAGCTTTGAACAGGCCCTATCGCTCAACCCCTGGATAAAGTCGATGACGCATTTCTGCGGCCCCGGCAATACTCAGCGCATTCTGGAAAAGAATGGCGTCCAGCCACACGTTTTTCTCGATCATGCCCAGTGGTTAAGAGAGATGTCGAATGAGTAAGCAAGACCCAGTCGCCACCGCTCCCGGTTCCGACTCCGGGCAATGGTTGAAGGAGATGTCTTTGTGATGAAGCGACTGATGCGGCTCAAAGGTTCGCAACACCTGCGCGATCTGTGCGCTGAGACTGAGTTCAACCGCGCCCAGTTGATTCAGCCATTCTTCGTAGTTGAAGGGTTGGCCCAGGAAGAACCAGTCGCCGGCTTGCGCGGGAACGTTCGCCACAATGTCTCTTCGGCTCTGAAGCAGATCGAAAAGGATCTCGCGGCCGGCGTCACACAGTTCCTGCTCTTTCCCGTTCCAGCGGAAAAGAAAGACGGCAACTTTACTCACAAGCTGACTAACGAAACGATCTCTGAGATTCGCCGGCAGTTTGGAGATAGTCTCTGCCTTTGGGTCGATACGTGTCTCTGCTCGTACACCACGCACGGACATTGCGCGGTGATGAGTGATAAGGGAATCGATCTTTCAAAGACGCTCGACGCGTTGGCGAACTCCGCGGTGGCTTTTGCGGAAGCCGGCGCTGACGGGATCAGTCCCAGTGACATGATGGACGGCCGGGTCGCTCGGATTCGTGCAGCGTTGGATGAAAAGGGTTTCGGACTGGTTCCGATCATGAGTTACAGCACCAAGTTCGCCAGCAATTTCTACGGTCCGTTTCGCAACGCGGCTGATTCCGCACCGCAGTTTGGGGATCGACGTCATTACCAGCTCGACGTGCGCAATCGGACAGAGGCAATCAATGCCAGTGTGCGTTGCGCGTCAGAGGGCGCCGACCTGTTGATGGTCAAACCGGGAATGACTTCGCTGGACTTGATCGGTCCGATCACTCAGCAGACCGGCCTTCAGGTTGGCGCTTACCAGGTGAGCGGCGAATACGCCGCGCTGGCGTTATTGGCTGAACAGGAACTGATCAAGTTCGATGAAGCTCTGTTGGAAACGTGGCATGTGTTCAAGCGCGCCGGCGCCCAATATATCATTACCTATGGTTCTCGGTATGCGCAGCGGTTAGGCATTGGAAGATGATGTGGAGTGCGCCGGCAGAGCGAAGCGGCGACGGCGCTTTCCATCGAATGGCAATCCAAAGCGGCGTCTCCCGATACATCGGGATTGCCACCGCACTCCAAATAAGAGCATGACGCCTTCAAAATCAATCTTGGGTAAAGACAACCTCTCTCGCGAATACTTCGAACGCGCGTTGCGCGTGTCGCCCGGCGGCGTCCATAGTCCCGTGCGCGCGTTCAAAGGCGTTGGCGGCAACCCGGTGTTTTTTCGCAGCGCTCAGGGCGGGACGATGACTTCGGTCGACGGTCAGGAGTACATCGACTTCTGTCAGAGCTTTGGTCCACTGATGCTGGGCCATCGCGACCCGGATGTCGCTGAAGCGGTGCAGGAAGCGATCGCCGCCGCGTGGAGCTTTGGCGCTTGCGAACCGTATTCACTCGAACTGGCGGAATGGATTACTTCGCGTCTGCCCTGGGTCGAGATGTTGCGCTTTGTATCTTCCGGAACCGAAGCCGTGATGAGCGCCTTGCGAGTGGCCCGCGCCGCGACCGGACGCAACCGGATACTTAAGTTCGAGGGTTGCTATCACGGCCACTCTGATTCTTTACTGGTGAAAGCCGGCAGCGGTTTGGCTGGTGTGTCCGCCAGTTCGAGTGCCGGAGTTTCTGCGAATGTCGCCAGTGAAACCCTGGTAGCGTCGCTTGATGATGAAAACTCAGTTCGAAGAATCTTTGCTGAGCAAGGCAAGGACATTGCCGCCGTAATTTTGGAACCCTTGCCGGCGAACTATGGCTTGCTGATTCAGCGCAAGGAGTTCATTGAAGAGACAGTGAAGATCGCCCGCGAGCATGGCGCCCTGGTGATCTTCGATGAAGTGATCTCAGGATTTCGAGTGGCGTTGGGCGGCATGGCGGAAGTCCTGGGGATGCGTCCTGATCTGGTGACTTATGGCAAAGTGATCGGCGGTGGGTTTCCGGTGGCGTGTTATGGAGGCCGGAAAGATCTGATGGAGCTGGTGGCCCCGGTCGGGCCGGTCTATCAGGCGGGCACGTTGAGCGCGAATCCAGTGGGAATGCGGGCCGGCCTCGCGACTTTGCAGAAGATTGAACGGGTTGGAGCTTATAAAGTCCTGGAAGAGAAAACCGGCGGGTTCTGTGACGACTTGAATGAAGGGCTGGCGCGACTCGGCTCGGGGTTTCAAGTTTCGCGAACGGCATCGATCTTTTGGCTGCACACACAAACGGACAAGATCATTCGGCGCATCGATCAGATACCTGAGGGCCACTCGACCGCTTTCGCAAAAGTATTTCATGGAGCACTCGCGCGCGGCGTTTATCTTGCTCCGAGTGGTTTCGAAGTTAGTTTTATGTCGTTGGCCCATGATGACGAGTTGCTGGAAAAAGCGAGAGAGGCGATTCTTGGGGCGGTTGAGATGGCTTCGTAAACTCTCTCTCCCTTTTGGGAGGGCGTTAATCTAGTGAAGCAAGCGTCGCCCTGGCATCGCGCCCACGCGAACTCTTTCAGAGTTCATGAATCAAGGCAACCGAGACCCAGGGCGTTGCCCTGGGCTGCGATTCGCGAGCGCCTTCGGCGCTGCTGACCGTCGCCGGATTATGTTAATTCGCTTTGGGGAAAGCGAACCGGAAAGAAAAACTTTGAACACTGGCGCCAAACGCAATCGAATCGTCATCGCCCTGGTCGGACTGTGGGTTGTTTTCACGGTGACCCTGGCCGGTTGGTGGCTGGTATTTGGCCTGCGCCAACTTGATCTGCTGAATAGTCTCAAGCTCGAAGGCGCCGCGGACTTTCATCGTCATTATCAGATGCTGCTTTGGGAAGGCGGCATCCTGATCATTTCGTTGATCGGCGGCGGCTTGGCGTTGTTCTACTATGCGCGGCGTGAACAGAAGCGACATGCGCAGGTGGAAGAATTTTTTGCCGCCTTCACGCATGATGCCAAGACCGCTCTGGCCAGCCTGCGCCTGCAGGCCGAAAGCCTGCGCGAAGATTTCGGGGACGCCGAACCCAATCCGCTGTTGGATCGTTTGTTAAGTGATACGTTGCGTCTGCAACTGCAGCTGGAGAATTCGCTTTTCCTGGTGAACCTGACGCGAGGCGCCTTCTTTCTCGAGCCGATAAGTTTGAGCCGACGGATCGACACCCTGCGTCATCACTGGCCTGGCTTGCGAATCAAGCAGAGCGGCGATGGAACTATCATGGCTGACGCCCGGGCTTTGGAGAGTGTCCTGACAAATCTGGTGCAGAACTCTGTCACGCATGGCCGGGCGACTGAGGTTGATGTGTCAATCAAGCGCAGCGGAGACGATCGCTTAGTCGTGCGCGTCATCGACAATGGCCAGGGTTTTCACGGCGATTCAAATCAGCTGGGCAAGTTGTTCGTTCGCCACACTCGCGGCAGCGGCAGTGGCGTCGGGCTTTACATCGTCCGCCAACTGGTAAAGCGAATGAACGGCACGGTCATGTTTTCCGACTTCAGCTCGAGCGGGTTTTTAGCTGAGTTGGATTTTCCGAACGCCGGAAGCGCGGAATCGATTCGCGAGGAGCGAGCCGGCTATGAAGCGACTGTTGCTGGTCGAAGATGATCGCTCGTTGGGGGCAACTCTGCACGAACGGCTACTGCGTGAGCAGTACGACGTTGCCTGGGTCGAGACCAAACAGCGGGCCCTGAAAAAGTTGGACGAGGGCCTGTGGGATCTGGTGATTCTCGATATCGGCTTGCCCGATGGATCGGGCTTCGAATTGGCGCGCCAGATTAAGCAGAGCACTTCGGTGCCGATCATGTTTATGACCGCGCTCAGCACTGCGGAACATCGTTTGGAAGGATTCGAAATCGGTGCCGAGGAATTCGTTCCCAAGCCTTTTCATCTGCGAGAGCTGCTGCTGCGCGTCGCGCATGTGCTCGCGCGTCATCCGGTGCGTCATCGAATTTCGTGCAATGGCCGCGTGATTGAGTTGGAAAATCGGGCCATCGTGCAGCCCGACGGACGCCGAGAGTATCCCGCGGCCCGCGACTTTGATTTGCTGCAGCTATTGATTACCGGCAGTCCGAGTGTCATCAGCCGCAACCAAATTCTGGACGTGCTGTGGGGCGAGGACAAGTTTCTGAATCAGCGCACGATAGACAACATGATCGTGCGGCTGCGGCAAACGCTGGGCGACACGAACAGTATGTGCATCCGCTCAGTGCGCGGCATCGGCTACCAATGGTGTGGTGATGGTGAGTAGTGGCACAGACTTCAGTCTGTGAGCCCTGACTCAAGCGGAATCACAGACTGAAGTCTCTGCCACTCTGCTAGTGGAAATCGAAATGACCTTATCCGCAGTCACAGAACAAATCGGCAACACGCGTTTTCAGAACGCGCTGGCTCGGCGTGCGCAGTCGACGCCGCCGATCTGGTTGATGCGTCAGGCCGGCCGTTATCACCGGCACTACCAGGCGCTGCGGCAGAAGCATTCGTTCATGGATTTGTGTAAGCAGCCTGAGCTGGCAGCCGAAGTGGCCCTCGGCCCAGTGTTGGACTTTGATTTCGACGCGGCCATTCTTTTCAGTGATCTGCTTTTCCCGCTCGAGGCCCTGGGGATGGGATTGGAATACACCGACGGTGGACCACGGCTCGGTTGGAATCTGAATGAGCAGACTCTTCCGCAATTAAGATCCATCGAAGAGGCCTGGCCAGGCCTGTTGTTTCAGGGTGAGGCGATGCGCGCGACTCGCGAGCGTATCCCTTCCGATCGCAGCTTGATCGGTTTTGTCGGCGGACCTTGGACGCTGTTTGTTTATGCGGTTGAGGGTTCACACAAGGGTTCGCTGGTTAAATCGAAAAAGCTTCTTTCCTTGTTTCCGCGATTCTGCGAAACGATGGTGCCGCTGCTGGCGCGGAACATCGAGCTACAACTGGATAGCGGCGCGGAGGTCGTGATGATCTTTGACACGGCGGCGGGCGAACTATCACCCGCCATCTTTAATGCGGAGGTGGTGCCGCAACTCCGGTCGCTGACCGCGAAGAATGCATCGCGCGTAGGTTATTACTCGAAAGGTACTCAACCGGCTCACCTGCGTAATTCGCTTTTCACCGCCGGTGAGCTGGCTGGAGTAGGTGTCGATTCCGGTTGGGATATTCGTGAGGCCCTCGATCTCTTCGGCGAGGGTTTTGTTCAAGGCAACTTCGATCAGGCGCTCTTGTTCTGTGAACCGAGCGAACTCGAGCGACAGCTGATGCGCTATCTCGAACCGCTGGCGAACGAGCCGCGGCCGGGATGGATTTGCGGACTGGGCCATGGCGTTTTGCCGGGCACGCCCGAAGACAATGTCAGGCTCTTTGTGAATACAGTTAGAGAGGTAATGCAGTGACCGATCTCTTTGCCAAGTACGACGTTCCGGCTCCCCGTTATACCAGCTATCCGACTGTTCCTTTCTGGAGTGATTCGCCCAGTCCGGAGCAGTGGATGGACGCGATCAGGACCGCGTGCGAAGACGAGTCGAGCAGTTGGTCGCTCTATTTTCATCTTCCTTTCTGTGAAGCGCTCTGTACTTTCTGTGCCTGCAACACGGTAATCACGCGCGATCATGGGCGCGAAGAAAACTACATCAATCTGCTTCACAAGGAGTGGCAGCTTTATCGCGAGCAGGTTCCTGAATTACAACGGCGGCCGTTGCGGCAGTTGGAACTTGGCGGAGGCACTCCGACGTTCTTCTCGCCCGACAACCTGAAGCGAATCCTCGAGCCGATCCTCGCGGACATTCAGGTCGATGCAAAACAGTTCCGCGCTTCAGTCGAAGTCGATCCGCGGCGCACGACTCGCGATCACCTCGTAGCGCTGCATTCTCTGGGCTTCAAACGGATTTCGCTAGGCGTGCAGGATTTCGATCCGGTGGTGCAGAAGCTGGTCAATCGCGAACAGCCTCTGGAACAGACCAGGAACGTGACCGACACGGCGCGCGAGTTGGGCTACAACTCGGTTAACTATGATTTGATTTACGGCTTGCCGCGCCAGACGCCGGAGAGTTTCAGGCGGACGGTGGAACAAACTGTTGAGTTGAGACCGGACTGCATCGCGGTCTACAGTTTCGCGCGGGTCCCGTGGATCAAGCCGGCGCAGCGGAGTTACAAAGATGAAGACCTGCCGGCGGCCGGCGAGAAGCGGGCGCTTTACGAGATTGCGCGCAACCTTCTGGCGGACGCTGGTTACGTCGAGATTGGAATGGATCACTTTGCGTTGCCGGACGACGGACTGGCTTCGGCCCAACGCGAGGGAACGCTGCATCGGAACTTTATGGGTTACACGGAATTGCGTACGCAGGTCCTGCTGGGCCTGGGGGTGAGCGCGATTTCGGAAACGCCGACGTGCTTTCATCAAAACGAGAAGGCCTTTCCGGTTTACGAGCGGCGGGTGCAACAGGGCGAGGCGCCTACTCTGCGCGGCCATCTGCTTTCCGAAGAGGATCGCCGCCTGCGAGAACAGATTCTTACCTTCATGACCCGGTTCGAGGTCGAGTTACAGCCCGAGCAATCAGCGGATGCGACGACCTTTCTTGATTCATTGGTGAGTGACGGGCTCGTCGAAGTGCGCGAGCAAAAGTTGATTCTTACCGATCTGGGCCGGCCCTTTCTGCGGAATGCCTGCATGTTCTTCGATCAGCGTTTACGTCAGCAACAGGAGCGGCCGAAGCTTTTCTCTCAGGCACTTTGAACCGGCTTCGCCGTCCGATGTGCGGAAAGCCTATGGCTTTCCGTTGTGCTTATCTTCCGTCTTCTGAGAGGCTATGCCTCGAAGCCCGAGGCATAGCCTCGGAAAGAAAAGCGACCTACCGGAAAGGCAGAGCCTTTCCGCACATCAGGCGGCAGAGCCGCAGGAGCTAGCTCCATTCGCCAAGTGGTCGCCCGGGCGGAAACACAATCGATCTCCCTCGTCGTCGGCTCGATCAATATGCAAGTCAAAGTTGTCGGCGCAGGTTTTTCGGGATTGGTGACTGCCTACTATCTCGTCAAGCAAGGTTGCGAGGTCCAGGTAGTTGAGAAGAATTCACGCCCCGGCGGATTGATTCGCACCATTCAAACCCAACACGGGCCCGTGGAAACGGCCGCGAACGGAATTCGAAATTCAGTCCGGCTGGAAGAGATGTGCGCGGACATTGGAGTGCCGCTCAATCCCACGCGACGTGAAGCCCGCGCGCGCTTCATCTTTCGGGGACAACCGAAGCGATTTCCACTCAGCCCCGCGGAGGTTATGAAACTTGGTTTCCGGTTCGCGTCCAGCGCCACCAATCTGCGACCGCGGCCGTTTGAAACGATCGCTGTTTGGGGCCGGCGGGTTATTGGTGAGGCAGCGTCAGACTATTTTTTGTCGCCCGCGTTGGGTGGAATTTATGCCGGTGATCCTGAAAGGCTCAGCGCCGGCTTGATCTTTGGCCGGGCAGTTTTGCCGGTTCATCTGCAGACGACTCGGCCGATGAAGCCGAAGCTTCGCGGAACGGTCGCACCGCCGAACGGCATGCAGCAACTCATCGATGGCCTGCGCAAATACCTCGAACGCGCCGGCGTTGAATTCGTCTTCAATCGCAGTATTCAGATCCAAGCCGGTGAGGCGGCCATCGTTTGCACTTCGGCGCCCGCTGCCGCCGAGTGTTTGTCCGCAGTAGCCCCGCAACTCTCCGAGAGCTTGCGACAGATTGAGATGATGCCGGTCGTGACGATCACCTGCCAGTACGAACGCGCGGCGGCAAAGTTGAAAGGCTTTGGTTGTTTGTTTCCGCGCAGCGAGGGCTTTCGCGCGCGTGGGGTTCTGTTCAATGAATGCATTTTTGCCGGACGCGGTCCAGCGCACTCCGAGACCTGGATCTTTGGCGGCGCCCTCGACCCTGATATCGTTCAGTTGAGCGATTCTCAACTGGTCGAACAGATCAAAAGCGAGCGGCAAAGGCTGTATGGCGAGCATCGCGAAGCAATCGGAGTTCACATTACCAGCTGGCCGGAAGCTCTGCCGCATTACTCGATCGATTTGGAGCGGATACTGACGCAGATCCCGGCGCCGCCGGCTAACCTGGACCTGGTTGGAAACTACTTAGGCCGGATCGGGCTGGCCAAATTGGTTGAGCGGGCGGCGTTCGTCGCCGGAAGATTTTCGACTTAAAGACGGAGACGGTGCTTTTTGGGATTTGTACGACAAGCTTTAGCTTGTCGACGGGCCAACTGAAGTTTTCCCTACAAGAGGACAGTCAAACTTAGGATTGGTTATGAACCGTACAGGTGTGCTGCTGATTAACCTCGGAACACCGGACGCCCCGACGCCCGCAGCCGTTGGCCCCTACTTGCGCCAGTTCCTGATGGATGGTTTTGTGATCGACGCGCCGAAACCGCTGCGCTGGTTTCTGGTGAACGTTTTGATCGTTCCGCGCCGCAAAGTCCAATCAGCCAAAGCCTATCAAAAGGTGCAGTTGCCGGGAGGCTCGCCACTACTGGTTTACACGCGCGAGCTTGCGGAGAAGGTCGCGGTGGAACTACCGAGCGACCGTTACGCAGTTGAATACGCCATGCGTTACGGCAACCCCTCGATTGCATCCGGGCTTGCGAAACTGTGCCTGCCGGATGTCTCACGAATTATTGTTCTGCCGCTTTACCCTCAGTACGCCGAATCAAGTTACGAAACCGCTGTAGTTGAAACCAGGCGCATCGCGCAGGAGCTGGGGTGCACAGATCGTTTGTCCTTCATCCCGCCGTTTTATGATCGACCGGGTTTGATAGCCGCATTCGCGCGCCGGTTAGCGGATACCCATGAACAGCACCCCGGCGATCATGTTGTCTTCAGCTTTCACAGTTTGCCCGAGCGTCATCTCAAGCGGCTGGATGAGTCGCACCAGCATTGCCTGGTTAAGTCAGACTGTTGCGAACAGATCGGGGAATTGAATCGGAACTGTTACCGGGCGCAGTGCATCTTCACCGCCAAAGGGATCGCGGCGGAACTTGGTCTGAACGATCAAGACTACACAGTGTCTTTTCAATCTCGTCTGGGCCGAGCGAAATGGATCGGGCCGACCACTGAGGTTGTGTTGCGCGAGCTGGCCCAGAAAGGCGTCAAGCGCGTCCTGGTTTCCTGCCCCTCGTTCGTAGCCGATTGCCTGGAGACTTCGGAAGAAATGGGCATTCGCGGCCGGCAAACCTTTATCGACGCCGGCGGTGAAGAACTGTACCTGGCGCCGGCGCCTAATGCCGAGCCCGGCTGGGTAAAGACGGTTGCGAATTGGATTCGCGAAGTCGACGCGGTCCTCAAGACTTCCTAATGGCTCGCGGACATCCTTTCGGCATTGAGCGCGAAGCGCGAACATTCCATCGGGCGAGCTTGGCCGAGGTAGAGCGGGCTGCGCCCGCTGGCGGACAGGATGTCCGCGCTCCGGCCTTGGCTAAATCCCGGATTACGCTATCCTGTCTGTTCGCCCAATCAATCATCTCCGAATAAATCATGGCAGATTCCGGGAACCTACAAACAGAACCATCCGCGAATGCGACGCTTTCATCTTCAGAATCCTCCAACAGTTTCTGGAGCGCGATTCGCGAGTCTCTTCGCGGCAGCCGACAGGACTACACCGTAGGACCAGTCGGACGGTCGATCATTCTCCTGGCGATTCCGATGGTGCTCGAAATGTGCATGGAGAGCATCTTCGCGGTTGTCGATATCAAGTGGGTTTCTTATCTTGGCCCGGACGCGATGGCTACAGTCGGACTGACTGAGTCACTACTGACTTTGATGTACGCGCTTGCCATTGGGTTGAGTATTGGCGCCACCGCTACAGTCGCGCGGCGCATCGGAGAGCACAATCCGGATGGCGCCGCGCGCGCCGCTATTCAGTCGCTCGCCCTGGGGCTGATCGTATCGATTGTCATTGCGTTGGTAGGCGCGCCATTGGCGCCGAAGCTGCTCTCACTCATGGGCGCTTCACCCGAGGTGGTAGCGCATGGTTCGCCCTTTACGACGGTGATGCTGGCCGGCAACTTGACGATCATGATGCTCTTCATGATTAACGCCATCTTTCGCGGCGCGGGCGACGCGGCGATTGCCATGCGCGTCCTTTGGTTCGCGAACATCCTCAACATTGTGATTAGCCCATGCTTCATATTCGGTATCGGCCCTTTTCCCAAGTTAGGCATTGCCGGCGCGGCGGTGGGCACCAACATCGGTCGCGGAGCAGGGGCCCTCTATGCCTTGAGCCGTCTGATTCGTAAAGGCGGTCGATTTGAAATCAAGCGCGAACACTTCCGTTTCGAGCCGGCGATCATGGGCCGGCTGATCCGACTCTCAGCGACGGGGACTTTTCAGGTTTTCATCGGCATGGCCAGTTGGGTGGGCCTGGTGCGCACGATTTCGAGTTTTGGCACAGATGCTTTGGCCGGTTATATCGTCGGCATTCGCGTGATCATGTTCGCGCTGCTGCCTTCATTCGGAATGAGCAACGCCGCCGCCACGATGGTGGGCCAGGCTCTGGGCGCCGGCAAGCCCGAACGCGCCGAACGTGCGGTATGGATAGCAGGTTTCTATAACCTGATCTTCCTCGGCTCGATTGGATTGATATTCGTAGTCTTTGCCAGACAGATCATAGGACTGTTTACACATGATCCGGCAGTCGTGCCCTACGGAGTGGATTGCCTGCGCATCGTCGCCAGTGGATTTCTTTTCTACGCCTATGGCATGGTCCTGACCCAATCGTTCAACGGCGCCGGCGACACCTGGACGCCCACGATCATCAATCTATTCGTCTTCTGGGTCTGGGAACTGCCGCTGGCTTACGTGCTGGCAATTGTCTTCGGCCTCGGACCTCGCGGAGTCTTCCTGTCGATCACGATAGCTTTCTCAACCCTGGCGATTGTGAGCGGGCTGTTTTTTCGAAGAGGGAAGTGGAAGAATAAAGTTGTTTGAGGTCACTGTTCCAAGTGATACCTGCATGAAGCGATGATTAGTTGTTCGTCAGTGACCTTAACGCTGATTGATGAAAGGCAATGATTCTCATTGAAACTGTTCCTGCTCAGGAACAACAACATTGCGACCCTGCTCTATGTCCGCCAGGGCTTTGAGCACACGCTCGCGGTTCATGGGGGAGCGCAGGAGGTGAGCAGTCTCGTCGCGTTCGTAGACAACGATCTCAATCTCCTCATTTTTGAAGGAAGCTTTGAGTCCTTCGAGGAAATCTTCGTCGAGGTCGTCAGCGTTCAATTGATAAATCGTTTCCATATATTCTCCAGGTCGTTCGCGCTCAAAGCGACTTCGGCTGGTATCCTTCCGGCCGACGATCATACTCCCGCGGTTCGACGTCGGGCACTTGCTCAAGCCATCTGAGAAAATCTTCCCGGCTACCACGCTTGGCCCGGAGTGAGATGTAACTCTCATTACTCCAAATCCCTACGGCTTGAGTAACTGCCAGGCTGATGAGTTGCTCAAGCGAAATCTGTTCGCGCTCAGCCAATTCCTGGGCTTGTTTGAGTACCGGTTCAGGAATTTTAGCTTCGATTGTGGTCATGATGTTTCACTCAACTTAAGCAGCATTTGCGCTGGTGTGATTGCTTCCAGGCCAAAGGCTTCAACGCCTGCGAAGTCGCGCAGGTTATGCGTAACAATTAGCGGACACGGCCAACTCCAGAATGAAGTCATCATCCGGATCGGGAAGAAACGGCCGCCAGCGAAAACTGATCCTATGTTCCTGGGCATTGGCACATAGATAGTCCAGCACCGCTTCAATCACTCTGGCCGAGCTTCGACTAACAGCTTCATTGACTATCCGCTACTGTCTTTAGAAGAACGCTTGAAACGAACCAACAATTGACTTGCGATCTCGGGATCCCTACTATTGCGAACATGAGCGTTGATGTACTCAATCGGATAACTTCCAATCCGCGCCAATGCGGTGGCCGCCCTTGCATTCGGGGTATGCGCATTCGGGTCAAGGATGTTCTGGACATGCTCGCGGGAGGCGCGACCGAAGCCGAGATTCTTCAGGATTATCCTTACCTCGAAGCCGAAGACATTCGAGCCTGTCTTGAGTATGCCTCCGCCCAAGTTGATCATGCTGTGGTTATGGTCGGATCGTGATTTTTCTGGTTGATGCTCAATTGCCACCCGCGCTTGCGAACTGGCTAACTCAGCAGGGCATACGGCCCAACACGTCGACAATTTGGGCCTGCGCAATGCTGAGGATGTAGTGATATGGAACTGGGCCTTGAGGAGTGCAGCGATCATTGTCACCAAAGATGAAGATTTTGCTGAACGCACGGCACGGACTACAAGCGGTCCAGTAATAGTCTGGCTTCGCATAGGCAACTCCACCAATCGAGCACTCTTAGAATGGCTAGAGCCGCGATGGACGCAGGTTACGGTACTTCTCGATGCAGGCAACAGGCTTATCGAGGTACGTTGATCGCGCAAGCGGCTCAGAATGTTACCTGGCTCTCGGCCGCATGCCCCTGAATCCGCAATCAGTCCCGCTACTCACTCGCTTTGGTCCTCGACGATTGCAATCTCGTCCGGCGTCAGGTCGTAGAGTTCATAGACCATAGCAAATTGTGAATTGGACCGGCCAATTTCATCATTGGCAGTTTGGGCATTCCTTTTCGGTTCTCGCGGGGTTCGGAGAGATGTGTTTAAAAAAAAAGCAGGCGCGCTCGCCTCCTTTCGCAGTGGCTTTCCGGCCCGCCTCGGCCGGGGTTGATAAGCCTCTGCGCGTACGAAACGCGCCTGCCTCTCATGAGCACGGTGCTCATGATCTTCAGAGCGCTCGGACTCAAGGGTCTTGCGGATAACGGCCGACCCGGTCGCTATCGCTTCCGGGTGTTTTAAACGAGATTAGCCGCGGAGCGGCGGAAGATCTGTAGCCCATGGCGTAAGCCGTGGGTATAGGTTGAGCCCCATGGACTAGCCGCAGAGCGGCGAAATGAGAATTGAAATAACGGATCTTCCGCCTCCGCGACTATCGCCATCGAAGACAGTCGCCGTGCTAGAATTCCCACGCTCTTCAGTCACACCGAAAGATTATCCTGGGATCAACGATGAACTTCTGGCAACAGCTACCGACTGTCTCGGGGGTGAGCGCTCAGGCCTTGGCTCTGGGCGCCCTGCTCTTCCTGGCGATCTCGTTCGGGCTGGCCGCGCTCAAGCCACTCGAGCGTATGCGCATTCGCACGGCCATCCTCCTTTTCCTGCTTTCGCTATTCGGTTTGTTGTTTGCCGCCGCGATCCTTTCTGCCGGAGTAAACCCTACGAGCTCGGTTTACAAATGGATCAGGTGGGGTGGGCGTGTCTTTCTTGGAATCGCCATCGTTAATGTGGCCAGCGTTTTTATCTTCGAAGTCGTTCTGGAAGCCCTGCGCTTAAAGCCGCCGCGCATCATGCGCGATCTGCTGATCGCCATGAGCTATATCGCTGTGACGATCGCGATTCTTTCAAAGGACGTTGACCTCACCGGCATTATTGCTACCTCGGCAGTGCTAACGGCAGTAATCGGTCTCTCGTTTCAGGACACTCTGGGGAATATGATGGCCGGCATGGCGCTGCAGATGGAGCGCACCATCGGCGTCGGCGATTGGATTAAGTTTGACGGACAGGAAGGTTTGGTTCGCGAGATTCGTTGGCGGCATACCTCGATGGAAACGCGGAACTGGGACACGGTCGTAATTCCAAACAGTGCTTTGATGAAGTCGCAAGTTACTGTCCTGGGGCGTCGCGCGTACCAATCGCGCCAGCATCGCCAGTGGGTCTATTTCAACGTTGATTTCCGTTATTCGCCGATGGATGTGATTGAAGCGGTCGAGACGGCCTTGCGCGCTGAGCCGATTCCCAACGTGGCCCGCGAGCCTGAGCCAAACTGCATTCTGATGGATTTCAAAGAGAGCTTTGGCAGCTATGCGGTGCGTTACTGGTTGACCGATCTGGCGGTCGACGATCCGACAAACTCGATCGTACGCACGCGGATTTACTTCGCCCTGCGGCGAGCAGAGATTCCACTTTCGATTCCAGCGCATTCATTGTTTGTTACGGAAGAAGATCAGACACGGCTGGAGCGAAAGCGCACTGAAGAAATCGAGGAGCGCGTGGCCGCCCTCAAACGGGTTGAGCTATTTGAGACCCTGACCGATGAAGAGAGGCATTCCCTGGCTAACCGGCTGCGCGTGGCCCCCTTCACGCGGGGCGAAGCGATTACCCGGCAGGGCGCTGAGGCCCATTGGCTCTATCTAATCACGCGCGGCGACGCTGAGGTTCGGATCTCGCTTGACGGCAATCTCAGCGAGAGTGTCGCGACACTGCACGCGGGTGGTTTCTTTGGTGAGATGGGGATGATGACCGGCGAACCGCGCTCGGCCACGGTGATCGCGCTTTCGGATGTCGAGTGCTACCGGCTTGATAAGGAAGCCTTCAACGACATCCTCAAACATCGTCCGGAAATCGCGGAAGACATTTCCGAGCAGTTGGCCCGCCGTCGAGTCGAATTGGATGCCGCGCGCGAGGGCTTGAACGAAGAAGCGATGCAGGCGCGGCTGCGTTATCACCAGGGCGATTTATTGCAGCGCATCAGGCGCTTCTTCACGCTCTAGTTCCCATAGAGAGCCGGAGTAAGGTGAGGGAAAATGTGGTGAGCCGAGCAGGACTCGAACCTGCGACCCACTGGTTAAAAGCCAGTTGCTCTACCGACTGAGCTATCGGCCCACATCTTTTCAACTAAGACGAGAATTGACGGTGAATTCTACCTAACGTGGAGTGCAAAGTCCAAAGCACCATTTTGCGAATCGAGTCTTACTCTGAACAGCGGTGAAATCAAGACGCGCCCTGACTCGAAGCTGTCTTAGTTTCGTTTATCTGTTTGGCAGCATAAGAACGATCCACGAAATCACACGAAACTGGACGAACAAAACTACTTCCGCTTCGTGTGTTTCGTTGATCGTTTTATCAAGACAGCATCAGCCTCTCGAGATACGAGACAACGCCGGCATGAGGTCAGTACCGGGAGCGGTAGCGACCGGGTCAACGTTCGGCCATCTCGAACATAGCGCAGGTACAGACCCGGTCGCTACCGCTCCCGGTACTGACCCGTCCCTGTGGATGGCGAACTATTTGCGGAGCCAGCCCGCGAGAGTTGAATCCTTGACCACGATCGTCTGCGAGCGCTCCGGTCCCGTCGAAACCAAGCCAATCTCAACTCCAATCTTCTCGGAAAGGAACTCAACATACCGGCGCGCATTCGGCGGCAGTTGGCTTAGCTCAGTCATGCCGAGCGTGGGACTTTTCCAGCCGGGCAGCGTCTCGAACACCGGTTCGACGCGGCGCAGGTCCTGAGAGACGGAGGGAAGGGAATCGCACCGGCGGCCATCGAGGTTGTAACCTACGCAGACCTTGATTTCATCCAGAGCATCGAGCACGTCGAGTTTCGTCAGGGCCACCGAACCGAATCCATTAATCTCTGCCGCGTAACGGGTCGCGAAAGCATCGAACCAGCCACAGCGGCGCGGCCGCCCGGTAGACGCGCCATACTCGCGGCCGCGTTCGCGAATCAACTGTCCCATCTCAGCTTCGCCGTCAAGCATTTCTGTCGGAAAGGGACCCTCGCCGACACGCGTGGTGTAGGTGCGCACAATGCCGAGCACCCCGGTGAGGTGTTTTGGTGCGAGACCTGTGCCGACCAATGCTCCGCCAATTACTGTGCTGGACGACGTGACGAACGGATAGGTGCCATGGTCCACGTCCAACAGCGTGGCCTGCGCGCCCTCGAGCAGAATCGAATCACCACGCCCGGCGGCCTGATTAAGGAAATGACTGGTGTCGCAGATAAACGGAGCCAGCCGCTCAACCATAGCGGAGGTCTCATCAAAAATTTCCCCGGCATCGAGCGGCGCTCCACCGTACGCGACGATAATGCGGTTGGCGTCTTCCAGGTTACGTTCAATGCGCGATCGCAGGACTTCCGAAACCAAAGCGTCCGCTACGCGAATGCCGCGGCGCCCGGCTTTGTCTTCATAAGCTGGCCCGATGCCGCGCAAGGTTGTGCCGACCTTTTCGTTGCCAAGCCGCTCTTCACTCGTATGGTCCAGCGCGCGATGATAAGGAAGAATTAGATGGGCGCGCGAACTGACCTTCACCCGCTCAGGCGTGATTGTGATGCCCTGCTCCATTAACCGATCCGCTTCTTCAAAGAAAGCCTTCGGATCGATCACCATGCCGTTTCCGAGCACGCAGGTCTTACCCTCATGCACTATGCCGGAAGGCAGCAAATGAAGCACAAAGGATCGATCGCCAATCTGGACCGAATGGCCGGCGTTATGACCGCCCTGATAGCGCGCCACGACATCGAACCGCTCGGCGAGCAGATCGACAATCTTACCCTTGCCTTCGTCGCCCCACTGGGCGCCAATAACTGCGATTACCATAAGCTGAAACTGAGATCAGAGGTCGGAGATCAGAGGTCAGGACGCTCTTCGTCTAAACACAAAACAGGCGCGGCTGTGTTAATAACACCGAAACCGCGCCTGGCTAAATTTCTGAACTATGCGGCGGTAGCAGCGGCGACATGCTTGTCCAGCATGCGCGAAATCGCCTGTTCAGTAGTCGCGCCAACTACGCGCTCTTCCTCTTTGCCGTCTTTGAAAAGAATCAAAGTGGGAATGCCCTTGATTCCGAAGCGTTGCGAAACGGACGGATTGTCGTCAACGTTAAGCTTCACAACTCGGGCGTTGCTGGCGTATTTTTCGGCGACCGCCTCGACAGTCGGGGCAATCATGCGACAGGGCGCGCACCACGCGGCCCAGAAATCAACCAAAACCGGACGATCCGATTTCAGTACGTCATTTTCAAAAGTGCCATCGCTGGTCTCTTTTACATGCTCGCTCATTTAGATTTGAACTCCTTAGGTGTTAACGATTCTTATTTGACTGAATGAATCGGCGGCTGCTGCGCCGATCATTTCACGATAACGCTCGAGATATTTGTTGGCGGCGGCCGACCATGAATTATCCGTGGTCATTCCGTTGCGCTGAATCTTTACCCAAATATCGGGCTTAGTATAAAAGTAAATCGCTTCGCGTATTTTTTCAAGCATAGCGGAGGCCGCCGGCGGTCCAAACTTGAAACCATTGCCCTTATTCGTCCGCGCGTCGTAATTTTCCACGGTGTCATCCAGTCCACCGGTTGCCCGTACTACCGGAACCGTACCATACCGCATGCTGTACATTTGATTCAGACCGCATGGTTCATAGAGCGACGGCATGATGAAGATATCGGCGCCGGCCTCGATTTGATGCGCCAGAGGCTCTCCGGCATAGCCCTTATAAATGCCGACTCGTTCAGGCGCTGCATCATGCCAACTCTGCAGGAAATCTTCGTATTCACTCGCTCCTGCCCCTAAAGCTATAAAGAAAGCGCCCGTCTCAAGAATGCCGGACGCGGCTTGCTTGATTAAGTCGTAACCCTTCTGACTTACCAGGCGAGAAATTATCGCGACGATTGGACGCCCCGGCTCTTCCGGCAAGCCGAAACGTCGCAACAGGTCGAGTTTACACTCGCGCTTACCGCTCAGATCGTCGACCGAAAAGTTGGCGGCGATGTGCGGATCGGTTTCGGGATTCCAAATGTCGTAGTCAACGCCATTGGTAATTCCTACCAGTCGATCGCTGCGCGCGCGCATGAGCCAATCAAGGCCATAACCCTGCTCGGGCGTTTGAATCTCGGCGGCATAACGTGGACTAACGGTCGACACAGCATCGGCGGCGATAATCCCAGCCTTCAGCGCCGAGGCCGCGCCCTTCAACATGAAGTCAGCGCTGGATTCAGAAAAGCCCAGCCACCAGAGATCGGAAGGATTGAAGATACCCTGATAGCCAAGATTGTGAATTGAGAAAAGCGTGCGGGTGTTCGCGAAGAATTTTTCGAGCCGTTGGCGCGCACGCATCTCAACCGCCGCGAAACCGCACGGCCAATCGTTGCAGTGCACGACGTCGGGCGCATCACCCAGGCGGCGGAGCAGAGCAATCGCCGCGCGGCAGAAAAAAGCGAACCTCTCGAAATCATCCGCTTCACCGTAGATCTTGCCGCGGTTGAAATAGACTGGAGCGTCGATTAGATACGTTGGCGCGTTCAAGACTTCGCTGCGCCAGACACGGACCAGCGGGTGTTTGCCGCGCCACTCAACCTCGATGTCTTCGATAAAAGTCTCGCCCAGAAGATCGCGGTCAACCTGATCATAGAGCGGTGTGATGAGAAAGGAATCAGCGCCTTCGGCATGCAGGGCTTTGGTCAGCGCCCCGGCCACATCGGCCAGACCGCCGGTCTTGGCGAAGGGGACGGCTTCGGATGAAAGGATGGCAACACGCATTGATTGAGTTATCTAGTAGAAGACGGTTGAGAGTCCTTCCTATTTGTTTGCCCTACGCAGTTTCTCTTCCAGGAAGATTCTATCCGCTATGTCTTTGTCTCGATATGTCCGTTTGGTGCGCAAGAGAAGCTTCGCCGAAGCGAAGGGAATTGCTACGCCATGAACCTCTTTCACTTCAATCTCGCTCGCCCCATCTTGATAGGTGACTCCGCAGGCTGCAAGCATGAGATCAACGACAATCTCGTCGGCAACACGAACTACGGTGTAGTCGTCGAGGTCATTCTCTTCCACCTCACGCACGGCCTTGTCAGGCAATATTTCTAATGCTTTTAAGACCCTTCGCTGATTTTCGCGAGAGTCCTCCAGAAGGAGATCAATGTCGGCGGTGGCTCTTAACATGCCATGTTGGTTCATGGCATGCCGCCCACTACAACGTAGCGAGCTTCTTCCGCGTTGAGAGCCGCGCTCAGTCGCACTAGGTCGTCGTCTTCGGGACTTCTTGAAGGCGGTATTGTTGCTTCCATTCCTCAAACTCCTCAAAGCTTTTGAAACGGAAAACACCTTTCGGACTGACACCTCTACCGGAAAGGAGATATGTAGTTCTTTGCAGGCGGTTAAACCGTTCCCAAAACGGAGGGAGGTTCCGGCCACCCACGACCTTCATCCCCTTTTTTCCAGGTTCAGAGTATTCGTCAGATTGCGGTTTCATTCTTAAGTCTGCATCGACGCCAGAAATTCAGCGTTCGACTTTGTCTTCTCTAGTCTTTCCAGCACCACTTCCATTTGCTCGGTCGGCGATAGCGGATTCAGCACGCGACGCATGACCCAGACGCGGCTGAGGTCTTCTTTACTAATCAGCAATTCTTCCTTGCGCGTTCCCGATCTCTGCAGGTCGATGGCCGGGAAGAGGCGCTTGTCGCTGAGCCGGCGGTCGAGATGGATTTCGGAGTTGCCGGTTCCCTTGAACTCTTCAAAGATCACGTCGTCCATGCGCGACCCGGTATCGATCAGCGCGGTGGCGATGATCGTCAGCGAGCCGCCTTCTTCAATGTTGCGCGCGGCGCCAAAGAAACGCTTGGGGCGCTGCAAGGCGTTTGAATCGATACCGCCGGAAAGGATCTTGCCGCTGGGCGGTACGACCGCATTGTGTGCGCGCGCCAGGCGGGTGATCGAATCCAGCAGGATAACCACGTCACGCTTATGTTCCACCAGCCGCTTGGCCTTTTCGATTACCATATCGGCTACCTGAACGTGGCGCGTGGGCGGTTCGTCAAAAGTCGAAGAGATGACTTCGCCCTGCACGGAACGCTGCATGTCGGTGACTTCCTCTGGCCGCTCGTCAATCAACAGAACGATCAAGGTTACTTCCGGATGGTTCTGCGTCACCGAATTGGCGATGGCCTGCAACAGCATGGTCTTGCCCGTGCGCGGCGGCGAGACAATTAAGGCGCGCTGACCTTTGCCCAGGGGCGTTACCAGATCAATAACTCGGGCTGAAAGGTTTTCCGGTCCGACCTCCATCTTAAGCATCTCGTCCGGGTAGAGCGGCGTAAGATTGTCGAAAAAGACTTTCTCGCGGGCTTGATCCGGTGATTCAAAATTTATGGCCTCGACCTTAATAAGCGCAAAGTAGCGCTCGCCTTCCTTCGGCGGGCGAATCTGGCCGCTGATGGTGTCGCCGGTGCGCAAGTCGAACTTCCGAATTTGTGATGGCGAAACGTAAATGTCGTCGGGACCCGGCAGGTAGTTGTATTCAGGCGCGCGCAGAAATCCAAAGCCGTCCGGCAAAGTTTCCAGCACGCCCTCGGAAAAGATAAGCCCGCTCTTTTCGGTTTGCGCAGCCAGGACCTTGAAGATCAACTCCTGCTTGCGCATTCCGGTGGCGCCGGGGACATCCATGCCTTTGGCTACCTGGGTGAGCGCCGAGATTGACATCTCTTTGAGCTCAGACAGATTGAACACGGATTGGCCGTCATGATTCATGACTGCTTCCTCCGGTGCTTCAACCGTCGCTACGGCGCTGCCGTTGTCGCTGCCACCGTCGTTGTTCGTACGTCTTTTGTTTGCCATATTAGCTCTTTCGTGCACGGCAATATCTCGCCGAGCCTTCGTTACTGGTTTTGCCATTCTTTCAATTGATTTCAACTATGCCGGTTAAAGGAAAGTTTCCTCGCGGTTAATGGGCAAGCTCGTGTGGGGGCCTGCCGCCGCGTGCTGAGTTCTCTTAACAATCCAACCGCCAGAGATCGGGATTCCAAAAAGGGTGACGTGTCGCTCGAGTTGGATGCCGGTTGTCAGGGATTGCGTGGTCTCAGGCTAGATTTCCGTTCAGGGTGATGCCTGAATTTTCTCTTTCGTTCTCTGCTTTTCGATTTGGACTTCTAATTCTAAACGAAAGCTGGAAAATCGCAAGGGCGAAGTTGCGTAGAAGCTCCAGGTCTCGCTAACTTTTCAGTGACTTTTCTATTGCCTTCCAAACGTCTTCGCGGCCGCGTTTCTCGGTCGCCGAGTAGATTAACACCCGGCCGGAGTTGAACGCTTGTTCGGCGCGAACGATGTTCTTGCGCAACTCATTATTCGAAAGCTTGTCGGATTTCGTTGCGACGATCAAGTGTGGCTTCTGGTTGTGTTTGAGCCACTCGTGAAGCTGCAAGTCCAGTTTCGAGGGTTCGTGACGCGAATCGACGAGGTGAATTGATAGCACAAGCTGCTCGCGTTTGGCAAGGTAGTTTTCGGCCGACAGTCCCCATTCCACTTTTAGTGCTTTCGGCGCTTTTGCATAACCATAGCCGGGCAAATCAACCAGACGGAAACGATCGTTGATCAAATAGAAGTTGAGCGACTGAGTTCGCCCCGGCGTATTTGAGGTGCGCGCCAGGCCGCGCACGCCCAGCAAGGAATTGATGAGACTTGATTTGCCTACGTTAGAGCGACCAAGGAAGGCGATCTCGGGCCGCGCGTCCTGCGGCCAATCGGTTTCGGCGAACGCGCTCTTGAGGAAGACGGCGCTGGTAACTTTCATTAAGAGTCTGGATTATTCACGGCGATTAGTAATTAGAGCCTCTCAAGTTACCCTGGAATAACCGGACAACCGCCGCGTAGCGGCGCAATGTTTATAGCCCGCCCGCTAGCACCAAGTCTCTGCGGTGTGAAGCGAATGCTCAGCATTCGCTTCACACCGCAGCTGAAAAACAAAGAGCGCCTCAAGGCTATAAATATTTGGTGCCTCCGGCACCAGATGCCTATGCAAGACGCGGCGGGTCAATTGCACTCGGAGCTTTCGCCTTACCCATCGAAAGCCCACCTGCAGCCCCAACAGCCTTTGCCTTCTCAGTCTCTGCGCGTTCGGCCATAGTCGCTTGAATCATCTTGATCCGTTCGCGAATGCCGGCCAGCTTTTCCTTGTTCTCAGGAACGCGCCGGACGAGGGTCTCGAAGTGCTTGAGCATGTCCGGTTGATTGAACTGTTGGCGCAGTTCCTCGAGTACCGGCTCGATCTTGGCAAAGACGAAAAGGTGCTCGCCGTTTGCATCATTGAACATCTGCTCGTCGATCGCACCGTTATTGACCATCGACGCGGCCATGTCCCAATACGAGACCACCATGCGCAGGTGTCCACTGTGCTCACCCATCATCCCCTCCATGTATTCGGCGGCATTGGTGGGGTTGAACGAGAAGAACCAGTTCCGTGCTTCACGCATCACCGGTTCGCGGCGGAGTTCGTACAGTCTCAGGATCAGATTTGCGTCTTCTTGCTTACTCATTTGTTGCTCTCCTTGGGGTTGAAAAGATAGTTCTACCGAATCGAATAGGTCCTATTCGATCGATATCGGACCAAGCGTAGTTACCAGGCTTACTGTTCAGCCGGAGTCTGTAGTCCCCGCGGCGGTGGTTCAGTCGTCCACAACGGCGGAGTTGATTCCACGTCGACTGGGGTTTCGGATGGCGCTTCTTCGAGAGCCAGGGCGACAACCTCGTCAATGGTTTCGACCAGGTTAATGGTCAGGACGTTGCGCACTTCCTCAGGGACGTCAGGCAAATCCTTCTCATTGTCTTTAGGCAAAATAATCGTGTCGATGCCAAAGCGATGCGCGGCTAGCAGTTTTTCCTTGACCCCGCCGATCGGCAGGACCTTTCCGCGCAGAGTGATCTCTCCGGTCATCGCTACATTCTTGCGCACGGGCACACGCATCAGCGCAGAGGCCATGGCGGCGGCAATGGTAATACCGGCCGACGGACCATCCTTGGGAATCGCGCCTTCGGGCACGTGAATGTGCAGATCGCGTTTGCGAATGAAATCCAGATTGATACCGAGCCGTTCGGCTCGAGACTTAATGCAAGTCAAAGCCGCCTGGGCTGACTCTTGCATCACGTCGCCGAGTTTACCTGTCAGCGTGACTGTGCCCCGGCCCTTGGTCAGGGTGGCTTCGATTTGCAGCACTTCGCCGCCAACCTCAGTCCATGCCAGCCCGGTCGCCAGGCCGATTTCGCTTTCGGCCGCAACTACTTGCTGCCGGAACTTGATCGGTCCGAGCATTTCGCGGACACGGGCTGCGTTAATCTCATCCTTGAAATCTGCGGCCACGTTCGCACCCACAAATCGGCGCGCAACCTTGCGGCAGCACGAGCCAATCTCGCGCTCGAGATTTCGGACGCCGGCTTCACGGGTATAGTGACGAATCACTTCCACGATTCCTTCGTCGGTGAATTCAAACTGGTCAGCTTTCAGACCGTTGGCTTCAGCTTGCTTGGGTACGAGATGGCGCTTGGCGATCTCGAGCTTCTCGCGTTCGGTGTAACCGGAAAGCCGGAGAACTTCCAGGCGATCCTGCAGCGCGGGCGGAATTGTGTGCAGAACATTCGCTGTCGCGATAAAGAAAACTTTGGTCAGATCGTATTCGACGTCCAGGTAGTGATCCTGAAACATATGGTTCTGTTCCGGATCCAGCACTTCCAAAAGGGCCGCGCTCGGATCGCCGCGAAAATCTGTTCCCAGCTTATCCACTTCGTCGAGCAGCAACACCGGGTTTACCGTGCCCGCCTTTTTCATCATCTGGATGATCTGGCCGGGCAGTGCGCCAATGTAGGTCCGGCGGTGACCACGAATTTCGGCTTCGTCGCGGACGCCGCCGAGACTCAGCCGTACAAACTTACGACCTGTGGCGCGAGCGATCGACTTGCCGAGACTGGTCTTGCCAACTCCCGGCGGGCCGACAAAGCAGAGAATCGATCCCTTCGGATTTTTCACTAGTTGGCGAACAGCGAGATACTCGAGAATGCGGTCCTTGATCTTATCCAGGCCGAAATGATCTTCGTTCAGCACCTCTTCGGCTTTCGCCAGGTCTCTGATCTCTTTTGATTTCGTCTTCCAGGGCACCGAAACCAGCCAATCGATATAGGTGCGCGAGACGGTCCCTTCCGCGGACATCGGCGGCATGGCTTCGAGCCGGTGCAATTCCTGCAGGGCCTTTTCTTTGGCCTCCTCGGTCATGCCGGCTTCTTCGATCTTCTTTTTCAGCTCGTCCATTTCGGCCCGCTCGTCTTTGCGGCCAAGTTCCTTATGGATCGCCTTGATTTGTTCGTTGAGGTAATACTCTTTCTGGGCTTTCTCCATCTGGCGCTTTACGCGCGTCTGGATTGTTCGATCGAGCTGACGTTTCTCCAACTCAATTTCCAGAATTTCGATCAAACGAGCCAGGCGTGCCTGGGCCGAGAAAAGCTCGAGCAGTCCCTGTTTGTCTTCGACTGAAATACGCAGTTGTGAAGCGAGCGCATCCGCCATGTGTGAAGGATCAGCGTTGCGCATCGCGGTCTGCAGCGCATCAGGTTGCACGTCGGGCGCCAGGCGCAGATGTTGTTCGACCAGTTGCGCGATCTTCTGCACCAGGGCATCGGTGCGAACACCTTCTTCATTCACTGAGGGCGCGCGTCGAACCAGCGCGGTGAACGCGCCATTGTTATTCTCGACTCGCACAGTAGTCGCCCGCTCGCGGCCTTCGACTACGACTTTAATCTGGCCGTTGTCCTGTTTTTGTGATTGCAGAATACGCGCGATCGTGCCGACGCTGTAAATCTGCTCCGGCGCCGGCTCATCCACCGTGGCATCGTGCTGGGTCGACAGAAATATCGTCCGATCCGACGCCAGGGCCATTTCCAAAGCGCTGACCGATCCGGGCCGGCCAATCTTGAAGGCTACTTTAGTGAAGGGAAAGATGACTACATCGCGAATCGGCACCATCGGATAACGCGCGATGTCTGAAGGACTACGGTCTGAATATTCTTCCATGATTTTTACTGCGGGCGTGAATGCTGAGAAAGAAGCTCCTGAAAAAGTACGTCGGGACCCTTAATTAAACGACGAATAGGTGTGCTTTTCGAAGATTACCGTCACTCGCCGCCGCGGTTGCGAATAAGGGCGAGCCGCTTGTCGTCTCGCCCCCTTTTGCAACTGCGCTGATTGTAAACGATCTTTCAGTTGGGCGCTACCACCAAAATCCGTGGGCAGTGTCCGGGTTTTTGGTTTTCTTGGCGCCTTCGCCTTCGCTTTGCGCCTTTGCGTGAAACAAAGTGGAGTGATGATGGATTTCGCGCAAAGGCGCAAAGGGAAATTAGGACACCAACGCAATTGGCGAGCAAGGACAAAGACTTGAGGATTAGGCTGAGCGGCCTACGCAGCAGCGTCGTCAACGCCGGCCAGACCTTCGCCGGGAACGGCGCGACGGCGCTCGACCATTTCGCTGGTGATCACGAATTCCTTGATGCGCTTTTGCGAAGGCAGTGTGTACATCGCTTCGAGTAAAAGCTCTTCCAGGATCATCATCAGACCGCGCGCGCCGACCTTGCGTTGCAGGGCCTGTCCGGCAACTGCTTTCAGCGCGTCGTCGGTGAAGCGCAGCTTGACGTTATCAAACTCGAACTTCTTCTGGTACTGGCGCACCAGAGCGTTCTTTGGTTCGGTAAGTATTTTTACCAGAGCGCTTTCATCAAGCTCCTGCAGCACACCACAGACCGGTAAGCGTCCTACGAACTCGGGAATCAATCCATAGCGAATCAAGTCTTCCGGTTGCACGTGAGCCAGCGCCTCGGCCTGGCGCTGCGATCCGGACTTAACTTCGGCGTGAAAGCCGAGTGATTTGTTTCGCAAACGGCGCTCGACCACTTTTTCCAGACCGACGAACGCGCCGCCGCATATAAAAAGGATATTTGTAGTGTCGACCGGGAAAAATTCCTGGTGTGGATGCTTTCGGCCGCCCTGCGGCGGCACGTTGGCAATGGTGCCTTCCAGGATTTTTAAGAGAGCTTGTTGCACACCTTCGCCCGAGACGTCGCGCGTGATCGAAGGGTTCTCGTCCTTGCGGCAGATCTTGTCGATCTCATCGATATAGATGATGCCCTGTTGGGCGCGCTCGACGTCGCCGTTGGCCGCCTGCAAAAGTTTGAGGATGATGTTCTCTACATCTTCGCCGACGTAACCGGCTTCGGTGAGCGTCGTCGCGTCGACGATGGTGAAGGGAACGCTGAGCATGCGCGCGAGCGTCTGCGCCAGCAGGGTCTTGCCGGTGCCGGTCGGGCCGATCAGTACGATATTGGATTTCTGAATCTCGACGTCGGCGCGACGGCGGGCGAGTTCGATGCGCTTGTAATGCTGATAGACGGCGACGGCAAGTTGCTTCTTCGTTTCTTCCTGGCCGATGACGTATTCATCGAGGAAGGCCCGGATCTCGCCCGGCTTCGGAAGCGGTGGTCGAGAGGCTACCGACTCAGCCTGCTGATCGTCGGTGATGATCTCGTTGCAGATGTCGATGCACTCATTGCAGATGTAGACGGTTGGACCGGCAATGAGCTTCTTCACTTCGTTCTGCGATTTACCGCAGAACGAGCAGCGCAATGTGTCGTCAGTTCGTCTTACCATAGTCCTGGGGAACTCCGTTGAGACTGTAGCGCAACTTGTTAAGTTGCGATTAGCTTCCGCCGGGGACGTCGCAAGTTAACAACTTGCGCTACTCGCGGTGCGCGATCACCTCGTCTATTAAACCATACTCTTTGGCCTGGACGGCAGACAAATATCGGTCACGTTCGACGTCGCGTTCGATTTGTTCCATGCTCTGGCCGGTGTGCTTGGCGAGGATCTCGGACGTCAATTCACGAATGCGAATGAGTTCTTCGGCATGAATCCGCACGTCCGTAGCCTGGCCCTGCATGCCTCCCGAAGGTTGATGAATGAGAATGCGAGAATTCGGCAGAGCAAATCGTTTTCCTTTGGCTCCAGCCGTCAACAGCAACGCGCCCATCGACGCGCACATGCCCACGCAAATCGTAGTCACATCCGGACGAATGAATTGCATCGTGTCATAGATTGCCAGACCCGCGGTCACAGACCCGCCGGGTGAGTTGATGTAGACGTTAATGTCCTTTTCAGGATCCTCGGCTTCGAGGAAGAGCAGCTGCGCGACGATCAGATTCGCGATCTGATCGTCGATCGGCGTGCCGAGAAAAATAATGTTGTCTTTAAGGAGTCTTGAGTAGATGTCAAACGCCCGCTCGCCGCGCGACGTTTGCTCGACCACCATGGGAATTAGTGCCATATCAGTTCTTCAATTTGAGATTGAGTTCAAAGCTCTAGGGGGTGCGTTCCGTCATTTTTCATTTGCCGTCGGGACTGTGTCGCGGTCAAACAATGTCAAATGAGAAATGAAAATTGATAAATGGAAAATCTATTCCTGCTTCTCTGTGCCGTCTTCGGACTCGCTCTTTTCTTGCCACTCTTCATCGGTCACGCGCGCATTTTCAACCAACAAGTTGAGCGCTTTACGATTGCGCAATCTGCCAGCGATGCTACGTTCGCCACCTTGCTTTGTCAAGATAGCTCGCACCTGATCTGGTGACTGTCTCGAGGCGTCAGCGATCGCGTTGATCTCGTCTTCCACTTCCCGATCGCTCACTTCGATCTTCTCTTCGCCGGCAATGCGTTCGAGCAGCAGTGAGCTGCGCAAATCATAGCTCGCCTGTTCCTTCATAGACTCGCGCGCCTTGTCCCATTGAAGTTCAGGGTTGCGCGGATCGATGCCCTGACTAATCATGTCGCGCACCACCGATTCGAGACGCTGCTCGGTCTGATGTTCCACCAGACGTTCGGGCAACTCAAACTCATGCGCATCGACCAACTGGCGCATCAGCGCCCCGCGCATCTTATTGTCCGCTTCATTCCCGACCTGCTGTTCCAGATCGCCGCGGACCCTCGCACGCAATTGCTCGAGCGAATTAATTTCTTCACCGAGGCTTTGGGCCCAGTCGTCGTCAAGTTCAGGCAGTTCCCTGATGCGCACAGCACTTACCTTGACCGCGTACTCGATCTGTTTGCCGGCGAGGCCCTTGGCGGTAAAGTCCGCCGGATAATCCACGGTGAAAGTTTTTTCATCGTCGGGCTTGGTTCCCGTAAGCTGGTCCGTAATTTCCTGCACTACGCCTTCGCCGCCCAGCACGACGTCAACATCCTCGACCTTGATCGGTTCAGCCTCGGGTTCTGCCAGAAAGGTACCGTGAAAGCTGGCCGTTACCGTGTCGCCGACCTGGGCGCCGCGATCTTCGACCGGCTCAAGAGTGGCTGAGTTTTCTCGCAGAGATTCGATGACTCGATCGATATCTTCTTCGGTGACCGGGCGGGTGCTGCGACTGACCGCGAGGCCTTTGTAGTCGCCTAGTTTTATCTCAGGCAACACTTCGACACTGACATTGAAGACGATAGGTTGTTGGCCGAGCTTGTCGAGTCCTTCGGAATTTTCCAGGTTGAGTTCCGGCTCGCCCAGCGGTTCGAGTTTGTGCTCTTCGACGGCTTTCTGTACTGCGTCCGGAAGTAATTCGCGCAGAACTTCGGTGCGAATTTGATCTTTGAAACGAGTGCGCACGACCGCTCGCGGCGCATGTCCGGGACGAAAGCCGGGCACGCTGGCTTGTTTCGCATAGTTGTCGCTGATGCGATCGTAAACTTCGCGGACCGTGGCGGAGTCGATCTCGACATCAATCTGCTTGCGCGTAGGTGAAATGTCTTTGAGTTCTGTTTTCATAATAGAGATAGAGGTCAGAGAACAGAGGTCAGAAGTCCGCTGACCTCTGACCTCTGATTTCCGATCTCTGTCTTATGGTGCGAAAGGGGGGACTCGAACCCCCACACCTTTCGGTACCAGATCCTAAGTCTGGCGCGTCTGCCAATTCCGCCACTTTCGCAGCTCAATCAAACCATGAGCGAGAATAGCACACACTCGAAAGTGTATGCATCCGGTCGAATCAAACAGTCGCTCTCGCCTCTTACGACGTAGTCTCTTATTTTGAGAGGCTCTCACGGGCCCGTAAAACGATCCACGAAACACATGAAGCGGAAAGACATTTGTCCGTTGAGTTCGTGTGATTCGTGGATCGTTTTGCCTGGAGAGGAGCACTAAGCTAAACAAAGGCACTACTGTTCACCAGGAGTTTGGGTTGCCGCATGAGGTCAAGACAGCATCCCCTTCTCGGGGTGATCACGAACGTCTCGGGCGTCGAGAATTAAGCAGGCGCACAAAGAGATAAAGAGGAACGCTGACAGCCAGGATTGCCAGTGCGAACAGACTGTGACGTTTGTCGCTAATCACTGCGCCCACCAGAAACGCGACCGAGCCCATCAAGACGATTATCGTGGTCCAGGGGTAACCCCAGGCCCGGTACGGGCGCGGCAATTCAGGTTCACGCCAGCGCAGCACAATTAAAGACAGATAGGCCATCGCGTAATTCGCGACGAAGAAGAAGGCCAGCGCGGCCAGCACCTGGTCGAAACTTCTGAAAATGAAAAGCACCGCTACTAATGTGCTGATAAGCAGGGTCACTGTAGGAGTGCCGCCCTTGTTCACCCTGGTGGCCCGATGCGCGAACAGCTCGTCACAACTCATCGCATAAAGGATGCGCGGCGAGGTCAGAGTGTAAGCATTGATTGTGCTCAGCAATGAAAGAATCGCCAGCACGCGAATAGTCTTGTCGCCATAGACGCCGAAGATTTTGTTGGCGACTGCGCCGGCGGCAAATTTCTCCCCGGCAAGTTCCGACATCGGCAGCACGTAGACGTAAGCCAGATTAACGACAATATAAATGGCTATGATCGTCAGCACGCCGCCGATCATCGAACGAACCACGTCACGTTTTGGATTGCGGACTTCTTCCCCGAAATAGATCACGCCGTACCAACCGTCATAGGTGTACAGTACGCCTTGCAGAGCGATGATAACTGCTGCAAATAAACCAAAACCTTGAGGCGCGGGCAGAGTAGTTTGAGTGTTGGTGTTTCCGCCCAGGGCAAACGCGGCGATCGCAATCACTGTAAATATTAAGGTCTTAAGCAGGCTGGTCGCGTTCTGGGTGAAACTCCCCCAACGAATGCCGCGCCACTGCAAGGCGGCGAACCCAAGGGTCACCACCAAAGCGATTGATTTGTCTCGGCCGGCGAGCGCCGGAAATAATACTGTGGTGTATTCGCCCACCACCATCGCTATGACCGCCAGCGTTGCGCAGGTTGAGAGCCAATCGCTCCAGCCCACCACAAAGCCCGGATAATTTCCCATCGCTCGATGGACGAAAACATACCAGCCGCCAGAGCGGGGAATCATCGTTCCCAGTTCGGCCACGGTAAGCGCGCCGAGCAAGGCATAGACACCACCCAGGATCCAAACGCCGATGAAGAGTTTTGGAGTAGGAAGTTGCGCGGCTATTTCGCCGGGAGTCCGCAGGATGCCCATCCCAATGGTCCCGCCTATGGTTACCGCCAAACCGAAACCAACGCCGAGGATGCGCAGAAGTTTGCCGCTTTCTGACGACGATGATTGGTTATTTGATTGAGAGGACGGATTGAGATCTGTTGGATTGACAGGACTCACGGGGTCAGAGTGTAACCGTGATCAGGTCCTACGCCAACTTTGTTTCGAGTTGCGTGATTCTCTCTTCGGCATCGCTGAGGTCGGTGCGACCTTCGACAAGAAATTCAAGGATCAGATCGATGCTTTTCTTTACCTTATACTTCAGGTCGCGCTTCATTTCCGTGAGTTCATTTCTGATCCCCGCATAGTCGGTTTTCATCCCGGCAACTTCGGTTTCGATCACTGCAACCTTAGTTTCGATCGCTCCAACCTTGGTTTCGATCACTGCAACCTTGGTTTCAATCACTGCAACCTTAGTTTCGATCGCTTCAACTTTGATTTCGATCAATGCAACCTTCGCCTTTATTTCCCCTACCTCCAGACCCGTCTCCATGATTGCGGCGAGAGCTTTTTCCCAGATTGGTTTCGTGTCATAGGCTCGTGCCTCAAGCTTCTCAAGGCGCGCGTCAACGGCATCGAACCGCGCGTCAACGGCATCGAACCGCGCATCAACGGTATCGAGCCGCGCGTCGATCGAGTCGAAACGCGCGAATACCCGCTCTTCGAAACTCTTCTTGGGAAGTTCTCTAGTGGGATCTTCGTTCATTGCCGATTTAATTATCCGCCCCGTGCAGGTAACTATCAAGCACAAAATGAAAACGGTTGGAACTGCTCGCCTACCGGAACTTAAGTCCGGTTGCAATATCCGGCACGCTTAGAAACTATAGCGTTCTCGTAACTTTCGACAGAGATCGCGGCGCGTCGGGGTCAAGTCCCTTCGCTTCCGCTAGCAACGCTGCGAACAGTTGCGCCGGAATAATGTAAGGAATCGGCGCCAGGAATTCATCGATCTCGCGGGGCATGATGATCGAGCGCGAGCACGTGGCCGCGGCTTCGAGATCGCCGGTGATGGCCAGGGTGTCGGCGCGCAGTTCATGCAGGCGTCGAATTAGATCCTTAGTACCTTCCAGCATGACCCCGGGCGGCGCAAAAATCATAACCGGAAAGTGACGTTCGATCATCGCGACCGGTCCGTGCAAAAAATCGGCTGAAGAAAATCGCTCAGCCACCACATAACAGGTTTCCATCAGCTTTAAAGCGAACTCATAGGCGTTGCCATACGCCAGCCCTCGCCCCACGACGACGCAGTTTTCCATAAAGACATAACGTTGCACGAGCTCTACTATTGCGGGTTGCTGCTCGAGGGCGCGCGCAGCCAGGTCGGGTATCAGTTCATAGTCGATGGTGCGGCCGTTTTTGTTCAGGGCCGCGGCCAGTAAATAGAAGAGCAAAGTCTGGCCGGTAAAAGTTTTGGTGGCAGCTACCGAACGTTCCTTGCCTCCATGCATCAAAAGGCTTTCATCAACAACGCGGGTCATCGCTGATGCCGGCTCGTTGGTGATTCCGATTGTAAAGGCGCCCGACTCGCGCGCGGTTTCCAGCACCTGGTTGATGTCTTCGCCCTCGCCGGACTGCGAAACGCCAATCACCAGCGCCCGTTTCAGATTAAGCTTAGCCTGATAAAGCGTGTAGACCGAAGGCGCCGAGAGCGAGACCGGAATACCGGTGGTGATTTCCAGCAGGTAGCGGCCAAACAGCGCCGCGTTGTCTGAACTTCCGCGCGCCACGAGCACGATTAGATCAATCTCTCGTCGTCGCAACGATTGTCCGAGCCGCGCAACTTTCGCGCGTTCTTCGGTAATTGTTTTCGCCAGAGCGGCTGGTTGCTCGGCGATTTCCTGCAGCATCATGGACACGAGAATTCTCTCTCTCTCTCTTTGAGCACCAGAAAATCTTCCAACGTCTAAACGAGGTCGAGTTGTTTAGCAGGCGGACTTATCCGCCTCGTTGCCGGCACAAGTGCCGACTCTAAACAACGCCACCATGGTTAGTCATTGTATTCGTTCTCGATATCAGGTAAATAGTCGTCCGTCCATTCAACTCGATCAATAAAAATTTATAGACGCGAAAACGAGACTTGACCTGATGACTTCAACTCTAACACGAACCTTAAACTTCAGCGCGGCAATTGTCTGCTCAATCGTCTCCGCGTGTGTGCTGACGTGTGCGCAGCCAGCGAACCTACGAATCATTCCCGCGGCAAAACAAGTAACCGAGAACGAAGGAAGATTTGCTCTTACTCCCGAAGTGCGTATCGTCCTCGCTGACGGGAAGTCAGGCGAAGATCGTTTCGCGGCCCAGGACTTCATTGATGACGTGAAGCAAACGGCAGGCGTGAATTTGAAATTCGCTAACAGCTCGCGTCGCGCGATCCTGGTCGGACAGTTGGACTCAACAAAAATCCAGCAGGCCCTGAAGCGAGCAGGCGCTGTGTCTGACCAGCAGCTTACGAACGAAGGATACATCGTGCTCGTAGGCTCGAATGAAGTTGTGATCGCCGGAAAGACATCCGCGGCAACGTTCTATGGCCTGCAGACACTCAAGCAACTAGTGCGCGGTGATGGCGCCGCCGCCTTCATTCCCGGCGTCAGGATCGCCGATTGGCCCACCATGCGTTGGCGCGCTGTCTCTGATGACATCAGCCGCGGGCCCGTGCCGACTGTTGACTACATCAAGCGGCAGATTCGCACCGAAGCTTTCTTCAAACTCAATATGCACTCCTTTTATATGGAGCATACCTTCCAGAGTGATTCTCATCCACTAATCGGCCCCGCGGGAGGATCGCTAACGCCGGCGGAAATCCGTGAATTGGTTGCTTATGCGAATCGTTATCACGTCGAGTTGGTTCCGGAGCAACAAACCTTTGGCCACCTCCATAAAGCTCTGCGTTTGGAAAAGTATGCCGAGCTTGGTGAGACACCTTACGGTGACGTGCTTTCGCCGCAGCAGGAAGGCAGTTACAAGCTGGTCGCCGATTTGTACAAAGAGCTGAACGAATTATTTCCGGGTCGGTTCTTTCACATAGGCGCGGACGAAACATTTGAACTGGGCCAGGGGCAGAGCAGGGAAGCAGCCCAGACGCGCGGCGTGGGGGCGATTTACTTTGAGCACCTCAATCGCGTTCGTGACGTGCTGAAGCCATACAATCGTCGTTTGATGTTTTGGGGAGACATTGCGCTGCATCATCCCGATCTGATCGGCAGCGTTCCGAAAGACATGATCGTGATGAACTGGCAGTACGGCGCGCGCGATGATTTCTGGAAGGACATCAAGCCTTTTCAGGACGCGGGCCTGGAACAGTTCGTCTGCCCGGGCGCGCAGAACTGGAACCAGATTTTTCCTAACCTCGAAGCGGCCCGGAAGAACATCGTGAACTTTGTTCGCGATGGTCAGAAAGCCGGCGCGATCGGAATGATGAATACCACCTGGGACGATGACGGCGAATCTCTGTTCGAAACCACTTGGTACTCGATCGTTCTGGGCGCCGCGGCTTCGTGGCAGGAAGGCGCCGTCGATCCGGATAGTTTTGATCGAAGCTTTGATTGGGCGTTCTTTCGCAACGACGGCGATCAGTTTGTGAGGGCAGAAAGATCGCTGGGCAGCGCCGGGACGCAGCTGGGCGCAGGTGGCAGTACTGATGAGTTGTTCTGGCGCGATCCGTTCACGACCCAGTTTCAAAACCAGTCGCGCAACTCTGCCGAGCGGATTCGGCAAATGCGTCGCAGTGTCGAAGAGGTGACTGAGTCGCTGACGCGCAACGCGGGCCGCGCGCGGCGGAACTCGACCGCCATCGCGGCGATGAAGTTCGCGGCCCAGCGATTTGATCACCTGGGCCGGCGGATGGAGGTGATGCAAAAGTTCAGCGATCAGTATTGGGACGCGTATCTGAATCTCGGAGATCGCTTGAAGACCCGCAAGCTGCGTTACTACTCAGGCGCGATCTACAACAACCTGCGCGAGATGGCCGAAGAGCTTTCAATTTTGAAAGCAGATTATCAGGCTCAATGGCTGGCAGAGAATCGTCCGTATTGGTTGGACAGTGTTTCAGTTCGCTTCGATCAAATGATTTCGATCTGGCTGACCAAGAGCCGCGCCATGGATGAAGTTCTGCGCAAGTACGAAGCGACTTCAACTCTGCCGAATCCGGAAGAGTTTGGTTTAGGCACGCGGCCGGTCGTCGCGACGCCAAGTCCGTCACCACGATAAGGACACTGGTTCTGAGTGCCGTAGGCACGAGATGTTTATAGACCGTAAGGCTCACTACTCATAAGCCCGTTTATGGGCGACAGAAACATGCCGCTCTTAACGGGCCGAGGAAATCGGGGAAGAACATCATCATTAAGATTTAAATGGAGCGCGGATATCCTGTCCGCCAGCGGGCGTAGCCCGCTCATGTTCGAGATTAGGTGAGGTTGTTCGCGCTTCGCGCTCAGGCGGACAGGATGTCCGCGCGCCGTAGACTAGCGACCATATCCCGGCCCGCGCAGAACGCGTCCCGCCAGCGCCGGCGTGCGTTGTCCATTATCCACTTCAATCTCGCCGTTCACGATTACAAAGTTGATCCCGACAGGGTATTGATTCGGATCTTCAAACGTCGCTCGATCGATTACGGTCTTCGGATCAAAGATGGTGACGTCCGCAAAGTAGCCTTCACGAATTAGGCCGCGAGTCTTCAATCCTAAATTCCCCGCCGGCAACCCAGTCATTTTATGAATCGCGAATTCCAGCGGCATCAGATGCTGATCGCGCACGTAACGTCCCAGGATGCGAGGGTAAGTGCCCCAACCGCGCGGATGCGATTTCGATCCCGACAGCGGTCCGTCAGTCGCACGGGCGCCGTTGTCAGTGCAGATACTGACGAATGGCGATTTCAAAGCGGCCTGCATATCGCTTTCCTTCATCATGAAAAAGATGGCGCCCGTCTGACCGTGATCGGCGATGATAAAATCGAATAGAGCATCGAGCGGATCTTTATTTTGGGCGGTCGCCACCTCTGACAAACGTTTCCCCTGCATGCTATCCAGATCACGATTTACCACGTTCGCAATCAGGATGCCGCTGGGTCCGCCGCTACCGAGATAGATGTTCTCCCACTCTTTCGCGTCGGTTGATATTTCCTTCTTGAGACGTGCGCGGGTTTGAGGGTCCTTAAGCCGCGATAGCATGTTTTCAGTTCCGCCTTCGAGCGCCCAGGGCGGCAGACAAGCGCTCAGCGACGTACTGCCGGCCACATAGGGATAGACGTCCGCTGTGATCTTCAGTCCTTGTCGTCTGGCGGCGGCGACTCGGCGCAGCATCTCCGGCATCCGGCCCCAGTTCTTCTGGTAAGCAGTTTTGAAGTGCCAAATCTCGGCGGGTATGTTTGCGCGGCGGGCGATCTCGAAAACTTCGTTCATCGACTCGTCGATGGCGTTGGCCTCGCTACGCTGGTGCGTGATGTAGATGCCGCCATATTGCCGCGCGACTTTTGCCAGCTCGACGATCTCATCGGTCTTAGCAAAACGCGCCGGTACGTACTGCAGCGAAGTCGAGAGTCCGAGGGCGCCGTCCTTCATGGCGTCCGCGACCAACTTCTTCATCTTTTCCAACTCAGCCGGCGTGGGCGCGCGGTCGTCATAGCCGATGACGTACTCGCGCACCTGGGTCGCGCCGACGAAGGTTCCGAGGTTGACCCCGGCGCCTTGCTTTTCCAGCCGCCGGAAATACTCTGCCAGCGTGCGCCAATCGATATTGAGATGGAAACGCCGGTTGAAATCTTCCTGCTCTTTAATCTGCTGCTCGTTGATGGGCGCAATCGATTCGCCTTCGCCGGTGATCTCGGTCGTTACCCCCATCATCACTTTGCTCATCGCGCGCGGGTCGATTAAGACGAACGTCTCCGACTGGCCCAACATGTCTATGAAGCCGGGCGCGACTACTCGCCCTTTTGCGTCGATGATTCTCCTGGCCTGCGCACCCCCGAGGTTTCCGATACGGGCTATGTGATCGCCTTTGATGGCTACATCGGCGATGAAGCCGGGCCGGCCTGAGCCGTCAACCACCCGGCCGTTGCGGATGATGAGGTCGTATTCGGGCGCCGCGGCCGTGCTCGCGAGCGGCAAAGACGGAACCAGGAATAGAGCGAGCAGAGCTAAGGCAATCCACGTTTTGGTTGTCATGATTTTCACCTATCGAGGGGTCGAGATCGAAATGCTCGGGAATCCTAATCGTTCGTACTTGAGCTGTCCAGCGTTCGGTTGACTTAACGCAAGGGACGTTGAAGATTTTGGGGAAGCGACCATTCGGAGTCCGTACCGGGAGCGGTAGAGGGCGTGTCAAAAGTCGATGACACGTGAAGGTGCGACCTCCATACGCCGAAGGCGTTCCCTAACTTAGCCCAGGGTAACACCCTGGGATCAAAAGATCCCGATGGATTTTATTACCCTGTAAGGGTTTGAAAATTCATTCACTTGCGAGTTTTGCATCCGCTCATTATTCAATGCCTTCAGCGTAGGCTCAAATGCTCGCCCAAGTCCCAGGGTGTTACCCTGGGCTGAGTTATGGAACGCCTTCGGCGTTAAGAAATCGACTCTTGACACGGGCTCGGTAGCGACCGGGTGTTTTAAACGAGATTACCCGCTTGCTACCGCAAGCGGTTCCGTACCAGATAGGCGACCCGCCACAAAGCCACCGCAAACTGGTTTTCTTTGCGTCCCTTTGCGATCTTTGCGTTAAAAATCTTACGGGTGACTTTTCATGAGTGACTACGTAGAATGCCACTCCAAATCATGAGTGAAGCAAATAGAGCTGAAAAATTTCCACCGGTAACGCTCGGAGAAATTACCACAGCCGTTAATGGTAAGTTGGTTGGGAACGAACGTCCTTTGGTGCGCGACGTGACTCACGACTCGCGCCAGGCGAAAGAAGGAAGTCTCTTCGTCGCAATT
The DNA here is from genome assembly GCA_033857635.1 of Blastocatellia bacterium. GTDB lineage: Bacteria > Acidobacteriota > Blastocatellia > Pyrinomonadales > Pyrinomonadaceae > UBA11740. Next base: position 112,256 of record JAWVDF010000018.1, read on the forward strand.
CGTGGCGAGTTGTTCGATGCTCACAAGTTTGTGCCGCAAGTAATCGAACAGGGCGCAGTGGGCATTCTGTCTGAACTCGATTCTCCGCAAGACTGGAACTCGTTACCAGAAGTAGATTCAGGAAGGGGGCTTGCCCCCGCCGCCTGGATCAAAGTGGAAGACGTGCGTCGCGCGATGGCGCTCGCTGCCGCTGAAGTCCACCATCACCCATCACGCGAATTACAGTTGGTCGGGATCACGGGCACAAATGGTAAGACGACCACGGCCTATCTGGTCGCTTCGATTCCGGAAGCCGCGGGCGAGCCCGTCGCGATGACCGGCACGGTCGAATACCGTATCGGCAAAGATCGAATGAAGGCCGGTCGGACCACGCCCGAAGCCACCGATATGCAGCGGCTGCTTCGTCAAGCGGTCGAGATTGGCTGCCGCACCGCGGTGATGGAAGCATCTTCACAGGCGATGGATTTTCATCGTTGCGACGAACTGCATTTCGCCGTCGCTGCCTTCACGAACCTGACGCGCGACCACCTGGATTATCACAAGACGATGGAGAACTACTGGTATGCCAAGCAGCGGCTTTTCGATGGCCGGCTCGGATCAAGGCCGAAGAGTTCGGTCATCAATGTCGATGATTCTTACGGAGTTGAGCTCGCGAATCGACTCGATCGAGAAGGGCTGCGCGTGATTCGCTATGCGGTAAACGCGGACGCCGATGTCACCGCAACTGATCCCGAATTCTCTTTAGCGGGCATGCGTTTTCGTTTACGCACGCCGGCGGGCGAGCGTGATTTTCATTCGCCTCTGGTCGGGCCGCCGCATATCTACAACACGTTGACGGCGGTGGCGAGCGGCCTCGCGCTTGGTTACGACCTTGATGTGATCACGAAAGGTTTGGAGACGTGTACCGGCGCGCCCGGACGTTTTGAGCGCGTGCCGCACGATGGCGACTTTGCGGTTGTAGTCGACTACGCGCACAGCGACGATGCGCTGTTGAATGTGCTGCGCACGGCGCGCGAGGTAACCAAAGGAAGAATCATTACCGTGTTTGGGTGTGGCGGTGACCGAGACGGATCAAAGCGCGCGCCGATGGGCGAAGCGGCCGGGTCTTTGAGTGATGTCGTGATTCTTACTTCAGACAATCCACGCACCGAAGACCCGAAAAAGATTTTGGCGGACGCCGAAGTAGGAATTAAGAAGACCGGCAAGCCATACGAGAAGATTGCCGATCGTCGCGAGGCGATCCACCGCGCAATCGGCCAGGC
>JAWVDF010000019.1:0-9388 GCA_033857635.1 Blastocatellia bacterium
CTAATGTCTGTTTCAGCGTCCGGATGGAAGATAACGGAGTACTTTTTCATCAGTCTTCGGTGGGAATCTTATTCGCGGCGAAGAACTCGTTGAAAAACTCATCTGCCGTTCGGCCTTTCTTGCTGTCAATGGAGGCCAGTCGTTGCCGCAGCACCGCAATAGTTTCGGACCGCTCTTTGAGATCGAGTAGACCTTGGTAGCCCTCGGCATCCTGCACGACAACGGCTGCTTTGCCATTAATAGTCAAGACAACTGGCTCTTTGGTCTTCTTCATCTGGCGCATGACTTTGTTGCTATCGCGCTTAAACGTTGACAAGCTCATAATGTCTCGCGCAAGTTTCATGGTTACACTTCCTATAGATAAATTCGCAGTTAATTTGACTACAGACTAAGTGTCGAAGACAAAAAGATCAAGGGCGAGGCATTGACGACTGCGGGCTCAGCCACGTTGGAGTTCACTCTCTAGATCGGCAAAGTCGACGACGAAGGCGTCTTCACCTTCGCGCCCAGATAGTGGTGCGCTCGAGCCTTTGCCAGACGCATCAGGTGCTCAATTTGCAGATAGTGATCAAGCTCTGACTTCTCATCGTCTGGCAGTCCTTCTGTCTTATCTCTACGAATCAAATCGGCTACTCGAGATTTGGCCTCATCAGAGGGGCGAAAGGCGATCACGTTTTGCGGGCTGGACGCCGCGATGAACTCAATCACCTCGTCGTAGGCTTTGCTGGATTGCATTTATCTGCCTCCCCAAATTCTATTCTGCGGGCCGGTTCAAGTGTACTCCTACTCCTAAGGTGCGTTAAGGCTCGCTCAACATCAGACCACCTCATCAAACTCGCCATCGCGAATTGCCTTCGCGATCGCTTCGATCTCGCCGGACATTGCCCGATCTGAAGTCAGGCGCGTTACGTGCCGGCGAACGATTTCGCGAGCCTGCTTGATGCCGCGACCTGGTTCCAGCGGCGCGCGGTATTCCAGACCTTCAGCCGCCGTAATCAATTCAATTGCGGTAATCAGTTCAGCATTGTCAACGATCGAACGCAGCTTGGTCGCCCCGGTCATGCCCATCGAGACGTGATCTTCCTTGCCGCCATCGGTCGGTACGTTGTCGATGCTGGCCGGGTGGGCCAGGACTTTTGCTTCATTCAACAGGGCGGCGGCGACGATTTGCATCATCATGAAACCCGAACCCACTCCCGGCTGGGCGGACAGAAACGGCGGCAGACCCTCGTTGGAATCGGGATTCACCAGGCGATCGATGCGACGCTCGGTAATGCTCATTAGATCCGTAATGGCGATCGCGGCATAGTCGAAAGCCAACGCCAGCGGCGCGCCGTGAAAGTTGCCCCCGGAAAGGACCTCTTCTGTTTCCGCAAACACCAGTGGGTTGTCAGTCGCGCTGCCGGTTTCAATCTCGACAGTTTCGCGCGCGTGGTTGAGCGCGCCCCGAATTGCGCCGTGCACCTGCGGCATGCATCTGAGCGAGTAGGCATCCTGCACTCGCGGATCGTTTTGCAGATGTGAATCCCGGATCTGGCTGTCGCGCAGAAGCTCTCGCAGGTGTCGGGCGACTTCGATCTGTCCCGGGTGCGGGCGCGCGGCGTGAATGCGTTCATCGAACGCGACCGGAGTTCCGCGTACCGCTTCAAGCGTCATCGCGCCGGCCACATCCGCGAGAAAGGCAACTCTTTCGGCGCGATGTAGCGCGAGACCACCGACGGCGACCATCGCCTGCGTACCATTGAGAAGGGCTATACCTTCCTTTACTTCGAGTTCGACGGGCGCGATCTTCGCGCGCTGCAAGGCTTCCAAGCCAGGCAATCTCTGGCCTTGAAAAAAAGCTTGGCCTTCGCCGATAACGGTCAAAGCCAGGTGAGCAAGCGGCGCCAGATCTCCGCTCGCGCCCACCGATCCTTTTTCTGGAATCACCGGCGTGACTCCATGCTCAAGCATGGCGATCAGAGTTTCAATCAGAACGGGTCGGCAACCGCTGAAGCCTGTGGCCAGAACGTTCGCGCGCATCAGCAGCATGGCGCGGGCTTCGACTTCAGATAGTGGCGGGCCGAGGCCGCAGGCGTGGCTGCGGACGAGGTTTAGTTGCAGTGCGCGGAGTTGGGAGCGATCGATATAAACGTCTGAGAGTTTGCCGAAGCCTGTGTTCACACCATAGACGGTGCGGCCTTCGTCGACGATTTTCTCGACGACTTTTCGCGACCGCTCTACGCGGGCGCGGGCCGCCGCTGAAAGCGAAATCTGTTCTTCGCCGCGGGCAATGCCGGAAACCTGCGCGAGTGAAAGTCTCTGGCCGTCAAGTTCGAGCATAATGAGCAGTAAGCAGTAAGCAGTGAGCAGTAAGCAGTGAGCGTAAGACAGGTTTGAACTGCTTACTGCTCACTGCTTGCTGCTCACTTGATTACCCTGTCTGGCGTTTCTGAAACATGAATCCGCCGGTCGGGGGTTTGGGTAACGTCAATTTTCCTGAATTCGCCAGTGTTGCCGCGCAAGCGCTGCCGCGCACGTTTAGCTCTTCGCACGGTCGCGCGTCCTCCCGAAGTTGCCGCCGCGCGGGTCCAACTGCTCATGCGTTGCAGTGGATGGAGCGAAAATTCATGTCGCGGTAAGACTTCGCCGGTGGCTTGGCGCAGTCTGATGGTCCCAACGGCGAACATGAAAATCGCCGCGTTGAAGACAAGTCCTACGAGAAAAACCAACCGGCCCGGCACCAGGCCGACGGTCGCCCGCTGCAAAAATAATTCGAGCGAGTCTGCCGGCACGGGATGTAAGTAGACCTTCAGGTTCCAACTCAAGGCCAGCAGCAGAAAGATCCACAGATAGTTTCGCCGCAGACGCCGCCCGATCGCTTCCCACACGCTAATGGTAAAGTGCGGGGTCAACAAATCATTCGCCAGGTGCGAAGCCCACTCTTGATCCCTCGGCACGCTGTCGGGGGCCAGCATCGGCGCCAGATAACCGGTTTCCATGACGCGCACGCGACTGGCCCAAATTTCATAGTAGCGATAGCGGCGCGCTTCCATCACCAGGAAGACGGTAACCAGGATTGAGTTTATCGGGATTACAAAGTGGGGACTAAGCGGTGAACTAAAAGTGAAAGACAGAGTCGCACCGGCGGTCAGCACCGCCCAATAAGTCGTGGTATCGAGGCGAGTACGCCAGGTGTTCGAGCGCTGCACTTCACCGCGATAAAAATGGGCCATCGCGGTGTTGAATTCTATCGGCGACATCTTACGTCTCAGGTCGGGCGACGACGTCGTTTGCCGATCCGGCGTGATGCTTTCATGCAGTGACGCGGAAGTGACCGGACGCGGGCGCGCAGGGCGCTCTCCGGTAACTGTAATCGCCGAGGGATCGCTTAACCTTCCGGAGTGACGGTGCGGAATCCGAACCTCAGGATCAAGACTGCTGCTATCGGTGCGAAGTTGGCCAGCGCCTGGCTGGTTTGATTCAGTGGTAATTGCCATGACGGGGTCACAAACGGCGGGTGCGGGAAACCCGCGAAACCGCGGTAATAATAGCATGGAATGGTTCCCGGATCGCGCCGATAGATAATGAAGATGCCACCCGCATCTGCCTGTGATCGGGATTGTCGTTAGAAAGAACTAAAACGTTATCCATCGCGCGCGAATCATTCGCAGGATGTGTAGCCTGTAAGTGGTAAGCAGAAAATAGCGGTGTCTTGTTTTTGAGATCTTCACCCTGTCCTGGTAAAACGATCCACGAAATACACGAACCGAGAAGATCTTGTTCGTTTAGTTTCGTGGACTTCGTGGATCGCTTTCTCAAATCCGGAAAAAACATCAAACCAGACTAGGTCACTACTCCCAAAAATGCCTTGCTTGACAGCGATCTTGGCAGGCACCTATAGTTTGAAATTCGTTGTTTGAAGCAAATGTTGTCAGTATCGCAAAGCGCGCCTGAGGCAGAACACGAACGTTGGATGCGCGAGTCTATCCGCGCAGCGCGTGAGGTCCGGACGCGCGACGAGGTGCCGATCGGCGCCTGTGTGGTCGCCGGCGGACAGTTGTTGTCGGTAGCGGGCAATCGCACGCGAACCGATTGCGATCCGACCGCCCATGCAGAGATTGTGGCGCTGCGCGAAGCCGCCCGGAAGTGCGGTAACTATCGCCTGGCCGACGCCGTGGTGTATTCGACTATCGAGCCGTGTGCGATGTGCGCCGGAGCGTTGATCCAGGCGCGCGTGAAGTTGCTGGTCTATGGCGCAACGGATGAAAAAGCCGGCGCGGTCGAATCTCATTTTCAAATTTGCGATGCCGGTCAACTGAATCATCAGGTGGCGGTGATCAAAGGCGTGTTAGCCGCAGAGTGCCGTGAACTCATGCAGGAGTTTTTTAAGGCAAGAAGATAACGGGTTTAGAGTTCAAACTTTAGTTGGCGTCAACGGCCCAAGAAACAAGCTGAAGCTTGAACTCTAAACATATTGCGGAGAGGTCGCATAGTGGATTAGTGCACCGGTCTCGAAAACCGGAGTGGGTTAACGCCCACCGTGGGTTCGAATCCCACCCTCTCCGCCAGAACATTGCGGATTGCCAATTGGCGATTGCCGATTTTTCGAAACGTGCCGGTGCAGGTCTTTAAGTCGGCAATTGGAAATCGGCAATTGGCAATGCCCGGAGAGGTGCAAGAGTGGTTGAATTGGCAGCACTGGAAATGCTGTGAGCGGGAAACCGTTCCGTGGGTTCGAATCCCACCCTCTCCGCCATCAGAATTTGTTTCATTGTTACTCCATTGGTCCACCGCCATCGAGTTTTCTGTTCCTGTGATGGCTATAGACGAATGGAGGTCCCGCGCTATCGTTTCAAGCAGACCCGCCCCCAAAACAGGAGACACAACCAGGCCCCATGAGTCTTAACAGAACATCAAAGCTCGCGGTACTCATCTTGGTCGGCGTTGTCACCGCGCTCGGCCTTTTTGTCGGCGCTACATCTGCGCAAAAGCGGCGAACCAGGCACGGTGCGATTTGTGGCGACCCTACTGCCGCGTGTAAGACGGTTGCGACTTTTCAACCAAATGATTTGCCCTTTCGGATTCCAGAGAGAGCCAACATCTACGATACCGATTTGTTCTATGCCGTTATTCTAAAAAGCCTCAGCGTGCCGGCCGACAACTGTGATACGTTCATACCCGAGAGCGATCGGCTGGCCGCCCAGGCTCTGTTCCCCACCCACAAGGTCTTTTCTTCGCGATGCGCTGACCCGGGCGGTTTGTTCTATACGAATATAAGTCCGAAAGCTCGGTTCATGGCAGTCTATGCAGGGATGAGTCTGGCTGAAGCGAATAGAATGTTAGCGACGGTAAAGGCTACCGGAAAATTTTCCGGAGCAAACGTTCGACGCGTGCGCGCCGGCTTTAACGGAACTTAAGGATTTAACGTACTGCGAGCTGCCAGCTCGCAGCGCAGGCTGGCAGCCCGCGCTACTTTTGAAAGGCGGTAAAGAATGGACGACGATAAACTGGCGATCGAAGAAGCACGGCGTGCCGGGCAACATGGCTCGGTCAAGGCGCAGGTTGAAGGAGAAGTGCAGGCTGAGATTGCCGAGAGCGCGGCGGTCACACCACCACGCGAAAGCGAGCGGATCGATCAAATTGCCGGCCAGTTTCGCGCCAAGGCCGTCGACGAAGTGGTTCAGACCGAACGCGAAGTTGAGCGTGGGCGGGGTGCAGCTCGAGTCTCTCAGATTGTCGACTATCTTTTCTTTGTGCTCTATGCGCTGCTGGGCCTGCGTTTTCTGCTGGCCTTGCTGGCGGCCAGAAGCAGCGCCGGGTTTGTTCAGTTTATCGTCACGGTGACGGACCCTTTCTATCAACCCTTTCGCGGTATCGTCGCCAGCCCGCGCACCGACGGCGGGCATACCCTGATGATGCCTTTGGTAATCGCATTCATTGTTTATGTGCTGGTGCACCTGGCTATCAACGGATTGCTCCGAATGATCGCGCACCGCAAGACCGCGGTTTAGAATTCGCACGCGTGCGCGCAGCAAAATCCAGGTAAGTCTCCTGATTTTGTTCGGTCTTTCAATTCTGAGTAGCAAGAACTGTCCACGAAATCACACGAATTTGTCCGAACCTTTTCGTCTGTTTCGTGGATCGTCCTATTCGGAGGGAGCAGGGTCGCTGGACTGTCGCACACTAGTTCCGCTCGCAACCGACATCGCGAATCGACAATCGGAATCCGCAATGCTTTAATGAATCATCAGACTTCGGGCTCCGCACAACGATAGTCTTGTGAACCCCGCCAGGCCGGGAACGGAGCAACGGTAGCAACGACAGCGTGTGTTGCGGGTAAGTCCGGAGTCTGACTAATATCGAGAAACTCGTGACCCGTGTACATCTGGTCGCTTTAGTTGCCCTGGACTGGTTCACAATTTCCGGTTCACAATCTACAGTCCTATGGCCTACCAGGTAATCGCGCGCAAATGGCGCCCGCAAAAATTTGAAGACGTCACGGGTCAGGAAGTTCTGACTCGCACCCTGCGCAATTCAATCGAACACGGCCGGCTGCATCACGCCTATCTTTTTTCGGGCGCTCGCGGAGTGGGCAAGACCACGACCGCGCGGCTGGTCGCTAAAGCTCTCAATTGTCACAAGGCCGATGGGCCCACCGGCACGCCGTGCGTCAGCACGGACGAAACTGCTTGCGCGTCTTGTCGTGAAATCACCGAGGGGCGGTCGATGGACGTGCTCGAGATTGACGCCGCCTCCAACACCGGCATAGACAATGTTCGGGATGTGATTATCGGCAGCGTGGCGATTTCTCCCGCCCGCGATCGGTACAAGGTCTTCATCATTGATGAAGTTCATATGCTTTCCGGGGCGGCCTTTAACGCTCTGCTTAAAACAGTGGAAGAGCCCCCGCCTAATGTGATTTTCATCATGGCTACTACGGAACAGCACAAGGTTCCCGAGACCATCACCTCGCGTTGTCAGCTGTTTGAGTTTCGCACTATTGCGACGGCGAGAATTGCCGAGCGCCTGCGCTTTATTGCCGACGCCGAAAAGATCTCTATTTCTGATGAAGCTGTGCGCGAAATTGCTCGCGCCGGCGACGGGTCAATGCGCGACGCCCAATCGGCCCTCGATCAGGTGATCAGTTTTGCCGGCGCCGAGATCAAGACTGAAGACGTTGAGAAAGCGCTGGGAATTGCCGGCGCCGACATCCTGGCTCGGGTGGTGAACGGTATCGCCGAGAATAAACCGGCAGAGGCGCTGGCGATTGTCGATGACCTGGTAATGCGCGGGCACAACCTGCGAAATTTTTGCCGCGACGTACTCGGTCATCTGCGGGACCTGCTGGTGGTAAAAGTTTCCGGCGATCCGAAGTTGCTCGACTCTTCGTCGGCTGCCGCGGCCACGCTCCAGGAACAAGCCGCGCTCTTTACGGAATCCGATCTGGTTCGCTTCTTTCATTCCCTGGCAGAGACCGAGGCGAGTTTGAAGGACGCAGCCAATGCGCGTTATCAGGTCGAAGTCGGCTTGGTTAAGTTGATGGAGATGCGTCGCCTGTCGTCACTTGGCGATCTGGTCGGTCGTATTAACGAACTCGAGAGCGCTCTGCGCTCGGGTCAAATCCCGGCGGAAAGAAAGAGCCCGGCGGCGGCTCCTGAACGCAGCCAGACTAAAGCGCCGGCGCGCTCGGCATCCGCGAGCTCCGGTCAGACTGCCGCACCCGCCGCACCTGCCGAACAATCTGCGCCGGCGGAATTGGCAGCCGCGGCAGTACCCCGTTCGGGATCGCTGGCCGATCAAATCAAGGCCGTGCTCGAAAATAAGAAGCGTCGAATGCTGATCGCCGCGTTTGATGATGCGTCGCGCGCTGAGTTGGAAGGCGACGAGTTAGTAATCGAATTCGCCTCCGCGAACCAGCAGTCGCGTAACACACTGGCCAAAGCAGAGAACGCGAAAGTTTTGCGTGAAGCTTGCAGCGAAGTGTGCGGCCGGGAAGTCGGAATTCGCTTTGCCGTCAAAGACGCCGTCGATGAAAGCAACGCAGCTCTTTCACCGGAAGACGAGGAACGTCGCGCGAAGAAACAGACTCGCCAGACCGTCGCTCAGAATCCCACAGTCCAACAAGTCCTGCGCGCCTTTGGCGGCGAGATCGTTGATATTAAGGCGCAGTAAGCATTCCTACAATTTTCCTCGAGACCCGTTTAGAAGCGGCACTTGTGCCGCCCGGAGTGGGACAAGTCCCACATCTAAACGAAGTCTGGTGGTTTCCTCCGGCGAAGAAAAAAACGATCCACGAAAGCGCGAACCATACCGCTTCCGTTTTGGGTATTTCGTGGATTGTCCTCAGCTCAACAATGGCACTGACCCCCATTTAATAACTCCGTCGTTAAGTCTGCGCGCCTCGCGCGATTGTGAGGAATGCCTTCGCTGCATGTGACAGCGTCGCGCCCTTGCGATAGATCAGATGCAGCCGTCTTTCCAGACGCATCTCTTTCACTGACAAACCCGCCAGCTGTTTGCGATCGATTTCGGTCTGGGCGGCGAGACGCGGGACCAGCGCCACTCCCAAACCTTTCTCAACCAGGCGCTTGATTGCTTCCAGGGTTGGCATCTCCATTGAAATATTCAGCGGCGTGCGTTGCTTCTCGAAAGTCTTCACCACCTTTTCGCGGTAAGGCGAAGGCACGTTGTGAGCAATGAATGATTCGGCGCCCAACTCGCGCACGGAGACTGTTGTCTTCGCAGCCAGTGGATGATCCGGGGCGACGATTAAAGCCAGTTCATCCATGACTACGGGCACAGACTTAATCGACGGGTCACCAGGTTTGAAAGAGACGACCCCGATCTCGACATCGCGACCAAGAATCTCACCGGGAATTCGGCTGGCCAGACTGCGCTTCACTTCGATCTTGATGTGCGGATGCCGCGCGCGAAAGATTGGGATCAAAGGCAACAGGCCCATCACCGTGTATTCGTTGGCGCCCAGAGACAATTTACCGCGGTGCAGATCGCGCAGCTCGCGAATGGCCGAATGGGCGTGGTGACGCAGATTCATCATCTGCTGGGCAAAGTCGAACAGTACTCGCCCAGCAGCTGTCAGCGTGCCGTCTTTCGAGGAGCGATCGAACAGCGATTCGCCGAGTTCGGTCTCCAGCCTGCGAATCGCCTGGCTCACAGCCGGCTGCGTGCGGTGCAGTGTTTCAGCGGCTCGCGAAAAGCTCTTCTCCTGGGCCACCGCCAGAAAGACTTCCAATTGATTGATGTCCATCGATAATCTCCCGGTTTAGAGTTCAAGCTTGTGCTTGCGACTGAGTGGGAGCGCGGACATCCTGTCCGCCAGCGCCGCAGGCGCTCAGTATTAACTTTTGTTCGCGCTTCGCGCTCAGGCGGACAGTATGTCCGCGCT
>JAWVDF010000020.1:0-16640 GCA_033857635.1 Blastocatellia bacterium
CGCGAAAGAAAAACCGCAGGAAGGCGAAGTAATCGCGGCCGGACAGGGGAAGTACAAGGAAGACGGAACACGCCAACCATTGGACGTTAAGAAGGGCGACCGGGTCCTGTTTGGCAAGTACGCAAGCTCGGAAATCAAGATCGACGGTGAAGAGCTGTTGATTATGCGCGAAGATGAGATTCTCGGAATCGTTACGCGCGCCGGTGCTGTAGCTGGCGGTAAGAAGAGCAAGTAGTCCCATGGAGCCTCTGCCGTCCGCGAGAGCGGGTGAAAGAGAAGAGCCTGGGGCGTAAGCCCCAAGTTACACGTAGATACAATGTCGGAAGTTTTTAGTTCGGTTTGATTTGGAGAAAAGATAAAAAGTTATGGCAAAGCAAATAGTTCATGGTGAAGAGTCTCGTGCGGCAATTCTTCGTGGCGTCAATCAGCTCGCCGACGCGGTGAAAATTACGCTCGGTCCCAAAGGACGCAACGTCGTGCTCGGTAAAGCGTATGGCAGCCCGACGATCACCAAAGACGGTGTGACCGTTGCGAAAGAGATTGATTTGAAGGACCCATTGGAAAATATGGGCGCACAGATGGTGCGTGAGGTAGCGTCGAAGACCAGTGACGTTGCTGGCGATGGCACAACTACCGCCACCGTGCTGGCGCAGGCGATTTACCGCGAAGGTGTAAAAACCGTCGCTGCGGGTGCAAATCCAATGGCGTTGAAGCGCGGAATCGACAAAGCAGTTGAACGCGCCACTGCGGCAATCAAGAAACTGTCCAAGCCGGTCGCGGGCGAAATGATTGCGCAGGTCGGCACGATTTCGGCCAACGGCGATGCAGCTATCGGCGAGTTGATTGCCGAAGCAATGGCCAAGGTCGGCAAAGACGGCGTGATTACCGTTGAAGACGCCAAGACCATGGAGACAGATTTGGAATTTGTGGAAGGGATGCAGTTTGATCGCGGCTACCTGTCGCCTTACTTCATCACCGACGCTGAAAAGATGGAAGCCGTCCTCGAGAATCCAGTCATTCTGCTGAGCGAGAAGAAAATTTCTTCGATGCGAGATTTGCTGCCCATTCTGGAGCAGGTAGCCAAGTTGGGTAAGCCTATTCTGATTATCGCGGAAGATGTTGACGGGGAAGCCCTGGCAACACTGGTTGTCAACAAATTGCGCGGCACGATCAATGTGGCGGCAGTTAAAGCGCCAGGCTACGGCGATCGACGCAAGGAGTTGCTGCAGGACATTGCGATTCTTACTGGCGGTAAACTCATCAGTGAGGACCTCGGCATCAAACTCGAGAACGTCAAAGTCGAAGACCTGGGACGCGCCAAGAAGGTGACGGTCAACAAAGACAACACGGTCATCATCGATGGTGCCGGCAACACAGACGACATCAAGGCTCGCGTAAAAACACTAAGGGCCCAAATTGAAGACAGTTCGTCTGACTACGACCGCGAGAAACTGCAGGAGCGACTCGCGAAACTCGTTGGCGGAGTTGCAGTGATTCGCGTAGGCGCGGCCACTGAAACTGAACTGAAAGAAAAGAAAGCACGCGTTGAAGACGCTATGAACGCGACTCGGGCTGCTGTTGAAGAAGGCATCGTGGCCGGCGGGGGCGTCGCCTTAATTCGTGCCGCGAAGGCATTGGACAAGTTCAAAATCTTCGAAGCGGACGAGGATGGTGAGACGACCGGCGACCCCGATGAACAAATCGGCGTGCAGATAGTGAAGCGAGCACTTGAAGAGCCGTTGCGTCAGATCGTACAGAACGCCGGCAAAGAAGGCGCGGTAATAGTAGAGAAAGTTCGCGCTAACAAAGAAGCGAACTTCGGCTATAACGCAGCCACTGACACTTTTGAGGACCTTGTGGCCGCGGGGATTATTGATCCCGCGAAAGTCACGCGTTGCGCATTGCAAAACGCCGCATCAATTGCGGGCTTAATGCTGACAACCGAGGCCCTCATTTCTGAGCTACAGGAAGATGGAAAGCCACGGGCTCTGCCCGGCGGCATGGATATGTAAATCCCAACGTCCTTAGCAAATTGGGAAGCTACCATGTTCCGCATGCTGCTTCTGTTACGTCGCCCAAAGGTCAGTCCCTAAGCGAAACCCCACACGGGGAAAAGGTAAGAAAATTATGTCTACGAAACTTTATGTCGGTAATCTCTCGTTCCAAACTTCGAGCGAGGAACTGCAGACACTGTTCGCGCAAGCGGGCACAGTCGAAAGCGTATCCTTGATCGAAGATCGTGAAACGGGTCGCTCACGCGGCTTCGGCTTCATCGAGATGTCGACGAAGGAAGAAGGCGCCGCCGCTATCTCACAGTTCAACGGTAAGGAAATGGGCGGCCGCGCTCTGACCGTTAACGAAGCCAAGCCTCGCGAAAATCGCAATGGCGGTGGCGGCGGTTCGCGCTACTAATTAGCAAAATATTGCTTCTCACTGGGCCTCCGGCGGAATATTGCCGGGGGCTTTTTTTATGCGGGCTAGCGCAGGTTGGGTCTGGCTCGGAGCAGATTTAACGCAGGGGAACGCAAAGGATTCCGCAGAGGTACGCAGAGGAAGACCTTCGCGTCCTTTGCGGATACCTCTGCGTTCCTTGGCGTTTAATTCTTCCCTGGCCAACCCGACTTTGCCCAACTTCCACTCCCTCAATTAGCTCGCGCAATCACGATCAGAATCGCGGCCACGAGGGCTCCGGCGCCGATGCCTACTCCGCAAACACGCGCCGCTTCGTGTGATTAGTGATCGTTCCGTAGACTTCCGTGAGAGTGCAGTATAAAGATATCTTAAATCCAATCGACCTATGCCATTCGTAATTTGGTCGATGCTGCAATAAGCCATATCATAGAGGTCGAACATGAACAGACGATACTTTCTTTCAACTTCACTTTCCCTGGGAGCGGGCGCTTTGCTCTACCGTGTCGGGAACGCCTACGCGTGGGACCGTTCACAATCGCCAGGCGGGTCGAGTTCGAAGGGAATCAAGAAAGTCATCAAGACAGATGCCGAGTGGAAGCAACTGCTCACGCCCGAGCAGTACAACGTCATGCGTGAGAAGGGAACTGAAGCCCCTTACTCGAGTCCGCTGAACAACGTTCATGACAAGGGGACCTTTGAATGCGCAGCCTGTGAACTGCCGCTCTTCAGCTCAGACACCAAGTTTGATTCGGGTACCGGCTGGCCCAGTTTTTGGGCGCCGATTAAGAAGGCGAATGTACTTGAACAGGTTGATAACAGTCTGTCGATGACTCGAACGGAAGTGCTATGCGCGCGATGCGATGCCCATTCCGGACACGTCTTTGACGACGGCCCACGGCCGACGGGCTTGCGGTACTGTATGAACGGGGTGGCGCTGAAGTTTAGGAAGAAAGTTTGAGGGGACTGTTCGAGGTCAGCGTTCGTTGCGCGCAATCGCCGCCATCACCGCGATAACAACTACCGCGGAACCGATTCCCACACCGATGAGAATATTTCTGGCTATCGAATGGCCGCCGCTGTTGCGCTCGACCTTCGCCACGTCAGCATAGCGAATGGTTGTGGCCGCGTCCGTCTTTCGATCACGGATCACGAAATCATCATCGCCTACCCGGCTGATATATCCTTTTACTTTGGCGCTGTCTTTGGTAGTGATCGTGGCGCGGGCTTTCTCTCCGGTACCCAGCCTGGCGACCTTAATCTTAATCTGCTCGATAGTTAGCGGTTGCTTGTTGTTTTGAGCGCTGGCCGTTTGCATGGCTGGTACAAGTAAGAAAAGCGCACTCATAAAGAAGGACAGTGTTTTCATCCTCGGTTTTCCTCAACCTGCCGCTGGAACTAAATGTCCGACCGGGATTCGTTGAAAGCGGCTTTTTCCATCCGCGTCCTGCCATGAAATATCCAGGACATAGGGATGGGCTTCGCCTGGAATCACCTGGAGCCGCTCTAACAGGTCGCGTTCGGTGGCGGCCGGCTTGCCGTTAATCCACGTCCGATGGGGCATGATGGATTTTTCAGTTGGGAGAATGCGTTCGATCGAGTCAAAACGAATATGAGCTTGCGACGGCCCTCCGCCGGGAGTTACTTCATCTTTAAGAAATACAGTCAGGACCTCGACACACTTGACTGTGCGATCGGTTGCATTCGTCAGTTCGAGCAGAAAATTGGCGTCGGCTTCGACGAATCTATAGGTAAAAGACTTTTCTTTATTGCTCATCGTTTTTTCTTGCTTTCGGTCTTACGGTTCACCCGCTTCTTTCCATTTTTTGACAACACAAGTATGTCGCCGGGCTGACACTCAAGTACTCTGCACATCTTCTCTAATGTGTCGAGATTCATCCCCAGGGCCTTGCCTTTCTTCAGTCGCCACAGCGTTGTATGGCTAATACCGGTTTGTTTTGCCAACCAATAAAATGTTCGACCTTGGACTGCCAGGATTTCATCTATTCGAATATCAATAATCAGGCGCGCCCTCCTTCGGGACGCTTTTATCTATTACATTGCGAATGTGGCGGATGCGAGATATATATACTACACGTGAGATATACTCATGTAAAGGTCGCAGCAGCTGCCGATGGACGGTAATCTTTCATTTCGATTGTGATCAGTCGCATGGCGAACAGCAGCATAGGAGTTGGCATAAGAGATGCACTTGGGGTACGGAGTGATCGAGATTGTACTGTAAACATATGAAGCGCGGGCTTCGCCGTGGCGGGACTGCCATAATTTGGAACAGGAGGAATGTATGAGAAGTGTGAAAAGAGTTCTATCGATTCTGTTGATCCTGCTGACAATGGCTTTCGCGGTGCAACCAATCGTGTCGGCCCAGACGGTACGACGTCATCGTCGTGTTCGTCATAGTCGAACCTTTTGGCAGAAACATCGTGACAAGTTGACCGTCGCTGGAACGGCAGTAACCGGGGCCGGCATTGGCGCCCTCACCGGCGGAAAGAAAGGCGCGGCAATCGGCACGGCGGTTGGTGCAGGCAGCGGGGCTTTGTATACCTATAAGCTTCGTAAACGTCATCGACGCCGATATTAAGCTGAAGACCGAGGCGCATCGGTCCGTCTACTTATCTTCAGCCTGCGTTTGGGGATGGGCAACTCGGGGTCGGTGAAGTTTTCGACCGCGTAATCTCTAGCAGAGCGCTGGTGGCTGTTTAGACAGAGGATGCCGCGTTGAAAGACGCGGCATTTTTTTCTTCCGCCACGCGAGAGGTTTGTGCAGCCTCGGCCATGATCTTGATCTTTTTCAGTTCGGCCTTTTTGAAGCCAAAGAACGTGGCCATCTGAATGATCTGGCTGGGACTAACAAAGTCGCTGGGATTGGAGCAGAATTTTTCGATGCCTGGGGCAAATTCGCGGCAACTCATTCCTTTCGGAATATTAAGACCGAGCATGCATTTGCCGTCCTGGCGGTAATGAGAACAGAATTCACAAACTATCATGATATTTCTATAGCAGTGTCTCCCCGAACCAGCAGGGCAAGGTCCGAGTGATTTAGAGTTGAGCCGCGCTTCATGTTGCCGTACGCGTCCTTCACCAGCCAAAAATGCGCTGCTCGTTGGCCGTCAACCGGCGCCAAATCGGCGAGCGCGCCTTCGTCAATTAATACAGGTTTGAAAACCAGCATCTCTACATTGAAGGCTCGCGCCTGCATTGCTTCTCGACTGCTTGAAAAAATCGGCACGCGAAACCCTCCATTCTGATCGAGCGCAAACCAGTCACCATTAGCGCGTTGCATTGCGAAAATCGTATTCAGTGCCATGATTTACTTCAGGTAGTCTGGACGATTCCGGAAGATCTGGAGAGAGTTAGCTGGACTCAATCTTGAAATTCGAGGCTATAGCAGGCTGGCATATATGTCAACGCTGCAATATATTCTATAGACAATTATTTAACATGTGTGATAGACAGCCCGTTTATACTACAGGGAGGCCGGGCATTGCCCATGATTAGAATCAGAATCGACGAGCTGCTGAAACAGCATGAACGAACCTTCTATTGGTTGGCCAAAGAGACCGGCGTAAGTCACACGACACTGTGGCGACTGAAAAAGGACAAGGCGCAGGGAATAACCTTCAACACTCTGGAGCGAATATGTAAAGCACTCAAGTGTCAGCCCGGTGACGTGTTGACGGTTGGACGCGCGAAGGCCTCCAGGAAAACGTAAGAAAATCTTTAGGGATTGTGAAGCGGAAAAGGTCATCATACTCGCAGGTACTAAATAGTTGCTGTTCAGGTAGAAAGCCAATAAGTAGAGTCGCGGATCGCCGCGGTTGTTAAGGAGAAAGCATGAAGGTCTTGCTAATTAACCCCGAGTTTCCGGACACATATTGGAGTTTTCGTCACGCTCTGCCTTTTGAGGGTAAGCGGTGCGCGTTTCCACCTCTGGGACTTTTGACTGTCTCGGCCCTGTTGCCGAAAACCTGGGAGCGACGTCTGGTTGATCTGAATGTACGCAAACTGCGTCAGTCCGATATCAAATGGGCTGACATAGTGATGGCGACGGCGATGCTCGTACAGAAGGACTCTTTGAAAGAGGTCGTGCACCAATGTAAGGCCCTGGGGAAACGCGTGGTGGTCGGCGGGCCTTACGTGTCCACCACGCTGGAAGCTTTGCCGGAGGCCGATCACATCTTTATTGGTGAAGCGGAAACAACAGTGCCCGAGTTTCTCGAGGACCTCGAGCGCGGCACGGCGAAGCGCACATACCAAGCAGCGGAACGGCCACCGCTGGCTGTAACGCCCGTGGCCGATTTTCATCTTGCGAACATGAAACACTACAGCGCGATGTCGGTGCAGTACTCGCGCGGGTGTCCCTTCAATTGCGAATTCTGCGACATCATTGAAATCTACGGCCGCGTGCCACGTACCAAGAGCAATCCGCAGATGCTCGCTGAATTGGATGCCTTGTACAACCTTGGTTGGCGGGGCACCGTGTTCATCGTCGACGATAATTTTATCGGGAACAAAAAGAATGTGCGGCAGCTCTTGCCTGAGGTGATCGAGTGGCAGAAGCGCCACGATTTCCCGTTCACGTTCCTGACTGAAGCCAGCGTGAATCTGGCCGATGACGATCCGCTGTTGGAGAGCATGCGGCAATCAGGGTTCAGGCGAGTATTTCTGGGCATTGAAACGCCGGTCGAAGACAGCCTCAAGGAAGCTCAGAAGACCCAGAACCGTGGCAACCTGCTCGAATCAGTAAAGAAGATCCAGATCTACGGGATGGAAGTTATGGCCGGCTTCATTGTCGGCTTTGACAACGACCCTGACGACATTTTCGAACGGCAGATCAAGTTTATCCGCGAGAGCGCGATACCACTGGCGATGGTTGGAATCCTGGCCGCACTTCCCGATACCCAGTTGTGGCGGCGGCTGGAAAAGGAAGGCCGTTTGTTGGGTGAGAGTTCCGGAAACAATACCAACTGCGCCCTTAATTTTGTGCCCAAGATGGATCCGGCCCGGCTGATCTCGGGATACCAGTCGATCATGTGCACGATCTACAAGTCGAGCGAGTACTACCGGCGAACCCTGGATTCACTGAAGCGAACCCCACAGGAATGGGCCGAGAAAAACACCATGGGAATTTTCAGTGGACTGGCGGCGTTCACGCGAATTGCAGTAAGGCTGGGTGTCATCGATTCTGAACGCACGGAATTTTGGCGCTACTTTGGGCACGCAATCTTGAAGCATCGCGATCGCCTCGCAGAGTTTTTGCGTTTGGCGGCGATGGGCTACCACTTTCGTAAGTTAAACGACGCGTACACCCGAGCCTGAGTTTGAAGGGACGGAAGCGAGGTCTTCAAACCAGCTGGTTCCTCCGTTGTGATTTATTTTGAGAGGCTGACGCTGTCCTGCGAAAGACGATCCACGAAACACACGAAGCGGAGAGGCTTATTGGTTCTCCTTCGTGTGATTTCGTGGATCGTCCTACGGGTTCGTCCACTTGTAATGCTGGCGAATGGTCCTCAACGCGATCCGCCCACTGATGGCTCGCTCTTACGTCCCACAAATTTTCTGAACAACCGCCGGCCAACCAGCGTAGTGGTTTTAGTTTTGCTCAAGGCCTAAGTCGCCGGATAATATCGCTCAGGTGAATCATAATGTTCTGTCCCCAATGTGGAACCGAGTCCGCCGCGGAACTTCATTACTGCCGGTCCTGCGGCGCCAACCTCAAAGTGATTGGCAAAGCCGTCTCGCTTAGCCAGGCCATCGCGCGTACCGACGGTGTGCCCGCCAAACTCAAGGACATGATAACGAACCTGAAGGTGGAAAAGGTCACCGACGAAGTGTCTCGGGCGCTCGAGAGAATGAATAAAGAGATCGTGCGCAGCGCGCAGGACTCGCGACCCAGTAAGCCCTGGTGGCTCGCAGC
Source organism: Blastocatellia bacterium (assembly GCA_033857635.1). GTDB lineage: Bacteria > Acidobacteriota > Blastocatellia > Pyrinomonadales > Pyrinomonadaceae > UBA11740. The sequence continues at coordinate 8,348 of JAWVDF010000020.1, forward strand.
CAAGAAGAAAACCGCGGAGCAACGGCGTGAGCGGTATTTGACCAAAGGGATGATCAAATTCTTCTGGGGCGGAGGCCTGACTATTTTTCTGTACTTCATGGCCAATGCTCTGGTGCTCAAGCTGCCCCCGGATATCCTGGCGAAAATCCATTTTGAGATTGATCCGGTAGTGCGCGTAATCTGGCTGCTGGGTCTGATTCCGATGCTGTCTGGTGTGGGTCATGTGCTGGCTGGACTCTTGATCCGACCCGAGCCCAACCCGCAGATAGAAGCGCCCGACCAGATGCCCTTAAGAATCGATCCCCCGATCGATGCCCCACGATATTCAGCGGAAGCGACTATTGCCACGCCGCGCACGCCGCCGGCCAGCGTTACCGACCGCACCACCAACATTTTGGATCGCGACCCTACGCGGGCCACCGAAGAAATGTAAGCCCAGCATCCACGGGCTGCATAAAAATTTCCTTCGCTCCTCAGATTGCTTCGCCAAATAAATTAATTCGGCGCTATAATCCGAGCACTAGAGACCCTTACTCATCCCCGGGGCCTGAACGCGGAGTCATCCACAGAGACGCGCAAAGGAGGCGACGTATGAAATCAAGAAATAACAGCCTTGGCATTTTCACCTTGGCGGCAGCACTCTTTGTCGGAGGAGCCGCAACCAAAGTTTCAAACGCGCAGGAAGATCGAAAGCCCACTCCGGAGAGTCCAAGATCTGAGAGTCCCAGCCCGCCCAGCGAGGCTCCTCGCAGCGCCGAGCCCAGTCCGAGTAGCAGCTCAAACAACAGCAGCAGCTCGAACTCCAGTTCAAACAGCAGCAGTAGCAGTTCGAGTAATAGTAGCAGCAGCCGAAACAATGATAGCGGGAGCGGCAATCGGAGAGACGACAGCAGCGACAATAGTCGAAGCCGGCGGGACGATAGTGGTCGCGGGGGCGGTGAAAGCCGCAGATCCGACAGCAGCGCAGGACAAACTCGACGCAGCTCAGACGGCGATGGTAGCGAGAATCGCCGGGATCGCGCTCTCGCTGATAATTGGTCTAATGCAGGAGGTCGGGGCGGAGACCGCGGCGACAAGAGCAGGGATCGTGACAAGGACAAAGACAAAGACAAAGATAAAGACAAGGACAAAGACCGCGACCGCGATCGCGACCGCGACAGGGACAAGGATCGGGACAAAGATAAGGACCGGGATAAAGATCGAGATGGCGGGCGCGACAAGCATCATGACCGGAATCGCTATCGCGACCGTGATCGCTACACGATCTACGACAACACCGTCCTTTATGACGCGCGCAACTATGAGAGCTATGCGTACAGTTCGGACGCCTACGACAATGGTTATCAGGATGGGCTGTTAACGGGCGCGAACGATGCTCGCCGCGGACAAAGCTACGACCCCATGCGCTCGCACTATTTCCGGAGCGGGTACTATGGATACAGCTCGGTCTTTGGCGGTCGCGACGTTTATCAGCAAGCCTATCGCGATGGCTTCCTGAGAGGGTATCAAGAGGGTTATCAGAACTGGCAAAGGTATTTTCGCGGCGGAAGTTTTCATCCGTAGCTCTTTCTGTCAGCGCTTAGTTTAGAGGCGGGCGTCGCCCGCCGGCGAGGGGCAACGCTTGCTCGTCCAAACGAGGAAGATCTTGAACCCTAATGCCGTGACCTAAGGTTGCGGCATTCTTTTTACTCCAAGCTGATCGCTGAAGATTTAGTTTCGGGGGCTGCCTGCGAAAGCCGGAACGCATATCCGTCTGTGTGCACACGAAATCGTGCCGCGCTGAATGGACAACATCGCAATCAACGAGTAACTTTCCGCCGTTCGCACGAACTCATCCAATCGGCATGACAATTGCCAAACGGCTGGCCGGAGGTTACACATGAAATCAAACTATCTCAGGAACAAAATCGGGAGAATCTTGCTGGGATTGTCGTTCATAGCGGGCATCGGACTAGTATCGACCACCGCGGTGCAGGCCCAATGGGGACGCGATAGAGATCGCGACTATCGGCGGGACCAGAATCGCGACAATGGGCGTGACCGGAGAGACCGCGATTACGATCGGAATCGGAATGATCATCGCAACGACCAGTACGATCGCAACGGTAGTTACCGCAACGACGGTTACAACAACGGTCGCTACGGCAACGGTGGGTACGGTGGCTATGGTGGGTACGGCAACGTCAGCCAGGCCGCGATGAACCAGGGCTATCAGGACGGGGTCTATACCGGCTCAAGCGATGCTCAACGTGGACAGAACTACGATCCGCAGAGATCGCACTTTTACCGAAATGGTCACGGCAACAACGGGAACTACGGATACGGCGGCTATCAATCACAGCAGGCCTACCGTGATGGTTTCCTGCAAGGCTATGACGCGGGTTTCCGGCGTTATGGCGGCAGGTATAACAATCGTCGTAGCAACGGAAACTATGGGATTCGCTTCCCCTGGTAAGAGTTAAGAACTGAAATCTCGAGTGCCACGCTTGAGAATTAATTGAGGGCGATACTGCTGGCTAAAGTAAGCGGTATCGCCCTTTTTATTTCCGCCTCTTCCTACCACTGAGCCTCGCTAACCGGCGTCTGGTTGTGATATCTAAGATAGCCCAAACCCCTGGAATCCAGCTCGGTATAACTTTTTTTTGAGATGGAGGAGTAATGAAAACATCAGCAGGTAGCACCAAGTCAGCCGGCAGAATTTTAGCGTGGGCCATTGTGACGATGGCCGCTGTACTGTGTTTAGTCGCCGCAGTCTTCGCACAGGACATGAGCGCGCATCATCACCCGGTGTCCGGTCCCGAATCGGCCAACCCCGAGACGATCCAGGACTGGGCCAAACAGCATCTGGCAAAATCTCCGCGCCACCAGGAATGGGTGAAAATCAAAAACGGCAATCGCGAAGTCAACAGTTTCGTTGTCTATCCGCAAGTGAATAAGAAGGCGATGGCTGTCGTGGTGATCCATGAAATTTTCGGGATGAGCGATTGGGTCCAACAACTCACCGATGAACTGGCTGAGGCCGGCTACATTGCGATCGCGCCGGATTTGCTCTCGGGCATGGGACCGAAAGGCGGCGGCACAGGCGACTTCGATAGCAACACGGTCCGCCAGGCAATCGGCAACTTGCCGGCGGATCAGATAACCGCCGACCTTAACGCCGTGACTGATTACGTTTCAAAGCTTCCAGCGTCCAACGGCAAGGTTGCGGTGACCGGCTACTGCTGGGGCGGCAGCCAATCGTTTCGCTTCGCGACTAATCGCCCAACTTTGAAGGCCGCGTTTGTCTTCTATGGCACCGCGCCGACTTTACCCGGCACCAATACTCTTGATAAGGAAGCGCTGGCCAGAATCAAGTCGCCCGTTTATGGTTTTTACGCCGGCAACGATATGCGGGTGGACGCCACCTTGCCCCCAACCATTGAAGCGATGAAGGGGCTGAAAAAATCCTTCGAGCCGGTGACTTACGAAGGAGCCGGTCATGGCTTCATGCGCGCGGGTGAGCCGAACAACCCGGAGCCCGCGGCTCCGGTTCCCAAGGGCGACCAGGCAGCAGATAAGAAAGCCGCCGATGATTATCAGAAAGCGCTGACTGATTACAAAGCGAACCGCAAAGCACGCGATGAGGCTTGGATCAGGTGGAAGGGAATTCTCGCCAAGCTTTAGAGGGCTTATAGAAAATAGTAAGGCGATCCACGAACCACACGAACCATCTTTCGTGTGATTTCGTGGATCGTTTTTACTTCCCATCATGGTCGATGGCCCGGAGGACGTGACTTGGAGACGAATCAAAATCCCATTCTGGATTCGGTTGCTGATCGAGCGCGACGCCGCATCACGCGTCGCATCATGCCGTATTTGTCTTTGCTCTTCGCCATTGCCTTTTTGGACCGCGTTAACGTGGGCTACGCTGCGCTCCAGATGAAAGGGGATCTCGGGTTTACCGATGACGTGCTTGGTTTTGGCGCTGGAATCTTTTTCATCGGATATTTTCTGCTGGAAATTCCGGGCAGCATTTTAGTTGAAAAGTGGAGCGCGCGCGGCTGGATAGCCCGCATCATGATCTCCTGGGGCGTGGTGGCGATCTTAATGGGCTTCGTCCGCGGCAGAAATGAGTTTTACGTCTTGCGCTTTCTGCTGGGCGCCGCGGAGGCAGGTTTCTTTCCAGGAATCATCGTTTATCTGAGCCACTGGTTTCGCTATCAAGATCGGGCCAAGGCCGTGGCCATGTTCATGGCCGCCATTCCAATTGCCAACATTGTGGGGTCTCCGGTTTCGGGCTTGCTGCTTGGCGCTCACTGGCTGGGACTGGCAGGCTGGCGTTGGCTGTTCATTGTAGAAGGCGCGCCCGCAATCGTCCTCGGTGTAATCACGATTTTCTTTTTAACGGACCGGCCGCACCAGGCCAACTGGCTGGCTGAAGATGAGCGCAGATGGATCACCGAAGAACTGGACCGCGAGCTGCAAGCCAAGCGCGTCGCCCATTCTTATCGCATCCGCGAGGCTTTTCGCCATCGCGAAGTGATCATCTTGACGCTCGCCTACTTTTTCATCGTCACTGCCGTGTACGGCTTTAACTTTTGGCTGCCGACCTTGATCAAGAAAGCATCCGGTTCATCAAATCTTACGGTCACTCTGGTCTCGGCTCTGCCATATTGTTTTGCGCTGGCCGCGATTCTGTTGGTGGGCTGGTCGTCTGACAGAACCAAAGAGCGTCGTTGGCACACGGCGATTTGCATGATGGTTGCGGGCACTGGGCTCTTGTTGAGCGTCTTTGCGAGGGACCACGTCGCGCTGGCGGTATCGATGTTCTGCGTGGCGGCCGCGGGAATGTACGGCTACCTTCCCAGCTTCTGGTCTTTGCCGACAAGTTTTCTTTCCGGAACTGCTGCCGCAGCCTCAGTCGGTTTGATTAACTCAGTCGGAAATCTTGGAGGATTCGCCGGTCCGTACATTGTCGGCTATCTAAGCAAGCGAACCAATTCGTTTATCGGGGGCATGCTCTATCTGTCCGTGTCAGCATTCCTGGCAGCTGGTCTGGTGCTTTCGCTAAGGGCTACGCGCGGCAGAGAAGGATTAGCGGCCCTCAACAGATAAGGCAAGCCAACCGCAAAACGGTTGGCGGCTATGCCGCAGCACATTGGGGTAAGGCTCTGCCTTTCCAGGCGGTAGTTAGGTAAGTTCGAGGCTGCGCCTCGAACCTCGGCGGCAGAGCCGCAAATCAAAACAAGAGTTCTACGATAAACCAGAGGCTTACCGCCATGTGCTGCGGCATAGCCGCGCAGAGGTTGAGCTAATCACGTTCTAATGCCCTATCTGGAACTGCGGACGGGACGTCCGCGCTCCCAGCAATAGGGTGATTCTTTGATCCATGCGCCTATGCGGATGGTACTGACTTCATTCCGTAAACACAGAAAGAGCCCGCGACAGCGAACTGTCCGGGCTCTTTTGTTTAGGGCCGATGGTGCGCTGTATATCAGCCAGTTGCTGTCACTTCAGCCAGTCGCACTAACTTTATTCCACTTGCAAGTCGCAGGAACTGCAGTGTTCGTATGCCCCACCAGTTGAGGTCGATCTCGTACCAGGCCAGACCGTGACGCGCCGCGGTGGGGAACGCGTGATGGTTATTGTGCCAGCCTTCACCAAAGGTCAGCAGCGCTACCCACCAGTTGTTGGTCGAATCGTCGCGGGTGGCGAACCGGCGGCGGCCCCACATGTGCGTCGCTGAATTGACCAGCCAGGTGGAGTGAAAATTAAAAGTGACGCGAAAGAAAACGGCCCACAGAACGAATGGCCAGCCGCCGAATGCAAACAAGCCGATAGCGAGTAGAATGATTGGCACCCAATAGAAATTGTTAGCCAGCACGTGGAATCTGTCTTTGATCATGTCCGGCGCATAGCGCGCCAGGGTCGCCTGGTCATGCGATTGCGCAGTGCCTTTCAACATCCAACCGATGTGCGCCCACCATCCGCCTTCGCGCGGTGTGTGTGGATCGCCGGGCGCGTCTGTGTGCGCATGATGGATGCGATGGGTCACCACCCAATTGATCGCCCCGCCCTCAAGAGCCAGCAACCCACAGACAGTAATAAAATATTCGACCAGCTTGGGTGTCTTATAGCCTCGGTGCGTCAAGAGACGGTGAAAGCCCATGCCCACTCCCAGACTCGCCGAGATCCACCAGAGCACGACCGCTGCCACCAGCGCCTGCCAGCTGAACATGAATAGCGCGGCCACCGCGCCGATATGAAAAAGTGCCATGAATGCGGCGGTGTGCCAGTTAATGCCTTTGTTAGTATTCTTCGATTCTTTGGTCATTGCTGCGTTGTACATTTAGACTCCTGGTCTTCGACTGTTTACCTGTCGGGGAAGAAAGCGACGCTTTTGAGTTGGAGATCGTTAGGGGTGTGGTGTTCGGCTCGAATTTGACAACATCAAGTGCTCTTCTCAAAAAAACCGCAATTTAGAACCAACGAACGGCATAAGGAGAAGCTTGTGTGCCAGACTCGGTCCTGATGTCATTAGATGCTTGATTCAAACAACTCGGACAATAAATATAACACGTTAAGGTTCTGCTGTCCGTGTGGCAACGCACATAAGCCAAAAATAGAATTTAATTCAGCGATATTTCAGGTGTAGCGCAAGTTGTTAACTTGCGCTTCGTGTCCCAAAAAGGATCGCGAGCTACAGGAAGAATCGCAAGTTAACAACTTGCGCTACATGGATAATGGATCCTACAGATAGACAGACAGCTTTCTCATCACTTCGGCATCGCGATTTTCGCCTGCTGTGGGCAGGTCAGATTGTCTCGATCACTGGATCACAGATGCAGTTGGCCGCGATTAACTGGCATATCTATTTACTCACTGGTTCGGCTTTGGCGTTGGGATTGGTCGGCGCCTGCCGAGCTGTGCCCATAATCGTCTGTTCGCTGGCCGGCGGCGTAGTCGCCGACGTAGTCGATCGTCGTCGCATGATGATGGCTACGCAAACAGTGATGCTCGTGTGCAGTGCCACACTCGCGCTGGTGACTTTTCGGGGCCTGCACCATGTCTGGCCGATCTTTCTGCTGACTGCGATCGCTTCGGCGGCGTGGGCGTTCGACACGCCGGCGCGACAGGCGCTGATGCCTACTCTGGTACCTCTCAAGGATTTTCCGAACGCAGTCAGCCTTAGTATGCTGATGTTTCAGGTCGGGTTAATCGTGGGGCCGCCGTTGGCCGGATTTGTTTTGGCGAGTCATGGACCGGCCTTCGTCTACACCATCAATGCAGTTTCTTTTGTGGCTGTCATCCTTGGGCTCGCGCTGATGCGCACCAGCGGAAGACCCGAGAAGGACGAGAACGACCCGCAGCGTATCAGTCTCGGCGCCTTGCTCGAGGGCCTGCGCTTCGTCCGCCGTTCTCCGATAATTGTGCAGACGATGTCGTTGGATTTTGTGGCGACGTTCTTCGCTTCCGCAAATCAGTTGCTGCCGATCTTTGCCAAAGATATTCTCAGAGTCGGCGCCCAGGGATACGGCTTTCTGGCCGCGGCCCCGGCTGGGGGAGCAATCGTCACCGGTTTGTTAATGGCCCGACTGGGACCAGTGAAGCGACAGGGACTGCTGGTAATCGTATCGATCGCGGTGTTTGGCGCGGCTACGATCGGATTCGGTTTGTCGCGAGTTTTCTGGTTGTCTCTATTGCTGCTGGCGGTGACGGGAGCAGCGGATACGGTTAGTACAATACTGCGCCAGACGATTCGCCAACTCGCAACTCCGAACAAGCTGCGCGGCCGCATGACCTCGATCAATATGATCTTTTTCATGGGCGGACCGCAGTTGGGCGAGGTCGAAGCGGGAACAGTGGCCGCGCTGTTTGGCGCTCCTCTTTCAGTTGTGACTGGCGGTGCGGCCTGTTTGATCGGGGCGGCGATAGCCCTCGGGGCGGCGAAGAATCTGCGGAGATATGAAGGGCAGTAGGGCAGAAGGTTAGCAGGAGGAAGAAGGGTTGCCGCACGTCAAATGGAGCGCGGACATCCTGTCCGCCAGCGTGCGAAGCACGCTCAAGCCTGGCCGACAAGGCTCCGGGAAATTGTTCGCGCTACGCGCTCAGGCGGACACGATGTCCGCGCGCCGCAGGCTGAAGTGCGTATGACGAACGTCTAATCAGACTTTAGGATGCTCTGAACAAGTACTTTCGACGCGTAGCGTCGGTATGAGTTTAGCCCGGCCTTTCAAGGCCGGGATCGGTTGGTTACGGGTTCTCGTCGCGTAGCGACGATTGAATTCACCTTGGTTCAAGCGTCGCTATGCGA
>JAWVDF010000021.1:0-8940 GCA_033857635.1 Blastocatellia bacterium
CGCGCGGGTGCTGTTGGGCCAGGTAGGCTACAACGAGCACCATGGGCCACTCTGGTTTTAGGCGGGCTACTCGTGCCCGCGCATTACGCTCGTCCGGATTAGTCGTGTATGTCCAAAGTTCGGTGGGCGAAAGATCGACCTTCAGCATTTCTACGATACTGTCCCGGCCCCCTCCCCAGACGGAGACAAATTGCGCGAACTCGCCGGCAACGTTTCGAATACCTTCAATGCATCGTTCGGCGCTTCTGGATAGGCGAGTGTCTTTTACGAGCCGTGAGTAGTCGCCTACCTGTTTACCGATAAGCTTGACTCCTGCGGTCTTGGCAATGGAGATGCCGATAGGGTTTGGAGCTTCAGCCGTTCCGGTGAAATCTTCGTACGCATGTGACGCAAGCATCGTAACGGTGTTTTCTTTGCCGCCAGTTCGGGCAGCTCGTTCGATCACCTGAAGGATGCGCGGGTAGCGCCGGACGATTTCCCAAACCTCGTCGAAGGCGAGGAGTACGGGCGAGCGAGTGCCGTCCTCGTTTTGTTGACCGATCGAGCGCATTACGTGCGCAGCGATGCGAAAGGCCATGGATTCACGGACGCGATCGGGGAGGGCGGAAAGCGAGTCGATTTCATAAACATCCAGGCGTGAATCGACCAAAAAATCAGGATGAGTAGTTGCGTCGAGATACGGATCATCCCGGAAACTGTCTAAGGCGAGACTAAGCATTTCACAGCGCTCTTTAACGAGGTTGTGTTGAAAGGGCGCGATCTTAAGCAGTTCGATCAAGTGGGATAGTCTGGGTTCGTGCTTGTCGCGTCCGGGCTGATTGCGCGGCACGTGGTTCTGATACACCTCGCCCACGAGCTTTGTGAAGATCTCTTCCGAAACGTTATCGCTGCTGCGAGAGAGTTGCATGAGATCGGCAACTACGAATGCCTTTTGCAAATCTGAAGGCATCACACCTTCTTCCAGTCCGGGGTAGTCCCAGGTATTGATGGTTCGGATTGTGGTTTTGTCGTTGTCTTTCTGTTCGTCGAAGCGCAGATATCTCCCGCCTACGACTTCCACTAGCGGTGCGAGTGATTTCCCGTAATCGACAGCGCGTACGCGGACGCCTGCTTTAGTGGCCAGAACGTCAGTAATGATCTTGCACATGAATACGGACTTGCCGCCGCGCGGCTGTGCTATGAGCAGGACCAGGGGGCTCGTAACCAGATTGCGATCGTAGAGATCGAACCCGGTAAGATGGCCGGTGGGTGTAGTGCAAAGCGTGTGAGGGCGTGGACTACCGGTCCACGCGGATTCAGTGGGAGTGAGAGGGGCAAGTGAATCGGCGGTCTCTATGATTTCGCGACCAGTGTCCTTGTAGTCGAGCTCGCCTACGAGTGAGCGATGGTAGACGAAGCGAAGTGCGGCAGGTTCTTCGCGCGCTGCGTCTGCGCCGGGTATGCGCCGGATGGTGGTGACCATTTGTTCGCAGTAGCGATCCAGATTCCTCAGCGATTGATGAAGTTCATGTTTGGTGGTGGCGGCTTCGCTGTAAATGACTACATAGAGACGTGCCTTAACAAGAGCCTGGGTATCGCCGGTGATCTCTTCACGCACGGTGGCCAACTGACTTAGGGCTTTCCGGGCTTCGAAGGAACCGTGGCGCCCTGTTTTATTTGCACGACTCACCTGGCGAATTCTCTTGTCAAGGCGTTTCCGGGTTTTGTTCTGATCGAGATGCACATATTCGGTGACGACCGTATGACGGAAAGAAAGCGCCGGGTCGGTCGTCATGATCCTCATGCAGTCTGCATAGATATCGGGCTGTGGCGGAACGAAAAGCGAAATGACGGCTGCCGGGTAGTTGCCGTGCATTACGAATTGGCCATCGCCGGCGATAGTCTCGCAGCAAAGATAATCTTTAACGTCGCAGCCGGGATTCTCCGGCAGCAGCGGCACCGATTCGCTGTTTTGCCTGTGGCCCAGGTAGATTGCTTCCCAGAGTTCCGCGCGGGTAAAGGGAACAAGTTTGAGCGGGCTTTGATGTTCGATTCGGCGAAAAGTCTTTTCCGCTTCCTCGATGGAGTGTCGCTCTTCATCGATCGTTCGTTGGGTAGTGGAGTCGTTTCCGGTTGCCCGAAGAGCGATGAACAGCGCCGTAAGAAATCCAAAGGTGCCCCGCGCGGCACGCTCGCGTTTCAGGGCCGGAAGAAACGAGCCGAACGCCTTTCGGTTTTGGTCGTTATGGTGTTGGACAGGAACGCGTACCCATGCGGAGAGGGTGTGCTGTCGGAAAGCCCCTTCAGCCGCTGCTGTGTCGTAGAATTCGACGTTCATCATGTGAAGCAAGTTGGGAGAAGTGGGAGTGTCTTTGTTGTCGTTGGTGCGAAGGTGGCGCTGGATTGCCTGTCCGCGGTCAGTCGAGACAGATAGGCGGAACTGGATTACGGTGTTGGCCGGTTTTCTCCCTGAGAGCAGCCTGGCTAATTCGTCGATGCGCGTTTCAATACGATCGTCGTGATCAAAGATCGAGGGACTGAGGCCCACATGGTAGGCTTTCGTATAGCTTCCGTCTGTATGGCGTAGCAGGTTCTTAACGAGACCGGCGATGGAGGAATCACGTTTCTTGCCAGCGGGTTTGGAGAGAAGTCGCAAGCCGCGGCGGTCCTGTTGAATTCGCGTTTCCGTCGCGTCGAGTTTCGATAACTCGGGTCTGGTAGCGTTGTGTACGCGGACAGCCTTGAACCCGGCGCCGATGGCAAAGGCGACAATAACGGCGAACGGTGCGAGCAGAATGAGCGATGTTGGAGTCATATTTACTTCTTCGCCTTTACGAGCCACGGTTTTCCAGTCGCGTCGGTCGGAAGCGACAATCTCATCCGCGACGAGCGGAGGTGAGCAGTGATTTGGTGCTGAAGCCAGAAAGGTTTCCGGCCGATTCGCACGTAGTTGAAAAACGCCACACTGCTGACGAGGCCGAGCAGGCTGGCCCAAAGCTCCACTGGAATATTGAGAACTCTCAAATCCAGCATGAAGGGAACGGTGTAGCAGATAAACGTGGTGATAAAAACGAACTTCCAGTCTGCGTCAACTACGCCGAACCGCGTCACCGGCAAGTAAATTTGAGAACGAATAGGTCGTGCCCTCATTTGCGTGGATTCCCTTTGTTTGGGCTGCTGGGCTTCCTTTAGCTTGCTCCGTCGCTCCCTTTCTGGGGGATGCGTTGGTCTCTCTGGCGGGCGGGAGTACGTTCGCGAGAAACCGGGAGGGGTGGAGCGAAGCCGAAGAGAACCCGCAGCCCCTCTATCGCGCCGTGTCTGCGCCAGCGCGAATCTTTCAGTTACCCAGATTGGTGTCGAGGTTGACTGCCTGTCCCTGAGAGAATGAATAGGCCAGGCTGGCAACACCGCCGAAACAGAAACAGGCGATGCCGCCGATAAGCTGTTTCGACCAATTCTTTTCCATCATGTAATTGAGGACGGCCCACATGACGCCGAAGACGCCAAGCAGGAATAAGAGATTGCGGCCCCATTTGATCGCCTCTCTTACGCCATTGCCGATGGTTTGATCGTTGCCGCCAAAGATGCTCCCGCCAGGCGCTTGTGCGTACGCCGGCGCCGCCGCCACGACAAGCAATCCCACAAAGAGCAGCACTGGCATGAGCGCGTGAACGAGGGCGCTGGCCTGGATTAAGCGCTTACCGATGCGGGCTGCACGTGAGCGCTGTAAAAGGTTGTCGTCGATGGCCACGTCGCCTGCGCGGTCGTGCAACCACTTTCTCATATCAATTCGTTTGACTCGTTTCATCTTCTTTACTCCTTCGAGATCACATTCGGGTTTCGTTGTTGTCGAGCTTTCCTTACCGCCCGAGATTAATCTCGAACCGGCGCGGTCACGGGGGGTGGCATTACAAAGCACGTGCCAAACGCCGATGGTGGCGTTCGAGACGATCGTTGACGATGCGGCATTGCTATTGCAGAGCGAAGGTCCGGAGGCTACGCAGTTATGAAAAGAAACCAATATTTACCGGCAAAGTTGGCGGGTCTGGCGCTGGTGGTTTTGCTCTGGCAGGCCGAAGTTAACGCAAAAACCGAGACCGAGAAGCGCAAGGGCAGCGAGGCACTACGGTCCAGTGGCCGAGATCTTAATGGGTCGGTAGGTGTGACTAAAGGTCAACAACTTGCCCGGCGTTCTCGGAGCAGCATGCGCCAGCGGGCTTTGATGTACGAGCCTTCGATTGCCGCCGCCGCCGCAAAGTACAAAGTAGATCCACGCGCTCTGTGGACGATCGCTTACCTGGAAACTCGATTCCGAGCTGACCAGCGATCTCCGAAAGGTGCGCAAGGCTTGATGCAGTTCATGCCGGGAACAGCCAGGCGGTTCAACCTGGCGCACCCGTACAACGGAAACGAAGCCATAGAAGCGGCCGCGCGGTATCTGGCAGAGTTAAGCAAGCGGTTCAACTGGCGGCTGGATCTGATACTGGCCTCTTACAATTCCGGTGAAACTGCCGTCGACTGCTACTTGAACGGCAGGACCGTGCGAACCACGTCTGGCCACATTATCAATCGCGGAGGCGTCCGCAACGGCGGTATTCCCCCTTACGCTGAAACGCAAAAGTACGTGAGGCGCGGATTGTTGGTTTTTACGCGCGTAACCTCGGCGGCAGTTTTTCCCCCTGAGTTGGTTGCGAATGTCCGCGCAATGGAAGTTCCAAGAATCGCAGCCACGGCAGGTGAGGTTGTTTCCGTTAATAACGAGCCGGGCGAATTAGGTGGAGCGCCAGCGATCTTGAATGCGATCCGGAACGTTGCGCCAACTAGCGTTGTAGCTGCGGCAACTCCCAGGCAACTTGACCCGGCAACCGAGCAGGGTTTTGACACGGTGTTCTTCGATGTCCACTCAGGGACAAGGTATCTGGTGAAGTCTGGCCGGATTGTTAAACCGCTCGAGGCGGCGGTTGACGATACGACAGTTGAGGGCGGACGCAGTGAAGTAACGAAGAGTGTTTACTTTGGAACGCGAGAGAAATGATTGACTGGCGACTATGTTGGTGTCATCGCCCGCTTGAACCAGCCGAAAGGGGTAAATGAGCTTAATGGTAACAAACGAGCATGAGAGTACGGGACGCAACGGCGTCTTCGATGACGTGCTGATTGAGATCGAAGATCTTCCGAACGTGGTCGCGGCATTGGATTCCGGCGCTGAGGTCGTTCCCGTACCTAGTCGTAATGGCAATTCAGCAAAGACTGAGCGGATCCCCGCCAGACCGTCCGGGGATGCGTTGTCGGCAATCACGGTCTATCGCGATCCGGAGGACGTAAGAACGATATTCAATCTGACCCGAATTCTGATGGTGTTGGCTGTGATTATCGTCGGCAGTGGCGTAGCTAACATTTATCAATATTACCGGCGCCCGGATCGGATTGTGGTGGACGGCGGTACTGGTCGAGTGCTCTCGATTAATGATCGGAATTACGGCAAAGAAGAGAACGTGGAATTTGGGCCGGATCGATTGACTGCGCAAGATAAGCTTTACGCGACACGCGAATTTGTTAAGTACCTCTACCAGGTAGATCCCGCTACAAGACCTCATGACATTGAAAAGGCGCTGACCATGATGGTCCCGTCTTCCGCTGTCACGTTTGCCAAGTGGATGAAAGAAAAAGGGGTGCTCGATCAGCAGCGAGCTGAGAGTTGGCAGTCCCTTTGGACGCCCATGGATACCACGGTCGACAAGAGCGATCCCTACACCGTAAGCGTTATTGGCCGGCAAGAGATCACGAGAGTTGTTAACGGCGCGACACAAAAGGAGACCAAGCAACTTCGCTTGAGCGTGAAGCTGGTTGCGGATCCGACCGGACGGGCAGATCGAAATCTGAGATCGGGATTTTTGATTTCGATGCTTGACACGCATGAGCTGCCTGATAGCGCAGCTTCATCGGCGACGGAAACGGGTGATGGTCAGTCAGGTAAAAGGATGACGCCTGTCACCGCGTTGAAGGACCCGCAATAACGGTAGCTGGAGTTTATATGCTTAGAAAATACATGACGCTTTGCTTTTTGTTTCTGTTCCTGGCTGGTGGTATGGGCGTGCGTGCGCAGCAGTCCGCGCCGAAAAGAACTGCGGCAAGTCGCCGTGCGGCTCCGCACAAAGCTGCCGCCTCGCCGTCGCCAACGCCGACACCAGCACCGCCCGTGGTGCTGGTCAACGGCGGGGCTGCTGAATACCTGTCTGGTGAAGTGAATATTTCCGTTAAGGGAAACCAGAATCCGATAGTGCGGCTGGGTCTGGCGCAGAACGGCGTAAACATTATTGAGTTTCCGGCGTCGGATTACTTCTTCATGATTCATCCGGGAAACTCTGATTTGGTGGCTTTCGATCAGGAGACGGCCGAAAAGAGCCATCGGTCGCTGGTGCTGCGGCCGGGCACATCGTTTGTCGCCGCTGTTCCTGGTTCTCCGGCGCGCGGGCCGTCGGCGTCAGTCAGTGTGCAGATGCAGTCCGGGTTGGTGGTGACGTTTCTAATTTATCCGGTGAGGGATCTCTCACAGAACGCCCATCGGTGCGTGGTGATGTACAACCGCGACGAAGTGGTCGCATCGAGGCGAGCTGCGGGCTTGGCGGTTAATTTGGATGGCAACGATCCCCGGCCTACTAAACCAACCGGTGCGGTGCGTTTTGGCGAATATCCGGATCAGCCTGATGGAGGATCGACGCTGTTAGTGAGCGGCAAGAAGCCCGGCCTTACAGCTGATGTGAATTCAGAGCAAGCGGATGCGCGGGCCCGTTCAGGTAAAGCGTCGAAGAAAAAACCGAAGGTCTCTGAGGCGGCAAATCACGCGTTGCGAGATGCGGTTAAGTCGCCTGGCAAGCTTGGGGCGTTTTCAAAACCGAGTCACGGTTTAAGTCTGGCTGTGGCGCCTGCGGTTGATTTGGACGCGCAAACGAGATTGCTGGTGGTAGGGGTGCGTAACGATAGCCAGGGTAGTTTACGCGTTGTGCAGGGTAACCCTGAGTTATATGTCCAAACAGTCGACGATCAGGGAAAGAGTTTACAGATCGAGCAAGTTAAAAAGCTTCACGTCGAAAGCACTTCGCTTGACGGCAAGATTGCGGCGGGCGAGGTGGCGTATTTCGCGATCGTTTACGAATCACCGGTGATGGGAGCGCGGCAGCATTTAAGGGTGTCAGTTAGCCAGACTGACGCTGCGGACGAGCCGGTTTCGAAGTCATTAAACGGCGAGACGAAACGAAATTAGGTGCTTGAGAGGTTACCGTTATGTTGAGAGAGCGTGAAATAAACAACGAGAACGGGCACAGAGCTGGTCAAGAGGTATTCGAGTCGGCTGGTACTGAAGCGGAATCGGTCTTCGATCATTCGAAAGCCGAGCCGTTGAGTGACGAGGCAGCGCGTAAGCCGTCCGTCGTAGTCGACGAATCCGCGAACATGATCAATGAAGTTGAGAAGGAGCGTGGGTCGAAGGTTCCCGGCAAGGGAAAGCGGCGGATTGTTGGGGCGATTCTGTTCCTGGTGGTTGCGGTTACGGGCATCTTGTCGTTTTGGTTCATTAGTGGGAGCGGTGCAACGAAGAAGGCGCGCGTCGCGGTCAACAAAACCAATGGAAGTTCCCAGACTGACGATGCGACTACCCGGCAGGCGATCGAGGTGGTAAACGGAAACGGTGCCGGGGTGACTTTGAGTGACGGAACGCTTATTCGACCGCAGGCCTCGCCCACAGCCAGCCCGACGCAGAGTTCCACGTCGACGCAGCCGGTTACGGAGCTTCCGCAGACGCCGACAAATCTTTCAGCCACGGTTGGCCAGGACCGCACGTCGAATACAAACAGTTCGACTGATGCTGCGAGTGGGCCGGGCAACAGTTCCATAGCCAGAGTTTTGACTTCGGGGCGGAACGGCGAGCGTTCCGTCCGCATTGGGGAAGAGAGTGTGGTCGCGCGGCGCGAGCCGGACAGTCCGAAGCGGAGTGGAGACGGTTCGAAGCGGGATGAGAAGGCGGGTGGGGTTCCGGTTCCGTCGTTTGGAAGTATGTTGCCGGTGCGATCGCTTGGAGTCATTTACAGCCTTCGATCTGGAGCGCTGGCGCGTTTCGAATTGACGCGTGACGTTAGTGGAAAAGGCTGGTCGCTTCCGCATGGAACCGTGTTGGTCGGGGCGTTGCGAGGGTCTGAATACGATCGTGCTTACATTTCGTTAGTGGGGTTCATTGATGCGGACTCCGGAAGGTTTGTCCAGATTGGAGGCAACCTGCTGGGATCGGACGGTGCCGAGGGCGTACGTGGCAAGCGAAGAAAAATGTCGAGCAGTTGGTCAAAGGCCTTTAAGAAGCTGGCCACTGCCGGTCTGGATATCGCCGGGCGCGCAGCGGGTTCGATTGGCAATGGTCCGGTAATTATTTCAGACGCCTATGGACAGACTGCGGCGCGTTTTCAGAGTGAGTTCAATGGAGTAGTTCAAAACAGAGACAGCTTCATTGAAATCGTGGCTGGCACGATGTGTTACGTGATGATCACTGATTTGCCTGAGCGAGTTCAGGGGGTCGATGCGCTGGCTAACTTATCGCGCACGGATCTCGAGGAGAAAGCGGATTCGGATCAGCGCCGTCAGGCGACCGGGATTTCGGAGCGGGAGTTGGCAGAGTTGTTGCAGTCCGGAGATCCGGCGCGTATCAAGGCGGCGTTTCCGCGGATGACTGCGGACATGCGACGAGTAGCCGAAGCGGTTGTGGCTGAAGGAAACGAAAGATGATTCCTGTAAAGCCTGGCAAAGGGATTATCAATCCGCGAGAGGTCCTTCGTCATGGCGGGCCGAAGCAATTGGCGCGTCATTTAGCCGGCACTGGTTACATGATCCAGGAAGGGATTCTTGGAGACATGGTGCAGGCGATCAAGGGTGGCGCGCCTCATTTGATCGAAGGTCCGCGTGGGGCGGGAAAGA
>JAWVDF010000022.1:0-267569 GCA_033857635.1 Blastocatellia bacterium
ATGAAAGTCGACTCCGATATATACTGTCATTGGCGTCTCCTTCTGCTAACGCAGATCGTTTAACCGTCAGTCTAACAACTTACGGCAGGAGGCGCCCCTTCATACCATCAAGCGGTAGCGAGCGGGACCAAGACGCAACCTCCAGGATCATAGAAACTGGAACTCAACGGTGCCTCTTGCTCCCGGTCGCTACCGCTCCCGGTTCTGTACCTACAGGGCTGTGATTCCAGCCGGCGCAAGCTGGCAGCTTGCGCTACATAGAAGTAAACTCCCACGGACATGAGTGCCAGGCGTTCCCCCAAAAGATGGATAGTCCGTCAGACCAATATTAGTCAGGCAACGGAGCTGGCCGCCGCCCTGAGCGTTTCGCCGATCGTCGCCGGCTTACTCTGCGCGCGCGGTCACCAGAGCCTCGCTTCCGCGAAAGCTTTTCTCAATCCCGCATTAGATCAACTTCACGATCCATTCCTGATGCTCGGCATGACGGACGCAGTAAAGCGTCTGCTGTTTGCCATCGATAATCATGAGCCGGTTATGATCTATGGCGACTATGACGTCGACGGCACGACCGGTACGGCCGTCTTGCTGCGGGCCCTGCGGATGTTGGGAGCGACGGCCGGCTATCACGTGCCGCATCGCTTCACTGAAGGCTATGGGATTCAGCAGGCCGGTTTGGAAAAGGCAGTCAGCGATGGTTACAAGCTGGTCGTCAGCGTCGATTGCGGCATTCGCGCGCACGAGCCTCTGCTTTGGGCTCAAGCGAATGGACTCGACATCATCATCACGGATCACCATCTGCCTGATGCGGGCGAAGGCTCGCCGCCGGCGCTGGCCGTGCTGAATCCTAATCAGAAGGACTGCAACTATCCTGATAAGAATCTCGCGGGTGTCGGCGTTGCTTTCAAACTCATCCATGCTTTGTTCCGCGAACGCGGCCGAGAAGCACAGGTGCCCGGCTTTCTTAAAATGGTCGCCATCGGCACGGTCGCCGATGTGGCAAAACTGGTGGGCGAGAATCGCGCCATCGTAGCGCTGGGTCTTTCTGATTTGCCGCGCGCGGTGAATCCCGGGTTGCGCGCGCTGATTGAGATCGCCGGTTGCGGAGGCGACGGCGAGATGACCGCCTACGACCTGGGCTTTCGGATTGGACCACGGATTAACGCAGCCGGTCGGATGGATGCGGCGCGCGCCGTGATTGAATTATTTCAAACCAAAGAGAAAGAAGAAGCCCGGCGTCTGGCCGAGCATCTGGATACGCGCAATAGCGAACGCAAGGAAGCGCAGCGGGAAATCTTTAACCGGGCAATCGAAGAGTTTGAAGGTGGCGCCGAACGCGCGGCGCAAACCCATGCGGCAGTTATTGCCGGAGACGGATGGCATCGAGGGGTTATCGGTCTGGCTGCTTCGAAGATCGCCGAACGACTAAATCGACCGTGCGTGGTGATCTCGCTCGACGGAGACATCGGCCACGGCTCGGCGCGCAGCATTGAGGCCTATCATCTCTTCGACGGTCTGACAGTTTGTCGCGATCTGCTGGATAAGTTCGGCGGGCATTCGCACGCGGCCGGGCTCGCGATTCGCCGCGAACACATTCCGGAATTCCGCCGTCGCTTGAATGAACACGCGGCATCGTGCTTGACTGAAGCAGACATGGAACCGGTGTTGGTGATAGATGCTGAGGTGGGTTCGCAGGCGCTGGGGTTTCAGTTGGCGCGGGATCTGGGGGCGCTTGAGCCGTTTGGCGCGGGGAATCCGCGTCCGGTATTCGCGACGCATGGACTGAGGGTGTTGAGCGAGCCGCGGATAATTAAGGAGCAGCATCTAAAGCTGCGGGTCGCGGGCGACAATAACCGCCCCATCGAAGCGATCTGGTGGCGCGGCGTTGAGGAAGTGGCGCAAACGCCAAAGGCCAACGACCGCATCGATCTCGCATACGAGTTGGAAACAAACCGTTGGCAGGGCGAGATCAGGGTGCAGTTGAATGTGCGGGATATGAAAGTGGCACAGACTTAAGTCTGTGTTCGGGAGGGATCGTTTAGAGGCGGGCTACCGCCCGCCTTCGCGATAGTACGCCCCATCGCAATCGTCGCGCACCTTCGCAATTGTTTTAGAAGCCAGACTCGTCCGGCTGACGTAAAGCGCGGCGGACAAGTCCGCCGTCTAAACGGAAATGATGTTGGCGCAGACGGGCGGGCAGTAGCCCGCCTCTAAACGGTCGGGAAAAGTAAAACAGGATGCAGGCAGTAACGCGAAAAAAACGGATCAGTGCAGTGGACCTGCGCGCTCGCGCGCCGGTGATCGCGCGCAGCCTCGCACTGCTGCTGCTGGTGGGCGGCGCGGTCTTTGTCGGCGTGTCCTACTACAAGATGCGCAATAACACACCCTTCCGTTTGCGGTCCGGAGCGCCCGCGCTGTCAAAAGAGATTACCGGAATCATCAATGGTTATGAACGCCGTCTCACCAAGGACGATCGTGTGTATCTCTGGCTGCGGGCCGCGCGCGACGTGTCGTATGCGGACGGCCATCACGAACTCGAGCAGGTCAACCTCCAGGTCTTCCCGCCCACGGGCGACAAGCCGGATCAAATAACTGCCGATCGCGCCATCTATGATCAGAAAAATGAATCGGGCCAGTTCACCGGCAACGTGCAAATCGACACGCATGAAGCCTTGAAAGTGAAAACCGATTCGCTCATCTATCACGAGCTCACCAAGATTGGCGAAACGTCTTCGCCGATTACTTTCGAACGCGAAAATGTTTCCGGCCGCTCGGTCGGGGCTTTGGTCGATAACGAGAAGAAGCGCATGGAAATGCGCAGCCAGGTCGAGGTCGTCGTCTCTCCCGCGGCCCTGAACGATCCCAAAAAGAAAGATGCCAAACCCTCGAAATTGACCGGGTCGCGGGCCAAGCCGGTGACGATTCATTCGGCGCAGGCAGTGTTCGAGCAGACTACGATGCACTTGAACTTTTCGGGCGGCGCCACCGCCGAACAGGATCAGGACATCATGAGCGGCGACAATCTCACTGCGATCCTGAACGACAAAAAGAAGCTGCAAAAGATCGAGATGCGCGGCAACTCCTACCTGCGTTCCATGGAAGTGGGACACGCCTGTGAAGCGCATTCGGTCGACATGGATTTTTTTCTCGACGACGATCAACGGCTGCAGCGCGCTTACGGTTCGCGCGACATTCGCGCGCAAACATTAAACGCGGATTCCGATATGCAATTAAGCGGGGCCAACGGTCTGGAATTGAATTTCCAGGCTCTGGGAGATAAGAGCCTTTTAAAAGAGATGCGGGCCGATGGGCGCTCGGTGGTGACGCTGTCTGCGCCGAAGTCGCGCACGAACGATCCGCGCAGCGCCAGCAAGCGTCTGACCGCCGATGCGATCAAGATGAGTTGGCGCGCGACCGGCAAGGATTTAGACAAGGCCGAGGCCGTCGGCAACGCCGAGTTGTACGTTGAGCCAGTGCAGAAAACGGCGAAGACCGAGCGCAAGACACTGACTGCGCCACGTTTCGATTGCGACTTTTTCGAGAGTGGTAATATCGCGCGCAACTGTACGGCCACCGGCGGCGCCAAAGCTGTCTTCGATCCATCCCAACCCAGCGAGAAGCGTGGCGTTCGTACCATGACTGCGCAGAAGATGGCAGCACTGTTTGTCCGTGAAACTCAGGACGTCGACAAGGTGGACGCTACCGGCGATGCCAAGTTCATTGAGAACGATCGCAACGGGATCGCCAACGTCGTGTCTTACAACTCGTCCGATGACACTGTGCGTCTGCGCGGAGGCGAGCCGACCGTGTGGGATTCGCGCGCGCGCACCAAAGCGCTGGAGATCGATTCCAACAACGCGACGCGCATTTCGTCATGTCGCGGCAAGGTCAACACTACTTATTACAGTCAGGAGCAGACGAACGGCGCGGCGCCGTTTCGGAAAACCAAGAGCCCTGTTTATCTGCTCGGTGACCGCGCTGAACTTAATCATGACTCGGGCGTTGCGACTTACACGGGCAACGCGCGGATGTGGCAAGACGATAACTTTGTGCGCGCGGACCAGATCATTCTGTATCGCGAACAGAAACAGATGGAAGGACGCGGCCACGTGCAGAGCGCGCTTTATCAAGCGAAACAGAAAACGGCTAGCGCTACCACGATCGTGCCCGTCATTGCGACGGCTGATTATATGAAGTACTCGGATCCTGATCGGCTGCTGCACTACGAAACCAATGTCGACATTAAGCAGGGAGTTGATCGCCTGACTTCCGGTGTTGCCGATGTCTATCTCCAAAAGGATGGGAACGAAGTCGAGCGCACGGTTGCGCAGAGGAACGTGGTTCTGGTGCAGCCCGGCAGGCGCGGCACGGGAGATTGGTGCCAGTACACGAACGCAGACGACGTCGCCGTGTTGAAGGGCAATCCGGCCCACGTCGAGGATGCCGAGCAGGGAACTACCGACGGCAATCGACTGACCATATACCGGCGCGAAAACAGAGTGGTGGTTGATGACGGGCGCGGCTCACAAACTCCGGGCCGGGTGCGTTCGACGCATAAGGTTAGTAAGAATCCGTGATCGTTATCAGAATCTTCGATTCGTTTAGAGCGGGGCTACCACCCCGCTGGATCTTAGTTTTGCGAATCGTTTAGAAGCCGGACTTGTCCGGCTATTCAAAGCGCGGCGGACAAGTCCGCCGTCTAAACACTTAAGCGAAATTTTTTAAACGATCGAAACGAGTCTTTTGAATTCGCCAATCACACAACCTGATTCGCTCGGTCATTGGGGCCGCTATGGCGGACGCTTTGTGCCTGAGACTTTGATGGCGCCGCTGGAAGAATTAACGGCAGCATATGAAGCCGCGCGCGCTGACGCGAGTTTTCAGGTCGAACTCGATGATCTGCTGCGAGATTTTGCCGGGCGACCGACTCCGCTCTTTCCCGCTCAGGGTTTGACCGAGCACGCGGGCGGCGCGCGGATCTTTCTTAAGCGCGAAGATCTGCTGCACACCGGCGCGCACAAAATCAATAACACGCTCGGCCAGATTCTGCTGGCGCGGCGCATGGGCAAGACTCGTATCATTGCCGAGACCGGCGCGGGCCAGCACGGTGTCGCCACCGCCACTGTGTGCGCGCTGTTCGGTTTGCAATGTGTGGTCTACATGGGCTCGGAAGACATGCGGCGGCAGGAGCTGAATGTTTTTCGCATGCAGTTGCTCGGCGCCGAAGTGCGCGAGGTTGATTCGGGATCGCGCACGCTGAAAGATGCAATCAACGAAGCGCTGCGCGACTGGGTCACGAACGTGGCCGACACTTATTATTTACTAGGCAGCGCGCTTGGGCCGCATCCTTATCCCGTGATGGTGCGCGATTTTCAAAGCGTAATTGGGATGGAAGCGCGCGCGCAGATCTTAGAAAAAGAAGATCGTCTGCCGGATTGTCTCGTAGCCTGTGTGGGCGGCGGTTCAAATTCCATCGGGCTCTTCTATCCGTTTCTGGGCGACAAATCCGTTCGCATGATTGGCGTCGAGGCGGGCGGTACCGGCAGCGAGTTAGGGCAACACGCGGCCCGATTCAATGCCGGCGGCGGCGGGCGTCCGGGCGTCTTGCAGGGTACCATGAGTTACGTGCTACAGGATGAACGAGGGCAAATCGCCACGACACATTCGATTTCCGCCGGCCTCGATTATCCTTCGATAGGTCCTGAGCATGCTTTTCTCCACGACGAAGGCCGGGTCGAATACACTTCTGTTTCAGACACCGAGGCACTGGAGGCTTTTCAAATGTTGTCGAAGTTGGAAGGCATCATTCCGGCGTTGGAGTCAGCGCACGCCGTCGCGCATGGTTTGAAAATAGCCGGCGAGATGACGAGCGACCAGATCGTGATTATTAACTTATCCGGTCGTGGCGATAAAGACATAGACACAGTTCGCGGAAGCCTGAAGCAATAACCACAGAGGACACGGAGGTACACAGAGCAGGGCAGAGATTTTCTCTGTGTACTCTGTGGTAAATGTTTGAGTCGCATCGCTGACACCTTCGCTGCCCTGAAACGCGACGACCGTCGCGGCTTTATTCCTTTCATCACGGCTGGTGATCCCGATTTGGAAACCACTTTGCTGCTTATCGTTGAGTTGGCCCAGGCCGGCGCAACCTTAATTGAGTTGGGCGTGCCCTTCACTGATCCGATGGCCGACGGGCCCGTCATCCAACGCGCTTCAGAACGCGCGCTGAAGCATGGGTTTGGAATTGCCGAGATCATGAAAACGGTCGTCGAGGCGCGTAAGCAAACCGACGTGGCAATCATTCTATTCAGCTATTTCAATCCCTTAATGCAATTCGGCAAGCAAAAAACTGCGGACGGGCCGTCCGCGCTCCCAGCATTTGAGTGCCTCGCTCGCGAAGCTAAGGCTGCTGGTGTTGACGGATTCCTTGTTACCGATCTCGTGCCGGAAGAGGCGGGCGAGTTTGCATCTGTCTTACGCGCACATGACCTCGATTTGATCTTTCTCGTCGCGCCGACTTCCACAGATGAACGTTTACAAATGGTGGCTGAGCGAGCCAGCGGCTTCATCTATGCGGTGTCGCGTGCGGGGATAACCGGCGCCCAGGCAGAAACGAGTGTTGAAGCCGAGAAGCTAGTTCGCCGTGTGCGCCAGTTTTCAGATTTGCCGGTGGCCGTGGGTTTCGGCATTTCGAAGCCCGAGCAGGTTGCCGATGTTTGGCGTTATGCCGACGCGGCTGTGGTTGGTTCAGCCATCGTCAGTGAGATCGAACAAGCCCAATCAGCGGATGAGGCGGTTACCAGGGTTGGACGGTTCGCGCGAGAACTGATTTCTAACTAGTTTGCTTTGGAATTCTACGCTTGTGGGACCGATGCATCGCTCGTTGATGTTTTGACGTTCTAGAATGCAAAGCTTTGCGCGGCGCTCGTTCCTCGGTCGACGGGAGATCGCCGTACTCATCAAACTTTCGAGCCACGGGCAGCCCCGGGCAAACAATTATCGAGCATGAGGCTTTGTTTCCACACTCTTTAGGAATTCCGACTACCTCGACAGTTCCAGTGAAGGACTGACCACCAGCTTCAGTAGTATCGACGATTATTGAAGCTGTACCTTGGCCGCTGATGATTTTCCCCGCTGATACGATCCAGTTAAACGTGAGCTTGGCGGAGGGACTGCTTCCAGACACATTCGCAGAGAAGGTCAGCGTCGGACCAAGGTCAGAGTCCGGGCAGGAGACTACGACGCCAGGACAATCCTGTGAGTATGCGCAGTCCGCTGAAGGGACGACGAATAGCAGCGAGAGTAGAAGAAGGTAACGCATCGCACTGCATGAAGTACTACTATGGCTCGGTGCCGGTCAAGCTTTTTTCGCCCTAAGAATTGTCATCTTGCGCGCCTGCCTCGATTGCAATCCACCTTAACCGCGTTTGCTTTGATAAGTTTCCTCTTGCAACGAAAAGACACTCGACTGACTCGGATTCTTAGAGTACTCTTACTCGTCTTTTTGAGTTCGAATTAAATTCCCGTTTCACCCATGAAACTCTGTTCCATTCTCGCTTGAGTTGTGTTATGCTCGCCCACGACAAGCTGTGGGATGCCCTGAAACACGACTAAATCAAAAGAGGAGCAGAAGAAAGAGATGCCCGTTATGCCTGAAGACCGAATTGCAGACCGTAGTCGCGCGATCGAAGCCGCGCTGCTCAACATTGAAAAGAGATTTGGCAAAGGATCCATCATGCGCTTAGGCGAGCGCGAGATTTCCGATATCCCGGCCATATCCACGACGTCTTTGTCGCTGGATTCGGCGGTCGGGGTGGGAGGCGTGCCCCGCGGTCGCATCTGCGAAATCTATGGACCCGAAAGCTCCGGCAAAACCACGCTCGCGCTGCACATTGTCGCCGAGGCCCAGAAAGCCGGTGGCGTCGCTGCTTACATCGACGCGGAACATGCCATGGACGCTGACTATGCCGGCAAGCTGGGCGTGAACATCGACGACCTGCTGATTTCACAACCTGACTCAGGAGAGCAGGCTCTGGAGATTGCGGAAGCTCTGGTTCGTTCGAACGGCGTCGATGTGATCGTGGTTGATTCGGTGGCGGCCCTGGTGCCGCGCGCTGAATTGGACGGCGAGATGGGCGATTCGCTTCCGGGTCTGCAGGCCCGCTTGATGTCACAGGCGCTGCGCAAGCTGACCGCGATCGTGGCCCAGTCAAACACTTGTTTCATCTTCATCAATCAGATTCGCGAGAAGATTGGCGTGATGTTCGGCAGTCCCGAAACGACAACCGGTGGCCGGGCGCTGAAGTTTTATTCGTCTCTGCGGCTGGACATCCGGCGCATCGGCGCGATCAAAGACGGCGATCGAATCGTCGGCAATCGCACCAAGGTCAAAGTCGCGAAGAACAAGGTCGCGCCACCGTTCCGCGAGGCCGAGTTCGACATCATGTATGGCGAAGGCATTTCCCGCGAAGGCGATCTGCTCGACCTCGCTTCGAATAACCGTGTAGTTGAGAAGAGCGGCGCGTGGTTTTCTTATAAAGGCGAGCGCCTGGGCCAGGGCCGCGAGAATGCAAAGCAGACTTTGAAAGATCAACCGGAAGTGTTGAAGCGAATTGAAAACGACGTGCGGCGCGCGCTGGGAATGCCCGTGCATGGCGAAGTTGCGGTCGCAACTCCGCCGGCGGAACAGAAGAAGGCTGCGGCAGCTACGGGAGATAAGAAGTAGGCGCTTGGCTGTGGCTCGTGGATCTGCTTCAAAGACGCGAGCCGTATTTCTAAACGCAAAGGACGCAGAGTTGCCCGCAAAGGTCGCAAAGGAAAATCTTTGCGACCTTTGCGAAAACCTTAGCGTCCTTTGCGTTTTAGTTTGCCTTCAACCGGTTAACCAGCGATGCTTTACAGACTCAGGATAATCCCCGCATAATCCGCGCGGCCTGATTTCAACTCATGAGCGAATCAATTCTCATCAAAGGCGGCACGATTGTGACGATGGACGATCGCAACTCCATCGTCCAGGGTGACGTGCTGATTCGCGATGGTCGCATTGCAGAGATTGCCAGTGCTATCGATGCTGATGCGAGCGACCCAATTGACACGATCGACGCTCGCGGCTGCGCGGTGCTGCCCGGCTTTGTGCAGACTCACATCCATCTTTGCCAGACTCTGTTTCGCGGCGCGGCCGACGATCTCTCTTTGATCGACTGGCTGAAAAAACGCATCTGGCCGATGGAAGCGGCGCATACAAAGGACTCGGTTCGTGCCTCAGCCCGTTTGGGTATAGCGGAGATGATTAGGGGTGGGTCTACTTGCGCGCTAACGATGGAAACCGTCCGGCATACCGAAGAGGTTCTGCGCGTGGTTGAGGAAACGGGCTTCCGCGCGACCGTCGGCAAATGCATGATGGACCAGGGCGACGGCGTGCCCTCGGAACTTCACGAAGACACGGATCAGTCGATTCGCGAATCAGTCGACCTGATCAAAGAATGGCACGGTCGCGCCGGCGGCCGGGTGCGCTGTTGCTTTGCTCCGCGCTTCGCGATTAGCTGCACCCGAGAACTGTTAAGCGAAGTTTCCGAACTGGCGCGGCAGCATCAGGTGATGATTCACACGCATGCTTCCGAGAACAGGAAAGAATGCGAGATTGTTGAAGCCGAAACGGGCCGGCGTAACGTGGCCTATCTTGATTCGTTGGGAATCTCGGGTGCACACGTGGTACTGGCCCACTGCGTCCATCTCGACACCGAGGAGATGGAGATCCTGACGCGCTCAAGGACGAATGTGGCCCACTGTCCTTCATCGAATTTGAAACTTGGATCGGGATTGGCGCGCGTAGCGGAAATGCTTTCGCGCGGGATTCCGGTTTCACTGGGTGCGGATGGCGCGGCGTGTAACAATCGCCTTGATATGTTCACGGAAATGCGCACGGCAGCGCTGTTGCAGAAGCTGGCCCACGGTCCGGAAGTTTTGCCGGCCGCGCGGGTCCTGCGTCTGGCGACAATTGACGGCGCACGCGCGCTGGGACTGGAAAAGGAAATAGGCAGCCTGGAAGCCGGCAAGCGCGCCGACGTGATTGTAGTCAAACTGGATCCACTGCATTCGACTCCGCAGCGCGATGTGGTTTCCGCTTTGGTTTATTCAGCGGTCGCCTCGGATGTGGGCACGACAATAATTGACGGTCAAGTGCTGATGCGTAATCGAGAGTTGTTGACTCTGAATGAAGCGAGTGTCATTGAAGAAGCTAATCGCGAGGCGAGCGCCCTGGCTGAACGCGCTGGCATTTCAGTTTAGAAAAGAATTTAACGCAAAGGCCGCAAAGGTTTTCGCAAAGAAACGCGAAGGAAATCCCTTGCGTGCTCTTGCGTCACGCTTTGCGTTCTTTGCGTTTAGATTCCCAGCTTAATATGTCGGGCTCAACCCTAACTCTACCGGCTTTTGCCAAGATCAATCTGGGCCTGCGGGTCCTCGGTAAGCGCCCCGACGGCTATCACGAAATTCATACTGTGCTGCAGTCGATCAGCTTGCACGACACGATTCATCTGACCATCACTGATTCACGCGAGATCGTTTTGTCCTGCGACGATCGATCGTTGCCCCGGGGCGAGGATAATCTCATCTATCGAGCTGCGCGCGCTTTGCAGCACAGTCTTTCTTCAGGCAAAGGCGCGCGCATACGTTTGGAAAAGCGAATTCCCGTGCAGGCAGGATTGGGCGGTGGATCGTCGGATGCCGCGGTTACCTTGCTAGGCCTGGCGCAACTTTGGGAACCCAACGCAACGTTGGTAGATGTCATGCGGATTGCAGGTCAATTGGGATCTGACGTGCCCTTTTTTTTCTGTGGCGGGACGGTGCGGGCCGTCGGGACTGGAAGCCGTCTGACTGTCTTGGACGACACGCCTGAACACTATCTGCTGATCGTCAAACCGAACGCAGGTATTTCCACGTCAACCGCATATGAATCACTTAAAGCACCTCCTTTGACGAGCGCCTTGACAACCGCGGGAGCCAAAACTATTCTTTCTAGTTCGGGGCAGGGCGAAAATTCCGACAGTTTGGATTATAAAGCTCTTCAAAACGATTTCGAGCCGGTTTGCTTTCGACTTGAACCGGAGATCGGGAGGGCGAAACTTGCTCTCATGAGGGCTGGTGCAGAAGAGGTTTTGCTGGCCGGAAGCGGATCGGCCCTGGTTGGTTTTTTTGACAATGAGGATGCGCAGGCGCGCGCCATTCAGATGATCGAGCTGGAGGCTGGTTGGCGCGTCTTTCCCTGTAGGACAGTTGGCCGCGACTCCTATCGAAGGGCGATCGGGGAAGGCGCGAGATCCGTGCTGTTGATCTGACGTTGGTCCGTTGATGTTGGGGCGTCGCCAAGTGGTAAGGCACCGGTCTTTGGATCCGGCATTCGTAGGTTCGAATCCTTCCGCCCCAGCCAATTTTCAAGTGGCACAGACTTCAGTCTGTGATTTGAGCTTGCTTAACGTAAGACACACAGACTGAAGTCTACTGACTAATGGGAACGACCGGCGGCATAAAAATTTTTTCGGGCACCGCACACCGCGCCCTGGCCGAGGAGATTTGTCACGAGCTGTGTTGCGATCTGGGCAAAGCCACGGCCGCGCGTTTTTCCGACGGCGAGTTCAACTTTCAGATCGAAGAGAACGTCCGCGGCGCCGATGTTTTCATCATTCAGCCGACGTGCCCTCCGACTGACGCGTACCTGATGGAATTGCTGGTGATGCTCGACGCGTTTCGTCGTTCATCAGCGGAACGTCTAACCGCAGTGCTGCCGTATTACGGTTACGGCCGGTCTGATAAGAAGGATCGTCCGCGGGTGCCGATTGCGGCCAAGATGGTGGCCAACCTTTTGACGACCGCGGGCGCCGACCGAATTCTGACAATCGATCTGCACGCAGCGCAGATTCAAGGGTTCTTTGATATTCCAGTGGATCACTTGTACGCGGCGTCGGTCATGATTCGTTATTACCTGGAGCGTCCGCTGCCGAACTTAACCGTGGTGGCGCCGGACACTGGCGGAGCAGAACGAGCTCGAGCCTACGCCAAGCGGCTGGATGCTGAGCTGGCTTTGTGCGACAAGCGTCGCGACAAACCGAATGTGGCCGAAGTAATGAATGTGGTCGGCGACGTGGAAGGCCGGAACTGCCTGATCGTTGACGACATGTGCGATACCGGCGGATCTTTGACCAAGGTTTCATTGGCTTTGAAGCAGGCGGGCGCGGCTCGTGTTGACGCGTGCTTCACACATCCGGTACTGTCAGGACGTGCCGCACAGCATCTGGGTAACTCAGGAATTGAGCAGATCGTTGTGACGAACACCATTCCGCTGAACGCAAAAGCAGCGGAATTGAACAAGATCAGGGTCTTAAGTATTGCGCCTCTTTTGGCGAAAGCGATCAAGTCGATCCACGAAGAGACCAGCGTCTCTTCGCTCTTTGTATAAAGAAACTGGCCCCGATGGCGCAGTCAAACGAAGGGCAAACACTGGAAGCTAAGTAGCCGTCGCCCTCAGCTTTCAGCAAAAACAATTTGATTAGATTTCGTGGCACAGACTTCAGTCTGTGATTTTCCCACGCGTATTCACAGACTGAAGTCTGTGCCACTATTTTCGGGAGAGCAATTATGGCGGAGAGAAAAGACATTGTGGTGCGCGCCGTGCTGCGCGAGGGTCGGGGAAAGAATGATTCGCGCCGGGCGCGACGTAACGGGCAGGTGCCGGTGACCATGTACGGGGGCGCGGGCGAACCTGTTGCAGCTCTGGCTGAGTTGCGCGACCTGGCCGCCATCCTGCGGTCCGACACTGGGCGAAACACGATCTTCACCCTTGATATCGATGGCGTCGAAGCCAGCGAGGTGATGTTTGCCGATCGGCAAATTCATCCGGTGAAGATGCGTTTGCTCCACGCCGATTTCAAACGGCTGGTCAAGGGGCAAAAGATCGAAGCGACGGTGCCGCTGCGTTTGATTGGAGAGCCAATCGGCGTGCGCGAACAATCAGGAATGCTCGAACAGATCGTGCGTGAAGTGGAAATTCGTTGCGAACCTCGCGACATTCCCGAGCACATCGATGTCGACGTCACTAACCTGGAGGTTCATCAGGTCCTGCACGTCTCAGACATCCCGGTGGCCGAGGGCATTGAAATTCTCGAGGCTCCCGATACCGTGATCGCAACCGTCGGCGTAGTCAAGGAAGAGGAAGCGCCTGCGCCAGTTGAGGGCGAGGCGACCGCCGAGCCGGAAGTCATTGGCAAGGGAAAGAAGGAAGACGAAGAGGGCCCGGGCGAGGAAGAGAAGAAGTAAGGGCATTGCCGATTTGCGATTGCCAATTGCCGATTGGCGTCGCAGTGGTAGTTGGCGTTTTCAATTGGCAATCGGCAATTGAAAATCGGAAATGATAATCGTCGGACTCGGCAATCCCGGCAGCGAATACGCGTGGAGCCGGCACAACGTCGGTTTTATGCTCGTCGACAAATTGGCTGCCGATGCAGGAGTCAGCGTGAAGCGGCGCGAATGTCGTTCATTGGTAGGCAGTGGGGTCCTTGAAGGGCGGCGGTCAAAGCTCGTTAAGCCGCAGACCTTCATGAATTTGAG
Source organism: Blastocatellia bacterium (assembly GCA_033857635.1). Classification (GTDB taxonomy): domain Bacteria; phylum Acidobacteriota; class Blastocatellia; order Pyrinomonadales; family Pyrinomonadaceae; genus UBA11740. The sequence goes on from JAWVDF010000022.1 coordinate 13,603, forward strand.
CGGCGAAGCGGTTAGCTGTCTGATCGCTAAAGACGAGTTGGAGGTTGGTAACTCGCTGATTGTGATCAGCGATGATCTGGCCCTGCCGTTTGGAACGATTCGTTTGCGCGCTCACGGTAGCGCCGGTGGGCACAACGGTTTGAAGTCGATTATCGCGGCGCTGGGCACCAACGAGTTCATGCGGTTGCGAATCGGAATTCAACCGGAGCATCCGATTAGCGATGCAAAGAAATTTGTTCTGGACGAATTCGCGTCGGCCGAACGACGCGCCTTAAAAGAGATTCTGGAGCGCGGCGCCGATGCGGTGCGCGCAGTTTTGCGAGACGGCATCGCCAGGGCGATGTCGCTGTATAACTAGGAGGTTGAAGTTGGCAGATAAACGAACTTACGAAGTGGTCTTCATTATCGATCCGACAGTGGGCGACGATGAAGTGATGCGGCTCAGCGAAGCGGTGCAAAAAATCATCACCGGCCAGGGCGGCACGATCACCAAGACCGAAATCATGGGCAAGCGCCAGCTGGCCTATGAAATCAATCACAAGAAAGATGGCACCTACGTGCTGTTGGAAGTAGAAGGTTCAGGCGCTGAAATCGCCGAGCTGGAACGTCGCATGCGCGTCAACGATCAGATTCTCAGGTACATGACGATTCGAGTGGACGAGGATCGCCGTCGCGCTGACAAGCTCAGGGATCGGCGCGCGCGTAAAGCGGCCCGCCGTACGGGAGCGAAGAACAAGGCAAGCGGCGCCGGCGCAACTGCAAACGCCGCCGCGGCTGATACGGAAGACGCCGAAGCCTAACCCCGTCGCTTGGGTGGGCATTCGACGTTGTAAGTAGATAGAAGGGAAAGAATATGTCATCACACTACGAAGATCGCGAGAACTCTTACGGATTTGAGCGCGAATACGAGCGAGCTATGCCGGGTCGCGGCGGGCGACGTATGCAGCGACGAAAGATTTGCCGCTTCTGCATGGAGAAAGTCGACCTGATCGACTTTAAAGACGTGAAGCTCCTGCAGTCTTATATTCCTGAGCGCGGCAAGATTCTGCCGCGACGTATTTCCGGCGCTTGCGCCGCGCACCAGCGAATGCTGGCTGAAGCGATCAAGCGCGCTCGCAATATCGCACTGCTGCCTTACGCGGCCGACTGAGCTTAGAGTGGCACAGACTTTAGTCTGTGATTGTGACTGAAAGAATCACAGACTGAAGTCTGTGCCACTGTCGATTAGAGGGAGTTCATAATGGGACACAAACAGGTTTTGTTACGCGAAGATATTGATAATCTGGGCGCCCGCGGCGAAATCGTTCGGGTTAAGGCGGGCTACGCGCGCAATTATTTACTGCCGCGGAATCTGGCGGTCGAGGCTACAGTCAACAACGTGCGGCAGATTGATGGCGAACGCGCGGCGCTGGCCAAACGTGAGGCGAAGGACCGTTCGTCGGCGGAATTACAGGCCAGCGCTTTGCGCAGTTTGAATCTGAAGTTCGAGCGCAGAGTCGGCGAGGCCGGCGTGCTATACGGCTCGGTAACGTCTATGGATATCGCCCACGAGTTGAAGGAACAGGGCTATGAAATCGATCGCCGCAAGATCGTCTTGCGCGAACCGATCAAGCGCTTCGGCAGCTATGAAGTACCCGTGCGTTTGCATCGCGAAGTAACCGTGCAACTGCCGGTCAGTGTGCTGGGCGAAGGCGGAATTGAGATCGACGTCACGGCGTTGGATGAAGAAGCTGGCGGAGCAGCTGCGGCCAAGGCAGCACCGGCCGCCGGCGCAAGTGCTGAAGCCAACGAATAGTCAGCCCCCTCAGTTTGGTTCGAGAATCTATGATCTTCACAATCGAATTGAAAGGCGCACGACAGTACAGGCTTCAAAAAGACAAGAATTGGCGAAGACTGGATGAAGACGATCCATCCCTGCATGAGAGTGATTTTCAAACCTCCAGCCCCTCAGAGGTTATGAATCGTACTCCTTACGGTACGGAGATAGAAATCGAGGGCACCTTATACAAAGTCAGTCCGACAGTTGGGCAGATTTCTGAGATCTTGTATGGAAGCAGCACGACTTTCCGTCGCGAGTTCCCTAATTCAATGCCCAATAAAGAACAACTTCGCGCCGTCATCGCCAGTGGAGACGATGAACAAGCAAATTCATTAATCCTCAAACTCGACGGAGAATTCGAGCTTAGGCAACGACCTTCTTTCGACATTAGAAAGAACGATGCTACAGTCGTGCTAAGGCACGAAACCTTTGCTCCTGGAAACGACTATGTTGGCTTCGAAGCCTCACGGGATGAAAGCCACATAAATAAGTTGTTCCATAGCTCTCTAGAGGCATGGCTCTTTCACTTAAGGACGGGAGCGACGCGTGCGTATTCCGATATGCTCCCCACCCTGAGTTACGAGCAACTGAAAGACGAGATTGAAGCATTAAGAAGTAAGTGGATTGCCGCGTATTAACTTACTCATTACAACTAGCCTCCGCTCGAAATTGTCGAAATGTTCATTGTCGAAGAATCAAAGATTCATTGCATGTCAGAGGGGCGATAATGTCTATCCATCGAATGGCTCCTAATCCGCTAAAGTATTTTGGCGTTGAATACAGTATTAAGAATAACTCGGTCCATGGGATGACTCTGGAGAGCATCATCGAGAACAATTTGAAGAATCTAAGGAAGGGACAATCGTCAGATTACGTCTTGGTCGGATTGCTCCCATCGCGTGAGGCCGCTGATTGGTTTATCGAACAGTTTAACTACACAATCGCCGCACAGGCCCAAGAGGCTTTAACGAGTGACCGTTGGCAGAGAATTAGAGACGTAATACAGGTTCTACTCCAGCAGACATTAGACCGCGACTCGGCTAATGCCGAAAATACTGATTGTTAAATGTTGACCAACTCTCCGGGCAACGTATAATCTCGACCTTCCGTATTCTGCACGGTCTTCTTTTTAAGCATGTCGAACCCAACTCCGATGCGCGCGCCGCTTGAGCGGTCGTTGCCAAGTAGTCCCGATAGCGAACGCGCGATTCTGGGTTCAATTATTCTCGACAATTCTCTAGCTCCACAGGCCATCGAGTTGGTAAGGCCAGACGACTTTTATCTCCCATCGCACCGTCGAGTTTTCCAGGCGATGATTTTCTTGTTTGAGCACTCATCTGAAATCAACCCTATTTTGATCGCCGAAGACTTACGAAGGGACAACTCATTGGAGGCAATGGGCGGCATGATGTTTTTGTCAACTCTCACATACGGACTGCCACACGTTACTACCGTTGTTCCTTACGCTAAGGTCGTTAAGGGGAAATCACTTCTTCGTCGGCTCATTAGAGTTGCAGAAAAAATCACTGTGGAGGCTTTGGAAGAAGAAGACGAAGCGCAAAATATTCTGGATCATGCGGAACATGCGATTTTCGCTTTGGCTGATGAGCGGATGCGTCAGGGCTTCGAGCACATCAAGTATCCGGCGGAGCGCATGCTGGAAAAGGCAGAAGCCATTGAGCATCATGCCATGGTGGTGACGGGAATAGCCACGGGATTCCGCGGCTTGGACCTTTTGACTTCGGGATTTCAGAAGCAGGATCTAGTGATAATCGCCGCTCGACCTTCAATGGGTAAGACCAGTCTTGCATTGAATATCGCTGCGAATGCTGCGATAGAAACTAAGGCGGTCGTCGGAATTTTTTCACTGGAAATGTCGGCCGAGGCGCTGGCGATGCGTATGCTTTGCTCGGAAGCTAGTGTGGATGCGCAAAAGTTTCGCAGTGGTTTTCTTTCGAACGAAGAATGGTCGCGTCTTGCCAAAGCCCTGGGTAAACTTGGGGACACCCGCATCTTCGTCGATGACACGCCCGCGATTACGGTGCTCGAGATGCGCGCGAAGGCTCGGCGCCTCTCTACGGAGCAGAAACAGCTTGATATGATTGTGGTGGATTACCTGCAACTGATGTCTGGCGGATCGGGGCGCGTCGAGTCGCGGCAGCAGGAGGTCTCGCAAATATCCCGCGAGCTAAAAGCACTGGCGAAAGAATTAGATGTTCCGATGGTTGCCCTCTCGCAGCTATCCCGCGCGCCTGAGAACCGCACCGACCACCGGCCGCAGCTGGCCGACTTGCGCGAGTCCGGCGCCATCGAGCAGGACGCCGACGTGGTGGCTTTCATTTATCGTGAAGAGCAATATAACAAGAGCGATGAAAACAAGAACATCGCCGAGTTGATTGTCGCCAAACAACGTAATGGTCCCACCGACACTGTCTACCTGGCCTTCCTCAATCAGTTTGCCAAATTTGCCGATCTCGATCGGGACGCGCTGGGTGCTTACCTCGCGAGGTTCGATCGTTCGAAAGGCGCGCAGCGCGGCGGACGTAGCGACGAGTTCTAGACCACCCCAGGGTAATTTTTTTGATTGTCGACTCTCGTAGTGAATTCTCAGTAGCACCCGGCTTCAGCCGGGTGACTTGTTTCCATCCTGAACGGGAAACCGTTTGAAACGGTTTCCGATTCGTAACGTCCACCCGAATCACCTGGCTAAAGCCAGGTGCTAATGAGATCAAAATCAGTTTGGGTGAACTGCTCTGCATTGCGCTGAGACGGGCGCTTTCTGATGGCGCCGATCTGTGTTTGACTAACGGCAACCATGACAACTTCCGAAGACAACATTTTCCGCCGTCCGACCTGGGCTGAGATCGATCTTGACGCACTTGCCGAGAACCTGCGTTTGATTCGCGAGCGGGTCGGCCTCGAGGTCGGCGTGATGGCTGCCGTCAAGGCTGACGCATACGGCCACGGCGCGGTCGCCTGTGCGCAACGTTTAGAAGCGGAAGGCGTCGATTGGTTCGGCGTTGCCCTTCCGGAAGAGGGACACGAGTTGAGACGCGCGAGGATCGCGCGGCCAATTCTTTGTCTGGGAGGTTTTTGGGAAGGACAGCAACAGCTTTGCTTGCAGCAGAGCCTGACGCCTGTTGTCTACCGGCTGGACATGATCGAGGCACTCGATCGTGCTGCCCATGCCGCCGGTGTTACAGCCGATGTGCACGTTAAGATCGATACGGGCATGGGACGGTTGGGAGTTCGAAGCGCCGATCTTCGGCAGTTCTGTGAAGCGCTAGCGCGTTTTCGGAATGTTCGCGTTGATGGCTTGATGACGCACCTCGCGTCGGCCGACGATCCTGCTCAGGAGGACTTCACGAAGCGTCAGCTCGAACGATTTCAGCAGGCGATAGATCTCTTTCGCGACCGAGGTTTCACCCCGCGTTACGTTCATGCTGCGAACTCAGCCGCAACGTTTGCATTCCCCGGGGCGCGCGGCAATATTGTGCGGCCGGGCGGGGCGCTCTACGGCTTCAGTCGTGATGTGCTGCCGCCCCACAATGAACCTGCGCACCTACGACCCGTGATGTCGCTGCACTCGCGCATTATGCTTTTGAAGACCGTTGGCCCGGGCGAGAAGCTTGGGTATGGCTGCACCTTTGAAACCAAGCGCGAATCTGTGATTGCCACGATCCCGATCGGATACGATGATGGTTACCGGCGCGCTCTCTCGAATCGCGGCCGCGTCATTGTCGGTGGAACTTTCGCGCCCGTAGTTGGTCGCGTCTCGATGGACCTTACCCTGATCGACGTTACGGATGTGGTGGGAGTGTCGCTTCATGACCGGGTAACTTTGCTGGGACACGACGGAGAGCATCGGATCACGGCCGAAGACCTCGGCGAACTTGCCGCAACAATTTCTTACGAGATCACCTGCGGTATCAGCAGCCGCGTTCCCAGAATTTACTCTGGCCGCGCCAACGCAGAAACATCCATCAAATAGACAGTCTGGTTGCGACGGTAACTTTGCCCAAGCTCCCGAGACCGCGAATACATTCGCCGGTTCGGCGCTCCAATTTTTTCTCTTGACCCCTACCTCTTTAGTTTAGAGGCGGCACTTGTGCCGCCATTGGCGGGCCATCTAAACAAGAACGGACACCGTGAGAGGAGTGAGTCCGCTAGCGCATGGCTGCAAGCATGTGCGCTAGAAACTACAACCCTCAGCATGCCAACGTTCGATGTCGCGAAAAACATTGACGTCCCCCGCAATCTGGCATATCGTCCAACCCGCTAAACAGGAAGTACCGGCTGGTCCTCAAGAGCCTCCGGGCGCGCTTCTACTTTGTACCAGCCCAAGTTTTCAGCGGTCTAATCATCTCCGGTTGAATTACCCGGACTCTTTAACAGTTGGCACAGCTTTGCCCAAAGTCAGAACAGGAGTGATCCCACCCATGCCAAACGCTCAAACGGATTATCCGCTCACGCTCGCCGAAGTTCTCTTCGAAGAACTTGAAACCACGAATCGCGAAGACCTCAAAGGCCCTAACCCGGATTTGGTAAGCGTGAAGGCGCGACTCGCGGAGATCAAGAACTTGCCCAATCTGTCAGCGGATGCTGTCCGGCAGGTTTGCGCGACGAAGGGAATCAAGGTCGACGCTGCAGTTGACCGCGATTTGATTTGGAGATGCAAGACGGCGTTGAGCGCGGCGCTGGTGTCTGACTTGTATAAGCTCATTCGCACGCTGCCGCAGAAGCGCTCCGTACTGTGTCTCTCTGGCGGCGGTGTACGCAGCGCAACTTTTAATCTGGGAATTCTGCAGGGACTTTCGCGTTACGGTCTGCTCGATAAGTTTGATTATCTCTCGACGGTCTCCGGCGGCGGGTTCATCGGCGGTTGGCTGAGCGCGTGGATTCATCGGCAGGAACATTCGGCTGCGGAGTTAGCTGTTACAAAAGTCGCGAGGAGGCTGGCCGATCCACCCGACGATCCGCTCGAGCCTGAACCTGACGCGGTTTACAACCTGCGTACTTACGCGAATTATCTGACGCCGAGAAAAGGGCTGCTGTCGGTTGATACCTGGACGTTAATAGCCGTTTATTTGCGTAATCTAATTCTCAACTGGATGGTCTTCCTGCCCGCGATCATCGCCATTCTGATGCTGCCCAGAATCTGGGTCGCCTTTGTGAAGGGTAGTTATCTAAGTCCCATGGTTTTGTTGTGGGCCGGCTTTGTCGGGGCTGTTATCGCACTGATTTACATCGGGCTGAATTTGCCTGGAGCGAAGCAGTTGAATCTTCGCGAAGGCTGGTTTGTCTTTTTCTGTCTGCTGCCGTTAGTTATTTCGGCAATGGCTTTGACGACCTATTGGGCCCGCTTGCCCAGGGCGCAGCAGCCTGGTGCAGCGTCCTTCACTCTCTTTGCTTTGATCCTCGGGGCAATACCCTGGACGCTTTACGTGATCTTAAGGATTGTGGCGCGGATGCGCGAGCGCGAGAAAGTCGGCACTGATAATACGAAGCGCTCGGGGAGATGGCTGCGGACCCTGGCCCTCTATGTCCTGGCCAGTGTGCTAATCCTGGCTGCCTTTGCCATTACGGGTTACCTGATTTGGTATTTGGTAACCACCCAACTGCCAGCGCCACTCAATCTACAGACAGCCTTCCTGCGCACCTATGCCAGCCTGGCAGTACCCTTCTTATTAGTGCTCTTGACTGTAGGCGGGACGCTTATCTCGGGGTTCACCAGCCGCTTCACCGATGTCGACGATCAGGAATGGTGGGCGCGCTCGGGCGCCTGGATTCTAATTGCGGTGATTGCATGGAGCGTATTTAACCTCGTCGTGCTGTTCGGGCCCGCGCTGTTTGTCGAACTCCAGACGCAGTTGATGAACAACCAGGGTTGGACCACCTGGAGCGGTCTGAAAGGCGTAGGTACGGCATTAATCGGAATTGTTTCAGGCGCCATTACTCTGTTCGGCGGCTCGAGCGCAAAGACATCGGCCAGCGGAGAGACGCCGGCCGGCGCAAAGCCGAAACTGATGCCAGTCGTGATTGCCGCGGCCGCGGCCATCTTCGCTGCTTTTCTCTTCATCGTGCTAGCGCTTGTCACCAACTGGATCCTGGCCTCGAGCTTGGGAGAATGGGCCGGCAGAGTCCTGCATGCCGGCGCGCCGCGTCTGAACGCAAACGATCCGCGAGAAATTATTTATCGCACGCCCGGCAGAGTTCTGGTGGCGATGGCGCTGCTGATTGCGGTGGTGGGCGGGATTCTTGGGCGCTTCATAAATACCAACCGCTTTTCGCTGCATTACTATTGGCGCAATCGCCTGATGCGAGCTTACCTCGGCGCGTCGCGGTCGCGCGCGAAGACTAAAAACAAGTTCACCGATTTCGACAGCCAGGACAATGTGCAGATGTGCGACTTGAATCAGAAGCCTCTGCACGTGGTCAACGTGACTTTGAATCTGGCAGGCGGTGAACGATTAGCATGGCAGGATCGTAAAGCAGAGTCGTTTGCAATTTCGCCTCTGCATACCGGCAGTTACTGGCTGGGCTATCGCACGTCGGCATTATACGGGGGCGACACGGGAATTTCGCTGGCGACATCGGCGGCGATTTCGGGGGCGGCGGCCAGCCCCAACATGGGCTACATGATGACTTCGCCGGTGGTCCGTTTCATCATGACGTTATTCAATGTGCGCCTCGGTTTCTGGTTGGGCAATTCCGGTATTGCCGGTAGTGGCGGCTCGACGCTACTCAGTCCGGCGACCTTCCAACGTGCTTCGCCAACTCAGTCAGTCAGACCCATCTTCAGCGAAGCGCTGGGCATGACCAACGGCAAGAGCCCCTACGTCTATCTGTCAGACGGCGGGCATTTTGACAACCTTGGTTTGTACGAAATGATTCTCCGCCGTTGCCGCTACATTGTCATCAGCGATGCCAGCACCGATCCCTCCTACTGTTTTGAGTCGTTGGCTTACTCGATTCGTCAGGTTCGCATGGATTTCGGCGTGCCCATTGAGATGGAAGAAATGAAACTCGGAAAAGATCCGACTAAGCCGAATAAATATTGTGCGATCGGTACGATCCGGTATTCCTGCGTTGACCGGCCCGCCGGCAGTGAGGATCCGGATGCCGACTATGACGGCGTGCTGGTTTATATCAAGCCTTCATTGAACGGCACCGAACCGGCCGACGTCCTGAATTATCACAAGAGCGACGACGCCTTTCCGCAGGACACGATCGCCGATCAGTGGTTTAGCGAACCGCAATTTGAAAGCTATCGCATGCTTGGTTCGCACATGATTGAATTTATTTGCCCAAAGAAGCTGGCGGCCGGCGCGTCGCCTTTTGACAGCTTTTCAACACAGGTGAGAGAGCATCTGTCGACGAAGTGATCGCCGATCACACTGCCTTGCTTGCGCAAGCGACCGGGTCTTAGTGAGTGTGTCAGAAGCCCGACCGTTATGGAGGGCAACGCTCGCAAGAACTGTTGATTCACGTAAATTGGCGCGCAGCATTATGTTGATCCGAGAGACGCAGAGTCGTGGGTGTCGCCCTTGCTTACGCGCGGGCTTCTGACCCGGTCGCTACCGAGTCTGTGTCAAAACTCGATGACACGTGAAGGTGCGAAACTTCATACGCCGAAGGCGTTCCCTAACTCAGCCCAGGGTAACACCCTGGGATCAAAGATCCCCAAGGATTTATTACCCTGTAAGGGTTTAAAAATTTCACTGACTTGCGAGTTTTGCATCCGGTAACTATTCAACGCCTTCAGCGTAGGCTCAAATGCTCGGCCAAGTCCCAGGGTGTTACCCTGGGCTGAGTTAGGGAACGCCTTCGGCGTTAAGAAATCGACTTTTGACACAACCTCTACCGCTACCGGTACTGACCTTATTACCATAATCCGACCCCTCCCTACTGATCATTCGCATCGCTTGCGTGTAAACTGTTGCCGGCGCAAACCGGCGCGCGGCAATGGAAACTGGAACCCTCAAAATTGATGTCAACGAACGCGAGAGTGTGACCGCGCTCTTGTATCCGGCCGCGAAGCCCCAGCGCGCGGGCGTCACTATAGTGCTCGGTCATGGCGCCGGTGCGGATCAGTTAAGCAGTTTCATGCGAATGATGGGCGAAGGGTTGGCGGCGCGCGGGTTCGATGTCATGACTTTCAACTTTCTGTATAAAGAGCAGGGACGCGGCATTCCGGATCCGAAGGCGCGACTTGAATTATGTTATCAGGCAGTGATCAAAACGGCGCTTCAACATCCCAAGCTAAAAAAGAATCGGTTGGTGATTGGCGGTAAATCAATGGGCGGGCGCATCGCTTCACAGGTCGCGGCCGCGAACCCAGATGGCATCGATGGTCTGGTCTTCCTCGGCTATCCGCTGCATCCCCCGGGCCGGCCCGAAAAGATGCGCGACGAGCATTTGTCCGACGTTTCTGCGTCGATGCTGTTCGTGCAGGGCGCCCGCGATACGTTTGGCACGGCGGAAGAAATTCGCGCCGTGATCAAGAAGCGACACCTGAACGCGAAGGTCTATGTAATCGATGGCGGCGATCATTCATTTAAGGTTCCCAAAGCTTTGGGCGTGCCGCAGCAGACGATTTACGAAACGGTTATGGACGAGGCAGCCGAGTGGGCGCGGACCCTTTAACGTGGGTGAGTGAGTCCGTACCACCCTGCGTGAGTGGGTGGATCAAACACGCAACTAATAGTTCAGAATCCATCTCGGTTTTGAGTGATGCCCCACACCTTAGCGAGTGTGATGGGATTGACTGAGCTTGCTGCGCAAGCTGGCGGACAGGATGTCCGCGCTCCGGCCTGCGGCCAGAAACGTCAAGGTGGTACTGACCTCATAAGGAGACGAGCCTTTGACCTCTTATAAATTTTTTCAACTCGACGTGTTTACCGCTCATGCCTTTGGCGGTAATCCGCTGGCCGTCTTTCCCGAAGCCGAAGGAATCACCGCCGAGCAGATGCAACAGATCGCCCGCGAAATGAATTTGTCCGAGACGGTTTTCGTCCTGCCTTCAGAAAAAGAGGGTGCTTTGCGTCACCTGCGAATTTTTACTCCGAGCAGCGAACTTCCATTTGCAGGTCATCCGATCGTGGGCGCCTGGAATTGTCTGGCCCGCGAAGGCATCGTGCCGCTGCCAGAAAACGGTAACGGTTGGGCGCATCTCAAACATGAAGTCGGTATCGGCGTGCTGCCGGTAGATATCGAATTCAAAGATGGTGAACCTGTGCGAGTGGTCATGACGCAGGGTCAGTTTGAGATCCGCGGCGAGATCGACGACTGGCAGGAACAAGCCGACATCGCTCGCGCGCTGGGTCTGGCCCGCGAGGACCTGGACGAAAGCTTGCCGATCCAAGCGGTCTCAACCGGCAACACGATGTTGCTCGTTCCGGTGCGCTCGCTGGCAGACCTGGGCAATTGCAAAGTGAATCTGCAGATGCTGGAAGAGATTTACGAAGGCAAAAGTTTTTTCGGAAGCAGCACGGGCTGCTACGCATTTTCCCGCGAGACACTTGAGATTGGCGAAGCCCGCGCGCACGCACGATTTTTCGTCGGCCAAAACATCGGCGAGGACCCGGCGACGGGCAGCGCCGCCGGACCGCTCGGTGGTTATCTGGTTCATCACGACGCCACACGAGTCGATCCGGTGGAAGGCATTTACAAGTTTGTGATCGAGCAAGGCGATTTTATTAAACGTCCCAGCCGCATCGGACTTGAGGTCAGAGGCGAGCCCGGCAAAGTTGAAGAGGTGCGGGTCAGCGGGACTTCGGTGGTGGTGGCACAGGGCGTTCTGGAGTTTTAACTTTGCGTCTTCTCGGGCGGACCACCCGAATCAAAACAAGCTCTAGATTCGTGTGATTTCGTGGATCGCTTTTCCAGTTAAGCTCGAGAGTTTCACGCAAAGGCGCAAAGACCTAAAGAAGGCGCAAAGAAAGCAACGACAGCTTTGCGCCTCTTGTTTTCCTTAGCGCCTTTGCGCGAAACTTCTTCTTCATTACTCAAAATTTATGTCTGAAACTCTCGATCTTCTAATCATCGGCGCGGGCCCGGCAGGTCTCTCTGCCGCTGAGGCCGCGGTTCGGGAAGGTCTCGACTATCTGGTGATCGAGAAGGGAACGATTGCCGACACGATTCGCCAGTACCCGGTGGGCCGCACACTCTTCTCGACGCCGAACGAATTAGAGATGCGCGAAGGCGCTCTGCACCCGGTGCGCGAGAAGCCTACCCGCGAAGAACTCTTGTCGCATTACATACATTTCGTGCTGGATGCGGATTTGCGAATCAACACCGGCGAAGAAGTCACTGCTATTGAACAAGTGGAATCCGATCTATTCGTGGCGCGAACGAAAAGCGTGAACACGCTCGACCAGGAAGTAAACTCGACTTACCGAGCGCGCCGGCTGCTGTTCGCAATTGGAGCGATGGCTCGACCGCGCATGCTGAATGTTCCCGGCGAGACTCTACCCAAAGTTCATCATCGCTTCATTGAGCCTTACCCATACGTGCGCAGGGAAGCCCTGGTAGTTGGCGGCGGCAACAGCGCGGCTGAGGCGGCGCTGTTTCTTTCCGAAGAGGGCGCCCGCACGACGATGGCCATTTGGCGCGACGATTGGGAAAATCGCGATCCGAAAGCCGGCGCGATGAAACACTGGGTGCGGTTGCCGCTCGAGCGCGAGATCGCCGAAGGCCGCTTGCGCGTGATTCTCTATCAGCATGTTGACGAGATCACGGCGCACGAAGTTACCCTTACCACCGACACCGGAGAGAAGCGCACCATAAAAAACGATGTCGTTTTCGTGCTGGTTGGCAGTGACGCCGATCTGACTCTGCTAAAAAGTTTGGGAGTAGAAACCACGTCCGGGAAACTAACCGAGATGCCTGTCTACAATCCTGAAACTTTTGAAACCAACGTGCGTGGAGTCTATGTGGCCGGCCACTTTACCAATGCCCGGCACATCAAAGCCGCGATCGACGTGCCGCGACAAATCGTGCCATTGATCGCGAAGAGCTTGCAGAGTACCATCGCCTCCTGACAACCTAACGAGCTTGGAAAGCTCTGATTTACGCCATGACGACCATGCGCTTTATTCCCAACGTCGCAGGTCTTGCGCTCTTTCTGGTAGCCGGCTCCCTCAGTGGAATCACGTTTGGCCAGGAAAAAAGTCCGCTCATCCCTGCTCCGACGTCCAGCTGTTCACGCGATAACGCACTCGAAATCATTCAACAGCAGATTGAAGTCACGAAGACCTTTGACGATCCTGTGCAGCGAATTGCAGTTCTGATTCGCGCGGCCGATCTGCTTTGGAATTTTCGACCGAACAAAGCCCGGGCAGCCTTAATTGAAGCTTTCGATCTGGCGGTGCAGACCTTCAAACTGAAGGGTGTCGTGCCGGAGTACGACGGTAAAATGCTGATTGGCGCCGTAGACCACCGCTACGAGGTAATCAGTGCGATCGCGAAGCACGACATCGCATGGGCGAAAAAGCTGACTGAACAGATGCTCAAGGAACAACAGCAGGAGGCGGACGATAAGCTGAACAAGGACAAACCCGACGACGCCGCGACGGCAGAGCGATTATTGACCATGGCCGGCTCTATGTTGCCTTCCAACCTTTCGGCCGCGCTCAGTTTTGGCCGCAACAGCCTCCGATACCCGGCGACCTTTTACTTGTCAATGTTTCTTTATCAGCTGGCCGCCGCCGATAAGTCGGCTGCCGATCAGTTTTACCAGGAAGCCCTGGCGGCATACGCCGCCGCGCCCATGGAGCGACTGCTCTACCTGTCGTCGTATCCCTTCGGTAACGATCGTGAAGCTGGAGAGATGCCTGGCTATACGGTTTATCGCGTTCCCAGCGGGTTTGCTGCGAACCGGAGTTTGCAGCGAGTGTTCGTGCAAACACTTTTGCGCCGCGTACAGGAGTTCATCGCCAATCCTTCGGATCCGCCGCCGTCAGAGAGGTTGTCAGAGCCCGGGCAAATGTTATTGGCACTCACGCGTTTAGCCGGACAGATTCAAAAAAATCTGCCTGACCTTGCGGCGGCGATAGAGACAGCTAAAGGGAACCTCATCGCTCGATTACCACAAGACTCTCAGCGCAAGGTTGATTCAATTGCCGGCGGCGACAATATGCCCCCGGGGACATTCGACGAGCGAGTTGAAGCCGCGCTGAAGAATCCTAATGTGGATGTTCGCGATCAGGAATTGACCTTTGCCATAACCGGAAGTGCGGCGAGCGTAGCATTAGATGTCGTGCTCAGTGCCGTTGATAAGATCTCTGATTCGACTATTCGCCAGCCACTGCTCGATTGGCTCTATTTCGATCGCGCGCAACGAGCCATCACCGAGCGGAAACTGGATGAGGCCCGCAGGCTCACTGCCAAAGTCGATGAGCTGGATCAGCGCACCTATCTCTATGCGCGGATTGCCGAAGAGTTGCTCAAACAGAACCCGGACCAGACCCAGGCGCGCGACGTTTTGGATGAGGTCGTGGCGATCGCGGCGAAGGCGCCGAATACTCCAGTCACGGCTCGGGCGCTGCTGGAGGTGGCGTATCTTTATACCAAGATTGATATGAATCGCGCGGTGGCGGTGATGGCTGAAGCGGTGAAGTGCATCAACCGGATCGAACACCCCGACTTCACCCGGCAATTCGTCACCAGAAAAATAGAAGGGAAGAACTTCGGTGCCTACACGGGGATTGATACCCCCGGCTTCACACCTGAAAATGCCTTTCGCGAAATCGGAAAGATTGATTTTGATGGCATGCTGAATTTGGTCAGCAACTTTTCCGATAAGTTCCTGCGAGCGAACAATACCCTGGCGCTGGTGGAAGGTTGTCTGGAACAAAAACCAAAGCCTCGCGCGCCTGCAGAGAAGAGCAAGACCAAGCCGGCGAAAATTCAGCCATAGTTTGCCCGGGTGGCGCAGGAGGAGCCCTTGGTGCTGGGAACGCGGGCGCCCGCGCCCGCATTGAGCGCGAAGCGCGAACGCGTTGCGCCGACGGTCTAGTCTAGCCAGGCTCAGCGGGCGAGGGCGCCCGCGTTCCCAGTACCAGGTAGCCTTAACCAATCAGAAATCTCAAAACTAACTCTGGCGATTCGGGAAAATGCTTGCCTGGGACCGCCGCCTCGTGATAAACGAGCAGTCCTCGAAGCCTTTCAGATCAATCTAAGAAGGAGTCCGTCCTATGCTGAGAAGCGTGCTCGGAGTAATCGTCGGTTACATCGTGATGTTTGTGGTGCAAGTGATCGCCTTCATGTCCATCTACACGATGATGGGTGCGAACTGGTCATTCAAGCCGGCCTCGTACGATCCATCCACCTCGTGGATCGCGATGCAGTTTTCAGTGATTCTGATTACGGCTATTATCGCGGGGTTTATTTGTGCCGTAATCGCCAAAGGAGGCAAGGCGCCGCTGGTGCTCGCGGTCCTAGTATTGGCCCTGGGTTTGGCACTTGCGTTTGGCAGTAAGGCGTTGCGCCCCGCTGATACTCATGAGGTACGCGCAGGCAACGTACCCAACATGGAGGCGATGAACAAAGCCAGGCCTCCGGCATGGGTGATATTTCTGGGTCCGATTATCGGGGCCGCGGGCGTGTTGATTGGCGGTAAGTTGAAGCGGCAACCATAGAGTTGATGGAGCGCCGACGTCCTGTCCGCCTGAGCGCGAAAGCGCGAACGTCGGCTGGAACAAACAGGTGGAGGTTGAGCGTGCTGCGCACGCTGGCGGACAGGATGTCCGCGCTCCATTTGGAGCTAAAACAAAAGGGCGAGCCGTTATAGCTCGCCCCTAATTTTATGGTGGGGATGAGAGGACTTGAACCTCCACGATGTCACCATCACAGGCTTCTGAGACCTGCGCGTCTGCCAGTTCCGCCACATCCCCGTGGGGTTCGAATATACGAACCCGGTTGCGGCAGTGTCAAGGCAGCCCTTAAGTCTCCGCACCTCCCAATCGCTTCCCGTTTTTCGCCAATGTCGCCTGGCTAGTTGCGTCGCTCAAAGTGACGATGCCGGTTCCGCAATCTCTGCGAACGGACGAGACTGTTATTGTCAAAGCGGCTGTTGCGCACCTCAATGCGACGGTCCCTTAAACGTCAACGTCGGTCTCGATTTAAATCTCGATTGCTTAATCTATCCTGGCGATGGCGAATCACGTTGCCTATATCCGATCCTCGTGCAGACTGCGGACCACGACCGTCCCAACGTCCGTCACGCGCGTCGTGACGATTGACGAAGCGATCGGACTTTTTCGCGTCGCCTCGGTCTCGGCTGCGCCCCTGTGCGAAGTTAGTCGCCGGTGTCGCGGCCAGCAGCACAACTCCTGCGACCAACAGTAGAATCTTGCGATTAAGTTTCCTTAAGTTCATAGCACCTCCCAAAGTGAATAATTTCAAAATTACCTTTCACGATCAGGCAACAACATCCATGCCGCCGAGGTGCGTAGTCGAATAAGAAGGGGTTGGCCTGACTCGGCTTGTTATCGACCTACGATATCGTTTCGCTTAGTTCTCTTATCATGCAGCGCCAGCAGAGTGTTTGCCGCCTATCGAGGCGATTGTTATAGTTGCCCTTCAATTGTGTTATTGAAATGAATCCAGAATTGCAGCGCGAGAAAGACCTTGGTCAGCGTCTTGAGTACGTGCACCAGCGTATCGCAGCGGCCGCTTTACGATCCGATCGCCGGCCCGAGGAAATTACGCTGGTGGCCGTGAGCAAGACCCACTCGGCCGAAACGATTCAGCAAGCGATAGCCGCCGGAGCGACCGACCTCGGCGAAAATCGGGTGCAGGAAGCGGAAGCAAAGATTCCTTTGGTTGGTCGAAAAGCTGCGCGCTGGCATTTGATTGGCCATCTGCAATCGAACAAAGCCCGGCGCGCGGTGGAGTTGTTTGACGTCATTCATTCGCTTGACTCCGCGGCCCTTGTTCGCCGGCTGGATCGCCTGTGCGCTGAGGTGGGCCGGGAAGTCTTACCGGTGCTGATTCAGGTTGACCTGGGAAAAGAAGCGACGAAATCCGGGACCGCGGAAACTGAAGTGCCAAGAATTATCGAAGCCATCAAACAAACACAGACACTACGTCTGCAGGGGTTGATGACTCTGCCGCCGTACTTTGACGATGCCTCGCTGGCGCGACCGTTCTTTCGCCGGCTGCGCGAACTCCGCGATGAACTGAATACGCAGGACGCGTTTGGTGATCAAAGCGGAGAGTTGTCGATGGGCATGACTCACGATTTCGAAATCGCGATTGAAGAAGGTGCGACCATCGTGCGCGTGGGCACGGCAATTTTTGGCGAGCGCGGTTCGCCGGTTCAAAGCTGAGAGATTCATGCTCATAGTCAAAACGCTATTTCAGCTTGTGACCCGGGGAATCATCGGGCTTATCGTTGCGGCGATCGTGTTGATTTTGCTTCGATCTCTTTTGAATTACATGGAAGTAAATCCCTTCACCTGGTCGGCGATCAGCCTGCGGCGAGCGACAGAACCCGTCTTGTCCCGAGTGCGGGCCGTTTTGCTGGGTTTCAGGCTCGACCCAAAAGTCGCGCCGTTCATCGCTGTGATTCTGATCATTTTGGCGGGTTACATGGTGATCCTGGTAATTGAGAGCGTGCTGAGCACAGTTGCCGGAATCATCTTCGCATTGTCGGCAAGACAGATTGGCGCGCCTGTCGCCGTCATCGGTTACCTCATCTTTGGATTCTTGAGTCTGTACACTCTGACGATATTCATTCGCATCATTTTCTCCTGGCTTGGCTTCAGCTATTCGAATCGGCTGATGCGTTTTGTATTTCAAGTCACCGAACCCCTGCTTGGGCCCTTACGACGGACAGTGCCTGCGGTGGGCACGTTTGATATTTCACCGATAGTCGCGTTCCTGATCCTGTGGATTTGCAAATTGGCGGTGGCCGGCACGCTTTTGCGCGGATGGCCGGTGGAGTTTCTCTAGCATGGTGAGGTCAGTACCGGGAGCGATAGCGACCGGGTTCCTACTGACTGGACCGTGGAGATTGCCGTTCAGAATGACCCGGTCGCTACCGCTCCCGGTACTGACCTCAGGCAGCGTCGTTGCGGTTTCTGGCTGCGGTAGTTCCCGATTCGCTATTTACCAAATGCTCTTCTCGATTTACTATTCCAGCGAGTGATTCAATATTCCGCAAGGGACCGCGGCCTCACGTTCGCGGTACGAATTGTTCCTCGCGCATCGCGGACCGAAATTGCCGGCGAGTATAACGGCGCTTTGCGAATTCGGATTGCAGCGCCGCCGGTAGAAGGCGCCGCCAACCGCGAACTGGTTCGCTTACTGGCAAAAATTTTCAAACTGCCACAAAATGCGGTTGAGATAGTTTCCGGAGCCGGCTCAAAGAACAAGATCGTTCATGTTAGAGGCGCCGACTCTGCCAAGCTTGAGCAAATGAGTCTAGACTTCAACCTTTAGCTTGCGCCGTGAACTATGGGGTCAGTACCACCTGCGTGAGCGAGTGGGCCAGGCACTCACTCCCCGCAGTTGAGTCCTGGATCCACCCGCTAACGCAGGTGGTACTGACACCAGCAACCCAAAGGTTGAACTCTGAACTAACTGATAACAAGGGCCCCCGTTTGGAACTGACATCCATATCTCGTTACCGAATTATCCAAAAGCTCGGCGCGGGCGGTATGGGCGAAGTGTTTCTCGCCGAGGACACCAAACTGGGCCGCAAGGTCGCGCTGAAATTACTGGCTGAAGAACTAACTCAAAACCGGGACCGGCTGAACCGCTTTGATCAGGAAGCCTATGCGGCGTCGGCCTTGAACCATCCAAACATTCTCACCATCTATGAAATGGGTGACGAAGGCGGACGTCACTTCATCGCCACAGAGTTCATTGACGGCGTTACCTTGAGAAAGCGTCTCACCGGCCCGCCGATGGAGCTATCAGAGGTACTCGAGATCGCGATCCAGGTCGCCGGCGCCCTGGAAGAAGCTCATGCGGCAGGCATCGTTCATCGCGACATCAAGCCTGAGAACATAATGATTCGCCGCAACGGTCACGTGAAGGTCCTGGATTTCGGCCTGGCCAAACTTACCGAAAAACCGGACGCGGAACAGGCCGATACCGAAGCCGTGACGCGCGCCCTGGTCCAGACTGACGCAGGCCTGGTGCTGGGAACCTCGCAATACATGTCTCCCGAACAAGCCAGAGGTAAACCGGTCGATGCGCGCACAGACATCTGGAGCCTGGGGGTTGTCCTCTATGAAATGGCGGCGGGGCGCGCGCCCTTCACCGGCGAGACCAAAACCGACGTTATCGTTTCGATTGCCAAGACTGAGCCCGCGCCGCTGGCCCGTTTCGCTCCTAATGCTCCGGCAGAGTTCGGATGGATCGTGATGAAGGCCCTGCGTAAGGACGTCGACGAACGTTACCAAACGATCAAAGAGCTGGAGACGGATCTGAAAAAGCTCAAGCAGCGTCTCGAGTTTCAGACCGAACTCGAGCGTTCCATCGGCCCTGATCAAATGAGCGCCTTGAGCATTTCCGGACTAGCCTATGCCGACACCGAAATCCCCGGCGCGCTCTCGCACCTGCACACGACGATTCCCGGAGGGACGAAATCCACTGGCGCGGCTTCGAGCGGTGTCCAGACCCGCGCATCGAGTGCCGAATACATCGTCGGCGAGATCAAGCGTCACAAGATAGGCGCTCTTATCGCCGGTCTGGCGATCCTGGTCGCCGCGGCGGCCATAGTTTACTTCTCCTACTTTCGCGAGCGAGTGCGGCTGACTGACAAGGACAAAATCCTACTGGCCGACTTTGTAAACAGCACGGGCGATCCTGTTTTCGAGGGGACCCTGAAGCAGGCTTTGACGGTCCAGCTGGCTCAATCACCTTACCTCGATATCTATTCAGAGGATCGCGTGCGCGAAACGCTCAGCTTCATGGAGAAGCCGCCGGACACGCGCATTACCCGCGAAGTCGCGCGCGAAATCTGCGAACGCCAGGGAATCAAGGCAATGTTGCTCGGCACGATATCCAGCCTGGGTAGTCATTATGCGATCTCACTCGAAGCCGTGAGTGCGCACACCGGCGATTCGATCGCCAGCGAGCAGGTTGAAGTTGAAGGAAAAGAGCAGGTGCTGAAAGCGCTGGGCCAGGCCGCATCGAAGTTGCGAGAAAAGCTTGGTGAGTCGCTCAGCTCGGTAGCCAAGTTCGACGCGCCGATCGAACAGGCCACTACTTCGTCGCTGGACGCGCTCCAGGCTTATTCGCGCGGTTTTGAATTGCACGCGAAAGGTAAATATGGCGAGGCAATTCCTTTTTACAAGGATGCAACCTCGCGCGATCTCTATTTCGCGATCGCCTATGCCAGGTTGGCCTCCTGTTACAACAGCAAAGGGCAAAACGAACTCTCGCGTGAGGCTTACGAGAAGGCGTATGAGTTAAAAGACCGCGCCAGTGAGCGTGAGCAGTTAATTATCTCGGCCAATTACTATGGTGGCGTGACGGGAGAATGGGACAAGCAAATCGAGCAGTTAGAAACCTGGAAGCGAACTTATCCGCGAGATTGGGAACCCTATAATCTCCTGGCTAATCGATACACGCTGGTTGGTCCATTTGATAAGGCTATTGAGAACTCGCACGTAGCGATCGAACTTAACCCGGCGAACGTGAAACCGTATGTCAATCTCGCGGTGGCCTTCATGGGGCTGAATCGTTTTGACGAAGCGAAGGACGTGCTGCGTCGGGCGTTGTCGAAAAAGCTCGAGACCACGAATATGCATGCCCGCCTCTATCAACTGGCCTTTGTGCAGGGTGACAAGGCCGGGATGCAGGAGCAGCTCGATTGGGCTGCGGCCATACCCGAAGAACTCCAGGCGTGGCAAGCCCAAACCGCGGGCTTCTTGGGACAGTTGGCGAAGGCTGATGAGTTCGGCGGTCGGGCAACTGAGTTGGCCCGGCAGGGGGGAATCAAGGACCTTCACGCCCAGGCCCTGTTGCGGCGAGCTGTCAGGCATGCAACCTTTGGAAACTGCGCGCCGGTTAAGGGGATTGTCGATAGCGCTCTTGCCCTGTCGCGCGAGCAGGCCAATTTGGTTGCCGCCGCGAGTGCTTTGGCCGGCTGCGGGCCGCAGACTGCAGCCCAGGCGACCATCGATGAGTTGTCCAAACAATTTCCGCAGGACACTCTACTCGTCACCATATCAATTCCCATCGCACGGGCGCAGATGGAATTGAGCCGCGGGAACGCCGCGCAGGTAATTCAATTGCTCGACGCGGCCAGGAAGTATGAAGCGGCCGGCGACTTCTGGCCACAGTACCTACGCGGGCAGTCTTATCTGAAACAAGGTAATGGCGCGTTGGCCGGCGTTGAATTCAAAACGATCCTCGATCACCGAGGCTGGTACCCCGTCTCGCCGCTCTACGCGTTGGCCCATGTTGGCGCCGCCCGGGCCGCGGCTCTCAGCGGCGACAATGCCAGGGCCCGCAAGTACTATCAGGATTTTCTCCAACTCTGGAAGGATGCCGATTCCACGATCCCGATTTTGATCGAAGCACGCGCGGAATACGCGAAGCTGAAGTAAGGGCTGTCGGACAACTGAGGTGCGCGCTGTTTAGAGCGCGGACTTGTCCGCGCAGGCAGCACAAGTGCCGCCTCTAAACGAATCACAATAGCGGGTTACGGAACCGCTTGCGGTAGCAAGCGGGTAACTACGCAGATTACCCAGTCGCTACCGCGACTGGTTCCGTACCGGCTTTGTGCCTCCCCAGTCGCCGCCTCGCAAAACCTGTGATATATTCTGCCGTCAAACTCAATCACCGAAATCTCTTTTAAGGATCGATAGCTCAAATGTCCGGACATTCGAAGTGGCACTCGATTAAGCACAAGAAGGGTGCGACTGACGCCAAGCGCGGCAAGCTCTTCACTAAGTTCATCAAGGAAATTACCGTCGCGGCCCGCACGGGCGGCGGCGACCCCGACGCCAACGCGCGTCTGCGCAAAGCCATTCTCGACGCCAAGGCCGGCAACATGCCCAACGATACGATCGATCGCGCGGTCCGTCGCGGCACCGGCGCGGAAGAAGGCGTTAACTATGAAGAGATCACTTACGAAGGCTATGGCCCAGGCGGAGTTGCTCTGCTGATCGAATCAGTGACGGACAACCGCAATCGAACCGTGGCCGAAATCCGTCACATGTTTTCCAAGAACGGCGGCAACCTCGGGGAAGCGGGGTCAGTCGGCTGGCTGTTTGAAAAGAAGGGTTACATCGTCGTCGATAAAGCCGCCAAGCCGGAAGAGGAACTGTTTGAAATAGCGATTGAAGCCGGCGCGGATGATCTGCGCGAAGACGGGGACAATTTCGAAATCATCACCTCGCCCGAAAATTTTGAGAAGGTGCAAACAGCTATCAAGTCTGCCGGCATCGAACCGCAGATGGCCGAAGTTTCCATGGTCCCGCAAACCTACGTAAAGCTGGAAGGCAGCAGCGCCCAACAGATGCTGCGCCTGATGGAGACCATCGAAGACCACGACGACGTGCAGAAGGTCTACGCCAACTTCGACATCGACGACGCCGACATGGCCGCGGCGTAGTCACTCCTACTCTCACTCAACTCGTTATTGCTACTCTTACTCAATTTGTTTAGAGGCGGGCTACTGCCCGCCTTTGTTCTTTCGACTGATCACTCTCTTCACCGAAAGGATGATTCAATGATGCTGGCTTGAGTCGGTGTCCGGCGTAGAGGATTTGCGGCTTTGCCGCAGTACAGTGCGGTAAGCCTCTGGCTTACCGGCGCGTTTGAGGGATTAATTCGAGGCTGCGCCTCGGTGCTTGAGGCGTAGCCTCAAGCACTATTCAAAACTAGTCGAGCCGGTAAGGCAGAGCCTTACCGCACTGTGCTGTGGCAAAGCCACAAAGCCCTCAAAGCGTCGCCGCGTAACTGACCGACTCGAGGTGGCGCTGACTGCCTAACTCTTGTGACCCGATTTGCAACGGGCCGTAACGTCCTTAACTCTCAAGAGAAACACACAACTATAGAAACCGCTTGATGCATGCTGTAAACTCAGTCCCATCATGCGCGTCTTAGGAATCGATCCAGGCAGTGAGACCACCGGGTGGGGAGTCGTCGAAGGCGACAGCCGAAGTTACCGTCTGGTTGAATTCGGCGTGGTGAAGTTGAAAACGTCTGCGACGCATTCTTCGCGCCTGTTGAAGATTTATCGCGCGCTCGAAGAGGTGATCGATAAGCTGAAGCCCGATGCCTGCGCGATCGAAGAAGCCTTCTACGCGGTTAATCCCAAGGTGGTGCTAAAGCTGGGTCAGGTACGCGGCGTCGCTTTGCTGGTAGCTGAGACTGCGGCTCTGGAAATCGGCGAGTATGCTCCCCGGCTGGTGAAGCAGACAGTCGCCGGGTATGGAAACGCCGACAAGCAACAGGTGCAGGAAATGGTTAGGGTCCTGCTGTCTCTGCGCACGGTTCCCGAACCGCATGACGCAGCCGACGCCCTGGCGGTCGCCATCTGCCATTTTCATCATGCTGGAGTGCGAGAGCGGCTGCAGGCCGCCGAGGCCCGCATGAAAATTAATCCCACAGTCGCGGCCCGACCTCGACGCGTGTAGTTGCCGTTTCTTTTTAACTCGCCCCTCGGAAGGTTCGGCTCTGCCGCCTGATGTGCGGAAAGGCTTTGCCTTTCCGGTAGGTTTCTTTGGAAGGGAGAGGCTTCGCCTCGACTCAGAGGCGTAGCCTCAAACACTAATGCTCCGTCACGGTAAGGCAAGCCTTACCGCACTGTGCGGCGGCAAAGCCGCATTCAGAATGCTTTGCCTAAGGAGACTCTGGTGTTATCCAAATTACTCCACCCACAAATTAGGGTCCTCACGCTGTTCGTCTTTGCTATGTCGGCGACTGCGGCAGCCCAAAAACCACGCGTCCCACCCGGCGGTCATCTTGCAATAGTCGCGGATGAAAGGCTCGCCGCCTTGCGCAGTGTCCCTGAACCCTCGGCCCGTTTACTGCGCCGTCTCAGCCGCGGCCGTTTCGTTTCGATCCGTGGTACGAGCCGCAGCCGCGAAGGCCTGGTCTTCTATCGTGTCTTCGTAACGCGGCGCACTTCAGGCTGGCTGCAAAGCGAAGCCGTGATTTCTTCGTGGCGTCCGGGGGACGATCAGCGTCTGCTTGGATTGATCGATGGCGCGGACGAATTCGATCGCGTCACCCGGGCACGAGTTTTTCTCGACGCCTTTCCGCGCTCAGGTTTGCGGCCGCAGGTCCTGCTAATGCTCGGCGACGCCGCTGAAGAAGCGGCCGCGAAACTTTCTCGCGAAGCGGAACGCCGTTTTGAAAAGCGCGAACTGCCCGCCGCGGGGGCGCCTGAGTTCAGTTATTATCTCAACTACAACGGGCTCGATCGCTACAACCGGCAGGGCGTGACCTTCACTTTCGATCGCGCCGCAAAGAAATTTCACTATGAAGGCGCCGCCTGGCGCGAGATCCTGCGGCGCTATCCGAACACTGCGGAGGCTGTGGAAGCAGGGAAGCGTTTGGCAGCGTTGTCGATTCCAACGACGAAATGAAGTGTTGCAGGAAATTTGGAGCATAAGACCCAGCCCGCGGTGCACAAAAGAGGTCATTCCGGCTAACCAAATCCAAGCTAGCCCGCTACCGCGAGCGGGGACTCGGTCTCCACCGTTGGAAGTCTTATTCGCAGCAGAATCTCGACTCTTGGTGCAACGGCGCCACCTCCTCCCACAGACGGATTCCACTTCGACCCCCTATTGGCGCGGGGACGGCTCCCTCCTGGATTTGCATTCTTCATCTCTTTGGCCGACCAGCCCTTTGATAAGGACAGCCAAAATTCTCACAACTTCTTAGTCGAAACTACAAACTCCACGACCCTTGAGTTTTTGCAGTTTAGCAATCTCGCGGTGTAAGATTTTTTGCGTTCACTGCGGAGTGCAAGCTGGCTAGCTCTTTTGAATGATCACTTCACCGGCGGGTCAAGTTCATTAGCCACCTCATTGATGTCGGAGGGCAGGGAACCGGTTGAGGTAGCAAGCGGGTAAGTCTCATTGAAACCAGCAGGTCGCTACCGCCGGTTGTGTCAAAACTCAGGATGTGCGATCTGAAAGAGGATCTTAACGCAGAGGACGCAGAGGTTTTCGCAAAGGCGCGCAGAGAAGTGCCTTACTTTGCGTACCTCTGCGAAAACCTCTGCGCCCTCTGCGTTTAAGCAATGGTTACCTTAGGCGCACCTCCGAAGTTTTGACACGGACTCTACCGCTCCCCGTCCTGACTTCATCTCACGTGATCCGCGTCACTCCGCAGCGAATTTATCCCACACAGCCCGCGCAACTTTCGCGATCACTCCTTCGCGCGTCGCTTCATCTGCCGGAGAGTCCGAAACAAATACTGCAATTGCCAGGTGCTTTCCGTTCGGTAAGGTAATGATTCCAATGTCGTTGGTTGCCGCTGTGATTCCCTTCTGAGCACCCGATGTCCCGGTCTTGTGCGCGACGACCGCACCCGCAGGCAAAAGTCCTTTCAGACGTTTGGCGCCGGGCGTAGATTCAGTCATGAATTTTAGTAACAGGTCCTGACTTGTTTCAGAAAGCCCTCGCCGGTCGTATAGCGCGCGCAGCAAAGCGACTGCTGCTTCGGGCGAGGCGAAGTTGCGATACTGCGTCTCCCAGTCCTGGCCGATCTCCTTCTCGGTATTAAGCACGATCATGTCTGTGATCTGAAGCTCAGATAGATATGCCTGGATCGCTCCCGGTCCGCCGGCGAGTCTCATCAGCACATCGCTTGCCGTCCCGTCGCTTTCCGAGATCGCAAACCGTAACAGCTCCCGGACGGTAAGCTCTGTTCCGTTTGGATTCCGATCGCGAATCGGACTGTGTTGTCCTCGACTACCAAAATCTTCTTTGGTCACACGCACCTTCTGATCAAGTTTGAGCTTTCCCGCGTCAACCTGCTTCATCACTGCCATGCTGATGGGGAGCTTGTAGACGCTCTGCATTGGAAAATGATCCTGAGGGTTCAGCGAAGCCATCTCGCCAGACTCGATCACGACGGCCATGACTCCGACCTTGCCCTTGGCCGCAGCAGCGATTTGGGCCAGTTGATTTTGCAAGTCCCGATTGGGGAGTTCAGCGCGTTGCGCATCATCCGGCCTCTGAGAATTTGAGGTCGCGGCCGTTGAGTTCTTGTTATGACCTCCTGCACAAGCGGATGCCACCACGATAAAAAGTAAGCAGGTTGGTAGTGTTAGTCTCATCAATCTTCCACTTCGTGTGATTTCGTGGATGGTTCTACTCGCAATATGGTACGGAACCGCTTGCGGTAGCAAGTGGGTAATCGCGTTGAAATAACCCGGTCGCTACCGAGCCTGTGTCAAAAGTCGATTCTTAACGCCGAAGGCGTTCCATAACTCAGCCCAGGGTAACACCCTGGGACTTGGGCGAGCATTTGAGCCTACGCTGAAGGCGTTGACTAGTTACCGGATGCAAAACCCGCAAGCGAATGAATTTTTAAACCCTTACAGGGTAATAAATCCTTCAGGATCTTTGATCCCAGGGTGTTACCCTGGGCTGAGTTAGGGAACGCCTTCGGCGTATAAAGTTTCGCACCTTCACGTCTCATCGACTTTTGACACGACTTCGGCAGCAACCGGATCTAGTTGTCGACAGCTCGTCCGAATGGCATTAGGGAGAATTTGGAACCTCTACCTCCCACCGGCGTGAAAACTCTAAAATCTTTCCGGAGGATTGGATATGACCCGAAACAAACTAGCCCTAATTCTGGCTTTGATTATGGGTGCTGGTGCGATTGCCGGCGGCATCGTCTATGCCCAGGAGTCGACCGCACCGGTGGCGTTACTAGAAGCTCAGGAACCTTCCAACCCTGACCGATCATTTTCGTTCATCGTGAGCGACGGGGCCTTCCTGGGAGTGGGCACCGAAGATATCAGCAAGGAAAACATGGGCCGCTATGGAGTGCGGGAAGTTCGCGGTGTGGGTGTGACCCAGGTGGCAAAAGACAGCCCGGCCGAAAAAGCCGGCTTGAAGAAAGACGACGTCATACTTCGCTTCGAGGGCGAATCTGTAACCAGTACGCGCAAGCTTGGCCGTCTGGTCAGCGAGTCCTCAGCCGATCAGACAGTGCGGATCACGATTAGCCGCGGCGGTACTGAACAGGAACTCACGGCTACGCTCGCAAAGCGCAACATCAGTAATTTGTTGGGCGCCTCAATTCGCGAAGACGTTTTGAGAAGCATCGAAAAATCCTGGCCCGAGATGAACGAAAAGGACTGGCCGAAGATCCAATCAGGTGATGGGCCCTTTGTCTTCTCGTTGGGCGCGAACCGGCGCATCGGCGTCAGCACCCAAAACCTTACCAAACAGCTGGCGGACTATTTTGGAGCGAAGGACGGCGGAGTGCTGATCACGACGGTGAGCGAAAACAGTCCCGCCGCCAAAGCCGGACTGAAGGCCGGTGACGTAATCACGGCAATTGATGGTGAGAAGGTCGATTCGTCCGGCGACATCACACGCGCGATCAACAAGAAGCGGGAAGGGGAAATATCGCTCACTGTGCTTAGGGATCGAAGTACGCGGACCGTCACTCTTACTCCGGAGAAGAACAAAGAGCGCACGATCCTGGCTCCCGGCACGATCGGCACGCGACGCGTAGTCATTCCTTCAATCCAGATACCGGAAGTGAATGTTGAAATGCCGCGCATCATCGTCCCCGCAACGCCGAGGATCGAAGTGACCGTGCCAAAGAGGCCGGCGCGTGTGCGCACCGGGTCGCGAGTCGTCATTATCTGACTTCGCCAAGAACCAGCCCAAATCAATGTTGAGGCGGGCTGCTGCCGCCTGACCATGGGAACTCGATGGCGGGCACTAGCGCGCCTCTAAACAAAATGCAAAGCAGGGCGGTCGAGTTAACTCGGCTGCCCTTTCTTGTTGAGGTGGGCCCGCGTATAATGCGCCTCCTGACCCAATCCCGTTTTCAGTTCACGTTTCTGCTCCGCGTTTGAGGTCGAGCTGTCCAGGAAAACATGGTGGCGCAAACGATAATCAAAGAGCCCTCGCCGCGATTGATCATTCATGATCTGG
Organism: Blastocatellia bacterium; assembly: GCA_033857635.1. GTDB lineage: Bacteria > Acidobacteriota > Blastocatellia > Pyrinomonadales > Pyrinomonadaceae > UBA11740. The sequence goes on from JAWVDF010000022.1 coordinate 41,524, forward strand.
CGCAGCGGAATGGTAAGGCGGACTTTGCCGACGACGTGCGCCGCGGACTCTCGTCAAATCCAAAGCAGTTGTTCCCCAAGTATCTTTACGATGAGTTGGGTTCGCGGCTGTTCGAAGCCATCTGCCATGTTGACGAATATTATCCGACCCGTGCTGAGAAAGAGATTCTGACCCGCCACGCCGACGAGATCGTCGCGGGCATTCCGGATTGCCGCACCTTGATCGAACTCGGCAGCGGCAGCGCGGAAAAAACGCGGAAGATCATTGAGGCGCTGATCCGCCGGCAGCCGGATCTGCAGTTCATACCCGTGGACATCTCAGCTTCGGCGCTGGAAGCAAGTTCGCATTCCCTGCTCGAGTCTTACCCTACCCTGAAAATCAATGCGTACGCCGCTGACTATTTTCAGGCACTGTCCGCTTTGCCGCCGCTCGGCGCGGGACCTGCGCTGGTGCTGTTTCTTGGTTCCAACATTGGTAATTTTGAAAGAGCGGACGCACTGGATTTTCTGCGGGCCATCCGGCGAGTGTTACGGCCGAATGACTTCCTGCTGTTGGGCGCCGACTTGAAGAAGGATCGGGCCATGCTGGAGGCCGCTTACAATGATGCGCTGGGAGTGACCAGGGCTTTTATCCTGAATGAGCTGGCGCGAATAAATCGCGAGCTGGGAGGCGACTTCGACCTTTGGGCATTCGGATTGAGGTCCTTCTATGATCCGGAAGCGGGTTGTGTCGAGGTCTATCTTGAGAGTCTAAGTTCGCAGTCGGTCGTTATTCGCGGGCTGGAGATGTCGGTGAATTTTGCGGCAGGCGAGCGAATCCACATGGAGCATGCTTACAAATTTGATCTGGAGGGGCTCGCGAAGATAGGCCGGCAGAGTGGATTCGGGCTGGAGCAAACCTGGCTCGATTCTCAAAAGCGGTTCAGCAGTAATCTCTTCCGCGCTTTGGAATCACCGGGCAGTTAGTGCGAGGCGTGGGCGGCCTCACTCGTCTCTGAATTTACTTCTTCTTTCTTCGCAGGCAATTCCAAACGCACCTGCAGCAAGCGCCGGCGTTCTACCTTCTCGACATAAAAGCGCAGTCCATCGGTTTCGATCACCTCGCCGGGCTGAAGCACGTGTCCGGCCACCGTCATCAGAAATCCGCCTATCGTAGTGTACGTCTCGGATTCAGGCACCGAGGTCTTTAAACGACGATTGAGATCCCGCACAGCCAGGGACCCATCCAAGAGATAAGTGCGATCGTCAATCGGAGAAATCTGCTCGTTCACTTCTTCATCATGTTCGTCTGAAATGTCGCCCACGATCTCTTCGAGCAAATCTTCAAGAGTGATAATCCCTTCGATGCCGCCGTGCTCGTCAACCACGAATCCGAAGTGCGCCTTCGCTTTTTGCATTTGCCGCAGAACGTCTTCAAGGCGGGCAGTGTCGACGACGTACATGGGCGATTGCAGGACGTATTCGAGCTTAAAGTCCTGCGGTCGCAAGAGGTAAGGAATCAAGTCCTTGCTGTGAATAAACCCGATAACGTTATCGATCGAGCCGCGATAGACCGGCAGCCGCGAATAACGATTCTGCTGGAAGGCCTGGGTGATGTCTGTCAAAGAGCAGTCGGCCGATAGGGCGGCGATTGCCGGTCGGGGCACCATCGCTTCGCGCACTAAAGTGTCTGAGAATTCAAAGACTTTGTGAATCAGTCGCCGCTCCTCGGCCCGTAGGTGGCCACTCTCACGAGAGATATCCACCAGCTGGCGCAACTCGGCTTCGCTGTAAACCGCGGTGTGCTGCAACGTTGATTTTAGTCCAATTAGCCGACCCAGGAATGCACCGGTACGATTGAAGACCCAGAGCGGCCAGCGAAAGACTTTGGCGAATAGTTCCAGCGGCCGCGCCGCCACCAGCGCCAGGCCCTCGGCGCGTTCCAGGGCAAACATCTTCGGCATTAACTCGCCCAGGACTATGTGCAAAAAAGTGATCGCCGCGAAGGCAATAATGATCGCCATCAAGTGCGCGATATAGCCGGCCCTTCCCTCCGAGGCGATGCGCGCGGCAATCGGCTCGAGGATCGAGGCGACCGTGGGCTCTCCGATCCAACCAAGCGCGAGCGAAGCGATCGTGATTCCAAGCTGCGTAGCCGAAATGAAGGAAGTCGGATCCGCCAGCAACCGCATTGCGGCTTGCGCGGGCCGGCTGCCGGCGGCAGCGCGAGTTTCGAGCCGCGGCCGTCGCACGGACACCAGCGCGAATTCAGCGCCGACAAAGAATGCATTAGCACCGACGAAGAAAAGGACCGCGAGCAGTTTGGCCAGGTCTTTTGTCAGACTATGTGGGGGTTGGGCGCTGTCAATCAGCGAAGCCAGGAAATAACTAGCAGGGTCATCCATGTTTATCTACGAACAACGGCGCGACTGTCACTACATACTATCACGACCACCCGCCCAACTCGTTAAGCGGGCGGGACGGTGCAATATTTTTAGGAATTGATTTGTAGCTCAGTTGCGGCCGGCGGCGGCGGCACGAGCTGGGGTGACGGCGCGACCATCGTGTCGTGTACGAGATTGCTCAAGCGCCTGATCTACGCGGGGGTCGATACTGCATTCCGGTTGCCGGCAAACGGCGGCGAGTTCCGAAACCACCAGATAACGAGATCTCTCAAGCATCCGCTGCTCACGAAACGACAGGGGTTTGACTTGGCTAAGATAATGGAGATGCTTGAGCACCTCGGCTACCTCAAAAATATTACCGGTGCGCATCTTGTCGGAAAAATCCTTGAAGCGATCCTTCCAATCGTTGGCGGGAGTTGAAAAGTCCGCGCTCAAAGTGGTAAAAAGCGAGTCGCATTCGGCTGAAGATATCGGCCGCCGCAAGCCAACTTCAGTAGCGTTTGAAACCGGAACGAGAACCAACGAATTGGTAGCGGCGAGTCGCAGAGTGTAAAACGGCAGCGCCATGGCCCCGATTTGCTTCTGCTCGATCTGTTCGATTGTGCCGATACCGTGGTTTGGATAAACAACCTTCTGGCCGACCTTGAAGCCTACCATAATCCCCTCCGACTAGTTTTACGAGCACCTGGGTGCCGCATATGCGGCGAGTGACAACAACATTACGAGAGATTGGTGTTCGGGTTTGACCCTCTGGATCTTGATCTGATTCCGAGTCTAGCAAGCCGCCTTGGGACGCGTCAAGCCTTCCCGGTACTGCTCATTTTCGGCCTTCTGAGAAAATTGATTTGGATATGTGTGCTGTCGCACAGGCTGGCGCTTGGGAGACTGGTTTCTGCCCAGCCAGAAAATCATCTAGCATGGGAATGAAAATCGGCCACACTCCACATGAACCGGCAGGATGCCGGTGTACCGCAGGCAGGGATGCCTGCGCTCCGACTAATGCTAACCGGAGTAACTTTCATCCTGTTCGATCTTCGAAAGCACCCAATCGAAGTCGCCGGAAGTGATCTTGCCGCCGCAAAATTCACAAACCCCTGTGGCGTTTACTTTCAAAGGCGCGCCGCAATTAGGACAGTTCAGGTCAGCTCGAGCCGGCGCGGGCGCGGCCTTACTGTTGCGAATGAAGGTCCAGTATTCACTCCAACGACGCAGGTTCTTTTTAGAGCCCGCTACAACGCGTCCCTCTGTGTCGATTGTGTAGTCGTAGCCTTCGGCAAAAATCCGCAGCGTGATCGCGTTGTAGAAAGCGTCCAACTTGATCTTCACCGGCTGCATCGCGGTGATCTTATGCTGATCGAGCGCGTTGCGCAGACCCTGTCGCTGATACGCGTCGATCCAATACCGGTGCATTTGGAAAATATTGTCCGTTTCATGCGGCCGCGCGCGTTCCCAATTCAGCATCGACCAGGCCTCTTGCAGCTCGTTGAAAATCAAACGTGCGCGCGCTTGAAAATCGGACCACGAGAACGCCGGATTGTTCTCTTCAAAAGCCGCGCGGACCGCCGGGAAGTTCGGCTGAGTTATCGTCGGATAATTCGTCCCTACTTCGGGCACGTCGGAGGTCAGCAGCGGGCCTTTCGCTTCCCGCTGCAGCGTGCTGATGCTGCGCACGTACCACTGGAATTCGCCGCTTTCGATCTTCGTGCCGCAGAACGCGCAGGCGCCAACCGTATCTTTCTGTAAAGCTGCGCCGCAGCGCGGGCAATGCAAAGCTTTCGCGTGCTCAGGCGTCGGCGACAGCACGTCGCGTTTGCGTTCCAGCACCCAGCGCTCACGGGCGTAATAGCTCATCTGCCGATCGGTGACTTCCGTGTAGTTCGTTTCAAACTCAAGAGTCACATAAACCATCGGCGTCGCCAGTCCTTGCACACTAATGACCTGCATCGCGCCAACAATAATTCCCTCCACCGACTTCAGGTTTGGCGGATTCAGTTGCAGCAAAGAAGCGCGCGCTTGCTCGCTCAGATAAGGAGAGAGTAAGTCGAGCTCTTTCGGGCTGCGCCCGCGCGCGTCATGGGCTCGCCCATAAAGCGCATAACAAAAGTCCGTGAAAATAATTTCCGAGAAGTTAGGATCAAAACGTCGCAGTTGATTGAACTCGCGCTGGAAGTCTTGTTGCTGTGCGGTCGCTACCGGATCCGGCGCGGTTATGGAAGACGAATCGAGGCTGATAGCACTTTTCGATGGGCGGGCGAACCAATAGACCACCGCACCGATGACGATGATGTCGATTGGAATACCAATGACCGGATGTTCGATCGTCAACCAGAGCAGCAGCCTGACTATCAGATAAACAAGGGCGCCAGCTCCGCCCCCACCGCCGCCGCCGTGGCCACCTCCGCCACCGTAACCCTGACCGCCACCGACGCGCGCGAATGCTTCAAGCGAAACCAGTACAATTATCAAGACAGAGCCGAACAGCGTGATGAATTGCCTTCGCCGTTCAAATGAAGACCAGTTGAAATCAAAAGCGGCAACGAGCCTGCGCAGCAGGCGGCAGAATTTAGCCCAGGGTGAAGAGAGCGCAGCGAGCGGAACCCTGGGTGGTGGTGGAGATTGAAATGTTGAGCCCGCTTCAGCGGGCGACAGAAGCGAGTCGCCACGATCCAGCATCCGCCCGCTGCGCAGGCCCGTCGCCTCGTCACAGGCCAAGTCCGTGACCGGGAATCCAGGGTTTCGATTTCTCACTGATCGCATGCTGTTAGCTTGCCTGAATCTCCTACTGTTCACGGTAGCATCGGTCGATTTACGTTGTCTGTGCCTTCAACGTCAGTTGAAAATAAGATTTAGCCGGGAATCGTCCTCACTAGTCTCAAAACGTGACGGTTGAATTTCATTTCAGTTCGATACGCGGGCCGTCGGGTAACTCATTAGGGTTCTCGCCGGTGGCGGGCATGTGCTCGGCGAGCAAGCCGCCGAGACTTCGCACCGCCTTTACCAGATTGTCCGGCTCGGGCGTTCTTCCAATCCGCTTAAGTTCGAAGACTGCGTTGTTCCACTTCAAGGCCGGGACGGCCTTCAGAATGCCTCGGTCGGCGATGACTTCCAGGCGGCGTTCAAGCAGCGAGAGATAAATCAGGAGGCCGTTTTCAGCAGAAGTGTTGGCTATGCCGGCTTCGTAAAACATGGCGGCGGCGCCGGCCCGAGCGGCCTTTGCGCGAAAACTCTTAGCCGTCAAAGCACGCCTCAGAAAATTGCTGCGGGAACATACAAAGGCGCCCGCGATGAACATGAAAAGCACATCAAACGGCACCCAGTAGGTATGGAACTCAAAAGGAGAGAAGAGCACAAAGATGAGTCCGAGCATCGCGACGATGGCGCCGCATAGATAATCTGCATGACGATAAGTGCCCGAGCGTCCGCGCACCACGATCACCAATTCGGCGTCCGTGTCCTGCTCGATATCGCGAACGGCCTGGGCCAGCGCTTCGCCGGCGGCCTGATCAAATTTAGTGCGGCTCACGTGGAAATAATATCAGTTGCCATGGGTTTGAAACACGCAAACGGCCCAGCGAATTACTGGGCCGTTGCATCCGACTAGCGGACGGTTCCAAAGTTTCGGCAGCGCCAACTATTTGAAACTGCTCAAGGCTTCGGCCTCTTTCTCATACACGTCAAATACTGTGAGGAGCTTTGTGATTACCAAAAGATCCTGAACTTTCTCGGTCAGATTCAGCAGCTTCAGTTGGCCACCGCTGCGGCCGGTAGTGGTGTAGTTGGCGATCAGCTCGCCGATACCGGACGAATCGATATATTTCACTCCGGCCAGATTCAAGAGAATCTTTTGGTTGCCGCCGGCGACCAAACCTCTAATCGCGCTGCGCAGTGCGGTGGCGCTGTCGCCGATGCGCACCTCGCCGTTGAGATCAAGAATCGTAACGTCGCCGGCCTGGCGCTGTTTGATATTTAGTTCAGCCATAGCTGAAAAACCTCCTGGGTTTTACGGTCAGTCATTATACGGCTACCAGCGTGTGTTAGTTCGGTTATTGTCCGACCTCTGGTCACTTGAAATTGCTGAGGGCTTCCGCTTCGGTGTCGTAAGCGTCAAAGACCGTCAGCAACTTGGTAATAGTGAGCAGGTCCCGCAGCTTCTCAGTCAGGCTGAGCAGCTTGAGGTGGCCGCCTTCTTTATTGATCGCGGTGTAGCTCGAGACCAATTCGCCGATGCCGCTTGAATCGATATAGCCCACGCCTGCCAGATTGAGCAGGATCTCTTTCTTGCCTTCTTCCAACAAGCGACGAATAGCGCTGCGCAGGGCCACACTTCCTTCGCCGATCGTGATGCGGCCGTCCATGTCGAGAACGGTAACGTCACCGTCCTGTCGCTCGCTGATTTTGAGTTCTGCCATGATCGAGGATTCTCCTATTCCTGGATACTAAAGTTTCTTTACTAGCCGTACTGTGGTTCCGCCTTCGGCGTGCGCCAACCAATCGACATGGTCCATAAAAGTACGCATGAGAAAAATGCCGCGGCCTGAGGTCTTTAAGATGTTTTCCGGATCAGTTGGATCGGGCACCGTCGCCGGATCGAATCCCTCACCTTGATCCCTGATTTCGATCTCGAGCGCATTTCCCACGCAGTTTAAGATTACCTCAACTGACTTCGTTTCGTCTTCCTGATTGCCGTGCACCACCGCGTTCGTAATCGCTTCGCGAACGGCCATATCAACGCCAAAAGCGGCCTGCTCATCAAGGCCGCAACCCTTGACGAAGTCCGTCACAGCGGCGGCAGCATCAGCAACCGCCTCAATGTGGCTGGGCAAAACGAGTCGAGTCGTTTGTTCGGTCACAAAAAAGCGCGGCCTTTCTCGCCCGAGAATCGCGGTTTGGCTGCTGCTAACTAATAGCAAACGGAAGACGGACGTGTAACATGGCGGCTAGTCGCATGTCAAGAAGTTGAGCGTTTAGGGAAGCGTTCTTGAATTGGTTTTCTTTGCGACTCAAGTGTAACCGTGGCGCCTTTGCGCGAAATATCGCCGAGCGAAAAATTGATTTTACGCGAAGAAGCAAAGAGGACCGAAGGCGGGAGGCAAAATCCAAACACCCGCGTTTCTTAGAATTCAAGCTCTAGGGCTCTGACTCAAGGTGAACACCTGGAACGACAGAGCTCTGAACTTCTTGCTTGACGTTCATCAGGTTAAGATTCATCCGTGATCATTCATCGAGCAAAGACAATTCACGGACGGATGCGTGTGCCCGGCGATAAATCAATCTCGCACCGGGCCGCTATGTTGGCTGCGCTGGCCCACGGCAGTTCATCAGTCAAGAACTTTTCCAGCAGTGCTGACTGCGCCGCCACCCTTTCGTGTCTAAGAGCGCTGGGCGTTTCGATCGAAACCGAAGGCGCTGATCTCGTAATAGCCGGCGTCGGCAGCGTTGGGTTGCGCGAACCCACGGAAGCGCTCGACTGCGGCAACAGCGGCACCACGATGCGCCTGCTCGCGGGCATTCTTGCCGGGCAGGATTTCGCTTCGACTTTGACGGGCGACGCGTCGTTGAGCTCGCGGCCGATGCAGCGAATTATTGAACCACTGCAGATGATGGGTGCGAACATTACGTCAAACGAAGGCCGCGCGCCTTTAGTCATCCACGGTCACAGCGGTTTGAAAGCAATCAGCTATGAATTGCTCGTTGCCAGCGCTCAGGTAAAATCGTGCATCCTTCTGGCTGGCCTGAACGCTGAGGGACGGACCGAGGTTATTGAGAACGAACCTACTCGCGATCACACTGAACGAATGTTACGCAGCTTTGGAGTGCAGGTTGATACCGGAGACGCAAAGCGCGAAGGCCAGAATGCGCAACTGGTCGCAGTCAACGGCCCGGCGCGACTTAACTCTCGAGACGTTCTGGTTCCCGGTGACGTTTCCTCCGCGGCATATTTCGTTGCGGCCGCTGCCCTGCTTCCCAACTCCTCTCTGGAGATCAGCCACGTCGGAGTTAACCCAACGCGCGCGCTGTTCCTGAAGCAAATGCGCGCGCTGGGATTGGATGTCGAAGTAACGGTGGATAGTGAAGACAACCAAGAACCCACAGGAACGATCCGGGCTCGCGGATCCGGTCAGAAACGATCAGCACAATCTAATTCGCCGGCGACGATCCAGGGATTAGTAGTACCTCAATTGATTGATGAGTTGCCTCTGCTGGCTGTAATGGGATCGCAAATCGAAGGCGGCCTGGAAATCCGTGACGCCGCCGAACTGCGCGTGAAAGAGTCTGATCGGATTGCCACGACGGTGCAGAATCTTCGCGCGATGGGCGCCGACGTGGAAGAGTTTGATGCCGGTCTGCGGGTCGCTGGTCCAATCCGCCTGCGCGGTGCGAAGATTGAGCCGCACGGCGATCACCGGATTGCGATGGCATTTTCGGTCGCGGGACTACTTGCCGATGGCGAAACCGAAATCAACGAGCCGGAGTGCGTGGCGGTTTCGTTTCCGGAGTTTTTCGATTTGTTGGAATCAGTGGTTGAGCGATGACCCAAATTAATGTTATCGCGGCTTCTGTTATCGCGGCTTTGCCGCCTGACGTGCGGAAAGGCTTCGCCTTTCCTAGAGGTTTAGTTAGATTTTAAGCGAGGCTGCGTCTCGCTGGGCGGGCAGGATGCCCGCGCTCCTTCACATGGATCGTCGCATAGTCATCGTTGGTTTCATGGGCTGCGGGAAGACGACCGTGTCCAGGGCTCTCGCTGCTCGCCTGGGGTGCGGGCTAGTTGACCTGGACGCCATCATCGCAGCGCAACAGAACATGAGTGTGCCTGATTTGATCCAGGAGCGCGGTGAATCAGGGTTCCGCGAAGCCGAGACGGCCGCCCTGCAGGTCGTTCTCGATCGGCAAACGCCACGCATCGTCGCGCTCGGCGGCGGAGCCTGGACTCTTGAAAGAAATCGCGATCTAATCAAGGAACACGGTTGCCTCACCGTTTGGCTCGATGCTCCTTACGAGCTGTGCTGGCGGAGAATCTCTGCTCATTCCGTCCGTCGTCCGCTGGCCCCCGAAGAAGCCACCGCGCGAAAATTGTATCGCGAGCGAGGCCCGATATACGCGCTCGCCGATATTCGAGTTGGAGTCACCGACAAGAGGACTGCAGACGATCTTGCGGCAGAGATCGCTGGGGCGATTGAGCAACGCTAGTCGGTATTGACCTAACTTCCGTTTAGCGGCGAACGTTGCCCGCCGGTGCCTGTCAGAAGAAACTGAATCCGCTTTCATTAACGTTGGGCCGGCGGGCAACGCCCGCCTCTAAACGAAGAATCGAGATCCAAAATCAGCGTGTTACCCGCAGCCGGCACACTCGCGGATCTCCAGCTTTTCCTTTAATCTTCTGACGTGGAAAAATTTCGCATTCGCGGCGGCAATGCCATCAATGGTCGCGTCTCGATCAGCGGCGCCAAGAACTCGGCCCTGCCCTGCATGGCCGCGGCGATCCTCACCGCCGAGACAATCACGCTTCACAACATCCCTTACGTTCGCGACATCATCACCCAGCGGCGTCTCCTCGAAGATATCGGCGCGCACGTGCTCACGCCGGAACTCCGCACGCACAAAATCTCCGCCGCCAATATCGAGATCATGGCTGCGCCTTACGAACTCGTTAAGACCATGCGCGCTTCGGTGTTGGCTTTGGGTCCTTTGCTCGCGCGGTTCGGAAAAGCGAGGGTTTCACTTCCGGGTGGCTGCGCCATCGGCGCGCGTCCGATTGATTTACACCTGGCCGGCTTTACCAAATTGGGCGCAGAAGTTTATCTCGAAGCCGGCGATGTCGTTGCTCGTGCTCCGGACGACGGGCTGGTCGGCGCGGAAATTCAATTCGAAAAAGTTTCAGTCACCGGAACTGAAAATCTGATGATGGCCGCCACCCTGGCGCGCGGCACTACTACAATTCACAACGCGGCGCGCGAGCCTGAGATTAACGACTTGGCGGAACTCCTGAACAAGATGGGTGCGCGCGTGCGCGGCGCGGGCACACCGACAATTCAAATCGACGGAGTTGAGGCACTCGGCGGCGCCGAGCACACGATCATCCCCGATCGAATCGAGACTGGAACGTTTATAGTCGCCGCGGCAATCACCAAAGGTGAGTTGGAAATCAGGGATTGTAATCCTGAACACTGTAATCGCATTATCGCCCGCCTTCGTGAAGTTGGAGTCGAGATTGAAGAACTCAATCAAAGGACCCTGCACGTCCGCTGTAGCAAGCAAGGACTGAAGGCGGCCGACTTGTCGACTGAACCTTATCCGGGCTTTCCCACCGACATGCAGGCGCAATACATGGCTTTGATGACGCAAGCGACCGGGCGCTCGGTGATTACAGAGACCATTTTCGAGAACCGGTTCATGCACGCTTCAGAACTTCAGCGCATGGGCGCGCGGCTTCAGGTTAGCCACGACAAGGCAATAGTCGATGGTCCCAGCAAGCTCATCGGCGCGCGCGTGCAGGCCTCGGACTTACGAGCCTCAGCGTCTTTGGTGCTGGCTGGTCTGGTAGCTGAAGGCGAGACCGTAATCGACCGCGTGTATCACATCGATCGCGGCTACGAAAAAATCGAGACCAAGCTGAAGAAAGTGGGCGCCGACATTGAACGCCTGCGCGAATCGGTAACTTCTCCGCTGGAGTCGCAGGACGATGACGCAGCCGCGGCGTGAAGGAAATCAGTTTAGAGTTCAACCTTCAGGTTGTAGTGCACGAAGTCAGTACCACCCGCGTCAGCGGGTGGATCGAGGAGACTCAAGCCCGCCAGGTGAGTGTCTGGCCCACCTGCTCACGCAAGCTGGTACTGACCTCACGCGCAACCCTCCGCTCCGGCCTCAGCCGAGAACTATTCGCACCCAACTGAGTCGAAAATAAACTCTGTGCTATTATCTGCCCATGAGTGAGACCGATTGCCTTTTTTGTAAGATACTAGCGGGTACCGCCGCGGCCGACGTGATTTATCAAGACAATCGTTGCGTAGTGATCCGCGACGTCAATCCGCAGGCGCCCACGCACTTGCTCGTCATTCCCCGCGAACATATGGAATCCCTCGATGACGCGTCACAGAAGGACGAATCCCTGTTGGGCCATCTGCTGCGCATATCGGCGCGCGTGGCCTACGATCACGGGCTGTCTGAAGCCGGTGGCTATCGCACGGTCATTAACACCGGGAGCGGCGCGGGCCAGTCAGTTTTCCACCTTCACGTTCACGTGCTGGGCGGCCGAGAAATGACCTGGCCTCCGGGCTGACACTGCTCACAATGGCCCGGGCCACGCGTAACGGCAGATGAAAGTTGGTGCGCGTAATGAACCAGATAGTAGAAGCGGTTTTCGAGGACGGCAGTTTCAAACCGGTCCAGAGCGGTTCTCTGCCTTTTTCTGAGGGCCAGCGAGTAAGACTAACCGTGGAAGTTCCTACCGAAAAGCAAGTCGACCTGTTGGGGTTGGCGGGAAAAGTGTATGAGGGTCTCTCAGACAAAGACATCGATGAGATAGAACGCATCGCTCTCGACCGGGGCAATTTCTTTCACGATCGACCAGCCTCATGAGTTCTCAGCAATTCATCCTAGACACCGATATCCTTTCACTGTTGATGCGCCAGAGCGCTGCTGTTCTAGCGAAGGGCGAAGTTTACCTGTCCGAACATCGCCAGTTCACGATCTCAATTATCACTCGGTACGAGATTCTGCGCGGTCTGAAAGCAAAAGGAGCAGAGCGACAGGCGTCACGCTTTGAAGACTTCTGCATGCGAAATCGGGTCTTGGGTATAACCGACGAGGTCGCCCTGCGAGCCGCGGAGATTTATGCGAATCTATACAACCGTGGAGAATTGATCGGAGACGCGGATATTCTGATCGCAGCCTCCGCATTAGTGAACGGTTGCGGGATTGTAACTAACAATGAAGGGCACTTTCGGCGCATCAAGAACCTTCAGGTCGTCAATTGGTTCAAGTGAGAGTCTTCGCATTCGTAAGCATGACGACCTCAGGCGGTGTCGGTCGCACAAATAAAAGAAAAAACGCGCGCCGCTTTTCGCGACGCGCGCTTTTATGCTGTAGTGCGAGCTGCCCAGCTCGCTCTGGGCTGGCAGCCTGCGCAACTTCGGCTCTATTCGCGACCGGTACGCCTTTGGTTCGTCGCGGGTGCCTCGCTGAGTCGCACCGGAACAGTCATCTTGTGACCTTGCCGGAAGATCTCAATGCTGACAGTGTCACCGACCTTATGCTTGTCGAGAATCTTGAAGAGATCGTCGTTGTTCGAAACCTTCTCGGCGTCAATGGCAACGATGATGTCTCCCAATTCAACGTCCCCATCTTCGGTTTGAACCACACCGCGCAGGCCGGCATTAGCCGCAGCGCCGCCAGGCAGAACACTCACAATCAGTACGCCTGATGTGACCGGCAAACGCACCTGGTTTTGGAGCGACTCGACCTCGCGTGGCGAGATCCCCAGTTTGGGCCGCCGGATTTCGCCATCGCGAATCAGCTGCGGAACGATCCGCTTGGCGATATTCACTGGGATAGCGAAACCCACTCCCGCGGACGCGCCCGATGGTGATTCGATCTGCGAATTGATCCCAATCATCCGGCCGTGTGAATCAAGCAGCGGTCCGCCTGAATTGCCCGGGTTGATCGAGGCGTCGGTTTGAATCGCGCCTTCAATAGGTCTGCCGTTCTGCGCTCGAATAGGCCGCTGCAAGCCGCTGATGACGCCGGTTGTCAGCGTCCGATCGAGTCCGAACGGATTACCGATGGCCAGCACTTTCTGCCCCACCGTAAGTTTGTCAGAATCTCCCAGAGGCACGATCGTCAAGGCCTCTTTCGGTGTTTCGGAAAGCCTGATCACCGCCAGGTCCGTGTCCGGATCCTTACCAATCACCTTGGCGGGATAGGTCTTGCCGCTGCCGAAACTGACGGTAAGCTTTTCAGAATTCGCAATGACGTGAAAGTTAGTGAGAATGTCTCCCTGCTCGTCAATAATTGAGCCTGAGCCGGCGCCCTCGACGGGCCTTGAAAACATGCCGAAGAAATCCGTCACCATAGTCGTCGACTGAATGTAGACAACTCCGGGAGAGGTGGCCTTATAAACTTCGATGTTGTTCTGCTCATCCGTGGCCAGCGAAGGATCAGTGATTGGCGACGGTGTCGCTATGGACGCCGATCCAAAGGGCAAATGTTTTGAGACCTGCTGAAAACCCAGGACCCCAACGACTGCAAAAATTGCAGAGCCGAAGGCCAGGAGCAGAATCTGTCGGGCTGAAATTCTGTACATATTATTAATTCTCCTTAAATCAAAAGCGTTGATTAAGATGCACGATTCTTAGTGTACGGTTGCGTTGCCAGCCTTGGCAAAACGCGCCAGCAACACTTCCGGGTGGCAGAAGCCCGATCGTTAGAGAGGGCTCCCCATGCAACCAGGCCCTCCCTTACGGTCGGGCTTCTGAAACTGAGACGAGAATGCGCGGAACGGGGTTCAGGGAAAAAGGTGAATCAGGCCAAGGGGTGTGGTAGTGACGCAGGTGATCATCGACAGCGGCTCGGCCCAGCCCAGTGCTGATATGCCGGTGGCGACATGGGCTACCATTAAGGCTGCATAGACTCCCAACGCCAACTGCATTCCCCGGCGAGCCAGCGGGAGATGGGAACAGCGATAGAGTGTGTAAGCAGCAAAGGCGCCTATGGCCAGCTTCGACATCAGGAAAGGAGCGTCGCCCACGTCTAGCAGTCGACTCATCAATCCATTTCCTTCGGTGGCAATGTTTGAATGAACCCAGAAGAGTGTGAGTTGCGCGTCGAGCCAGTTCAACGCAAAGAGAAGAAGACTTTTCGCTAGTGCGCCCATATTTTAGGAGGACCTCTCCTTTGCGTCAAAATTGGCTAAAGCTCTGCCCTTCGGAACCGCGGAAACTCCGAACCTTGTGGTCCGGAGGTTCCGCCGTCCGTACGGGAAGAAACGAGACTCGCTTCGTGCTAACCAAGTAAAGTCTCAATCGCGCTTTTCTTCCTGCGAACGGCGGACGACCAGCGCAAATTTCCCAACCTCTGTGGCCCTGACGAACAGGTCAGGCCAACAGACGCGCTGTAGCGAGTGATGACGATTCGGGGCAAAGGTAATATAAATTAAAGGCAGTGATCAAGAAGCCAAATACTTTCTCGATTGAAGACGCGGTTCGCGAAGGCGCGCAACGATTGCGCGAAGGCGGAGTTGCAGAGTCACGGCGCGACGCTGGTTCGCTTTTGGCCCACGTCCTCGATCGGGATCGTACTTTTGTGATAGCGCATGCCGGCGACGAGTTGAACGACGAACAGTTTGAGGCCTTTCAATCTTTGATTAAGCGACGTGCCGCAGGCGAGCCTTTGCAGTACATCACCGGTCACCAGGAATTTTTCAAGCTGGATTTTGAAGTTACACCTGCCGTATTGATTCCGCGACCCGAGACTGAACTGATCGTTGAGACGGCGCTCGCGCTCTTGCCCGATGATCGTGCGGCGCGCATCGCAGACATTGGCACCGGATCCGGGTGCCTGGCGATTTCACTGCTTCACGAAAGGCCCGCGGCCCGCGCGGTGGCAATTGACGTGTCACCGGCAGCGCTGCAAATCGCGCGACGAAACGCCGTACGTCATAGCGTCGCAGATCGTTTGGACCTGCTTGGGTCGGATACCCTGTCCGCCCTGGATGCCGCTCAGGTCGAATGGCGTTTCGATCTCATCGTCTCCAATCCACCGTATGTTTCCGAAGACGAAATGAAAACACTGCAACGCGAAGTGAATCACGAACCACGAACGGCACTCGCGGCGGGCGCGGATGGTCTTTCGATCATTCGACGGCTGCTGGACGAAACGCGACCGTTCCTGCGTTCAGGCGGCCATCTGGTTTTTGAGATTGGATTCGGTCAGAGCGAGGCGATCGAACAATTGATTGACGGCCGGGTTTGGAATCCGATCGAGAGATGCGAAGACCTGCAGGGCATACCCCGCACATTTGTACTGCAAAAGAAATAAACGGTGGGGTTTTGGTTCAGGAAAAAGCCGGCTGCGCTTAGCTCGTCGCAACCGTCGCAACGGCAGCTTTTCGGCGCCTGGCGCTCCACTTGCCGATTCCTTCTTTCACCAGCCTGTAAATTGGCCGGCGGTTAGCGACGATCAGTTTCACCCAGGCGCGCTTGTTCATCTGGGGAAAATAGATACCACGAAAGACCAGCCGCATAGCAAGATGTATGATGCGTACGCTGATCGGTTTGCTACTGAGAGAGTCAACAGCGCTCGCGTTTCTCTGCGGGCTGTACGAGGCAGTCCACGCCTTATCAAGCTCCATTTGCGTTTGCGGAATCGTCATCTTCAAAGGCGTGTTGGCCATTTGATACGGCGCGAACTCTAACCAGTGTTTCGGTCGAGTCAGTCGGCCGGCTTTCAGCAAGCGATTGTAGAGCGGCGTTGCCGGGAATGGCGTGAGCTGACCAAAGACGGGCAATCCAGGCGGCCAACTCTCAATTTGCTCGAGCGTGCGATCAGCGACACCCGGCGTGTCATTGTCCAGACCAATGATGAAAGACGTGATCGCGTAGATGTTGCGGCGGGCCAGCCGATTAAGCACAGTGGCGTACTCGACGGGCTTATTGAAGCTCTTGTTCACATCAGCAAGGTTGACCGGATCGATTGATTCCATGCCGATAAAAATCCATTTGCCATGCGATGCGGCGATCAGGTCGACCAGCTCCTCATCACGCAACAGGTTGGCGCTGATTTGTGCGCTCCAGGGAAGTTGCGCGTCCGCGGCGATGATGTCCCTCAACAGCGACTTTGTGCGCTTGATGTTAATTGCAAAGTTGTCGTCGATGAAGAAGACAAACACCTGACGGCGATTCTTGCGGGCGTGTCTCTTGAGCCGCAAGAGTTCATCCACGACGCTTTCGTTCGTGCGAAACCGAATCGAGTCGCCGAAGAATCCGGTGACAGTGCAGAACTCGCAGCCGTAGGGGCAACCGCGACCTGACTCGATCGGAATCAAGTGAACTGACTGCCAGCCGCTGCCGTGTCGCTCGATGAGGGGTCGCACTACCTTTGGAACCATGTTGAACTGTTCCAGATCGAGCTTATCCCAGGGAATCACGGGGTAAGGCTGGAGACTCGGCTTTCGCTCTTTGCCGGTTTCGTCAACTGGTTCATAAATCTCCTTCAGTTGGCCGCACGCGGCATCCGCGACGATCTGCGGCCAGGTCTCGTCGGCCTCACCAAGCGCCACTGCATCGGCGTGACGCGGACCTCCATCTCGACCCAAAGCCTCGTCGGGCACTTCCGTAACGTGGGGGCCTCCCATCACGACTGGCACACCTGCGGCGCGGATAGCGTCGGCCATGCGGTAGGCTCTGGCAACCATTCTGGTCATCGAGCCAATGCCAACCAGCCCGATCTTCTGCGCCCGTATGAAGCTTACCAACTGCTTCTCGTTCATTGGCCGCGCGTTACCGTCAATTAAGAGAACGTCGTGTTCGGGCGGGGTGAGTGATTGCAGGAGAAACATCCAGAGATGCGGCATGAAATTGCGGCTCACGCCGTTATCGGGATTGTACAGCAGGATTCTCATACGGATGCCGTACAGGACTCTCGAAGAATCCTAGTTCTGGAATTGCCGCAGGTTCTGCCTAGCGGACGGAAGCAGTTGCCACAGAGGTGGCTTTCCGCGCCTCACGGTACTTACCGTAGCCCTCTCGAACGAGCTGAAGAATTGGTCTTCGATTCTGGGCAAGTGATTTCATCCAGGTTCGCGTATTCCTTTGAGGAAAGTAGATGCCGCGGAAAAACATGCGCATCACAAAGTGCATAATCTGATCGTCTATCGACTGGCCTTCAAACCAATCAATCGCGCGCTGGTTATTCTTAGGGCTATAGGAAGTCATCCACGCTTTGTCGAGTTCAATCTGGGCCTGATCGATGGATATCTTGAGAGGAGTGTGGGCCATTTTGTTGTGCTCGAAGTGCATCCAGTGCTTTGGCCTTGTCAGGCGGCCTTCGGCGCCAAGCTTCTTGTAGGTCGGCGTTCCGGGCAAGGGCACGAGCGGGCTGAAGACGGGCATTCCCGGCGGCCAGCTCGCTATTTGTTCGAGCGTGCGGTCGGCCACACCCGGAGTGTCGTTGTCCAGTCCAAAGATAAATGAAGTGATCGCATAGATTTTGCGCTGCGCCAGTCGATTGAGCACACCAGCATATTCACCAGGCTTGTTGAAGCTCTTGGCAACACCAGCCAGAGCCACGGGATCGATTGACTCCATCCCGATGAACACCCATTTACAGCCTGAGTCGGCCATGAGATCGACCAACTCTTCGTCGCGAAGCAGGTTGGCGCTGATCTGGGCCAGCCATGGCAACTGCGCATCGGCGGCAATGATGTCTCGCAGCAGCGATTTGGTTCTCTTGATGTTGATGGCAAAGTTGTCATCGATGAAAAAGATCGTAATCTTGCCGCGATCTTTTTGCGCTCTCTTCTTCAGCAACAGGAGTTCGTTGACGACACTTTCATTGGAACGAAAGCGGATTTCGTCGCCAAAGAAACCAGTTACGGTGCAGAACTCACAGCCGTAGGGACAGCCACGACCGGATTCCAGTGGAATCGTGTTGAAAAAGCTCACGCCCGATCCATACTTTCCAGTAAAACCGCGCATGAACTTGGGAATGAAATTGAATTGCTCGAGATCGATCGTGTCCCAGGGAATCACCGGATAAGGCTTCAGCGGTGGCTTATGTTCCTTGCCGAACTCGTCAACCGGTTCATAAATCTCTTTGAGCTGGCCGCGCGCGGCATCCTCGACAATCTTGGGCCAGGTCTCATCTGCCTCGCCCAGAGCCACTGCATCAGTGTGTCTCGGTCCGCCATCGCGTCCCAGAGCTTCATCCGGGAGTTCGGTCACATGCGGCCCCCCCATCACGACCGGCACGCCCGCCGCGCGAACCGCGTCGGCCACCCGATACGCCTTCTGAATCATACGCGTCATCGCCCCGATGCCCACAAGTCCGATTTCATTCTCCTTGATGAAGGTCACGAGCTCCTCATCGCTTAAGGGCTTCGCGTTGCCGTCGATCAGCAAAACCTCGTGCGCGGGCGGTGTGAGGGCCTTGAGCAGAAACATCCACAGATGCGGCATAAAGTTCTTAGTCACGCCATTGTCAGGGTTGTACAATAGAATTTTCATTTTCGATTCCTGGTTCAGAGAGCGTCCAAACAATTACTCCAAACCACTCTCATCATAGCTTCTCTTAGTGGACGGGGTAGGGCTAAGTAGTTAAAACGCAAATCAATTTATCAAATCAACTCTTCGGGTGCCTGCGGACTATACCACATGTGTGCGGCAGCGTGCATATCTGCAGAGAGAAAAATGGCCTGAAACTACTGGTTATTATGCTTGGCAGCCAGAGCCGTAGGTGCTAAACTCCGCCCCGTTAGCACGGCTTGAGCCTGGTTCTTAGTCTTGAACTTCAATCAGCAGTTTAACGGGAGGCTCTCATTGGGTTCACCTAAAATCGTTCTGACTGCGTCATCAAGCGAGGCGAGCGAGTGGCGTCATAGCATCTGGCAACAAATGCTGTCGGCAACCATTCCGGCGAAGTACGGCCATAAATGGATGAATCCCGACATGCTGATCAACGAGTCATGGCCGGACGGTCGCGCCAAATACGTTCCTAACGGATTAAGAATGGTCGAGACTCTGCTCCTTCGGGATTACCCGGAAGAGGAGGTGATGGTCTGCTATCTTGAGAACCTCGAGAAATTTGTCGGGCCCGAAACAAGAGTCGTAGCCATCCATGCGCACAACCCCCTGGGAATTTCCTACGCGACTGATGTTTACTCGAAGCTGGCCGGCAAGAACCTCATGCCGATCAATGCCGCTGAGTTTCTCAAAATCGTAACGCACCCGGCCATCAAGAAATACCAACCCAAGATCGTGGTTGGCGGCCCCGGTGCTTGGCAACTGGAACGCGCAAACCGTCTCGATGAATTCAAGATTGATTACTTGGTTGATGGCGAGATCGAACGAGTCTTTAGCGATCTCTTTAAAAGAATGATGGCTGGTGATCCGTCACTCGAGCGCATCATCAAAGTGCCAAAGAGCATGCAGCCCACGGTTGAAGAAATCCCCGTGGTCCGGCACCGATCAACCTTCGGCGTGGTCGAGATCACCCGCGGGTGCGGTCGCGGTTGTCAATTCTGCGGACCAGCGACCAAGGTTGGGAGATCATTCCCGCTGGAACAAATCATGGAGAGCGTGCGCGTCAATGCACGCGAAGGTGCGACCGAGATCATGCTCGCTACTGAAGACATGTTCCTCTATGAGCAGGCAGCGAACTTCGAAACAAATATTCCAGCTCTTGAAAATATGCTAACGAGCGTGAAGAGCGTTCCCGGAATTGAAACGCTGCAGATGTCCCACATCACGATGGCGCCGGTGGTCAAAGATCCTACCATTGTTGAGCGACTGACCCCTCTGATTGTCCCCTACTCACACGTGCAGCATAAGGAGTCAACGGATCCGGATCAGCGTATGACCGATCCGATCATTGGCCTCGAGACCGGCAGCTCCCGTCTGTTCGACGTTTTCATGAAAGGCAAGGCCTATCCTTACAAGGCGAATCAGTGGCGCGACGTAGTTCTTAAAGGCATGGAAATTCTGAACCGGCACAACTGGTTCCCCTTCTGCACCTTCATCATCGGGCTGCCGGGAGAGACCGACGAAGACACGAGAGAGTCGCTTAATCTGCTCTACGATCTGCGCGACGCCAAGGGCACTTTCGTTCCAACCTTCTTTGTTCCGCTGGAGAATACGCGAATGCAACAGAAGGATAGTGCCAAGCTCATTGAGATGACCGACCTCCAGTGGGAATTCTTCTATACGTGCTGGAAATACAATCTACAGTTTTGGCATGGGAAGACGAACGCTTCCATGAAATTCTCTCTCGGCGTGCCGCTGTATTATTACCTGCTGGGCCGCAAGCTCTTTGGCAATGGCATCAAGTACCCTCTCTATCGATTCGCCGGCATTCCCGATCGCTTCATGCGCAAGCATCTCTATCTCGATTTCACCGGTTATAAGAGGAGCAAGGGCGTCATGCAGGCTCCGGCAGACGAAATCCTGCCGGGCTTTAAGACTGTTCGCGAAAAGGGGTTGAACATGATCGACGCAGAGCAGTTGCATCATCTAAGCGCTCGGATGGATGTCCCTGCGGATGGAATTACCGCGATGACGCCTTAGAAGCTTTTGCAAACTCGGCTTCGCTTCTGATCGCTATCGATTGAAGTCTGTTAGGGTTGTTACGCGCGGCCTCAATTAGTGGAGAATCGCACGGGTGTGATGTGGGGCGTTTAGCAACGCCTCAGGGTTAGCTGTTAAGCGTCTCTGTTGCTTTGGATACTCGACTCGATGTAGGATGCGGGCCTGTGAGAGTCAAGCTCGTCCAATTCACAGGATGACCAGGCACACTTATTCTATTCCGCGCCCATCGCGAAAAAATCAGATTTTCTTGCTAGCTGTGAAAGTGACCCTGGACTATAGAATCGACTGGACGAGCCAAGTGACCAGTACATTCACCACCTCGGCCGAAGTAGCCGAAGCGTCCTGCTCCAAAGTTAGGGGGCTCGTAGAATCGGTCGTGGTTTCGACGGGGGTCGGCGACGGAGACGCCAAGCCACCTCCGTGTGTCTCACCGCCATCTGCCCAGACAACCGTGGTCATCGATCCGATTAGCAGACAGGTGCCAAGAAATCGCGCTGTTTTTGTCATGTGTGACTTTTCCTTTATGCGAGAGCGCTGCTTCTAAATGCGCAGCGGTCGCCGTAGTGAATTGAAGCGGCGGCATAATAGCACTGCTAGCAATTATAATTGCTAGGATTAATTCAACGATCGAAGAGGATTCAAAATGGAAACCAAAATCGTAACCAAATCCGCAGGCGCTGAGGCGCTGCAAGGCTCGGCGGCCACAATAAAGTGCAAGCTTGCGCGGCAACTGCAGATCGATGGAGAGTACGAGGCAGCCAGCGAGGCCCTTGGCGAGTTTTGGTGCGGATTAGACAAGCGTCCCCCGCTGGATGGCTTGAGCGACATGGAACGTGCCGATGTACTCGGCACGGTTGGATCAATAGTGGGGTGGGTGGGTAGCTCGGCGCAGATCCCTGGGGCTCAGGCCTTTGCCAAGGACCTGATTAGCGAGAGCATCCGCGCGTTCGAGGCCTTGCGCGAACCGGACAAGATTGCCGAAGTCCAAAACGATCTGGCCGTTTGTTACTGGCGCGAGGGCGCCATGGACGAAGCTCGCGTGTGGTTTCAAGAGGCTTTCCGCCAAACCACACTACCCGTCTTCCGATTTCGTATTCTGGTGAATTCGACAATGGTCGAAATCAATTCCGGTAGATTTTGTGAAGCCCTGGCCATTCTCGATCAGGCGGCTAGCTTGCTGGACTTTGTGAAAGACCCCGGTGTGATAGGTCGTTACCATATGCAACGAGCCCTCACTTACAGAAACATGGGCGGGTCGGAGAATCTCGATCGCGCATTAATCGAGAATGCGGCCGCGAGCATTCATCTCGAACAGGCAAATAATAAGCGCTATCTGGCCCGCGTTGAAAATAACACCGGCGTAGTCTTCCTCGAGCTGGGTCGTTACGATGAAGCCATTGAACATCTGAATCGCGCCCGCGCGGTCTTCACTGAAATCGGCGATGTGGGCACTGCCGCTCAGGTTAATGAAACACGCGCACGGGTTTTTCTGGCCCAGGGGCGCAACGTTGAAGCCGAGAAGATCGCCTTCTCTGCGGCATCGACGTTTGAAGGAGGCGGCGAACAATCGCTGTTGGCTGAAGCCCTGGAAGCTCAGGGTGTCGCTCTGGCTCGCATGGGCCGCTACCAGTCAGCGCTGGGTATTTTGAAGCGAGCTGCGCATGTCGCCGAAACTGCCGGCCATGCTCAACTCTCGGGAAAGATATTTCTGACCATCTTGGAAGAGGTCAAGAACTCCCTCGCGCCGCTAGAGATCGGCAACATGTACCGCGAAGCCGATATGAAACTGGGAGATCAATTGAGCCCGGAACTTCTCGGGCGTCTCCGCAACTGCGCCCGCCTGGCCACGGCGAATTCGGGTGTCAGGAGCAATGAGAACTTAACCGCCGGATCATTTGAACTAGAGGTGCATAAGCGTGAGAGCGAATTAATCCGCAGCGCGCTCGAGACGGCCGGGGGGAGTGTTACGCGAGCGGCGAGACTTCTGGGACTGACTCACCAGGGACTTTGTTACATCATCAACCATCGTCATAAGGACCTGCTTGGCGCCCGCGCGCCCATCAGAGTTCGGCGCAAGTCAATTATCAAAAAGCGCTGATGTAACAGGGTCGCACTTGACCTACCGACGTCTTTAGGAAAAAAGCGGCGAAGCATCGACTTCGCCGCTTCTTTTTTTGCGGCGCCACGCAACAGGCACATTCGAGCTGATTGACAGGCACGCGCCGGACGTGCAAGATGCGCCCGATGATGCTGAGTAAAGCTGCTCGTCCTCGATTATGTGTTTGGATTGCGGGGTCCGCACTCGTTCTAACTGTGCTGTTCACCAGTTCGTGCGGCACGTCGCTGTTTAAGGTGAAGCCCGTCTCACAGCTGCCTCCGATGCCGCCAACCGTCGCTTCCGCCAACCTCGGCTCGATATCCTTCCGAGCAGCTGCGATGCTCAACGACGAACAGAGCCAGGAGTTGTTTGAAGCAAATCTGCAACTGGCGGGACTGCTGCCAGTGCGCGTCGAGATCAAACACAACAGCGGCGAGGCCATCGAATTAAGAAAGGTGCGCTTTCGCCTTACCGACGGAGCGGGCACAAAATGGAAAACAATCTCGGCAAAGCAGGCTATCGCCCGGATTCTTAAAGCGAACGACGTATTCCTTTACAGCCCCTCCTCCCGCAAAACGTTCGAGCAGGAGTTTCGCGCTTACGAGCTGGATTTGAAGGCGCCGCTGACGAAAAGCGAAGGCCGACGAGAAGGTCTGGTAATTTTTCTGGCTGCTGACAAGGCTCCGGTATCTTCACCCCGAGGTTTGGTCCTGAAGATTGAAGGGTTCACGCAACCGGTGACCTTGAATATCAATTAGTTCGCTGACAGCGACGCCCCGGTTAGACTTTTCTTTTCCTCTTCGGTAGGCTTTTTTCCGCATCAACTAAAACATCGTCCACGACAGCACGATCAATCTTTCTGAAAGGCACCGAAACATGACTCCTGAAACGCAAACGACAACTCAACCAACACCTGCTCTTTTATTCGACACGATCAATGCGCACCAGCGGACCGAGGCCATCAAAGCCGCAATCGAACTTGACCTGTTCACGGCAATCGCGGCCGGCAATACATCGGCGCAAAAGCTCGCGGCCGCCTGTGGCGCTTCCGAGCGAGGCGCCAGAATTCTCTGCGACTATCTGGT
Source organism: Blastocatellia bacterium (assembly GCA_033857635.1). Lineage (GTDB taxonomy): Bacteria > Acidobacteriota > Blastocatellia > Pyrinomonadales > Pyrinomonadaceae > UBA11740. Next base: position 65,383 of record JAWVDF010000022.1, read on the forward strand.
GATCATAGGCTTTCTGACAAAGCACGACGACAGCTACGGCTTAACGGCTGATTCAGCGATGTTTTTGGATCAGAACTCGCCGGCCTACATGGGAACGGTGATTGAATTTCTGCTGTCGCCGATGCTGACCGACAATTTCAAAGACCTTACCGCAGTGGTCAAGAAGGGCGGGTCCATTTCCGAGGAAGCCACGATCGCCCCAGAACATCCGGTGTGGGTTAAGTTCGCGCGCGCTATGGCTCCGATGATGGCGTTGCCGTCCCAACTAATTGCCGGCATGGTGGATCCGAACGCCAACGGGCCGTTAAGAATTCTCGACATTGCCGCTGGCCACGGCCTCTTTGGTCTGGCGTTCGCGAAACGAAATCCGCTGGCGGACGTCACTGCCGTTGACTGGTCTAACGTCTTGGAAGTCGCCAAAGAAAACGCCGGGGCCGCGGGCGTGTCTGATCGTTATCACGTTCGGCCCGGCAGTGCTTTTGATGTTGACTATGGAACGGGCTATGACCTGGTGCTGCTGACGAACTTCCTGCATCACTTCGATCCCCAGACCTGCGAGATGCTTCTGCGTAAAGTTCACAGCGCTTTGGCCGATGGCGGACGGGCGGTGACTCTCGAGTTCATCCCGAATCCCGATCGCGTGACACCGCCGCAAGCGGCAGCCTTCAGCATGATGATGCTCGCGGGAACGCCCGCGGGAGATGCTTACACCTTCACTGAACTCGAGACGATGTTTCGCAATGCGGGCTTTGCTAATAGCGAATGCCGCGATCTGCCGCCGACGATTCAGCGACTTGTGATAAGCAAGAAGTAACGAGGTAATCATGACCGCAGCCTGGAGCATGAAGCCCGCGATGGCTCTGATGACCAGCGTCCTCCTGGTTACAGTTGCCGTTAATGCTCTCGGCCAAACTGAAGTTCGTTACCCTGAGCTGCCAAACTTTCACATGGTCAATGCTCAGCTCTATCGGGGCGCGCAACCAAAGACAGGCGGCCTGCGAACGCTGAAAAAGATCGGCGTTAAAACGATCGTGAACTTGCGCGGCGCAGACGAAGACACGCAGGCGGAAGCAAAAGAGGCGCAAGCGCTTGGCCTCCGCTATTACAACGTCGCTTTGCCTGAGTTTTCGAAACCGAAAGACAAAGATGTGCAGCAAGTGCTCGACATCATTAATGCCGCGGAAAATCAACCAGTGTTTGTACACTGTCGGCGGGGCGCGGATCGCACCGGCACAATCATCGCGTGCTATCGCATTACGCGCGATGGTTGGACTGCGGCCGAGGCGAAAAAGGAAGCCGAGAAATACGGCCTGAGTTGGACGCAGCGTGGCATGAAGCACTACATCGAGGAGTTTTACAAACAGCAAAGAAAAGCGGCGGCGGCCAGGTTCAGAGTTCAAGCTTTAGCTTGTGCCCGACCGTTGAGGTCAGTACCACCCGCGTGAGCGGATGGATCCAAGCACAGAACTGCCCAAGTGCGTTTCTGACCCACGGGCTCACGCGGGTGGTACTGACTGCCATAAATTGAATTCTATCCGGAAGACCCAAACCCGCCGCTTCCTCTGACAGTCTCGGATAAACTATCAACCCACACTGCGTTTGGCGTAACTATCTTCTCGATAATTAACTGGCAGATTTTAGTCTGTGCTGGAAGAGTGATTGTCTCTTCGCCGGCGTTATACAAGAGGCAGCCAACTTCCCCGCGATAGTCCGAATCGATCACGCCGGCCAGAACGTCGACCCCTTTTTTTACAGCCAGCCCTGACCGCGGCGCCACCCGTCCATAAAACCCTTCCGGTATAGCCACGGCCAAGCCGGTGCGAATCAATCGCCGCTCTCCTGGTTTCAAATCAACGGCTTCAATCGAGTAGAGATCAAGCCCCGCCGAAAACGGACTGGCGCGCTCCGGCAGAATGGCGTCAGGGTCGAGCTGTTTGAAGCTTAGGGTTTCCATTTTTTCTCGCCGATCGAAACTCGATTAGAGCTTCGGAGGAGTCACGCCATGTTGACCCTGGTACTTGCCACCGCGGTCCTTATAGGAGACTTCACAGACCTCATCCGCTTCGAAGAACAGCACCTGGGCCACTCCTTCGTTGGCGTAAATCTTGGCGGGCATCGGAGTTGTGTTCGAGAATTCCAGCGTCACAAATCCTTCCCACTCGGGTTCGAAGGGGGTGACGTTGACGATGATTCCGCATCTCGCGTAAGTACTCTTGCCCAGGCAGATCGTCATGACATTGCGCGGTATGCGAAAGTATTCCACCGTGCGCGCCAGCGCGAAGCTGTTCGGTGGAATGATCACGTGCTCGCCTTTGATGTCGACAAAACTTTTCGAATCAAACTTTTTCGGATCGACGATCGCGCTGTACACGTTGGTGAACAGTTTGAATTCATCCGCGCAACGCACGTCGTAGCCGTAGCTCGATGTGCCGTACGAGACGACCCGCCGGCCATCAACCTCCTTGACCTGATGAGGTTCGAACGGCTCGATCATGCCGTGTTGTTCCGCCATGCGCCGGATCCATTTGTCTGATTTGATAGACATCTACAAACCTCTCGATTGTCATTCTGAAGGGTTAAGATTGGAGCGCGCCAGAATACGCGACAGAAGCAGGCGGGGGCAAGCCCCCTTCCTAACCACAAGCTAGTCACCCATCCTCTCAGGTCAGGAAGGGGGCTTGCCCCCGCTCGGATCCAGCTGCTAGCTTTCAGTCAAGGGACACAGTCTTATGAAACTCGTCGTTCTTGGTTCGGGCACTTCAGTGCCGCATCCGCAAAGGGCTGCTGCAGCTTTCTGGCTGGAATCGGAAAGTGGTTTAGTTCTACTCGATTGCGGCGCCGATTCCGCGCATCGCATGGCGCAGGAAAGGGTCGACTGGCCCAACCTGGATGCTATCTGGATTAGCCATCTTCATCTGGATCACTGCGGCGGCTTGGCCTCGTTTCTCTTTGGGTTAAAGTGGGCGCCTCAGACCCAGGCCAGGAAAAAGCCTCTGAGGATTGTCGGGTGCCGGGGAGTTCAAAATCTTTTGAACGCGATCGACGAATCGAATAACTATAAGTTGCTCGCCCAACCGTTTCCGGTCGAACTGCATGAAGTTTTTTCGCCCGCTGAATTTGAATTGATCCCGGGACTGCACGCTCAAAGTTTTTCTACGCCGCATACCCGAGAGAGCCTGGCGCTTCGACTTACCGATAATGACGGCACGTCTTTCGTCTACACTTCAGATACCGGGTATTCGGAAGGGTTGGCCGCGTTCGCCGGCGGCGCCGACCTGCTGTTAATGGAATGCTCCTTCTGGCGTAACAAGCCCACACCAAAACATCTCGAGCTGGAAGAAGCAATGCGTCTTGCGCGCCTCGCTGAACCAGAATGTTTGGTGTTAACGCACCTTTACCCGGAGTGGGACGGCGTCGATTTGGAAAGCAAAGCTGAAGAGTTGTGGCCGGGAAAGACCGTGGCAGCCCATGACGGCCTGCGCTTGGAGATTGGTCAGAACCGCCTGCGGTAGGGAGCGCACGCATCCTTGCGTGCGGACCGCAGGCATCCCTGGCTGCGTTTCATTTCGAATCAAAGGCGCGAGCAGGATGCTCGCGAAACGCACGCAAGGATGCGTGCGCTCCAGATCAGCGAACGCTCACCGTCACATTATTCGCGCTCAGCGAATTTCCTGTAGCCCGCTGTAATTCGGCAATCGACTTATTCAGATCAGTCTGCGCGCGCAGTTCGTTGCCACGCGCAGTCGCGAGCGCCGTCTGGCGTTCGAGCACCAGGAACACGGTTGACTGACCGACATCCAACTTCCGCTTCTCGCTTTCGTATTGCTGCTCGGCAGTCGAGCGCGCGATCGCGGCCGATCGCAGACGCGCGCCGGCAGTCTTGAGTGACTGCAGCGCATTGCGGATCTCGACCTGAATCAGTTGCTCGAGCTGCTCGCGTTGCGTCGCGATGCGTTTTCCTTCTACCAACGAATGGCCTAGCTGGCCTTCGGCGGTGCGGTTGTGAAGCGGCAAGCTAATAGCAACCCCAACCCGAAAATTATTGAACTGGTTCGAGCCGAGATTGGATAGCGATTGTCCGTAGCCGCCGATTAGATTGTCCGGAATCGTCGACGCAGGCGGGGGCGCCAGCGGTTGCAAACCCGAGAGCACTGACAATTGGTTAATACGGGCGCGCAACTGATCGTTGCTGGCACTCAAGGGATTGATCGTAGATGACAGGGTGCCCGCATTGCCTACAATTCCGTAACTCCCAACCAGATTGATTTCAGGCTTCGTCTGATCGCGATAGAGTTTCTGATCGAGAAGATTTATCTCTCGGGCCAGATCTGATTGCCTTAACTCCTGTCGATTTTGCATCGCGGCAGCCATTGCGTCAGGCAGGGTCACCTGGGGCAGAGTCAGATCAGCCTGATCGGTGGGAATGATCGCCAGGTTCCATAGCTTCGCTTTTTGATTCTCAGCGATCAGGTTCTTCAGATTGTTCTCGGCGCGGTTGACGTCTTCGAGGGCGCTGAACTCTGCCTGTTCGAAATTGGCGACCTGCGTCTCGGCAGCGACAACATCGATGGGCGCCAGCGAACCTTCGGTCACCATGCGCCGGTTGTGCTCGAGTTGCGTGCGCGAGTCAGTCAATGAATCCCGCTGAATTTGTAAATTGCGCAGGGCAAACACCAGGTCCCAATAAGACCTTTGCACGCCGGTGATCACTTCAATCGCTCGCTGCCGAAATTGCGCGTCCGTCAACGACAGGTTCTTTTTAGCTACTTCGATCTGACGTCGCGGCAAGTCAAAGCGCAACCCGCGCAGAAGCGGCTGGATATAACTGAATGTCAGAGCGGTCGGATATTGCGGATTGAGCGTCGCAAACGTGCTGTTGCTGGTTTGCCGAACGGAAGAGAAATCAACGTGATAGGCTCCGCCGTATTTTGGCGCCAGCCCTTCCACCCGGGCCGTGCCGGTGAAGTCCGAACTATCGACTGTCGCGGCCCCGCTGAGAAAACTTGTAGCCGGGTTTTTCAGTTTTTCAAAATAGGTCTGGGCGGTGAACCTCGGGTCGTATGCGCCGCGGACCGTCAACAGATCGTATTCGGCGATCTTAACGTAGTCGCGCGCAACTTCGATGTCCTTGTTGTTGACCAGCGCCAGAGCAATCGCTTCACGCAGGCTCAACGGTTGCTGCTCGTTTGTTTCCACGCCGACTCGGACCAGCGAAGGGAGAGGTTGACTGGCGTCGGAACGATAATCTATGGCCACCGTCGGAACCTTCAGCGCCTGTTGGGCCGAGACTAGTGGAGTCGGGGAGGGTTGAGCTTCCTGGGCCGAAACATGATGTGGAATTAGAACCAGGGCAATAGCAGCAAGCAGGAAAATCTTAAACATAGAACCTAACAAAGAGGTCGCCGTAGCCGCCCGACGCCGTGCGCGTCCGAAGATTCCGCCGACGCCCGATCCGATGCGCGACCAGACATGGCTGCGCGCCAGATCATCAAATAGCGAATAGAACACCGGCACGGCGAGCAAGGTCAGCAGCAGACACAAAGACTGTCCGCCCACGACCAGGACACCAATCGATCTATTTGTGCCCGCGCCGGGACCACTGGAAAGCACCAGCGGCGTCATGCCGGCAACCAGGGCAATCGTCGTCATTAAGATCGGACGTAAGCGATCGCGATTCGCCTGGATGATCGCGTCATGACGCTCCATGCCCTGCCGCCGCAATCCGTTGGTATGATCGATTTGCAGAATGGCGTTCTTCTTCACCACGCCGAACAGGAGCAACAAACCCAGGCCCGAAAAAATGTTCACCGTCTGGCCGGTCACCAGCAACGAAAGGATGCCGAATGGAATTGCCAGCGGCAGAGTCAACAAGATCGTAATCGGGTGAATGAACGATTCGAACTGCGCCGCCAGGACCATATACATGAAGACGAACGATAGAATTATCGCCAGCAGGAAGTACTGACCCGTCCGGCTCAGTTCACGCGTTCTTCCCGCCAGAAACGTGCGATAAGAGCTGTCCATGTTTTCCGCTTTAGCGAATGCGGTCATCTTTGCGATCACATCTGTTTGCGAGCCGCCCGGCTTGGTGTTGGCCACCAGCATGACCTGGCGCTGGCGGTTATACCTGTCGATCGAAGAGGGCCCCGTGCCTTCTTCGATACGCACCAGATTGTCCAGGCTCACCCAGCCAAGTTTTTGCGAGGTCACGAGCATTCGCTTCAATCCCTCGGCGCTGGCGCGAAACTCTCCCATCGCGCGCACGCGCACGTTGTATTGATCGGTACCGGCATTAAACGTCGAAACCTTCTGACCGGCCACCAGAGTATTTAGTGACTGGGCCACATCAGCCACGCGCACTCCGAGGTCGGCAGCGCGAGCCCGATCGATGACGACCCGCAACTCCGGCTTGCCGGTGATCAGAGTCGAATCTACGTCGACCACATCCGGGATGGTCTTCATCTTTTTCAGCAGGTCGTCGGCATACTTGGTCAGCTTGTCCAAGTCCGGCCCGCTCACCACAAAACTAATGTCGGCGTTGCGCTGTCCGCCACCGGAAATTGCGGCCACGGGGTTGACGCTGGTGCGCAACTGATCGGGAAACTCTTGCAGGTACTTGCCCAGAATCTCGTTACGCACGCGAATCGTTAGGTCCTGTTGCGAGACAGTGCGCTCCTCGACCGGACTCATCTTGATATAAATATTTGCCAGGTTGACGATTTGTTGCTGGCCGCTGCCAATCGTTACCAAGGTATCGGTGATGCCGGGAAGTTTGCGGATGTCGGCGGCGACCCTTTCAGCCAGGGCCGAAGTTGAAGAAAGCGTTGAGCCTTCAGGCGTGCGCAGGTTAACTTCGAACTGAGCCTGATCGTCAACCGGAAGAAAGTTCTTGCCCACCAGCATGAACAGCGGCACGGTGCTAAGAATCACCAGCACGCACAACGCCACGATGGCCCATCGATATTTCATCGACCACGTCAGCATCCAGGTGTAAGTGCGATCGATGGGACGATAGAAGCGCGACTCTTTTGATTGTGCCTGGACGTATTTGTCTTTGAACTCAGCGAGCGAACTACGCTTTTCACCTTCAGGCGAAGCCGAAACTTCCGGGCTCGGCGCCTTGGTGGTCGCTGGATGCTTACGCTTGATCATGCGCGCCGCCAACATGGGTGTCAGCGTGAAGGACACCAGCAGCGAAACAGCAATGGCGAACGAAGAAGTAAAGCCAAACGACGACATGAAGCGGCCTACGATGCCGGCCATAAATCCGACCGGCAGAAAGACCGCGAGCAGAGACAGGGTCGTAGCGGTGACGGCCATGCCGATTTCGCGCGTGCCTTCGATGGCGGCCTGAAACGGCGGCATGCCCTTCTCTTCGATGTAACGGAAAATATTTTCCAGCACCACTACGGCATCGTCGATCACAATTCCGACCATCAACGTCAGGGCCAGCATGGTGATCTGGTTCAGGGTAAAGCCCATCGCCGCCATCAGTCCGAAGGTCGCCACGATCGAAGTTGGAATGGCGATAGAAGCGATTAAAGTAGCGCGAAAGTTCCAGAGAAAAACGAAAACGACGATGGCCGCCAGGATACTGCCTTCAACCAGGTGAAGGTTGATGGAATGGAGCGCGGCTTTGATGAAGATCGTCTGGTCGCCGACGATCTGTGTTTTCACGTCGCGCGGCAGGTTCGGAGTCAGCTCAGCCAAACGCTCTTTGACCGCGTCGGCGACTGCGACAGTGTTTTGTCCGGACTGCTTTGAGATCACCAGGGTGACGGCCGGCTGCCCATTCAAGCGCGCTTCCGTGCGTTGCTCTTCCGCCCCGTCTTCGACATAACCGATGTCGCTTAACTTGACCGCATAGGTTCCGCGGTTCCCCACCACGATGTTATTGAACTGGGCCGGATCGGGAACTCGCCCCATAGTGCGCACGGTAAACTCGCGCTGGCCGGATTCGATTCGGCCGCCGGGCAATTCCATGTTTTGCAGCTTGACCGCATTAGCGACATCGGCCGCCGTAACATTGAACGCGCGCATCTTGTCTGGATCGACCCAGACTTCCACTTCACGCAAACGTCCGCCGACTATTTCCACGTTGCCGACGCCGTCTATTGATTCGATCAGTCGCTTAATGCCCTTGTCGGCAATGTCTGTGACCTCGCGCAAACTGCGCGGAGCTGAGACGGCGATCCGCAAAACGGGTGTAGCGTCCGTGTCGAGCTTCTGCACGATCGGGACTTCCGCGGTTTCCGGTAATTGGTTGACGATCAGGTCAACCTTGTTGCGCACTTCCGAAGCCGCCACGTCTGCGTTCTTCTCGAGCACGAAATTCACGAAGACCTGCGATACGCCTTCGACGGAAGTCGAGCGCAGCTCGTCAATGCCGCTGATGGTATTGACCGCGCCCTCGACCTTGTCGGTGATCTCGGTTTCGATCTCCTGGGGCGACGCGCCGGGATTGACTACAGTAATCGTGATCGTCGGCAGATCGATCTTTGGAAACAAATCGACGCCCAGCGATCTAAAGGAAAACAGGCCCACCACCGTAATGCTCAGAATGAGCATGGTCGCGAACACCGGACGACGAACACAAATTTCAGCAAGTTTTTGCATGACTAAGCCCCGGGGGAGCGCACGCATCCCGCGTGCGGAACGCCGGCATCCTTGCCGGCTTCTTTTTCTTTACTGTACGACTGTTACTCCATCACTCAATTGATCGACGTTGCTGGTGGCCACCAACTCGTCGGCAGCCACGCCGCTCTTCAACTCAACCAGGTCGCCCTCAGTCTGACCTGTCTGCACCAGTCTCTGCTCGGCGTGACCGTTCTTAATCACGTAGACATAGGTCGAGCCGGAGACCGTGCGCAGCGCGCGCAACGGCACCAACACGGCCGGCTCGGACTGCGGCAAGAGAATGCGCACGGTTGCGAACTGACCGGGCTTTAGCTCGGCCTTGGAATTTTCGACGTCCGCTTCCACCGTCAAGGTCCGCGAACTCGCGGTGACGTTGGGCGAGACGCGCGCCACGCGGCCGGCAAAGTTGCGATCGGGATATCCCGCCACGCTCACTGAGACGCTTTCGCCGGTATGTATTTGGGGGATGGCCTGCTCGGGAACATCTATGCGGACCCGCAAAGGATTTAAGTTGACGACGGTGGCTACTTTTTGTTGCGGCGAAACATACTCGCCAAGATCGGCAGGACGATCAGAAATATAGCCCGGCATCGGCGAGACCACGACCGTGTAACCAAGATTGCGTTTGGCCAGCGAGAGCTGGCTGGCCGCGGCATCAACCGCGCCCTGGCCGTTCGCTACCGCGGCATAGTTCTGTTGGGCCTGATGTATCAGCGCTTGATGCTGTTCAGCCAATTGATCGCGTTGAGATTTCTGCTGGTCATAAGCCGACCGAGAGACGTCGCCCGTCTCGACCAGTTTTTCGTAACGACGCAAATTCTTATCGGCCAGCTCGAGCGCCGAGCGTGCGGCCGCAACCTCGGGCACGTTCTCGGGATTGAACTTTTGCCCGGGGCGCAAACCAATCTTCGCTTCGTTCTGACGCAGAGTAGCCTTTGCTTGATCCAGTTGCGCCTGCGCCTGTTGGATCCGGATACGAAAGTCGGCGTCATCGATCTTGATCAGCATCTGCCCCTTTCGCACTGTGCTGCCGAGGTCAACGCCGACGGCGGCGACTTTGCCCGATGTCTCTGCAGCTACGTCTGCCTGTTGGTTTGGAGCGAGACTGCCGTTGGCTTCGAAGTACCGGGGCAGTTGTCGCAAAACCGCGGACGAAGTGCTTACTGAAATGGCTGCAGGCGTCGGGCTGGCCGAGGCACTGGCGTTACTCTGCCCCTTAGAAGATCGATTGCAGGCAGTCAAAAGGGTCCCCAGGGCGACGATTGATAAAATGCCAAGGGTAAGTTTGAGCGGACTTGGAAGAGTCATTTACGCGGTCTCTTTCTGTTGGATTTCTCCGTGACTGTGGTTCGGCGAGCGCCATTGCTCTGGACCTTTGTTCGGGCTTTTGAGGCTGCTGATTTAATCGTGCGAACTGGAGACTTGGATGTGCCTTCGTCGTTAGCGGCCACACCGTTCAAAAGGATGCCGGCGAACTCGCGCGCCGCGACCTCATTCGAAATCTTTAGCAGCTTGCGCTTCTGATCCCATAAATTGTTGTTCAACGAGTGATGCATGACCATGCCAATGAAGGCGCGCACCACTACGGCCGGCTCGACTTCAACGATTGCCCCGTCGCGTTGCCGTACGCGAATGTAATCCCCGAGCGCGCGATATACACGCCGCACGAATTTCTCCCAGAACATCTGCGCGAGTTCGTGCTGTTCCAGAGCCGAATGAAGCAGCAGACGTTGGAACTCGGGATCGCAATCGTGTTGAGTAAGAGCACCGAGCGCTATTCCTTCAAACACGGCGCGGTCGTCTTTCCGCTCGATAGCCTGCGCGACGTTTTGCAGGGGATCCATGTCATCGTGCAAGCAGGCTTTCTGATCCAGGATCGCGCTATAGAGCTCTTCTTTGGTGGCGAAATGGCGAAAGACCATTGCCTCTGAAACTCCGGCAGCTTTGGCAATCTCTTTGGTGATCGTGCCGCGAAAGCCCCGCTGCGAAAACAGCCGCATCGCCACGCGCAGAATTTGCAGGCGGCGTTCATCGCCGGCCATGCGCGCGCCGTTTCCGTTGTGGCCGTTATGTGTAGTTGGGGTTTTGCTCAAGAGCTGGATACTTAATTCGCTTCCGGTCCGGGCGAAGTAAGTACTTACTTACATCTACCCGCAGGAAAAAGTCAAGCGCATAGGAGCGCCGACATCCTTGCCGGCGGTTCGCGGGCATCCTGTCTGCATTCAAAGAGCCGGCAGGGATGCCGGCGAACCGCAGGCAAGGATGCCTGCGCTCCCGGCAGTGCGATCATTTTCGCAACCGCGCTCCGCCTTTCCGCGTATAGAGAGTTTGGTCGATTGCTTTAACCTTGGGGGAGTCAAAGAAATGTCGGAAGCAACTGGAAATCACCAACAGACGCCGGATACGGCAATTATCAAGGGTAGCTATGGGAGAGATTTGCACATGTCAGAATTTTCAGAAACTGCGCAGGAATACGGGAAAAAGATCGCCGACGCCGCTTCGCGAGCGGGCGATTTTGTGAACGAAAAGGTCAATGTCGTCGGCGACAAGATTAAGAATTTGCAGGGCAAGGACTTTAACGAAATTGCCGACGAAGCCAAAGACTATGCCCGCAAGAACCCGGGCCAGGCTATTTTGATTTCAGCAGTAGCGGGTGTGTTTCTGGGATTTCTGCTGCGCGGCGGAAGACGCTAGCAGGATCGCCGACATTCTGTCGGCGGTTCGCGGGCGCGCCAATCCCTAATAATATCGCGGGAACAGACCCGCCAGGTTCAGCGCCAACCCGACGTAGCCCTGAATCTCCTGCGGCTGAAATCTATAGCCGCCGCGATACAGGAACAGTTGGTTCCCTCCCCCGTCGGTGCTCGTGCCACCATACGTCTCGTAAAACGCGAGCAGCTGATCGGTGAACACACGACGAATCCCCGGCTCGTCCTGACCCCGCAAAATGTATTGCTTTGAAAACACCGGCCGTTGGCCAAAGTCTATATCCTGATATCCAAGAGCGGAGAAAATCTTAAGCAGAAAATTTTCCGGGCGTAGTGAGAAGTACGGCAGTTGCAAATACGTTGGCTCGATATATACGACAGTCTGCGAGTGCGTCTGTCGGTTCCTGCCGGAGCCGGTGACATAGACGTAATCAAATGCCGCCGCCTTGATGCCGGTGGCCTCGCCGTACATGAAGTTCTTGATCTGTTTGCCGTGGCCCTGACTGAACAGAGCAAAGCGATCGAGAAAGGGAATCATATTCATCGGCGCGCTGGCCATAAAATTCCAACCAAGTTGGCCGGCCGTCTTTTGCAAGGCCAGGGTACGATCCCTCTCTTTTTGCCAGGAGTAAATAACGATCGCGACGATCGAACCGATTACCAGGATCAGGATGCCGAATGGAAAGAGAAGAACCCACATAATTCACACGGTCGCTCAAGCAGCTTTCTACTGGTTTGTCCCGCAGGGAAGAACGATCCACGAAATCAGACGAAAACCATTTCCGCTTCGTGTGTTTCGTGGATCGCGGTACCTCAAGAAGGATCAGTCACAAAGCAAGACACAGCCCCACTTTCAAACAGCTCTCGCCGCTCCAGGAGCGGCAAACGAATCCCTACTCAACCGCTCCGGCCCTTTTCAAAATATCGATTACCTCCGTGCGATTTTTAGTCGTAGCCATAACCAGGGCTGTCGCGCCATTGCCCGCGCGGGCGTTAACATTTGCCCGCCGCTCGATCAGCAAACGTACTGCCGCGACGTGTCCCTGAAACGAGGCGATCATCAGCGGCGTCACGCCATTCTTGTTCTGCACATTAATGTTTCCCCGGCCCGCTAGCAGGGCTTCAATAATGTCGGTCTTCCCCAACGCTGAGGCCAGAATCAAAGCGTTGTCGCCGTCCACATCACCCTGATCGACGAACGCACCTCTCGCCAACAGAAGCTTGACCACCGGAGCCAGTCCCTCGGCGGCCGAGCCAATCAATGCCGTGGAGCCTTTTTTATTTGCCGCATTGATATTGGCGCCGGCTTTCAGCAAGGCCTCTATGGCGTCGAGCTTTCCATTTGTCGCGGCATAATAAAGAGCGGTATCGCCATCCTTATCTCCGGCATTTACATCCACGCCGGCGGCTACAATCGACGGGATCAGATCGACTCGACCCTTTCCCGCGGCCAGCATCAGGGTCGTGCGCCCTTGTTCGTCCACCTTCAAGACGTCCGAGTTAGCAGCCTGCCCCGAGAAGCCGCTCGACGACGCGCGACCCTGGGCCAGCTTGCGAAGATCGGGACGGCGCAGTCCGACATACTCAGGAGCAATCTGGGCCGCCCGCGCATCGGTGACCCGCGCGCGCGAATCTTCCCCCAGCGCGCGATAGACGTCGCCCAGCATCAGCCAGCCATCTTCATCCTCGCCGCTCTTTTGCGTGTACTCTTCCAACCGCGTACGCGCTTCGGGCAATCGCCCATCGAGAATCAGCAAACCGATCTGATCCGGCGGATAGACCGAGCCCAGACTGACCGCGGCTTGCCAATGTGCGCGGGCCTCGGAAAAATTTTCCATCATGTAATAGATTAGACCGACGTTTGAATGCGGCGATCCGTCCTTGTCATTCAATCTTATCGCTTCAAGATACTGCTGGGTCGCCGGCTGCAACTGCCCAAGCTTTTGCAGCATGACTGCATAATTGAATCGCGATGAGAAATCCTTCGCGTCGATATCAACGGCCTTCTTTGCTTCCGCGGAAGCGTCGGTATACCGGCGCTGCTCGCTCAAGATCCTGACCAATTCCAAATGCAGAATGACAAGCGGCTGGGGCGTGAGCGTGACTGCTTTGCGATACGCGGCTTCGGCATCCGGATAACTGTGGCGCAATGAAAGAATGTAGCCGAGCGCGAGATAGCCGTAATAATTATCCGGCTGCGCGGTTATTGAACGACGCGCCGCCACCAGAGCTTCGTCGAGACGCTGTAGCTCGCTATAAGTAAAGGCTAGTCGCGCGTACGGCTCGCTGTCGCCACGAGCCAGAGTCGCGGCCCGCTGGTAGGACCTTTCCGCCTCAACAAATTTTTTCTGATTGTAGTAGGTGTGCCCAAGCCCCAGGTAAGGCCGCGGATCATTTGGCGCCAACTTGGACGCCAACTGATAGCCTCGCTCCGCGGCTTCGTTACGGCCGTTCGCGCGCGCGTCGTCTGCCAGGCTCAAGGCGTCTTCGAGCTGTCCCGAGTTGTCCACCACCGGTGTCCGCGTCCCAGGCTTCGGTCTTGAACCAGCCGGCGTGGTGCGAACCACTTTTTTCGTCGGCAGCTTCATCACCGCCCCAGCAGTGGGCCCGCCAAGCGTGCCGCCGCCGGCGCCGGAACCGTGCTGCGCGTTTATGGCGCTGATGCAACCACACAGGATGACGGCAAGACTTAGGAACAAGGCCCTGCAGACGGGCAAAAACAGGGTCTTCATAGAACTAAATTCCTCTCTGGAACGGGGCTTTTCGGACTGGTCAAGTTACAGATACTCGGGGAAGACGGCGCTAACATTGCAGACTTTATTCTTAGAGGCAAGAAAAATCTGATGGTGCACCAGTTGACGTTTCTGAGGGTGTTCAGGCTACTCGTAACAGGGAACGCGGGCCCTCGCCCGCAAAGTAGCTACCCAAAGGTTTTCCCGGCGTTGAATAACTTCGAACGAAATGCCTTCGCGCTTCGCTCAATGCGGGCGAGGGCGCCCGCGTTCCCAGAATCGGTCGATGCTCGACGTCAAACTAGCCACTAATCTGATCGAAGATCTTAGACCGTCACCGCTTCACGATACTCGCCCCACACCGTGCGCAGACGATTACTAATCTCGCCCACGGTGGCATAGGCCTCGACACAATCAAGAATTCGCGGCAGAACATTCTCGCTGCCGCGCGCGGATTGTTCCAATCTCACCAGCGCTGCCTCTACCGCGCTGGCATCGCGACGCGCCCGCAGGGCCTGCAAGCGCTCGACTTGAGTTTTCTCGATTGCCGGATCGACGCGCAGGGTTTTCACTTTTGGACCATCGTCGCTTTGAAAACGGTTCACACCGACGACGATCGCTTTATTAGTCTCGACCGCGCGTTGGTATTCATAAGCCGAGTTCTGGATTTCGCCCTGAATGTAACCGGTCTCGATCGCGCGCAGCGTTCCACCCATGGCGTCGATCTTCTCGAGATAGTTAAGTACGCGCTGCTCGATCTCTCGCGTCAACTCTTCAATTGCATACGAGCCGGCTAAAGGATCGACCGTGTCGGCGACTCCTGATTCGTGCGCAATAACCTGTTGAGTTCGAAGAGCGACGCGCGCGGCGTCTTCGGTCGGCAACGCCAGGGCTTCGTCCATCGCGTTTGTGTGCAGTGACTGAGTGCCACCCAAAACAGCCGCCAGCGCTTGAATCGTTGTGCGCACGACGTTCACTTCAGGTTGTTGAGCCGTTAAGGTTGAGCCTGCGGTCTGCGTATGAAATCGCAGCTTCAGCGAGCGTGGATCGCGGGCGTGAAAACGATCGCGCATGATGCGCGCCCAGATGCGGCGGGCGGCACGAAACTTGGCGATCTCTTCCAGCAGATTATTGTGCGCGTTGAAGAAGAAAGAAATGCGCGGAGCGAAATCGTCAACCTTAAGACCTGCGCTGATCGCTGCTTCGACATAAGCGATCGCGTCGGCGATGGTGAAGGCAACTTCCTGCACCGCGGTCGAGCCCGCTTCACGAATGTGATAGCCGCTGATCGAAATCGTGTTCCAGTTGGGAACTTCGCGCGCGCAGAACGCAAACGTGTCGGTAATCAAACGCAGCGACGGCGCAGGCGGGAAAATGTATGTGCCCCGCGCGATGTACTCTTTGAGAATATCGTTCTGGAGAGTCCCATTAACTTTTTCGAAAGCAACTCCCTGCTTCCGTGCTACGGCCAAGTACAAGCTAAGCAGGATTGCCGCCGTGGCATTGATGGTCATCGACGTCGAAACTTCATCGAGGGGTATGCCGTCGAACAAAGCCAGCATGTCTTCGAGCGAATCAATTGCCACGCCCACCTTGCCCACTTCTCCACTAGACAGCGGATCGTCAGAGTCCAAACCTATTTGCGTGGGCAGATCGAAAGCCACCGAAAGCCCTGTCGTTCCTTGAGACAGCAGGTATTTGTAACGCTCGTTTGATTCGACGGCGCTGGCATAGCCCGCGTACTGGCGCATAGTCCAGAGACGCCCGCGATACATGTTTCGCCGGATTCCACGTGTGTAAGGAAACTCGCCGGGATCGCCGAGGTCGTGATCGTAATCGACGGGTTCAGTATTCGAAGGATTGAAGTCAACGGGCAATTCGATGCCGGAGGAATTGGCGAAGTGTTCGCCTCGTCCACTTGTGGCTTCTTTATTGGTCCTGGATTTGGTAACCATCGAACTGTGCGGTCGGTTGCGGGCCTGTCCTACGAATCGCCCGAAGGCTAGCACACGAAATATCAGCGCGGCAATTCGCTGCTTGATTCGTGGAGTGTGCAATCGCCGACGGAGCTGACGACCAGCACCCCTACCGCGAAGCGGTTAAGTAACAAAGCCCAGGGTTGACGCGCTTAGCGTCTACCCTGGGTAACAAAGACCTGTTAGTAGCAACCCCAACGGGGTTGCGTCAGCGTCGCAAGGATTGCGCAACCCCCTTGGGGTTGGTTCCATTTCGTCGCCGATCCCAGGGTAGCCGCGAGGCGCGGCAACCCTGGGCTTTGTTACTTAACCGCTTCGCGGTATTAGTCGAAGTACTGCACTCAACCAAGCGGTGTTCATAAGCTGCCAATTAAGATCCTCTTCCTCGGATTTTATTTGACCCAACTCTGATGGTGTCATAGCATCGCTTTGTTGGAAATGGACGAATACACCAAAAAGCTAGCGGAAGAAGTCGGCACGGCAATCAACGAATCGGTTCAGCAGTCGGCCAGCGTCGCCGCCGCGATTGAGCGACTGCGCGAAGCCGGCTTTGAAATAGAACTGACCCTCAAACTCGAGATTGGTTTGCGCGCTCAAGGCAACGACGAAGGTGGCGGCGATAGCGACGGCTCGCTCGATCTCACCGAAGAAGATTTAAAAATCCTCCGCTCAATGAAAATCAAGATGGATCCGGAAGAATAGCCGGAGCCTTGACCGGCTGTGTCGGAAGCCCGACCGTCAGGGAGGGCCACGCTCGCAGTCCTCGATTAAGAAAAAGACGCCAAACGGTTGTATTGATGCCGACCGGCGAGCGTCGCGACCGTCGCCCTTGCTTACGCGCGGGCTTCTGACACGACCCGGCTGAGTTCACCCCATATGCTCTGCCTGATCGCGTCTTTTCCTGACTAATTTACATCCACCCTCGGTTTGCTCAACGCCGAAACCCTATGCTATCTTCTCCCTCTTTAAAAACCTTCCAGTTTCTATCTGTCGAGGCTCGCATTTATCCGAAGGAGTTGATTGAGTAAATATGGCTACGTCTAATGGAAATGGCACGAACGGACATGTAGGTCGCGTGGTGCAGATTATTGGCCCAGTGGTGGACGTTGAGTTTACCGAAGGTTACCTGCCGCCGATTTACGAGGCGCTGCGGATAACCTCTGACGGGTTTGACGTGCCCGAACCCATCAACGTGATTGCCGAAGTACAGCAGCACCTGGGCGAAGGCCGTGTGCGCGCGGTATCGATGCTGCCCACCGACGGCATGGTGCGCGGCATGAAAGCAACCGACACCGGCGGACCGATCACGGTCCCTGTTGGTGAAGGCACCCTCGGCCGCGTGATGAACGTGATCGGCGATCCGGTCGACAACCTCGGCGACATCCCGCACCAGCAACGCTATCCAATCCATCGTCACGCTCCTTCCTTTGAAGAACAATCGACCGAGCTGCAGATGTTCGAAACCGGAATCAAAGTTATCGACCTGATTCAGCCTTTCGTGCGCGGCGGCAAGATTGGTTTGTTCGGCGGCGCGGGCGTGGGCAAGACCGTCATCGTGATGGAGCTGATCAATAACATCGCCAAGGCGCGCTCAGGCTTTTCGGTCTTCGCGGGAGTCGGCGAGCGCACGCGCGAAGGCAATGACCTGCTGCGCGAGATGGTCGAATCCAAGGTCATCGACTTTGGCGAGCCCTTCTATAAGAACATGGAAGAGACCGGCGCGTTCGACATGACCAAGGTCGATATGAAAGCGATCGAGAAATCGAAGGTCGCGCTTATCTATGGTCAGATGACGGAGCCGCCGGGCGCGCGTCTGCGCGTCGCACTCTCCGGACTCACGGTCGCCGAGTACTTCCGCGATCAGGGCCTCGACGTGCTGCTCTTCATCGATAATATTTTCCGGTTCACGCAAGCAGGTTCGGAAGTGTCTGCGCTGCTGGGCCGCATGCCTTCAGCCGTAGGTTATCAGCCGAACCTCGCCACCGAGATGGGCGAGATGCAGGAACGCATCACCTCGACCAAGACCGGATCGATCACTTCGATTCAGGCCGTGTACGTTCCGGCTGACGACTACACCGATCCGGCGCCGGCCACGACCTTCGCGCATCTTGACGCTGTCACAGCTTTGTCCCGACAGATTGTCGAACTCGGTATCTACCCTGCGGTCGATCCGCTGGCGTCGTCTTCGCGCATTCTCGATCCGCGCATCGTCGGCGAGGACCACTACAACACGGCGCAGAGCGTTAAATTAATTCTGCAGCGCTACAAGGATCTGCAGGACATTATCGCGATTCTCGGTCTCGACGAGTTGTCAGACGAAGACAAACTGTCCGTTTCACGCGCGCGCAAAATTCAAAGGTTCTTCTCGCAGCCGTTCCACGTCGCGTCGCAGTTCACCGGTCGCGAGGGCAAGTACGTGAAGCTCGAAGACACGATCAAAGGCTTCAAGGAAATCATCGAAGGCAAGCATGACGATGTGCCTGAGCAGGCCTTCTATATGGTCGGCACGATCGAGGAAGTAACTGCGGCGGGTAAGAAACTGGAATAGGAAAGTGGCACAGACTTCAGTCTGTGTTGCTTTCATAGTCGAGAATCACAGACTAAAGTCTGTGCCACTTTTATGGCCGAACAACTTCATTTAGAAGTAGTCACTCCTGAGCGCCGCTTGCTTTCTGAGCAGGTCAACTCAGTCACGATTCCCGGACGCGGCGGCGAACTGGGGATTCTACCGGGTCACGCGCCGCTGATCTCGGATTTGCAGACCGGCGTGCTGTCTTACAACGAAGACGGTACGACTTTCCAGCTGCATGTTTCGGGCGGGTTCGTAGAAGTCAGCGACGACAAGGTTTCAGTGCTGGCGGAAATCGCCGAGCGCCCCGAAGAAATTGATGCCGCCCGCGCGCGCCTGGCGCGTGAACACAGCGAGAAGCAATTGAGTTCCTTGAGCGGCAGCGAAGAAGATTTCGAGAAAGCTCGCGCCAGTCTCGAGCGTTCAGTGGTGCGATTGCAGCTTACCGGTTCCCCATCCCAACGTTAAATCTTATCCGAACAGAGAGGCCCCTCTTCGCTGGGGGCGCGGACGTCCCGTCCGCCTTTTTTCTTTGAGAGGTTCGTCTTGCGACGCGATGCGGACGGGACGTCCGCGCTCCCAGCTTAATGGGTTTCCGTGCCAGCGCGAATAGCTTCGCGCATCTCTCGTACAGCCCGTTCAAGTCCCACAAACACCGCCTGCGAAATGATGCTGTGGCCGATATTGAATTCTTCGATTTCATCGATCTGCGCAACGGCGCCAACGTTTCTTAGCGTCAGCCCATGTCCCGCGGCAACGTGCAAACCATACTGGGCCGCTAAAGCCGCGCCTTCGCGCAAACGGCGCAGCTCCTGATTCGCGCGCACCGCGCCTTCTCCATGAATTCCACCTGCGCCCAGAGTCGCTTCGGCGTAGGCGGCCGTGCAGAGCTCGACCTGTTGGGCATTTACTTCCCGCGCAGCTTCGATCTGGTGCGCATCGGGATCGATAAAGAGGCTGGTCATGATCCCGCCTTCGCGTAAACGATTTACCGCGGCCCGGACAATGGCGATGTTGGGCCGCACATTCAGGCCGCCTTCAGTCGTGATCTCCTTCGGATTCTCCGGCACCAGCGAGACTGCGTCGGGCTGCGCATCAATCGCAATCTTCACCATCTCTTCGGTTGCTGCCATCTCGACATTGAGGTAGGTAGTTACCGCCTGCCGCAGCACGATTACATCCGCGTCCTGAATGTGGCGGCGATCGCTACGTAGGTGAATCGTGATGCCGTCGGCGCCCGCCTGTTCGCAGATCATGGCTGCGGCGACCACGCTGGGCTCAGGCGCACGCCGCGCCTGCCGAACGGTCGCCACGTGATCGATGTTTACGTTGAGTCGTGCAGTCATCTTTTGCTCCAGGTTCGATCGGTTTACCACAGAGGACACAGAGAAAAAAGCGAAAATCGGGACTGAATAATGAGTTTAGAGTTCAATCTTTAAATTGTTTTTGCGCGGACAAGCTGAAGCTTGAACTCTAAACCAATCCTGCTTTCTCTGTGTCCTCTGTGGTAAATACTTTTACGAAAGCGATACGGACGGCGTCGAGAGTCCCTGCCGCGCCTCAACCATCGCCGCCGTGCGCGCCGAGCTGATCGCCTCGCTGTATTCTCCGGCGTCAGCCGAGCGCCTAATCCGCCGCACTTCATTGATCATTCGCAGGCTATCGCGAGAATAGTTCCCCGACGCATCCAGCGCACCGCCGGTATTGTGGTCCCAGCGCACCGGAATCTCGCGCAAGCGCAACCGCGCCAGGTGCGCCAGGTAAAGCAACTCGACATCAAAGCCGAAGCGATCGATCTGAGCGGCCTCGATCAGCGGCCGGCAGACGTTCATGCGAAAGGCTTTGAATCCGCATTGCGTGTCCCAGAAGGGCAAGCCGGTAGCCAGGCGAACGATGAGATTAAAGACGCGGCCGCCCTGTTCGCGCCGCCAGGATTGGTGCACGCCGATGAGCCGGCGATCGAGCGCGCGCGATCCAAAGGCGAGGTCACACTCGCCTCTGCGGATGGGATCGACCAGCTTGGGCGTCTCGGTAATCGGCGTCGATAAATCCGCATCCGAAAACAACACGATATTCGCGCGCGCTGCGAGCAGGCCCGTGCGGGCCGCATGACCCTTGCCGCGGTTCTGCTGATAACGAATGATGTTCGTGGCTACGACGCCTGAATCTGCCAGGTTCTCTTCTGCGACTGCGACGGTGTTGTCGGTTGAGCCATCGTCGACCACGATGATTTCGCTCGGCTCGCGCTGTTCCTTCAGATAAGCGACGATCGCGCGCAAGGATCCGCCCAGCCGCTCAGCTTCGTTGTACGCAGGAACTACTATGGTTAATTTCGGGCTCATCGTTGATTGGACATTTTCAATGAATAAGTTGCAGCGCACAAGCTGGAGCGTCGGCGCGCGTGCGTTGTCAGTAGATCGGGGTCGCTAATATGAGGTCAGTACCACCCGCGTCAGCGGGTGGGGCAAACACTTATCTAGTAAAGCAGAGGTTTTTGGTCCACCCGCTCACGCAGGTGGTACTGACCACATGCAAGTGCAAGCTAGAGCTTGAACTCTGAACCGAACCGACTTCGGTGGGCGATGTCCGCTGTGCTATATTTTGGTTTCCCCAGACAAGCGATCACAGACTTATCAAGGATCGCCTTTTCATGAATCGTAATTTCACCATCGTTGCCGCACTGGTTATCGTCACCGCAAGTCTGGCCGGTGGTATGCGCAGCCGCACCTCGCACCGTCGGATAGTCGTCACCTCCGCCAATTCTAATCAAAGTACCACCCCTGAGAAATATGAAGCGGACAAAATCGAAGGCGATTATCGCGAAGCGATTTCCACCGTCGAAGAAAAATACGCCGGCGATATCGATTACGAAAAAGCCACCCAGGCCGCGATTCAGGGAATGCTCTTCACTCTTGATCCGCATTCAGTTTATTTCTCGACTACGGAATTCCGGAAGCTGAAGGAAGATCAGGCCTCGAGCTTTGTCGGGATTGGTGTCCAAATCCTACGACACGACGACGGCGTGTATATTCAATCGGTCGTCGAAGGTACGCCGGCGGCGCGCGCGGGACTGCGTTATGGCGACCGCATAGTAGAGGTCGACGGCAAAGACGCCCTCGATTGGTCCAGCGACGAAGTTTCGAAAAACGTCCGCGGCGTGCGCGGTGAAGCGGTGAAGCTGAAAGTGGAGCGGGCCGGCGAGGAGGTCGCGGTCAATTTCAAGATCGTGCGCGATGCGGTGCCGCTGCCGTCGATTCGCAATGTCTTCATGTTCAGCCCCGGGACGGGCTATGTCGGATTGGTTGGGGGCTTCCAACACACCACGGACGATGAACTGCGTGATGCGATTGCCGGCCTCAAGAAGGACGGGATGCGCCAGTTGGTTCTGGATCTGCGGAACAACCCCGGCGGGTTGCTGGATCAGGCGATCGACGTGTCCAGTGAATTTCTGCCCCGCGACCAGGTGATTGTTTCCGTCAAAGGCCGAAGCGAATACCACGATCCGGCTATCTATAAATCAAACGGCCGCGACCCGGAAGAGCTTCCGCTGGTAGTTCTGATCAATCGCAATACTGCTTCGGCTTCAGAGATCGTTGCGGGAGCAATTCAGGATCACGGACGCGGCCTGATAGTCGGCGAGACCAGTTTCGGCAAGGGCCTGGTTCAGCACGTATTCCAACTTCCATTCAACACCGGATTGACCCTGACAACTGCCCGTTACTACACGCCATACGGCCGGTCTCTGCAGCGCGACTATTCCAGCGGCTCGCTCTACGACTATTACGTGCGTCACGATCAGAACGAGACTCAGCAGCCGATTCAGCCGGGACAGCCGTCGCCGAATGAATCAGCGCCGGTGCATAACACGAACGCCCCGGCGTTCCGCACCGCGGCAGGGCGAGTCTTTTATGGCGGCGGCGGTATCACACCCGACATTGAAGCGCGACCCTTAACCGCAACTCCAGTGCGGGGCCGCATCATCGAGGCCGGTTTCTATTTCACACGCACGCTCGCCGCCGGAAAAATTCCGGGGCTTGAATCCTATCGGGTAGACAAGGTGGAATACGGCCACTCTCCGAAGCCCAACGACTTTGTAATTACCGATCGCGTCCTCGAGGCCTTTCGCAACTACCTGCGAAAAGATCCGCATCCAAAGCTACAACTTCCTCAAATGGAAGCGGAGTTGGACTTCGTCAAGCTTCGCCTGCGCCAGGAAATGATTACCGCGGCATTTGGCGCCGATGCCGGACAGCGCGTCCTGCTGGAGAGCGATCCGCAGGCACTCCGCGCGCTCGGCGTGCTGCCCGACGCAAAGCGCCTGGCTGAAAGTGTACGCAACGGCACCCCGCTGAGTCTCAATTTCAAACCCGCGTCCCACTCGACCCTGCTTCCGTTTCTTCCCGGCTTCGAAGACCAGGACGAGATCCTGATCTGACATCCCTCCTTAATCGTTTTCTCACATCCCACTTAATTGTTTAGAGGCGGGCTACTGCCCGCCTGACGCTGGCAATGATCGGCGGGCGGTAGCCCGCCGCTAAACGACCCACGCGTGGGTTGACTTTATCCGCCCTTCGGAATAGAAGTGGCAGCGGTCCATCATTTCGTCATCGAGGAAACATATGAATCGTAGAACGTTTGTTCGTAGCAGTGTGGCTGGCGGCGTCGGCCTGGCCAGTGTGAGCATTACCAAAGCAACCACGAAGACCGACGCGGTAAACGATCCCACTCCAACCCCGCCCGCGTCCGAACTCGACGAGACGACCATCGCCGAACTGCAGAGCGGTCTGGCTTCGGGAAGACACACCGCTCAATCACTCGTCCGGAAATATCTCAACCGGATCGAAGATATCGACAAGCACGGGCCTGCAGTGAATGCCTTGATCGAACTCAACCCCGACGCTTTGTCGATAGCTGCCGAGCTCGATAAAGAGCGCAAGGCGAAGGGTTCGCGCGGACCTCTGCACGGTATCCCCGTGCTCATCAAAGACAACATCGACACCCACGATCGCATGACAACCACGGCCGGCTCGCTCGCGCTCGGCGGATCGATTCCGTTGCAGGATTCGTCTGTGGCCAGGAAACTGCGCGAGGCGGGCGCCGTGATTCTGGGTAAGACCAACCTCAGCGAGTGGGCCAACCTGCGATCCAGCCATTCGAGCAGTGGCTGGAGTGGTCGCGGCGGACAGACCAAGAACCCTTACGTGCTTGACCGAAACCCATGCGGTTCGAGTTCCGGCACCGGGGCCGCGATTGCCGCGAATCTGGCCGTGATCGGAATTGGCACCGAGACAGACGGCTCGGTAGTTTGTCCGTCCAGCGCGAACTCGCTTGTCGGAATAAAGCCGACTGTGGGTTTGATTAGTCGCGCCGGCATCATTCCGATCTCGCACAGCCAGGACACGGCCGGCCCAATGTGCCGCACGGTCGCCGACGCGGCGATTCTGCTGGGAGCGCTGACGGGAGTTGATTCCCGAGACAGCGCAACCAAAGCAACCGCCGGCAAATCATTTGCTGACTATGGAAAGTTTCTCGACGCCAATGGCTTGAAGGGTGCGCGGATTGGTGTTCACCGGAAAGCGTTTGGGTTCAACGACTCAGTCGACAAACTAATGACCGACTGCATCGACATCATGAAAAGGCGCGGCGCCACCATTGTCGATCCGGCTGACATTCCCACCCAGGGAAAGTTTGACGACTCGGAACTGGAGGTCTTGCTTTATGAATTCAAGGCCGATCTAAACTCGTATCTCGCCTCGCTGGGTCCGCGCGCGCCGGTGAAGTCCTTGAAAGAGATCATTGACTTCAACGAACAGTATCGCGATCGAGAGATGCCCTATTTTGGTCAGGACCTCTTCATCAAGGCCCAGGCGAAAGGACCTTTGACAGAGAAAGCTTACCGCGATGCTCTGGCGAAAGATCAGCGCCTGTCACGCAAGGAAGGCATCGACTTTGTGATGGACAAGAACAAACTTGATGCGATGATCGCGCCGACCGGTGGACCAGCCTGGCCGACTGATTGGATTAACGGCGATCACTTTACCGGCGGTTATTCGACTGCTTCCGCGGTGGCTGGCTATCCACATATCACCGTGCCTGCGGGTTATGTGTTTGGATTGCCGGTCGGGATTTCCTTCTTTGGCCGCGCGTGGAGCGAGCCAACTTTGATCAAGTTCGCCTACGCGTTTGAGCAGGCGACGAAGGTCCGACGCGCACCGCAATTTTTGCCTACGACGAAATTAATATGAGGAGCGCTAATGGAGCGCACGCATCCTGCGTGCGGTGCGCGGGCATCCCTGCCCGCTCTTATTTCTGCAGAGCAAGGCGCAGGCAAGGATGCCTGCGGTCCGCACGCAGGGATGCGTGCGCTCCACTACGGATACCAGCGCCTTACGGCTGACAGATCGTTCAAGCCCGACAACAACTCCGACGCCGGGCACTTCAAAGTGGGATGAACAAAGTTCGGCGCGATCTCTACCAGCGGCTCGAGCACAAATCTGCGCTCGTGCAGCCGAGGATGCGGCAGAGTTAGAAACTGCGTCTTCTTTTCCAGGTCGCCATAAAACAGCAGGTCAAGATCGAGCGTGCGCGGCCCGTCTTTCAGTCCACGCGTGCGACCCAGCAGATATTCGATTCGCAACAGCCGCGCCATTACCTGCTCGGGTTTGGGCAGGATATTTCCCACCTCAACAACCATGTTAAGAAACGGCGCCTGCGCTACTTCGCTGACTGGTTCAGTTTCATAAATCGAAGACAAACGAGACACGCACAGCGCCGCCTCCGTCATTCCGCGCACAGCCAATAAGAGATTCCCGGCCCGGTCCCCGAGATTCGAGCCGATGCTCACGTACGCTTTGACATGGTTACGATGCGAAAACATGAGATTGAACCAATGGAGCGCGGACATCCTGTCCGCCAGCGGGCACTGGCCCGCTCAGCTTCACGGAAGGTGCGCTCTGGAAAGTCTTCGCGCTACGCGCGGGCGGACAGGATGTCCACGCTCCCTCTCGACCGCCTATGCTACACTGACACCTGCAAAAGCGTTAGCTCTGTCGATTCCAGCGAGGTGAAACCCGCACAGGTTTCGCGTCCGGACGGGTTGGCCGGCCCCGTCATTACACAAATGGCTCGCAAACGATTTCGCAGCAGTCAACGGCACGAGCCGGTCACCGAACGCTCTTTCCAGGAGTACCTTTACTCGACCGCCGCGCCGCAGACCTCGCGCACTGAACTGATGCGTCTGGTGCGTGGTGGCGAAGACACCTACCTCGAACTCAAGGTCAAACTTTCCAATCCTGAGAAGATCGCCCAGGAAATCGTGGCGCTGGCGAACACCGGCGGCGGCGTGATCGTGTTCGGCGTCAACGATCAATTGCGCGTCGAAGGCATCGAAGACGGCGAGAACCTTCAGGACGAACTGGTGCGCATCTGTCGAGAAGAAGTTACCCCGCACATCATTCCTTTCATCGATCGGATCGCTTTTGATAACGGCCGGCGGATAATTGCGCTCGACGTTAGCGGCAAGCGCCGTCCTTATCGAACGCGCGACGGCCGGTTCTATATTCGCATCGGCGCCGAGAAACGCGAGGCGTGTCCTGAAGAACTTTCGACGCTGCTCGACACTTCCCTGCCCCTGCTTTACGAGAACTTGCCCGCGTTGCGAGCCACCCTTGCGGACATTGATGAAGCACATCTGTGGAGTTTCATGCGCGGCTTCGAAGGCGGCGTGTTCGACGAGTCGAGTATCAAAGATTACCCCACCGGCGAGACCCTGGAACGACATCTAATGCTGGCTACCAATAACGGCGACGAACTGTTGCCAACGGTGGCCGGCCTCTTGTTGTTCGGCCGCGATGAACGTGTCGCGCAACTGCTGCCGCGGGCCACAATGATCGCGACCAGGTTTGGCGGCGATACTTCACAGGCGCCGGTGATTGAGCGGGTGGAGTTACAGGGCAACCTGGCTACTATCTATGAATCAGCTTTACGATTTGCATCTCGGTACGTTGATTTGCTGGACTCGCGACCGGCGCGACTCACTAAAGTAGCTGACGATGCACCGGTCCCTGCTCGTGCAAATTACCACCGCGGCGTGGTTGCTGAAGCGATAGCCAACGCTTTGACTCATCGCGACCTGGCCCTCCGCGACATCACTACGCGGCTTCATATCTTTGACAGATCGATTGAGATCGCCAATCCGCGACGCAGTGCGGGATTCGCGCCGGCTGCGTTGAAAGCCATTCGCTACGGCGTGCCTGAGCGACTAAATCCTCAGGTCGCTGCGATGTTCACGAGTCCTGCGTACGGTTTGTCGCTGCCTTCGGGTGGATTGCCCAGACTGCTGCGTGAAGCGAGATCCTTTTCAAACCGTTTGCCGGAGATCGTCGCCTTTAATGACGAGTTTCGTCTGCGTCTGCACGGGATCTGAAATCTTCTGTTCCTCCCCTTCCCACAATCCTTGGATTGACGAAAAGCCGGATCGCGGACATCCTGTCCGCCAGCGGGCACAGCCCGCTCAGCTTCGCGGAAGAATCTCCCTGGAAAGGCTGCGAGTGGGCGGACAAGATGTCCGCGATTCGAATGAATGAGATACGGCTGGCACAATCGCGGTTACTTACCACATTTCGACGGCGGATCAATCCCACAGTCGATTACGTTTAGGTTGTTCGATTCTCTTCCAAGAATAATAATTGAAGAGTGGTCGCATGAACTCGCACGGCAGGGGTCAGCGGAGCGGGATACGGAGATGCGCCGGCGCATTTCCGCGTATCTCGATCAGGGGCAGGGCAGTTGTTATCTGAAAGATCCTCGCGTTGCCAGACTGGTGCAGGATGCAATCCTGTATTTCGACCAAGATAAATACCTGCTGTCGGCATGGGTCGTGATGCCGAACCATGTTCATTTGGTTACCACGCCGCTGCCCGGGAAGCGGCTCGCCAGAATCATGCAATCACTGAAATCTTTTACTGCGAAAGAGGCTAATAAGCTCTTGGCAAGAGAGGGCACGTTCTGGATGCCGGACTATTTTGATCGTTACGTTCGGAACGAAAAGCACTTCACCAGAGCGGTTGAGTATGTAGAAAATAATCCGGTGAAAGCTGGCTTATGCCTTACACCTGAAGACTGGCCATTCAGCAGCGCGTGGTTTCGAGCGCGGGATCAAGGGTAAGCGGATCGCGGACATCCTGTCCGCCAGCGGGCACAGCCCGCTCAGCATCGCGGAAGAATCTCCTTGGAAAGGCTGCGCGCTACGCGCGGGCGGACAGGATGTCCGCGCTCCATTAAGCGCTCCATGACGCGCGCATGACGCGCTTCAGTTAATCGCGCAATCTCAATCGATACAAAACAAACCCGCCGATCCGTTCACCCGCATCGCGCTGATACCAGCGATCCAGGTTCGCGTAATCGGGCTGATGGTCTGCAGGGACTACCAGGTAAGACAGTTTCGGCGTTCGCGCTCGATCGCGATCGAATGAACGGGTGTAATCGAGATAGCTCTTCAGTTGTGCGCGTAAATCTTCCGGAGTAATCGGAGCTTCGCTACCGGCGACTGCCGGGCTCAGGCGATGGTAAGCAAACATTCCCGCCAGAAAGTTCCAATCCGAATGATCCAATGCCGCCCAGAATTTCTTTTCGTCATAGCCGAGATAATAAAGTTGCTGAAAGAAGCGTTCTCGATTCTCGACCTCGGACACTCCGGGAAAGACGAGCATCCGCGGCGCCCACAAGACTGCTTGCGGCGCATCAGTCGGCAGCCGATCGGCTAATTTAAGATCAGACATCAGGACTACCGGTACTGAGCTTGACGTCCCATCCAACTCGGCCAGACGTTTGGCCATGGGGATCGATTCGTCGATTAGCCGGTTGTAGTCAAAGCTGACACTCGCCGCTAACCATACTTCGCCGAAAGCAAGCAGTAACGCGACGCCGGCGACCAGCGCGAGACGATTTTTTTTCAAACCCGACTGTCCGCCGCTGCTCCGCCAGACAGCCGCGGTTAAAACCACCGCGACCAGGGCGCTGTAGTTTGCGATGAACCACTGATAATGAATCGGCTGCAGCGATCTTCCAGTGATTATTTGTTGATTGAAGACAGCGAGCACTGACCATGCAAAGGCTGCACCCATAACTACAACTGGATCGCTCATGCGAAATCGAGCTCTGAATATCCCCAAGCCGAGTATCATCAGCACGGCAAACGCGACTATCTCAGGAAGGCGAAACAGATCGGGTCGATGGGTAAATATCAATGCCTGCGCCGCATCAACGGTGGCCGCCCGGTGCGAGAGCATTCGGAAGTACGGAAGCAACGCAGCCGCTCCAGCAACAAAGACTATCCCGAAGACAACGATCGCGCGCCGCCGCTCTGACTTTCTGAACAGCAGCCACAAAAGGCATAAGCAAGCCAGGAACGCCGCGGCTGCGGTCCAAAGATAGAAGTAGGAAAAGATCAGCAAAGCGAACACAAGCCCGGCGCCGGCCGCCAGAATGAACGCTGGTCGTCGACTTGAACGCGTTAATGCCAGCCACACCATCGCGCAAAGAATGAAGAATAGGGGAAACGCCACGGCGGGCTGGTACATACGCAGGACCGGAAGATGATACAGCGAGGGCGGCGCAACGTGATTCGAGATCCAGACAGGAATTAGATAATTCAGATTCAGAACATGCCGGGCAATTCCCTGCCCGGCCATCAAAGTGCCCAGGCCGAGAATGATTAGCACGGCGGTCGCACTGAATCGCTCATTACGCGTAAGTAGAGAGATGAACCAGAAGATTGCCAGCGCCGACGCGAACGCACAGAGCGGCGAAAGAATCATGAAAGCCAGCGGCGCGCGTAGCCCGAACAGACGAGCGGGCCAGGCGACCGCATTCGCAGGGACGAACTGGACGGAAAAGAGCGATTCAGATACTTGATCGCGGGCCGTGTAGGGATCGTAGCGGCGTGGGTTGCCGCGAATCAGTGAAGCGAGGTAAGCCGAATAAGCTACTTCGTCGGGATGAGTGATCGCGTTAGCGCCCTGCCAGTCGCGACCCCGATTGGCCATGAAGTGCGCCTGCGGGAAGAGCGATACCAGCATTACGGCCAGCGCGGCGCCAATCCCCCATCGCCAGCGAAGTTGTCGGGTTTTGATCTCGATTTCCGCCATCGTAAGGACTAACCCATTCCCAGATTACTCCGATTACGCAGAACAATTTCGGGAAAGCAAAGTAGTTGGTAGCGTCCGAATTTGGCTTTGCGCCTTTCGATTTCACTCTGCGCCTTTGCGCGACTTTTTTTCTTGGTCGACTATTTCACGCAAAGGCGCAAAGCAAATTCTAAAGGCGCTAAGAAAAACGAAATTAGGACACTAGCAAAGCACTCACTGTCTTAGAAGCTGTGAAATCTGAGTATTGTGGATAGAAACGCAGCGGGTCAGACAATGGACAAACTATTCTTAACCCCACCGTGTTCGAAGTAATGGTGCGCGCGCTTCACGTCTCGTTCGATCTGCAATTTCAAATCGTCGACTGAGCTAAACTTCTTTTCATCTCGCAGGCGATGCAGAAAGCGTACTCTCAACACATCGCCGTAGAGATCGCCCGACCAGTTCATCACGAAGGTCTCGACCGAGCTTTCGTTGTCTGAATCGAACGTGGGCTGGGTCCCGATATTAGTTACGCTGCGCCGCCACTGGTCATTGATCAAAGTCGCCGTAACGTAAACCCCTGTCCGCGGAATCACCCGATTCTGCGGATGAAGATTAGCCGTCGGAAATCCCAATCCCGCGCCACGTTCAGCTCCGCGCACGACCATTCCTTCGACGCCATACGGCCGGCCGAGCATACGCCGAACAAGATTCACGCGGCCCTGCTGCAAGAGTTCGCGAATGCGACTGGAGCTGACGCGGCGGCTGCGGAGGCGCAGCTCCGGCACCTCGTCGGCCAGGAACCCAAGTCTCCGGCTGACTGCCCGCAGCAGTTCGATATTGCCTTCGCGGTTATGACCGAACGCGAAGCCGCAGCCGAGATAAACTTCCTTTGCGTGCAGGCGATCGGCAATCACTGTGCGTAGAAATTCCTCGGCGCGAACCTGGGAGAACGCCCTGTCAAAACGAATGACGATGGTTTGTTCGATGCCCAGCACGCCCAGCGCTTCGATTTTTTGATCGAAAGTCTGCAGCAGCGGAGGAGCGGATTCAGGATGCAGCAAAGCGCGCGGATGAGGATCGAAGGTAATCACCGTCGGCACGGCGTCGATTGCTTTCGCCCGTTCGACCACCGTCCGCATGATTAGCTGATGGCCGAGATGCAAGCCGTCGAATACACCCAGGGTTAGGACCGTTGGGCGGGCGATTTTGGCGTTGTCGGTGCCGTGAAAGAGTCGCATCAGTGTTCAGAGTTCAAGCTTAAGCTTGCCTATTCCCCCAAAGACCCAACCTAAAGGTTGAACTCTAAACATCATCACTCACCACCAACCCGTCATACGCCCACTCAACTCCGCTCGGCAAGAGCTTCGAGTCGCGCGAATGCTTTACATCATGCGAGATGTGCGTCAGGTATGTTCGTTCCGGCTTTAACTCTGAAACATATTCCAGCGCACGCTCCAGCCAGAGATGAGTCGGGTGCGGCCGAACCCGAAGGCAGTCAAGCACGAGGACTTTTAAGCCGCGCAGTCCCGCAATCGTGTCCGGCGGAATTTCGCTCAGATCAGTTGCATACGCAAAGTCATTGAAGCGATAAGCAATCACCGGCAGACGTCCATGAATCACTTCCAGGGGCGTGACCTGCAAATCCGGCGCGAGGCAAAAGGGAGCCTCGTGGACCACTGTGTGCGGAACGATCTGGGGCAGGCCGCCGCCAAAGTGCGAAGGCTCAAAGACGTATTTGAAGATGCGACGAATGTCTACCCAGGCCCGTTCATTGGCGTAGAGTCCCAATGCGCCGTGACGAAAATTCAGCGGCCGAATGTCGTCCAGCCCGAAGATGTGATCGGCATGACAGTGGGTCACCAGCACCGCATCGAGGTGCTTCAGTCCCTGTCGCAAAGCCTGCTGGCGGAAATCAGTCGAAGTATCGACGAGTATGGTTTGACCTGCGTGCTCGATGAGAACCGATACGCGCAGGCGCTTGTCACGCGGATCGTCAGAGATGCAGGTCTCGCAATCGCAGGCGATCGAAGGAACTCCGGTTGACGTGCCGGTGCCGAGGAAGGTTAATCGCATCGTCGTGGGTTGTCAGAGCCAAGATTCATTTTCCATTTGTCATTTTTCATTAGCTCTTGCTCGCTTTACGGCGAGGAGCGCCAGGCATTGAGGCCACGTCTTGCTGGGAGCGCGGACGGCTCGTCCGCATCCGCGAGCTCAATGCGGACGGGACGTCCGCGCTCCCAGCTTGATCAAGTCTGTTGCTCCGAGAGAGATGCTTGCCAATGCTTAATGGAAAATGCCCGCCGCCCGCTGCCAACGAACAGCTTACTTACCGCCGGTAATATCACTAGCGCTGAACTTTGCCGGCGGAGGCGTGGGCGAGCTGGTCAAAGAAACGTATTGCATGCGCAGATCCGCCAGCAGACTTTCGAGCACTTGATCTTCCTGCGGATCGAGATTGCCGCGGGTCTTCTGTTCCAGCATCCCCAGCACGTCGATCCAGTGCTTCGCAGTCTTAATATCTACCCCGCTTTCTCCCGTCACCGGATGAGGCATCATTCCCAGACTCGCTGCGGCGTTAGACGCCAGCGACATGATTAGGCTCAGGAAACTCGCGGGATCGTCCAGCGGATCGTGATCAGGGTGGGCCGTCTCTGGTTCCGCCTGGGAAGCGGAAGGAGCGGCCTTTGGCTCCGCTTGTCGCGGCGTCGGAGCTGGCGCAGCAGCAGCGGGTTGAGCCGGCGCAGGGCGCGGAGCATTCTCAGCAGCGACGGCTTTTGAAAAGTCATTGGCAGCACGGTCAGAGGCTTCCTGCTCTTCAGAGGAAAGTTCCCGCGGCGTGCCATCGGGATTAAACGGCCGTCGATCTACTACTTTTAATGTTGGTTGCTCGTCACTCATGGAAAACCTTCAGCGCGATCCGGATGGAATGACCTCGTCGCGCGCAGATGAAATAGATTGTTGGGACGAGTGCGATGTTAGCATCGCGGTCGACTTAATCGCAAAGATGGGTTGGAAACAGTTCCTCCTGTGCCAGGCGGACAAGTAAGCTATGCGCGATGTAATGCTGGAAGCGCGGACGTCTTAGTGCTGGGAGCGCGGACGGCTCGTCCGCCGTAGCGCATGCAAATATTGTTGGATTGACAAAACTTCCCACTTCACGCTCAATCCGCAGATGGTTGCTCGCCGTGTCAGTTAAAGCGGGACCAGATGAATTCCATCAAAGCAAAGCTCCAACAAGATCTGCACGAAGCAGGCTGGCGCAGTCGTGGTTACCTACCACACTTCGAGGGCGGCGAGATAGCACAGACGATTAACCTACGCCTCGCGGATTCTCTTCCGAAGAAAGTCATCGAAAGATGGAATCAAGAGCTTGGGCTGACTCGGGAACGGACCGCGTTTGCTCCAGTTATGCGACAGAGGATCGAGCGTTACCTCGACCAGGGATTCGGGAGTTGCGCACTCCGGGACGCGCGCGTCGCCTATATGATCTAAGAGTCGTTGCTTCATTTCGATGATGAACGGTATTGGCTCTCAGCCTGGGTCGTAATGCCCAATCACATTCACCTGCTGCTAACACCCAAGTCGCCGTGGTCACTTTCGCGGATCATGAAGCTCTTTAAATCCTATACCTCGCACGAGGCCAATAGAATCCTCGGTCGTCAGGGTCAATTCTGGATGGAAGACTACTTCGACCGTTACGTTCGAGACCACAAGCACTTCACAAATGCGATTGGTTATATCGAAGGCAATCCAGTTAGAGCGAGATTGTGTGAGACGGCCAGCGATTGGAGATTTAGTAGCGCCTGGTATCGTGAGCTGCAGACGAACCGTCAATAAGGTTTGCCTACTCAGAATGGCGGACGGGCCGTCCGCGTTCCCAGCGTTACGGCGCTTGATTCAATCGGACTTGAACCTACACGCGGGATTCTGGACAATCAATCCGATGCCGAAAACATTTAACGATCTGGTGGCGCTGATGGACCGCCTGCGATCGCCGGGCGGTTGTCCCTGGGACATCGAACAAACGTACGCTACGCTGGCGCCGATGCTGCTTGAAGAAGCTTACGAGGCGTTCGACGCTCTCGAGGAAGCACGCGAAGGACGGCCGGCGGCGTTGCGCGAAGAGCTGGGCGACCTGCTATTCCAAATAACTTTTTTCGCGCGGGTGGCCAGCGAGCGCGGCGAATTCAACATCGACGATGTGATTGAAGAAGTGCACGCGAAAATGGTGCGGCGTCATCCGCACGTTTTCGGCGACACCAAAGCCGGCAACACGGCTGAGGTGCTGCGCAATTGGGAAGCCATCAAGGCTGAAGAGAAACGCGGCAAAGGTACAGCTGGATCGAAGGAGGCGTCGATCCTCGACGGCGTCTCGACCAAAGCGCCGGCGTTGATGGAGTCGCATCAGATCTCGACGAAAGTGGCGCGGGTCGGTTTTGACTGGACCGAGATCAAAGACATCTTCGAAAAGTTACAGGAAGAAGTAGACGAGTTGCGTGAAGCGATCGACCTTCATGCCGGCACGAACGACGAGTCCGACCACGCGCATGTCCGTGAAGAGATTGGAGACTTACTCTTCGTAATCACCAACATCGCGCGGCGCTTGAACGTCGAGCCAGAGGCGGCGCTGAAGCTCAGCAATCGCAAGTTCCGGCGTCGCTTCGCTCATATTGAAAAGAAGCTGCGTGATCAGAATCGCAAGTTTGAAGAGACGACGCTGGTTGAGCTGGAAGAACTTTGGCAGGAAGCCAAAGCTGAAGAGCTCAAGCCGCAAGCTGCTGGGAGCGCGGACGTCCCGTCCGCTTGATCGCGCAGCGCGATGTTTGAGCGTTTGCGGCAGGAGCGGACGGGCCGTCCGCGCTCCCAGGAACCAACTAGCGCTGTCAACCGTGCTGCTCCTGTTTTGATGCTTTTTGCGCCTCTTTGTGGCTATTTCTCAAAGCTTCACAATCATCGACTCTAATTCCTGGCGCGACTCGGAATTCCCGCCGTTGCCCCGCTCGTTCTGATCAAGCGCCTGTTCAGTCGACAGAATGCCGGAGACTCGCATCTTGAATTCGTCCGGGTTCGTGGCATTGTGCACGGCTTCTTCAAAACTGATCCGGCGTGATTGCAACAGCCGGAACAGCGACTGATCGAAAGTCTGCATGGAATACTGTGAACCGCCGTTCGCGATCGCTTCGCGAATCAGGTAGGTCTTTTCTTCGTTGATGATGTAGTCGCGAATCAAACCGGTCGAAACCATTACCTCAACTGCCGGAACGCGGCCGGCCCCTTTCGCCGCCCGCACCAGACGCATCGAGATTACTGCCTTCAAAATGCCGGCCAGTTGAATGCGCACCGATTTCTGCTGGTGCGACGGAAAAGACGAAACGATGCGAGTGATCGTTTCGGTGGCGTCGAGCGTGTGCAAAGTCGAGAGCACGAGGTGACCCGTCTCGGCGGCGGTCAAGGCCGTCTCGATCGTTTCAAGGTCGCGCATCTCGCCCACCAGAATTACGTCGGGGTCCTGTCGCAGCGCTCCGCGCAGGGCTTCGGCAAACGAACGAGTATCGACGTCGACTTCGCGTTGCGTGACGAAAGCTTTCTTGTCGCGATGCAGAAACTCGATCGGATCTTCGATGGTTACGATGTGTCCCGAGCGCGTCGAGTTAATGCGGTCGATCATCGCCGCCAGGGTGGTTGACTTGCCTGAACCAGTGGCGCCGGTCACCAGGATCAGCCCGCGCCGCTCTTCGGAAATTTTGTCGATGGCCGGCGGCAGACCGAGCGCCGCTGTGCTCCGGCTTTGATCGGGGATTACGCGCAGAACGATGCTGACTGAGCCGCGCTGCTGAAAAATGTTCGCGCGAAAACGGCCCAGGCCGCTGACGCTGTACGCAATGTCGACTTCCGAAACCTCTTTCAGCTTCTGCTTCTGCCGGTTCGACATCATTGAAAAGGCCATGTCGAGCGTGTCTTCGGGCAGAAGTCGGGGAGCCTCGAGCACCGGGTGCAGTTCGCCGCCGATACGCATTACGGGAAACGCGCCTACTTTCAAGTGCAGGTCTGAGGCAGAGTGAGCAATAGCTGTAACCAGGAGGTCGTCAATTTTAACAGGCATAGAAGTACTCAGGAAATCCGTTCGGGTTTCTTTGAAAATAAATTGAGAGGGTCAGGGCAAGAAACCGAGAGAGGTCAAAGGCGTCAGCTGTGGATGGGCTCGAGCGCCGGAAAGACCGAGATCATCATAGCGGTTGGGCGGAAGGGGCGTCAACGAAGTTTGTGGTGCGGTGGCAATCCCGATGTGTCGGGAGACACGGCTTTGGGCCATTCATCGGATTGCGCGGCCCGGGGTTGCGCGGCCGGAATCCCAAGCGCCGTCGCCGCTTCGTTCTGCCGGCGCACTCCAAATCAAAGCCGCCCGAATCCACGCCAACTATTACTGTTATGCCAGCTAATCTCAACCTCCTCGGCGCCGATTTCTCGCCACCAATCGGCAAAGTCGTCGCGGGAAATATAGAAAGCAGTGGGCGCCACCAGATGGTCAAAGACGATCGAATGGTGTTCCCGCCAGCCAAAGGGAGCGATTGCATTCAGATAGTCGTTGTAGAAGAGATGGAGAGCCAGCGATGCGCCGCGCGCCGAGCGATTCAGGGGACCGTAGATCAGCTTCGTGGCCGCGAAGACAATTGCTGTCGGAATTTTTGAAAACTGCAGCAGCACGCGCGGATTCATTCGAGACGTCAGACGATGCCGCACCGGATTCACCCAGCGCGTGATCCATTCGTTGTTCTCGGCTCCATAGACCCAGGCTGAAATGTGCCCGCCGGATTTGACCTTTGACGCGAGCGATTTGAAGCCGCCGCGCGGATCGGGCAAGTGATGCAGCACCCCGACAGAAAAAGCGTAATCAAACACTCGCGCGACGGGGAGATTATATATGTCCGCCTGGATTATGTGCGCGTTCTCCAGATGCCGTGTGGCTGCAAATGCGGTTTCAACCGCAGCGCTCAGATCGATTCCAATTACGTCGCGTGCTCCCCACTGCGCGGCCAGTAGAGTGTGACGGCCTTTGCCGCACCCTCCCTCGAGCACAATCTTATCTTTGAAAAACTCGGGCGCGACCGGCGCTATCCAACCGAGAAACTGCTGTTCGTACTTTTCATCTGCCTGAGTAAAGTGTTGCCATTGCCAACCGAAGCCGGCTGCGGTAGCGGCCTTATCCTCCTCAACAGTTGAAAGGGACGCAAAGCGCGGCACGCCCCGAGTAATGGGCCAGGTCTGCGCGCAAGCTGCGCACGAGAGTTGCCCTTCGATGATCTCAGCGCCTTCGCGCTCGCCGGCTGACGCCAAACTAATCGCGCCGGTGCACGTGGGACATGACAGATATTCTAGTAGTCGTTCCTTCAAAACTCGGCGTACTATCGCATAACTGGGCGGGCCGGCGCATCTCGATAGATGAGGTCAGTACCACCCGCGTGAGCGGGTGGAGTCAATGGTGAACGCTCCCCTTTCAGCAACATTTGACCCACCCGCTCACGCGGGTGGTACTGACTCCATCTCCACGGCAGCGCATTCCATGATATATTCCGGCGCGTAAATTTCATCGCTCGCGCAAAAATCCGAAATGATTGAGTCAGAGCAAACTCGCCAGGACCGCGTCCAGTGGGCGAAGGTAATCGACCACACCCGCTGCATCGGTTGTCATGCGTGCACGACCGCCTGCAAGTCGGAAAATGTCGTCCCGATTGGCGTCACCCGAACCTACGTCAAGCACGTCGACGTGGGTGTTTTTCCGCAGGTGCGCCGTGCGCATCAGGTGACGCGCTGCAACCAGTGCGCGCACGCTCCCTGCGTGACCGCGTGTCCGACGACCGCGATGTTCCAGCGGCCTGACGGCATAGTCGACTTTGATAAATCGATCTGCATCGGCTGCAAAGCCTGCATGGCCGCCTGTCCCTACGACGCGATCTTCATCAACCCGGAAGATCACTCGGCTGAGAAATGTAACTTCTGCGCGCACAGGATCGATGTTGGATTAGAGCCCGCGTGCGTCGTTGTCTGTCCGACCCAGGCAATCCTGATCGGCGACATGAACGACCCTACGTCGTATGTCGGACAGATCATCAATCGCGAAGCTGTAAACGTTCGCCGCCCCGAGAAGGAAACGCTGCCCAAGCTTTTCTATAAAGGAGCTCATCAGGCGACGCTCGATCCACTCGCGGCCCGACGTCCTGAAGCCGGCCTGTTCATGTGGAGCGAGCAACTCCAGGACAGCGATCATGTCGTCTCAGGCAATCCGACTTTCAATAACAGTTCGGCCGCGGCTTTGTTGAGTTACGACGTGGCGCATTCGATCCCTTGGGACTGGCGCGTGAGTTTGTACACGTGGACTAAAGGAATTGCTTCGGGAGTCTATCTGGTTGCCGCGCTACTCGTTCTGTTTGGATTCTTAAGAGTCGACAGTGCTTTGTGGCTGTGGGCGACGCCGATAATTTCCGGCGCGTTCCTCGGCATCACGGGATTTCTTTTGATTTGGGACCTGGAGCACCCGGCACGCTTCTACATGATCTTCACCCGGCCGCAGTGGAAGAGCTGGCTGGTGAAGGGCGCGTTCATCATTGCAGGGTATTCGCTGATGCTGGCACTGCATTTTCTGGCGAGCATTTTGATAACTGGGAGCGACAAACTGAAGTTTGCCGTACATAGCTGGTTGATGCTTCCCGGAATTCCTCTGGCGGCGTTGACGGCGATCTATACCGCTTATTTGTTTGCTCAGGCGAAGGCACGCGACCTCTGGCAAAACCCGCTATTGCCGCCGCACCTATTCACTCAGGCGCTGCTGCTTGGTTCCGCCGTGCTCTTACCCGTCGCGGCATGGTTTGGCGAAACGCGAACGAGGTTGAGCTTCATAGATACCGTTCCGGTGGTAATCCTCGCCTTGCTCTGGATCATGGCAGTCACGAGTTTGCTACACGTGCTAATGATCTGGGGCGAAGTTTCGCTGACCCATCCAACGGCGCACGCGCGCCTGGCGATTTGGGAAATGGTGCGCGGCCGTTACAGGAGTGAGTTCTGGATTGGAATCGTGCTGTCGGTGCTGGGGGGACTCTTACCCTGGCTGGCGATCTTCGGATACGTGAGTACGTCCATCGGCATCGCCGGAGCGCCTTTGGCATTGATTGGATTAATGCTGTTCGAGCATGCGTACGTGCAGGCCGGACAGTCAGTGCCTTTGGCATAGTTCTTAGAGGTTCAGGGAGGTGCGTGCCACTGGCGCCTCTTGAGTTTTATGAGCTGGCCGCTAGAATGGCTTATAGTATCGTCTTTGTAGATACGGAGGGCGTAGGAATGAAAGCTACGATTCAAAAATGGGGCAACAGCTTGGCACTGCGAATTCCAAAATCATTCGCAACGCATTCAAACATTGAACAGGGCTCAGTCGTCGATCTCTCACTCGACAACGGCAGAATGATTGTCGAAGCGAAAAACCAGGAATACTCGCTCGAAGAGCTATTGGCGGGAGTAACCAAAAAGAACCTGCACTCAGAAGTTGATTTCGGCCTGCCGGTTGGAAAAGAGGTGTGGTAGATGGCGCATGCCCCCGACCGCGGCGATGTTGTGTGGATTACTTTCAATCCTCAGGCTGGTCACGAACAGGCTGGCAGACGGCCCGCCCTGGTGTTATCTCCAGTTTCCTATAATCGCAAAGTTGGACTCGCAGTCTTGTGCCCTATTACGAATCAAATCAAAGGCTACCCGTTCGAGGTGGTAATCCCGGATGGCTTGAAAGTTACGGGAGCAATTCTGGCCGATCAAGTTAAGAATCTCGATTGGAAGGCGCGCGACATTAAGCTGATCTGCAAGTTGCCGTCATCCGTGACAGATGAAGCATTGAGAAAGCTGAATACCTTGTTACGAGTGACGTGAGAGCGATGTCTCGTAACGAAGCTAATGTTACGCCGGATGACAAGCTCTATGGTCAACGTTTTCTTTGGTCGATCGTTCCCACCATGAACATCAAATATTTTCAGGACACTGACACGCTCTATATCGAGTTCAAGTCAGCCGAAGTAGCCGAATCGAAAGATTTGGATGAGAACACTGTTTTGGATCTCGATCAGAGCGGCAATATCCTTGGCATCACGGTCGAGCACGCCAGTCAGCGTGCAGATATTCCGCGATTTTCGTATGAACAGGTCGCAGCCTAAGGTTTGCAGTGAGTCTTCCGCTAACTGCGACTATGCGTGTTGAAATCTCAAGCTTGTTCCATTTGCTGTCGGCACAGGAACCGCCTGTTACGAAGGCTCTTATTGGCAGCGGTGTCTACTTACAGAAGTTGGATTATGAATGGATTGAGGGCGTCAGAAAACAATGTTCGAAGGTCAGTGCGCGGGAAGAACTAGAAAGCCAAAGACCTTATACACACCGCTTCTTTTATGAACTGAAAGACTCAGCGAACGAGTTGTTCGATGTTACGCCGGAGAACCAACAGCCGATCTTACGAGCAATTTCTTTGTCAAGAATTGTAAAGCCCACTTCAATTCCATACAGCAATGTGTGGGTCAGATCAACATATGACTCACGTGGCGCGAATCATTTCAGCGATCCGGTGATAAACGCCTATAGCGTGGCGTTTGGACTTGAGGAACACGAATGGAACACGCTTACCGATGCTGATGCGGCGGAAATGTCGAGGCTGTGGGACTCGCTTTCCTACTTCCTTGACGATAAGTTCGAGCCAACCTACAGAAGAATCGTCCGCGCTTTCAAGTATTTCGAGTTGGCACATGCGATTTACTTTGCGGAAATGAGGCATGTCATTATTCATGCCGCGTTGGAATCAATGATCTGCACCAGCCGTGACTATAAGAGAGCCCAGATAGTTCAACGCCTACAGCAACTGATTTCTTCTTTGACCTCACAACAGGCTGAGGATATCTATAAGGTTTGTTGTGATTTCAAGCATGCGGCGCAAGCAATTCTGTAGCATCCGCTCATCGAAGGCGGGGTTGATCCGAGTGACCAGCCAAGGATTGACGCTGTGAGATTGCTCCACGAAG
The DNA here is from genome assembly GCA_033857635.1 of Blastocatellia bacterium. Lineage (GTDB taxonomy): Bacteria > Acidobacteriota > Blastocatellia > Pyrinomonadales > Pyrinomonadaceae > UBA11740. The sequence continues at coordinate 106,179 of JAWVDF010000022.1, forward strand.
CTGTAAGACATTTGCTGCGGCGGTCTCTGGAGGATCGATTATTCGCCGACATCTTGGCTGATACCGACAAATTGAAGCAGACTTATCAGGTTCTTGACGGACGCGGTAAGCTTGTGTGATTAAGTGAAGAGGAATCACCTGCATTGAGCGACGAAACCTTCTACCCCGGCCCCAGCCGCACCCATCTCGCGGCGTTCCCGCCCAAAGAACGCTGGGATGATTGGACTGAGTTGGATTCGCAGGCGTGGCCGAAGCGAAAAGAGCGGCGTTATTCGCTCGTGCCGACCACCTGCTTCAACTGCGAGTCGGCGTGTGGGCTGCTCGCTTACATAGACAAAGACACTCACAAGATTCAGAAGTTCGAAGGCAATCCGGAGAACCCGGGATCGCGCGGACGCAATTGCGCGAAGGGTCCGGCTACGCTGAACCAGGTTACCGATCCTGATCGCATTCTCTATCCGCTGAAGCGCGCGGGCAAACGCGGCGAAGGAAAGTGGGAACGTGTCGGTTGGGACGAAGTTCTCGACACAATTGCGGCGCGGATTCGCAAAGCAATCGTCGAAGATCGCCGCAAAGAGATCATGTATCACGTCGGGCGTCCGGGTGAGGATGGATTCACTGAACGCATCCTGGCGGCGTGGGGCATCGACGGCCACAACTCGCACACGAACATCTGTTCGTCGGGCGCGCGCGAGGGTTATCAGTTGTGGATGGGTTTGGATCGCCCCAGCCCCGATCACGCGAATGCGAAAGTCATCCTGCTCATTAGCGCGCACCTCGAATCAGGTCACTACTTCAATCCGCACGCGCAACGCATCATCGACGGCAAGACGAGCGGCGCCAAGCTGATCGTCTTTGACACAAGGCTTTCCAACACGGCGACACATGCTGACCACTACATCTCTCCATACCCCGGGTCAGAGGCAGCAATTCTTTTGGCTGTCGCGAATTATTTGATTCAAAACAATCTTTACAACCGTGAGTTCGTGCGGCGTTGGTGGAACTGGGAAGAATATTTGGGTCAGAGGTCGGAGGTCGGAGGTCAGAGGTCAGAAAAAGAAGAGCAGCCGCGTAGCGGCGAAATGTTTATAGCCCCGAGCGCAGAAAATGATCCATTCCAGGTTCAGCGAGATGGAGGGCATCTCGCTGAACTTGGAGGAACTCCTAATGAGGTGGACGGGTCTATAAACATGTCGCGCCTCCGGCGCGAAGACTACGAGCGTTTCGCAAACTTCGAGCGCATCCTGAAGGAGCTCTACGCGTCCTACACCTTTGAGTTCGCGGCGAAAGAATCAGGTGTAGACGCAAAAGTCCTGGAAGAGATCGCGAAACTGGTCGCGACTGCCGGCACGCGTTTCTCCAGTCACAACTGGCGCAGTGCTACCTCCGGAGTCAGCCATGGCTGGTCCGTGGCGCGGGCGCTGTTCATGCTCAACTGCCTGCTCGGAGCGGTGGCGACGGAGGGCGGCGTCTTCCCGAATGCGTGGAACAAGTTTGTGCCTAAGCCAATCTACTCGCCGCCGCATCCGAAGATGTGGAACGAAAAGACCTGGCCGCGCGAGTTCCCTCTCGCGATGAACGAGATGTCGTTTCTGCTGCCGCACTTTCTCAAGGAAGGACGCGGCCGGCTGGATACTTATTTCACTCGTGTCTATAACCCGGTGTGGACGAATCCCGACGGCTTCTCTTGGATAGAAGCACTGACCGACGAGAAACTGATTGGCTGTCACGTTGCCTTGACGCCGGTGTGGAACGAGACGACGTATTTTGCCGATTACATTTTGCCGATGGGCCTCGGGCCTGAGCGCCATGATCTGCATTCCTACGAAACGCACGATTCGCAATGGCTCGGTTTCCGCCAGCCGGTAATGCGCGCCGCGCGACAACGTGACGGCGAAGACATCACCGACACGCGGGAAGTAAATCCCGGCGAGGTTTGGGAAGAAAACGAATTCTGGATGGAGCTGACCTGGCGCATCGACCGCGACGGCTCGCTTGGCATTCGGCAATTTGTTGAATCCAAAAAGAACCCGGGAACCAGACTGAGTGTTGATGAATACTATGGCTGGATCTTTGAGAACTCAGTGCCGGGCTTGCCTGAGAAAGCGGCCTTAGAAGATCTAAGTCCGTTGGAATTCATGCGCCGCTATGGAAGTTTCGAGATCACCAGAAAAGTCGGCCCGGTCTATGAAGAAACCGTGCCGAGTGAAGAGCTGGAAGACATTGGCGAAGACGATCTCGGTCGCGTATTCACCCGCGCGGCGAAACCTGCTTCGTCGAACGTCGTTCCGGTTCCGAGTCCTGATGGCGACCGGGAAGGCCGACGCATGGTCGGCGTGAAAGTCGACGGAGAAATCCGGCGTGGCTTTCCTACTCCCAGTGGTCGGCTTGAATTCTTTTCCAGAACGCTGGCTGAATGGGGCTGGCCCGAGTACGCGATTCCAACTTACATCAAGAGCCACGTGCATCCTGACAACCTGGAACCCGATCAGACTATTTTGATCTCGACGTTTCGTTTGCCCGTTCAAATTCACACGCGCAGCGCCAACGCGAAATGGTTGAATGAAATTGCCCACACGAATCCTCTTTGGTTGCATCCTTCGCATGCAGCGACGCTGGGAATTCGCACCGGCGATCTCGTCCGCGTCGAAACTGAGATTGGTTATTTTGTGGTCAAGGCCTGGGTGACCGAAGGAATCAAACCCGGCATCGTCGCCTGCAGTCATCACATGGGGCGTTGGAAAACGCACGAGAGCGGACAGAAACAATTAACGGCCACTGTGAGATTGGATCATGAAGGCAACGCCTGGGGAATGAAACGCGAACGCGGGACGGGGCCATACGAATCAACCGACCCGGACAGCTTGCGCATCTGGTGGAGCGATGTCGGCGTGCATCAGAACCTGACTTTCCCCGTTCATCCCGATCCAATTTCGGGAATGCACTGCTGGCATCAGGCCGTGCGCGTACGCAAAGCCGAGTCCGCCGACACCTATGGCGACATCCATGTCGACACTGCGAAGTCCCGCGCCGTTTATCAGAAGTGGCTGCGGATGACTCGCCCGGCCGACCAGCATTCACCCGACGGCACGCGCCGCCCTTACTGGATGCTGCGGCCTTTGAAACCGGCAAGGGAGTTTTATAACTTACCGGAAGAGGAATAGAGCGACGAGTATCAGCGCCACATGAGCGAGTACTGTGGATGAGTCGATGGAATTCGGGTTGAAGAAATCCAGACAGTATGTTCTGGGAGCGCGGACGGCTGGTCCGCGCTGTGCGCAAAGCGCGAAAAAACGTGTAAGGAAAGTCGCTATTTCTCTTGAGGAATCCCCTCCAGCGGAATGCGGACGAGACGTCCGCGCTCCCAGCAGAATGCGGCCCTGGGAGAACTATTTGAGGGACTAAGGCGAGCAACCTTATGCCCTTTGGTTTTCTCCTAAGACTCGGAACCATTCGTGTTGATTCGGGGTCAATAGGTCTTCGGATAAACGCTATGCTGAACGCGTCGCCTGACACGCCCAGCCACGCGCCCTCAATCAGTAAGGAGCTTTGATATGCGCAAGCTTCGGTGCCCCACGCTCTGGCTGCTGCTGGTCATTCTTCTGTGCGCAGCTCAAGCAGCCAGCGCGCAAACCGATCTCACTACTCTGCAGACTGGCATTCCAGTCGAACGCGCTTTAACAGCCGGGCAATCTCACACCTACGGCATCACCCTGGAACAGGATCAGTTTCTGCAGCTGGTCGTAGATCAACGCGGTATCGATATAGTCGTGCGCGTGTTCTCGCCGGCCGGTCGGCGACTCGGCGAATTTGATACTCCCAATGGAACCGACGGTCCTGAACAGGTAACAGTGATTGCCGCGACGTCAGGCGTCTATCGGATTGAAGTCGCGCCGCTGGCCCAGTCTGAAAATCCGCGGTCGGGCCGATACGAGATTAAAGTTGTCGAGCTGCGAAAGGCGACCGAGCAGGAGTTGCAGGCACACAAGGATCAGGCCACTCTCAAGACTAAAGGTCTGGCCCTGCTTACCGAAGTCACGCAAAACCTACCGGAGTTGCACCAACCGAACCGGCGCGCCGGGTTCCAGATCCAAGCCGCACAACTCCTATGGAGCTCAGACGAAAAGCGTGCGACGAAATTGATGGAGCAGGCGATCGAAAGCGTCAAGGAATTCATTGCGGGCGTCGACACTAGTGAGCGGGAGTATTACGAAAGCTACCAAATTGCATCGCAACTCAGGCAACAAGTGGTCGAAGCTCTGGCTCCGCACGATCCTGAAATGGCGCTGAACTTTCTTCGTTCAACTCGCACGCTCGCGAATCCTGGTGGCGGGTCTCAGGGAAATCAGGAACTTCAACTTGAACTCTCGCTGGCCAGCCAGATTGCAGCCACGGATCCCAAACGTGCGTTTCAGCTGGCCGAGGATTCGCTTAAGACCGGCACCTCGACGGGCTTACTTGAAACTCTATCTCGACTGCGTGACAAGGACCCGCAGTTGGCATCAAGGCTCGCGCATGACATCACCGCTAAACTACTCAACCAGCGGCTGCTCAAGCATATGGAAGCAGCGTATCTGGCGGGGAGCTTCCTTCATATGGTTCGGCCCGCCAGCAGAACCCAACCTGGCGGCGGCGACGCGCCGGCATTCACCAGCCTCGTTTCTGAAGACGAGTTTAGAGATCTGTTTCAGAAGATACTGTCGGAGGTACTTGCTTATTCTCCGCCCACCGTGAACGCCTATCCTCCCGAACGGAATGTCGCGCAAAATCTTCTCAACACGCTTAAGCAAATGAGCGGCGAGATGACCAGCTATGCTCCCGACCGGGCCACGGCCCTGGAAAAGAAATCCGTCGAGCTAAACAATCTTGGCAATAGTCAAAGCGAGAATTTGCAACGCTATCAGACGACGATTAACGGCAGCACTCCGGACGCCGCCCTTGAGTCAGTTGAGCAGGCGCCGCGAGAGATGCGAGATCAACTCTACTACGAGATTGCCGAAAGGCTCGCCATCGCAGGCGATTCGGCGCGTGCCCGGCAAGTTATAGTGGACCACATTATTAATCCGGTGCAGCGTCAGAGGGCCCTCAAGGGTGTGGAGCAAAGAACCGTCTTTATCGCTCTGACCAAAGGCAAGATTGAGGATGCCTTGCGGACCCTGAGCAATGTTCGCCCGCTAAGTGAACGAGCGCAGATGTTGAGCCAGGCAGTGAGCCATATCGGTCCCGGTCTCAAACGGTCGACGGCTTTACAGTATCTCGAGCAAGCGCGAAACATCCTGGGGCCGTCCGCGCAAGCGGAAGATCAGAATCAAATGTACGCGCTGTTAGCTATTGGCCGGGCCTTTTCCAGATATGATGCGACGCGGGCTTTCGAAATAGTTGAACCCCTCGTGGATCAGTTTAATGAGATCAGCGCGTCGGCACTCGTGCTGAATGGATTTGGCCAAACGTATTTCCAGGAGGGCGAGGTGATCATCAACAACGGTAACGTGGTGGGCGAGACCGCTAACCAGATGGCCACGACCCTCAGTGCTCTGGCCCAGGTCAACTTCGATCGAGCCAAAGCCGCCGCCCAGCGGATGCGCCTGCTGGACGTTCGCATTCAGGTTTACTTGGCGATTGCTCAACAAACTATCCAGCCTAACAAAGACGCCGATCAGGAATAATCCAAAGGAAACCACCACGAATAGAGTACGAAGCGTGATCGGAACGCGGCTCTGCCGCTTGATGTGCGGTAAGGCTTCGCCTTACCGTGTTTATGTAATCATTGAGTGAGGCTCCGCCTCCTCGTCCCTGGAGGCATAGCCTCCTTCAATTTTTGCTGACGGATCGGAAAGGCATAGCCTTTCCGCATATCAGGCGGCGAAGCCGGAAGCCAGCCGACTTTTTTGGCCAGGCCCACCCCAGACTCATCTTGCCGTCCTCCAGTTTTTGCGGGAGAATCGCTCACCAGGATTACCTAATACTTCGAACGACAGGCCTGCGTCGCAATGTACTTCAAACAGTTCTATCTCAACTGTCTCGCTCACGCGTCTTATCTGATCGGTTCAGAAGGCGAGGCGGCAGTTGTCGATCCGCAGCGCGACGTGGATCAATATCTCGCCGAAGCGGCTGTGCAGAACTTGAAAATCAAATACGTTATTGAAACTCACCTGCATGCGGACTTCGTCAGCGGGCATCGCGAACTTGCGGCTCGTTCCGGCGCGCAAATAATTTTCGGTGAGCAGGCAAAGGCCACCATACCGCATCGCTCGGTGGCCCACGGCGAAGAGCTGGTGATGGGGCGAGTCAAGCTGCGCTTTCTGGAAACCCCCGGCCACACTCCTGAAGGCATCTGTGTGCTGGTGAGTGATACGGAAATCTCGGACCAGCCGCAAAAACTCCTGACCGGCGACACGCTTTTTATCGGCGACGTCGGTCGGCCCGATCTCGCCGGCGGCAAGGGATATACGCCGGAGATGATGGCGGGAATGATGTATGACAGCCTGCACGAAAAGCTTCTGCGGCTGGACGACACGGTCGAGGTCTTTCCGGCACACGGCGCCGGCTCGATGTGCGGACGAAATCTCTCGACTGAAACATCTTCGACAATCGGCGAGCAGCGCGAACTGAATTACGCTCTACAGCCGATGAGCAAAGACGACTTCATCAAGTTGATGACCACCGACCTCCCGGAAGCGCCGGCTTACTTTTCCCGCGACGCCGAGATTAATCGCTCTGGCGCAGAATCCCTGACCGGATTGCCGCCGGCCACGCCGCTTGCTGCCGCGGAAGTTGAAAAATTTTCAAAGCAGGGAGCGGTGGTTCTCGATGTGCGGAACGCGGCGCAGTTCGGCGCCGGTCATATTCCGGGATCGCTCAACATCGGCCTCGACGGACAGTTTGCTTCGTGGGCCGGCTCGTTAATTCCGATCGCGTCAACAGTTGTGATCGTGGCGGAGTCAGATGAAAGAGTGGCGGAAGCCCAACTGCGACTGGCGCGGGTAGGTTTGGAGAAGGTGCAGGGCTATCTCTGCGACGGATTCAAAGGGTGGGAGGAAGCGAGGCTCGATTTCGACACGGTTCCACAGATCAGCGTGGCCGAATTGAACGAGTTGATCGCCGCGCGGCTTGATCTTCAGGTGATCGACGTGCGCCGCGAGATTGAGTTTCAGAGTGGACACGCGCCGCGCGCTGCTAGTGCACCCTTAGCGAACCTGCGCGACCTCCTGCCGCATTTGAAACTGAAAACAAACGCGCAGACGGCGGTCATCTGTGCCGGGGGTTATCGATCTTCGGCGGCCACCAGCATCCTGCAGCAGACTGGTTTCACGGACCTGCTCAACGTTACCGGCGGCACTAAGGCTTGGATCGAAGCGGGTTATGAAGTCGAGATGCCGGCATGACGGAGCGCCGACATCCTGTCGGCGGTTCGCGAGCATCCTTGCTCGCGTTTTTAGTCGATTAAGAACAAGCCCGGCAGGATGCCGGCGCACCGCAGGCAAGATGCCTGCGCTCCTTTAATATGAAAACAGCCGCGCTCGACCGCCGCAATTTCCTTTCGTTCGCCGGCAAGGGCCTGGGCCTGGCCGCCGTCACTTCATCCACTGTCGGATCGCTTTTGACAAAGATTCACGCGGCCACAAAAACGGTGGCGCATCTCACGCCGGAACAGGCGGCGATGGATGAAGATTTCTGGTTTCAGATCCAGAACGCGTTCACCGTCACTCGCGGCATGATCAATCTGAACAACGGCGGCGTCTCGCCCAGCCCGCGGATCGTTACCGAAGCTCTGGTGCGTTACATCTGGCAGCAGGAAGATGCCACGGCTTATACGATGTGGCAGTTGCTCGAACCGCAGTCGGAAACAATTCGCACCGGCCTGGCCGAACTATTCGGTTGTGATCGGGAAGAGATCGCCATCACGCGCAATGCCTCTGAGTCGCTGGAAACACTCTTGCTCGGTCTCGATCTAAAGTCAGGCGACGAGATCCTGACGACCACCCAGGACTATGGCCGGATGCTCACGACCATCAAACAACGCGAGCAACGCGAAGGCATCAAGCTCAACCTGATCAAGATTCCGATCCCCCCCAAAAACATCCAGGAGATCACCGGCGCGTTTGAACGGGCCATCACACCGCGCACGCGCCTGATTCAAATCGCTCATCAAATCAACCTCACCGGTCAAATCACTCCGGTCAAGTCCGTCTGTGAAATGGCTCGAGCGCGCGGCGTCGAAACCATCGTCGACGGCGCGCATTCATTCGCCCAGTTCTATTTCAAACAGGCTGACCTGAACTGCGACTATTTCGGTACCAGCCTGCACAAGTGGCTCTATGCACCGAAAGGGACGGGGCTGCTGTTTGTGAAGCGAGATAAGATCGCGAAGGTCTGGCCGTTGTTTGCCGCAGAGCAGAAGCAAGCGCACGACATCCGCAAGTTCGAAGAGATCGGCACCCACTCAGCCGCGCCGAAGCTGGCCATCGGCGAAGCGATCCTCTTTCACAACGGCATCGGCGGCAAGCGGAAGGAAGCGCGCCTGCGTTACCTTTCGCGATACTGGATGGACCGGCTTAAGGACATTCCCAAAGTTCGTTTCAATACCTCTCTGGATCCGCAACAGATGTGCGCCATCGCCAACGTGCAGATCGAAGGAATTGATTCCTACAAAATCGGTAGCTATCTGTTCAGCCAGCACCGCATCATCACGACCCCGATTGGGCATGAAGAGTTTCAGGGTCTGCGCATCACCCCAAATCTGTACACGACTCTGCCAGAGCTGGATCGGTTCTGCGAAGTGTTGACCACGATCGCGCGCAAAGGCTTGCCTGCTTGATCCAGCCTTAGCGGATTAGTCCTCTCGATTCTGCCCGGAGAGTAGTGTTCTAAAAGGTTTTCTTAGCGCCTTCCGTATGTGCTTAACGCCTTTGCGTGAAACAAAGTCGAGTGAAAATGAATTTCGCGCAAAGGCGCAGAGTCTAATCGAAAGGCGCAAAGGGAACTCAGGGCACTGGCCCGAAAAGAGTCCTTGACTAGCTTTCACAGCGCCATCCATAATCGAATTTAGTCGCACAGACTTCAGTCTGTGACAGTTGCGCGTGAAAATCACAGACTGAAGTCTGTGCCGCTTCCCAATCGAGGCGCAAGATTCTTGCAGGAGGACAGTAATCCCATTGAGCGAAGAATTAGAACACAGCTTGCAGCAAGCCATCGAGAGTTACCTCGGCAAGCGTCTGGCCTTAATTAATGAACAACTGTCTAGTCTGCAGAAGGATTTCGACGAGGCTTTAAAGGGCCTGCGCGAGAGTTCGGCAGGCGAATCCCTGGATGCTTCGTCGCTGTCGGCGGCAATCTTCGCCCACTTGCAGGCTGCGCGGGCACAAAAGTTGAGCGGTGCGGCGCCCGATCGGGACCAAGCTTCAAGCGAGACAGCCACCCTCAAGCGCGCGGTCGAAGAGATCGAACGACAAGAAAAGCATGCCGATATTCTGGGTTCCCTGCTGACAGCCGCAGCCCAGTTCGCTGAGCGGGCCGCGCTGTTTGTCATCAGAAACGAACAGGCGATCGGCTGGCGCGAGTGCGAGGCGAGCGATCCCGCGAATCTTGAAAAAATTGGGGGCGTGTCTTTGTCGCTGAACGCAGACACTTTGCTGGGCCGCGCGTCCCGGGCCCAAAAGAGCTGGACCGGGGCGCCGGGATCCAATTCCGAAGATCGTCTTTTGATTGATCAGCTGGGCGGCAATCCGCAGACAGTGGCGGCCGTGCCGCTGGTAGTACGTGGCAGGGTCGTCGCCGTTCTCTATGCCGACTCGACCTCGAGCGATGAGAACGCGTTGAATGTGGACGCGCTCGAACTCCTTTCACGCGTTGCCGCGATGGCAGTCGGTTTGGCTTCGGCGCCGCGCGCTGTGCCTGAGAAGCCGGCTCAAGCAGAGGCAGTCGCTCCAGCGCCTATTGCGGAAACGGCCCCCGCGGCAGAGATCGCGCCGGTTGAACCCGAGCCGGCTTACACTCCGGAAATTGAACCGCAACCAATCGAAGTTTCGCCCGCGCCCGTTGTCGAGGAAATTCCTGTCGAAGCTGAAGCCGCAACTGTTCCGGAGGAAGTCAGCGAACCTGCGGTCCAGGAAGTCCCCCTCGCAGTCGAGGCTGAGGAGAGGACAGCTGAACTGTCCGTTGAAGAGATTCCCATCCAGGCGGCGCCGGAAAGTATCGCCGAAGAGCCCGCCGTACCGGAACCATCGCCGACGCCGACGCCGACGATCGAACCGCTGAACGAGCCGGCCCCCTCCGCGCCCAGCTTTACTTCACAATACGCCGCGCCTCTGGGAGGCGCTCGACGTTATGGCGTCAGTGAACCAGAGTTGCCGATCGAAGTTGGCGAAGAAGAACGACGCTTGCACAACGATGCTCGTCGGTTCGCTCGCCTGCTGGTTTCTGAAATCAAACTTTACAACGAGCCCAAGGTGAAGGAAGGGCGCAGCCGCGGCGACCTCTACGATCTCTTAAGAGAAGACATCGATCGTTCGCGCCAGATGTATGACAAGCGAGTAGCCCCGCCGGTCGCCGCGCGTCATGACTATTTTCATCAGGAGCTGGTGAACACTCTGGCCGAAGGCGATCCGGCAAAACTCGGAGCTGCCTATCCCGGGGCCATCCTGACAACAAACTGAACCTGGCTTGTGTCAGAAGCCCGCGCGTAAGCAAGGGCCCTCACCTATAGGAATCAACACAACGTCCGTCGCCAGTGTTCTTGAATCAAGAGTGCTGGCGATTGTGGCCATTCCCTAACGGTCGGGCTTCTGACACACTCTCGGTAGCGACGGGATCCCGCCTTCCAATTTACGGAATCACACGAACTATAGGAAGCACGCCATTTCCGGCTTCAATCTTTCAAGATAGGACGGCCAGGAATTGCCAGCCGCACCGGTTTTCTGGAAGATCCTCAGGATTGCCAGTTTCATAGCCCTACAAAGTTCAATAGGTAAGGTAGTTCAGTGTCAGCACTTGCCCCGCTTCCTGATCTAGCTTCGGCGATCCGTACATTTTCAAGGCTGAATGAGGAATCTATGAAATCTCAAATCACAACACTGCTCAAGTCGCTGTCCATCGTTCTGACATTTGCCGGCGTCCTCGTGTTCGCACAGGGACAGGCCCGCGCCGACGAAGTCACCGTAACCGGTTTCACTACCGGCTCCATTACTGGCGTGCCTCAGTTGACCTTTGCTGGCAACAGCAGCTTTACTACCACCACTTTTCTCGGCCAGACTTCGTTGAGTGGAGCCAATAACCTGGGGACCTTCTTCCTCAACACCGCTCCGGGACAGACGCTATCCGGCGCCTTCACTCTCAACGTCACCTTTTTAGGCCCAGGCGGCATCAATGGTGGGCAGGGAGCCACGTACACTGCGGCCATTAGCGGCACCGTCTCGCCCAACATTAACCAGGGCGGAATTAACATCGATTTCAATAACACGCCGCTGGTCTTTACCTTCAACAATCCCAACGGTACTGGTTCCTTCAGCATGCAATTGGCCGACGTGTTCGTACAAACGGGTCAGGCCGTTAATCTGACTGCTGGATTGACCGGGGAAATGCAGACTCAGCCAGTTCCGGAACCGGCAACTCTGTTACTGCTGGGCTCGGGGTTGACCGGCATCGCTGCCAACGTGAGAAAGCGAAGAAACAAACGGAAGCTGGTTTGAAGATTAGCTGAGATCGTGCCTTAGTTTCAGGGCCGGCGGCGAGCGCGTCCGTCGGCCCTTTTTCTTTGTCAGAACCGCCTGCGGTAGCTGGCGGTTTTCCTCTAGTTGTGTCCGGCTGCAGGCTGGAAGCCTGCGCTCCGCCCGCAAGGATGCGGGCGCTCCTATGGCGTGCCGAATCGCTTTCGATATTCAGCCGAGACGATGAAGGCCTTGACCATGTCGGCGTTTTGAAAGTTCCCGTTGAATTGATTGAGTTTGCTCAACCAGAAATCATACCCCGTGTAGTCGGTGTCCGGCGCGTCGTTTGGATTTCTTCGCAGGTACCCGAAGAACTGCATCAAGACAAAAGCTTTGTTGGACTCAGAATTTACCAGGTTCTGATGTTCGGCGATCTGCCGCATCACCTGTGCCCGCGACTTCGTCCCGGCGGTATGCTCGGCGATCAGGGTCGCCAACTCGCTCGCGGAAAGCGGCTTGCCGGCTTTGGTGTTCAAGTCGTCGACGTACTGCGGCGGCGTCTGCGTTGTCGGATGCGCGTCGGTAAATGCCTTGCGGGTAACAAACTGATCACAGAAGTTCACCTTGTTTCTTTCCAGCACTGCTTCCCAACCGTTCTGTCCTACGATCACGCCCGAGCCAATCTGCTGCGTGTCGGGCAGGAACTGACTAAAGCGAACGATCGGAACTTTGAGTGTGTGGGCGCTGGGGAAGGTCGAGTTTCCATCCACATCACCAAAGGCGGTCTTGTAGAGTCGCTCAACCAGATAGCCGGTCTGTTGGAATTCAATCGAAAGAAAGAAGGCCGCCGAGACATTTACCCGCTTGTTATCGATGCAGGCCTGGTTGCCGCCGCAGGAAGTAATCTCGTTGGTCCAGAAGGCCAGGCCGCTAGCGTCCGCGGTCCGATTAAGAAAATCGAGGTACTGTTGCTTGACGAAGAAGTCCGCTTGATCGATTTGATTGCCGGCCGCGGCGTTGCTGAGACAACCTGAATTGGCGTTAACGAAATTGGTCATCTCGTTGATCGAGAACTGACAGAAGGTCGAGGTGTTGGACTGGTTCGACGTTGCCACCATAATCGTGTTGTCACAGCCCGCCTGGCCGTCGCAGTGGCTGGCGCCAAAGTTATGCCCAATCTCATGGGCCGGAATGCCAAACCTGAAAGGCGCGATCGTCTCGCGATCGGAAAGCCCGTACGAGAACCCCGGGTCCAAACAAACGACGCCGGTCCAGGCAACCCCAGCCGGACCGCCAAGCGCGCGGCCTGTCCACAGATGCGTCACATCTCGGGGATTGGTGATGTTGCGGCTCCAATAGTCGGTAAACTCTTTCAGCATTGCGCCGGCGTCTCCGCTGGTCGTGTAAGGATCGGCGGCCGCATCGGTCCAGGTGTGCTGGAACACCACCGTGAACGTAAGACCCAGGTCGCGTTGATAAATCGCTTGGACCCCATTCAAGACGGCGAGGATGTCATTGTTGGCGTTGGCTGAACCTCCCAGGGCGGCCGTGTATTCACCATCCGATTCGGTCGCGATCTCAACCACCTTCATTGGTGAAAAAACATCCGGCGACACCGTGCCCGATTGTACACTCGGCGCAAACTCCTTTGCTCCCTTGGCAATTTTTTCATCCAAAGTACCGCACGCGCGTGTGATGTCCGGGCGCACATCGGAAGCTTCATACAGCAGATAATCATTCGCAGCCGCGGCCGAAGAATACTTGCTCGCGGCTTCGACGAAGTAGGACGCCGTCGGAGTAATGATCATGCCTTCGACGCGATCGCCGTCCACCGTAAATCGCGCATCCGTTCCCGCCATTCCCTCGACACTACCCTTGTAAGTAGTGATGTCAGGCATAGAGACTTCGCGGGTCGCACCGTCGAGCGATACTTCTTCCGCCCGATAGTTCGGCGCGCGCAGATCGTTTGGCCGGAGTTGTACCTCGAAATCATGAGTAGACGTTACTAAAGACAGCCGGCCAGATGCCCTTACTCGCTCCGCGACTGCCTGCGGTTCGAGCGTAAGGTTTTCATGTCTGGTAAAGACCTGCTCGAGATCCTGCTGGATCCGAGGCTGCGTGGACTGCGCTCCGGCCGGCCAGGAATAAGATCCCGGACCCGCGAGTAACGCCAGAGCCATCAAGCTCAGGACACTAGCGAGGTAGATTCGCGAACGAAAACGCGTTGGCCGAGCTTTCTTAGGTTGATGACGGTTGACTCGCTGAGCAGGGTGCTGATCGGACGGTAAGATTCTTCTCATGATTAAGTTCTTCGTTTTCTGTCGGGATTCGTTTCTGAAATCTTGGGATGAGACCCACGCAATAGAGAGGTCGCAACGGGGCACTAAGAATTGTAGGGACTGAGACACGCCCCGTCAATGCGTTTCTTGTTGAGTTATTCTCCCAAAGCTATTGCTGCGCGAATATATTGATCGTCTCCGCGGTACTTCGCCTCAGCGAGTGACAAAAGTCGTCACAAAAAACAGCAGTTATCCATTCTTACGGCTGATCGAAGAGTTACCGTTGAAAGGTTGCCGGTTAATCGTCTCTCGGTAAACCAGTTTCTTCGATGAGGTAAAAGTTGTGTGACTAACGATCGCGGGGAATTGCAGGCACTAGCCCGACCATCAGGGAGGGCTCGGAAACGTACGACGAAGCGAGCCATCCCTCACGGGCGGGCTAGTGCCCGTGATGCACAGAGTTGCCACGCAACCGAGTTTGGTAATAAAGTCAGCGCCTATTGCAAAACGATCTCTTCAGCAGCAGACCTATGAAAATCTCTCTCTCCGCCACTTCACTTCAAGCTATCGATGAAAACCTGCGCGCGTCCAACCAGGCGTTCACGGAAAAGTATCCCGGCGAAACTGGCCGGCGCCAACCGGTGCACACGGTTTACGGTGGAGCGCATCTGTTCCGCGCGGACACGGCCCAGCGCCTGGGACAAGTTGCCGAACGATCGTTTGCTGAGAACGCTTCAGACTTCGTGGTCTTCGCCCGAGCTCTCGGCTTACCACGCGCGAACGAATTGCCCGATGTGCTGGGCTATGCGACCGGGCTTACGCAACGCCTCAAAGATGAGCCCGACGCCGTGCGCCAAGAAAATAAAGCCGCCTGGCTGGCGCACACAATCCACGCACGAGTCCTGGAAAAGCTGCGTCGCGAGCCGGTCGAAGATTTCCGGATCGACTTTGAAGATGGCTACGGAAACCGTCCGGACGCGGAAGAAGACGGCCACGCTGAATCCGCCGCACTCGAGGTTGTCCGCGGACTCGCGGCCGGAACCCTGCCGCCCTTCATCGGCATTCGCATCAAGCCTTTCAACGAAGAGTTGCGCGCCCGCAGCATGCGGACGCTGGATATCTTTGTCTCGACTGTGTTGGCCGAAACCGGCGGTAGACTGCCGAATAATTTCGTCGTCACGCTGCCAAAAATTACGACTCCTGAACAGGTGGCCGCGCTGGCCGATCTGTTTGATCTGATCGAGCAGCGTGCTGGCCTTCCGGCCGGCAGTCTGAAGATGGAAATGATGATCGAGACTACCCAGTCGATCATCAACCACGAAGGAAGGATCAATCTGCCTACGCTGCTAACAGCCGCGCGCGGGCGCTGCACGGCTGCCCACTTCGGGACATATGACTATACGGCGAGTTGCAGCATTACCGCCGCGCACCAGCACATGATGCATCCGGCGTGCGACTTTGCGAAGCACATGATGCAGGTGTCGTTCGCCGGAACCGGCGTTTGGCTATCGGATGGCGCGACCAACATCATGCCTGTGGGGCCGCATCGCGCGGCTGAAGGTTCGTTCCTGACTCAGGATCAGATCGAAGAGAACCGCGCGGTCATTCATCGCGCCTGGAAACTGCATTACGATCACGTCCAGCATTCGCTGGTGGGCGGCTTCTATCAGGGTTGGGATTTACATCCCGCGCAACTGCCGACACGCTATGCTGCCGTCTACTCATTCTTTCTCGAAAGCCTGGATGCTGCGTCCGAACGACTGCGCAACTTCGTCGAGAAGGCCGCGAAAGCAACGCTGGTCGGCGATGTCTTTGACGACGCGGCCACTGGGCAGGGGCTGCTCAACTATTTTCTGCGGGCGATCAACTGCGGCGCGATTACTAAAGACGAAGCCTTGCGTCTTTCGGGTTTGACTCTGGAAGAATTGCAATCGGGCTCGTTCGTCAAGATACTCAAAAGCCGAACGTAACTCTGACTGAAGGCAAACTGAAATTTGCCCTACATGTACGACAAGCTTCAGCTTGTCGCAATCAAGGCTTCACGCTCTGGTCGCCTTAAGTCGCTTTATTATAGTATTGCGATAGTCGTCCCGGTGTTTCTCTATGGCTGCTAGAATCGAACCTCTCATGACTGTTGATGACCTCGACGCGATGCCTGAGGACGGCAATCGATATGAGGTTATCGAAGGAGAACTCTTCGTCTCCAGCGTACCCGGTCTTCCACATCAACTTGTGTCTGGAAATCTCTTCGGCCCACTCAGAAGCTACCTCGAAAGTAATCCTGTTGGGAGAGTCGTATCTACTCCCGGTCTGATTCTTAGCCAATACAGCGGCGTAATCCCTGATCTGGTGTTCTACACCCATGCTCGGGGCGAAGAAATTATCGCCAACGAACGCCTGGTTGCAGCGCCGGATATTGTCATAGAGATTCTCTCACCGGGACGCGAGAATATTTCGCGCGATCGGATCGCCAAGCGCCAACTGTATGCAAAGCACGGCGTCAACGAATACTGGATCGTCGATTCGGAAAATCGCTCGGTCGAGATTTACCGTCGGGCCGACCAGACTTTGGAATTCGCCGCGATTTTGAGAAATGAAGATAGCGTTACTTCCCCACTGCTCACAGGCTTCAGCTGTCCGGTAGCGAAAATATTTGAGCCCTGACATGCTCGGACTTTTATTGTCCAACCAACTAACCAGGAAAGAGTATCGAAAATGAAAGTGTGGAAGAAACTTGTTTGCTTCGCGCTGATCCTGAACATGACAGCGCTGGTTTATGCGCAGAAGACTCGGCAGCCACAGCCCGATACATCGCTTGCGGCCAGGATCCGCCGCTTTGCGCCGACAATCCTGACCGCCAACACGTCCGGTCTCTCGCCGAACGATCGCCAAGCGCTGATCAAGATCATCGCGGCGGCGAAGTTGTACGATCCGCTCTATCTCCGCCAGATTTGGAGCGGCAACGAAGCGCTTCTGAAAAAGCTGCAAGCCGACAAAACTCCGTTGGGGCGCGAACGCCTTCACTATTTCCTGATCAATAAGGGACCCTGGTCCCAACTCGACGGCAACGAACCTTTCATCCCAGGCGTTCCGCCGCGGCCGCCCTATGCCAACTTTTATCCGGCCGACATGACCAAGGACGAGTTCAATGCCTGGCTCGCCACGCTTTCACCTGAAGAGAAAGAAAAGGCCACCGGGTACTTCTACGTCATTCGTCGTGACGCGAACGGCAAGCTGAAATCGGTGCCCTACAGCGAAGAGTATCGTGAGTTTCTTGAACCAGCCGCCAAGCTTCTGCGCGAAGCCGCGGCCCTCACCACCAACAAAACCCTGCGAGACTTTCTGAATAAACGCGCGGCCGCATTCGCTTCGAACGACTATTACGACAGCGATGTGGCGTGGATGGATCTGGACGCTCCCATCGATGTCACGATTGGGCCGTACGAAACTTACGAAGATGAATTGTTTGGTTATAAGGCTGGGTTTGAAGCCTATGTTACTTTGCGCGACGCAGCCGAAAGCGCCAAGCTGGTCAAGTTCAGCCAGTACCTGCAGGAGATCGAGGATCACTTGCCTATCGACGCGAAGTATCGCAATCCAAGACTGGGCGCGGCGTCGCCGATGCGCGTGGTCAACGAGGTATTCAGTTCCGGCGAAGGAAACAGCGGCGTGCAAACGGCCGCCTTCAATCTGCCGAACGACGAGCGCGTGGTGAAAGAAAAGGGTTCGAAGCGGATCATGTTAAAGAACGTGCAGGACGCGAAGTTCAATAAGGTCTTGATTCCGATCTCGCGCGTCGTGCTCGATCCGAAGCAGCAGAACGATCTCGCGTTCGATGCCTTCTTCACGCACATCCTGATGCACGAGTTGATGCACGGTCTGGGACCGCACAACATCAACGTCGGCGGCAACGCGACCACCGTGCGGCTGCAGCTAAAGGACAAATACTCGGCGATCGAAGAAGCCAAAGCCGACATGACCGGGCTCTGGGCTTTGCAATACCTGCTCGACAAGGGCGTGATCGATCGTGAGATGCAGCGCACCCTGTACACAACGAATCTAGCCAGCATGTTTCGTTCGGTGCGGTTCGGCATCACGGAAGCACACGGCCGAGGCGTGGCCATGCAGTTCAACTACCTGACCGACGAAGGCGCAATCAAGTTCAACCAGAGCAATGGCACATTCAGTGTGGATGAGACGAAGATTCGGGCGGCCGTGACCAAGCTCACGCACGAACTATTGACCATCGAAGCCGAAGGTTCCTATGAAAAGGCGAGCGCACTGCTGGACAAGTACGCCGTCATTCGACCGCAGATGAAGAGCGCTTTCGATAAGTTGAGCAACGTCCCGGTAGATATCGAACCGATCTTTCCACTGGCGAAGTAAGGAGCGCCGACATCCTGTCGGCGGTTCGCTGGCATCCTGCCTGCCGTTTTATTGATTAGGATCGCGGCAGTGGCCCGCTACGTCACAGGCCTCTAGAACAAACTCCCCTGGGGCGACTGATCGTCCGCCTCGACTGACTCACTCAATCGCGGATAACTCTCAATTAACTTTTCCGGACCCGGCTGACGCTTCTCTTCCAGCAGCGCCAGGACTTCAAACGCGTTCACTAAACTCTGCCCGCGGGCATGGTTGTTGGTGATTACGTATGTCTGTTTGGCTTTGTCTGCCACCTGTTTGATTCGTTCGACCCACGGCTCCAACTCGTCCCGCGAATACAGGTAGTCATACCGCTCCAACACATTTGCTTCCTCGCGAAACCAGTTCTGATAATTCCGTCCGTGCAACCGAATGTAGCCGATTGGTGAAGTCACTTCCGCTGAAGGCTTGATCGAGTTAGCGAACTGCGGTTGATCGATGTCGCACAAGCCTACGCCGAGGTCTTCCAGCGTCTGCAGGATTCTGGGATGGTTCCATGATTCATGACGCAGCTCCACCACCAACGGATATTCCTTGAACAGTCCGCAGAGTTGATCGAGGTAGGCGCGTTCTTCGCGATCGTTTTTGAAAGACCAGGGAAACTGGATCAGCACCGCGCCCAGCTTCCCGGCTTCCATCAATGGATCGATGCCTTCGCGGAAAGCCTTTTCGTCTTCATTCGTGGCCGTGCCCAGTCTGTGGGTGAAAACCTTGTGAAGCTTTGCAGTGAAAGTGAAGCTCGGGTTATGCGCGACGCGCCGCAGCCAGACCCGGGCGGTGGCAGGCGCGGGCGGATAGTAGAAGCTGCTATTGATCTCAGCAGTGTCAAAGTACTTCGCGACCAGGGCCAGCGTATCGAACTTCGTACCCGCTCTCTCGGGATAAACTCGCCCGCGCCAGTCGGCATAAGACCAACCCGCTGGGCCGATGCGAATGTCTCGAAGAGCGCGCACGCTTCGGATTTTGTCCGACCAGCGCCAGTTTGTCGAACACGGCCGGCAGCCGCCGGGAGCGCGGACATCTTGTCCGCAGTGAGAGCGCCAGCGCGAAAGCTAAGCGCCTTCGGCGCGATGCGGACAGGATGTCCGCGCTCCCGGCCTTAAGGCGCGCCGGCCGTAGTCGGTCGGGCGTTAGTCGTTTTCAGCAGGAAATTTCGCAGTTGTGCAGCCACCACATCGGGTTGCAGGGCAGACGCCGCCAGCTTTCCGCCCGGGTCGGCAAACTTGGCCGCCGAAGCCAGCTCCGCAGAGTCTAAACACCAACTACCTGACGAGCTGTTTTCAATCCTATTCAGTTCGCTGATGAACGCACTGAGATCGCGACGCTTGATGGACGGACGGACAATCGTCTCGGCCCATGAATAGTATGGATAGTCGATGCGATAGGACCAGCCGCGGTCGAGCGGCGTCGCTATCAAGAAGATTTCGCCTTTAGCTTTTTGTGAGATCGCAGTAAAGGGCGCGGCATGCCGCGTTGGCTTGAACCCAGCCTCACTGAAAATTTCCGGCGCCAGCGTCACCAACGAAATTTTCGCGTCATCGTCCTCGACAACCTGCGAGGCGCCTCTGGCAAAACTATCCAGCGCCGCCGCGACCCGGCCCCAGGGTTTGCGCCACAGCGATTCGTAATCGCTGGTTTGCGTCAGCACCCGCTCGACCTCCGGCAGCACCAGTTCATAGGCTCGCGCATCGTCACGCACCACTTCGCCCGCGAGATGATTCGCCAGCGGCGACCCGCCCTCCTGATCGAGGGTTGAGTCCGAACCCTGGATGACAATGCTGGCGCGCACGCCTTCTTCCGTGCGCAGCTCCGAAAAGTCTCCGGCTTCCGCGGCTGCGATTAATCTATCGCGCAAGTCCAGCGCGTGCTCGCCCGTCAGGACGGTCCAAACCGAAAGGACTCCGTCAGTATCAAAGTGATTGTTCGTCACCAGATCGATTCCCTGCGTCAAGGCATCACGATCCGGCACGGCAACCAGGTTCAGAGCAATCTCCGTCGAGGTGTCAGCCTTAACCGACCGGGGCGTTTGATTCCCTTTCCAGTGGGAGAATTGAATCGCGTTCGGGACCGTGCCGTCGATGGAAAGCTTGGGAATACTAGCTAAACCGTCGTGGTAATACTCGAATCTCATAGTGATCTAACCTGGGTCTACGGAAGCTGAAGGGCATCTCACGCTCCCACTTACAAATCATTTGCTTCGCTTGCTGCCTGGCGCGGACTCAATCGCCGATCGCGCTGCTGCACGAGGAGGCGCCAATGGGAATAGAAACTGTGCGACGGCTATTACTTCATCTTAGAAACGCGGGGGGGACGCTATGCAGCGATTGGCCTAAGCTTGTCATATTGGACCTTATTTGCCTGGGAGGCATCCCACAGATCCACAGCCTTCTGTAAATTCATCCAAATGTCCGGCGTTGTCTTGAACACTCGCGACAAACGGATCGCCATGTCCGCAGTCATAGCGCGGCGCTCATGAATTAACTCGTTGACAGTGCGTGGCGAGACACCGAGCCGCTTTGCTAATTCTTTTCGCGTTAGCGAGGCAAACTGATCGCTTCGATCCTCGGCCAACTCAGTCAGCATATTTCTTAGAATCATGCCGGGATGACTGGGACGCACCTTGCGCTGTATTTTTCTTTCCTGCATAGGCATCTCTTTCAGTGATAGTCCTCGAAGTTTACCTCGCTTGCGTCACCATCCGCAAAACGGAAGGTCAGCCGCCAGTTCTTGTTTATTTTTACTGCCCACCTTCCGGCGCGGTTTCCCTTTAGCTCGTGCAAAGCGAAGTGTGGCAGGGCAATGTCCTCCAGAGTAGCCGCCGCGTCGATCACGTCGAGACGGTCACGCAGGCGGCTAGCGAGTTCCGGCGGAATTCCTCGCTTGCTATCGGTTTCGAAGAACTCGCGCAAGCCCTTATGCTGAAATGAGCTAATCATCTTCGACTATCGCCGGCCAGGGTTGAAAGCGGCGGAATACTAAGATCAAAGGTCCGCGGGTTTTCGCCCACAATCGCGGCCGCGAAAAATGTCGGTACGTACCCTGCTTCTTTACGGAAATTTTCGTTCAACCTCTCCCGGTTCGCGTAAATCGTCCAGAAGTTTCTTTGGTAGTTGTCGGTTTCCCGCAACTGTCTCAGGGTGTCAGTGACCCATCCCGGCCCTTGATTGTAGCTGAGCAACACCAGCGTCATGGTTTCGGAGTCTTCGCCGAGTTCAGCCATACGATCGGCGATGTAGTGGGCCGCGGCGGGAGCCATCTTCTCAACATCGCACATCTCGTCAGGCGCCACGCCGTAGACTTTGGCCGTAGCTGGCAGAAACTGAAACAGGCCTTTCGCTCCCCAACCATTTTCCAAACAAGGCCGATATGCGGACTCGATCATGGGCAGATAGATCCCTACCACGATGGGAATCTTTCGCGCGGCAAAAGATTTCGCAATCAACGGCACCAGCGGCACCGCACGCGCGTAACTTACATTCAAGCTTTCCTGGCCGAGCTTGTTTGAGGTGCTTTCCTGCCGCGCGCTATAGCGATCAACGTACCTCTTGATAGCGAGCAAAGCTTCCTCATTCAGTTTCGCCGGACGTTCGCCCATCATCGCCGAGATGCGCTGCTCCTGCTCATCGACGAACTGAAGTTGCTCGGCCGCGCTCATCTGCGAGTAAAGCTTGTTCGCGATAGCAGGCGGGGTTCCGGCGGTCGTTGTTTGCGGACCTAGCTTCCGGTAAAGAAACACGCCGCCCAGCGCGATGCCGGCCAGCAGCACAAGACTGAGAGCCAACAGACCATAGCGACGATAGCCATCCGATTTACTAATAGGCGGGGGCGGGTTCCCGAGAACGAGAGTACTGGTTACATCGTTGTGCTGAACCAGGCTGGCGTCGCGCAGTGAGTTGAGTACGCTTTGTTGCTTTGCATGATCGACGGTCTCTAGTTGCTGCCTTCCCGTGGTTAGATCCGATAGCAGGTCCGCAGCAGTCTGATATCGCTCCGCTCGCTCTTTGCGTAAAGTCTGCCTAACGATAGTCAACAATGCTTGCAGCCCTGGCTCGTCGTTCAGGGCAAACAGAGGCGCAGGTTCACGCTCGAGGATTGCGACCATCGTGTCCATACGCGTAGCTCCGGCAAACGGCGCGCGCTGGGTCAGCATTTCATAAAACACCACGCCTAAACTCCAGAGGTCGGTGCGCTCGTCAACCTCCAGGCCGCGCGCCTGCTCGGGCGACATGTAGCCTACCGTTCCCAACACCGCGCCAAATTCGGTCTTGGTTCTGGTCGTTGCAGTTAGATCGCCGGGCGTCTGTTCCAAAAGTTTAGCGATGCCGAAATCGAGGACCTTCACGATGCCGTCGCTGCGCCGCATGATGTTTTCGGGTTTGATATCACGGTGCACGATCCCGGCTGCATGCGCGGCGGAAAGCGCGGCCGTCACCTGAATCAAAATATCCAGCACCTTTGTGAGTGGCAATGCACCGGCGGCGATCAATTCGCGAATGGTTTGCCCATCGATAAATTCGGTGGCGATAAAGTGCACGCCGTCCAACTCTCCGACCTCGTGGATCGTAAGTATGTTGGGGTGATTCAAAGCTGAAGCGGCGCGCGCCTCTCTCTGAAAACGACGCAGGCGATCGGCATCTGAAACAAAGTAGGCGGGCAGAACTTTCAAAGCTACGAGACGATCGAGTCGCGCATCCTGCGCCAGATAGACTTCCCCCATCCCACCGCCGCCGAGCTGCTCGATAACCTTGTAAGGCCCGATCTCGCGCCCGATGTAACCGGAAGATTGATCGCCCAGGATAACCCTCGCGTCCTGGACCATGGCAGGCTCTTCGATAAATTCAGCCGCTGACTCGTAAGCGCTCACCAGCGAACTTGCTTCAGTCTGCAATTCAGGATCATCCACGCAAGCGTGAGCGAGGAACGCAGCTCGATCGACAGGCGGGCGATCCAGCGCAGCCTGTAAAACTTCCTCGACCTGTTCCCACCGTTCAGGAGTCATAAGACTATTGCCAATGCCGGGAGCGCGGACATCCTGTCCGCATTGAGCGCGAAGCGCGAAAATCTGTCACGTTAAGCGAATATGTATTCAAGGAAGGCGGACGGCACGTCCGCGCTCCCAGCGTTAAGGCGCTTCTATTCCTTCAGCCTTCGATACAGCCAAGCCTTCGCCGCGCGCCAATCTCGCCGCACAGTCATAACCGAAATCTCCAGCACGTCGGCAGTCTCTTCCAAACCAAGCCCGCCAAAGTAACGCAGTTCCACGACCCGGCTCTTCCGCAAATCCAAATGCGCCAACTCATCCAGCGCATCGTCGAGGGCCACCAATTCCCGAGCGCGTTCCGGCGACATGAGTTCAGCTTCTGCCAGCGACACCTGCTGCGCTGCGCCACCATGCTTTGCGAAATGACGGCGCCGCGCGTGGTCGATCAAGATGTGCCGCATCACTTGCGCGGTCACCGCGAAGAAATGCGAACGGTTCTGCCAGTCGATTTTCTTTTGCCGGGCGAGGCGCAGATACGCTTCGTTGACCAAAGCGGTCGTACCCAGTGTGTGACCATTGCGCTCTCGCTGCACGTAACGATGCGCGATGCGCCGCAGTTCGTCGTAGACGAGCGGAGTTAGCTGATTGAGCGCGGCCTTATTACCCTGGCGCCACTCGATCAGCAATCCGGTTAAATTCTCCGCTGCCAGCATCGTTATTCCTATCTCTTCTGGTTTAGAGTTCAAGCTTTAGCTTCCGCGTGACCATGCTGTCAGTACCTGCGTGAGCGGGTGGATCGAAGTCTCAAGCCGAGCGAGTGGTCTGGCCCACCCGCTCACGCAGGTGGTACTGACCTCAGCAACTTGAAGGTTGAACTCTGAACGTACAACTCACCCCCACTATCGAGATTCTAACATCATTGTGATGGTCATAATTCACAGAGACGTAAGCTAACAACCGTTTCCGTTTTTCTCACAAAACTTTCTCATCCGATGAACACTTTCAGTCTCGTTTCTCGCTTGACCGTTTCCGGTGAACACTTCTGCAGTCTTTGCTCGCTTATCAAAGTGACGGACCATTTTAGCTGGTCCAATCAACTATGAAAGATCGAGGCACACCTAAATGAAACTTAAAAGAATCCCGCTTTTCTCCCTGATCTTATTTGTCTCCGTGTTCATGTCCGCAGTCTCGAACCGCGTATCCGCGCAGTCGGGCCAGCTCTATCAGGACATGTCGCTTAACCAACGCCGGGCTTTCGTAGCGGACAAAGCGCGCGAGGTTTCCCACAGCATCTCCGGCACCGACTATGCATTCACGCCTGGCTTCGAGATTGAGATTCGGAAAGCTGTCGACTTTTACGCGCAACGGATTGGAAACAAGGCCGGAGACAGCCCGGGGCGAGGCGATGCTCGCTTCGCGTTTGAACGGGGCCAAACTGTCGCGCCCACGCTGATCAAAATCTTCAAGACCAACAACGTGTCGCCGCTGATCGGGCTATACCTGCCGATGGTTGAATCGGAGTACGTCAATATTGCCTCGCCGAACTCGATGGGCGCGGTGGGAATGTTTCAGTTCGTGCCACAGACTGGAGAACATTACGGTTTGAGCCCGGCGGATTTGCTCGATGTAGAAAAATCTGCCGACGCAGCCGCGCGGTTGATTAAGGACGGGATGAATCAGTTCAGCGCGGATCGGATGAAGGAAGCTTTGGCGCTATTGGCTTACAACCGCGGCGGGACAGCGGTCGAGCGCGATATCGCAGCGCTGGTCAACGATCAAAACCGGGCCTGCAGCATCTGCGCCCTGACCGAGCAGCGCGACAAGTTGGACAAGAGTTTTCGGAGTGAGAGTGTTTACTACGTGCCGCGCTTTCTCGCTGCCGCAATCATCGGCGAGAACCCACAGGCTTTCGGACTACAGACACGACCGCTGTCATCAATCGAAGCGAAGCCTTAGTTTTACTCCCTTCTCCTTTTGGGAGAAGGGCCGGGGATGAGGGGCTACGAGCGGCCCCCGGTTGTCTCATGTGTGCTGCGCGAGAGGTGAGTGGCATTCAAGGACAAAAATATCTATAGGAATTGACGCGGTCGTAGGCCCTCACCCCTAACCCTCTCTCAGTGGGAGAGGGAGTAAGAAAATAACGCATTCAGTTCCGCTACTGATCCTTCCATTCCGGAATGCGCCCCGGCGTCCAGGGGGCGCCGGCTGCTTCCATCTGTTTTTCCAGACGCGCCAGATCGCCTTCGATTAGCTGCCTCAATTGGTTGAGCGTGGTTTCGAATTCCTGCGCCGCATGCGCGTACTGATCGATTTGCGTCTGCGTCGGCCTCGAGGTGGACATGCGCTGCGACCCGACGATGTCTCCAACCCGTTCCGCGATCGACGGCGGCAGGTTCATGTTACGCTGGCGCAAAGCCTGATCGCCGGTCAACGCGCGCAGGATCTCGTTGGTGCGTTTGTCCAGAGCGGCGGCATCGCTCAACAGTTTTTCCGGTGCCGCCGGTGTTTCCAACAGGGCCCGTCTAATAGCTACCAGCCGTGGCTTCAAAGCGCTGGCAGTCGCCGTCGCCCCCTGCACCGCCCGTTGGAGCCGCGCGACCTTCTGTTGAAATTCAACCAGGTTGGAACGGTCGGTCGAGGTCATGCGCTCTTGTCCGTCGACCATTACTTGAAATTCCTGGCTCTGGCCCAGCGGCGTAATTATGCCGTCAACTCTCTTGGCTAAACTGACTTTGTAAGTGCCCGGCATCACCAAAGGCCCGACCGGTCCTTCGTTGAAAGGATCTTCGCCTTCGGGATTTGGCGGCGGCGGCAAACTCGGGGCGGGATAACGCAGATCCCAGGCAACTCGCTGCATGCCCGCCGTGACCGGCCCGGTCAAGCGACGCACTACGCGACCTGACGAATCGCTGACGGTAAAGATGACTGCCGGCGCTTCTTCTTCCTCCTCGGCGCGAAAATCTGCCGAGCCAGGCAAAGCAACCGGCAGGTTTCTTCTCTGCGCATCTCGTTCAGCTTCCTGCCGTTTTGATTTCTTTGTCTTCAACTCTTCCTTCAGATAGTAGGTGAAGACAGCGCCGAACGGAGGGTTCTCGGCGGTGAAGAAAGACTCGCCCTGAAAACTCTTGCCCCGTCCGCCCAACGGTTGCGACTGGATGTACATCAACGCGTCCTTGACTGGAAACAGCAGCCCATCCTGTTTCAGCATTTCAGGTTTCAGCAAACGCAGAGGCGTGTAGTTGTCCAGAATGTAAATGCCGCGACCGAATGTGCCGAGCACCAAATCATTCTCACGTTTCTGAATATTGAGATCGCGAACTGCGACAGTCGGGAGCCCACTCCGCAGTTGAATCCATTTCTGTCCGCCGTCGATCGTGAAGTAGAGCCCAAACTCGTTGCCGACAAAAACCAGATTTGGATTGACATGATCTTCGGCAATCGACCAGACGGGACCGTTCGCAGGCAAGTTGCCCTTAATCGAAATCCAAGTGCGCCCGGCGTCGTTGCTTTTGAAAAGATACGGCTTGAAGTCCGCGTTTTGATGATTCTCGATCGCGACATAGACGGTGTTGGCGTCGTGATTGGAAGCAACGATGCGACTGACGTAAGCCAGCTCCGGAACGTCCGGCAGCTTCTCAACTTTACGCCAGTTCTTCCCGCCATCTTCGGTGATCTGCAGCAAGCCATCATCCGTACCGACATAGATAAGCCCTTCCTTCTTAGGCGATTCAGCCAGCGCTGAAGCGTTCCCAAAGAAGGCCGTCGATTGATTCTTGGCCACGGCGTCCATACTCCAAATCTTGCCCATGACGGGGAGCCTGTCGCGATCCAGAGCGCGCGAAAGCTGGCCGCTAACTACCTTCCAGCTATCGCCGCGATCGTCGCTGCGGAAAAGTTTATCGGCGGCGAAATACAGACGCGTGTGTGAATGCGGACTGATGATGAAAGGCGAATCCCAATTCCAGCGCAGAGGATCTTCGCTGCGCCCAATCTGCGGTTGAATGCCCATGCGTTCGCCGCTGCTCTTATCAAAACGCGCCAGGACACCGTTCTGAAGAGAGGCATAGACTGTGTTCGGATCTTCCGGATCAACCTGACTGCGGAAACCGTCGCCGCCCTGAGTAACGAACCAGTCGCTATTGACGATGCCCGAGGCACTGCGTGTGCGAGACGGCCCACCAAAACTGTAATTGTCCTGCGCGCCGCCATACACGTTATAGAACGGCAAGGCGTTGTCAGTCGTAATATCGTAGAACTGAGTAACCGGCAGATTGCTTTTGAAATCCCAATTCGCGCCGCGGTCATGACTTTCATACACGCCGCCATCGCAACCGACCAGGTAATGATCGGTGTTGCCCGGCTCAATCCAGATGTCATGATTGTCGACGTGCTTTGACTTCTCGCCCAAACGGCGCAAGGTGCGGCCGCCGTCGTCAGAGACCATTAGAAAAACATTCATCACGTAAATTCGATCGACATCTTTGGGATCGGCAACGATCCGCGCGTAGTACATCGCGCCCGCATCGAATTCGTTGCGCCTCTCCCAACTGCCCCCGCGATCGTTCGAACGAAAGATGCCACCCTTGCGATCCGCGGCCTCGACCGTCGCATACACAACGTTCGAATCAACCGGCGAGACAGCCAGGCCGATGCGACCCATGTCAGTGGTCGGCAGACCGGCCCGCACTTTATTCCAGGTCGCGCCGGCGTCCGTTGATTTGTAGATGGCGCTTTCGGGCCCGCCGTCGATCAAAGTAAACATGTGGCGACGGCGTTGATATGAAGCGGCATAGATCGTGTCCGGGTTCTGCGGATCGATCACAACGTCGGTGACGCCGGTGTTCTCGCTGATGTTGAGAATGTTTTTCCAGGTCTTACCGTTGTCGGTTGTCTTGAAAAGGCCACGGTCTCCACCCGGACCCCATAGCGGCCCCTGCGCGGCCACGTAAACGATGTTCGAATCCTTCGGATCGATCGCGATGCGGCCGATATGCTCGGACGTTTTCAATCCGAGATTTCGCCAGGTCTTGCCGCCGTCATCTGAACGATAAAGCCCGTTGCCGTACGAGACGCTGCGTTGGCTGTTGTTCTCGCCCGTCCCCACCCACACGGTCAAAGGGTTCTTCGGGTCGAGCGCGATCGCGCCAATTGAATAAGAACCTTCGCGGTCGAACACGGGCGTCCAGGTCGTCCCGTTATTGATCGTCTTCCACACTCCGCCGGAAGCAGACGCGACAAAGTAACGCGCCGAGTTATTGGGATCGACCGCGAAACCGATTACTCGCCCTGAGGTGAAAGCCGGACCGAGAGAACGAAATCTCAATCCGCTAAAAGTTGGCGTCGACATCGGATCACGCGGACGGTTTTCGTCTCCGGCACCAGGTTGCTCTGGCGTCTTTGTTGGTTCGGGCTTGGCGGCCTCAGGCGAGGGCTGCTGACTGGCCGCATCGTCTGCCTTTGGTTTTTGAGCCGCCGAGTCCGCTTGCGCGAAAATCGATAGCGGCAGCACCAGCATCATCAAGGCAAGCGGAAGCAAACGAGTCGCGATCGAACGGGTCCACAGGAACATTAGGAAGTCTCCTCAGAAGTATGTTTGAAAGTGTGTCTGACGCGGTTGGTTAACTCGACCGCAGCGGTGCATTGAAGAACGAAGGTTATTAATGTTCGACAAACTTCAGTTTGTCGGGTTCCCGCAGTACGGAGCGGGCTGGACTCATTCTTTCTGTCGCACTGTTCGACAAACTAAAGTTCGTCGAACTTCCTCAGATCAGCGTGTATCAGAAGCCCGCGCGTAAGCAAGGGCTCGCTAGAGACACTCGCCTGTTCGCATCAACACAACCGTTCCTCGCATCTTTTCTTTGAATCAAGCGTGCTCGCGAGTGGCCCTCCCTCACGGTCGGGCTTCTGACAGACCATGGATCCGCCCTGGGCCATGGGTGACTAATTTGCCGCCGCGCACTCTCGCTGTGAAAGTATTTTATGAACGGTCTCGATGAGGGCCTCAACGTCCGGCTTGGGCACATATGCATCGGCGCCGGCGGCCATCACTTCAAGTCGATGAACCTCGTAAGCGTCTCCCGTATAGAAGATGCACGGCACGCCGGGCGTAAGCGCATTCAACATCGTGCATAATTCTATTCCAGTGCCGTCGGGCAGACGTTTGTCGAGCACATAGAGATCGAATTCATGCGTCCTTGCGAGTTGCATCGCCTCCTCAAGCGTGTGAGCTGGATGAACCTCGTAGTCCGACTCTGAGAGCAGGAGCCTGAGCATCTCAGGAGTGTCTTCATGATCGTCCACACACAGGATTCGACATTTGACTTCTGACATACCAACCTCCGGATCGGGCAGTTTTCGAAAACGATTGGGCTACTGAAAACGAATAATTAGTGCTAAGGAGAGCGGATTATAGTCTAAGCTGCGGCTTCTGCGCTAGAGGGCCTTCAAATCTGGGATTAAGGTAGAATACCGCGTCGCCGTGGCCATAGCTTGAAAGACTTTGCGTTGCAGCCCGCTCGGCGCGGCGATCATAACCGAATCAACATCGTATTTGAAATTGACGGCGTTTAGAGTACCAACTTGGTTGGGTTCTTTCCTGGCATGAGCGCGACTGAAGTGGCTTTGCCTAATGAGTACATTGTGCGTCGGACAACAATCCGTACCCCGCTCGTCTAGTGCCCCAGCAGTTCAGAGATGTGTCAGAAGCCCGACCGTAAGGGAGGGCCAGACTCGCGAGCACGCTTGATTCAAAGAAACTGTGCGGTTGTTATTGACGCCAATGCTTGCGCCTGACTCGAGCGTTGCCCTTGCTTACGCGCGGGCTTCTGACACACCGTAAACTTTTTCGATTTGGAGACTATACATGCTTAGAAGGACTTGGCTTCTGTTCCTGACTCTTTCGATTTTCTCGCTGGCCCGCGCGGCGCCGCCCCGCATTTATGCTCAACCGCGAGGCGGCCCACCAATGATGAGCAGCGTCGATCCGGCGTTACTAAACGGACTTCGTTACCGGCTGGTGGGCCCATCGAGAGGCGGACGCGTCACGACCGTAACCGGCGTTCCATCTCAACCAAAAACTTTTTATATGGGCGTCGCGAGCGGTGGATTGTTTCGCACCACGGACAATGGAGCGAACTGGGTGGCGATTACGGACGGCAAAGTTCCTCTGGGCTCAACCGGATGTGTTGCGGTCGCCGACTCTGACCAGAACGTCATCTATCTCGGGACCGGATCCGATGACGTGCGCAGCAACGTCTCGACCGGCCGGGGCATGTACAAGACGATCGATGGCGGGCAGACCTGGAAGTTCATCGGCCTCTACAACGCCGGCCAGATCGGATCGGTTCGCATTCATCCGACCAACCCGAACATCGTCTGGGTCGCGGCGCAGGGGGATGCTTTCAAGTCCAACTCCGAACGCGGCATTTTCAAAACTACGGACGGAGGGCAAACGTGGCGCAAGGTTTTATTTGTCTCTGATGAAGTAGGAGCCATGGACGTTGAGATTCAGCCGGGCGATGCGAACGTCGTCTATGCCTGGATGTCACGTCTCGAGCGCAAACCCTGGACGATCATCAGCGGCTCTCGCGAAGGCGGCTTTTATAAGAGCACCGACGGCGGCGAGCACTTTTCCAGGATCACGAACGGACTCCCGAATGAATTGATTGGCAAAGCAAACCTCGCCGTCACTGCCGCAAAACCTGATCGTGTTTACGCTCTGATCGAAGCCAAACCGGGCGGCGGACTCTATCGATCGGATGACGCCGGGCAAACATGGATGCTGGTTAATTCGCAGGGGCCGATAATTCAGCGACCTTTCTATTACGTCGCGCTGGGCGCCGATCCCACGAATGCTGAGGTCGTCTATGCCGGCGCCGAATCATTTTTCAAATCAACCGACGGCGGCACGACGTTCACCATCCTTCGCACACCGCACGGCGACAATCATGACATCTGGATCAATCCCAAAGACGGTCAGATCATGATCCAGTCAAACGACGGCGGGGCCAACGTCTCAACCGACGGCGGCCGTACGTGGTCGACTCAAGCCAATCAACCGACGGCCGAGATATACGGCGTGTGGGTGGACAACCAGTTCCCTTACAAAATCTATGGCGCGCAACAGGACAACACTACGATCATCATGTCCAGCCAACCCGACGCCGCCGGCCGCGAGGACTGGCGGCCCGGCCCAGGTTGTGAGACTGGGCCAATCATGCCGCATCCGAACAATCCGGATATCGTCTACGGATCGTGTAAAGGACAGTACGGCGTGATGAACCTCAGGACCGGTCAGGAGAAGAACTACTGGATCGGAGCCCAGTCGCTGTACGGCAACCCGGCGACTGATTTGATCTACCGCATGCAGCGCGTCTCGCCTATGGCTACTTCGCCGCATGATCCGGACGTGCTCTATTACGGATCGCAGTACCTGCATCGCACGCGCGACAAAGGCGTAACCTGGGAAAAGATCTCACCGGATCTGACCGCGAAGCCTGCGTGTTGTCAGGGCACGAGCGGCGAGCCGATTACCCGCGACGTCACCGGTGAAGAGTTCTACAGCACGCTCTATGCGATTGCGGAATCGCCTCTGGAGAAAGGCGTGATCTGGACCGGCGCGAACGATGGCCCCTTTCACGTGACCCGCGATGACGGAAAGACCTGGACGGACGTCACGCCAAGAGATCTTCCTTCCGGAGGCCGCGTTCAATATATCGAGGCGTCGCCGCATCGCAAGGGCTCAGCTTACTTCGCCGTGTACCGTTGGCTGCTGGGCGACTATCAACCTTATATCTATCGTACCGATAATTATGGCCGGACGTGGACGAGACTGACGGATGGTAAGAATGGAATCCCGGCGGACTGGCCCACGCGCGTGGTGCGCGAAGATCCAAACCGCGAGGGACTCCTGTACGCGGGCACGGAATTCGGCATGTTCATTTCATTCGACAACGGCGCCCACTGGCAACCGTTCCAGTTGAATCTGCCGAACGTTCCAGTCACCGACATCAAGGTTCATCAGCAGGATCTGGTGGTATCGACGCAGGGACGTTCGTTCTGGATCCTGGATAACATCAGCTCGCTTTATCAGATCACGCCCCGGATAACTGCAACCGATTTGCACTTGTTCCATCCGCGCGACGGCTATCGCACCAGGGTCAATCCGGCAGTGCTCGGCCCAACGATTGAATACTATCTTCCGACGGTGCCTGAGGGGCCGGTGACGATTGAGATTCTCGACGGCAAGGGGGCTTTGATTAATTCATACAACAGCGATGCCCCGGCGGCCGGGCGCGGTGGACGAGCTGGCGGCGGCGGAATGCCAGGAGCGGGCTTAGTCAGTCCGGATCAGGAAGATCCCGACGCACCAGCGGGGCGAAGGGCGCCGCCTCCACACGCAACCAAAGTCGCGGGACTCAATCGCTTCGTCTGGGACGTGCGCAACCAGGCAGGCGTTATCGTTCCGCCGGGACAGTATCAGGTCCGCGTGAAGATTGGCGCGGCTGCATTGACTGAAACCCTCAACCTGCTCATTGATCCTCGAGTCGCGGCGGATGGCATTACTCTCGCCGACTTGCAGGAACAATTCGCGCACAACATGCGCATGCGCGACCTCGTGACCAGCGTCAACCAACTGGTCGCTCGAGTTCGCGAAGCCCAAACGAAGGCGAGAGCCGACGCCAACACAGCAGCCGCGCTCAAAGCGATCGCCGCGCGGCTCATGACTGAACCGGTGCGATACGGCAAGCCTGGACTGCAGGCCCACATAACTTACCTGGCCGGCATGACCGCCAATGTCGATCAAAAGATTGGGCGCGACGCGATTGAAAGGTATGAAGTCCTGCACAAGGAACTTGACGCCATTCGTGCTGAAGTTGAGCGTGTACTGGCACCGACGCAATAGCCGAAGCGGGCGTCCTTAAGCCCCCGAACGCGTCGAGGCTTATTTCGTTCTATACAAAAGATCAGCTTTCCGGTTCTTGGCTGAGAGCCCTATTCGTGGGAACATGCTGAAGTGGCAAAGCGGTTCACATATGAGTTCGAATGGGATCCCAAGAAGGCCCGTGAAAATCTCAGGAAACACCGGATCACCTTTGAGCGGGCCGCGACGATCTTTCTTGATCCGCAAGCCTTATCTGAGTTCGATGAAGAAGAGAGGGGCAAAGAGCATCGCTGGATTACGCTGGGATTGGATCGAACAGGTGTTCTGCTCGTGGTTTGCCATACCTATCGGGACGAAACTGAGACAAGCGCGCATATACGGTTGATTTCTGCGCGTAAGCCAACGAGGAATGAAGCGAGACATTATGAGAGGAAGTAGCGCGATGAAACGTGAATATGACTTTTCCAAAGGCGTGAGGGGCAAGTTTTACCGTAAGGGAGCAGAGCTGCGTTTTCCCATCTATCTTGAGGCCAAGCTGCAAGAGCAAGTCCAGCGCTTGGCGCAGAAGAACGGCAAGGACGTTGGCGAGATGGTCAATCAGCTTGTCCGAAAAGAGGTGGAGGTTATTGAGGAATTCACCTGAGAGGGTTGAGAAGTGAGTCCCGGCGTTCGCGAATTGATCTCGACAGCTTTATGGCCGCCCGTTCCCGTCGAAGAACTTCGCGATCGCGGGCCACATGTGTTCCGCCCATAACTCATAGCCCTTGTCAGACGGATGAAAGCCATCGCTCGAGAGGTATTCCGGATGCGCGGGAAGCTCTTGATGAGTGATTGTATAGATGTCAAATACGGGGACCGAATGACGTAAGGCGATCTCGTCCAACCGTTGATTGAAATCCACGATGAGCTGGTGATATCGACGGCGAGCAACCTCAGGTATTCGGGGCGCGGTAGAAATATCAGGAATATTGGTGACTAAGATGGTCGCGCCAGTGTCGCGTTTCAGCCTGCTTAGGATTGCTTCATAGTTCATGCCAAACTCTTCAACGGTTAAGCCATGGCCGATATCGTTAATCCCAATTCCCAGAGTGATGAAGTCGGCCTTCGCGGCCAGCGCCTGGTCCAATTGACTTTCGAGCACTGCGACCGTCGTCGCACCGCTAACACAAAAGTTCGTCAGGCGTGATCCAGGCCGGCGCTCTGAAATGTGTTTGAATAATCGCCCCGGGTATCCGCCGTTCCGGGCCCCGACCCCAACTCCGGTTGAGTCACCGAGCGCCACGTAATGAATTGGACCAGGTTTGAAGTTAGCCACGGTTGGCTTAGGCATTGCAGATGCACCGTTGCCCGGAGTTGTTCTCTCCGGGCCTCGCCGGTTACAAGCGGCTGACAAAATCAGTAAAGCTATCAAGCCAGGAATAAGAGACGCTCGAACCATCGACATTCGCACTTCTCCATCAGATCAGCATCATAACGAACTGCGGGAATCAGGCAAAACGAGGCCGCGCCGGAATTGATTCGAATTCACCACCGGCGCGGATATTACTTTGGGCGAGTGTCAGTGATGACTGACCGATGTCGAAGGAGTTGCTATAGTTCGGCGCTCGCGCGCCCCGGCGCTGCATTCGCAATCAGACCAAATGTAACCTTGGCCTCGGCAGGTGTAAGGATCGGGTGGTAGGTTTTTCCATAGTTGGCGACAATCTTGTTTACGTAATTCTGAGTCTCGGTGTAAGGCGGCACGCCCTGGTACTTGTCCACGGATCCTTCGCCGGCGTTGTAACCTGCCAGAGCCAGCTTCACATCGCCATTGAATCTCTTTAACAACCAGGCCAGGTACTTCGTTCCTGCTTCGACGTTGCAGGCTTCGTCGTTTACATCATCGCACTTGAATCTTTTCGCAGTCGCCGGCATCAGTTGCATCAGGCCGCGCGCGCCCACAGGCGAGGTCGCATCAGAATGGTATTTCGACTCCTGCTGGATGACCGCATGAATGAATCGCGGATCGACGCCCTCGCGCTCGCCCGTGCGAAAGATGATCCAATCCAGATCACAATCGCCGGAGACAGGTATGTCCGTAGGAATAGTTTCGGTTTCTAATTCGATGGGGCTGGCGTTGACGACGACGGGGGCAAAGACTGGGCTGAAGAAGAATCCCGTAAAGTTGGTCAAAAAGAAAAGCGAGATAACGGCGAAGGGTGCGAACTTGGCAGACCGCAAGTGTAGTAGATTTCGGGGAAACTTCATTCAGTAGTTCTCCATGTGAGCGGTGACCCAGGGTCACCAAATTAATATTCCAACTCAGCTGCGCATGGCGGACCGATTTACAAAGAACATAATGAACTTGCAATCGAAGACCGAGACTAAGATGGAGATTCAATTGCGATAGTTGCTCTTTTTGTGTCGTTGCCGAGGGTCAATGTGATGTACGAATGCGAGGCGAAGTTCAGTGTGTTGTAGCGGAACAATAACTAATCAAAGTGACAGGCAACCCTACAGCCAAGGCTGATTGGGTAAGCCGCCGGCTTTACCGCTATGTGCCGCGGCGGAGCCGCCAAGATCGAACTAAATTTTCCTTGGGCACTAACGCGCAACTGCGTTTCCGCCTTATCATCCGTCCATGCAAAACAAAGAGATCCGCTTCGCCAGCAGGCCCGCCGGCACACCTACGCTCGACAACTTCAATCTCGTCGACACCGACATGCCGAAACCAGCAGACGGCCAAGTGCTGGTGCGCACGCTCTATATTTCGGTCGATCCATATTTGCGTAGCCGCATGCGCGAAGGCCGTTCGTATGTCCCGCCATTTGAAGTCGGCCAAGTGATCGAAAGCGGCGCAGTGGGTGAAGTGATTGAATCCCGCTCTCCCAAATTTCAGCCGGGCGATATCGTGACCGGCATGTTCGGCTGGCGTCTCTACAACGTCGCCAACGCCGACAGTTTGATGAAGGTACCGGCGGGAGTCCCGGCGACGACCGCGTTAGGTGTTCTGGGCATACCGGGCCTGACTGCTTATTTTGGCCTGCTCGATATTGGTCAACCCAAAGCGGGTGAGACGGCCGTTGTTTCAGGCGCCGCCGGGGCCGTCGGGACGATTGTCTGCCAGATTGCAAAGATAGAAGGTTGTCGCGTAATCGGAGTGGCCGGCAGCGACGAAAAGAACCGTTATCTGAAAGACGAATTGGGAGTCGACGCGACGATCAATTATAAGCAGGGCGACATTCGGGAAGCGTTGAAAGAGGCCTGCCCCGAAGGCATTGATATCTATTTCGACAACGTGGGCGGTGAAGTCTCGGATGCAACTCTGCCTTTGCTTAACCAGGGCGCCCGCATCGTTCTCTGCGGGCAAATCTCGATCTACAATCTAGACAAACCGGACATGGGTTTGCGACCACAGCCTTATCTGCTCGTCAACCGCGCGATGATGAAAGGGTTCATCATCACGGATTATGCCGCGAGGTTTTCTGAAGGAGTAAAGCAGTTGGCCCAGTGGCTTGGAGCAGGAAAACTGAAGTATGCCGAGAATATCGTGGAGGGATTTGAGAACACTCCCCGTGCATTCATCGGCCTGTTCAGCGGCGAGAACCTGGGAAAACAAATCGTTAAGGTTGCCGACTAGAATTGTGTTGGGTGTGTTTGACGCCCAACCGCGAAGCGGTTACTCCCCTCCAGCCCAGGGTTGCCGTTTCGGCTACCCTGGGAAAAGAGAACCACGATTGATTCTGCAACCGCAACGCGGTTGCGTCGGCCGTATCTTCTCCAGATGAAATTGCGCAACCGCGTGGCGGTTAACAATTATCGCTTACGCTTCCCAGGGTAGCCGAAGCGGCAACCCCGGTCTATACAGGCTGGAGGTTGCCAACCGAGTTGCGGTTGAAAAAGACAAGTCGCCGCACTGCACATTTAGATCTATCATTGACCACCATGAAAGCCATTCAAGTATCCCAGACCGGTGGACCGGAAGTACTGGAACTCGTCGAGCTTCCCATTCCCGAACCCAAACCAAACGAAGCGTTGGTTCAGATCAAAGCCGCGGGCGTGAACTTCATCGACGTCTATTTCCGCGAAGGGCGTTACCCGGCGCCGCTGCCGTTTATCAGCGGACAGGAAGCTGCCGGGGTAGTCGCTTCGATCGGCCCGGATGTTAAGAATGTAAGAGTCGGCGACCGTGTCGCTTATACCGGCGCGCTCGGAAGTTATGCCGAGTACGCGGCCGTGCCCGCCGATCGTTTGGTCAAGATTCCGGGCGAACTCGACTACACACAAGCCGCGGCCGCCATGCTCCAGGGAATGACGGCGCATTATCTTTGCCACAGCACTTATCCAATCAAGCGAGACGAGACCGCTTTGATCCATGCCGCCGCCGGAGGTGTCCGTTTGTTGCTGGTGCAGATGTGCAAACTTCTCGGCGCGCGCGTTATTGGCACCGCAGGTTCTGACGAGAAGGCCGTGCTCGCGCGTGATGCCGGCGCTGACGAAGTAATCAATTATTCGAGCCAGGACTTTGAGACGGAAACAAAACGATTGACCGAAGGCAAAGGCGTGCACGTGGTGTATGACGGCGTGGGCCAGGCCACGTTTGCGAAGGGATTGAATGTTTTGCGCCCGCGCGGATACATGGTTATTTTTGGCGGCGCGAGCGGCGCGGTGCCGCCGTTTGATCTACTCGAACTTACCAGGCACGGCTCGCTGTACGTGACGCGGCCCAGCCTGCACAACTACATCGCCAGCCGTGAAGAATTAGACCAGCGTTCGGGTGAGGTGCTGGAAATGATTGCGGCGGGTGACTTGAAAATACGAATTCATAAAACGTACGCGCTGGCTGAGGCCGCGACGGCGCACCGCGATCTGGAAGGGCGAAAGACAACCGGCAAGCTTCTACTGATTCCCTAGTGTCAGAAGCCCGACCGTGAGGGAGGGCCACGTTGAAAGCGTGTCCCTTGGCGATCCAGCACGCCAACCGAGTTAGTCTACCCAAAGCGCCAACGGCGCGAGATGCAAAAGCCTGGGCCATCAGCCCAGGTTGCTGTTTTAAAAATTCAGTCAGCGCTGAAAGCGCGGGATTCGATGGCGATGTTTTATTTCGCCTTTTCAGGGCTCCAACATCTTTAGATTGGGGATCCAGGGGCGTTGCCCCTGGCTATTTTATTTCACGCTTTCAGCGTGAGGCACATCACTGATACGTACGCTTCCATCCCATGCCGGAACTTCCCGACATCGTCGTCTACATCGAAGCGCTCGAACAGCGAGTTCTCCATCAGAGGCTGGAACGCGTGCAGCTCGGATCACCGTTTCTGCTGCGCACCGCGGTCCCTCCAATCAGCAGCGTCGAGGGAAAGAAAGTCACTCAGCTGCGCCGCCTTGGGAAACGCCTCTGCATCGGCTTCGAAAATGATCTTTGGCTGGTCCTGCACCTGATGATCGCCGGACGGCTGCACTGGAAAGACGAAGTCAGTACCGCGCGCGTGACCGGACGGGTCCCACACAAATCTCGGAAGAAAGCGGAACTCGCCGTCTTCCAATTTGCTAACGGCACTCTCTCTTTAACTGAAGCCGGATCGCAGAGACGCGCTTCGCTTCACATGGTTGAAGGCGAAGCCGGTCTCAAGCTTCTCGATCCAGGCGGCCTGGAGATTCTTGAAACTGATCTACAGGGGTTTGCAACTGTCTTGACCTCAGCCAATCACACTTTGAAGCGAGCCTTAACCGATCCACGTCTATTCAGCGGCGTCGGCAATGCCTACTCCGATGAAATTCTGTGGGAGGCGCAACTGTCGCCGGTGAAGCTGACCCAGAAACTCACCACCGCAGAAATTGAACGCCTCTTCAAATCAACTCGCGCAACCCTGATCAAATGGACCGAAGCCCTGCGCCGCGATGTAGCGCAAGTTGTTAACTTGCGCTCTCCCTCTCCCAGCAACACCATCGGGAAAAAGTCGACCTCAGCTCGGGGCACTAGCCCGACCGTCAGTGTGGGCTCACGGGACAGGAGCGATCGCGACCAGGTCAACCATTCCATCCCCTTCCCCGAAAAAGTCACAGCCTTCCGCCCCGACATGGCCGTCCACGGCAAGTACGGTCAGCCCTGTCCACGTTGCGGCCAAAAGATCCAACGCATCCGTTACGCTGCAAACGAAACCAACTACTGCCCGAGTTGTCAGACTGGCGGAAAGCTCCTGGCCGACCGCGCCCTCTCGAGATTGCTGGGCAAGGACTGGCCGAAGAGCCTGGAAGAATTGGAAGGGCTCACATCCCGTTGATGAGTACTTCAGTCCAGGGTAGCATTGCTGAATCTTTCCCGCATCGAGAAGAACGATCCACGAAATCACACGAAGCTGAACGAACATAATTTCACTTTCGTGTGTTTCGTGGATCGATTTATGAGGACACCTCAAATTTCCAAAACAAGTTGCTCATCAAAAAAGGAAAGGACTGGCGCTGTTGAGGCGCCAGTCCTTTCGGCTTTTCGTGATTGTGAAGATTAACTACATCTTCTTCATCTCAGGTTTCATTTCGGTCTGGGCCGCGGCCTTCGCTTGCGGAGTGCCGATGTGCAAAAGCGCCAACCATTTTCCGTTGCGGTTGACCCAGATAGTTGAATGCCGCTCCTCATCCAACTTGGCCGCCTTCGGCTTTACCAGATAAGTTACGAACGTCGCGTCGGCATCCAGCTTACCGGCCTTCCACTCGGTCAACTTAAAATCGTTCGCGTCAAACTCGGCCGCGGTTTTGACTGCTGCCGCCTTGTCGTACACACCGGTGGATTCGAGTTCGATAAACGCCGCATCGAGCAAAGCTCCAAAGGCGTCGTAGTTCCTGCTCTTGAAAGCGTCCCAAACAAGCTTCTCGTTCGCGATCGGATCCGGCCCAGCCTCTGCCGGTTTGGCAGCCGGAGTTGCGGCCTTGTCCGATTTCGGGCTCGGCGAAGGCGAAGCAGGCGGCATTGGTTTGACCGGCGTCTGCTGATAGAAAAACGCCTGCCACTTGCCGTCGCGATTTACCCAGGCAGCAGCCGCGCGATATGGACCAGGAGGAACATCCTTGCCTTTATAGGTGGCCTTCTGAGTAACGCTGTAAGTTAGAATCGCTGCGTCGTTGTCTATT
The DNA here is from genome assembly GCA_033857635.1 of Blastocatellia bacterium. Classification (GTDB taxonomy): domain Bacteria; phylum Acidobacteriota; class Blastocatellia; order Pyrinomonadales; family Pyrinomonadaceae; genus UBA11740. Next base: position 146,493 of record JAWVDF010000022.1, read on the forward strand.
AGCGACATCTTCCAATCTGAAAACGTCACGTCGGCGAGAATGAAATCCTTGACGTCCGCGACGATGCCGGCCTTGTCCATGACGCCCTGGTCAGTGACTTCGACGTAATCGCTGGCCAACATATTTCCAAACGCGGCATAGTCCTTCTGCTTAATCGCATCCCAAGCCGCCTTTTCTTTGGCGATGATGTCGGCTTCGGACGGAGCAGCCGTTTTTGGCACAGCCGTATTCGCATTTGTCGGCGCATTGATGTTGGGCCCTGGCTGATTAGTGCACGCCGCGACGAACAGCAAGAGAGAGATGAGCACGAGAAGCTTCTTCATACATGGAACTCCTTTGATCGGGATTTCGGAAAAACGTGTGGAGTGCTTCTATGTCAAAACGGGAGTGGAGTCAAGAGTCAGGGGAAGAATGACCGTCGCCCTTCAGAGAGGAAGGTCGACTATTAGATTAACCCATTCCTCAGCGTCCGAGGCTGCCCAGACTAATAGCAGCTCTTCAATCGCTACGTTAATGCCGACTTTCTGGGCGACTATCACAACTCCAGAACTTCTGTGGTTTGATACAAAGTCCGCAAAATGGCGGGGCATCGTGCGACGATCGTGGGTAACTAGAATCCGATCCTCACTAGCAGCAAGAGCTAACACTTCGAGGTCGGACAAGTCACGCAAGTTGGCTTCGCTGGCGGTCTGAAAGTCGATCATCGGTTCACGACGAACGACTCCGGTTAAGATATTTTCGTTGAGATCGGAGTCTGCCTGAAAACGCACCTTCATCGGGGAGAGGTTTCGCGTTCATGGCGAGCCTTCTCAAGACGATCGAATAGGTCGGGGTTTGCCGCGCGGGCCTGAGCCTTCCGTGCCTCGGACTCGGCGTTGAATTGGGTTTCGCCTTGCGAGAGGTACGAATCAATCTCCCGCTCATGAGAAAGATAGAAAGTGATCGCGCCGTAGATTTCTTCGAGACTTAGGAGCGGGAAGGAACGTTTTATCGACTCGGGCGCCGCTCCACGCTTGAACGCATCGACAATGGAATCGAGCGAGATGCGAGTGTCCCTTATCCAGTAACCACCTTCACGCTGTTCGACGTAGGTCTTTTCCATGATACTCGCGCTCCAACCGAAGGCTGCGGCTTAACGCTGAGAATTGTAACACCGCCGCGGATGCGGCCCCAACAAATTGCAAACTAATCGCCTTAACCGCCGCCAGTATTCTCTTGAATAATTCATCCGCGCTTTTGTCCTGGTGCCAACGCCACACGACCACCAGATCGTGCTCCGGATCGATCCAGATCGTGTTTGAACCATAGCCGAGCGCGGCAAAGCTGGTCGCGGGCGCGCTCGGGTATTGCTTGCGTTTTGTGTTCAGCCACCACAGATATCCATAGTCGGGGCCAACCGCTGCTGGTGTCGTGGCCTTGCGGATCCAGCTTTCAGAAACGATCTGGCGACCTTTCCATTTACCTCGGCGCAGGATGAGATAACCAAATCTCGCTTCGTCGCGAGCGCTGATCCATAAGCCGCCGCCCCAGCGTGTGCCGCCGCTGACTGCATCCATCTGCTTGCCGTTGATGACGACGCGAGAGTTAAGGTAGCCGTGATACTGCCAGGTGCGGGAAGCACCGATGCGATCCATGATCTCATCCTGCAACACCCGCGGCAGAGGTTTCTGCCAAACTTCCATCAGCGTCAAAGACATGCGATTGATGCGCACGTCGTTGTACTCCCAGAAGGCGCCCGGCTCTTTTATCTCACGCGATCGGCGCTGGCCTCGGCCGAATTCTTCGACGCCGAGGAAGTTGCTGTTCTTACCCCACATCGAACCTTCCCATTCGCTCACCTGCTGTAAATGATTTTCCCAGGTGACCTTCGCATTATGCGGAGAGTCGTAACCGCCGTCGGGCGTGTACAGCTTCATAGGATCCTGCACGGACCTGATCATTCCGCGATCGACAGCGATGCCGACTAAGGTTGAAAGAAAACTTTTGGCGATGCTGTAAGTCGGATCGACCTGATTGGTGTCGCCCCACTCAGCGACGATGTAGCCATGCCGAATAATGATCCCGTTGGTTGCGCCTCGTGTCTTCGGCAAAGGCCCGAGCACGCGGCCAAACGTTTCGACCTGCGTGGAAAAGTCCGCCGGGATCGTGCTGGCTTGCGTCTTTGCATACGATACGGCTTGTTCGAGCAGAGCGCTGTCCATGCCTGCGTCTTCAGGTTGACGACGCTGCCAACCATCGCCTGGAGCGGGGTAGTAGAAAGCCGGTTGTTTGTTCTGGGCTTGAACCGGCCGCGGACTGGGCAGAATTGCGCTGCCGACAAAGAAGGCGAGCAGGAGAAACGAAAAGCGAAGATGGCGTGTGATGTTCATGCGTTTTGTGCGGCAGGGACTCAACCATGAGGGCCCCTCCTCGCTGGGAGCACGGACGTCCCGTCCGCTCTTTGATTCAGCGGGCGTTTTCAACCACCGAGTGCGCGCGTTTTGGCGGGCTGCGGACGGGCCGTCCGCGCTCCCAGGCTCAAGCGCGCCCCGCCACTTCACCTGTCTGCGTATTCACGCGCACCACTTCGCCTTCTTTAATAAAAAGCGGCACACGCACAGCCAGTCCGGTCTCAAGCGTCGCCTGTTTGCTCGCGCCGCCGGCGGCCGTATCGCCGCGCATACCCAATTCCGTCGACGTGACGGCGAGTTCAACGTACTGCGGCAGTTGTAATGAAACCGGCGCGCCGTTGTACTTCAAGACCTGGAGCGACACACCCTCTTTCAAATAACCGCGGTCAGGCTCAACGTCTTCCTGGTTAAAGGTAAACTGCTCGTAACTCTTCTCGTCCATGAAATGAAAGCCGTGCGTGTCGCTGTAAAGAAACGAAGCGGGCACCAACTCGACGTCGGGCTCTTCAAACTTCTCCGTTGCCCGGAAACTCTTTTCCAGGACTGCGCTGGTCAGCAGGTGCCGCAGCTTTGTGCGCACCATGGTCGCCGCCCCACGCGCGGTCGGCGAAGCAAAGAAAACTTCCAGGACAACATAAGGTTGGCCATCAACCGAGATCAGTAACTTTCGTTTTAGTTCATTGGCCGTGATCAGCGCCATTAAGATTCATTCCTCCCTAAGCTCGGACAAGGATAAGCGAGATCGATCAAAGTCTGAAGCGGTGGCCCGTTGACTTCGGCGGTCTGCGGCTGTGCCCCCTGATGTGCGGAAAGGCTCTGCGTTTCCGTCGCCGATGATTAGAATCTTGTGCACGAGTGTAGCGCAAGTTGTTAACTTGCGATTCCGATGTAGCGCAAGTTGTTAACTTGCGATTCCGATGTAGCGCAAGTTGTTAACTTGCGATTCTTTTCGGTTTGGCCAGGAAGAACGCAAGTTAACAACTTGCGCTACTTTTAATGCCCGAAATACCAGAAAAGAATTCCGGCCAGCGCCAGCAAGAACATTGCGACCATCGCCGCTATTCTATATCCGACGGATCCTTCACTGCGTTGAGCTTCATTGGATGGCGAACTCGCTGCATTCTGAAATTGTTCGTCATTTGAAACGGCGACATCCTGATCACCGTTGCTGACTTCATCTTTGGCGCCGATAGAGTTTTTCATTTAATAGTCCTGCGCCGAAGAACGACGGCTCTGGTTGAATATCCTCGCGTCACAGGCTTTTCGGATCAATCATCAGACGCCGCGCATTCTATCTGAGATGACGAGGCTGAGCCTAGAAAGATCAACGTATTGCTGGCAGCGCGGACGTCCCGTCCGCTCTGAGGCGCAGCAAAAATCAATCGGAGCGCTGTTGGCGCAATGCGGACGGGACGTCCTTGCTCCCAACAGCATGAATCGATTTTCTTGCCCTGTCGTCTCCGCTGGGTGGATCTCCTTTCACCCTCCCGGGTGAACCGGAATCACAGACTGAAGTCTGTGCCACAAAAATCTCGCCCGCCAGAGCCTCAGCTGCGTCTAATGCGTTGGTAAGGGGTTCGCCGCGAAAGATGACTCGGGTTTCGACAACACGTTTCGAATCCGAAGTTCTCTCTCCTCCTGCCTCTTCGGAGGCGGACCTGGGGCTTGCAGAACACGCGCAAGCCAGGGCCGAAATCAAACTCAGGAGGAACCGAAACGATGAAAAGTAAACTTTTTCACATTGCTTTAGTGTCTGTATCAATGCTGGCAGTCGTGGGAACGGCGACAGCGGAGAGGCCGAAACGAATCGACCGGGGCGAGCGCCGCGAGTTGCGCGCCGATCGCAGAGACCTCAGAGCAGACACACACGACATCCGTAGCGACCGCCATGAACTTCGCGCCGATGGTCGCGATCGCCGAGGCGATGTTCGTGAATATCGCCAGGACAAACGCGAGGGCGCCTCACGAGCCGAACTGCGAGCAGATCGACAGGAACTCCGAGTCGACACCCGCGATCTGCGGACCGACCACCGAGACCTTCGTGCGGATGTTCGCGATCGACGCGGCGACGCTCGTGACCTGCGGCGAGATCGCCGGGACGTGCGTCAGGACTAGTGCATTGACGGCTGCTGGATCGGGCAGCAGCCCGACCGTCACCGAGGGCGCACAGCGCGTCGCCCTCCACAAAGATCAGCATGACGTTTCAACCCTCAGCGGTTGAAATCCGGATAACCTGCTTGGTCATGCTGCCGGGGACGAGTGTTGAGGCACACTCGTCCCTTTTCTTTTGGAGTGCGCCGGCACAAGCGCAGCAACCTCGGCGCTTTAAATTCAACTCTCAACTCTCCGAAAGCTCCAGCAAATCAAAGCTGTGTCTCCCTATACATCGCGATTGCCGCCGCGCTCCACACCCTCGCTTCGCAACTTTTCGGCTCAACTGCTAAACTATTTTCACCGACGGAGGTAATTCAGTGGCACTGGTTATTTACACTAAGCCTGGCTGTCCTTACTGCCAGCAAGCACGCGATTATTACAACTCAAAGGGCATGACCTTCATTGATCACGACGCCCAAACCAATCGCGAGCTGCGCGCAGAGATGCTCAAGTTTTCAGGCGGTGATCCGACGGTTCCCTGCATCGTCAAAGACGCGAAGTACGTCCAGTCTGGTTGGGGCGATCCGCTCCGCGGTTGAACTGTCCATGACTGACGGGCGGTGCGTTCGTCAACAAAAATATCTGTGTAGAGGCGGGCTACCGCCCGCCGTTATGACTGTTTAGAAGCCGGGCTTGTCCGGCGCTGTGGGTGAGTGGCGGACAAGTCCGCCATCTAAAACTCTCCTAAAAGATCTTTTGGAAGACGGCGGGTAACCCGCCGCTAACAGACCCCTGATTTTACGTGGAGGCAGCTCATGAAAAATCGCATCGCTCTTCTGTTCTTGATGCTTTCGATCTCGACCCTAACATTCATTAAAGTCTCCGCCCAGGAGGGAAACTCATCGATGATGCTCCAGCCTCCGCCTACTGAAAAGAAACCCAAAATCACTGAGATCAACGGCGACCGTCTGGTCGATAACTACTTTTGGCTGCGCGAAAAAACGAACCCGGCGGTCGTAGCTCATCTGGAAGCAGAAAACGCTTACACGACGGCCGTGATGAAACCGACCGAGGCCCTGCAGGACAAGCTCTACACTGAAATTCTCAGCCACATCAAACAGACTGATACGAACGTGCCGTATCGCTGGGGCGGTTACTTCTATTACAGCCGCACCGTCGAGGGAAAGCAGTACCCCATCTATTGCCGCAAGCAGGGTAGCCTTACGGCAGCGGAAGATATCCTGCTCGATCTGAACGAGCTGGCGAAGGGACAGAAGTTCATGTCCGTCGGCAGTTTCGTGCCAAGCGATGACGGCAAGCTGCTGGCCTACTCAACCGACAACACCGGTTATCGACAGTACACGCTGCAGATCAAGAACCTCGTCACCGGCGAGCTGCTGCCGGAAAAAATCGAGCGCGTTGACGACCTGGCCTGGGCCACCGACAACAAAACGCTTTTCTATGTCACCGAAGACGCGGTCACCAAGCGCAACGACAAAATGTTTCGCCACGTGCTGGGCTCTGATAAGTATGAACTGATCTATGACGAGAAGGACGAGCTGTTCGACATCAGCGTGCAGCGGTCGAGAGATAAGGCTGTAATCATGCTGGGCGCTTTCAGTAAGACGTCCAGCGAGTTTCGGTACATTCCCGCCAGCGATCCGAATGCGGCGTGGAAAGTAGTCCTGACGCGTCAGGCAGATCATGAATACGACGTCGAGCATCGCGGCGATCTTTTCTACATTCGCACCAATAAAGGAGCGAAGAACTTTCGCGTAGTCACGGCGCCCGTGTCCAATCCTGCGGAGAAGAATTGGAAAGAGTTTGTGGCCCACCGGCCGCTCGTCAAGATTGACGGCGTTGATCTATTCAAGGATCACGCGGTCCTATCGGAATGGGAAAACGGCCTGCAGCAAATCGAGATCGTCGATTTCAAAACGAACAAACGCCAACGCATAAAGTTTCCCGAGCCTGTCTATGCCGCCGGACTGAGCACGAATCGCGAATTCGATACGACCGTGCTGCGTTACAACTATCAGTCGCTGGTTACGCCGAGTTCGGTCTTTGACTACGACATGAATACGAGCCAGGCGACTTTGATGAAACAGACCGAAGTGCCGGGCGGGTTTGATAAAGCAAACTACAAATCCGAACGCGTGTTTGCCACCGCCAGTGACGGGACGCAAATTCCCATGTCGGTGGTTTACAAGCGGGACGTGAAGCTCGACGGCACGGCGCCGATGCTGCTCTACGCATATGGCTCGTACGGGATTCCCATGTCGCCGACTTTTTCCGCCGGCCGTTTGGCTTTGCTGGATCGCGGCGTCATCTTTGTCATCGCGCACATTCGCGGCGGCGGCGAACTGGGCGAGCCCTGGCGCGAAGCCGGCCGCATGATGAAAAAGATGAATACCTTTACGGATTTCATCGCCTGCGCCGAGCACATGGTCAAACAAAAATACACCTCGAGCGATCGGCTGGTGATTCAGGGCGGCAGCGCGGGAGGTTTGCTAATGGGCGCCGTCAGCAATATGCGACCAGATCTTTTCAAAGCCGTCGTGGCCCAGGTGCCGTTCGTCGACGTGCTCAACACAATGCTCGACGCGTCTCTGCCTTTGACCACCAGTGAATACATTGAGTGGGGCAATCCGAACGAGAAGCCGGCTTACGAATACATGAAGAAGTATTCGCCCTATGACAACGTTCGCGCGGTCAACTATCCAGCGATGCTGGTCAAGGTTTCGCTCAACGATAGTCAGGTGCCTTACTGGGAAGGCGCGAAACTTGTTGCCAAGATCCGCGAGCTTAAGACTGATCACAATCCCCTGCTGCTCAAGACGAACATGGGCGCGGGGCACGGCGGCGCCTCAGGACGCTATGACGCGATTCATGAGACAGCTTTCGATTACGCGTTCATGCTTTGGCAGATGGGCTTGGCGAAGTAGCTCCCTAAGCATTTGACAGGATTTACAAGATCCACAGGATTAGTGAGGCAAATTTCGTTTCTGACCCATCTTGTAAATCGTGTGAATCCTGTCCAGGTTTTCTATGGAAAAGATCAATCTCGCACATAAGCTCTCACTCATTTCGGACCACTGGAATCCGCGCATTGCCGGCGAGCTCAACGGGCAACTGGTGAAGCTCGTCAAATTCCAGGGCCCGTTCACCTGGCATCATCATGAAAACGAAGACGAGCTCTTCCTGGTAGTGAAGGGCCGGTTCCGCATGGACTATCGCGAAGACGGCCGCGAACGCGCAGAATGGATCGAAGCCGGCGAACTGGTAATCGTGCCCCGCGGAGTTGAGCATCGCCCCTTCGCCGAAGAAGAAGCTGAAGTGCTTCTGTTCGAACCCGCGTCGACGCTTAATACCGGCAATGTCGAGGATAGCTTTACTCATAAAGAACTGCGACACATTTAGCATGAGGTCAGTACCGGGAGCGGTAGCGACCGGGTCATCGTTCCCCAAGTTCAACCGTCGGATCAGTTCAACCCGGTCGCTGCCGCTCCCGGTACTGACCTCATCACTCAACGCTCACGTCTCATCAATCACACCCTTCACATCAGACTTATCCATGCACTATCGGGCCGAGGTTGTGCTTCACCCGCGCCGAGTGTAATTTATCGTCATCAAAAAGTTTGAGGAGAACGTCTTGGCTGACACAAAAAACGGTGCGACCGTAGCCGACCTCTTTCGTCGCGCCCAGGCGATTCGAGCTGAAAACCCGAATACTTCGTACAAGGAAGTCGCGGCGCAATTAGTAGGCGAATTTTCAGGCGGACCGTTTCCGCCAACTTACAATTTGACGATCCCGGAACAGGATGCGCGCGCGCCGGAAGAGGATTGGACCGCGGGCCTGCCGTTGGTCCTGCGCGGCATTCAGCAGAAGGATTGGGAGGACGTAGCGCGGGGCATCGTTCTGTCTCTGGAGCAAACCGAAAACTATGAGCGCGAGCGCGGCGGCGAAGGCACGCGCGACAATTGGCACGATCGTTCGAAAGGCGTCGCCGGGGCAACCGCCAAAAGTATAGGCAAGTGGATGCCCGACGAGTTGCTGAAACTCGCCGAGCGTTCCGTGCGTAATCGCGACAAGTAAATCTACTATTTGGAGTGCGGTGGCAAGCGCAGCGCGACACCGCTTTGGATCATTTGGAGCTTAACCCAAAGCGCCGTCGCCGCTTCGCTCTGCCGGCGCACTCCAAAGAGAAAACCCTATGAACGAAAACTACGCTGAACTAATCACTACCTTCCCCCTGTTCAAAGGCTTCACCCGGAACGGCACCAAGCGTCTGCTTGACGCAGGTGTCGTCAAAGATCACACAGCCGGCCAGGTGCTTTTGAGAGAACGAGACTCTTCGGATTTCGTGCTGCTGGTCCTGTCCGGCAAACTCGAGGTCTTCGTCGAGCGCGGAGGCAAGGACCTGGTTTTGACTGAAGCAAATCCCGGCACGATTCTGGGAGAGCTTGCCATGCTCTGCGGCATTCCCCGTTCAGCATCGGTGCGGGCTAAAGCAGATTCCGCCGTGTTGGAGTGGCCCGATGAAGCCTTCCGGACGCTGCTGCTTCGCGACCCTTCGCTGTCGCAAAGAATCTTTGGCCAGGCCCTGCGGACTCTGGTCGAGAAAGAGAAGTCGCTGATTGAATCGCTGGTTAAGGAACAAGCCGCGGCCGAATCTCCAAAGTAATCTTCCAAGTCTTATGAGCTTTCTTGACGGCCTAATCAAAGACCCCAAATATCAGAACGCTGATCCGCGCCCACCGGACGAAGTCTCCGATCCCGAGATCATCATCAGTCCGGACACGCGACGCGAGCATCGGATTCCACCCGGACAGACCCGGACTAAGAAGTGGCCCGTGCTGGACGCTCACGGCACGCCACCGGTTGACCTGGCGACTTGGAAGTTCGAAGTCGACGGCCTGGTTGAGAATCCCCTTGCCTTCTCTCTTGACGAGTTCATGCAGCTGCCGGTCGTGAAAGTTTATTCGGACTTTCATTGCGTCACGCGCTGGTCGCGATTAGACAATGTCTGGACCGGCGTTCCGACAAGCGAGATAGCGAAACTCGCCGGCGTAAAGCCCGAGGCAAAGTTTGTTCTGGCTTTGGCGTACGACTACGGCTGGACCACGAACGTGCCCATCGAATACTTTCTGCAGGAAGATTCGCTGTTCGCGTTCCTGCATGACGGCGCGCCCATACCCGCGGATCATGGCGGACCGGTGCGTCTGATCATTCCGCAACTGTACGCCTGGAAGTCCGCGAAGTGGGTTAAAGGCGTGCGCTTCCTGGCCGAAGATCAGGCGGGCTTCTGGGAAGAAGGCGGCTATCATATGCGCGGAAATCCCTGGACGAGTAATGATGGTGAAAGATTTCGCTGGTCATGAACGGCGTGTCTGAGTAATGAGTCAAACGCTGAAACGAGTGCAGGAACTTATCCGGCAAGGGCAAGTCCTCGTTTCGGAACACGGTTACGATGAATTGGCAAACGACAACCTTTTCGTTCAAGATATCCTGGATGGAATTGCCCGTGCAGTGGTCGTGGAAGATTATCCGGATTATCGCAAGGGCCCGTGTGTATTGGTCTTACAACATGATGTTAAAGGATCGCTTCACGTCCTCTGGGGAATTCCCAAGAATGAGTCTGCTCCGGCCGTGCTGGTAACTGCCTATCGGCCGGATCCGACACGGTGGAGTCTGGATTCATTGAGGAGAAAGTCATGACTAGACGATCGCTGACTAAGCTGATTCACGAGGGCCACTATGCGGCTGAAGTTGACGTGCAACTGATCGACGCGGAGGACGCGTGGTCGCCTTATCTTTCTCTGGAAGACGCGAAAAAGTTGGACGAAGTTAGGCAAGCTTTACGTCGCGAAGATCTCAGTCGGGCTACGGAGTTGGCCCGCGTGTTTGAGCTTACTCCGGTTCACCCCCTGGTCCGTCTCTAGCGAGAAATTGTCTCGCTAATCCGCTGTGACAACTCCTGCGCCAACCCCAAAAGACGCCGCCGCCGTTATCCTCATTCGGCCTGACACCGACCCAACCAACCCCGAAGTCTACTGGGTAAAGCGCAGCACAAAGCTCGCCTTTCTCGGCGGCTTTTATGCCTTTCCCGGCGGCCAGCGCGAAACCAGCGATGCTGAAGTCATGGTCGAGAACTGCGACGATCCAGAGACCGCTGCGATGATCAGCTGCGCCGCGCGAGAGTTGTTCGAAGAGACCGGGGTCCTGCTCGCGCGCGGCGCGCAAACACTTACCATCGGCCAGCGCGCTTCGCTGTGGGACGATCTCGAATCAAAGCGCACGAGTTGGCCGGAGCTGCTCAACCTTTACGGGCTGCATTTTGACGCCAGCAATTTCACTTTTGCCGGCCGCTGGGTAACGCCGCCGTTTGCGCCTCGCCGTTTTGACACGTGGTTTTTTCTGGTGACTTGTCCGGCTAAGCAACAACCGAAAGTTACGGAAGATTCTGAACTGGAAAGCGGCGAATGGATCCGCGCGCGCGACGCTTATGGCAAATGGGAACGTAGCGAAATCATCGTAGTGCCGCCCGTGCTCCATATACTTAAAACACTGGCGGGTGGCTTGACCGATGATCTCGTTACGCGATTTCTATCGGTGCCCCAGGCCCGTCGCGAGCCTACGCGCCGGATCGAGTTTCATCCCAACTACATTTGTTTTCCTCTGCACACGCCGACAAAGCCGCCGGCAACTCATACCAACTGCTACCTGATTTACAACTCAAGTGAGATTTTCGTGATCGATCCCGGCTCGCCTTATGAAGACGAGCAGATTGCCCTGGCATCCTGTGTCGACGATCTGCTCTCCGCGGGCAGAACAGTGCGCGAGATCATTCTCACGCATGTTCATCCGGACCACGTGGCCGGAGTCAATGCCTTAAACGATCATCTTGAGCAGAAGCAAAGCGCGCGTGTTCCCATTGCCGCGCATCGTCTCACCGCCGAATCCTTAAAAGGCCAGATCAATGTCGATCGCAACATTGAAGATGAGGATTTGCTGGAGTTGAAAGGCGAGCCCTCCATCAAGTTGCGCGCCCTTTACACCCCGGGGCATGCGCGCGGGCATCTGTGCTTCTACGATGCGCGCACCGGCGCTTTGATTTCGGGTGACAACATCGTCGGGTATGGATCAGTCCTGATTGATCCGCCGGAAGGTAACATGCGCGAGTATTTCGCATCACTTCGCCGAATGCGAGCGCTGCCGAAGCTGTCGGTGCTGTTTGGTGGACACGGGCCGGCGATTGCGAACCCGTACGAGAAGATCGATGAATACATTACTCACCGCCTGCAGCGAGAAGAACTGATTCTCGCAGCCGTGCGCGAAGGCGCGTCCACTCCAACAGAAATTGTCGCGCGGGCCTACACAGATGTCCCTCCTAAAGCTCACGCGATGGCCGAGCGCGCGGTGTTGGCGCATCTGGAAAAGCTGGAGGCGGATGGGCTAATAGTCCAAACATCCAACGGCACCTATCAAGCACGCGCAAAGGCTTAAACCCAAAGCCGCACAGATGCCAGGAACGATCAGCCGCGGAGCGGCAAAAGATCTGTAGCCCATGGCGTGAGCCATGGGATCACAACGCCAACGCAACCCAGCCCCGGCAGGGGCGAAACAGCCGTTGTTTCATTTCGAGTTTCGTCGCTCTGCGACTGTCTGGCGATCCTAACCGATCCCCACGGCTCACGCCGTGGGCTACAGATCTTTTGCCGCTCCGCGGCTGTCCTCGTGGGCTCCAACCCATAACCTCGGCTGACGTCGTGGGGTACAGGATCTTTTGCGGCTCTGCGGCTTGCTTGATGCTTCTAAAAAACCCTTTGCGTTTAGCCTTTGCGTCCTTTGCGGTTAGAATCCAGTCCATGGAACGAGCAAGGACCTTAGGCGAACTGAAAGAGACTGGTTACAAAGCGGTCTCGGTAAAAGACGAACTGCGCGCGAACCTGATTCGCAAACTGCAATCGCGCGAAAAGCTTTTTCCGGGCGTCGTCGGCTACGACGAAACCGTTATCCCGCAACTTATCAATGCGGTTCTGGCGCGGCATAACTTGATTCTGCTGGGGCTGCGCGGTCAGGCGAAGAGCCGCATTATTCGCCAACTCACGAACCTGCTGGACGACGAGATTCCGGTTCTTGCGGGTTCGGAAGTCAACGACAATCCCTTTCAACCCATTAGCGCTTACGGTCGACAGATGATCGAATTGCATGGTGACTCAGCCCAGGTTGCCTGGGTCTCGCGCGACTCGCGCTTTGTCGAAAAACTCGCCACGCCCGACGTGACGATCGCCGACATCATCGGCGACGTCGATCCGATCAAGGCGGCCAAGGGCGGACATCTCTTAAGCGACGAGCTGACGATTCACTACGGCCTCTTGCCGCGAGCCAATCGGGGAATTTTCGCGATCAATGAACTACCCGATCTGGCCGGCAAGATTCAGGTCGGGCTCTTTAATATCATGCAGGAAGGCGACGTGCAGATTAAGGGTTACCCGGTCCGTTTGCTCCTGGATGTGATGTTGGTGTTCTCGGCAAACCCGGAAGACTACACAGCGCGAGGCAAGATCATCTCTCCTTTGAAGGATCGCATCGGCGCCGAAATCCTGACCCACTATCCGAAAGAAATCGATCTGGGCGTTCAGATCACTCGACAGGAAGCATGGACCGAGCGCGATGGCTTCAAAGATCGGCTGGTGATCGCTGATTTCATTCGCGAGGTGATTGAACAGATAGCTTTTGAAGCGCGAGACGATCAGAGGATCGACAAGCACTCGGGAGTTTCGCAGCGGCTGCCGATCAGCGTCATGGAGTCTGCCGTCTCGAATGCTGAACGCCGCGCGCTGGTAACCGGTGAAGAAGAGATCGCCCCGCGCATCGCCGACATCTACGCCGCTATTCCTTCAATGACCGGCAAGATGGAGCTGGAATACGAAGGCGAGCAGATAGGCGCCAACCGCATTGCGAAAGATCTAATCAAGCGCGCCGCCGGCGAACTCTTCGAAGGCTATTTCGTCGGCATCGACTTTGCCGGCACGATTCGCTGGTTCGACGAGGGCAACAATCTCCGTCTGGCCGATACCGCTTCGGCTGAAGAATGCATCGGCTTGCTCGAATCAGTACCCGACCTGCTGGACACGGCGGTGATTCCCTTCGACTTCAATCGCAAAGACGAAGCCCAAACCGTGGCTGCATGCGAATTCGCTCTAGAAGGCCTGTACGCCGCGAACAAGATCAGTCGCAACGAAGAAGGCGGTTACACAGCGGTGACGAAAGCGAAGAAGGATCGGCGTGGGATGATCTATGATGACCTGACTGAGAGCGGAAAATACAGCTAGCAATATGCGCCCGGTTGCGCTTTAGTAGAATGATCTCATCTAAAGAAAACCGTCAACTCTTAATTCTATACATCCTCATGTTGGGGATCCCATCAATTCTGGGCGCCGGCCTTTACTTAACTTTCTTTACGATCAACTGGACTAACATTAAGACCGCCTTTGAGACTGTTCAAAGTCTCGCAACCATCCTGGCGATAATCTTCGGTGGCATTTGGACCTACTACAATTTCATCAAAGGTAAGATTTATCAGCCCCGCCTTGAACCCAAAATTTCCGGGAGAATCATAAACAAGGGAGGCGTTGACTATTTAGTTGTTATCGCCCAGCTCAAGAATGTTGGCATTACCTCAGTCGATCTTGACTCTGGTTGCGCGATTACTGTCTTTTCTTACCAACCTGCCCCGGCTGCACCGTCATCGGTGAATGATGCTTTTATTAAGAAACTAGCTGTGCTCCCTGTTTTCACGGGTGATACTTCCATAGTAGTCGGCGCGACGAATGAGGACCAGAGATTGCTCGAGCTTCCCGCAAAGGGAGATGTAGCTTTCCGAATTCAACTTCGCGTCGTCTACAATGGGATGGAGTCAAATACGGGAACCGTGATCGAGTATCCGGCAAAGACAGAGAGTCCAGAATTGACAGTTCATGTGAAAGGTGTGAAGAAGTCATGAGCGAAACAGCCGACAGAAGCCTGCCGAGTGATTCCAGATATTGGGAAAAGGTCGACGCGGACAAGAAAGAAGACAAAAAGAGGACTGAAGAGATCGAGCGCGAGAAGCAAGCATATGAAGAGCGGCAACGCCGGCGAAGGGATGAGAGAAATCAACGGAGTCTGACTTAGTGCAAACTATCCTTTACCGGCACCCGAGAACACCTTCACGTGCTCCGCTGGTAAGAAATATCAGTTCTCGGTAAGCACGTCAGCTAAGGCCCGGCGGTCCGGCATTGGTTGGGTATTGTCCGTGACCCATTGGTTGCGATCCATTCGTTAGAGTCCCTTCGGTGTTGTTCCCAACATGAAATTCACGCGCTACGGAAAATTCAATGGCCTCGATGTCTGGTCGCTTAATCTGGGCGACCTAATGGAAGGCCTGTCTGATTCCCTGCTCTCTTCCGGCTTCGACGACGATTACTATTGGACGCGCCAGCGCACGCCGCAGGACACGTCGCTCGACGCGCTGCGGCACGCTCTGCTGCAAGCATTGGTCGATCAGGGCATGCTCAGTGAACACCAGATCAAGCAGATGCTGGACGAGAACGAAGGCAAGTATGAAGGGTCACAACTTCAGGAGATGCTCAATCAACTGATCGAGCGGCTGGTGGAAGAGGGCTATCTGACTCTGCATGAAGAACCGTCGTCGGAACAACGGCGGGAGATGGGACGCGGGCAGGGCCAGGGCCAGATCGATGAACCACTGCCGCGCAATATCAAGTTCGAAGTCACCGAAAAGGGTTTGGACTTTCTGGGCTACAAGACGCTGCGTGGTTTGCTCGGGAGCATGGGCAAGAGTTCACTGGGCCGTCACGACACTATGCACCTGGCCACTGGCGTCGAAGCCGAATCTGCCAGCAAGCCATACGAGTTCGGCGATACGATCAATCTCGACGTAAACGCGACCCTGCTCTCTGCAATTCAACGCGAGGGGCTAACCGTTCCGCTTAATCTCGAATATAAGGATCTACACGTGCATCAGTGCGATTATCAATCGTCATGCGCCACGGTGGTGATGCTTGATTGTTCGCACTCGATGATTCTTTACGGCGAGGATCGCTTTACTCCGGCCAAGAAAGTTGCCCTGGCGCTCGGGCATTTGATCAGAACGCAATATCCGGGAGATTCGCTGAAGATTGTCTTGTTCCATGACAGCGCGGAAGAATTGCCTCTGGCGAAACTGGCTACCACGCAGGTCGGGCCGTATCACACGAACACCGCTGAAGGTCTGCGATTGGCGCGCCGCATCCTGCAAGCCCAACGCAAAGACATGAAGCAGATCGTAATGGTGACCGACGGTAAACCGACGGCCTGTTTTATTGAAGGAGCGCCGACATCCCTGTCGGCGGTTCGCCGCCATCCTGGCGGGCTTAAACCGCCCGCTACCGCAGGCGGTTCTGACAGGAGACTCTACAAGAACTCAATGGGCGGCGATCCGTACGTGATGGAGGCGACGTTTCGCGAGGTCCAGGCCTGTCGCAAGGCCGGCATCATGATTAATACCTTCATGCTGGCCAGCGACTACTACCTGGTCGAATTCGTCAAACAGATGTCCGCAATGACCAACGGCAAAGCTTACTTTGCCAACCCCTCGAACCTCTCACAATTTGTCCTGATTGATTTTTTGAAGAGACGCAAAAGCCGGGTGAAGTAGCGAGCCGTGCCTAGGTCAGTACCACCTGCGTGAGCGGGTGGATCCAAGGACGAGCCCGCGCGGTGAGTGTCTGGCCCACCCGCTCACGCAGGTGGGACTGACCTCATCGCGGGCACAAGCTAAAGCTTGAACTCTTGAACTCTAAGCTGACCCAGCGGCTCTGCCGCCTGATGTGCGGTAAGGCTCTGCCTTACCGTTTAGCTTAGAAGATCGCGAGGCTACGCCTCGCTAATGAGGCAGAGCCTGAGGAATTAATGCGATGGCCTTGACGGAAAGCCGAAGGCTTTCCGCACATCAAGCGGCAGAGCCGCAAGGCGATTGGTCTTGTTTCGATGTTAAGCGGCAATCTACTGCACTCGGAAGTAATAAGATCGAGCGCCTTCGGTTGCTCCGACCTTATCCCGTGTCAGCTTAATCTGATAGTTTCCAGCCTTTAGCAAAGCAGCCGGAACATCGAAATCGACGGGTGCTCCGGGAGTATCCGGCGCCTTGATCGATTCAGCAGTGAAGACTGTCTGTCCTTCGGCGGTTGACAGTTCTGCTCGATAAGGCCCGCGCTGATCGGACCGCGCCGCAAGTTGAAAACGCACAACATCCCCAACGCCTTTGGGTGGATTGACGGATGGCACTTCACCGGTCTCAGGAGCGGGCGCCAGCGCAACGCTGACCGTCGACGAAGAACTCTGATCGTGGACCGGCATTGGCGAGGGAGTGACCTGATGTTCAGGAATAGACTCGTTAGTCGGATGGTTAGCTTCCTGCGGCGCGCTCCGCGGAGCCGGGCGCCTGGGTATGATCTTCTCAGTGATTCGTTGCGTCAGCCGCGGTTCCTTAATCACCAGCAAGGCCGTCCCAAAGAGTATCAGCAACAGCACAACGCCAAATGCCAATCGCCAGGCCGGTCGAGTGACGGTGAACAAAGACCACACCCTAACTTTTGGTTTCGCGGCTGCAACCGGCGCGAAGCGTTCGCGCAAACCGTTTGAGACTTCAAGCTTACGGCGGCGCTCCGCGCTAACCAAAAATCTCCTTTCGAACAGATCGCGCTCGGCTGCAGCCAGGCGGCCGTAAGCGTAATCATCCGCCAGCTGAAGTTCGGCGCGGCGCACCCGGCCCTCCAGACCGTTGTCAGAAAATAGTCCCTGCTCGAACGCCGGCTGCTCCGACGAGCCCAAATCGCCCAGCAGGAAACGCCGGACCATCTCGTCAGGGAACTCAATCGGAGTTTTATTTTCTTCAGACATTGTTTTCAGCCCTCGCTTACGGTCAGGCCTCTGACAGACACTGTTCGATGCAGGTCTGTAACTTATCTCGAACACGCAACGCGCGCAGCCTCAAAGTACTGAGTCTGATTCCGAGTTCGGCTGCGATCCGTTTGCGCAGGTCGATTTTCGCTCGTTTGTTCTCAGCATAGTATTGCTCGATCATTCGCCGGGAATTAGGCGTCAGCTTGTCCAGACATTTGTCCAGACAACGATGGATCGTTTCTTTCGACTCGATATCATTGTCAGGCTCGGGGAGGCGAGGCATGGGCGGCTGTTTGAGATACTCGTGATGCACGTTATTCATCACGCCCAAAAAATAAATCGCTTTATCGCCTACGTACGATGCCTGGATGTCGACTACTCTGCGCGCGACGCGGTCGATGGTCTCGTCCGCCAGTTCTTCGGGCCGGTCACAACCGCGGGCAGCCAGAATCGCCACCAGGCGCCAACGGATCTTTTCATAAGCCAGACCCGCGCGGTCAGGATCCGGATCAAGCCATCCCAGCAATTGATCGAAGTCATCCTGCCTGAGTATGCGAAGCGTTTTAGCCGGCGACATGTTCTTTGGGTCAAGGGTACAACAGAACCTCGAATTACTGAGCGCGGACACGGCCGGGGCCGCCCGCTGGTGTGCCCGTCCTGTCCGCCAGCACGCGCAGCGCGCTTAACCGTTCGTGATTGAACCGAACGAATTGTTCGCGCTTCGCGCTCAGGCGGACAGGATGTCCGCGATCCGGCCCGTTACTCCTTCGTTACATCCGCGAGGGCCACAGTCTTCTCTTCCTTCTGACCCTGGACCTTGACCGTTACCTTGCCCGCTTTCTCGTCCACGCTGACGACGGTAGCATCAGTCGCAGTTCCATTGATCGTAATCTTGACCTTGTCGCCTGCCTTGACCAGTGGCTTAAGCGAAGCGCTCGGTTCGGGCGAAGGCGTTACCGGCGCCGGTGTTGACGCAGCCGGAGTGTTTGGCTTCGCGTTGGAATTTTCTGTGCCGGCTGGCTCGCACGCCGCGAGTGTCAGCGACAGAAGTACTATCGCAAAAAGTTTCTTCGTCATGATTGTCCTCCATTTGTCCTGGCCTCCTGTAAAAAGGAGTGCCGCTTCCCTTCTTCGGTGGGTGAATGGGAATAAGAGGCAAAACATTTCACGCCTGTAGGAATTTCTTTGCAGGCAGGTAGCGTTCAGAGTTCAACCTTTAGATTGCAGTCTGCGAGCAAGGTTTGTCGTAGTGACTTGGCGCAGCAGGGTTTTACCGATGTCGCGCTGCATTCGGCGAGTGATGACGTCAGTACGGCAGCGACCGGGTCTCAATTCACGCAACGGTCTTGTTGTCCAGAGAGAACCCGGTCGCTACCGCTCCCGGTACTGACCTCATTATTTTCGCTCGGCGCTGAAATCATAAGTGAGGTAAAGCTTCAGAGCGCCCTCCTGGACTTCAGCATGCACGTCTTTGACGAGGGCCTTGACCGCTCCGCCGCTGGCCTGCACTTTGAGCGAGAGGGTGAGCTGCGAAACCGGCAGGACCTCGAAAGGGTTTAGTTGATCGGCGATCGTCTTGCGCACAAAAGCGGTGACCAAACTGCTGACAATCGGCGGCACGTCATCAAGCGTTATTTCCTCGACGTTTAGCTGGCCAAAAACTGTCTGCTTGCTTTGTTCGAACGACAGATCCACGGTCGCTTTGCCGGTGCCTTTGAACTGCACACATCGCGAGAGGACGCTGTAACTGCCGCTGAACGCAAGCGGCGCGGTAATCTTGCCGCCGGTAAATTTCACCCCGGTCTTAACGTTGTTGGCTTGCTGATTCAGTACGAGTACATCGCTGCAGGAGCTCTGAAACGCAGCCGGTTGCAGCGGCAACTGATCGTTGTTTTGATTTCTAATTTGAGAAAGCTTCAGTTGCGGCGGTCCGAGCTGAGTAAAGATCGTGCCCAGTAACGAATCGAAAAACTTTTCATCGACCGTTACTGAGACTGTTCCAGTAGTGTTGCCATTCGGATCAGGCGGCCCTACCGGAGTTCCCGGCAAACCCTTTCCCTTGGGCGCGCCCAGAAAATATGCGGTCGCTACCGCGCCCAGCAGCAACCCGGCAATCAGTATCAGAATGTTTCTAGTCATTGGTTTATGGTTTGGCAGTCGCCGTGGGCGATGGCGAAGTGCTGACGGCGCTGGCCATCATGGCCTTCAGAATGGCAGCTACCGCGCCGGTCAAGGCATCGATTTGTTGCCGCACCTTTTCCGGCGCTACCTGCTCGAACCCGGTCGGCAGTTCGAAAAGCGTTGGAGAGATGTCGGTTTTGATGTCGCGCATCTCGGCCACGACCCGCGCGGCTTTCACTCCCTTAACATCTCCAGAGCTTTCCGCCAACATTTCGGCGCGCAGTGGCAGCCCGGTTTCTTTGTCGACATAGACAAATGCTTCTGCTTTCACTTCGCCGGCCTTAGTGTTGGTATTGGTCGTGGTGCTGTAGCGATATTTTTCCGCAGCGCGTCCGGCCATGGGTCCTTCACCGGCGCGTTCGACGCCCTTAATCTTCTTCAAGTCTTCAACCAATTGACCGGGGGTGATCAATTTGTGAATCTGGATTCCCGTCGCTTCCTGCGTCAGTTCCGCATACTGTTTTCGGTTGGGAAGGATCACGTAATGCTTGTTGTTGTGATCCAAATAGACCAGCGGAGAGCCGTCGGGCAACTTAAACTCAACGCGGCGATCATCTCCATTCCGGGCCACTTGCACTGCCAGTGACGGAATCCCAATCGCCTTGTCGCCGCCTTCAGTCTCCATGCTGAAAGCTAACGTCGCGCTGTATTTCTCGGGCTCGCGCGCGTTGATGACCGGGCCGCTTTTATCGCTTTCGGAATTCGTGTTGCTATTAGCGTTGACGATTTGCGAATTCGAGTTGGCATTTGAATTAGCGTTCGCGTTTGCGTTCGAATTCGGCATCGGTTGGCAGGCGCTGATGGAAACCAGGAGCATCACTCCCAGCGCCAGCGAGCAAGTGTTTTGAAAGCCGCGGATTGTGAACATAGAAGTAGGCCTCTGTCATCCTGGCCCTCGTCGGGCCGTTAAGCATTCGATAATCTAAGGGGGGTTCGGAAACCAGCATACCACGCGTGAGACTTGAGAGGAAAAGAGTGGAGTGATTGAACGCGCCGAACGGCGAGTTAAGAAGGTAGCCAGGGGCAAGCGCGAAACGCGCAGCCCCTGGATCCAGTCAACGGGGCGGTTGCGATCTCCGACCCAAATCATTTGACACCTTCCGCTGGTTAGCGTAAAAGGCCTTTGCCTTTCCGACTTCAACCTAATGGTGACCTGATGAAAAATGTTCTCCTGTTAGTTGCGCTCGTCCTGGTCGTTGCAGCCTGTAACCTGACCGACAAGTTTAAGAAGAGCGATACTTCGAATTCAAATTCTTCGTCGTCATCGGGAAACCCGTCGAAGATCGGAGACGATCCCGTAGAACAGCCCAACCCGACCGCAGCGCAGACGGCGGCCCTGGCCAATGGCCAGTCGGTGAAGTGGGATCAGCAGGGCATAACCTGGACGTTGCCCGCGAACTGGAAGAAACAGACTGTCACGAACGACTCGTTCAATTATGGTGCGGACGGCGCGTTCTTGATCGTCAGCATCTCGCCGATGGCGCCTGACTTCCCGACTGACATCAGCCTGAAGGCCTTTCATGAAGGGGCCAAGGTACGTTCGAAGAACGGTCAGGTAGATGAAGTGAAATGGCTCGAGCTGGACGGAGTGCGCGGTGTCGAGTTTCGCGAATCAAAGCCGCAGATGGCCGACGACATTCGCCGCCTGCAGTGGATGACCTATCGAAAGTATGCCGGTCAGACGCAGTTGGTAAATTTCATTCTGTCGGGAAGCGGCGACAATTTTGCCAAGCACCAGGACGAGCTGTACGCGATCCTCTTCTCAACCAAACTTGTTCATTAAGCCGGGAGCGCCGAAACGGAGCGCGGACATCCTGTCCGCCAGCGCGCGCAGCGCGCTCATACCCCTCGGTAAAAGCATGAGGAGCGAAGCACAATACTTCGCTCCTCATTTTTTCATCCTCAAATGCGGACAAGCTGTCCGCGCTCCCGGCGGCTAGTTCTTCCTAATGTAATTCCGATGCACCCAGGTATCTGGCTTCGCGCGGTCGCGAGTTTCGAAGAACACGTTGTCTTTTGATTCGCGAGTCACCATTTGCACCCGCGATGAAACGTCTTTCTCCTTTTGATCAGCTCCTTTGGGCGAATCATCAAGAAAGCCCCTGACCGCGGCGGGCGCCGGGGCTTCAAATTTCTCGCCGCGTTTCAATTCTGCAACCGCCTCGATCGCGCTTGCTTGTAACAGCTTGGGCCAAAGCTTTTTGAACAGCGCACTGGAAGCATAAACATCTGCGCTGTTAATCTTGCCGTTGATAGCAAACACATAACCAATGACGTCGGTCCGTCCATTAACGATACCGCCCAGTGCTTTGACATAGCTGTCGGCGCTCGCCTGCACCTGCTTATTTTCCAGAGCCAACTGGAAGCTGGTCGGTGAGGCGGCGCCGTTCACGCGCGTGCCGGTATTCGCGCTGAGTTTGTCCTGGGCCACGGCCACCTGCCGCCAAACTTCGCCCTGCGATTCGGCGGTCTTCGCCGCCAGCTTCAGCTCGCGTCCGGCGATGACGTTCGCGGAAGAATTGAAGACGGTTACTTCCTCTGTGCCGCGTTTACTCCAGCGGCCGTTCTCGACGCAGAAGGCCGAAATCGGAATCTTGCCCGAACGCGGCGGTAGAATCAGATCGACGGCCATCATGCGATCCTGCTGGCCACCCTTCACGATGTCGCCTGACTGCACATAGACTTCTTCGCTTGAAATGTTTTCGATTGAAAGTTCGTTGACCGATCGCGTTTCGCGCACGATCACTTTTCGCTGCACCAGGGCCTCCTGCAAAGTTATGAACGTCTGACCCTTGATCCTCTCTTTGCCGTGAATCAGAAACACTGTGAGGTTGCCCTGCGTAAACGGTCCCTCGAGGCCGTACTCATCCTTGCCTTGCGGGGTCTGCTCCGGATGAACACCCCAGGCGCCTGCGACCAGACTGAGCGGCGCGCCTATCAACAACACCAGTCCTGCTACGAAACTAATCAAATTCGTCTTCATGATTTTTCTCCTTCACGTTAGTTCTTTGGAAACCGTGCCGTGCGCCAGCCCGGGGAGATATCTCCACACAGTGTGAGCCGGAAACTTCGCCTCCGCGAGTAGAGCTGCGGATGCGCTTTGTGTGGTTAGAACGTGGGTCGGGATGGTTCTTGCACGGTCGGACTGGGAAAGGAGAATGGCCGTTGACAAAGGAAGGGAGTAAAGCCTGGGGTTCTCCGATTCTCGGTGAAATACTTTCTGGTCGGAAACCACTTTAAGGTGGGAGTGGCTTTGGTAGTCAGTTATTTTGTGTTGACATTGACGTCCTCGGGACTATAATCCGCGATCTCTCGTAAGGCCTGTTCACGAGTGGGCACTCAACCTGCTCCCGTCAGTCGGCAGCTTGAGTCCGCAACTAACTAACCATCGCGGAAACGATAGCCGGATAGATTCAAGTCAAATCTTCCAGACCATAGGCTCCCGAACTCCGGTGGGTCGTTCGCCCGCGGATCTGGTATGAGCGGTTTGTCGGCGACCTTTTCAGTGAATACAGGATCCATTTCATGGACGTAATACTAGAGGCAATCAACTTTAGTCACGACTCGAACCCGGCGACAATGGGGACGACTGATGGGTTCAGTATTCGAATGAATGAAACCCAAACTATAACGATCCCGGAATGGCAACGGAATAGCGGAATCCTACGAGGCTCGCCCGCGGCTTATGCGCGAGACACGATCGGTAATAACAAGGTCACCATTAAGGCTAGGTTCTGTTGCACGAATAAGGCGCTCGGAAAAATATTCGTGCAGGCGGTCGATGGGCACTCGGATCATTCTTCGGGGAGCGGCGCCGCCACTAACGTATTGGGCAGAGTTGAGGTAACGGAAGTTCCTCTGGTAAACGGTCGATCGAATTGGGTGCAAATGATCCTCGATGATGTCAGATTCAGCGCCGGCGTCGGTGCCAGCGATATCATTTGGTGCTGGCAGTTCTCAGTCGACGCCAAGCGTTGGACGGGCTTTGCCACCACAACGCATAGAATCTACATCGTTTTGTGCTTACCAACCGAGCCGTGGGAACCGAAATCTATTCAACTCACAAATGTTCAGATCCCATGGGCTGAGGTTCTGGAACATGCATGCTTTTGGGCAGCCGGAGCCCAGGACATAGACGCCGCCGCGGGTAAAATCACGAAAGAAGTAAACGCCCTGGGATTCAGTAAGGTAACGTACTTCCAGAAGCCTCTCTATATCCAGGAAGGCACGGAAAACTTTTGCTGTACTGAGTTTCTCGACCTTCTCGGCGGGGGACCCGGCAAGGGAAATACAATGAACTGCTCTGATTGCGCGACTGTGGTTTCGACTTTCGCAAACATCCTCGGTGCTTCACTCGCACAGTCGAGCATGGGCTATGACTTTTACATAAACCATGTTCTGAAAATCGGACAACGACATGACGATGGGGGCAGCTTTCAGGTGCATGAAGTAGCCTGGAAAGGCGACTGCACCAAAGACGATTCTCTGTTCGATGCCTGTCTTCATCTTGACGGGGACCCGGATCCGGCGAACGATCCATTTGTTCCGCTGCTTCCGATTAACATTCCTTTTCTGGATCAGACGGGGGGATACCACTGTCACATCAAGAGAAAAAACGTCGGTAACCCCTGCGAGCCGGACCCCTGTTCAAAGCAGCACCGGATGATAGGTACCTCACAGTTAAGAATCCGGAAAACCAGTCCAAACCACCTTCGGGCGCTAATAGATCTTTATCACTACCCCTCCTGGAAGAGGGTTCGCTTGTCGAAGGAGCATCTCTTTTTCTGGCGTTCGTTCATCTCGGGCAAAGAAGCACCAGGTTGGCAGCTACAGCGAGTTCAGTCCTTCGATACCATCGGTGATATGCCGCCGACCAACGAATCTTTGTGGATGTTGCGCGACAGAAAGGAAACTCTGCTACGCATAAACACTTTTGAGTGCCGTTCCTTTGTTGCGGCCCACTCGTTCCTGCTGTCGCTCCTGGGCGAGTGCGATATCGCTTACATGAAGCGTGAAGCCGCGACCGAACGGAAGGCGTTTGGCGATGTCGCGTTCATGGATTTAGAGAGTACTTCGATCCTTCTTGCCAGAGGTAATATGATCGTGTCTGCCAGAAGCGCCGGCCCTGTCGCGGCTAATCTCGGCGAGTTCCTTCATCAATTTGACGTCGGACTAAAGTCCCCGCCGGATGTCGACCAGGAGATCGAGTACATGGATCGCTTTCGCTTTCCAGCGGACAAGTTTCATGTTGGCCAGGATGTGCCGCTGGCATTTCTCGGGGAATTTGACAATCAGGTTCAATACAGGTTTTTCGCAGAATCTGGCGAAGTGTTGCTGAAAGGTCAGCAGCTTTTTTACCGTCCGCAAGTTGCCGGTCTGCAGGAAGTCAACGCGTTTGGGATCGAAGCGGAACGAAAACCAAGAAAGCAAAAGCTAAGGATATTAATCGGACACAGATGAGGAAGTCTTCGGCGAACATCGTTTCGGCGAAGATGGATCCAGACAAACGACTGGTTAAAGATCGCTTGCAAGTCCTAACCAAAATTCGATAGGAGGAATAACAATTATGCCACCACAATCGCTACAAGGAAATTGGCGTTGTCTAATCTTCACGAGCTCCGCGGCCAACCCGAAGTTGCCACCATCACCCGATGGCATCTTCAGACTGGTAACAATCGGCAGCAACGGCAACGTAACGGACGGATATCACGACCTTGATGTGCCGTTAGGCGCACCACCAGTGTCCATAAAGATGACCGGGCAGGTGACTCCCCTCGGCATTGGATACTCAATTGTACTGGAGCACTTTGACTACGGAAGCACGACAACGAAGCGCCGGTACGAAGGACTACTGGTATTTGATAGCCCAATTGAAACCAGACTTGTAATTACGGGTTTCAAGACGACTATACACCTGCCCTTAAAACGAACGGCGAAGAGCACCAAGGTCAAAACCATGGCGCTCGCTTTGGTCCAGGACGACGGCACGGTAGTCATAACCAGGCCTTAATGCGGATCCTCGAAGATATCTTTCTTGATTTCGCGCGAACCTCGATCTAATGTCGTCATCGATCATCGAGAGAAGCCCGAAGCCTTGATGACCCTCAAGCTGTCCGGCAACACCCGTCGTGGATCTGCCGGTTGGCCCCGGTCAGAGTTATGCGCCGAGGATGATAACGTCTCGCTTAAGCCAGCGGATTTCAACCCTGTTTGCCCGGCGGCAAGCCGAGGCGCTGGTGCGCCTGAATAGCCGAATCCTACGAGGCCTTTTCAGAATGCTGTCGACCCTTGGCTGCGCGCTTAGCGTTTTCTTCGTCCTCAGCTCATGGCCGATGACTTCGCAGTCAAGGTTGGCCGCAAAGACCTTCGATCAACTTCCCTTACCAACAGTTGCACGATCGGGCTCGTCCCATCTGGACAATGTAAGTTCCAGCATTCCTCAAGACGGGATCAATTTATTAACCCGAGATCCAATCAAGCGGGAGATAACAGGAGGCTCTCTTCGGTCTTTCAGGGTTAGTGTCAGAGCGGGCGAGTATGTCCGTTTGCTCATAGAACAACAGGGAATCATCCTCCAAGCGACTCTCTTTAATGCTAGCGGCAGTCGCATTGCCGAAATGGATAGTCCGAGCGACGGTCATGGGCCGATATATCTGTCAGCCATCGCGGCTGAATACGAGAACTACCGGCTTGAGGTTCGTTCCACGGAGTCCTGGGCGAATCCCGCCCGGTTCGAAGTAATGATCGAGGAACAGCGTGAGGCGACGCCGGGAGACAGAGACCGGATCGCCGCGGAAATGAGTTTCGCTGAAGGACGGCGACTGGAGAAAAAAGTAACTGAGGAATCGCGACGGGCCGCGCTAAGCCAATACCAAAAGTCCCTTGAGATTTGGAACCGGCTGGGCGATTTTCATTGGCGTGCGATCACACTCTACTCTATTGGATCCATCCACCGACGGTTGGGTGAGCTTGAGAACGCAAGAAAACTATTAGGACAGAGCCTAGACCCGGACCTGAGCAGCAGACTGAAGACCGATGATTGGCGGTTAGTCGCGTCCGCTTGGAACGATCTCGGCCTTACGGCGGCAGATTTGGGTGATGAAAAGAGCGCCTTCGAATCACTCGATAAGGCACTGAGGCTTTACCGGGATCACGGTGACAGGCGAGGAGAGGCCAGTGCCCTCAATAACATTGGTTACACCTACAAGGCGCTCGGCCGATTAAGCGAAGCAGTGGAATACTTTGAAAAGGCCCTGCCCCTCAGGCGGGCCGAAAACGATCAGCTTCGTGAATATAATGTCGTCAACAATATTGGTGCCACGTACGACGCACTGGGAGAGCCGCAGAAGGCACTGGACTCGTTAGCCCAAACCCTACAGGTCTGGAGAGAACTTTATAAACAAGACAAACTAGGTGATCCGGATCGATTGGCCAGCGCGCTGAACAACACAGCCGCAGCTTACGACCGAGTAGGGGAATCGCAGAAGGCGCTGGACTCCTATAAAGAGGCGTTGGCAATATCCCGCAAGAGCGGGAACATGCAACGGCAGGCTTCCACGCTGAATAACATGGGCAACTTTTATGACAACCTGGGCGATCCGGCTCTGGCCCTTGAATACTACAATCAGGCTTTGGCTCTAATAAGAAACAACGTGAAGGACCCGAAAGCCGAGGCGAATATCTTAACTCAAATTGGCCAACTTCAGATCGCTGAAGGAAACCTGACTCGAGCTTTGGAGTATTTCAAACGGGCGAGCGCCATTCCGCAAATCAGTCAGCGGGAAGCTGAAACTCTAAACAACCTGGGCATGGTGTATTCCCTGGAAGGAAACCCTGGTGCGGCGCTTGAGCTTCACAACGACGCGCTGGCAAAGGTTACACGCAGGCCAAACAATGACCTCAGGGGCGAGGCGGCGACTCTGAATAAGCGGTCGGAAGCATACCGACTGCTGGGTAACCAGTCGCTGGCGCTGGCGGACCTGACGACCGCCGTTTCGTTGTGGAGAACCCTTAAGGATCAACGCGGCGAAGCGATAGCTTTGCAAGCCATCGCCGTGGTCGAGCGCGACCGGAGCAATCTAAGAGAGGCGCTGAAATTCATTGCGGAGGCAACGAACATTGTCGAATCGATGCGCACACGGATCTCCAGCCACCAACTGCGCGCCACTTACTTTGCAACCCAGGAAAACTACTACCAGCTAAACATCGATCTCAATATGAAGCTTTATCAGGACGAACGATCTCCTGAGCGCCTGGCTGCCGCGCTCGAGGCCAGTGAGAGATCGCGCGCCCGCAGCCTGATGGATACACTTGTCGAAGCTCATGCCAATATTACCGAAGGGGCTGACCCCGCCTTGCTCCGTCAGGAGCGTGAAATTGAACAGAAGCTCCGGGCCAAGTCAGAAGCACAAATTCGGTTGCTGAATATCAAACACGATGAGCAGGAAGTTAAGTCAATCGCCAGGGATATCAGTAATCTCATCATCGAATCTGAACAGGTCCGGGACAAGATCAGAATAAGCAGCCCAAAATACGCGCATCTAACCCAACCCCCGACGCTCACGCTAGCAGAAATCCAGCAATCCCTCGATCCCGACACGCTCATGCTGGAATATTCACTTGGTGACAAGCGGAGCTACGTCTGGGCCGTCACCCCCAGTTCGCTCAATGGGTTTGAATTGCCGGAGAGAGCGTTGATTGAAAAAACCGCGCAGCGGGTAACCACGGCCCTCGTGGAACGCGGCCGTAAAGTAAAAGGTGAGACTGAACAACAATGGCGGTATCGTCTCGGTCGGGCTGAGACTGAATACGTTGAAGCATCTGCCACGCTCGGCAAAATGGTCCTCGAGCCAGTGGCGGCGCTGCTCGGGAACAAGCGACTCGTCATCGTCGCTGACGGAGCTTTGCAGCTACTGTCGTTCGGGGCTTTGCCGGCGACGGATGATCAGCGCCCGCTGATCGAAGACCACGAGATTGTCTACCAGGCTTCGGCTTCGGTGTTAGCCCTGCAACGAAGCGAGTTGAAGAACCGCAGACCTGCCCGCCATGCTGTGGTAGTGCTCGCCAATCCTGTGTTTGACAAAGAGGACGAACGGGTTAAGTCGGCGACCTCGGGAAGAGGCCGCAACCGAATACCAGCCGCACCGCTGAAGAAGGACACCGGCGCCGAGGGAGATTCAGCTGGAGCAACTAGTACCCGGAGAACCGATGTGAGCCGCGCTCTCGATGACATTGGACTCAACCGATTTCCCTCGTTACCTTTATCACGCATGGAAGCAGATGCCATCGTCAAGCTCGTGCCAAAAGGAGAGGGCATGGCCGCGCTCGGCTTTAATGCCAGTCGTGCGACCGCGACCAGTCCGGAACTGTCGAACTATCGCATAGTTCATTTTGCCACCCACGGCGTCGTAGATTTCACCAACCCTGAGCTGTCTGGCATCGTGCTTTCAATGGTTGATGATAAGGGCCAGCTCCAGGATGGGTACCTCCGGCTCCACGACATCTACAACCTCAATCTACCGGCAGATCTAGTCGTGCTCAGCGCTTGCCAGACCGGCGTTGGTAAACAGATCAGGGGCGAAGGTCTGATCGCGTTGACGCGTGGTTTTATGTATGCGGGCGCCAAAAGCGTCGTAGCCAGCTTGTGGAAGGTCGATGATGCGGCGACGGCGGCATTGATGGCTGAGTTCTACAAACAGATGTTCACCAATGGACTCAAACCAGCGGCGGCGCTCCGTACCGCCCAGCTCAACCTATCGCAGCAGAAACGCTGGCGCTTACCTTATTACTGGGCCAGCTTTGTGCTTCAGGGCGAATGGAAGTAATTCTTCGACACTAAACATCTTATCTGGACTATAATCCGCACTTGTTGAGTGCCCTGGATGTCTAACGAAGTCAAAGTGCCACCTCATGACAGCTGCGGAATCAAAATCCCCGTACCGCGACTGAGATAACCCGGATCCGCTAATGTCGAAGACGCTCCACGCCCAATGGACCTTAACGCACCAGGCTTTGGAGAAGCTGCTTGCCTGCTTATCGCCAGATCGCGACGAGGCGGGTAAGCAATACGAGGCCATCAGAATCAAACTCGTTCGATACTTCGAACGTCGTGAGATTGACTCTGTCGAGGATCGCGCAGACGACGTTATTAACCGCGTCGCCCGGAGAATTGATGAGGGCCAACACATCGACAATGTAATTGCCTATGCGTATAGGGTTGCGTACCTGGTGTTTTTGGAAGCGCTAAAGGAACCTGAGCAGGCTGAGCTTGATTGGGATACTGCTCCGGCACCTACACCGGAACCACCTTTGGAGGAAACCGAGCAGGATATCCGCCAGCGCTGTTTTGATGATTGTCTCGCGAAATTGACAGACGAGAGTCGCAACCTGATTCTGATGTACTACCAGGAGGATGGGCGTGCCAAGATTGACCTCCGAAAGCGATTGGCCAACAAGCTGACCATACAATTAAATGCCCTGCGGATCCGGGCCCATAGAATCCGAGTAGGTCTTGAAGAGTGCATCGAAGAGTGTCGTGCCCGACATGCCCTGGTGCGAAATGTAACCGGCTGAACGTCACTTCTGTTTAGGGGTAGTTTAATTGACAGTACCGACCAACAGAGAAGCGAATGAGATAAATCACCTCCCTGCTGACGATCGTGAGTTTGAGGAACTTGAGATCGCCGAAGAGGAACTGATCGATGCCTACCTTCGCGACGAGCTCTCCGACGACGAGCGTAAACTCGTCGAAAAGGGATTGAGGAGTTCTTCCCGGTTGGTCGAACGATTCCACTTCGCCAAGATGCTGGCGCAGGCTGCCTCATCTGTTCCCCAGAACCAAACTTCTGGGTCTGCCGCAGAATTCGAAGCGTCCCTTGCTCAACATGACCCAAAGCGGGTTAAGCCTCCGTGGTGGAAGGCGTTCTTAGGTTTCTCGTTCGTGCAGCTACCAGCGTTCCGCATAGCGCTCGGCGCTTGTGTCCTCCTTGTCTTGATCGGAAGTGCGGCCTTGTTTGCCGGATGGATGAAGTTGCGCAGCGAAACGCAGCGACTTGACTCCGAACGAGTCGCGCTGGACAAGCAAAGGCAAGAGTTAGAAAAAACATCTGCAGAGCAACAATCAAAGTCGGAACAACTCTCTGCCGAACTGCAAAAGGAAAGGCAGCGAGAGCAGGATCAAAAGCTGATCGAGGCACTCAAGCGGTCGCAAAAGCAAAACGACCAGTCTAATTCGCCGGCGCCAATAGTGGCGTCGTTGCTTCTGCTTCCAGGCTCGACGCGAGACAGCAGCGGAGGCAACGAACTAATCGTCCCGTCCGGCGCATCTACGGTTAGACTCAAACTTGGCCTCGAAGCTAACGATTACTCGAGCTATGGTGCCGTTATCAAAAACGCCCAGGGCGTCAAAGTTTTTCAGCGGAACCGATTAAAGGCACGCTCCGGCAAGCTGACAGTCCAAGTTCCCGCCCAGCGATTGCCGCCCGGCGATTACACCGTCCACGTAAGCGGGGTCACCTCAGCCCGAGTTGTTGAGAGCGTTCACGATTACGCGTTTCGAGTGCGGTAAAGCCTAACCTCCTGTTTCCGACCTTGCCCTGACAAAGAATCCTTCAACTCACCTGTCTGTTCCTGAGCCCAGAGTTATAGCTCCCGCTTCCTTCTTTCACCTTACCTGTTGCTTTCGGCGGCAAATCAATCCGTGAAATGTTTTTACTGTTCTCCCCACTAAGAAACGAAGTGAAAGTTTCGCTTATGTTTTTGATGAACCGTTTTCGGGAGGAAATTATGAAAACCTTTGGCGTGTTGTTTCTGAGTCTATTAATGCTGCTCTATGGGATGCCAGTAACCGCTACTGCCCAGGGATCCCGAGAAGTATTTGCTCTTCCGGATGGAACAACTGGCGAGGCTTATCGCGTCAACATCGAAGCGATCCTGCGCGAAAGATATCAGCTGAAATTAGAGACTGACGCCCGCGCGTCTGTGTTTCGCTGGGCTCTCGCCCAGGGAGAAGTCCCTCCCGGTCTTTTCGTCCGCGCCAACGGAACAATTGTCGGCTCGCCTCGCGTGTCGCGCGCTGAACCATACCGCTTCCAGCTCAAGGTACTGGATCTCTCCCAATCAAAGGCCGATGCCCTGACGATTGATTTCACAATAGTCGTTTCCTCGTCACAAGTTCGGCTGGCCCACATCAGAGTGCCGAGGCTGGTGTTGATTGAGGGGTCGAACTTGGAATCAAGAATCCAAACAGGAAGACAAATCGCCGATAAGACGGCCGGCAATGCTTTTCCGCGTGAGAACGTTGTTGAATCAACTGTCGCGGCTGCAATGCCTTCACCAGGCAAACGGTGGACTGCCGGAAGCGTCTATGACTCGATGTTGCGGCGCAATGGTGATACGGAGTCGCCAATGGTCTCTGTCGCAAATTCTCCCCGTCCACTTGCCGCGGTTCCGCCAACAGTAAACTGCGCGCAGGAATGTGACCCAACTCCGCCTCCAGATCCAAATAAGGATTTCATTATCGACGCGGTCACCGGCGCGACGAGGGGCAAGACCAAATTCGATCGCGGAGAGCGCACACGCATTATCATCAAGAACAAGAATCCTTTTCTGTATGAGTATCGCTTATCGATAGAGGAAGAGGCTGTGGCTGAGCCGGCGTTAGTGGGTTTTCTGGATCTTCTACCGGTGGGAAAAGGGACGTTTGAAACCGCCAAAACCATCGATACGGCTGCGGCCGTTAGCGCCATGATGGTTGAAAACCAGATCAAGGCAGCAAAGCAGGCGCCTGCTTGTCCTTTGCTGGACGCCCTTCTGGCGGCTGAGAATGTTTTGGCTCAAAGTGAAACTGCGTTGAAAGCCCAGGTGGACGGACAAACCGATGCCTTCAATGGCACCCAGACACAATACAAACAATTAAAGGCCGCGCTCACAAATCCGGGAGCCCAATGTCCCGGCCTCTGCAGTGACGCTGACACTTTGTCGGACGCTCTTCGGGGCTATCTCAACGGCAGCAAGGCTTCCTTTGAGCAATTCACAAAGGACGTAGCGAAGTTTGAGGAGCGCGCTAATGCATTTAGCACCAACGTTGCCGATCTCAAAGACAATACCCCAGCATGTGCTCAGAAAATCGACGATGCGAGACTTGCGCAGTTGGCAGGCCACTATGTTGAAGTCGCGAATACTCTGAAGGAGAGTCTGAGCAAGTTGCAAGAGGGACGAAAGGGATTCGACACTGCCGCCAAATCAATTGAGAAGGTTTTCGCAACGGCGGGCGCCTTTTACGAGGTCCGTGAGACTGGCGACTTTGACCTACCAACCAACGTCAAGATCAAGCTGGAGCGTAGAGAGATTTCTCAGGAGAAAGCTGAGTTTGCTAAGTGGGTTGACACTAAAGTGAACTTTGGCGGCGGGCCGCGATTCGCCTTAGCCGGCGGGCTTGTGGCGTCATTGCTCGAAAGGCCGGAGTACGAACGGGTATCCACCGTCCTCAACGGACAACCTGTCAACATAGTTGGCTTAAAGCGAACGTCCAGCACTCGCCTCCTACCGCTGTTAATGCTTCATGCCAGAATCTACGACACCAAATCGAGTTTCATCGACGGCATTCACTTTTCGGTGGGCCTTACCGCTAAGCCGAACAGTGAGGGTACCAGCGCGGAGTTCCTATTAGGCCCTTCCATCAGCCTCATCGAAGGGCGCATGTTTTTCACCGCTGGAGGCTATCTTGGAAGGAAGCAGGAACTCCAGGGCAACTTGACGCCCGGATCCCAAATTCCGAAAGACTTCGGGGATGCGCTGCCAATTAGCGAGCACTACGTATGGAAACCTGGCTTCGCGATAACTTACAAGATCAAGTGAAGTCTTGGAAGAGTGGCTTGCGAACTCGGACTTTCCTCTGGGAATTTCCATCATGAGACGGAGGAGGTGAGTCTCCGAGTTCGCGAGTCATCAGTGACAAACGCAAGTCTCAAATCTCAAAGGAGCAACTATCGTGTCTCTGACTAACGCAGGTCTTACAACTTTCCAGATCTATTTGTGGTGTGTGTTGGGTATTGTGGTGAGCATCGCGCTGCCTATCTTGCGCGGGTTGCTTCCCAAACCACCGCCGCTGCCGGGTGCTGCGGCCTTGCCGGCAGGCTTCCTGGCCGCTCTGTGGATCCACGCCAGGCCTTATCTGGTCGTCGGTCTCTTTTCTCTGCTGACCGGAATCCTGATCGTGGCCTTTACCTATGGATCTCTGGCGGACTGGAGAGCTGCCCTTCTCGCCGGTTACGCCTGGGATTCCACATTGCAGAAGCTAACCAAACCTTAAACGCCGCCGCTTAAGTAAACCTTACTTTCGACGGCTCCAGCCCTGCGGGAAAACCGGCCCTATTGAGAAGGAGAAAATGAAATGCCACTTTCAAATGATGTGATCGAAGCTAAGCGAACCTTGAGTTCACGGTTACTAAGCATAGGAGCAGAGCGTGGTGTAGTAGGCAGGTTTCCCGTATTGAATGTCATGGCTGCCGCAGAGTCCGCCGGACAAAATGTGCATTCTGTCGGTGTCGGATTCAAAATAGTGGAAGGTAAGCTGACTGAGGAGCCCTGCGTTCGTCTTTACGTAGTTCAGAAACTGGCAGCATCGCTCCTGTCGCCAAACGATCTCTTGCCAAGCGAAGTCGACGGTATCACCACAGATGTCATCGAGTCGCCGCCGGCATTCTTCCTCCCAAACGGCGGTCAGGCGGCCGGTCCTCCGGCTGCGGCTTCAGAGGCCTGTACTAATGAACGACGAAAACGCCAGCGACCTGTTATGGCGGGTATTAGCTCTGCCCATTTTCAGGTGACCGCCGGAACAATCGCATGCTTTTGTCGTTCGACGGCGGAGGAAGACGAGCCGGGTGCAGTATTCGTTCTGAGTAATAATCATGTGTTCGCCGACGTTAACAGAGCGCAAATTGGTGACGACTTGTATCAGCCCGGTCCAGCAGACGGCGGTACCAATAGCGACAGGTTCGCAGTGCTTCATCGATTTGTTCCCATCCAGCTTGGCGGCCACACACCCAATCGGGTTGATGCGGCCATTGGCAAACTCTTGCCCGGAGTACAAACGGACCCTGAGATTTGCACGATCGGCCACATTACGGGAATTGGCGTAGCCGAGGAAACCACGCCAGTATGCAAGCATGGCAGGACTACGGGATACACCGAGGGCTCTGTATTTGATCCTTCCATAGATTCGCTTGTGGGAATGGATCACAGTAATTCCAGTATTGTGGCCCTTTTCCAAAACCAGCTTCGCATTGACGTCAAACCACCTTTTTCGGCTTTTGGGTTGGGTGGCGATAGCGGTTCACTTGTGGTCAACCAGGAAACTCGCGAGGCGGTTGGGCTTTACAACGCCGGGCCCTCCGGGGGAGAGTATGGCCTTGCCAATCGAATTCAAGATGTCCTGGCCGAGATGCAAATAGAACTCCTGACCTAATCGGGTCGGTTGTTGAGGTGTTGACATGGGCAGAACGCTGGACGAGGTTAGGGAACTGCTATCAACCAAGTACCTTGGAAAGGCAGGGATTCATTCAGTTGGGATCAGCCGGGCAGAGAATGCCGTGCGGGTGTATGTTCAGCCGGAAGCCGAAGATGAACTGAAGGGCGTCTTGAAAGAGATTGAACGGGAGGCCGCCCCGTACAAGGTTGTCCCCGTCAAGTCGGATCGTTCTTCAATCACCTAACTCTCCAACCGACGGACGTTTTTCGAGCTTGACCCAAATCCTATTTCAAAACCGACCCGCATCGCAACCGAGTCCGTTACGCAATCAGCCAGTCTAATCCGCATGAACCGTCGGTGCGTCCGCGTGTGGGACGAAGCACTGGCGGCATCTCGCTTCGTACATGCCGGTGGCGCCGACGGCGACGCGCTCTTCCGATTCAAAGATGCGTTGTGAGTAGTTGGCGGGCTGGCCGCATTTGACGCAGATGGCGTGCGTCTTGGTGATGTATTCGGCCACGGCGAGGAGTTGCGGCATGGGCTCCCAGGGCTTGCCGGTGTAGTCCTGATCCAGACCGGCCACGATTACGCGCATACCCTGTTCGGCCAGTTCGTTGACGACTTTGATCAGCTCGTTGTCGAAAAACTGTGCTTCGTCAATGCCTACAACTTCGGTATCGGGTTCGATGTTGGCGCGCACATCCGCGGCCGTGCGTACGTTGGCGGACTCATGCTTCATCTCTGAATGCGAGACGATGTGGTCCTTGGAAAAGCGTTCGTCGATCTCGGGCTTGAATACCTGCACCTTCTGTCGCGCAATTTTGGCGCGACGCAGTCGGCGAATCAGTTCTTCGGACTTGCCCGAGAACATCGAGCCGGCGATTACTTCGATCCAACCGGCGCTGCGCCGCGCCCACCCCGGATGCTCGCTGCGGTTGTGGACGTCGATGTCTTCGGGCTCATTGCTTCGGGTCATCGTGGCTGAACTATTCATTTGGGTGGTTTATTCATTATCTCAAGGTTAGCTGCGCGGATCGTCGATGCAGTCTAATTCAAAGGTCTTCATTTCCCAAAATGGCGGCGGTCTTTCCGCTTCAGACAAGCACGATCCACGAAACCACACTAAGCCGGGAACAATCGGATCGCGGACATCGTTGTCCGCCTGAGCGCGAAGCGCGAACAGCCTCTGCGGTGGTCACAAACCAAGAGGGTGAGCGTCCTTGCGGACGCTGGCGGACAAGGATGTCCGCGATCCGACTCCGATCCGGGATTTCCATTCGTGTGATTTCGTGGATCGTCTTTCTGCTGCTAACCAGCTTTCCCAAACCCGCCGCCCCCCGGCGTTTCGATACGAACCCGATCGCCGCTCTGCAGATACCAACTGCCTTTTGAAGCGAGTTCTTCTTTACTTCCATCAGCGCGAATGATGAACGCGCGTCCGAGCCCCCCGTCTGCGCCGCCCTGCAGTCCATACGGCGCGCGCTTTCGTCGATCAGACAACAGAGACATGCGCGCCGTCGCCAGCACTTCAATCTCGCGAATGGATCCATCGCCGCCTTTGTGTCGTCCCTTTCCACCCGAACCTTTGCGAATGCGATACTCTCTCACTCGCAAAGGGTAAGAGTACTCCAGCGCCTCGGCCGGAGTATTAAGACTGTTCGTCATATGCGTGTGGGTCGCATTCATTCCGTCCAGCGCCGGCCGTGCGCCCATGCCGCCAGCGACCGTTTCGTAATAGGAAAACTCCGCACCCGTCCGCGGATCGATCCCGCCAATGGTCAGGTTGTTCATCGTTCCCTGGCTGGCCGCCGGTATTCGCTCGGGAAGAGCACGAGCGAGAGCTTTGAAGACTGTGTCGACGATCCGCTGCGAGGTCTCGACGTTGCCGCCGGCCACTGATGCCGGATGGGCCGCGTTCACGATTGTGCCCTGCGGCGCGATGACTTCAATCGGTTCCATCAACCCAGCGCTTGCGGGCACGTCGACGCCAACCAGACAACGAAAGACATACGAGACTGCCGAAACCGTAATCGATTCGACCGCATTCAGAGCGCCGGCTACCTGAGACGCGCTGCCGGTAAAATCCACCCGTGCCCGATCTCCCTTAATAGTCACCCGCACGCGGATTGGAATCTCAACATCACTGATCCCGTCATCGTCCAATGCGTCCTCAGCCTTGTAGGTTCCGTCCGGGATCGCCGCGATTGCCCGCCGCATCATGCGCGATGAGTATGAGATTAAGTGAGCTGCATATTCGCTCGCCTCCTTTGTCCCGCCGCGCTCGACGATCTCGAGCAGGCGCGCGGCGCCGGTTTTAAGCGAGCCTATCTGCGCTTCGAAATCCGCGCGACGCTCGTTGCTGCTGCGCACGTTGGCCAGAATCAACTTCATCACGTCGGCACAGACCTCTCCGCCGCGCACGATATGAACCGGCGGGATCCGGACGCCCTCGCCATAGACGTCCGTGGCCAGACCCATCGATCCCGGCGTCGCGCCGCCGATGTCGGCGTGGTGCGCGCGGTTCGCGACATAGAAAAGACAGCCGGCAATAGGCAGTAAGCCGTAGGCAGAAGACTTTCTCGTTCTCGCTGCCTTCTGCCTTCTGCCTTTTGCCTTCTCATGAAAGACACCGGAAATCAGCGTCACGTCCGGCAAATGCGTTCCGCCTGCAAATGGATCATTGAGCGCGACCACGTCGCCCGGTCCAATCTCGACTTCTCTCAGCGCGGCGGCCACCGCCATCGGCATTGAGCCGAGATGCACGGGCATATGATCGCCCTGGGCGATGACTCGTGCCGCCGAGTCGAAGACCGCGCAGGAGTAGTCACGCCGCTCCTTGATGTTGGGTGAGAACGAAGTACGCCGCAGCGCGACGCCCATTTCTTCCGCGACCGAAGTGTAGAGCGCGCGATAGATTTCCAGTGTGATGGGATCGAATTTCTTCACAGTTTCACAGGAATAATAAATGCTCAAGAGGCCAAAAGCCCAAGGGCAATGTGCCAAAGCCAAGTTCAAGTTGCCAAGCTCAAGGTCCACTTGCCAAAGCTCAGATTCAAGTTGCCAAAGCCCAAGGTCAAGTTCCAAGCTCAAGGTTAAGTTGCCAGGCTCAAGTTCAAGTTGCCAAAGCTCAAGGTTGGGAAGGGGGCTTGCCCCCGCCGCTTTGTGGTCGACCACCCAGATTCCTGGCTCAATTAAGAGCGGGGGCAAGCCCCCTTCCTGACCTTGAGGTTCCGCGCGTCGGCCTACTGCCCCGTAATCCCAACTTCAATAATCATATTTCCCAGCGAATCAATTCGCGCTTTGCAGCCCTCAGGGATCACAGTCGTCGCCGAATATTCGGTCACTACGCAAGGCACACGCAAACGAGAGCCTGCAGCGACCTCTTCTCTGCGATACACGCCCCCACGCACTTCTTTCCTGTCAAAGAACGTCTCGACCAAATCGTGTGGTTTGGTAAGGCCTTTCGCATCGACTTGTTTCAGTCGAGTCTCTTTCAACTTATCCACCACGCCGATTGATCGCACGCGTGCACTCACGATCTCAACGACACTGTTTTCCCGCGCATAACCATAGCGCGTTCGATGAGCGCGATGACACGCAGCAGCGATATTCCCGCTCGTCTGTTTTATCTGCAGCTCGAATGACTGCCCCTGGTAACGCACCGCCAAAGACCTTTCGTGACGTTGTTTGTTTTCCGCAAAACCCTCGCGACGCAAATCAAGCCGGGCCCGTTTCTCAATCTCACTGAACACTCGCGCCAGTTTTGGCCCCACGTCGCGAGTCGCCGCCAGCATCACCGTTCGGCTTTGATCTTTCACCACGTCAGCCGTCAAGACTCCCTTCGCTGAAAGTGCTCCCGGTGAAGGCTGCACAATAATTCGCGGGATGCGCAAAGCGCGCGCGAGGGCCACCGCGTGCAGACCGCCCGCGCCGCCGAAAGGGACCAGGTTAAACTCACGCGGGTCGTTGCCACGCTCGACTGAGACGTGGCGCAGGGCGCGTTCCATGTTCGTGTTGACCACATCAAGCACTCCGTGCGCGGCTTCAAAGATGGTCACACGTCCTCCCGCGGCCGAGGTCAGCTCGCCGGCTAACTGGCTGAGCGCTTCGCGCGCCCGCGCTGCATCAAGTTTGAAATCACCGCCAAGTAGTCCTGCCCCCGGGAAATGACCGAGCACCACGTGCGCATCCGTCACGGTCGGCAAAAACGATCGCCCGTAACACGCCGGGCCGGGATCGGCGCCCGCCGACTCTGGCCCAACTCTCAGGGAACCGCCTTCGTCGACGTAGGCAATCGATCCGCCGCCGGCGCCAACCGTGTGAATGTCCATCATCGGCACGGCCACCGGTAATCCCGCGACGATGGCTTCACTAGTCAAACGCATCCCGTCGCGATCGCACAGCGCCACATCAGTCGAGGTGCCGCCCATATCAAACGTAATAATGTTTTCAAAGCCGGCTGCCTTGCACGCGCGCAGTGCGCCGACCACGCCGCCAGCGGGCCCGGAAAGAATAGTGCGCACTGGTTCGACGGCGGCGGCGGTGGCTGAGATACTGCCACCCGACGACTGCATCACGCGCAGATTGAAAGCCTGATTGTTGCTTCCGCTGACGCTTTCACTCAAACGCTCAAGATAGCGGCCCATCAATGGTTGCAGGTAAGCGTTGACGGTAACAGTCGAGGTGCGCTCGTATTCACGATACTCCGGCAGAATTCGGTGCGAGATTGAGAGGGGCAGACCCAGGGCCTCGAGCGTCTGCGCGATTGTCTCTTCGTGCTTTGAATTAGCAAACGAGAACAGCAGCGACACGGCGATCGACTCACAACCTGACTGTTTGATGCTTTGGTAGAGCTCTCTTAGTTCGCTCTCGCGAAGGGGTTCAATCACCTCGCCCGAAGCCGCGATCCTTTCATGAACGCCAAACCTTAAGTCACTGGCAACCAAAGTTGGAGGCTTAACTGCATTCAGATTGTAGAGCTCAGGTCGTGCCTGACGTCCAATCTCGATCACATCTTCAAACCCCGCAGTGGTCACCAAAGCGACGCGGGCGCCACGACGTTGCAGCAGAGCGTTGGTCCCGACGGTTGTGCCGTGCACCACCTCGACGTCAATTAGGGACACACCGGTTTCGGCGGCGATGCGACGCAGGCCCGCAGTGATAGCGCGCGAAGGTTCGTCCGGTGTCGAAGGCAACTTGAAAATCCGCAGCTTGCCCGCGACCGCGAAAACAAAATCGGTGAAGGTGCCGCCGGTGTCGACACCCGCGCGCACGTTTCGAGAACGCCGGTCTTTGCTGCTGTTGGTTTTCAATCCTTTAGCCGGACAGTTTGTCTTTCTGTTTACTGGATAGGCGCGCAATGTTGCCACTGAGTAAACAGATCGCGCAAGTGCGGTTTGTGGCAGAAGCCCGACGGATTGAGTCAGTACCGGGAGCGGTAGCGACCGGGTCGGCGTCCCGCCGACTCGACCGTCTAGAAGGCTGGACCCGGTCGCTACCGAGTCTGTGTCAAAACTTCGGACGTGCGCCTAAGGTAACCATTTTCTTAAACGCAGAGGGCGCAGAGGTTTTCGCAGAGGTACGCAAAGTAAGGCAGTTCTCTGCGCGCCTCTGCGAAAACCTCTGCGTCCTCTGCGTTAAGATCCTCTTTGACATCGCACATCCTGAGTTTTGACACAACCTCTACCGCTCTCGGTACTGACCTCATCGCAATGAAGAGATCGGAATGATGCCCGCTGCATTGACGCGAACTCACATTTCACTTATTGTTTTGCTCCTCGACAGATAGAGCCTATGGACTTTCTACTCGCATTCAATGACCGCGCCGCTCTGGTCGGCGACATGGAGGGCAAGGTCCACACCGTGACCCGGGCAGCCCAGGTGCCGGTGCCGGAGTGGGAAAGCCAGCTACGCTCTGCTTATCTCGAACCCGAGCATGGGTACAATGAAGAGGGCGCTGCGTTTACGAACATGACTGGAGATTTTCGTTTCGTAAACGGCGAGGTACAAGTGGTCCGGTTGGATGGAGTGAAGCCTTATCAAACTTATGCCGACGATGCCGCCGGCCTCTCAGTCCGCGCAGTTTTTCTCTCGCACCTCAATCAGTGGACTGTGGCTGATTGAGTGTGGCACGTTGATCAGGGGGCGAAACGGTTTCGATCCGCGTGCGCTTGATTGTGGGCAGGGCTGAGTGTTGATGCCCTCATGACAAAGCGATCCACGAAATCACACGAAGCGAAAAATGGTTTTGCTGGTTTGGTTTCGTGTGAGTTCGTGGATCGTTCTGTCGCGCGGGCAAAGGCCCGGAACCTAACTAACCTATTATGCCGAACTCATTCAGTTGATTTCTTCGACGTCTCTTCACTCACCGATTCAGCATCCTGATCCGGTTCCGGATCCTGATAAGCAAAAACCGCATCCTCTTCAAATGACGGAGTCAGGTGGGCAGCCAGACGGTCGATGAAGGAACGCAATCGCCCAGGGCCCTCTTCAGCAGTCGCTTCACTTTCAGAATCAACTCGAGATTCAAGCCGAACCAATTGGGCCGTCATGTAGCGGCACGAAGCACACTGCACCAGGTGAGAGATTAGAGACGACGACTCAGCTTCCTCCAGCCGGCCTTCGACAAAAGCGCTGATCGCGTCCTCGTCGAGATGGTCGTCAAAGCGGACCACTACAGCCTCAGCCGCCAGACGAGTCTTGAGACGCCGGTCGATCAGCTGGCGAATCCCCTCTGTCTCTGCATTTGGTTTTGGTTCCGTCACGATTCTCGTCTCGAGGCTGCTAAAAGCTAATACGAACCCACACGAAAAAGCACGAAGCAGACCCTTCACTTCGCTTGCTTCGTGTGATTTCGTGGATCGTTTTCACTC
The DNA here is from genome assembly GCA_033857635.1 of Blastocatellia bacterium. GTDB lineage: Bacteria > Acidobacteriota > Blastocatellia > Pyrinomonadales > Pyrinomonadaceae > UBA11740. The sequence continues at coordinate 188,451 of JAWVDF010000022.1, forward strand.
GGTCTCTTCCTGGCTCAACGTGTTATTAACAGCTCTACGCCTCTTCCGTGTTGAAGCTTTCCGTGCCTCTGTCCATGGTCGTGGGGCGCGCATTAAGTCGCAATCCTCCGGCAGGATCTTCGGCGGCGATCGTTTTACAAATTTCGATCTCCGCCGGATTCAATCCATGTTTGTTCGCCAGTTCAGCATGGAAGTGGACCGAAACTTTTTGGTAAACCTTCTCCAGCCATCGCATCACGGTCGATTCGTGGACACGAGGCGGCTGGCCGCCTTCAAGTCGTTTTGACTGTCGCTGAAACCAGCGCCGAATGGGCGATTGCGGCTGCTCGACGATGCGAGCTATCTCGCGCAGCTTGAGGCCGTCGACGTGATAGTAAAGCAATAGCAGCGTTTCATGATCGTCGAGCGCCGCCAGCGATTCATCCAACGCGGCAGCAGTCGCCGATTCATAACGTTCGCGCACTACACTCAACAGCAGTAACTCCTCGCCTCCGCCCGTCGAAAGCGACGCCGGCCGGCCGGCAGTTTCATCGCCGCTCTCTGTCCAATCCTCCAGCGACACTTCGTCTTTTCTACTACGATACAAATCCACGACCGTATGCAACATCACCGTTCGCAGCCAGCCGCGCAAAGTGCCTCGGCCCCTGTAGCTCACGAACTTCGATTGCCGAGCGCCGTTGATAACCCTGGTCCCAAAGAGGTCCGCATAGACCGAATCGATTACTTCATCGGCATCGGCGCCGTTGCGAATCAAATGGCGCGCCCATCGTTCGATGAACGAACGGTACTCGCGATCGAACTCCCACCAGGCCTGTTCGTTGCCATGGGCACAGGCCAGCGCGAGGTAAAGGTCTCGACTCTGCAGCCCGGCAACGAAGCGACGGATTTGATCGGCCGACGGGACCGTGCCCGGCTCTGCAAAACCGATCAGATACTTTCTGACAGCCGCGATCAACGCCGCTCGGAAGTCTGACGAGGGGACTTGAAAACTCGAGTACGCTTTCGCGCAATCAGCATGGATGGCGTCAATTTCAGACGCGCAGGCGGTCAGGTGATCGTGAAACTCTGCTTCTGACTGCTCGGGCCCGAGAGTGCGAAGGTCGGTCAAAGTCCGCACATTATATTGACAAAGAGCAATGCGAACAACCGAATTCAAAGAGCTGGAGTAGATTGCTTTGCGCCTTGGGTTCCTCTTTGCGCCCTTGCGATCACTTTAGTTAGTTGCGGTTTCACGCAAATGCGCAAAGGAAAACTGAAGCCGCAAAGAAGAACACACCGCGATGGAGTTTAATAGAGTCATCGGCCTTGCTCCGTCGTCGTCTTCAATTAATGGACGCGTTGAGAGTAGAGTTTTTGCCTTGGAATTAGTGAGAACCCGGTGTCGATTGAGTCAGTAGCGGGAGCGATAGCGACCGGATGATCGTCCAGGCAACTTCCAGTCGACAGATACGCGGTCGCTATCGAGTCTGTGTCAAAAGTCGATTTCTTAACGCCGAAGGCGTTTCATAACTCAGCCCAGGGTAACACCCTGGGACTTGGCCGAGCATTTGAGCCTACGCTGAAGGCGTTGAATAATGACCGGATGCATGACCCGCAAGTGAATGAATTCTTAAACCCTATACAAGGCCGGGGGAAAGGGGAACGAAGTATTCACGTCGCGTAGCGACGTCTGAAACTAGTTCGAATTCAGTTGTCGCTATGCGACAAGACTCGCTAACCGCCTAATCCCGGCGTTGAAACGCCGGGCTAAACTCATACCGACGCTACGCGTCGAAGCCACTTGTTCAGAAGTTCCTGAAGTTGTCGTACAGCCTCTAGACATCTAAGCCTGGGCCGAAAAGGCGAGGCCTTTCCGCACATCGGGCTGCACAGCCTCAGCACCTACTTATGTAACTGACATGCCCCGCTGGCATCGCATGGCGGCGGCACGCCAAACAGGGTATAGCGCCGCGCGGCGAGCCAGCGATAAAACGTCGCTCCAATTTTGGTGAACGGCCAAACAGAGAGAATGGGAGCCAACCATTTCCATCGCGGCAAGACACGAATGACTTCAATCCAGGCGCCGTAGCCTTTGGCCCAGCGACCGCCCGAGGTGCGCGTGTGCATCTCGTCTGCCATCTCGTCATGCGTATGCGGCGCGGCGCGTTGCAGAATCTCAGGATCGTTGTAGTCCAGCCACTCGATGCGTCGGTCGCGATCTAACGGGTCAACCCGCGCGCGGATCCAGCGACAGAGATTGCAATGACCGTCGGTGTAGACTTCGATTTTGTCAGTCTGTTTCATCTGTTTGGCGGCGGCGAAGAGTGGTTAATTCTCAACTCTGAAAATGTTTAGAGGCGGGCTTACTGCCCGCCGAGTTAATAAGTCAGCACCATACAATAGCGGACTGCGGCGAGCAACAGGTTGGTGTTTGAGAAGGACGCACGGCCCGCATGTCGGTACAGATTGAAGGGATTCAGCCAGTAGCGTCCGAATAAAGTGTTCCTACGGCGGGGCACAAGCCCGACCGTCAGGGAGGGCTCGGAAAGGTCCGTCACAGAGCCCTCCCTGACGGTCGGGCTAATACCCCGCTCTGAGGCTCGACTTAGCAACACAATGTCAGGACACTAGCTTACTTGCCATTCCCCTTCCCGCTCGGCTAAATTATCGCTCAACCCGCAGTCACATCCCGGCTTTGCATTCGCACGAACCCCGAGGGATGTCTGTCGCTGGAACTCGCTTTTGAAAGGACTCATCTGCGTTTATGAAAGTCTACGCCACCGAAGCAATTCGCAACCTTGCGGTCATTGGACACGGCGACGCAGGGAAGACGCAACTGGTCAGTTCTCTTCTCTACGTCGCAGGCGCCACGCCCCGCTGGGGCAAAGTCGATGAGGGCACGACCACGACCGATCACGAAGAAGATTCCATTGCCCGCAAGATCACCCTCAATCTCGGCATCGCCCACGCGGAACACCGCGAAACCAAAATCAATCTTATCGACGCGCCGGGTTACGCCGCATTCGTTTCGCATGCGCGGCCGGCGGTGCGCGTGGCCGACTGCGGCATCGTCGTCGTCGACGGCGTCAAAGGCGTCGAGGTGCAAACGGAAAAGACCTGGACCTTCGCCAATGAGTTCATGCTGCCGCGCATCATGGTGGTGACGAAGTTAGATAAAGAGCATTCGGATCTCGGGATTGCCCTCGACAGCGCACACAAAGTTTTCAGCCGCGCGATTATTCCTTTCACGCTGCCCATCGGGAAAGAACACGACTTTCGCGGTGTCGTCGACGTGGTGCACATGAAGGCTTACAGCTTTGACGAAAGCGGCAAAGCGAAAGAGATCGACATCCCCACGGAAGGCCGCGACGTAGTCGACAAGACCCGGGAACGTCTGATTGAACTGGTGGCTGAATCCGACGACGCCTTGATGGAAAAATATTTCGAGCAGGGCACGCTCGACGACGCTGATGTGATCCCGAACATTGGCAAGGCGATCGCCGCCAGCAAACTCTGTCCGGTCTACTCAGTTTCAACCACTACCCTGGTCGGCCTTTCGACCTTGCTCGATCACCTTATTGAATTTGCCCCCGACCCCGCCCACCACGAAGCCGAGCACGGCAAGGACGAGAAGGGCGAGCCGGCGTCACGAAAGTATTCGACCAGCGAGCCCTTCTCAGCGTATGTCTTCCGCACCATCGCCGATCCTTTTGCCGGCCGCATCAATGTGATGAAGGTCATCAGCGGCCACGTCGGAACGGACGCTACCGTGTACAACTCAACGCGCGGCACAACGGAACGGCTGGGCGCGCTGCATTCTATTCAAGGCAAACAGCTCGACAAATTACCGGAGGCAAATGCGGGCGACATCATCGCCTGCGTGAAGTTAAAAGAGACCCAGACGGGCGACACCCTGTCCGACAAAGCCAAAGCAATCATTTACGATCCGGTGCAATATCCGGAAGCGGCGATTGCTTTCGCGATTGAACCAAAGTCGCGTCAGGACGAAGAAAAGATCAGCGTCGCAATTCATAAGATTCTGGAAGAAGATCCCGCGCTTAGTTTTACTCGCGACGCGCAGACGAAAGAGTTCCTGCTGGCCGGCTCAGGCCAGGTGCACGTCGAAACTATCGTCGATAAATTGAAGAAGCGCTACAACGTCGAGGTGATGCTGCACCCGCCTAAGGTCCCTTACAAAGAAACGATCACGCAGCGCGCCGAAGTGCAGGGCCGCCACAAAAAGCAGACCGGCGGCCGGGGACAGTTTGGCGATTGCAAAGTCGTTTTTGAGCCGATGCCGCGGGGCGGCGGCTTTATTTTCGAAGACAAAATCTTCGGCGGTTCGGTGCCGCAGCAATTTCGCCCGGCGATTGAAAAAGGCATCATCGAAGCCGCGGGCCACGGTGCAATAGCAGGTTATCCGCTGGTCGATTTCAAGGTGCAACTGATCGACGGCTCGTATCACAACGTCGACTCAGACGAACACAGTTTCCGCGCCGCCGGCCGCAAGGCATTTCGCAACGCGATGGAAAAAGTGAAGCCGGCCTTGCTGGAACCAATCATGGATGTCGAGATCGATGCGCCGCAGGAATGCAGCGGCGACATCATGGGCGATCTCAACTCGCGCCGCGGACGAGTGCAGGGCATGGACACGCGCGGCAAGCAGCAAGTGGTCAAGGCGCAGGTGCCAATGTCTGAGATGCTCAACTATCAATCAACCCTCAACTCAATCACCGCCGCGCGCGGTACTTTCCACATGCAGTTCTCGCATTACGATCCCGTCCCCAGCCAGATTGCGCAGAAGATTATTCAGCAGGCGAAGGATGAAGGACGGATTCGAGTGGCGGAAGAAGATTAGGATTGTAGCGTCCACGAAGTGGACGAACTTAATAGCCGTGGGCAACGCCCACGGTTCGATCCAACCTTCAATGGCGACCCTGAAAGGGTCGGAGAGGAACTCCCATGGCTCAAACTCTCGTCAGCCTTTTGGTGCACGTGATTTTCTCCACAAAGAACCGTGAACCGCTAATAACTCCCAACATCGAACCCGAACTATTCGCATACATCGGTGGGATTTTGAAGAACAATGAATCACGGTTGCTCGATGCGGGCGGGACCTTTGATCACGTACACCTACTGATTTCACAATCCAAGAACATCGCCCTCAGTTCCTTAATGAAGGATGTGAAGAAAGATAGCTCTTCATGGGTAAAGACGAAAGGAAGCGAGTTCAGAAACTTTCATTGGCAAGATGGATATGCCGGCTTTTCTGTTGGAAGGCCAACGGTCCCTGGCTTGAAACAATATCTTGCCAACCAGAAAGAACATCATCGAAAGCGAACGTTTCAAGAAGAGCTGATGCAATTCCTGGACGAATACGGAGTCGAATATGACGCGCGATACCTTTGGAATTGATCTGTTCGACCCTTGCAGGGTCGCTGTCGTTTGCATCATCGATCCGTGGGCGTTGCCCACGGCTATGTAATCCGTCCGCTTCGCGGACGAAACGCCAGGGACGGCTTGACGGATGCATTCTAAAAACCATCAGCCGCGCAGATCATCTAATCGGAAGCCTCATCTCTACAATCAGCCCGCCATCATTAGCATTCTCGGCCTTAATAGTTCCCTGATGCAGCCGCACCGCGCGCGCGGCGATCGAGAGGCCGAGGCCGGTTCCTCCGGTTTTGCGATCGCGATCGTCTTCAACTCGATAGAAGGGCCGGAAGATTTCTTTGATGGATTCCTCGGGCACGCCCTTGCCGTGATCGCGGACGCGGATTACTGCGAAGAGATCTCGATCCACTCCTTCGGAAGTCAGTGCGATCTCAACCTGAGTACCTGCTTCCGTGTATCGCACGGCGTTGCGCACCACGTTTTCCAGCGCGCTTCTAATAAGTTCGAAGACTCCTCTTGTCTTTAACGCTTCATTCCGCGCGATCAGCACGGAACGATCGCGGCCCCGCGCTTCAAAGTCGGCGTCTTCGGCAACTTCCCGAACCAGGGCCGCCAGATCGATCTCTTCACTATCAGGACGTTCAGCCCCACTCTCGACTCTTGAAAGCGCCAGCAACTGTCCAATCATTTCGTTAAGCCGGCCCGCCTCTCGCTCGATGCGATCCAACGCCGGCGTCGCTTGTGATCCAGCGTTGCGCCGCGCCAGACCGAGCGCGACACCCTGTCGGGCCAAAGGCGATCGCAATTCGTGTGAGATGTCGGCCAGCAAACGCCGTTGGGCTTCCATCAGGGACTCGAGCCGGCCGGCCATAACATTGAAGTCGCGACCGAGGTAGCCCAGCTCGTCGCGTCGTTTGAGCAGTTTCTGATCGACACGCGCCCCGAGGTTGCCGGCGGACAACTGCTGCGTCGCGCTGCGCAGTTCGACAATGGGCTTCGATAAATATCTCGCCAGCAAATAACAAAACAATCCGCCCACCAGCACCACCGGCAAAAAACTTCTGGCGATCATCCTCAGTCCGAAGGCGAACGATCCGGGTTCTCCCAGTCGCGGCGGCGGCCCGAGAAAGCCCGGCGCCGGCAGTTCACCTGCTAAAACGTATTCGTCGCCGTTGGGCCCACGGACATACTGTGCGGCGATTGGCCGCTCCTGTTGCGGCAAAAAGTAATAGACGTACGGCGACGCTTCGCTAACCCGGCTGATCGCACTCGCGGCCCCGGCCGGCGCGGGCCGGCCCGACACTTCATTCCCGAGATTATCGAACAGCACGGCGTGGATCTTCGAAACATGCTCGACGCGCTCGAGATAAGCAGTCAGGCCTGGTTTGCCGTCTCGCTCAAAAACATCGACCGCCGATTGCGCGTAGACGCTGAACATCTGGGCCATCGGACTCTGTCGAAAGAACTGCGATCGACGTTCAATGAAAATGCCGGTCACAAACGACGCGATGTTCGCAAAGACCATCACCAGCCCGAACCAGAGAAAGATTTTTAGAAAGAGACTGCGCATCGTGGATTACTCAGGCTCCCTCTTTTCCGGTGCCGCGTAAATGTAGCCGACGCTTCGCACCGTCTTGATTCGTTCGGCGCCGTTTACCTGGTGCCCCAGCTTCTTACGCAAGTTACTGACATGCGTATCAATGCTTCGATCAAATGGGGAAAGCTCGCGATGCAGCACGGCTTTGACCAGTTCTTCCCTTTCCAAAATGCGGCCGGGCGCCGCGAGCAGTTTCTCGAGCAGCGCATACTCAACCGCCGTCAGATCGATTGGTTCGCCGTTGCGCCGGACCGTATGCGTCCGGTTATCCATTTCCACATCGCCCACAACTACTATTTCAACCGCCGGCTTCAGCCCGGGCGCTGATTGCGCGCGGCGCAAAACGGCATTGATTCGGGCCACCAGTTCCAGCGGATTGAAAGGCTTCGGCAGATAGTCGTCAGCGCCAATCTGCAGACCGATGATTCGATTCATGTCGTCGCCCCGGGCCGTCAACATTACAATCGGCATTTGTGACGTGGCCCTGATCTGTCGCAAAACTTCAAAGCCGTTCAGTCCCGGTAACATGTAATCGAGAACAACCAACACGTGCTCTCCGGAAAGCGCACGCGAAACACCGGCCGGCCCTTCATGCACAGCTTCTACTTTGTAGCCTTCAGGACCCAGATACTCCGCGACCAGTTCACAGAGTTCGACGTCGTCGTCGATAACCAGAATTTCCTGCATTGGTTTCATAAGAAAAGGGTGTCAGAAGCCCGACCGTCAGCGAGGGCCACTTACCCGAGACTTACTCACGAGAAGACCACATCTCCAGTCTGGACTCGAGACGAAGATAGCGCTTGCTGACGCGCGGGCTTCCGACACAGCCCTATCTTAGTAGCCGAGCCAGTTTTGTAAAGCATGCCCGTCAACGAATAAGCCCACTTTGCAAAAGTTTGCAGACACTTGACGAAGTCTTCACATCCGCCTGCTTCAACTCGCGTCTAAGATGCGTAACAAGACTGCGCCGTTACTAAGCGGTGGATGGATTGAAGAGGAATCGTTCAAGAGGAGAAACAACATGAAATTCAATTTAAAGAAGACGAGCGTGATCGTGGCTGTTGCCGCCGCGCTCTTATTGGTGGCGGCCGCGGTGGCCTTCTCGCATGGCCACATGGGAAGACATCAAGGCCCGCGTGAGGGTGGCTTTCGTGGTGGACCGGGACCGCGCGATGGGCTGGGACCGATCCTGCATGACCTTAACCTGACTGAAGATCAAAAGGCCCAGGTCAAGAAAATCGCGGACAGCTTCCGAGAGAGCAACAAAGCCCTTCTAGATCAGCTGCGGGCATCGCAGTCCAACGAACCCGATCCGATAAACGGGACGTTCGACGAAGCGGCGGTGCGTGCAGCCGCGGAAGCGCGAGCCAGGATCCAGATCGAACTAGAAGTTTCGCGCGCCAAAATGATGTCCCAAATCGCCGGCGTGCTGACGGCCGAGCAGAAGGCCCAACTCGCCGCGAAGCGTCAGCAGTTCGGGCGCCAGGGGCCGCCGCCGCTACCGCCTGGTGAACAGGAATAACTTTGTACGCAAGTTAACAACTTGCGCTACAGGGACCGGCTTCAACGGAGGGTGCAATGCTGTGGGGTGCATTCCTTTCGTGAAGCCGGTCTTTTCATGTCCACAGGCAAAATGACCCTTCACAAAACTTCACATTCGGTTGACTCACTCTTTGCGTCACGCCTTGAACCGTCAGCGTCTTAGACATCAATTCGGAAACACGAGTTCATTCGCCCGACGCGGTGCTTTGCCGGGCGACTGAAGCGAGCGACCTTGCCAAGTTCTATAACAAGGTCGCCGCAGTTTCGAAGCTGAAGACAAATTCACGGAGGTTTCTTATGAAAAGACTTACTCTTCTAACCATCGCCCTTTTTGCCAGCTTTACGATCGCGTCAGCTCAAACCGACAAGAAGCCGGAGTTCTTTGCCGGCTATTCATTCGAGAGTGTCGATACTGGAATCAAAAGCTCGGACTTTACTACCGCTACGACTACGAGCCTGGATAAGAAATTCAAGCTCAATGGCCTTAACCTTTCCGCCACCGGATATCTGAGCAAGCGCCTGGGCATCACCGGCGATTTCTCGGCTAACTTTGCAACTCGCGCCGACGCCTTTGGCACCGACACGAGTAACTCGAAAGTTTCGCTTTACAACTTCACGGCTGGACCGCAGTTGAGATTTCCTTCGACCAGCAGATTCACGCCGTACGTCCATGTTCTGGCGGGTGTCGCGCGACGCAAGCTGACGAAGACCTTCACCACCGGGATCAATAATTTCACCGACACCAGCACGAGCTTTGCCATGAACTTTGGCGGAGGCGTTGACTATCGGCTGAATCAACACTTCGCCTGGCGCCTGATCCAGTTTGATTACAACCCCATTCTCCTGCGTGGCCGGACAATAAATACCGTGGTTTTTCCGGATCGTACGTTGAATGGTTTCCGTTTCTCGACCGGAATCGTCATCAAGTAACCCTCGTCGTCGCCGAGACCTGCCCACGTGAGCAGGTCCCGGTGTTTGCATCGAATAGGAGGTCTAAGATGAGAATATTAAAGACGCTGGTTCTGGCCGCAACCATCATTCTTACCGGTGCGGCTGTCAGTTCTGCACAAGCGATCGTCACACCGCAAAGAAATCCTGAGCAGCAAAGCGGCACTCGAAACAGCGAGCAGGATTACGCCGCTCTGGTAGAGGAAGTTTTCGCACCCATAACGAACCAATTGAACCTGACCAACGGACAGAAGTTCCGAGTCGTCTCGATCGTCACGGGGGCAATCTTCAAGTCCGATCCGCTGATGACTCAACTGGACGAGTTGGACGATCAGATCGAGGAAGTAACCCTGGCTTATCCGGTTGATGAAAATCGGATACGCCAACTCTCAGGACAGGAAGCTGAAGTGATGGGACAAATCATTGCCATAAAGGCACGCGCCAAGGCCAATATGTATCAGGTATTGACGCCGCAACAAAGAGCCATGGTCGTTGATCAGTGGCGGGGCAAGGTCCCGGCCGAAGGGCGCCTCGGGTCCATCAGTAATTAGAATTTGTCGAGCCAAAGGAGTGAGATGACCGACTGGATCGTTTGGACGCCGGTGTTGTGGCGGTTGCTGACGATGTTGTGGAGCGTCTTGCAGTATGCGTCGGCGCACGCATACGAATTCTGGTCGATGATTAACTAAGAACGCAGTCTGCCGAGCAAGGTCTGACTGGTCCCAAAGGAGATTGCATAGGTCTCAGCCGATATCACCTCAAGGTCCGAAAGCGGGGCCTGCCCCCGCCGTCTTGTTCCGTTCAATGATCGGCGGGGGCAAGCCTTCCTGGCCTTGAGGTTTCCTACTGGGTCTCTAAAGGGTTAAGCCGAGAACGCTGCGCGGGCCCGCGTTCTCAGACATGAGTTTCTGTTATCATGACGCACGCTCTAAATCAAAATTGGATTCCGGCAAACGCGACTGATGTTCTTAGCACCCAGGAAAGTTCTTTGCTTAACGCTCGTACTGCTGTTCCTCTTGTCCTGTAAGTCATCACAATCGAGCCAACACAAACTCCTCATCTACACGCCCCACGGCCAGGACATGCTGCGCGATTTTGTGGCGCGCTACAAACAGGTCCACCCGGAAGTCGAAGTGCAATTTCTGGATATGGGATCGCGCGAAGTGCTCGAGCGTCTCCGCGCTGAACGCAATCGCCCGCAAGCGGATCTGTGGTGGGGCGCAGCGCACACGACATTTCAAACCGCGGCTGACGAAAATCTGCTGGCGCCTTATCGACCTTCATGGGCTGATAAGGTTCCCGACTATGCGCGAGACAAACAGGATCGCTGGTACGGGACTTATGAAACTCCGGAAGTGATCGTTTATAACAGCGCGGCGGTGACTGCCGCGGACGCGCCCAGGGATTGGGATGATGTGCTCGATCCGAAATGGAAAGACAAAGTCTTGATCCGGAATCCGAACCCGTCCGATTCCATGCGGGCGATCTTTGGCGCGATGATCTGGCGATTTTATAAAGGCACGAACTCACCTGAAAAAGGTTACGAGTGGCTAAGAAAACTGGATGCCAACGTGCACGAGTACACTGCCGACGGCACTCTGTTGATGCAGAAGATGGCTCGCCAGGAGGGCTTGATCAGTCTTTGGGACCTGCCCGATGTTCGTTTGTATCAGGAGCAGAAGAAACTTCCGGTCGCCTACAACATTCCCGCCAGCGGCACGCCCGTCGTGATCGACGGCATCGCTCTGGTTCGCGGCGGGCCGAACGAGGCCGAAGCAAAACGCTTTTATGAATTTGTCACTACGCCGGAGAGTTTGATTCACTCAGGCCGCAACTATTACCGCCTGCCCGTGCGCACCGACATCGATCGCAAACAACTTCCTGACTGGATGAATGCACCCTTCACGCGCATGCCGCTCGACTGGGAGCTGTTGCGCAAAGAGGGCAATGAATGGCTGCGTTACTGGGACACTGAAATTCGCGGGCGTGGGAAATAGAGATTGCCATAACGGATCGCGGACATCCTGTCCGCCTGAGCGCGCAGCGCCAACCAACCTCAAGACAAATTCCTCCTGTAAGAATATGAGCGGGCTTCGCCCGCTGGCGGACAGGATGTCCGCGCTCCGTCTGGATAGATTGGCGCGGGGAGCATAGCTATGAGGACAAGTGATTAAGCCGTGGTCAGATCAGATTCCGTGGGTAAGGACGCATCGGCTTCATCAATCGCGACACCTTCGATATAAAGAGTCTCGGGGGCGATGTCTTGTTCGTTGGGCCACTGCACGGTGCCGAACGCAACTCTGACTTGCGTGAAATAGTCGAGGCTCTTCAGTTCCGTGAAAATGCCGCGATCCAAGTACGGCTTAACATCAAAGCGCTTCAGGGATCCATCGCTGAACTTCACATCAAGAGAGAAATTCGGATTGGCGATTACTGCAATAACCTTGTTCATCTGACTCCTACTTCAAGGGCTCGATCTTAAACACCGACTGACCGCTGATTGCGAGTCTCCAGTCCGCCATCAAATCGTCGCGATGTATTTCTACCCAAGCCTGAACCAACCGGAGCTTAGCCGTTCTCAGCGAACCTTCTATCACGGTACCGTCAGGAATTGAAACAACCGCTTCTTCGTCGCCACACTCCACATGGATATGCGGCTGATGATGCCGTCTATCATCGAAATAATACATCATGATGATTATCCCGTAGAACATCGAAATGACCGGCATATCTCACCTCTTACTCACGAGTGAAAGATCAAAGATAGTCCGCTTGGGTCGACATCGGCAATTCTTGCTCCCGGCTGCTCCGCGTATGTAACCAAAATCAGACCACCTGCGTCTTAACTACCAAGGCAGAACAACGCCGACTTTTGCTCAAGAAAGCCAAGGAATCATCTGAATGTTACGTTTGTTATTGATTGTCGTGTTTTGTGCCGGCGTCGTGCCAGGCCAGCAGGGTACGGGCTCACTGAAGGGTCAGATCTCGGACGAATTCGGCGGCGTTATTGTCGGCGCCACAGTTGTTGCCGTGAATGCCAATGGCGTTGAGAAGACTGCCACCACAAATGGTGACGGCAATTTTGTAATCAACGGACTCGCTCCCGGAAAATATACAATCAAAGTCACGGCGCCGGGCTTCGCAAACCACGAGACCGCGGATGTCGAAGCCATCGCCGGTCGCTCCGCACAGCTAAACGTCACACTCAAAGTTACTATCGAACAGCAGAAAGTCACCGTGGCGTCCGACACTACGGGTGTAAATACCGAGCCTGAAAATAATGTCGGCGCCATCGTCCTCAAAGGCGCAGACCTCGAATCATTGCCCGACGATCCCGACGATCTCGCGGCCGCGCTGCAAGCGTTGGCGGGCCCCGGCGCGGGACCAAACGGCGGACAGATTTACATCGATGGATTCAGCGGCGGACGTTTGCCCCCGCTCTCGACCATTCGCGAAATTCGGATTAACTCGAATCCCTACTCGGCCGAGTATGACCGGCCCGGCTTTGGCCGAACTGAAATTCTGACCAAGCCCGGCACCGATCGATTTCGTGGCGAAGGTTTTTTCACCTTCAACAATCAAGCGCTGAATTCGCGCAATCCGTTTCAGACTGCGCGCGCGCCTTACCTGTCGCGACGGTATGGCGGCCAACTCAGCGGACCTATCTCGCGTAAGAAGGCTTCATTCTTCGTCGACATCGAACGGCGCGACATCAATGACGAAGGGGTGGTTACCGCAACCATTCTCGATCCCAGCTTCAACATCGTGTCGTTCAGCGAGTCAGTGCCGCTGCCTAACCGGCGTACTGAGTTCAGTCCGCGCCTCGATTACCAAATCAACGCCAGCAACACTCTGGTAGCTCGCTATGAATACGAGCATGCGACCAACACTACCGGCGTGGGAGGCTTCTCGCTCAGCTCGCGAAAGTACAGCAACTTCAGTACTCAACAAACGGTGCGCCTGACGGAAACCGCAATCCTGAATAAGACGACAGTGAACGAAACGCGCTTTCAGTTCAGTCATCAGACATCTGGAGATACTGCGAACAACTCGATACCGACGATTCAGGTGCAGGACGCTTTTACCGGCGGCGGGTCGCAGATCGGACTTTCTTCCAACCAAACGAATCGTTGGGAGTTGACCAACAACACTTCGCTCGCGAAGGGACTGCATACGATTAGATTCGGGGCCCGCCTTCGCGACACACACATCACCAGTATTTCGCCGCAGAACTTTGGCGGTACATGGACGTTCGCCGGCAGCCGGCAGATTGGAAATCCAAACGCGCTGACTAGTATTCAGGTTTATCAAGTCACCTCACAGGGTTTGCAGAACGGACTTTCACCGGCCGCAATTCGCCTAGCCGGTGGCGGCGCGACCCAGTTCACGATAGCGGCAGGTAATCCCAAGGCGACCGTGGGCCAGATCGATTTTGGCGGATTTGCTCAGGACGACTGGAGATTTCGGCCCAACCTGATGCTGAGTTTTGGACTGCGTTACGAGAATCAGAGCAACATCAGCAGCAACATGAATTTTGCGCCGCGCTTCGGCTTTGCCTGGCAGCCAGGGACAGCGAGCCGGCAACGTCCTTCGAAGACAACCGTTCGCGGCGGCTTCGGTGTCTTCTATGATCGCGTTGGCGAGAACCTCACCCTGACGGCCAATCGACTCAACGGAATCAATCAGCAACAGTTCATCGTTACCGATCCGGCGCTCTTGAATTCCTTTCCGGCCGTACCATCGATAAGCGCCCTGACGGCGTTTCAGACTCCGGTGACAATCTATCAACTGGCGCACGATCTGCAGGCGCCTTATACGATGCAGTCGGCTATTAGCGTCGAGCGAGCTCTGCCGCATAACTTCACCACCAGTGTCACTTTCAGTCATGCTCGCACGCTGCATCTTTTGCGCGCACGCGCCACCAACGCGCCGTTGCCCGGAACTTTTCTGCCGGCGCTACCGGGTAGTGGTGTGCGGCCACTCGGTACCATCAACAACTTTTTTGAATACGATTCGAGCGGACGCTTTGATCAGAATCAACTGATCGTTACCGTGGGTAGTCGTTTGAGCCGCAAAGTGAGTTTCAACGCCAACTACACTTACAGCCGGACCAATAGCGACAGTGACGGCGCTGGGACCTTCGCGGCCAACCCGTATGACTTCACCTCAGAGTGGGGCCGATCATCGAACGACATCCGGCATCGCTTTACCTTGTTCGGCAACGTTCGCGCTCCCTGGGGAATCAGTCTGAGTCCGTTTGTGATTGTGGCGTCGGGCGCGCCTTTCAATATCACTGTCGGACGAGATCTGAATGGGGACACGCTTTTCACCGATCGGCCGGCGTTCGCATCTGACTTAACAAAGCCAGGCGTGATTGTTACCAGGTTTGGTGCTTTCGATCCGAACCCCACTCTCGGCTCGCAAATCATTCCGCGCAACTTCGGTCGCGGGCCAGGTTCTCTGATCGCTAATCTGCGAGTGAGTAAGTCCTGGGGCTTTGGCAGCGAAAAGCGCGCGGCTACCACGCAGCGATCGGACCAGGGAAATCGGGGCGCCGAGGGCGGCGGTGGCGCTCCGCGCGGTGGTTTTGGCGGCATGGTCGGCGGTCAGCGTGGTGGTGAAGGTGGCGGCGGTGGGGGATCTCGCGGCGGTGGTGGTGGCTTTGGCGGCGGCGATGCCAAGCGCTACAACCTGACGCTATCGGTAAACTTTCAGAACATCCTGAACCACGCTAACCTGGGCCGGCCGGTCGGCAACCTCAGCTCGTCACTCTTCGGATTATCAACCTCGAGCGCGGGAGGATTTGGCGGCTTTGGCGGAGGTCGTGGCGGTGGCGGCTCCTCGCCTTACAATCGCCTGATCGAGGCTCAGGTTCGTTTTAGTTTCTAATCAGCAGAAGCGTAGCTCACGGTTATACGAGGCAGCCGGGCGGCCAGATTCCACTTATTTAGGGCGCTTTCATCGATTTTCTTCCCCTTGGGGATGGCGCGGATCGCGCCGACATCGCCCTCCCGCCGGCGGCGCAAAATGCGCTATTGACCTGAAAGCCCCGGATTTGCGAGAATCAAGGCAGTCTCAATGGCTCCACCATTCGAGGCTAAACCTTCGGGACCAATTACACCGGTCACCCTCGCCAATGCGACACATCAGTCGTAAAATAAGCACCCGATCAGACTAAGCTCAGAAAGAATTTAGATCTGAATTAAGAGCGAGCCTTCTAAGAAGGCCGTGCTCCAGAGCCCCGTTCTAAGCTGGAGTTGGAGAATTGAACATGGACCACTCGCCTTCACAACCGCCAAACTTTGACACCGACAATAACAGCGCGCCTCACGGACGCAACGGCAACGCTGCCGCGAACGACACGAAAGACTCGGCGAGTCATCGCATGGTCGCCGACCAGTTAATGGCTGCGCTGGCTAGCGGCGATCTGCAGCACCTTGCTCAAGCGCGGCAGGCCTTCCTCAGCGATGGCCCAGCAGAATCAACTCCCGCGAATCTCGATGCGCAACTGACGCAAAGATCAAGTACCCAGCCCGCGGAACAAACCGTCTTTGCTGAAGTCGATTTAAGCGCGGAAGAAGAATCTTTAAAGCAAGCCGAGTTAGAACTCCAACGTCGCCGGGCCGAAGTGCAGTCCGCCAAGAACAAAGCGGAAGCCGAAGCGCAACGCCGGGCCATTGAAGAAGCTCGCCTGCGTGTGGAAGAAGAAGCCCATCGCCGGGCGGTGGCGGAACAAAAACAACTCTCGGAACTAAGCGCGCTGCGCGAAGAAGCTGCAGCGGCGGCGCAAGCGCGAGCCGAAAAGCTGAAACGCCTGCACGACGAAATCGAAGCGTTGCAAGTCCGGGAACAGCAGGAACTCAAACGCATCGAAGCAGCTACTGCCAACATTCGCGCGCACGAGGAATCGTTTCAACACGCCGCAGCTGAAGCAAAGCGGAAGGCCGAACGAGAACAGTGGTTAGTCTCCGAAATCGAAGCTCAACAAATCGCCGAGCAACAACAACATCGGCTGGTGGAAGAGATCGAAGCGCGTCTCCTCAGCAAACTGGAAGCTCGGCACTGGGCTGAAACTGAAACCAAACGCAAGTTCGAGCAAGAACAACAGCTCAGTGCTGAGATCGAAAGGCTGCTAAGAGCGGGAGAGCTGCAACTGCGGCAGGTCGCGGAAGCTGAGGCACGCGTGCAGGCTTTGCAGGAGTCTCAACTGTCGGCGAAGGCCGCAGTAGAGCGCGACTCTGCAACAGCCCAACAGCTCGCGTCAGAGATCGAAGCTCTGGAAAAGGCCGGACAGGATCAGGTTGGTCAGCTCCAGCAGACAAACCAGCGTTTACTCGAACTGGAAGAGGCGCTAAAGAAGGCTGCTGTCGAAGCCAAGAGGCTCGCCGAGGAACAAGGCCGGCTCAACGTTGAACTGGAAAGCGCGCATCAGGCGGAAGCTGAACAGCGCGCTTCGGTAGCGGAGGTTGAAGCGAAACTGCACGCGCGAGCAGAGGCCCACCAACTCGCTGCCGCCCAGGCGGAAGAGTTAAAGCGTCAGGAGCAGGATCTAAACGCCGAGATCGAAACTCTTCGAATCGAGGAACAAGAACTAAGAAACCGCATCCTCGAATCCGAGGATCGATTGCGAACTCAGGAAGAAGCTCACTTGAGGGTGCGGATCGAAGCCGAGTTGCGGGCGGAACAAGACACACAAAGGTTGGCCGAATTGGGTCAACTGAGTAACCAGGCCGAAGCGGAGGCTCTTGAACGCGCAGCCCAGGAAGCCGGGTTGCGTGCCCAACTCGATGAGTTCCGCGTTGCCGAACAAGAGCAACGGAGACGCGTGGAAGAGGGCGAAGCTGCTGTGCGGCGGCAGACTGAAGCGCGACAGCACGTTGAAGCAAGCATCCAGCACCTGCTCCAAAAGGAACAGTCGCTTAATACCGAGATCGAAGCGCTGTGCTCATCCGAGGATCGCCAGCGCCAACAAGTCTCAGAAACCGAAGCTCGCTTGCGGGCCCAAACAGAATCGCTTCAGCAGGCTGAAGCTGAGTTAGCCCAGCGCATCGAAATCGAAACGCAGAGGCTGACTGAGGCACAAGCAGCGCACGCCCAGACTGAAGCTGCTGCGCAAGAACGCGCGGCGCAAGAGAAAGCGATTAACGCTCAGATCGAAGCGTCGCGTCAGGCTGAAGCGGAACAGAACAAGCGCGTCGAAGAAGCTCAGGCGCGGTTCCATGCTCACCAACAAGCGCACGAGCGGGCCGAGGCTGAGGCCCGCGCGCGAGCCCTGGAACAGGAACATAGGTTGCAAGAGTTGCGCACTATCGGCAGACAGCTGGAAGCGGCGTCACACGAGCGCACTCAACAGGAACAACAGCTACAAACTGCCGTCGACAGCCTCCGGCAAACCGAGCAGGAGCAACTCAAACGAATCGAGGAAGCGAACGCCATCGTTGCTGCCGCGGAGAAATCGCGGCAAGAGCAGGAAGCCGTGGTTAATCAGCTGGTGGCCAAAGAGCAGTCGCTCCGGTCTGAAACTGAAGCGATGCGCCAGGCAGAGAAAGATTTGCTCAAGCGCATCGTCGACGTCGAAACCCGTTTCGTCGAACAAGCCAAGACCCGTCAACTGGCTGAAGCTCAAGCCAAACAGCAGGCTGAGAAAGAGCAAAAGCTCAATGAAGAGATCGAGAGCTTGCGGCGCGCTGAACAGGCCCAGCTCGAACGGATCGACGAGATCAAGAACCGACTCCCCGCGCTGCAGGAAGCTCGCCGCCTCGCGCTTGAAGAAGCTGAACTGCTGCTCGAGCAGGAGCAGGAGCTTACCGTCACGGTAGGTGTGTTGCGCGAGCAGGAAGAAGATCAGGTCAAGCGCATCGACACGATCCAGGAACAACTGGCAGCGCAGGTTAAAGCCTGCTATCTCGCTGAAGCTGAAGCGCAACAACACGCCGAAAAGACCGAGCAAATTAACCAGGAGCTGGAAACCGCGCGGCAAAGTCGCGACTATAACTTCAAGCTGGTTGAGGAAGCCGCCCTGCGGCTGCGCGCCTATGAAGAAACGCGCAAAGGCGCCCAGGTAAGCAACCAAAAGCGGGCCGAAGAAGAACAGAAGCTCGCTACTGAGATCGAAGCCCTGCGAGTGGCCGAAGAAGAACAACTGCGGCGGATCAAGGAAGCCGAGAGCAGGCTTCGCACCCAGGAAGAAGCTCGTCAAACAGCTCGCGCCAAAGTGAAACAGCTATCGGAAACTGAGCAACAAGTAGTCGCCGAAATCGAAACGCTCAGCAAGAGCGAGATAGAACTAGCCAACCGGATTAAGGAAGCAGAGGCTCGCCTTCCTGGTCACCAGGAAGCAGTGCGGCAGGCAGAAGCGCAAGCTCAACGTCGCGCCGACGAGGAACTGCAACGGTTGAGCCAGCTCGAGGCGATTTGCGAACAGGCCGAAGCCGACGCCAAGCTGCGAAAGCAGAAAGAGCAAGCGCTCAATTCAAAGCTCGAAAGTCTGAGCGACGAAAAAGAGGGTCCAGTCGCGGTCAGTTCAGAAATCGAGGTAGTTGATGACCAGATGTTTCTATCCGAACCGCTGCCGACCGAAGCGGATAAGCCCGAACGCGATTCGGGAGTCGAAGTAGATGAACTCCCATGGCTTTCGATCGATCTGGAACGTTCGGACAAAGGAAACTCAAACAGCAAGGAAATTGAATTCGTTACGGCTGAAACCACTGCGGACCTGGCCGTCTTTGAACCTTACACTCCGGACGAAGACTTAGGCGACGCGAGCGTCGAGCCCGCGCCGGTGTTCAGGGTGGAACCCACGACTCCGCTCAACGGCCAGGATACTTCTTTGCCACAAGACATCGTCGAGCGTCTGCAAAGCGCCAACTCGTCCCACCGCGCGGCGGCTCTGGCCGACCTGGCGGATATCAAAGGCGCTGATTCGTTCGATTTGATCACAAAGTCGTTCGACGATCCCAGCATTGAAGTGCGCAACGCGGCGGCGCGCGCTCTTTATCACCTGGATCCGGATCTGTCCGCTTCGTTTACCCACGCGTTGAGGGAAGCGTCGCCGGAACGCCGGCGCAAGATCGGCGCGGCGATTGCGGCTTCGGGCCTGGCAACCAACGCCATCAACAGCCTTGCCGGCGAAGGCCTCGATCGAACTTACGATGCGTTTTCTATTCTGTTCCTGATGGCCAAAGCCGGTGAAGTTCAACCCCTGTTGCAGGCGATTGGCCGTCATGCGGATCAAGAGGTACGGCTGACCGCGGTCAAGTTACTTGCGCTCAGCAATCAACCTCAGATTCTGCCGGCGCTGCGCAACCTGGCTGCTCGTGAGAACCTGCCCGCCGACGTGCACGCGGCCGTCATGGAGGCAATTTACGTTCTCAGCAATCCAGTTCGCGAAGTGGCGTAGGTCGCTTTAAGAGCGTGGTCTTTCTTCTTGGCGCCTTTGCGTCTTTGCGTGAGATTATTTCTCGCAAAGGCGCAAAGGCGCCAAGTTTTATATACCGCCGGCCGGGAGCGCGGACATCCTGTCCGCCAGCGCGCGAAGCGCGCTCTGACCTTACAAGAAACTATGATCAGTTGTTTATTTGAGAATGAGTTTTGCTTCAGTGGGATGAAGTCATCGAGTTTGTTTTAGAAGTGATTCGCGTTGCGCGCCCAGGCGGACCGGATGTCCGCTATCCGCTGGCAGGACTCCGGTCTTCATCGCCTATTGACGATATGATGGATCAATCCGATCAAGCTTACGCAGCAAGCCCGGCCAGGTAAGCGCCGCGCCCTGACCAACTGTGACAGCTTTCACCTGGGACTCGACCAGGCGCACGATCGGTTCGGATATGTGGACCAGTTCCCCGCCCGCTTGCGCCAGAATCTGAATCTTACAAGCACGCTCTAAAAGAAACATCGACAGGAAAGCCTCCGCGGCAGTGCGACCGACCGTCAGCAGTCCGTGATTTCTGAGAATCAGGTGGTTCTTATCGCCGAGGTCTGCTACCAGACGCGGCTTCTCTTCCTCGTTCAGCGCCAACCCTTCATAGTCGTGATAAGCCAGCGACGCCAGCGCCAACATCGCTTGTTGCGAAATCGGCAGCAGCCCTTCCTTCTGTGCGGACACCGCAATGCCATAATCGGTGTGCAGGTGCATGACGCATAGCGCGTCTTCACGCGCCGCATGCACGGCGCTGTGAATGGTAAAGCCGGCCGGGTTCACGAAGTAAGGCGAGTCGGTTACTTTGTTGCCCGCGAGATCAACTTTGACCAGGCTCGACGCCGTCACTTCTTCGAACATCATGCCGTAAGGATTGAGTAGGAAGTGATGATCAGCACCCGGCACGCGCGACGAGATATGCGTGAAGATCAAATCGTCCCAGCCATAAAGAGCAACCAGCCGGTAAGCGGCCGCGAGTTCGACTCGCGCCTGCCATTCTTCGGCTGACACTTGATCGCGAATGGTTGATGCCTGGATAGCAGCCGTCATAGTAGTTCTCTATTTGAACTCAAACGATTTCACGAACTCGGTGATCGACTGGTCCCAACGATCAATCGTTTTGGCCGGACCGACGAGCTTGAGAAAGTAGTTTCCCTTCGGCGTCTCGATCACGGCGGCGCGCATGCGATAGTTTGCGTCGTTGCGTTTCTCGGAGCTGCCGGGCGCCATCTCAGCGGTATAAGTCCCGGCCACATCGACGCTCGTGACCTTCAAGCCGTTCACTGTGCTGGTTTCGGTTTTGGCTTTGCTTTTTGAATCGCTGCCGTCGGGCTGGTGCATTTGCGATACCCAACGATCGATGTTCGCCTGCACCGCGCCGCCCTGGCTGGCGCCGAAGTAATAAATCACCAGCAGAGCATCTTCCGGATCGCCTTCAGTCCTGGGTAATTTGTACTGGGCCACTCGCATGGCCGAGGAAGTCGGTTCCTTGACCCAGCCATCGGCGGCCTTAAAACGCAATTCACCAGTTGCCGGCGATCCGGACTGAGCGGGATTCGCTTGGGGACTGGAAACATAAGCAGCGCCTTTGCCGCCGCAGGCAAAGCAGGCGAGCAGTCCCGCGAGTAAGAGCCCAATCCACATCTTTGATCTTGTCATGGTTGGCAGACTTTACACCGTCTGGCGACTGTTCCGCAAAACGATTTACGTGGCACAGACTTCAGTCTGTGATTTCTGGAAAACGACTCATGAACTGAAGGCATCAGTCGACAAGGGAACCCTTACGAAGCGAACGAGGTTGCCTGCGGAGCGCGGACATCCTGTGCGCCTGAGCGCGCAGCGCGAACCACCTCACGAAATCTCTAAACAAAGTCTGAGCGTGCTTCGCCCGCTGGCGGACAGGATGTCCGCGCTCCATTGGTGCGCCGGCAAACCCGAGCTGTTCCAGAGTTCCTAAAATTAGTCACCAGGACCGAGATTATGATCCGCCGCCCGCCGCGGCTGTCTGCTCGGCTGCGCGTCGCTCCATCTCCTCGCCCGATACATCTTCGACGTGAGTCGCGATATGCCAGATGTGCCCGAACGGATCTTCCAGACTCCCGGAGCGATCGCCATAGAACTGATCCTTAACCGGGCGCTGTTCTTTGCCGCCGGCAGCGATTGCTTGTTTGAAGACTGCGTCCACATCAGCCACATAGATCATGAGACTAACCGGCGAGCCGCCGAGCGTGGTTGGACTCTTGTGGCCCATCTCGGGAAACTCGTCGGCCAGCATGAACGGTGAATCGCCGATCTTGAGCTCCGCATGCCCAACCCTGCCGCCGGGCGCCGGCATGCGAAATAGCTCGGTTGCGCCAAACGCTTTCTTGTAAAAATCGATTGCGGCCGCCGCGCCTGAGATGATCAGGTAAGGCGTCACCGAGTGGTAACCTTCAGGAATTGCTTTGACTGCCATATTCTTTCTCCCTCTCTAATTTGAAGCCATTGGAGTTCCCCGGGAGCGCAGGCATGCTGCCTGCGGTTCGCCGGCATCCGTGCCGGCTCTTAGCGCGTAAAAGTGCGAGCAGGATGCGTGCGCTCCCGGCGCTCCATATCACTTGCCGGTAAACAAAGTGCTCTCGTCTACAAAACACAGTCCATTGCCCCAAGTGTCTTCGGCATAGAACGAACGCTCGCCCCAGGGTCTCTTTACGATCGCGCCCGCGTCTTCGCCATGAACATCGTCTTTCGCCAGACAACCCATCTCCTTTGCTCGCGCATAGATTTCATCGAGATCGCTGACTGCGAAATAAACGTAGTCCGGAATCGGCTTTGGCTCCATGCCTCCAGCCGTGACATCGACGAGAGCGAGGATCACCGAACCGCAGTCGAAGTAATGCCGCGACCCCCGCGGTATTCTGCGCCCCGGATCGTCGAGCAACTTTGCATAGAACGCCGATGCCTGATCCAAATCGGATACCTGCACGGCTATTCGGAACAGTTTAGGAGCAGCCATTGAAATCCTCCGTGATTTTTTCGTCTCTGATTTCTTTGCTTGAAGATGGGTCCCAATATACCAGACGTTATCGAAGGGGTCCTTGACCGCGCCGACTCGATCGCCATAGGCCTGGTCGCTGGGGGCATTCATTGAAATCATCCCTTCGGCTTTCATCGCGCGCGCGTACCAGCGGTCTAGGTCGTCGACATACAGCATGAAAGTCATCGGCATCGGTTGCCATTGCCCGTGTGCTTCGCCCATCTCAATAATCGAAGTGCCGACTTTGATCGTAGCGTGTTGCACGACGCCGTCCGGTGATTTGTGCGCTGAGATCTCTTCAGCCGCAAACGCCTGCTTGAGAAAACCGATCATTGCGGGCGCACCTTTAGGATGCAGGTAAGGCATTAAGTTAGTCATGCCTTCGGGAGCGAAGTTCGCTCCCTGGTGTGTCGCGATATACCACTGATTGCCGCCGGGATCCTCAACCCCCGCCTCGCGGTCGCCGTAGGGTTGATCTATCGGGGCAGAAAGTGAAGTAGCGCCGGCAGCCATGGCCCTCGCATAAACGACATCAACGTCTTCCACATAAAGATGAAGCGAAGCCGGCGCCGCCGTGCCGCGCCAACTGGCCCCTTCGCCGCCGCCGCCAATCATCACCATCGAATCGCCAATCCTGTACTCCGAATGATACCCGCCGGCAGATCCCAGACCGTACACCTTGCCCTCCGCGCCAAACGCCTGTGTGACGAACTCAATCTCCTCGAATACATCAGGAACAGTCAGGTAAGGAGTGACGGTGCGGAAAGTTGCACGAACGGAATTGGTCTCCGGCTCAAGTGATAAGTCTTCACTATCGCCACCACTCAGTTCTTCATCAGCCATTGTAGAAGCTTCCTTTTCCAGTTCATTTCGCAGACGCGTTTTGAAATCCTCCCTCGGCAGCGCCCGCAACTCACCCACAATGCTAATCAATTCAGCAACCTGCGGATCAAGATCAGCGAGCGTTGCATCCGAAGTCCGGAGCATTGCGTCAATTGCCTGATCGAGTTGTTCTGTTAAGATGACTTCATTCATAACTCAAGCGGTTCTCTTCTCGGTACCCTCTGTGGTCAATTCCTTTCGCAAACTCTGCAGCGCCCGAAACTGCAATTGCTTGATCGCCCCTTCGCTACGCCCCAGCGCCTCGGCAATGTCGCGAAGGCTGTGGTCTTCCAGAAAACGCATTATCAAAACTCGCCGCTGATCTTCAGCCAACTCCTTTACCAGCCGCAGCAGGTTAACGCTGCGCTCGTAGTGCTCCAGCTCTGTTTGTTGGCTCCGCGCGTCACTCGACGGCAACTCGATCGGTTCACTGCGGGGATTCAGCGAAGAGTTCTGCTCGCGCGCCGCACGCTTGGCGCGATCCGCGATCATGTTCGAAGCGATTCTGAAAAGCCAGGCCGCGAACGGCGCGCCCGTCCATTTGAAGTGCGGCAGACTCTTGAGCGCCCGATGAAAGACTTCGGCGGTTAAGTCTTCGGCTTCAGGACGGCTGTGCACGCGTCGCACCACGTACGAGTAAACGAGTCCGAAAAAATTCTCATACAGATCGGCAAAGCCCGCGGGGTCTCGCTGCGCCGCCTCGACCAGCCGTCGTTCTTCCGCCTCAACTTGGCGAACTTTCTGTCCAGTTTCACTGCCGGTCATTACTCTTCAATGTATATAAACTGCGGCCGGGGGAAAAGGTTACGGAGTATTTGCTATGGCCCCTGATCTGAATTTTTCCGGCTTAGATTTCTGGCTGACAAAGCTGATGAGCTTTGGCGGTAATTATAATCAGGCAGATATGATGAAGTCCTTTCTTACCTCAACCGAATTCCGCAGCCGCTTTATCGTCCCTTAAAAGTCGCTGGATGATTCGTCTTCCGATTCGTGGTTAGGCACGTTTTCTGAGCTCCGTTAGGAGCGCCATATTTATAGTATGAGGTGCCCAATTAATAATCAGCTCCGTAGGAGCGGCATATTACGCTCCTACGGAGCTCGTCCAAATAACTCACCCGCGATACTATAAATATTTGGTCCCTACGGGACTTAGACGAAGCAGCTCTGCTCCAAAGGGAGCCTGAAGAATCCTTCAGGCTATTCTTTCAACTCATCCCAGATCAGCACGTGCTTCGTCTCTCGCAGCAACAGCGAGCCAACGATGAAGGTCAAGCCGGCGACCGCGATTGGATAGTACAGACCAGCATAGATATTTCCCGTTTGCGCGATCACCACCAGCCCGATTAGCGGCAGCAGCCCACCGAACACGCCATTGCCGATATGATAAGGCAGCGACAGAGACGTGTACCTAATCTTCGCCGGGAAGGCTTCGACCAGGTAGGCCGCGATCGGTCCGTATACCATAGTCACGAAGATGACCTGAACAAACACGAGCAGAATTAGTTTCCAGGCCACGGGGTTACTGAGCAGATGGGGCAGGTCAACGTAGGTCAGCACTTCTTTCGCCGGCTGCAGAACTCCGTTCACAGACGTCTGCGGTGTCAGGTTAATAGCTCCCGTCACCGGATTGCGTTGCGAGATCGCTGTCACAATATTTGACCCCGCTACCGTCTGCATTGCCTTGTAGATCGGCAGGTAAGAAATCGCAGCGAGGATGCAACCGGCCATCATGATTCTCTTCCTGCCGAAGCGATCAGACAGCGCCCCGAAAAAGACAAAGAACGGCATTCCCATTAACAGTGCTATCGCGACTATGTAATTTGCCGACGTGGTATTTACTTTCAGAACCGTTTGCAGATAGAAGAGCGCATAGAACTGCCCCGTGTACCAGACGACACCCTGACCCGCGGTGGCGCCGAACAGCGAAATCAAAACGCGCTTTAAGTTCGTCCACTTCGTAAACGCTTCTTTAAGCGGCTGGGCCGAAGTCATGCCCGTGCTCTTGAGGTGAGTGAAAATGGGCGACTCTTTCATTCGCAACCTGATGTAGAGCGAAATGGCCACCAGAAAGATCGAGACAATGAAAGGCAGCCGCCAACCCCACGAAGTGAAAGCCTCGCGGCTCATCGTGTTTTGAATGATCAGGATGACGGCGAGGGAAACAAACAAACCCAGGGTGGCCGTGATCTGAATGAAACTGGTGTAGAAACCGCGGCGATGATCGGGAACATGCTCGGCCACGTAGACTGCGGCGCCGCCATATTCGCCGCCGAGAGCGAGGCCCTGCAGTATTCGAATCACCAGCAGAATAATCGGCGCGGCGATTCCGATGGTTGCGTACGTCGGCAGAAAACCGATCAGCGCAGTCGCCCCGCCCATGATCAGCAGCGTAACCAGAAAGGCATACTTGCGTCCTACCAGATCGCCTATCCGCCCAAAAAAGAGTGCGCCAAATGGGCGGACCACGAAACCTACGGCGAACGTCGAGAGATAAGCGATCAAAGCCAGCGTGTTATTCCCTTGCGGATAGAAGAGCGGAGCAATGACCGTGGCGAGACTGCCGAAGATATAGAAGTCGTACCACTCGATCATCGTCCCCACCGAAGACGCGCCGATGACCTGCCAGATTTTGTAGTCCTGAGTCACATTGTTTTCCTTAAGAGGATTGTCCGCAGATTACACAGATAACGCCGATGAAGTCAGTACCGGAGTAGATGGAGCGCGGACATCCTGTCCGCCTGAGCGCGGTAGCGCGAACAACCGATAGAGTGGTTCATGCTGGTGAACAAGAGCCCGCTACGCATGCTGGCGGACAGGATGTCCACGCTCCATGCGCTCCCCGGTACTGAGTGCTTTCAAGAGATGACTGCCGCAGCCTGCACCTCTGTTGCACTGAATCCCCACTCGAGGTGGCACAGACTTCAGTCTGTGATTCTAATGTCCGTATCCGCGAGCGTCAGCTTCTGCCGACCGCTTCGCGGTACGAATATCAAGATCGGGACTTATCGACCCAGTCGCCGTCACGGGATCTTACGTGCTAAATCACAGACTAAAGTCTGTGCCACTCTTTCACTCGTTGAAATTAAACCTTCGGTAGACCGGATCGGCTTCGAGTTGGTGACTCTTCAAAAAGTCCCAGGCCGTGCGATTTATCTTCGGCGCCAGGTCATAGTACCAGTGATCGTGATTTGGCAATTCGATGAGTTCAACTGCGAAGCCTTTCGAGTTCAGCAGGTCCCTGGTCTCCCTGACGACCTTCACTGGAAACGATCGATCGCTATCTCCGACCTGAATAAACATTGGGATCTTCCGCTTCGCCGAATCTGCCAGATCGTAGGCGCTCGGCGGGAGTGCGCCCGCGTGGATCGCGCAGGCTGCAAAGTATTCCGACTCCATCAGCGACATCATCAGGGCGAAGATGGCGCCACCCGAATGGCCAAACAGATAGACACGCCGCGGATTGATCGGATACTTCGCCTTGAGCTCTTCGACCAGTTCACGCAGGTAATCCGGGCCGTCCTGAGGCATGTTCCATGACCGCGTGTCCAAAGAATCGGGTCCGGCGATGATGAAGCCTTCTTTTTTGGCGAGGTCCTTCCACTTCTCGACCAGAGACATGCCCACGCGGCCTGACCCGTGAAGCATGAGGACGAGCGGCGCCGGTGATCCGGGCTTGATCGTCGGCGGCACGTACAAATAGTAAGCACGCGTCTTGCCGTTTGAGGTGATCAGTTCCTTGGTGATGTCGTCACTGGCAAAGGCGGAAGCGGAGACGACGAGCAAAAGAAGTGTGATGAGAAAAAGGCGGAGTTTCATCTGAGGTAGCCTCCTAAAAGATGTGTCCGAACTGTCCGCAGATTTCAGAGATTACGCAGAAAGAAAAAACATTTTCCATTTCTCATTTGACAATGGTGGATTCAAGTTTGAAGTGCAACATAACTTTTTGAAACACGTGGTTGGGGTTATGACTTGACCTGCTTTACCGCAAAGCGGTTGAGTCTCAAAGCCCAGGGTTGCCGTTTCGGCTACCCTGGGTTACGGAATTAATTGGACGTACAACCGCAACGCGGTTGCGTCCGCTTGCGCAACCCGTTCCGGGTTGATAACACTGACTTACTTACCCAGGGTTGAAGCAACCCTGGGCTTTGGGACGTAATCGCTTCGCGATACCAGAGCCTCGTCTAAGTGAGTTGCACTTCAACCTTGAATCCACCATTGTCAAATGAGAAATGGAAAATGATTTTCTCCTTCTGCGTAATCTGCGGATATTCTTCTTTAACGCATCGTCACCAGCGGCAACTCAACAAAGCTCGCCTGGCCCGGGGCGTTATAGATCCTCTGGGTTGCCTTGTGAAAATCTCCCGGCTTGGCCCAGAAGATGTTCTGGACGAACGTCTGCGGATTTCGATCGTAAAGCGGGAACCAGCTTGATTGAATCTGAACCATGATTCGATGGCCCGGCAGAAACACGTGGTTAGCGGTAGGCAATCCCCAGCGATAAAGCAGAGGCTTATCGGCGGCGATGGGTTTAGGCACCTCGAGGCTTTCACGATAACGGCCGCGCAAGATGTCGGCCGAAATCATCAGCTGATAGCCGCCCATGTTCGGTTGGCCGGCAACTTCATCGGGATAGAGGTCGATCACTTTGACCACCCAATCGGAATCGGTGCCGCTGGTCGAAGCGATCAAATTGGCAATCGGTTCACCGCTGATCTTCACCGGCGCTTTCAAAGTTTCAGAGGTAAATGTCAGCACATCCGGACGACCCGACTGCTCTCGCTGATCATCAACCAGCCATTGTCGCCACGTTGTTCCGTCAATCGGCCGGGCACGGAAAGGAACGGGCTTGGACGGATCGGAAACGTACTCTTCATAACCGGCGCCGCCGGGTTGCGATACGAAGCTCGCTTTTAAACCACCGTTGAGATAAAGAGGCGTCGCCTTGATCGTGCAGCCGCCCTCGTTTGTCGCACACCCTGCCGGCCAGGCCTTTAGCCGCTCCCATCTGTTCGTGCCCGTCTCAAACGCCGTCACCGGCGCGACATTCATCTTCGGCGCATCGTCCTTCAAATAATGATCCAGAAACGGCCGCAGGATCTCCTGGCGAAAATACAGCGCGGTGTCGCTATTGAATTTGATCGCGCCGAGCGAACTGCCTTCTCTGATCTCCTGCCCGTGATGCCAGGGACCCATCACCAGAAAAACCTTATCGTTGTTGGTGTCCTTCGGCTCAATAGCTTTGTAGACGGCGATGTCGCCATAGATGTCTTCCTGATCCCAAAGGCTATGGACCAACATCATCGGCACCTTCAGCGGCTCTTTCGCCAGAATCTTATCGACGGCCTGTTCGCGCCAGAACGCGTCGTAGCTCGGGTGCTCGAGCAGCTTGCGCCAGAACCCCGACTGTTCCAGCCCGCGCCGCCGGCCCAGTTCGCCCGCCGATCCGGCTTCCATGAACATGTCGTAATCGTCGAAGTGGCTGGTCCACCAGGTGGCGTCATTCGCGCGCGTCATCTCCTGGTCGTAGATATAGCTCATGCCCTGTTGACGGAACGCGCCGTGGTGAAACCAATCATCGCCCATCCAACCGTCGACCATCGGGTTCATCGGCACCGAGACCTTCAGAGCGGGATGCGGATTGATTACCGCCATCAAAGGCAGGAAGCCATCGTAAGAGATCCCGAGCACCCCGACCTTGCCATTCGTTTCCGGGATGTTCTTTACCAGCCAGTCAATCGTGTCGTAGGTATCAGTTGGATGA
Organism: Blastocatellia bacterium; assembly: GCA_033857635.1. Lineage (GTDB taxonomy): Bacteria > Acidobacteriota > Blastocatellia > Pyrinomonadales > Pyrinomonadaceae > UBA11740. The sequence goes on from JAWVDF010000022.1 coordinate 217,987, forward strand.
TCGACTTTGGTCGGATTCAGCGGGCCACGCACCGGACGGTTCATCACATACTCGCCTTCCGATCCGTACTTGCCGCGAATGTCCTGGACCACGCGAATGTAGCCGCCTTCGACAATCACGTCGGTCGCGTTGTCATAGCCGTACAGGCTCGGCCCGAGATGCGAGCTGTTGATATGCGTCGTCAATTGGGTCGCGTTGTAGGGCGTGCGCGTCAGCAGTATCGGCGCGCGGTTCGCGCCCTTCGGCAAGAGGATCACGGTGTGGAGCTTCACCCCGTCGCGCATCGGGATCATCACTTCACGTCTGACGTAATCAAAGCTGTCGTTGGTCGACGTAAACTTATCCGGCGTTTCGTTGGGTAAAGTCTGAGCGCGGACCTTTGATAGGTCGATGAAAAGGAGAGCGCCGCACATCAGCGCCAACAACGACATCAGGGAAATGGTTTTTCTTGGCATAGTCTTCTTCGCGAATTTTCAAGAAAGTGTTTGAGCTTTGTTCGAGCGTCTTGGACGAGAGCGCCGCCAAGCGCGCAATGTTTATAGTCTAATAGCGACGAGAAGTGAAGATTGGGGAGAGCTCATCTTGAAGCTGGGAGCGCGGACGTCCCGTCCGCATTTGCGAACGAGAACGCGCGCCTTCAGCGCGATGCGGACGGAACGTCCGCGCTCCCAGCTTCAAGATGGCTGGTTCTTGATCGTTCCTCTAATATTAAGCAGCGCCAAGCAAACCTGCAGCAGGATCAACGCATAAGCACGATCGTAAAGTCCCCACCCAATCCACAACAAGTTACTGAGCAGGAAAAGCCAGAAACCCCAATTTCGTTTTAGTTTCCGCTGCGAAGCGACCAGCCAGGCCGCCCAAACAGTCACCACCATGGCCGGCCATTGCAGTAGATTGATCCAACTCATCTTTTGTAGCGCAAATTGTCAATTTGCGTTCCTAATCGACAACCTACAAGTTGCGCTAGTGCCTTGTACTGCGCCTACAAATGTACCGCAGTTGTTAACGTGCGTTCAGATTCGCAAATTACCAATTTGCGCTACCCTCTGGTCAACTGCCGGTACTTGATTCGATGCGGCGTCTCAGCCGCCGTTCCCAGCCGCGCCTTTCGATCGGCTTCGTAATCCGAGTAGTTCCCTTCAAACCAAACAACCTTGCTGTCGCCCTCGAAAGCCAGAATGTGCGTCGCGATTCTGTCCAGGAACCATCGATCGTGAGAAATAACCACTGCACAACCGGCGAAGCTTTCCAAAGCCTCTTCCAAAGCTCGCAGTGTATTTACATCCAGATCGTTCGTCGGCTCGTCGAGCAGCAAGACGTTGGCGCCTTCTTTCAACATCTTCGCCAGGTGCACCCGATTGCGTTCGCCTCCTGACAACATCGAAACTTTCTTCTGCTGATCTGAGCCGGAGAAATTGAAACGCCCGACGTAGGCGCGCGAGTTCACTTCGCGCGTGCCCACTTTCAACAGGTCCGTGCCGCCCGAGATTTCTTCCCAGATAGATTTATCCGCGTCGAGCGTGCGGCTTTGATCGACGTAAGCCAACTGGACCGTTTCGCCGACTCGGATGGTGCCGCTATCTGGTTCTTCCTGCTTCGTGATCATGCGGAACAGAGTCGTTTTGCCGGCGCCGTTTGGACCAATCACGCCGACAATGCCGCCGCGCGGCAGAGCAAACGTCATGTCTTCGACCAGCAGATTGTCGCCATAGGCTTTGCTGACCTTGTCAGCTTCGATCACTACGTCGCCCAGACGCGGACCGGGCGGAATGGGAATCTCTAAATCCTCGCGGCGCTTCTCAGTCTGCTCCTGCAGCAGGTTCTCGTAAGCGTTGACGCGGGCCTGGCCCTTGGCGTGTCGAGCTTTCGGCGACATGCGAATCCATTCCAGCTCTCGTTGCAGGGTCTTCTGTCGTTCACTCTCGGATTTCTCTTCGCGCCGCAGACGTTCCTGCTTCTGCTCAAGCCAGCTCGTGTAATTCCCTTTCCAGGGAATGCCGGCGCCACGATCCAACTCCAGAATCCAACCCGCGACGTTGTCGAGAAAATACCGGTCATGCGTCACTGCGATGATGGTGCCAGCATAGCTTTGCAGATGATGCTCGAGCCACGCGACCGACTCGGCATCAAGATGATTGGTCGGCTCATCGAGCAAAAGGATGTCGGGCTTCTGTAGCAGCAAGCGACACAGCGCCACGCGCCGCCGTTCACCACCCGAAAGGATCTTCACCGGCGTCTCAGGCGGCGGACAACGCAAAGCATCCATCGCCATTTCGAGACGCGAGTCGAGGTCCCAGGCGTCCTGATGATCGAGCTTCTCCTGCACCTCGCCCTGCCGGGCTAACAGCTTGTCCATGTCCTCTTCGGACATTTCCTCGCCAAACTTCGCGTTGATCTCGTCGAACTCTTTCAGCAGAGAGACCGTCTCTTTGACGGCTTCTTCAACGACTTCACGGACAGTCCGGTCATCGTTGATTAGCGGTTCCTGCTCCAGATAGCCGACGGTATAGCCCGGCGAGATCACCGTCTCGCCATTGATCTCTTTATCGACGCCGGCGAGTATGCGCAACAGCGAAGACTTGCCCGAGCCATTCAGCCCAATCACGCCAATCTTCGCGCCATAGAAATAAGAAAGATAGATGTCTTTGAGGACGGCTTTCTTGTCATAGAACTTACTGACGCCGACCATGGAATAGATGATTTTGTTTGGTTCAGTGCTCATAATTTGAATCCACAGATTACACAGATTACGCAGAGAAGGACAAAGCCGCGTGACGGAAAACTAATCCGAATGTTTCCAGGTTCCAGAACAGGGAAGGTTCAACCAGTCGGCAAAGCCGACGATATATTAGTAGCCCACAGCGCCAGCTGTGGGTAAACGAAGCCTGAAAGACAAAGAGCCCGCAACGCGGGCGACATCAAAAGACCAGCCGAACGAAGGCTTCACGTCAAGTAAGGACCTTCAAGGCGGGTCAGTAGCCCGCAGGTAAGCGAGGACGTCGTCTTTCGCGATAATCGCTGAAGCCAAGTTGACTCATGGGCCCGGTCGCTACCGCTCCCGGTTCTGTACCGGCGCCCTTCCTAACGATCACGCTGACGATTTGATTTCACAGGAATGCGGCGGCGCAAGTAGCGCTATGATCCGCTGTGGGTAATCGTAAATCACCGTGAAGTTGTTGGTGACATCGCGACCCAATATTGATAGATCCGCGCTCTCACTTTGAGTGAATACTCCATAGGCGCCGCGCACTGTCACCAATGCTCCATCATCTCTGGCGAAGGCGATAGCTGTCTCTACTGTAATCGCGTCAGCCCCACCACCGACACCCGATAGCAGAATGTTTTGACCCGAAGTTTCTAGGTTTTGAAGATGATGCAGAAAACGCGCGCTGAAGACTGTGCGGTCGGCCCCAGCGTCCAACAGGAAGGAGACTTCGAGCCATCCATTATTGGTCAGGCGCACTAGACCTGGGACGATGGGCCGGGTCTCGCCATCTTCACCGGAAAGCCAGACTCCGTTAACGCGCATAAATGCGGGACCGCTTTTCGAGTGGGATGTAGCGCACGTGTGCAATTTCGTCGGGATACTTGTCTTGGGCGAGGCGTTCGACCTCTTCGGGAGTATCAGCGACAAAGAGTTCACCGCCTGCGGCTGCTACGTAGCGGCCACGATAGCGATTGTAAACTTCGAGGTCTTCGACGTTCTCGTTGAACCAGAGCAGATTGCGCCGGGCTTGCGCAAACATTCTCGCCATTTCGGGCGGCATCTCATGCTCTTCAATCGTGACTTGCTGGTTCATGCGTGATTCAACATCGGGTTCACAGCTCCCAATGTCACTGTCATCGTTACACTCTCTGGGCGAGGCGCTTCTTTCTCCATTCAGAAATGTTCTTCAACCGGCGACGGAATTCGACATCTGAGACTTCTGCTTTCACCGGTTTCTTCGTGGTTGCGGCCTGAGGGACGACCTGATACTTGTTCTTCATACTTGAACTCCGCCGTGATTATCAACCGAAGGACGATGTCAATCAAGGCTAGGCTGCTTTCGCTTTTCAGCCGAGGCGCCTCACTAAACAACCGACTCCGCCAGGTGCTTATCTCCGTACTGCTCAGTCAAGACACCAACAACTTCCATCCGCGAGGCGAGCGGCTATCTTAACGAGGTCTCATGGACCCGATCGCTACAGCTCTCGGTTCTGTACCGGAGCCCTCCCTAACGGTCGGGCGAATGCCCCGGCGAGTCGGTGCTGTTCGGCTCAAGGTCTGGGCGCCGTACCGACTCGTGGGTTCTTAGTGTTGAAGTCGTTGATGAAGGCCTGGGTCATGTCCATCGCGGGCACCGCGGTCAGAATTGCGGGCAGGAGCTTACTGGCGTCGAGCGTCAACGTTATGCCGTGTGCCCTGGCAAACTGATCCATGGCCGTGCCGATCAGGTTGGAAATTGGGGCGACGACTTGCTCGTATCGTTTGCTCAGGTCCTCGTCCAGGCGGTCCTTCTTTGTCTTGAAATCGTTTTGCAGAGTCTCACCCTGCTGCTGTTTGGCCTGAATCGTTTTCTGATCGACCACGGGCGACTTCCGCAGATTTTGGATTTCAGTGGCCAGCGCTACCAGACGAGCCTGCATGCCCTGCAACTCGTCAGTACGCGGTTTGAACTCAGCCTCGACCGACTTGGCCGCGTCGACATAACGAATGATGCCGTTCTTTTCGTCGTTGAATGCAGAGGTATCAATCAACGCAATTTTGCTGTCCGGCACCGCGCCGGTATTCGCGACCGGCGTCGTCGCCGGCCGAGGTGAAGGCGTTGGCGTCGGTCTTGGTGGCGTGGTTTGCGGACGCGTCTGGCCCACGACGCCAAAGGCCGTCGTGGTAATCAAAATGAATGCGGCGAAAATCAGTTTCTTCATAACGTCTCCCGTTTAGTGCTCAAAAATTTCTATCCACAGATTACACAGATTACGCTGAGAAGGAAAAAGCCCGGGTTATTCAGAGCGTTGGCTGTCGTTTAGAGTTCAAGCTTTAGCTTGAGGTCAGTACCACCTGCGTGAGCGGGTGGGCCAGACACTCACTCGGCAAGCTCGAGTCTTGGATCCACCTGCTCACGCGGGTGATACTGACAGTCATGCCAGCCGGCCACGTCCCCTGCCCCGCATCATCGCCGGAGGTCATCCCTTACGCTTCGCGTAAGCTTTGTCGGCGAGCTCTCTGGCTTTGAGGTTCGCGTTAGGGGTTCTGGCGTCGACGGTTTCATTGATCTCAAAACCCCTGAGTCCGGCGACGACTAAAGATTCTTTGGTGACTTTGCCGGCGCTCGCGCAGAGGTCGTTGCCGGCATACTCGTAGACTCGCATGATGACCGCGAATGGTTTGCCGTTGGCCAAACGCCATTCGATGGTTTTCTGTTTCCAATTTACTGCCTGCATGCCCAGCGGAATACTCTCATCACCTTTCACCAGCCTGAAGTTGGAAGCACAGGCTGAATAAGAGATGTCAACGGAGTAGCCGCCAAAGCCTTTGCAGCGGGAGGGTATATCGCTGCCGTTCTTCTCGGCTTCGCGCTCTTCTCTTTTTGTCATGCCGCTGCCGCATTTGGTCAGGGCACTGTAGACGCTCGAGAAACGCGTTGCGCCCTGGGTTGCCGCTTGCGCAGTCCCGGAATAAATTGAGCTTCCATCAATGAGTACCGCTAAGACCAAAATCATCGGAACAAAGAGGGCGCGAGCTTTCACAGTTAGTTTCTCCTTCGTCATCATTAGGTTCGGTTTGCCTTGAATGGGCACAGATTATCACAGCTGTGCGGTGCGGTGATTGTTGCTACGGCTCGGGCAATCGCGGCGGCAACGGATCGCGGACATTCTGTCCGCCTGAGCGCGCAGCGCGAACAAACTTCGAACTATAAAACCCTCCAGGCCAGGGATGAGCGAGCTTCGCTCGCTGGCGGACAGGATGTCCGCGCTCCGTCCTGTCGGCTTCTGTTCACCTACAGCAACAGGACATCAACGCGATGCGCATGAACCATCTCTTCACATGGTGACCACGCAAAAACGGTGAAGCGTCCATCCTGCGAAGCCACCAACGCCACGGCATTTCGCTGATCGTGTGTGAATTGCGCAGCGGACAGGTGTCTGGTACCGCCGTGCTGCACCGGCGGAACTACTTCGGCCTGATTGCCGACGATGGGTTCGGTGACGACCATCTGCTCGACCGACGCGGCACTCGCCGCGCGCTTTATCTTCGCGCCAAAGGCGAGCACCTCATACCGATCATTAATTACCGTCGCGCCGTCGACAGCGGTCAGGCCGGCGATGATTTCCACTGCATTGCGCAGAAGTGCCTGCCATTCGTTTTCGCTGTCGGTGTAAGGGCCTTGCCTAATCAAGTCGGTGAGTTTCGAATATGGCGGCGCGACTGAATAAAAGATCGGATGCACGATCGAAGTGCGCCATTCTTCTTCTTCCGCGGGCACCACGAGCAGCGTACCGCCGTGTCCATGAGCACGCATCGAGGCAGCCAGTTGCACCAGCACGTTCACCGAATTGTCCCAGCTCGCCGGGGCACTGAAGGCGCTCAGAGACCGGAGCAGATCCGGGCAATCAGGCAGGCTCGCTCCCTGCTCGTCCACGATCTTGACCTGCTCGCCTTTGAGCACCACGACGTTCACGAACTTGCCAAAGCGATCTTTGCGCCGGTGCTTGATCACCAGCTGGCCGGGTTCGACGTCCTCCAGCACAAATCCGAGACTGGGAATTGAGCGGGTGGCGCCCCACACGTACAACTCGTCTGCATCACGCCAGACTCCGAGATGAATTCCGGGGCGCTCAACCGCGGGTGCGAGTTTGGTCAGCACCGCTGGAGTGAGCGGCAGACGATCGGCAAGCATCAATGGATTGCCGGCCTGCTCAGGCGGCAGGAAGGCGAGTGAAATTTTCGGGAAGCGCCCTTCTTCTGGCCGGAAGCTGGCCCAGAAACTGGCATCGATAATCGCTTCAATCGCGCGCGCATCGGGAGCATGCGCCAGTTGATGCTCGCCACGGCGCCGCGCTTCGCGAAGGTGACGAGCAAAGTGCGCCTCGACGGTTGCGGCCACCGCGCGGGCTGCCTGATAGGTCGGTTCGCGGGTCATGGAGAATTCTAGACACAGATGCCGCGGATGTCACAGGAGCGCAGGCATCCCTATGGAGCGCAGGCATCCCTTGCCTGCGGTTCACCGGCATTCTTGCCGGTGCCATTAACCCAGGTTCAACCTGATCAAGCTGCCCGAAGCCAGGAATGCAGCGATGAGCAACAAACGAAAGGCTATCCAGAAACGAATAGGGCGCAGTCCAAAAGCTTCAGGCATCGTAATGTTCCAGAGCCACTGAAAAATCGCCGCGAGCAGTGTGTCAGAAGCCCGACCGTTAGGGAGGGCCACACACGCCAGCATTTTCAATTCAAGAAAATTTGGGACGAGCTGTTGGATTGATGCGGTAGACGCTCGTCGCGAGCGTTGCCCTTGCTTACGCGCGGGCTTCTGACAGAGCTACTGACCCGACAAATCCAGCTTACCGACTCGACCATCCAAACCAGCGGCCCAGCCGACGGCTTTGCCCTTATTCATTTGCGCAAAGCTCAACGTGTCGAAGCCCGGACCATTAAGACGCTCCCAGGTGCGACCATCATCTCTGGAATAGTCTGTGCCCGAAGGACCAACCGCAATCAAGCTGCTGGCGCCAGGAACATACGCCACCGCTGAACGAAACCCCGAGAGACCTTTAATGAGTATCCAGGTTGCGCCACCGTCGCTGGTCACAGCGAGATTCGCTACGGCTTCACTCTCTTTCTTATAGTCACCTCCGACTACTACGCCGTGGTTTCGGTCGCGAAAAGCCACGGAGAAAATACCCGCTGAAGGTCCGGCGACAAGCGGTGTGTCTGAAATCTTCCAGGTACGACCAAGGTCGCTGGTGCGCAGCACTCGCGCTTTCGCACCCGCGCCCGTGCCGATCCAGGCATTGCTCTTGCCGAAGACAGCGATGTTGGTGCCGCTCGCCGCAAAGGCGCCTTCGTTCTCGAGCGCGGGCGGCAAAGCACTCGCAGGCACACGCTTCCAGACTCGCCCGCCGTTCTCAGTTGTCATGATGCAGAACTGCCCATCGATTGAATCTCCGATAACAATGCCGTGCTGCGCATCCCAGAAAGACATCGCGTCGTAGAATGCCTTTGCGTCTTCATTGTGGAACTGCAAAGTCCAGGTCGCGCCGGCATCGGTCGTCTTGTAAATGCGCGACGCGGGTCCGTTACCGATGCTGAGGACGTATGCCGTCCGCTCATCGACGGCGTCGATGTCGCGAAAGTCGAGTTGGTCCGAGGTCACGGTTAACTTGTTCCAGGTCGCTCCGCCATCGGCTGTCCGCAAGACCGTGCTGCCGGAACCGCTGGCCCACGCAACGCGATTGTCGACCGCGCTAACACCGCGCAGGCGCGCTTCCACGCCGCTGTGCTGTAGCGTCCGGTGCGGTGCAGCCAGGATGAGCCCCGTTAGAATGGCGAGTAGAAGTTTCATGCGTGATCAGCGGTGTTCAGAGTACCGACTTCAGTCGGGCTTTATGAGCAAGAAGAACCCAATTGAAGTTAGTACTAGCGCTAGCGTCCTTCGATTTTGTAGCGTTCTTTCGCCTGGATAAAAGCGATCCACGAAATCACCCGAACGCGCGAAGCTGGTTCTGCTTAGTGTAATTTCGTGGATCGCTTTTCCTTCCGCACTGAGACTTTCAAACCAGGACACTAATCTAAGCCGGATCTATTCGCCCTCACTTTGGTTTCTTGAGCACACCCAGGAGTCCGGTCAAGACACCCGCCGCCTCGGTAATCGCAAGAGACACAGCGGTAACCTGAAACGGTCCAGCCCAGGAATGCAATCCCAGTGAGCCCACGTTGTCAGGGCTCACGGAAATAAAGTGATAGTAGCCGCCGAATATCAGCGAGCCCAGCATCGAGGTTAACAACAAACCGAAGCCGTTGGCGGAGTCTCGCCAAAGCAGTAGGGCTGAAATCAACGGCGCCACGGTGATCACGAGCAGGACAAAAACGCTCTGCCATCCGTTCAGGGCGATATGCAAACGCGAGTGGGCCAGCCCATGTACCGCACTAATGATGAAGTGAACCGCGACTATTGATATCCCGAACCGTCGAAGTGATCGATTAGTCTGGCCCATGGCTGCTTGCACAATCATTTCCCGCCGAGGCACGCAGTCAGCTCGCGCGTCCGGGTGAAGCCACAGTTGCCGTCGGCCTGACGCTCGCACGCAGCTTTCTGGTAGCAGGCGTATTCAGCCTTCCACTCACAAGTACTCATCACGGTATGATCAGAGCAGACCTGGTTGGAGCAGCCGGTCCTGATGCACGGCTTCATGCCGGAGGTTCCATTTCCCAGACGCAGATAAACCTGCGTTGCCTTCAGCTCGAGCATGGCCCCACCCGGGCCTTTGACTTTAACGTGATCGCCGGCGGCGATTACTCCGTCCGGCCCGGTGATCGTTCGCGACACATCGACGCCGCTGAATGCGCTCAAATCGACGCCGGCTATGTTTTGACTGACAGTCGTGTTCAGCTTCGCCTCGTGATGCGTTGGACACGGGAAAGTAATGCAGCGCAGGCCTCGATCGCGCACGCGGTAAAACGCGCCCGAAGGTATGCTATCGCTTACCGCTTGCCAGGCTTCCGTCACCCGCAACACACCAAGGTTTCCGAATCGGTCGTAGGTCTTCGCGATCACAGTTCCGCGCAGTAGTGCCTTGCCGGCATCGACTTGCGCCTGACCGTTCCAATCGATCTCGGCGACATAACACTCAGCCAGGTAACGGCCGTTCGGGCAACGAGTGGTCGGCAGGTTCACGCGCTTCACAAAATAGCCGCCGCATATCGGCGAAACGCAGCGTCGCAAATCCTGGCGCACCGAATAGAAGGCCGAAGTGCTGGCCAAAGAATCAGGCTCAGCCGGAACTGCTTCCAGAGAATCCTGATCATTTATAAGCGGGTTTGATGGCAGCAATGGTTCGGCAAGAAAAGCGGCGGACGCAATAACGCTGAGTGGCTGCCGATTGGCTTCCGTTCTTTGGGAAGTCGCTGCACTCGACAAGACCAAAACAGCGAACACAAATATAACCACTGCGACGCGCAGATACTTAAAGTTCAGCATGCCTGATTATATGCCTAAGGGCGGAGTTGTGAACTTGTAATGCTGCAAGATCTTGCCCACAGGTTAATGTTTATTTTCGAGAGTTGCCGCTCTCCAGTGAAAAGCGATCCACGAAAACACACGAAATGGAGATCGTGTTTATGGTTCGTGTGATTTCGTGGATCGTTCTTCTTACCCGGAGTGTACGGCCAAACTTCAGGAACCTGATTAAGTGTCTTCGACGCGTAGCGTCGGATGAATTTAGCCCGGCGTTTCAACGCCGGGTAAAAGTGCACGAAGTCTTCGCGTCGCATAGGGACGCCTGAACCAAGGTGAATTCAATCGTCGCTACGCGACGAGAACCCGTAACCAACCGATCCCGGCCTTGAAAGGCCGGGCTAAACTCATACCGACGCTACGCGTCGAGGACACTTGAGCGTAATCTGTAATCTGCCGATAGACGAGGCCACAATGATCCTGCTGCCTGAATCTGACGAAGAGTTGTTGCGCGAATGCGAGGTCGATACCTTTCGCTCGAGCGGGCCCGGCGGCCAACACGTCAACAAAACTGAGAGCGCGGTCCGCCTCAAGCATCTGCCGTCCGGCGTCGTCGTCACGTCTCAGCAGGAACGCAGCCAACATCGAAACAAGGCGCTCTGTCTGGAAAAGCTGCGGACCAAGATCGCGAAGCTGAACTATCGTCCCGCCAAACGCGTACCCACGCGCGTTCCCCGCAGCGTAAAGAATCGGACCCTGGAAGCAAAAGCTCGCCGCTCACGAATCAAACAATCGCGCTCAAAGCCCTCGACAGATGAATAGTGGCACAGACTTCAGTCTGTGATTGCCGTTTAGGATGCGGCTACGGCCGCCATCTCTATTGAACCGAACCAGGCGGGCAGTAGCCCCGCCTCTAAACAATTTGAGAATTCAATTTCGGCAAGATAAACCCATCGAATCAGCGCATCGTGTATCATCTCACCCGGGAGATCATTCAATGATAACTGTCGCCAATCGTATCTATGTCGCGCCGGAGTTCGCCGACGCGTTTGAAGAGAGGTTCCGAAACCGCGCCGGACTGGTGGACGGCATGCCGGGTTTTATTTCCAACCAGGTCCTGCGTCCGGTCAACGATGGCGATCCGTACGTGGTCTTCACCACCTGGAATACCCGCCAGGATTTTCTTAATTGGGTGCGCTCCGACGAGTTCGTGAAGGGCCACGCGCAGTCGGGCACGATGCCGAAAGAGGCCTTCACCGGGCCAAATAAGCTGGAGGTGCATGAGGTCCTACAGGATTCTACTCGGCCGGATCTACGGGCGGAACCCAAAGGCGGCCCGCTGAAAATGCATTGAGAGTTTAGAGTTCAAGCTTTAGCTTGTGTGTGATGTCAGTACCACCCGCGTGAGCGGGTGGTACTGACATCGGCAACCTAAAGCTTGAACTCTGAACGCGAGCCCTAAGCCTCAGACTTACTTTTCCGGTAAGCGGTCACGCCTTCAATGGCGCCTTCGTGCATTCGCTCAGGACGCACATAGAGCCAGTGCTTCTCGAACTCCTGGTCGTTCATGTCCGCGCTCACAGCTCGTTCCTTTTGCTTCAACCAATCTTCGACCCATTCCCGAACGTCCGGATCCTGATTGAGCGCCATCCGCGCTCCGTGCATATTAAGTGGACTGCTCATTAGTATTCCTTTCCTTCCCTGCGCAAGCATCAACCATATCCTATCTACCGCGCTCTGGGCGATCCGATTCGGAGTCCTAATCTTGTTCCTTACGAAGAAGGGTCAGTACCACCTGCGTGAGCGGGTGGGGCCAGATACTCACTCGGCTTGAGTCTTTGATCCATCCGCTCACGCGGATGGTACTGACCTCACGCCGAAGGAGGTTGAACTCTCATACCACACGCTACTTCGAAAAAATATCGAGCGGGGCTGAAGGGAACTTCTGTCGAATCTTCTCGACGTCGCGGCGGCTCGGGTAATCGAGCTTTTCCGGATCGTTCGGGTCGTCGACCATTGGCGGCAGACGCATCACACTCCATCGCCCGTCCTGAGTGTGAATCAGAAAGCCGCTGTATTCGCCAAACGAATCCTTTGGATCGGATGACTGCGGATACCCGAACATCCAAGCCCAGCCGTTATGGACCTGCAAGCGATTTACGACGAACGTAATCGCTCCCCGGTGAGGCATGTAATAAGGACCCTGGCGATTATTGAAGTCTTCCCGCAAGGCATCCATGATTGCCTGTCGTTCCTCAGTGCCTTTCCCCGGCGTATGCAACTCATCGCGGATATCATTACTGGTGACCGCCGGTTCGCTCTGCTTTTCATTGCCGCTTGGTGGCGCGTCCGCGCGCCCGGCGGTTGCGGAATCGTGTTGAGAAGCCGGCGTGGGACTGTCAGTCGTCTTGCCGGATTTTAGCTTGGCGAGTGAACAACCGCCGATAAAATTAAGGCAGAAGCAACCAACGATTATGAAAATTGTCTCTCTTCGCTTCACCCTGATCTCCTTCGTGATACTTTGCCGGCAGTCAACCCCTCACCGTTCAAAGCGCGGACTTGTCCGCGCCTGCCGCACAAGCGCCGCCTCTAAACAGTAAGGCTTCGGAAGGGATTTCATCGACGGCTGAAAAGCTAGAAATTCATTCCCAATGCTGCCATGATTGCCAGGACGACGGCGATGATGGCTTCGCCGGCAATCAACCCAGAGGCCAGTGGTATTCGATAGTTCTTCTCAGTTTCAGGCGAAACTCTGGCCCAGACGAATTGCCCTATACCGCCGAGAATAAAAGTCATCAGCACCGATGCAGGAATCAGCATTCCGATACCAATCGCTGATGGCGAAGGGATCTTTTCGCCCCACTTTTCAGCCAGCAGGGTGAGCAGGATGCCCACAGCAATTCCTATTACCAGCCCCACCAAACATCCGGGTGGCAATGCGCTGAAGCCTTTCGTTAGGAGTTCAGCAAAGCCTGCCCACTTGACGCTGATAGGCGCGGACAAGCCCTGCGGTCCGATGCCAAACTTATCGCGCAGGATTGGATAGACGATGGCGGTTGCGATCGATCCGACCGGCGCGGCAATCAGTTGCGCGATAGTCAGGCTGCGCGGATTTGACTTCAGCAACTGTCCCGCTTTGAAGTCCTGCATCAAGGCTTCGGACGTAACTGCGATTGTTCCTGTGAGTCCGCTCGAGGACATATTGACGGGCACGTTTCCGGGTGAGATGAAGGCAAAGACTGCTTGCATCATATTCGACATCGCGCTGATTGGTCCCCAGTTCGTCTCTCCCAAAACACGCAGGCCGACCAGCATCAGCGGGAGCGACAGCAGAATGGCGATGAACGATAGATAGACGGGAATGCCCATGCTGAAGTATTGGACCAGACAGATCACTACAGTCATGACAACCGATCCGATCGCCACCCACTTCATCGGGAAATCGGTTCGTTCCATCTGACTCCCTCTGAGCCCGCGAAAAGTTTTGACGATTAGATTCCACTTCAACGCCAGCGATGTCAGGCCGCCGGCCACCATCAATCCCGTGGCCGGCCACATCACCCAGCGCAGGGTAATCGGAAACGTCTGCTCGGCGATCATTCCGTGCTTCAACAGAAACGGCGGCAGGATAAACCAACTGACGGCGGTCCCAATGGCCATGGCCATGCAGATACGAAATCCAACCAGCAGTCCCGACCCAAACGAAAGCAGACTGAAGTTGAATCCGATGTTCATCGGCTGCATGGCCGGAAGATACCAGGTGTCTCTGATCCACTTAAAATAAGTCGTCACGGCCATCAGGCCGCCGGACGCAACCGTGCCGAGGCCGAGCGCTTTCAAGGGGCCGGACGACGCTCCCCGATCACGCCCTTCGTGCAGCACTCTGATCGTTTCACCCGCCGCCAGGCCGTCGGCGTACGTCAGGTTCTCTTCGTCGATGTAATGACGACGCATCGGCACGGCCAACAAGATGCCCAGCAGGCTGGCGCTGCAAAGCCAGAAAAATATTTGCCAGGTGCCGAGGTGAATCGGTGGATTCAACACGCCTTTGGCATTCAACAAGTCGAACGCTGCCAGCAGCACACACATGAACGCCGTCTGTCCGGCGCTGGTGCCCATGGTCTGCACGATATTGTTTTCGCGCGCGTTGGTTCCGGCCGCGCGCAGGATCAGCACCAGCGCGATGAAGCCAAAGAAAGCAGATACCACCGAAAGGTTCGGCCCGAAGCCAAGTTTGAGGACGCAGTAGGGATAGGCGCTGCCAATGACTAATGCAACGACAAGACCGACGATGATCGATCTTGCGGTTAGTTCAGGTGCGGCTGCTACTGTTTTTGCCTTGGCCATGGATTCTCCAGAATCTGTTCGAAGAGTTTATGAATCCGCTTTTTGTTTTCCGACGCGTAGCGTCGGCATGACCTCAGCCCGGCCTTTCAAGGCCGGGATCACGCGAGCAGTGTGATTTCCGTCGCGTCAGCGACGGCTGAATCCCAGCCTCAACAAATCCCCTACTCTCAATCGTCGCTAAAGCGACGAAGGTTCTGCCGCATTTGGTTCCCAGCCTTAAAAGGCTGGGCTATAGTCATCGGTCGCTACGCGACCCATACTCGCTCACCAAGCCACCGCGTATCTGCCTCGCCGCGGATCCGCCCCGCCTGAAATCACTCCCGACTTTACATCGAACATGATCACGGTGGGCGATGAACCGGTGCCCCAGGCGGATTGGACCTTCAGCTTGTGACCGCGCGAATTTAGTTGTCGAATCACGTCGCCCGGAATGCGCGATTCTATGTTAAGCACACCCGCAAGGAATTCGTGGTTGTCGAACGAGCTGATGTAATGCTGCGTATCAAAGCGTGGGGCTTCGACGGCTTCCTGCGGATTCATGCCGAACTCGATCACGTTGAGCAGCACCTGCAGCAGAGCCTGATCCTGATTGTCGCCGCCCGGCGTGCTGAGAACCATGAAAGGCTGGCCGTCCTTGAGCACCAGCGTCGGTGTCAGAGTAATCCGTGGACGCTTGCCCGGCGCTACCACGTTAGGACTGTTTGGATCGGTTAAGGCCGATTGCAGGCGTTGGCCCATCAGCACTCCCGTGTCTCCGGCCACCACGGCGGGCAGCCAGGCGCCGCTGGGCGTGGCGCTGAACATGTTGCCGTCCTTATCGATCACGTTGACGCAAGTTGTATCATTCGCTTTTTCAAACTCGGGAACCGCCTCTGCGTTGTAGGCAATTTGTTTAGCAGCAGCCAGTAACGGTTTCATGTTGGCCGGATCGCCCGGACGCTGTATCAACGAGGCTTTCTGACCATCGATCAACGATCGACGCATCGCCGCATAGTCTTTCGACAAGAGCTGTTGCGCCGGGACTTTTACAAAATCAGGATCGCCATAGAAGCGATCGCGATCTGAAAAGCCGAGCTTCAGTGCTTCCGTCACCGTGTGAATATACTCGGGCGAATTCTGACCCATCTTCTTCAGGTCGTAACCTTCCAGCAGGTTCAGCACTTCGATCATCATCGGTCCCTGCGCCCAGAACCCCGTCTTGTAAACTTCATAACCGCGATACTCGCCTTTTGACGGCGCGCCAACCCTTGCGTGCCAGCCGGCCAGATCGGAAGCCGCCAACAACCCGCCGTGCGTTTGCATGTAATCGCCGATCCGTTTTCCGACTGGGCCTTTGTAAAAAAAGTCGCGCGCCGCGATCAAGGCCGCGTGCCGGCCGCGAGCCGCGTTCCGCTTTTCAGTAGCCGCAATCGAACGCAGAGTGCGCGCCAGATCGGGCTGCACAAAAACGTCGCCGACCCTTGGCGCTACGCCATTGGGCAGAAATATCCGCTTCGCTTCGGGCCATTGCGAAAAGATCGGCGCGCGGGTCGTGATGTACTGCACGCGCAGTTCGTCAATCGGAAATCCATCGGCGAGTTCGATTGCCGGCTGCATCACTTCGGCGAGCGACTTGGTGCCGAATTGATCCAAAGCTGTGACGCACGCGTCGAGCACGGCTGGAACCGTCGCCGCCAGCGGGCCCGTCGAAGGGATAGTCCCCGACTTAGCGCCGGCCATCGTCGGCATATCCGGATTGGCGTTCCCGGCGCGCAAAGTCGCGGACGAATCCGGAGCCGTGGCTGGGGTCGCAGCCCCGCTCGCGCGATTCACAAAGAATTCGCGCGTGGCTTTTGCCGGCGCAGTGCCCATTCCTTCGACGACGGCTACGTCTTTACCCTTCAGCTTGATCAGAATCGGAACTTCACCGCCGAACGAAAAATGCGAGAACTCGATCACTGAGGCCGCCAGGATGGTCGCAACTCCGGCGTCGACCGCGTTTCCGCCGCGCTGCAGAATCCGCATCCCGGCTTCGACTGACAGCGGTTGGCCGCCGGCTACGACGCCGCGCCGGCCGCGAACCACCGGACGAAATGTGTCCGCGCTGGAGATAGGGAAAGTACCAAAAACCGCGACCGCGGTTAGAATCGAGAGCAAGCAAAGCAGCCGACGCTGGGTCATCATTGCCGATGGGCCTCCGGGATAATTAGATTTGGAAGAGTTTTATGCCTGTTCGCGACCTGAGTCAATCGAAAGCAGTTTTCGGTGATGCTCCAATTTGAGAACGAGGTCAGTATCTCGATGAGTCGGGATAGCGACCCGATCGTTGTGTAACTTGGACTGAAATCGAGAGGTGACCCGGTCGCAATCGAGGTACCTCTGCGAAAACCTCTGCGCCCTCTGCGTTTAAGAAATGGTTACCTTAGGCGCACGTCCGAAGTTTTGACACAGCCTCTATCGCTTCCGGTATTGACTCCATGCTGCCGTGGGCCATCGTGGACGGGCTTTTTCGCAAAGCAGAAACGAACAGCTTCACAATTTGATCGCAAGATTTTCGCAACCCTCGACTCGTCGGACGAGTTTAGTATGCGTTCATTCATTGATTCTCCTTGTGAGAACTGAGACTGAAGGGTTAAGGCGTCGACTTTGGGGGAGGTCGGCGCCTTTGCTTTTCCCCGTGGCACAGACTTCAGTCTGTGATCTGGCGACGTCGAAACACAGACTGAAGTCTGTGCCACTAAAGCTTCGACCTTTTTTAATTCCGAATTTGATCGCAATGTCCTCGCAACCCTCACTCTTCCGAACGAGTTTACTATCCGTTCATTCATTGATTCTCCTTGTGAGAACTGAGACTGAAGGGTTAAGGCGTCGACTTTGGGGGAGGTCGGCGCCTTTGCTTTTCTGTGTGGCCCAGACTTCAGTCTGTGATCTGGCGACGTCGAACACAGACTGAAGTCTGGGCCACTAAACTTGCACTTTCCCGCTTTCTGGGGATAATCACGTGATTCAGCTTTTCTTATCCGGCTAACGAAAGATTTTCTTCATGACCCAGCGTCAGACTGCCCCCTACGGCTCGTGGAAATCGCCTATCACCTCCGACTTGATCGTCACAGAATCCATCGGCCTCGGTCAGGTAAAGATGGATGGCGACGACATCTACTGGATTGAAATGCGCCCATCCGAGGCCGGTCGTCAGGTAATCGTCCGCCAAACGAGCGATGGCAATAACGTCGACGTGAATCCTCCCGGATTCAACGCGCGCACCCGGGTTCATGAATACGGCGGCGGCGACTTTGTCGCGCATGATTCAATCGTCTACTTTTCGAACTTTGCCGATCAGCAACTCTACCGGCAGGCGCCGAACTCTGCGCCCGAGCTAATCAGCGAGGCGAGCACCGATGCTCAACTTCGCTATGCGGACTTTGTGTTTGACGCGAGCCGCAATCGGCTGATCGCCGTGCGGGAAGATCATCGTGAGAATGATCGCGAGGCCGTGAATACCCTGACGGCAATACCGCTCGACGGTGGCGCCGCTCAGGTCCTGGTCGTAGGTAATGACTTTTACTCTTCGCCGCGGATCAGTCCGGATGGTTCTTATCTTGCCTGGCTTACCTGGAATCACCCGAACATGCCCTGGGACGGCTGTGAACTTTGGAGCGCGGAAATCACCGATGACGGGACGCTCGATAATCAACGAATTGTCGCGGGTGGGTTGCGCGAGTCGATCTTCCAGCCGGAGTGGTCGCCCGATGGTGTGCTTTATTTCGTTTCCGATCGATCGGGTTGGTGGAACCTGTATCGCACGACCGCGGATGGCTCGGTCGAATCCGTTTGCGATATGCAGGCTGAGTTTGGCGCGCCGCAATGGATCTTCGGTCTGTCGACCTATGCATTTGAATCTGCCGATCGGATCGTCTGCACTTTTTGTGAGCGCGGGCTGTGGCGTCTTGGCGTTATCGACACGCGCGCGAAAGAGCTGCAGAGGATCGACGCGCCTTACACTGAGATTTCGTACGTATGCGCTGCGCCTGGTCGCGCCGTGTTCCGGGCGGGCTCGCCGCAAGCGCCGTTCTCGATCATCGAGATGGATCTCGCTTCGCGCAGCACAAAAGTTTTGCGGCGCGCGAGTAAAATACAAATCGATCCGGGCTTTATTTCCGAGGCGCAGCCGGTCGAGTTCCCCACTGAAAATGGCCTAACGGCTCACGGCTTTTACTATCCCCCAGGGAACAGCGATTTCGTCGCGCCTAAACTCGAACGACCGTTATTGCTGGTCAAAAGCCACGGCGGACCAACGTCAGCCACGATCGCTGCCTTGATGCTGGGCATTCAATACTGGACCAGCCGGGGCATTGCCGTGCTCGACGTCAACTATGGCGGCAGCACCGGCTATGGCCGCGCTTATCGTGAAAGATTGAACGGTGCCTGGGGCATAGTCGACGTCGATGATTGCATTAACGGCGCCAGGTTTCTGGCGACGCGCGGCGATGCCGACGGCAACCGTTTGATGATTGACGGTGGCAGCGCCGGTGGTTACACGACGCTGTGCGCTTTGACGTTTCGCGATCAATTCAAAGCCGGGGCCAGCCACTTTGGCGTCAGTGATGCCGAAGCGCTCGCAAAAGAGACGCACAAGTTCGAGTCTCGCTATCTCGATAACCTGATTGGTCCATATCCCGCGCGGCGCGATCTGTACATCGAACGATCGCCGATTCACCACTCCGACAAACTATCTTGTCCGGTCATTTTCTTCCAGGGCTTGGAAGACAAAGTGGTGCCGCCGAATCAGGCCGAAACTATGGTAGAGGCTCTGCGCAAGAAGGGCGTGCTGGTCGCATATGTCGCCTTCGAAGGCGAACAGCACGGCTTTCGACGAGCCGAAAATATCAAGCGGGCGCTCGATGGCGAACTCTACTTCTATTCCCGCGTATTTGGATTTCAGCTGGCCGAGCCGGTCGAGCCGATTCCGATCGAAAACCTATAGGAGCGTGTCAGAAGCCCGACCGTGAGGGAGTGCCCGATCCGATGCAGGCCCTCCCTCACGGTCGGGCTTCTGACATACTAATTCGCAATGATTCCCCGCTATCGCAAACCCTCAACTTGAATGGACAAGATCGACCGCCTGGGCTGGGTGGACGGAATGTCATTCACTTCTTACGGCGTGCGCGTGGGCGTGCGGGTGAATGATTCTGCCATCATCGAGGAAATGATCGCGCGGCTGCCGCCGGGCTCCAAACCTGCACCCTTCAAGCTCGTCGACCATCTCTATTCAATCATTGGCAGCCGTCCGCAGCCCGGCTCAAAGGTGCGTCGTTTGAGTCTCGGCTATTGGAACCTGCTCCGGTTTGCGCGGGCCAGGGAATTCGACCGCGTGCTGGACGCTTTTGAATCTCACGTGCAGCTGACAGTTGCCGAATACGCGCCGCGCCGCATTTTTGTTCATGCCGGCGTAGTCGGTTGGAAAGATCGTGCCATCCTGATCCCCGGCCTGAGTCACAGCGGCAAGACCACTCTGGTGGACCAGTTGATCCGCGCGGGGGCGAGCTACTATTCGGATGAGTACGCGGTGTTGGACTCTCGAGGGCGGGTGCATCCTTACCCGCGAGCACTGGGAATGCGTTTACCTGACTCGGATGATGCAAACAAAGTGAGTGCTGAAGACATCGGTGCCACCGTTGGATCGAAACCTCTGCGCGTGGGACTGGTAATATCGACCCATTTCAAAGACGGCGCGCGTTGGCGTCCCAGGGAAGTTACTCGTGGAAAGGGCGTGCTGGAACTAATGTCGAACACCGTGGCCGCGCGGTCACAACCCGAACGGGCGTTGACGTTCTTGCCCGCGGCTTTGAAGTCGGCGCGAATTTTAAAGGGCGTGCGCGGTGAAGCAAGCGAGATAGTTGAGTCGATTCTGGGGAAGGTTACTTAACGCCATCCGCATTTCGCAGAAAGCCAGCCACAAAAAGGCGCAAGAAGCACAAAAAACGATTTCCCCTCGTTTTGCTCTTGCGCCTTTTGTGCCTTTTTGCGGCTCTGTCTCTGTGTAATCTGCGGATAGTTTTACTGCACCGGTTTATCCGCACCCGTGGCCGGTGCGCCGCCATGATCGTCACCGCGCACCACACCGCTCTTGTCCACGAAGAACGAACGCTTTCCGGTCTTGCCATACTCCTTCGGAATGGCTACGGCCTGGAACTGATCGCCTGACACAGTGACTTCAAAGTTGTATCCGTATTTATCCATGAAGTCTTTTGTCAGAAGCTTCTGTTGGGCCAGTTCGTCGAGAGTGCCGTACTTACCCTTGCCTGCAGTTGATTCATAAGTCTTCTCGGTACCGGCAATCATTTGCAGGATACCGATAGCGATTCCTTCGTTCATCTCGGGCGGCGGATTTTTGGTGGCGGATGAAATGCCGGCGACCGTGGTCAGAATCAGATTCTTCGGCAAATGTATTTCGTGTTGTGTCCCCAGCCCATCGTTCGACAACGCATAGGTAAGCGCGCTTGCGGTGGGATTCAGTCCTAACAGAAAATCGCGCATCTCCGGATCGATAGTCGCGGCCTGTTTGCGAATCTCCTCATGATAGCCTTCCATTAAAGCGGGAGAGACATAAACCTGGCCCAGCGTGCGGTCCGGTTCCCAACGCCTAGAGTTCCGAAAAGCATTGTTGGACGAAAGCGTTTGACGCTTGATGTTGGCGTCAATCACTCGCCGCACGGTGGCTGCTTCTGAAATCACCACGAAGTTACCTACAAAGGCATAAGCGAACACGCCCGCATAGTTCACCAACTCGGTGTCCTCGCGCTTTTCCACCTGGGCAATCAGGTTCGCTTCACCGATCCCGAGCCCGTCGAGCACGTGCGG
The DNA here is from genome assembly GCA_033857635.1 of Blastocatellia bacterium. Taxonomy (GTDB): domain Bacteria; phylum Acidobacteriota; class Blastocatellia; order Pyrinomonadales; family Pyrinomonadaceae; genus UBA11740. Next base: position 239,328 of record JAWVDF010000022.1, read on the forward strand.
CATTAACCTTCGAGCCGCTTCACGATCCCTGACTGCAAGCAGCAGCATCGGGAAAACGTCGCTGCCCTTTTTATCTTTGTCCTCTTTGCCTTCGTCCTTAACAGATGAAGTCTGGGCGGCAGGTGATGCCCCGATTGTGATTCCCGCGCCCTGCAAAGTTTTCAACGAGCCTGCGAGTGCTATCTCGTTGCCGAATGCCGGCAACAGATCGTTTCGGATGTTGAAGCCGGCTTTCTTTTCAAACTCAGTGTAGACATCCAGCGCGGGTTCCTTGCCTCCGGCCGGGATCTGTTTCACTTCGGCTTTCGCTTTTACCTCTGCCGCCTTGCGCATCCCTTCATAGGTTTGCAAGAAATCAATTGAGGCAGTGACAAAAACTTCGGTGTCGTCAGGAAGAATTGAAGGCGCGTCGGACACGTAAGCAGGTCCGGAAATAAGTTGCGGCACAAACGGCAAGGGCAGTTTCTTCGCGTTCGGTGGATCGATCAGAATCGCTTTGATGACATAGTCCTGGTCATCAAGCACCAGCGCCAGGCCGACCGCTTCCGGCCATTGCGGCTCGCCAAATCCCAGCGCATCGAGCATGTGACCAATCTGCGAAGACGCTGTGGTCTGTGCCTGCTGCTCTTTGGTCGGTGTGGGCGGGACTACGGTTGCAGTCTCGCCCAGCAAGACGCCCGTCGGCTCTTCTTCTGGCACGCTGGCCTTCAGGGTGGGCTCAGTCATCGGTGTCTCGGTCGCAGATTCTCCCGGCTTCTGAATCGGTGGATTCTCGTCACCGATTTGCGGTTTCATCTCGCCGGTTTCGACTTCGACGGTAACCTGCTGTTGCTTTTCAACCGGTTTGCGTTTCTCTTCCAGAAGGACATTGAAGAAAAGAAAGATCGGTTCCGACGAAAAGCGATCGTGGGCGATGCGAAAGTTTTGATCTTCAAAAAGAGACTTGCTGCCGATCGGATGGAGCTTTTCGAACTTGAACGCTTTGTCACTGATCAAAACCAGATTGCCTGTATGGCTAATCACAAAGGGCAGACGCTCGACCGGCTTGGGCGAGGGCGACGACTGCGGAGAAGCCACGTTTCCTGGTTTTGGTTGCGCGGTCGCGGTTTGCTGAATGGGCGCGGCTGTCCTGGCTTTCTCTGATCCAGGCGCTGCGGTGGTTTCGGCAGTGGGCTCGGGAACCGGCGGCAAAACTGTTGGTAAGAATGTTTCCAGCTTGGGCGCAAACTTTGCCGCTTCTTCATTCGTGCCAAATTCGATCGCCACAAATGCGTCCGGCACGTCAGTGCGAGCGGGCCAGGTGGCGAACAGCAGGCGAGCGGTTGCCAGCGCCTCGGAATTTTTCTTTAGGAACTTGATTATCGAATTAAACTCCTGCGGCGGACTGGCCAGCTTCAGAATCGGATCGACAATCTCGCCCATGCCGCCTGTGCTCATGAGTTGGCCGATGTTGCGGACCTCTCCATAAAGTTTGTAACTATCAGCGCCGAGCAGATTGTCGAACGTCGGTTCGGGAGCGCGAGGGGGTGCTGCAGCGGTCGGCGCGGGCGCCTTAGCTGGCGCCGCGGGTCGTTGGGCACAAACCGGCGCAGCCAACAAAGCAACCGCGAGTGTGAGCGCAACAGATTGGATCGCGAGAGAGCGAAGGCCGAAGGGGAATTTCATGACAAACACCTCATACCAGGAAAGTAGGGCGCGCCGCGAGCATAACAGAAAGAGTTTAGAGTTCAAGCTTTAGCTTGCCGCTGACCATGAGGTCAGTACCACCCGCGTGAGCGGGTGGATCTAACACTTGCTCAACCCGAGACGGGGTATGATCCTACCCGCTCACGCGGCTGGTACTGACCTCAGGCCGATCAATCGCTGCCATACCTGATCTCCATTCGCCGGATGCGCCGTCCTGCAATAATCAAAACCAGCACGGTGACGATCAGCAACCCTGGAATTGAAATCCAGGCCGGAGTCGGTTCTGCTACTACCGCGAATGGACCTTCGGACAAAGGCACCGGCACCAAAGAATTCAGGTAATGAATCACGCTGATCTTTTTCAACAGCGGCGGCAGCAGGAAGTTGATCCATTCCCACCCGTAAAGCACCAGGGCAGGGATTATGGGGTTGCGAAAAAATAAGCCGACCACTAAAAAGAATGCGCCATAGCCCACGCACGCCAGCATCGTGATTACCAGGTAGCTAAACAACTGTCCAATGCCTGCGCCATCCAGAAAGAACCGAACGCTGGCGGAAAAGAAATGCGGAAAGAAGGTCAAGAACATCGAGAGCACAGTGACGATGGAGAACAAAACTACAGCTGTCACCAAACCCGACAAGTACTTGCCGGCGAGCAGGACCTCACGACGCACCGCGGAAAGAAAATAGTAGTGCAGGCTGCGATCGACGATCTCGCCGCGGAACAGGTTCATGAAGATCCAGGCACAGCCGAAAAAAATCACCGTCCGAAGAATCAGCACGTTATAAATCACTGAGAACAGTTGCGGGTAATGCGCAAAGTCGACCCAGTCGCGATCATTCGGCTTCACGACCGCGATCAAAGTGAGCAGGCCCATCGGCATTAGAGCCATCAGGTAAATCAGCACGGCCCGCTTGCCGAAAAAATTCCGCTTCACTTCGAGGCGCATGATGGCGCCAATCTGCCGCAGCCAAAGCGACCACGAAGAACCGAGGGCGGCGGCTGGCTCACTCTGAATTGTTTCGGCGATTGAACTCATAATGATTTAGTGGCACAGACTTTAGTCTGTGATTCTTCTTCTGCCAGGTCTATTCACAGACTGAAGTCTGTGCCACGCTACTGTGCTCCGATAAGATATTCGTAAACCGCGCTCAGGTCGTCGTCGACCGGCGTGATTGATTCCACCTCGACCTCGCCGGTGGCGACTACTTCGTTGAGCAGTAGATAAAACCGATCCGGGTTGCGCGTCTTGATAAACAAGCCATGACGATCGTCGTGAACGCGCGCTTCGACCAGCTCGTCGTTTTGAAACATGCGCGCCGCCAGCAACGCGGGCTGGTCGCAACGAATCAGGATCTGCATCGGATGCTCGACATCCATTTCATCGCGCACGCTGTGGACTCCGCCCTCGGCGACCACATAGCCGTTGTTAAGCAGCACCACGCGATCGGACATCATGTCGACCTCGTGCAGAATGTGACTGGAGAGAATCAGGTGCAGCCCATCGACCGCAAGCTGTCTGAACAAGGCAATAGTTTCCGCCCGCACCATCGGATCGAGCCCGTTAAGAGGCTCATCCAAAATCAGGACCGAGGGCTGGTGGGCAATCGACTGTGCCAGACGCACTCGCTGCCGCATGCCTTTACTGTACGCGCCTACTTTTCGATCCGCCGCCGGCAGTAAATCAACCCGATCGAGTGCAGCTTCAGTAAGATCGGCGGCCCGCGCACGAGCAAATCCTGAGACCCTGAGAAAGGAACTTATGAATTCACGGCCCGTCATGTTGCGCGGGAAGGAGTCGAACTGCGAGCAATAGCCTACCTTGCGAAACAGCTGTTCCGGCTGGTCCGTGGGGACGCCCAGCACTGTCACCTGGCCCCTTGACGGCTGTAGCAGTCCCGTCATCAGGTTCATCAGGGTCGTCTTCCCTGCCCCGTTGGGACCAACCAGGCTGGTAATGCCGAGTGGGATCGAGAGGTTGACGCGATTGACCCCGAGTATCTCGCCGTAAAACTTCGAGACATTGTCGAAGACGATCGTGTGTTCCGAAGCAGCGCTCACTTCACCACCTCGTACGCTCTCACCTTGCGCGACAACAGCCACAGACACAGCGCGCAAATCAGCAACAGCATGAACCATGAAGCCCACAGAGGCGGCTCTGTGCGAAAGGCTATATCCACAATGCGACCGTTGCGATATTGCCGATCTTCCACGGCCTGACGCACAAAGGTTCCAAACAATCCGGACCACACGTTGCCAATCAACGCGCGCAAATCGAAGATGTGGCCCCAATGGGTCTGAAAGATTTCGTTAAGAACCGCCGCAAAGGCTGAGGGAATAAAAAAGGCCGCCAGCAAAGCAGCGCGCGCTGCCACCAGCCACTTCACCCAGGCCGAGATCGCCTGGGACATTAAAGCCAGCAAGATAATCAAGGCCAGACTCGCGAGAAGAATCGCGCTGGCGATCGAGATGTTGGCCGCAAACCAGGACCACCCTTCCAGATAGCTCTGCAACAGAAAAAGCAGCAGCCCGGGGATCCACGTCACCGCGGAAACCAGAATGACGATGACCGACATTTTGCCCAGAACATATTCGCTACGAGTAAGCGGCCGGCACAAGTAAAGCGGCAGAGCATTGTTGCTGAGGTCGCGCGAAACCTGTTGCGGACCAACCAGCATAGCGAGAAAGAAACCGATATAAGCCTGCGGGGCGAGTACCCATTTCTCAAAAAACGATGCGTCGATGAGCAGGAGATTGCGAACGTCTATGCGCCAAATTGCCAGCGCGTCAAAGTTGTAATGAAGATAAATCAGGATCGCGCACACCAGCGGCCAGATGAACGAGAGGGCAAACAAGCCCGTAAACAATTTCGAACGAAAGACGTGGCGAAACGCATGCCGCGGAATGATCAGAAAACGGCTCCATTCCGGAGACAGCGGACCCTGAAATCGTTTGTAAGAGCGCTCAAGCACCGCCATGATCGATCTCCATCGCCTTCAGCCTAAAATCCCGGGTGTCCTGTTTGAAAAAATTAAAACGATCCACGAAACTCGCTAAGCGGAAAAGGTGTGTTCGTTCAGTTTCGTGTGGTTTCGTGGATCGTCATCGTCTACCGGAAAACGAAACTAGAGCACTAGTCTCAATCTCCTCGCGTCAGTTTAGAGGCCCGACTGTCCCGCGTCTCCACCGTTCTCCATCGCTTTCAAAAAAATGTCTTCCAGCGAATCGCGTTTGAATGCGAGCCGCCGAATCTGAACTTTACTTTCTCCCGCCAGTCGATATAGATCGCGAATCTCAGCTCCGCCCTGAAGAATAATTTTCAAACGACGATCGCCGGTCATCGCACTCTCGCAGCCCAGCGCGTCAACGGCCGCGACAAACTCCTTCAACTCGCCGCGCATTTCCAGCATCAGGAATTTCTTGTTGGCTTTTCGCTCTTCTTCCAGGTTGCAGTAAACGACCAGCCGGCCGTCTTTCAAAATAAGAATCTCTTCGCAGCACTCCTCGACGTCGCGCAGCAGGTGCGACGAGAGCACGATATTGGCCTGGCCGCTGTCACGAATCTCACGAATCATTTTGATCATTCGCTGGCGCGCGGGAGGATCCAGACCGTTGGTCGGCTCGTCAAGAAAGATCAACTTCGGGCCATGAACGATGGCCTGCGCCAGCTTGGCCAGCTGTTTCATACCCAGCGAGTAAGTGTCGAGATTTCGATAGCGGGCCTCGCCCAGTCCGACAAAGAAGAGAGCTTCATGCGCGCGCTCGAGCGCGGCGGCCGGCGGCAAGCCGGAGAGTTCCGCCATGAACCGCACAAAGTGAATACAAGACATCTTCGCGATGAAGGAATCGCGCTCGGGCATATATCCGATCAGGGATTTGATTTGATTTGCTTCGGCGCGGATGTCACTGCCGAAAATGCGCGCGGTGCCTGAAGTTGGCGGATGAAATCCGAGCAGGGTGTGAATTAGAGTGGTCTTGCCGGCGCCATTCGGTCCCAGCAGGCCGATGGATCGTCCACGCAGCTCTCCATTCAGGTTCTTGAGAATGGGTCGGCTGCCAAAACTTACTGACAAACCATCGAGAGTAATAACGCCGGGCAGGTCGCCGTTAGGTTGAGGATCTGAAACTGTTGCGGCGCCGTTGTGTGTCATGCTGTCTGAGCTTGTGTCTGAGTCCACGGAGTGTCGGAACGAGACCGGACCAGTTCGAGATCAAAAAGAACGTTCCCCAGAATAAGCCAATCGCTGTTCTTACGAAAAGACTGTCCCATGAGTTCAGAAATAAAACCGAGATCCCCAGCCCAATCAGAGTCAAGCCATTGACCAGGAGTCTGCGATCCGCGGTCGAACCAATATTACCTGCTCCACTTATGTTGCTAAATTTCATGAGCCTCGTTTCTCCTCTCAATCCTGTCGGTAGTCTGGTTCAGAGTTCAGCCTTTAGGTTGCTGATAAGCGTGGGGTCAGTACCACCTGCATTAGCGGGTGAGCCAGAGACCCACTCAGTCGGCTTCCTGGATCCACCCGCTCACGCAGGTGGTACTGACCTAAATGGCGCGATCTCGATTCCTATTCACGAGTAGTGACGTGCACGACTCCCGGAGTGTTAACCACCGGGAGGTGATCCACGTAGAAACATTCGCGTTAATGCCGGGAGCACGGACGGCTCGTCCGCCCTCGTGCGAAACGCGCTAGGCGTTTTCGAACGTTTGCGGACGGGCCGTCCGCGCTCCCAAGGTTACTTCTTTCCACCCATTCCCATATCGAGAATGTGTTGCAGCTCAAACGCGTTCGGCATTCCCAAAAGCGTTGCCGGGCTCAAGCCAAACGGCCCGCCTTCGGTGTTCGAAGCAAACTCGATCCGATCACCAAAGGCGTAAGCATAGGCCAGCGTCGGCTGCAGATTTGCGGCCATGTTAGCGATCGCCTTTTGCTGTTCTTCAGACTTTGCGTTCGGAATTCGGTTCGCGAAAGGCTGCACCAGCGGCGCCAGATTGTGATAGACGAGAGCCGAGAAATTCGTGTTGCCGTCGGGCGGCAGTCCCGCGACAAACCTGGCCGAATGGGCGAGATTCACGTTTGAATCGTGATACTTCAAAGACTGCTCGACCATCGCGCGTGTCGGTCCGGCGATCAGGTAACCGTTAGCGAAAACGTAATTGACCTCGACGCCGAAATCCTTCGAGCGCAGCGTGTAGTAGGTATGGCCGCCCGCGTCGGTGCGGTCCCAACCCAATCCGGCTTTCCCTTCCTTTGCCATCTGCTTGTTCACTTCTTCGACGACATGCTCGAAGGCTTGTTGCAGGTGCGCGGGATCGTTTACTTCGAATACGAGCTTCCACGAAGGCGTTGGCAGGATCGGTCCGTCAATCGCGAAGGCATACTCGCCGCCCAGCGGCGCGGCAAAGTCTTTGCGCAGATCCAATCCGTGATCGTTCTGTAAGTCAGTCAGCTTCTTATTCAGATCAGGACTGACCCGGTTCAGCACGCCGAGCAGGTCGTCGACCAGGGCCGTCGGGTTCTTGACTACAAAGCCGCCCACCAGGTTGGCATCCGGAGAGATGTATTCAAGCGAACCCATCGGCGCCGGCGGCGCCAGCCATGAAGTCACGCCATGATTGGCTTCAGTATAAGAAAGCACTGCGCGCGTGTTGGTCTTACCCTCGCTGTCCTTTTGATCCAGGACAAATGACTTCATGTTAAAGACGCCGAGTTCATTCAGAGCCTCTTCATGCTTATCACCCACGGCCAGGCGACGCACGCCCCGGGTGTGAGCAATGATCTTTTCCAGATCGGCTGCGATTACCAGTCCCGCGCCTTCGCGATAGACCGAGGCAATCCGTTCATGGAAAGGCGTCGCAGTGAAACTGTTCGCCTGCGCTCCGTTGGCAATGGCTTGCAACTGCGCGAGATTCGGAGAAGCTACCAGGATGTCACCGGCAATCCAGAGATACACTTGTTTGTTGCCGGCTTTGTCGGTCGCCGCGGGCTGTGCTGTCTTCGGATCTTCAACCCATTGAACCGGCGGCGTCTTGCCCTGGCTAGTCAGCTTTTGCACTTCAGCGTCAAAGAACGCTCGGAAGCCCGCGGGGTTCTTGAGCTCAGCCAGGACGATCGGCGCGACCGGATCGCTTGTGGCGCTAACGCCCGCGCCCGCGGCAATCTCCTCACCAAGTTGGTCGCCGAAATCCTTGATCGTCGAGATCGTTTGGCTCATGTCCGGACCTCTCGCACCTTGTCGATTTGCGAACCAGTCCTTAAGCGCGGGGTTCTGTTGAATCCGCTCTTCAATGATGCGGTTTGATTCGGCAATCGTGGCGCTCAAATTCGGCAGCGCCGCATAAAGGACGGTATCTTCCGGCATCATGTCGAGCAGCCGCGTCGAGTGTCGCACGCCCGGCCTGGCTACGGCGTTGAGTTCTTTCTGGAGCGCAGTCAGGCCCTCGAGCGCCCGTGCATAACGCGCGGCATTGCGGCTCCAGGCAATTTCATCTTTGACCGGAATAGTTTCGATTGAAGCGTTAGTGGTGGCTTGTTCACCCGCGCGCAGGACCCGATCTTCCCCTGAACGATCAAGGTGGACTTCACCCTCAATCACGCTGACGCGCGAACCCTTGGTGCCGGAATTGACGGCGAAAGTAGTTCCCGTAACTGAGACCAGAGAATCGCCTGTCTCGACAAAAAAGTTGCCCTTCTGTTTGGCTGCTTCGACAATAACGCTGCCGCGATCCAGGTGAAGCGTAGTGCCCCGCAGTGTCTGGTTGATCGAAAACTCAGACCGATCCTTCATCTCGATCAAAGAGCCATCGCCAAGACGAACGACCGCATGGGCATCTTTGGCCGTGCGAATCGTGTCGCCCCGATGGATCTTCTCACCCGAATTCAGCGCCCGCGTTTGCGTATCGGTAACGGCATAGACCGGACCATCCGCCGCCTGCACCGTGGCCTCAAAGGAACCGAGCGGCAGGTAACGTTGAATCAAAGGCAGCGCGATTAATCCCAGGCCAATCAACAAAGCAGCCGCGATGCCCCAACGCATGACGACCGGACGCAGACTGTACGTGGCGCTCTTGCGCTTTTGCGGACGCGCCGAGGTCACGCCGACGCGAGATTCGCGCGCCTGCTTTAAAGCCTTCCGGCACGGTATGCATTCGTGTGTGTGATCAACCAGCAGGAGAGCGCGCGCTTCGGAAAGCTTGCCGCCCAGATAAGATGGAATGAGCGTCTGAAAATCAGCGCACCCTTCAATGTGTTCCGCCTGCGCGCTCGCCGCAGGAGCGCCCACTATCGGAGCGCCCGCATCCTGCGGGCGGTCCGCGCGCATCCTGCGCGCATCCATCGACACCCGCGCCCAAACCCTCTCAGTCGCGACGCTCACCTTTGCGTCGTCGACCTGTTCGTCGCGAATGCCTGCCGTAACCTGATCCAGAATGTTATCGAGTTCCTTGTTTTTCATAACCTTACTCCCGGGATGATTCCAAAAATATTATCTTCCGTTTAGAGGCGGGCCACTGCCCGCCACTCTTTCCATCAACTTCGGCGGGCGGTAGCCAGCCGCTAAACGATTCAGTCCTGATGACGTAAATACCGTCCAATCTCTTTTCGCAAACGCGCGCGGGCGCGATGCAGCGTGACGCCCACCACCAGCGGCGACGTTTTCATGATGCCGGCGATTTCAGCGTTACCAAATCCTTCGAAATAACGCAGAGCAAACATCTGCGCCGCGGTTCCGCCGAGCCTGGCCAGAGCTTCAGTCAGCAACTCTCTCAGCTCTCGATCTTCCTGATGCTTGGCCGGATCATGCTTTGAAACGAAAGCCGCTACACTCGCGCGGTCCTCGACGTCGTCCATGGCGATCGCTTTCGAACGCTTGCGGCTGCGCAGCAGATCCAGCGACGCATTAATGGCGGCGCGAGCAAAATAAGCCTGCGAATTTTCCACCGCGGCGGCGGATTCCTGACCGCGCGCAACGCGCAAGAAAACAGTCTGCAGCACATCCTCGGCATCCGCGGCGCTCCCGGTCACCCGGTATGCGGTGCGAAAGACGCGGTCATGATGCTTTTGAAAAAGGTCTTCCAGGCTGTCTGAATCTGCGGAAGAGAGTTGGTGCAGGACTGCGGGCTGACGGTCTTCCGAGCCGGTGAAATCTGCAGTGTTGAGCGGTTTGACGGCGACCAGCATAGCTTCCTTCTGAAAATCCTTTCCGCTCATTAAACGCACCCCGGAAGAGATTATTAACACCGGAAGGAAGAAACTTGAAGCCTTATGTAGCGCAAGATGTAGCGCAAGTTGTTAACTTGCGGCCTTTGCCTGTGGAGTGCGCGACTTGTGAGGGGTCCTAAGCGGCAACCGCTTTTCAGATCTAATATTGCCAGGATCAAGGTTTCTGCTCCCTTCTCCCCTGGGAGAAGGATGAGGCTTTGTGAGAGCGCATCTATTTTCTATGTGATCCCGGGGCCCGAGTATTCAACGACCAAAATATCGATTGCGGTCAAGCATCCGTAAGCCCCTCACACCAACCCTCTCCCAGTGGAGAGGGAGGTAAAACCTTGCCTTGGTGCCGGCGGGATCAACTGCCCTCGGGAAGTTTTGCGGCGAGGACATTGACCTTCTCAATAGCGGGCGCTTCCGCGAAAAGATCCGATGCTTTCTCCATCAACGCCGCGGCCACTTTGCCGGAGAGGTGGGCCTGGCGCCCGGAATCATCCGGGAATGCGTCGAAGATGCCAAAGGTTGACGGACCGAAGCGGATTGCAAACCAGGCTGTGGTTTCGGGTTCTTCCTGGACCAGTGCCAGGCCGCTGTTAAGGAAACTCTCAACCTCTGCTTCTTTTCCGGGTTTGGCCTCCAGCCGAACGAGCAATGCTACTGTAACCATGGTTTATCTCCTCTTCATATTTTGGCACATGAACTCCTACGGTAGAACCAACATGTAGCGAACACAAAACCCTAACGATTCAGTTGACCGGCCGCGACGGCTGGAGTCGGTCAGAATTAATCCCGACAAGGCCGCACATGGGACGAGATCAAAGCTGAATTCATGAAGTCGCGATAACGCAGATGATTATTCGGTTCACTCCCGACGCGGATGCCGAACTCGCTCCGGCATCTCGGTCTGTCGAACAGTCTCGATCTCATGCGCCAGTAAGCGCGTCATGAAGTCAGTACCAAGGAGCGGTAGCGACTGGGTCAAATGTATGCTAAACGGATTCAGGGTTGTTACCCGGTCTCTACTGCTCTGCAGACAGGATGTCTGCGCTCCCGGCGGTGAAAGCCGGTACTGACCCTCATCGCCAATAAAGTCCGTCGCACTGAATTCGCTGGACTTTCATTGCCCAGGATTGCTAAATTGGCAGTGCTTGTCGCACGGCAAGCGCGTTTCTTGATAGCTCACAGGGTTTTGCGTTGTATCGTTCCCCCGACACGCCTTCGCTCTCAATCCTTGATTTTGAATAATGCTCGCCGCAAGTGTCGAAGCTTGCAGCATGTCCCCTGGAAGGTTTTATGGCTTTTAGCATTAAGAAGTTTGCCGGTCGTTCACAACGAACGACCTTGATTCTCCTTTCCATAATCGCAACGGTACTGATAGCAGGTTCAGTCTCAGTCCTACGTTATCGCCGCACTGCGTCGCCCGTTCAAACAATAAATTATTCCGAAGCCTATGCGATCGCGGAAAGCGGTTCGGCCGCGTCTGTAGTTATCGAGAACGACTCCGTGATCGTAAAGCGCGCCGACGGCACGATGTTTCAGGCTACCGTAGCCGGCGACTCTTTCCGGCAAACGATCGTTGAACTGTTCCGAAAGAACCGCGTGCCCGTTGAGTTCGCTTCGACGCAACCGAGTCTCGCCGCCACTGCGTTCATCTATTCGTGGCCGGTGCTGGTTTGCCTCTTGCTCGGGCTGGTCGGCTGGCGAGTACACGCCACCGTTAATGGCCGCGGCGGCAGCTTCAGTCTCGCCGATCACAGTGGCAAGCAAGGCGCGACCTTCGCCGACGTCGCCGGTGTTGACGAAGCAAAGACCGAACTATCCGAGACGATCGAATTTCTCCGCGACCCGCTTCGCTTTGGCCGGCTTGGTGGACGCGCGCCGCGCGGCATTCTCCTGTTTGGACCGCCGGGCACGGGCAAGACTCTGCTCGCTCGAGCAGCAGCCGGTGAAGCAGGCGTTCCGTTTCTGTCAGTAGCCGGTTCTAGTTTCCAGGAGAAATTTGCGGGTGTCGGTGCGGCGCGTGTGCGGCGGCTTTTCGCGCGCGCTCGAAAGCTTTCGCCGTGCATTATTTTCATCGACGAGATTGATGCGTTGGGTCGGCAACGCGGCCGGGCTAACGATTCGGGATCTGCCGACCAGGACCAGACACTGAATCAGTTGTTGATAGAGATGGACGGCTTCGATCAGTCATGCAGCATTGTCGTCATCGGATCGACTAATCGTCCGGATGTGCTCGATCAGGCTCTGACTCGCCCCGGACGATTCGACCGCGAAATCATGGTCAATCTCGCTGACATGCGAGGTCGCGAAGCAATTCTAAAAGTGCACGCGCGCCACATCCCGCTCGATCATGAACTCGATCTCAATTGGATAGCGCGCGGCACGCCCGGTTTTTCCGGGGCCGATCTGGCGAACCTTCTAAACGAAGCGGCCATCGCGGCCACGCGCGACAACACGGAATCCGTCGCCCGTAAACATATCGAGTACGCCCGCGACCGCATCCTGATGGGCGCCGAGCGTCTGGGCTTTATGATGGACGAAGACGAGCGCTATGCGACGGCCGTGCACGAAGCCGGACACGTCGCGGTGGGATTAGCGGTGAAGAATGGCGACCCGATTCATAAAGTTTCGATCCTGCCACGCGGACGCGCTCTTGGAGTTACACAGTCTTTGCCCGAGCGCGATCGCTTCATGAAGAAGCGCGAGTATCTGGAAGATCAGATTGCTGTGTTGCTGGGGGGACGCGCGGCCGAACAGGTGGTGCTGGACACAATGACTGCCGGAGCGTCGAACGACATCGAGCGGGCAGTTGAAATCGCGCGCAAGATGGTCGGCGAATTCGGCATGAGCCCTCTGGGCCCGATCTATCTCGGCGAATCCCAGTCCGATTTTCAAAGTCAGAATCTTTTGGATCGAGCCGACGAGGCCGCCAATCAGATAATCAACGCCCAACTCGTAAGAGCGCGTGAGGTCGTAACTTCCGAGCAGGATTCAATCGCGCGACTGGTCGAGCTGCTGCTTGAGCGCGACACAGTCGAAGCCGACGACATTCGGCTCTGCTTTGAAAGTCCGTTAGCTTTGTCGGCGTGATAGACGTCCGCGGGTTTCGCAGATTACGCAGAACATGAAAGCGGAGAGGTCTGGGCGCAAGCGAGCCCGACCGAGGCATGAAGTCAGTAGCGGCAGCGGTAGCGACCGGGTTCTCTTGCAGGTTACCCCAACAGCAGGAGAGGGCGATAAGAACCCCAGCTAATCCACTCCAAAGTCATAGCAGCTCGACATCCTTCGACTCAAACAATATTCACCCGGCTTAAGCGGCGCCGTTGGCTTCAACCGGTAACGCTTTGTCCCCGTTCCTTTCCCGATTTCTTCCACCGCCGTCTGTACGAGATGGTCCTCCGGTAAGGACATCAGGGTCAAACCTCCAGAGCCCCTGGCAACTCTGATTTCTCTCCGATCAGAACGAACATCAAATCTGAAAAGGTAGACTGGGTCGTCAAAGGCCGGATCTGTATCGAACTGAAGTTCAGGAAGTTTTGTTTTCGTTCGCAGGCCCGCCCTGGGACCTTTAAATACATAGACCTGCTTGCTGATTACTACATTCCAACTGCCCTTCCGCGAAGCGACATTGTCTTTCATCTGAACTGATTGAGTTCCCTCGACGAGGAGCACGCGTTGTATATCGCCGGGTTCGTAAACCTGTTGGGCAACAAGCGAGGCCGCGAAGAGCAACGTAACCAACCCAGCGAATGACACGCGCATTTATCCGACTCCTGCAACTCGAAATGTGAAAGAGGGAATGAAGCTATTCTAGACTCTTACCTGGCGGGTGCATAACGGTCCTGGCCGGTTTCTGTGGAAGCGCTTTGCCAAAGTGGCTCGGGTTAATGGGAGGACTTCCTCATCCCCCAGCCCTTCTCTCAGGTCTATACACTCCCAGTGGGAGAAGGAGATGCCGCTCAACTGCAATTCAGAAAAACCCATCCTTTCAGTAGGAATCCAGCACCGTTCTGAGACGATTCACGGGCATGCTGGTGTCGTCCTTCTGCGTTTCGAGCGACGGCCGGCGTCGAACGACGTAAGATACCCTCGAACTTAAAAGTGCCAGGTAGTTAGATTAAGGAGACTTCAGAAATGATCGTGAAAGCTTATGGGGCCTATGCTGCTGATAAGCCGCTCGAGCCCTTGGACATCGAGCGTCGTCAACCTCGTTCGCGCGACGTTCAAATCGAAATCGCATATTGCGGCGTCTGTCATTCGGATCTGCATACGGTCCGCTCAGAGTGGGAGGGCACGCTTTATCCGTGCGTTCCGGGCCACGAGATCGCGGGCCACGTAACTGCTATTGGCGACGAGGTCAACGGGTTCAAGGTCGGGGACACGGTGGGCGTCGGCTGCATGGTGAACAGTTGCCGGCATTGCCCATCGTGTGCCGAAGATTTGGAGCAGTATTGCGAGAACGGCTTTACCGGCACCTACAACAGCCCGGTCGATGAACCTCCCGGCCACACGGTGGGTGGTTACTCGCAGCAAATCGTCGTTGATGAAAAGTTCGTGCTCAAGATCACACACCCCGCCGAACAGCTCGCGGCGGTCGCGCCGCTTCTCTGCGCAGGCATCACGACCTATTCGCCGCTGCGCCATTGGAAGGCGGGTCCCGGCAAGAAGGTGGGCATCGTCGGCATTGGCGGGCTCGGCCACATGGGTGTGAAGCTCGCGCACGCAATGGGTGCGCACACCGTCGCCTTCACGACATCCGAGAGCAAGCGCGAGGACGCTAAGGCGCTTGGCGCCGACGAAGTGATCGTGTCGCGAAACGCCGACGAGATGGAGGCGCACGCAAACAGCTTCGACTTCATTCTCGACACGGTGGCGGCAAGTCACAACCTCGACGCTTACATCAATCTTCTGAAGCTTGACGGGACATTGACGCTGGTCGGCGCCCCTGAGAGTCCCCACCCTTCGCCCGGCATCATGGGCCTAATCCTCAAGCGCCGATCGATCGCCGGCTCGCTGATTGGCGGCATCGCGGAGACCCAGGAGATGCTCGACTTCTGTGCGGCGAACGGAATCGTCGCGGATATAGAGATGATCCCGATCCAGAAGATCGACGAGGCATACGACCGCATGGAGAAGAGCGACGTCAGGTACCGCTTTGTGATCGACAACGCGTCGCTGGCGAGTGAGGTATGAGGGACAATCGGGTGGAGGAATAAGGTCGATGAACTGTGACGTTTCAGAAACCGTGTCCGGGCCGCAGAGCGGTCAAATGTTTATAGATCATGTTGCCAAAATGAGAACCCCAGCTCCGAAGGAGCGTAATGTGTTCCACTTAACCGGACGTTTCGCTCCTGCGGAGCTTTCAAGTCTATGGCGACTCTGAGGCTATAAACACTTTGTCCCTACGGGACTGAAAATAAATGACGATAATGCCGCGCGCTTATCGCGAACTTCAGTAACGACACGCTTGAGGAGAAAAGAATGCAAAAACGAAAACTCGGAAAAAGTAACCTGGAAGTATCGGCTCTCGGTCTTGGCTGTATGGGTCTTAGCTTTGGTTACGGTCCGGCCACGGATAAGCAGGAGGCAATCTCGCTGCTTCGAACGGCCGTCGAACGCGGCATTACATTCTTCGATTCCGCCGAAGCTTATGGCCCGTTTAAAAACGAAGAACTCCTGGGCGAAGCGCTCGCACCCGTGCGTGATCAAGTTGTGATCGCGACCAAGTTCGGCTTCACTTTCGAGGGCGACAAGCAGAGCGGCACGGATAGCCGGCCCGAGCACATCAAGCAGGTTGCCGAAGCATCGCTCAAGCGACTGAAGACCGATCACATCGATCTCTTCTATCAACATCGAGTCGATCCAGACGTGCCCATCGAAGACGTGGCGGGGGCGGTGAAGGATCTGATTCAGGAAGGTAAGGTCAGGCACTTCGGACTTTCTGAAGCAGGGGTGCAAACTCTTCGTCGCGCGCATGCCGTCCAGCCGGTCACGGCACTGCAAAGCGAATATTCGATTTGGTGGAGAAAGCCTGAACAGGAAGCGTTGCCGGCGTGTGAGGAACTGGGCATCGGCTTCGTTCCGTTTAGTCCTTTGGGGAGGGGCTTCCTGACGGGAAAGATCGACGAGAACACGACCTTCGACAAGTCCGATTTCCGCAATATCGTTCCTCGCTTTACGCCCGAAGCTCGACAAGCGAACCAGGCCCTGGTTGATCTGCTTCGCCAAATCGCAGACCGCAAGAATGCGACACCTGCTCAAATTGCGCTCGCCTGGCTGCTGGCCCAGAAGCCCTGGATTGTTCCGATCCCCGGCACAACGAAATTGAATCGCCTGGAAGAGAACATCGGCGCACTTTCAGTCGAACTTACCTCCGACGATCTACATGAGATCGATAGCGCCGCTGCCAAGATCGAAGTGCAAGGGGCCAGGTACCCTGAAGAGTTGGAGCGAAGGACGGGGCTGTGATCGTGGAGCTTGGATCGAGGCCCAATCGAAGGAAACAGAACGGATAACCCGAGCGGGAACGAAAGAAATATAGCACGAAGGCTGGTTTTTCACGCACGAAGTCTGGGTTGGTTTTCACGCTGAAGGCGTGACATTAAATAGCCGTGGGCACCGCCCACGGTCTAGAATCACCACCATCCCGACCCTGCAAGGGTCGAATAAGAAAGGATCGACCATGGCCCAGACTCTTGTCAGCCTCATGGTGCATGTAATCTTCTCCACCAAGAATCGCGAACCGCTCATCGCACCTGAAATTGAACCCGAGTTGTTTGCTTACATAGGAGGAATTCTGAAGAATCAAGAATCGCGTCTACTCGATGCTGGTGGGACCGCTGATCACGTTCACCTACTCGTTTCGCAATCGAAGAATGTGTCGCTCAGTTCGCTGATGAAGGATGTAAAGAAAGACAGCTCGGCATGGATTAAGACGAAGGGAAACCAATTCCGAAATTTTCATTGGCAGGATGGATATGGAGCGTTCTCGATTGGCAAATCAGATATTCCCGAACTGAAGAAATACATTGCTGGTCAGAAAGAACACCATCGAAAGCGAACGTTCAAGGAAGAGCTAATCGACTTTCTTGAGGAATACAGCATCGCTTATGACGAGCGTTATTTGTGGAATTGATTTGTTTGTTTCACGCTGAAAGCGTGAAATTCAATAGTCGTGGGTACCGCCCACGGATCGCCAATTAAGATTATTTGTTTTCAGGCTGAACGCGAAATTGAATCCGACCCTTTCAGGGTCGAATAGTTATGCGGTCCGGTGGCGTTGCCACCGGCTATTGAATTCGTCCCCTTCGGGGACGCGCGCGTGACAACCGCGCCGGAGCACCTGCCTCATGCCTGCCGCCTACGGCATTGTGTCTTTGAGCCCGCCCACTCCGAGCGGGTGCGTGACGCAGGTTAGGCTTGCAAAACATTCAAACCAAACCTAAAACAACCGAATGATTGACCTCAGTATCAGCGAAGCGGCTGAGTTGCTGCGCCAAAAAAAGATCTCACCGGTGGATCTCACTGCCGCCTGTCTGGATCGCATCGAGCGTCTTAACCCAGTGCTCAACGCTTTCATCACCGTCACCCGAGAGGGTGCGATGGCCGGAGCGCGCGTGGCCGAAGACGAGATTCAGCGCGGCCAGTGGCGCGGTCCACTGCACGGCATTCCGATCGGTTTGAAGGACCTGATCGACACGGCCGGGGTTCGCACTACTTGCGGCAGCGCTCTATTCGCGGACCAGGTGCCCACGGAAGATGCGTATGTGGTGCAACGCCTGAAGCGCGCGGGCGCAGTGCTGCTGGGTAAACAGAACCTGCAGGAGTTTGCTTACGGAGGGACCTCGGCATCGAGCCACTTCGGCGCGGTGCACAATCCCTGGAACCCCAAACATATCGCCGGAGGTTCTTCGGGTGGATCTGCGGCCGCGGTGGCAGCAGGTATGTGTTTTGGGGCGATCGGCTCTGACACGGGTGGCTCGATTCGCGAGCCGGCGGCTTTTTGCGGTGTGGTAGGTCTCAAGCCAACCTACGGGCGCGTGAGTACTCGCGGAGTCTTTCCTCTTTCATGGTCGCTGGATCACGTCGGACCGATCTGTCGTAACGTCAGGGACGCGGCCCTCATGCTGGAAGCGATTGCCGGCTACGACGCTTTGGATCCTACCTGCGTCGATTGGCCCATTGAACAGTACGCGAACGCTTTGAGCAGCAAGACAGACTTCCGCCGTGGCTTGCGAATTGGCCTGGCGCGTCAGCCATTCTTTGAAGATCTCGATGCGGACATTGAACTGGCAATAAACGAAGCCATAGAAGTCATTCGCAAAATGTCAGCGGTGTCAGAAGCCCGACCGTCAGGGAGGGCCTCGTCTTTGGAAGTCATAGAAGTCGATCTTCCTTCAGTGCCAACTGCGGTGCAGGCGCCCGAAGTTTACGCCGTTCATACGAACTACTATGCCAACTCCCCTGAGTTGTATCGCCCATGGATGCGAGAACGACTGGCCCAGGCAGCGAATGCAGACACCGCTTCCTACGTTGCGGATCGTTTCGCGCTTGAACGCGTGCGACGCACAATCAGCGATGTGTTTACGGAAGTCGATTTGTTGATAACACCGACCACTCCCGTACCCCCGATAACGATCGAAGAAGCCTCGAATATGTCGCCCAACCCGGCAGGCGAGATATGGCTGCGCAATACTCGGCCCTTCAATGCTTACGGATTGCCGACAATTTCGATTCCATGTGGTTTCACGAAGGCCGGACTGCCAATCGGTTTACAAATCGCCGGACCACGCTTTGGCGAGGGAAGAGTGTTGGCGTTCGCTCATGTTTTTGAGCAGGCTACGGATTGGCATAAACGCGCTCCGACGGCTTTGCCAAAAAAATAGAGTGATCAGCCGCAAGGGGATGAGTGATAGTAGTGAGTCCCGCTGTATCCGGGCTGGGGATGGAGCGCGAGGGCCGGTCGTCCGTGAAGTGGACGGCTGAATTCCTGCCCGGCAGCACGCTACACCACAAACTTATAGCCGTGGCCGCGCATGGTGAGAAAATGCCGCGGCTCCTTCGCGTCGTCTTCCAGCTTCTGTCGCAACCAGCCCACGTGAACGTCAACGGTGCGGGTCAGCATTCCGGTTTCATAGCCCCAAACCTCGCGCAGCAATTCATCGCGCGAAAGCGTAGCGCCGCGCTGGACGATAAAGTAGCGCAGCAGGTGAAACTCGCGCGCGGAGAGTTCGACCTGCTTACCGTGGCTAAACACCTCGGTGCTGCGAAAGTTTACAACGACAGAACCAAAGCTAAACGCGTCGAGCGGCTCGGCTGCGCTCGCCGTGGTCTGGCTGCGCCGCAGCAACGCTTCCAACCGCGCCAGCAGCTCGAGCGGCTCGAATGGTTTGCAAAGATAGTCATCCGCGCCCAACTTCAGGCCCAGGACTTTGTCGATTACCTGGCCACGCGCCGTCAGCATCAGAATCGGCGTCGTGACATTTCGTTGCCGCAGATCGCGGCATACATCAAAGCCGTTTTTGCCCGGCAGCATGACATCCAGAATGATTACGTCGAAGTTCCCTTCGCGGGCGCGCGCCAAACCCGTCAAGCCATCGGCCGCCGTCTCAACGCGATAGTCTTCCGCGTTGAGCAGGTCAACGAGGGCCATCGTGATGCCTGAGTCGTCTTCAATCAGAAGGATCTTGTTTGCCATGTTCTTTGGTTCGGGTTCTGATCTCTCAAACAAGAGCTTCAGACAGGATTAACATGATTTACAAGATGCCGTTAAAAACGTGATCGACTTCAATTCGGCAATCTTGTTCATTCTGTTAATCCTGTCCAATAGAGTCTGTCATGGGTGCACTCTAAAAGTGGCACGGGCGTCCCGCCCGTGAAATCACGCGCAAGATGCGCGTGCCACAATCAAACTGCACCAGTACCCACTCAGGAAACCGGCAGATGCAACGTAAACGATGTGCCGCCTGGCGCTGACTGCACCGTCACGCTGCCGCCAAGCGCGCGCAGGTTACGCTCGACGAGACACAGCCCCAGCCCCGTGCCGCTAGTCGTCGCACTCACACCCTGGCCGCGATAGAAAGGTTCGAAGATATGCGGCAGATCCTTCGGCGCGATTCCGGGCCCGCGGTCAGCAACAGTGATTTGCACTTCCCTGCCCTTCCTGCCTTGAGCGCCACACGCAGTTACACTCAACCACTTGCCTCGCGCTGCGTACTTCAGCGCGTTCTCAAACAAATTCTTCAGTGAACTTTCCAACGCGGGACCATCAGTGAGCACCAGAGGCAGATCTTCTGCAAAGCGCTGCTCGATTTGCCAGCCATCTTCTGCGAAAGGCACGGCGTACTCCGCCAAAGAGCGTGCGGCTATCTCAGTCACGTTGGTCGGTTGTGGGTCATAAACTCGACGACCCGATTGAATACCCGCAAAGCTTAGCATTCGCTCGATCTGATTGATCAGCCGGCGCGCTTCACGCTGAATCACGTCACCGTATTGTTGCACCCGGCTCGGGTCCTGGATCGTGCCCTGCGATAAATTGTAGCTCGTCGATTGAATGACGGTCAGCGGCGTGCGCAATTCGTGAGAAACGCCCGCCACGAACTCCATCTGCTGTTGCGCCAAACGGCGCGCGCGCACCGTGGCCAATATCAACATCACTGAGGTGCCGGCCAACAGCACGAGCATCCAGAAATTTAAGCCAACGGCGTGCTGGCGCCAATATTCGATCAGCTCTTCATATGAACCGGCTTGGCTTTTCACTACCAACACCCAGGCGCCGGTGCCGGTGCCTCCTCGACCGCCGGCGATCTCAGCAAGGGGTACCCCGGGCGAGCCCGACACGATCGGTTGTTGGTCTGCCAGGGGCGGTGGCGTCACTTGAAGATCCTGCGGAAGTTTTGCGTCCAGCAAGACTATGCCCGCGTCAACCTGTGCCAACGACTCGATCGTCACCGTTGGCTCCAGGGCATAGATCAGGCTCAAGGGATAGCGGGCAACGATTGCCGCCTGAGTCCGCGCACCACCAAAATGCCGCGCCACTAGTTCGGGAAAAAGATGCTCACGGAGATACGCACGATCAAATTCAAGAAAACACCACCCCATGAACCGTTGCGACTCCGGTATAGGCGAGGCACCCGTAACGATCGGAAATATCAAAACCGCCGTGCCTTGAAAGTACGTAAGAATAGGTCCGGTCGACAAAGGCGGGCTCAGGTTGCCGGGTGAGCTTTCCCGCACCTCCAGCACCCGGCGATAACCCATAAACTCGGTGGGCCAGTCTGTACTCTTGAATTGGTCTTCGCCGGTCTGCAGCCGTCGGAAGACGACTCCCTCCTTGCTTTGCGTGCCGATGTTGATCGAGGCGAGTAGTTGCGGACGGTCAGAGTTGCTGTGCCATCGTTTGGTATTCTCCACCAGATGAGACTCGAGCGCGATATCGTTTCTTTCGTCCGGCGGTGGCCGGAAGAAAGGCAGGGGTTGCAGCAGAGTAGCTCGGAAATCGCCGCGGAAGTTCCGGAGCGTTCTCTCCACGTCTCCGCGGCGTTGCCGCCGGACGGCGTCGCTCATGCGATTGATCCCACGAAATTGAAGCAAGCCGGCGAGCACCGTGACCAGCAAGATCGCCACGCACGCCACCACCAGCCAATTTCTTCTGACACGTCTGACCCAATCGAACATCGCTCGCATTATAGCTTTCAATTTTGGTCATCGGCATCGATTGGGTCTAAGACTTTACCTCGTCTTTACATACCGGCGGTCACTTTACGAACAGTTTACACGGCCACGCCGGCCTTTCGCTTACCATAGCCGTCGACACAAAACTTCAAGAGGAGAACTTATGCGTAAACTTACAATTCTATTCATACTCTTTGCCGCGACGGCGGTCGCGATTGCCCAAGGGCCGCCAAAAACCAGCGCCGCTCAGTCTGACGCCAAAAAGGCTTTTGAAAAACTTAAGACCTTGGCGGGTTCGTGGCAAGGCACGATCATGGGCATATCGATCAACTTCACAATTCGCGCCGCATCCAGCGGCACCGCAATTCTGCATGAGGGTCATACAGACGGAGGGTCCCCCCCGAACCATGAGATCACTATGTTCTACATGGAGGGGGATCGTCTGCTCGCGACCCATTATTGTGATGCCGGGAATCGGTCTCGTTTGGAGGGGAAGATGTCGCCGGACGGAAAGACGATCGAGTTCAGTTTTCTCGATGTCGCTGGAAGCACGCGGGGAGGATACCTGAAGGGCTTCGTGTTCACGATGATTGACGCGAACCATCATACCGCAGAGTTGACTTTCGTTATGCCAGACGGCAAGCCAATTCCGCTGCGCGGCGAATTTACAAGGACAAATTGGCTGAGTCGATATCACGGTAATGTGAGGGCGCCTTGCACAGTCCGCGATAGCGGACGAATGAGAATAGCCCAGCAGTTCACTGCTGGGAGGAGCGCGAAGGTAAGTCCCAGTCCGTGTAACGGACGGCTGAACAGTGTTGATAACCTGGCTCACATCATTCAGCCGTCCGTTTGACGGACTACGTGTTCAGGCTCGCTTGAGCCCAGCAGTGAACTGCTGGGCTACTACCATTCGTCCGCTTAACGCGGACTGAAAACCACTTTCTGCGCAAAGCCTAAAGGATCGAAACAATGCGTTTGCCCATATTAATAATTCACATTTGCGGTGGCGTCGTAGGCTTAATCTCTGGCATCGCGGCAATGTCGTTCCGTAAAGGTTCCCCACGGCATCGCGTGGCGGGAAACATATTTTTCATCGCCATGCTCACGATGGCCTCAACCGCGGCCTACCTGGGCAATGTTTTCGGCGGCGCTTCTGCGTTATATCTGGTGACCACGGGATGGCTGACCGTCCGGAGGCGCGAAGGGGAAACGACCATCTTTGATTGGGGTGCTCTTCTGTTTGGCTTGGCGGTCGGAGTTCCCATCATGATCGATGGCTTAAGAATAGTTAGTGGGTCAATTCCGCCAAAGCCCGGAGTTCCTGTTGGGATGATCCTCTTCCTTGGTTCCGTGGTCCTACTTGCTGCCGCCGGTGACCTTCGCATGCTCGTGCGTGGTGGTGTTTTCGGTAGACAGCGAGTTGCGCGACATCTTTGGCGCATGTGCTTTGGGCTGTTCATCGCCACCGGGTCCTTCCTGGCCCAGCGACGAGTACTCGCTTTCCTGGGCGGACCAAAAATTATGCTCCTGGCTCCCTTACCATTGATCCTGATGATTTTCTGGTTAATCCGCATTCGCTTTAAGAATGCTTACGAGAGAAAGTCGGTGACAAGTGGCGATGTGCACGCCTTGCCGACTTAGACGTGTGCCTTTTCGTGATCGAAGCAAATCTATCGAGATGGGACGTGCGGGCCAGTCGCATGAACATTTCGTTCACCGCGGAGAATTTCAAGTGAAACACAACGTAACGTTAACCATCACATCTCTGCTCTCGATCCTCTTCCTTACGTTCCACCTGGCGGACGACATCGTGCGCGGGTTTGAAAAGGGAGGGCTCACAAACTTGGTGGGGGGAGTGCTCATCTCCGTCGTCTGGCTGTACGGAACGCTCGTGCTCGCCGAACGGCGATCGGGGTACATCATCATGCTCCTCGGGTCGCTCCTTTCGTTGGGAGTTCCCGTCATCCACATGAAAGGGAAGGGTGTCGGCGTCACCAGCAGCCTCGGCCACTCCAGCGGACACTTCTTTTTCGTCTGGACGCTGCTCGCGATCGGCGTGATCGGGCTCCTCTCGGCCATCCTCTCGGCGCGCGGACTGTGGAGCCTGCCATGGCGCCGATCCCGATAGTGCAAAGAACCCGAACTTGAGCACTAGACCCGGGTCAGGCCTGCGACGTTTGCGATCTTGCTGGACGCTCAGAATTGAATCATTGAATCAATGGATCATTCGGAGCGAATCGCAAGCCTAGCCCCGGATTTGCCGGTTCCCCGTTGTAGAGTCTTAGGCTCTCCAAAAAACTTGAGGCGGAATCCAAAACGGCTGTAGAATCGCTTCTCCCCCAGTCACAGAGAACATCCTCGAGAGAGGACATTGCCATTGCATTCACGATCCGTCGTGACGCCGGTTGCAACCGGCGTTACCTGTGTTCGCACATTTATCGCTGAGAGGATGGCCACACAACCCAAAAAATCCGGAACTACCCGAAAGGAGCCCGCGATGAAACAAGCAGAGGACAGATCGCGCCGTTGCTTTCTCAAGCAGAGTTCGATGTTGGGTTTGGCAGTCGCGTTCAGCCCAGGGACGATCGCCGAGGCATTTCCAGATTCGAAATCCAAAACTATTCAAGAGGAGGAGACCATGACCCAAACCAGTGCGACCCAACCAGCCAGCGAGCAGGTTGCTGACAAAACTGCCATTCGGCCCTTTCAGTTCAATTTTCCAGATGCGGAACTTACCGATCTGCGCCGGCGCGTCAACGCCAATAAATGGCCCGAACGAGAATTGGTCAACGATGCATCGCAGGGCGTGCAGCTCGCGACGATGCAGAAACTCGCGCGCTGTTGGGGAACAGATTACAACTGGCGCAAGGGCGAGGCGAAGCTGAAAGCTCTACCGCACTTTGTCACCGAGATCGATGGCCTCGACATTCATTTCATTCACGTGCGCTCCCAGCATGAAAATGCGCTGCCGATGATCGTCACGCATGGTTGGCCCGGCTCGATCATCGAGCAGACGAAGATCATCGAGCCGCTCACGAATCCGACCGCGCATGGCGGAACCGCAGATGACGCCTTCCATCTCGTGATTCCGTCGCTGCCGGGCTACGGGTTCTCAGGCAAGCCGACGAAGCCGGGATGGAATCCCGTTAGCATTGCGAAAGCGTGGGCGACGCTCATGCAACGTCTCGGCTACACAAAATACGTGGCGCAGGGTGGTGATTGGGGCAATGCCATTTCGGAGGTGATGGCTTTGCAGCAGCCGCCCGGATTGCTCGGCATTCACACCAACATGGCGGCGACGGTTCCGCCCGATGTTTCGAAGGCCCTTGCGATGGGTGGCCCGCCGCCCGCAGGCCTTTCGCCGGAGGAAAAATACGCGTGGGATGGGCTCGATGATTTCTATAAGAATGGGCTGGGCTACGCCCTCGAGATGAACAATCGCCCACAGACGTTGTACGGAATCGTCGATTCGCCGATTGGTCTTGCGAGCTGGATACTCGATCATGACATTCGCAACTACCAGATGATCGCCCGCGTCTTCGACGGCAAGCCTGAAGGGCTGAGCCGCGACGACGTTCTCGACAACATCACGCTCTATTGGTTGACGAATACCGCGATCTCTTCGGCGCGTCTCTACTGGGACACACGGCATAATTTGCCGGCAGGCGGGTTCTTCGACGCGCGAGGCGTCAAGCTTCCGGTCGCCGTGAGCGCGTTTGCGGAAGAAATTTATCAAGCGCCGAAGAGCTGGGCAGAGAAAGCGTATGTGAAGCTCATCCACTACAACAAGTTTCCCAAAGGCACCCACTTCGCGGCGTGGGAACAGCCAGAGCTGTTCGTCGGCGAAATGCGCGCGGGGTTCAAATCGTTGCGGTAGGTCTAAGTGAGTGTCGGAGGGAAGGAATACAGGAGAACCGGATCGGGGTCAGGCCTGCGACTTTTGCGATTCTCAATCGTTGCCGCGCCGGATAACCCAGGCTATTCAAACCTGGAATCGCAAGAATCGCAGGCCTGACCCCAGTTTCACGGTTTCGATTTTTAGAGAGGCGAAAAGATTTTCATGCGGTCACGGGCTATAAACATCTCGTCCCTACGGGACGGCAATCAAGCTTACATAGCGGCCAAATTCATGCCAAAGGCGAACTTCCACGCATCGCCGTCCTTAACATAAATTGATACGCCCCAGATAGCAGTTCCTCCGACATTCTGACCGCCGCAAGTGCCTTCGGCCGTGCCCTTGCGGGTGAGCATCTCGACGGTCGGCGAAAGAGCCGAGGCGAAGCCATCGGTGACGCTGACGCTTTTGATCTCGCAACCGTTCCCGGTCCAGTCCTTCAATGCATCGGCCTTCGTTCCGAGGTAAGTGCCGAAAATATTTACAAATGAAACGTCCTTGGCCATCAGAGCGTCGAGCTTTTTCGCGTCGTGTGCCTTCCATGCTTCCCATAACGCGAGTTCGACCTTGACGAGAGCGTCGGTGTTGGCATCGGGCGTGGCCCTGGCCGGAGCAGCGGTGTTAGAGGCCGTATTTGAATTGGTCGCAGTCTTATCATCTTTCTTCGGCTCCTCCGTCTTGGCTGCCGGTGCAGGCGGCGGAGGCGGGGCTTTCGGATCGACGATCACATTCTCACCGTGGAAGACCGCCTGCCACTTGTAGCCGCTGCGGACCCAGATGCTGGCCGAACGGATCGGGCTCGGCACCTTCATCGGCTTTTCGTCGGGGCCGTTGCACGTGCCGTCCCAGGTGGCCTTATAGCTGAGGGCATACGTGTCCGCGTCGATCATCGACATCGCGGGCTCGGTCAGGTCCATTGACTTGATGTCGCACTTGACGACGCCGATCATCTTGACGGTTGCGGCCTTGTCCATCCGCTGGCCGCCACCGAGAATGACGAACTTGTCGCTCAGCATTCCATCAAAAAACTTTGAATTACCCTTCACATAAGCTTCATTCGCCTGTTTCTCGAAGGCCATCAACGCGTCAGCGGTCGGTGCGGCCGCAACCGGTTTGGTCGTATTTGTGTTTGCATTATTTGCTCCGGTGTTAGTAGCCGGGGCTCCGCATGCCGCGAAAAACGTCGACGCAGCAGCCAATACAATAAACCGAAGTGTCTTCTTCATAACAATTCTCCTAAGGTAGTATTCGATGTGAATAGTAAATGGTGAAGAGTAAACGGTGAATGGTAAATGGTGAATGCTGAATAGTAAATGGTGAATGGTTTCGTTCTTCGGCTGAGTACCATTTACCATTCACCATTTACCGCTCGAGATCGATGCCCAAACTCGACGACGACATTGATGCCTTGTTCAAGCTGCCGCTGCCAGAGTTCGTTGGTGCCCGCAAGGCACTAGCCGCTCGACTGAAGCAGAACGGTCTCGTCAGTGAGTTGGAAGGCGTAAAGGCGTTGGCAAAGCCATCAATCTCCGCCTGGACGGTGAATCAACTCTATTGGCGGCATCGCGAGGCATTCGATGAATTGATTGCGACGGGTCAGCGATTTCACAAGGCGCAAGTCACCGGAAAGATGGTGAACATGCGGGAAGCTCTCGACGCGCGCCGCGAAGCACTCTCGCACCTGTCGGATCTGGCGAGCGAAGCATTGCGCGATGCCGGTCACAACCCTTCGCTGGATACACTGCGACGCATTGCCACTACACTCGAGGCGTTGTCCGTCGCCACTTCACTCTCAGCCACTTCACTCTCAGATGGCCCAACTCTCGGGCGACTGACGCACGACATCGATCCTCCGGGCTTTGATTCATTAGGTTCATTCACGCCGAGCGCCGGCATAACGAAGCGCGCGGCGGAACCGCCGCACGTCAGTCCTGCAAAAAAGGCAGTCGCTGCGTCGAGCAAGGCACAAGAGGCCGCAGGCCAGGCGAGCCGGCAGAAAGAGCGGCAGGCTCGGATAAATGCCGCGAAGGCTTCACTACAGCAGGCCAGGAAATTGCTCACTGCAGTTCGTGCCGCAGCCAGGAGTTTGGAGGTCGCGCAGAAAAAGGCCGAGGCAAAAGTGAAGGAAGCGGCGCAGCAGAAGCGCGAGGCAGAGGAGCGCTTCAAAAAAGCGAGCGCCGCATCCGCGGATGCAGCGCTGCGCGCGCAAAGCATCGCCGTCGAATTAACCAAAGCAACTAAGACTCTGGACGACGCGAAGCGCACCGTGGAGAGTGCAACCAAAGAACTTGAAAACTTTTTTCGAGAATCTGCATAGAAGCTAGATTGTCAGAGCTACGTGAGCGACGGAGTCAGTACCACCCGCGTGAGCGGGTGGATCAATAGCTCAACTGAGAATTGAGTGTTTGATCCACCTGCTGACGCAGGTAGTACTGACCCCATTGCCCGGATTGAATGGCGGCGGCTCTGAGAATCACAAATCGCAGGCCTGACTCCGATCGGTTACTGATTTGAGGTCGTTCTCCCTTCTCCCACTGGGAGAAGGGCTGGGGATGAGGGTTTACGGAGCAATAATTTTTTGAATTTCTACAGTGCGCGAATGGCATTCAACGACATCCAGTAGGTGATTGATTGATGAATCGAGGCTGCGCCTCGAACGGCGGCATAGCCATGAGGCCCGAAGGGCCGTTATGAAATAGCCACGACCGTAAGGTCGTGGTACGCAGTTAGAAATGATGACGAGGTCTGAAGGACCGGCATGATTATGTCGGCCC
>JAWVDF010000023.1:0-136648 GCA_033857635.1 Blastocatellia bacterium
ATGGTAGAAGAGGACCACGGTGCGTCCGTGGCATTGGATGTAGCGCGCAACCTTATCGTGTTTCTGCGCAGACCTGGCGGTCAGGCGCAATTCAGCGTTTCCCTATCAACGCAAGCTTCGGGACGTAAGCCGCTACATGACCTTCAGGTGTGGATGGCAGAAAACCTCAACAAGAATCTCTCTGTTGATGTACTCGCCAGGCGTGCTGCTATGAGCCCGCGGAACTTCAGTCGTGTCTTCAGAAAGGAAACTGGTATTACACCCGCTAAATTCGCGGAACGCTTGCGCGTGGAGGCTGCACGCCGACAGCTAGAACAAACTGTTAAGGCCGTCAAGGAAATCGCTGCTTCCTGTGGCTTCACCAGCTCTGAGATCATGAGACGTACTTTTCTCTCACAACTGCAGGTTACACCCAGCGCTTACCGGCTCCGTTTTCAGCACCGTAGTCCACCTGCGACAAGCCGCTCGTAGCTGCTATGCAGTTCAACGCCTTGCGTAGTTTCATCGCTTCGTCTTTACATTCGGCACCGGCTTTGGCTTCTTTGCCTCCGTCGGCGCTCCAGTAGGCAGCTCGCGGACTACATCCTTGGCCTTCTTGTCCTCGCGCAGACCCTGAAACGACGGATGTCTGATCGACCCGTCCGACGTCCACTCAGTAAAAACAACCTCGGCGATGAGTTTGGGCTCGACCCATATAGCCTCGCGCAGGCCGCGATCTTTTGGTGTAACTGCAAACGGAGTCGACGGCTTCGACAATGGGACAAGTTGCTTCTTCAGATCGCCGCGTTCCTGGAATGTAAAACCGGTCCCCACTCTACCTGCATAGACCAACCTGCCTTTTTCGTAAACGCCAAGAATCAGCGCGCCAAATCCCGGCAAGCCTTTTTCGGTGGGCGTGTAGCCGGCGATCACAAATTCCTGCTGCTTGCTGCACTTGACCTTCAGCCAGCTCTTATTGCGCGTCGAGTCATATGTTGAGTTGGCGATCTTGGATACGATGCCTTCGATTCCATACTCGCAAGCATGTTTGAAAAACGCATCGCCGTTCCCTTCGATGTGCTCGCTATAGCGAATCGTGCCGTGGCCGCCACCGCAGAGTCCTTTAAGTAGTCGTTTCCTCTCCTGTAACGGCACCTTGGTAAGATCATAACCATCCAGGTAGATCAGATCGAAGATTTCATAAACGAATCCGGAGTTGATGCTCTTGCCCATAGCTCGCTGGAGTTTCTGAAAACTCGATTGGCCTCGAGCATCCACGATAACGATCTCACCATCGAGAATTGCGGACGTGAGCGGTAGTTGCTTCACTGACTGCTCGACGTTGGCGAACTTCCCGGTCCACTCCTTTTCGTTACGGCTCCAAACCGTTACCTTGCCGCGATCGATTCGGCAGAGCATTCGATAGCCATCGAATTTCAGCTCGTGCAGCCACTCATCACCAGATGGGGGTTCTTTTACAAGAGTGGCGAGTTGGGGCGGGATGAAGGAAGGTAGTTTCGATTTACGCGCACCCGGCAACTTCTTGATGTCAACTCGGGCCATTACCGTTTCTTCCGAGAAGTAGACTTACGTCTCAGGCCTTTATATTTCACATTGCCGGGTAGTTTCTCTGGCAAGTCTAATTCATCGTCAACAATATCCTCCATGTGGACGCCGGCAGCGCGCGCATACTCCAGAAGCACCGATAGGTGCGGCTCTGTTGTTCCTCGCTCGAACTCCGAGATTCGACGGTAATCCATTACATCCTCGAATCCCAAGCGTCTTAGCAACTCTGACTGTGACAGGCCCAAGGCAAGTCGTATCCCCAGCAGCTTCTCCGGCAAACGCTCCGGCCTCACGCGAGCCCCTCTTGCCATTAGGAGTTTCCTCCTACCGGAAGGGAGCAATGCGTACTACCATTGACTCTATCTGTAGTTGCAGATAGACTAGCTTCGCGCTTTTGATTCGCCGTGAGTTGGAACCTTCCATGCTCAACGGCGATGCTCATCTCTCGACTTGACGGGATGGTGAGCTACGCATAGACCGTTGCCAAATTATCAAAGACTAGAACGCGCAGAGCATATCAGAACGGCCGTTCTTTGATCATAGTTTTTTCGGGATGTTACTGCTAATGCTGTGGCCCACTCACCGGTTCCCACCCGCCCGCTCAGACGCCCGATTCCGTATCTTGTACGTTGGGAACGACCTCGATCTAATAGCCGCTTTAAGGACGTTTTTAACAAAGCCAGACCATAAGATCGTGTCATGCATGGATTGTGGCTCAGCCTCTTTCTTTCTGAAAGGTGATCCCAGATATGAGCTCCTTGTGTTTGACCTTGAGTTAGGCAGCACAAGGGTCTTGAAGTTAATCCCTTTGGCCCGGTCATTATCACATCGCGAGCACCTCCCCATCATCGTCCTTACGGAGAATGAGGGCGGCGCAGATGAAGAACTAGCTCGGAATTCAGGCTCAGATGAGGTGTTAACGAGGAAAGACCTGGGTGGCATAGCTCAGTCTGTCGCTCGCCTACTTAGATCAGCTAGAAACAGAAATAGTAGCCTGGGATTGATGTCTGGCACGGCCTCCGGCTCAGACGCTGAGAGTTGACCAGTGCCGACGGGCCGCCGTGGGGTGAGGACACGGCGGCCTCATTTATTCTTCTACTTCATTCCTAAGAATCGTATTGACCGGCTAATAACAAACGACTACATTTCGCGAGCCCAGACTCGGCGTAAGGCCGGGATTGGATGGAGCGAGGCAAAGGTCCTTGGAGACTTGCTTTGAGGCATTTCCCCGACCGCGCCTCGCTTTCATTGTATTGGGCGGATCGTCTTGATTGGCCTGTGCGAAATCTTTACGGTATCGTCTTGAAGTTATGTGTGGCCGCTTCACGCTTCGAACTCGCGACAGAATAAAGCTCAAGGGATTGAGTACGTCAGATCTTCCATTCGAGGCTCGGTACAACATTGCTCCGAGTCAGAGCATTCTGGCGATCGCAGATTTTGGACACGGTACGGAGCTAACTTCTCTAACCTGGGGTCTGATTCCCTCGTGGAGTAGTGATGGTAAAGGATTCATCAACGCGCGGTGTGAGACACTCGAAGCGAAACCCAGTTTTAGCGAGTCGTTTCAGCAGCGACGGTGTTTGATTCTTTCGGATGGCTTTTTCGAGTGGCGGAAACTAGGAAGATCGAAGCAACCATTCTATTTCCAGTTGAAGGACGAATCGCCGTTCGCTTTCGCTGGCATTTGGGACCAGTGGAGAAACGCCGAACAGGTAATTACCTCGTGTGCGATCATCACGACCACCGCGAACGAACTCGTAGAACCACTTCACGATCGAATGCCGGCAATTCTGCAAATTGAATCATATGAAGATTGGCTTCGTCCAAGTACGGATGTTGCTGCATTGAAGAAACTGCTTTCGCCATTTCCTGCATCAAACATGAAGAGTCATCCGGTCAGTAGCGCTGTGAATCGTCCTAAGAACGACAACGAAGAGCTAATCAAGCGAATGGATGCTGAGGTAGGAACAACTCCAAGCCTGTTTTAAGATCCCTCGACAGGCGTTACGGGCGTTATTGAAAGGCGCATAGACGATTGTGACAACTGCAAGGCGATCTAGAGTATCAGCCAATAAAAGAACTCTTGCATTATCATGGCATTCTCCGAAAAATCGCTTGCTTGACGAAGACATTTGAAAGGGCGTAGATTGCGGACAATGAAAACGCCTTCGGTGGGGTGAGGACATTGAAGGCGAGGCCGTCAACGGCCACAAGGCGAACACTGATTCTTGCTTGAGCGCCGCCTGGCGCCGCGAGAGTTCTGAAAGGCCCACGCGTGGGGTGAGGACATGCGTGGGCCGTTCGCTGTTTGCAGGTGTCGTTCTACGCCTCGCGCGTGGCTTGGTGCTGACTTCTGATCGGATCGATTTCGCCGCGAAGGGACTTCAACATTGAAGTTCTTATCTCTTCGTAAGAAACGCCTCGTCCGAGAAGCCACGCGAGCTTAACGGTCATAGCCTCCAAGCTCATATCCCAAGCGGCAATCGCGCCGAGTTCAGATGCGAATTTCCCCGGTTCGTTCACATCCATACTCGCCATGCCTTCCGCTGCTTGGGTGGTTACAACAATCGGGATCTTCTTCGCGCGAAGATATTCGAAACCCTCTCTTAGATTTTCAAAACTCTTATTCTTCGGAACTACATTAGGATCGCCTGCGCCGGCCGCCCTATAAAGGATTCCCTTTACTCCGCTGTCGACAAGTACTTTGAAAAAGCGCCAGCGTAGACCCGGAAACTCGGTTAGAGAGACTATGTCCATCTCGAAAGTTGCTTTTACATCTAGTTGTCCTTTGATCTCCGCGGTTGGATTCATGAAACTGTTGTGTCTATCGAGCGCCAGTTGATTCCAACTAAGCTCACGTCCGATTCGTCCTAAGCTGCTCGCCGATCCAAAAGTTGTAAAGGCATCGTATGCGAATTCAGTTCTCTTCTTAACTCTCACTCCTGTAATTATGTGGCTGCCAAAAACCGCTACCACTCCAACAAGGCGTTCACACTGACTAGCGACTCGGGTTGCATTCTCAAGGTTCATTACAGCATCCGAACCTGGTTCGCCGTGCGGTACTTGCGCGCCTGTGAGAATGACGGGTTTTCCAAGATTGCCAAGGGCAAATGCAAGAGCGGCACAAGTATATCCAAGAGTATTGGTGCCGTGTGTAATTAGGAATGCATCATAGTTATCGTATGCATCCACAATATTGCCGATCATGGCATTCCAGTCCGACGGGACAATGTTTGAACTATCTTTGTCCATCAACTCCTTCGGCTCAATCTCAATATTCAAGCGCTTACCGATTTTGCGAAGCTGCGTCGCGAACACCTTTGCGCTCTTGTTTTCCAAAACTCGACTTTTCCCGAGCAGATTCTTGTCCTGGGAGATTGTCCCGCCCGTAGAAATCAGCAGCAGCTTTTTTTTCTTTGCCATCGTCCGTAAGCGGTGACCTGTCCAGCCAAGTTCGTTATATCGGCTTGCCAGACTTTCAAGAGCCAAATGCCTTAATTGGATTGAACCTTTGGCACTCGTATAATAGAAGAGAGGCGCCAACAAGAACAGTATCTTGACTAACTGTCCGGGACAAACTGGACAAGAGATCCTTAGGAGTTCTAAGTGAGTATTCGTGAGCACCTTTTACAGCAGATTTCCCGTATCGCGGATCTTCGTAATCTTCCTTTTGATAATGAGCGTTACGACGAATGGCGCTCAAAGACTGGCGGCGTTCTTGACGAACTGTTCGGCCATTTGGATTCTGAACAGCATCCTTGCGTTCAAGCATTTCTTTCATACCGAATACCAACACACTTCACGGCCAATCGTGATGACATGCAAGAGTTTTACAGTAATATCCTCAATTATCAGTCGGCTCTTCTTACCATGTACTTAGAGGACATGGAAAAGTCGGGCCGGTTGATCAGCGCAGCATCAAAAGGCCTTGTTCCAAATCCCGCTGAGGAATAAAAAGAGCGGCGAGAAGGCCGACTACCTTCTCGCCGCCGACAATGCGCAGAACGCCTTCAAAGTTTGTTATGGGCCGACCGTGAAGGACCGAGAGGCTACAGCTCCGTTCTGCACGATTTCGAGCCATGACGTATAAGTTCCTGAACCGCCCATCACGACATAAACCCGAACCATGCCTGAGTTGACGTACGAAACTCCCGAAGAAGCAATCACCCAAGGCCCACCCGTCGCAGTTCGTACTTGCACTCTCATTGATGGCTGAAAGTTCGCGCCATAAACAGCGAGCCAAGTGCCTACATTACGTCGAACGTAGGATGGATTGGTGTAATCGATTCGCGGGGGCAGGAGAATGACGACCTGATTGATTTGAATGGTCAAACTCGCCGTCCCAGTGTCGCCTTCGGAATTTCCTACCTGAAGTGAAACGGTGTAAGTACCCGTTCCTAGAGTGACAGAAGCTGAAGGCTGAGTGCTTATCACCGCACCGTTGACGCGCCAAACCCAGGAGTTCAACGTACCGGAATTGGCTGAGCTTCGGCTTGAACCTAAACTAAAGGCGATCCTTTCGCCTGAGCCAACGGTATAAACCGGATTTGTGTTTTCATAGGCAATCCCTCTCGATGAATTAAGAGTGATGCCAGCAGCCGGCTTCGGTAGTCCGTTGTAGCGCCAAGCTTGGTACGCAGTCGATGGTACGTCCGACCATGGGCGCCGATTGTAACCCACCCTTCCAGTACCATAATCGGTTGTGGCCTCCCAAACCCAAAGGGAATTCGCATCGGAAGTGTCAAACATCATCACGTGCTTTCCCTTCCAGTTCAGAATATCGCCGCTCGTGAGACTAGCTCGTGAAATTGATCGTACAATTCCCGAGGTTGGCAAACCGTCCGTACTGAAGGGATGCCCGTACATTTGCCAGACATCTCCAAGGAAGCCGCTACAATCGGTACCGGCTATATTGCAGCTTGTGGACGTGGAGTTACCCTGAGCGTTTCCAGCAAGGTAACCCCGGCTTAGTTTTGAGTTGTAGTCGCTCGGGGTGTCTGCCTTACCCCACGCGTACGCTACTTGATACCAACCAGCAGGCTTATTCTTTAGGTAAGCTGGTATTACGCGTGACGAACATGACGAGGCAGTCCCGATGTTTGCTGCGGAATGGTAAATAGTCGAGTTGACAATATTCCGAGCGTTGCTCGTCATTTGAGATCGACTAAGTTGCGGTAAAGTAGCCGCCGCGACCAGGCTCTGAGCCGTCGAGCTCATCGAAAGCGACTTGGCGCTTTCCGTAGGTTGTAATTGAGCCGAAGTATTCGGGTTAAATGCGGGCGGCGTACGGGTAAACACGAGTCGTACAACGTCGGTGTCGCCATTTGGCCGGGGAATCAGTGAATAGACTTTGCCGTCTTCCGCCAGCGTCGTACCATTCGCTACCGCGAATGCTCGTTCGTCCGCGGGAACTCGGGCCTCATCGAGTAACTTACCCGAGGTCGAGAAATGCAGAACCTTGTGATCCAACAAAAGACGCTGCTCACCGCTGAGTTCAATCAAATAGATGAAGAAGTCGCCTGAGCTTCCAACGCCAAGTAAATCAGCCTGGGCAATTGGGTTTTGCATTGTCAGGTTGACGATCCGTTTTCCCCGGACAGAAACGAATAGTTGCTTCGGACTCACACCGAAAACATTCCCTGGCGACACAACAGGTACGGTGGTCGCTTGACGAACAGTGCTAACACCATCCAGTGCCGAAATCCTATCGCCTGCTATGGTGTCGACTACCAACTGTTCGTTTTGGAGAGACAGTCTGGTTGGAGCTGACTCCGACCTAACCTCAGCGACCGTGTTTGATTCAGCAGTTTCTATTTGTGCTGCCGATCGCGACTTGCGGAACTCCGCTACTAGAATCCGCGGGTTCCCGTCGTTATGGTCTAGCGCGTAGACGCGCCCGTTGAGCGCGATGGCGTCAGTCAGAGCTTCGGCATTTGCGAAGTTAGTTTTCGAAACAACAGAGCCATCAGAGCTTGATAGTTCGAGGGCCGAGTTATTGGCCTTGTTCGCGATCAAAAAGTTGCCGTCATTGGTAACGGACAGGGAAGCCGGCCCGTGTGGTTCGACGTCGAGTCCGCCGCCTGAGAACGGCAGCAAGGCCGTTTCAGCGCCGATGTGCAAGACCTGTTCATATTGGCTTCGGACCTGGTCAACCGCAGGCCTCAGTTGCTGGGTTGAATCTGAATCGGATTCGCGTCCAAACGCCCTGCCTTTTTGTTCCTGCGCCTTGACAACGATGGTGATCAAAACGCCAGAGCCCGCAATGAGGACCGCCGCAATCGCTAAAAGGGTGAGGTATCGTTTCGTAGTTGTGGGGTTTACGGTTTGCGCTTGGCTAAAGCGCCAAGCGGATTTTCTTTTCCAATTCATAACCATCTCCTTATTGTTAGGAGCGGCTTAACAGTTGACTTTGGCACCAAATCTGACAGAATCGCCTTCGTCTTTGCAGCCAACTGAAAGTCGCTTGGTTGCTTTGCCCTAGGCCGTGGGAGCGCAACCTCCCGCGGCCTTGTTTATTTCTTTCAGAGGTCCTTGTCTTCTGCTCCCTCCTTTCCGGTCAGGCCTAAAATCTCAGATCCTGAGCCTTGCGTTGTTAAAGAGATTTGAGTACCCACACCAAGCTCGATAGCGAATTGCGGGTTTGATGGTTCGACGATATGAGTGCATAGGGTGCCACCACAGAACCGTCGTACCAGCTTCGCTAGATCTCCTAAAGCTAGTTCTAAGTCGGCATCGCTAAACGGCGGCATCATCATGTCAACG
Organism: Blastocatellia bacterium; assembly: GCA_033857635.1. Taxonomy (GTDB): domain Bacteria; phylum Acidobacteriota; class Blastocatellia; order Pyrinomonadales; family Pyrinomonadaceae; genus UBA11740. The sequence continues at coordinate 8,308 of JAWVDF010000023.1, forward strand.
TTGATTGCCACCGCCTGAGTCTCTGGCCGAATCTTGCTGAAGTCACTGTTTCGCCATGTCCATCGCCGACACAAGACTCGCCGTGTGGGTGGCGTGTAATAGATCACTTCTCCCGGAAGCGGATGCTCGATCGCAAAAGGTTTGAAGAGCGGTGCGAAGGTTTCATCACCGGACGCAAACCCGAGTCGCAGATCGCCACCCGCCAACGAGTCCAGGTCATCGCCACCACAAGGGATCGTCCACTTCAAGCTAACAATGTTGAATACATCAACAAGTCGGCTAATCGACCGTGGCGGTTTACCTCGGCTGATCTGGTCGCGCAAGAAGCGAATGCTCGGAGTGTACTTTTCAGGATTCGCTCCGAACCTCGAATAAGCGTTGTTCCAAACGCCAATCCGCTCTTGCTCGACTGCTGCTGAAACACGATTGGCATCCGATGCCGCCCTTAACAACAGCCGCGCCGTCTCGGGATCCATACCGTTATTGTCGATTCCCTTTGCTACGATTACTCCGCGCTTAAATGCAGGGAACATTTCAAACAGCTCGCGTTCGACTTTGTACACAGTCATTTCATTCTCCTCTCAAGCATTTAGGATAGAATTTCGATCTCTCGGGAACCGGACCCGCCCACTCACCAAAGACAACGATAGCGGCCTTGAGTCCGCCTAGGAGATCCATGACAACGGAAGGTTCGAGTCGGTGGCCGGTCATAAGATCCGCGACTGCACGTTCGATCAAATCACACGACTGAAACACATAGTCCAACCGGTCAACTCCAGCGCTGCGGTCGATGCAAAACCAAGAATCGTATTGTCGAAACTCTTCGTCTTTGATCCGATGAGGTTTCCCGGTTTCTTGCCGGTACTGGCTGGCAAGCGATTTACCATCAGGGACTGCTGCATACATGGAATCCAAGTGAAGCTTGTGATACCGCTCGTCGGCGATCGTCCAATTATTGGCGGGACTCGAGTTGAACTTGTCGGCGGTGTCAAGCGAGAAGGTGCGGAGAAATCGGACTAGCGCCGGCTGAAAGCCCTGTTGCCTCTCACGGATCCAGAACCCTGAAAAAGCCGGGGGCATGCTACTCCGAATTGCGTCACAATAAATCTCTGAACACGGCTGGAAGTCAATGCCGTATAAAAACAGCGCGCCACATCCTTTACGAAGCCGTGATGCAAGATTGGCCCAGAGTTTGGCTTGGTGAGGATCGGTGCTGCTCTGTCGCACCGCTTCAGCCAGACAATGCCCGGTAAGCGCCAACTCTGAAATGAACAGATGGTGACTTTGAAACCAGCGTTTTAACCCGCTCCATTTCTCTGTACTTGTCGGAGTCGGCCTCGCGGCCAATGTGCCGCCGGTTATCGGGCAAGTTTCTACAAGATCCCAACAGCGCGAGAGTCGATCAAAGAGCGCGTCCTGCTCGCGATCATCCAAACACAACGGCGTCTCCGGTACCTGACCATCCTCTGAGAAAAGGATCCGCGACTGGAGTTTCCTATATCCGCAAATGTCCATGAGCCCTCCTGTGTTCCAAAAACCAACGAGGGGAGAAACGTTTTTTTCAAAGAAAACCCGAACTGTCGGTAGTCTAGGCCTAGTCTGAGTGAAATGTCAATGAAACTTGGTGAAGACTTTGAAATCGCGCGTTTTTTCTAAACGGTGCGAAAATGCTAAACGGGCTGGTCCGAGGCCTCGCTCGGGAGAGGGGAAAACTTAGGGCGCACGACCTCGTCGCCTATTTATTTGAAGTAACTTGTAAGTGGAGGGGTGTTGTACTGGAAGGTGATTCTTTAGCTCGACAGCGGATCGAGTTGCGATAAGCCGAGATACTCGCGCGCGATTGCTTCGCCATAGAGATCAACAGGATCAATCAGAATCTTACCTTGGCGCCCGCGTGCCCGTAAATGATTTGCAATAGGGGAAAACTCGGTCATAGCCAAGAGAACGTGCTCGCAAGAGGGCGGGACTTCGTCTCGGAGAAGGTCGCGCATCCAATTGAAACATACCGACGTCGGCCCTTTCTGTTGCACCTCGTATCCCAAATCGTTAATTTTCTGCCAACCGGCCGAGGATGGCACGTGAACATGAATGCCTTTGAAAACATTCTTATAAACACTCCATCGCAGCGAAAAGTCGGTAACATATCTGGTTCCGAGCAACGCAATCTCGCTTATGCGGCTCGATCGTAGACTGGTCACCGTGGCATCGACCATTGATATGAATCGGGCGCCCTTTTCAGCGGCTCGGGCCGCGATATCTGTAGCGAAGTAGTGAGTGGTGTGTGCGGGATGCGCAATTATTTTAGCCCCGTTAGCACAAAGCTCATCAACGCCCCGAAGTAGAGCTCTCTTTAGCTGAGTTTCACGTCGATCCATTTCCATTGAAATTCCAATGTGTGGGATCGAAACAAAGATTATCTTCGGCATTGAAATGTCGCCCAGTGAATTCCCTCCGAGCAACTCACGAATGTGCTTGTTTACGGAACTGCACAACTCCAAGCCCGAGTCACATGGATTACCAGTTAGAATGCCGATCGTTTCAGGGTCCCGCACTCCCCAAAAGGTCTCATCATTGTTTTCGCTATGAGGTTCGACAATATCAGCCCAACGTGCACCAGGTAACTTCAAGACGAGCTCAGCTGGATCAAATTCCACCGCCCAAGTGTGATCACCCGCATTGGTCATCACGGTGCCGGGTACACCGAGCTCGCGGCGAAGTTCGTAGTCGAATAATTGAACAGCGTCGTCAATCTGCGCGAATGGGTTCACGGTGCCGTACTCAATGTCAGGGAAGACCGCAGCAGTACCGATCACAACCCGGCGAATTTCCCCGACAAATTCGAGTGCCTGTCGCACCTTATTAAGGTCGAGTTCGCGGTCTCCACGACAGTGGGCCAAGAAGATCCGTTGCTTCCCCTGATTGTCATCGTACTCACCGAAAAAAGATTTCAATTCATCCCAGAGCGGTATACCCTTGTGGCCCAACCTATTTCGTCGATGGGCAGCATCCTGACAGCTCTTAACCGAATCATTCCGGCTGAGCTGAGCCCAGACCTCAAGCTCAGCTAGCCGCTCGGCGCAGCGCTTTACAGCAACAGGAACGCTCTCACCTTCCTCAAGAAGCGATCGGAGATCTACATCCAGTTTTCCCTCCGCGTTCAAGAAGCGACCTCCTTGGCGATGATCGCGAGCTCAACGCTCGTCCATGAGAATTCGGCCCCCTCAGTGTCAAGAAATACCGTGAAGCTCGCCCGTTCACCGGCTTTGACCAAGGCGGTGAGGACAGGAGTGATATCAAACAGAATGATCTGATCGTCTTTGGTGGCTGGTTCTTTTTTGAATTGTCCCGCATAGCCGGGGTGGTCTACCCCGGCATCCTCCGGGCGATCCAAGTTCATATAAACCGAGAACAATACTGGCGGTGATCCGGCAAACTTGAGCTTTGCACCGCGAAAGCGGAGTAGCGCTCGCTCAACGTGACTCGGTTGCCATCCACCCTCCAACGGACGACCAGGAACGCGTACACTTATTGGTTCCGCTTCTCGCCTTATAGACCCTTCTTTGATCGGATACTTTGTGAGGAAAACGGAACTGCTTTGCTCGCCGACAAGCGCTCGTTGGTAAGCGTCCTCAACGTCGTCTTGCATCAAATCTGGATCTCCTAAAAGCACCATAAGCTTACAGAGGGCTGCTTCAAGAGTAATGTCACTCGCGGCGACGAAGCCAAGCTCCAGCAGCAACGCACTCGTCTCATAGATGCCTAGCTCAACGGCACCTCGCTTACATTGGCTGACAGTCGCGATTACCATTCCCCCATCGCGCGCCTGCCGAAAGTTTTCAAGCCAGTCATGCCAGAGCGTCGGAATGTTACCTGAGCCATAGGCCATTACTATTGCAGCCTTGAGCCCGTCTGAGCGTTCTGATTGTCTGGCTGCGAGACCATCTAGTTGGCGCTTCGCCAAGTCAGTTTGCTGGATGCCGGGATAGACCAACACGGTTGTGACGTTGGTGTCTAGATTCTTACGAACATTGAATCTACGTCCCGTTTCTGGTAAGGGTCGCAACTGTTTTTCATGTATTACAATGCGATCCCCAACCTCTCCGAGTGGCGGGAAATTCGGACTTTCGTAGGCATCATATCCGGCCGTATCGCGCTTTATTGTCCGGTTACCACGTAGTAGTTTACCGCCGAAGTATATGCAGACTTCCGGCACCACAGGAACTTTGCTAAAGGACGGACAAGCCAGAAGAATCGCGGTGATAAAGTTCTGGCTTGCGTCATTGCGGACGTCGACCAAAGCAGAGCGTTGTGCACCAGTAAGAATTACAGGTTTTGCGAGTTCGCGGAGCATGAAACTCAAAGCCGACGCTGTGTAGACCATCGTGTCAGTTCCATGCAGGATCACGAATCCTTCAAAGTCATTATATCGGCGCTCAATTATCCCGGCGATCTGTTGCCACTCCTTCGGTCCTACGTTGCACGAGTCGAGCGGCTCGATCTCCTCACACTCCAAGCGCAGACCTCGGTCTCTCAGCGGAAGTAATTCTGGAGTGGCCAACTCAAGTTCGTGCCAGGGAACAACTATTTGCGGGCTTTCCGGGTCGGGATCGCGGGGTTTCGATCCGATTGTTCCCCCTGTATAAATCACAAGGACACCACTGGGTACGTTTGTAGACATGGTCTCTCTCCTTCTTAAAACTCACCGATCACAGACTTCTCTACCATTAGCTCGGCCACCAATTTCTTCTTTTTGTCAGATCCGATACGTTGCCAATTCTTCCGTTGAAGCACGTCAGCGAGTACCCAACGAAACTTTGTTACGGCAGCAGCGAGGGTCATGTTTCCCGCGTGAATCGCACCTGCGATGAGTGGCGCCTGCGCTGGGGTGTACTTAGTATGACTCCCGGGATCAGGGGGATACTGGCTGGTTACAATGACAGGTATGCCCTGTTGGTACGCCCGCTCGACGAACGGTATGAATGAGTACGGTGGCTCGCTGCTAACGTTACCAGCGCCGAGCGTTTGCACAATAATGCCGTGGCAGCGTTGAAGGCCGTTGCGAGATGCCAAAAGGTGTTCGAAAAAACCTGGCTCCAATCCAGGATATTGAGGAACGATAAGAATGGACTTCTCAAAGTCCGCTCGTAAGTCCAAGTCTCTCGTTTGTGACGGCAACTCTCTGAGGAGTTCATGTCTCACATTAATTTCGCCGGTAATCTCCGCGAGTGGTGGATAAGTTGGAGATTCAAACCCGTCAAATCTTCGGTCATCTCTTTTTTGTGCCCTCACTGCTCTATATACGAAGTTGCCAAAGCTGATCACGACTTCGGGAATGTCCTGCTTCGCAACTTCGCAAGCGCGATAAAGGTTCACGTGTGCATCACCGTATGCGACGTCAGGAGTCGTCTGCGCGCCAGTAAACACTACTGGAAACCTTAGCTGTGGTCCGAGGGCGAATGCCACTGCCGAAGCCGAGTACGCCATTGTGTCCGTTCCGTGAGCGACGACGAACCCGTCAAATCCGTCGCGCCTTCGGCTGTAGATGTAGCGCGCAATTGTGGTCCATTGGTCTGGAAACACGTTTATGCTGTCGCGAGGTGGAAACAGATTCTTGAACTCAACGACTTCGGCGATTGAATCTAAAGAGGTAAAATAGCTCTTGAACTCGTTTGCGTCTCGCGGGGGTACCACCTTGTCGCCACGCTCCACCATTCCGATTGTGCCCCCTGTATTAATCACACAGATCTTTTTCCCCTTGCTTTTTGCTCCGCCGCGATACTGCTGCATCGTGCTTGCGATGCGGCTCAGCATGCGTTCAGCCCAATCCGCGTCGAACCGGCGGTGAAAAAGCCTTCCCTTTACCTGCAATCGCTTTTCTTTCGTCCGAACCAAACCGTAGAGCAGTAACAAATCCGCGCTGGGGGCCGTGTGCGCTTCCTGACTGCCAGCCAGGAGCGACTTGTAAGCACTCAATGCAGCGAAGGCTTCGTCCCCCTTTGCGATGAAGGCATTCTCGATACCTTTGAATAAATCCAAGTCATCCCCGAGGCCAGAGTCAGCGACTAACTGCTTTTGCATCAATTCAACTGCGGCGATCGTTCGACACTGGCCGTCCCGCATGGCTCGAAGTAGTTCCATCGTAACTAAAGGCTGCCCTCCCGAAAGGCCCAGCACCCGCCGCAGCAGAGAATCACTTGGCACGCTACCAGGAGCGAACCCGCTTTTTAATGCGCGTACAGTTTCATCAGAATCGTCGAAATCTGCCATTCTAATTGGACTAGCGACTTGAGAAGCGCTGGCGTCGCCAGGCGTGGCGAAGTGCGTGAGCGGTTGGAGCCCGACGAAGCAGATAGAAAGCCGGTCGAACTTTGTGGAGCGAGCCTGCACGGACTGAACGTGGCGAAACCCTGACAGGAGTTCGCTCGCAAATTCGTATTTGCCAATTTTATCGTATTCATCGAGGATGAGAAATATGCGCTCGGGATAGCGTTCCAACAACAGCTCGAACAGGCGTTCCATTGCTACGCCGGCATCGACGTCCGACGCAAGGGCTTTGATCCTCCCTCCGAGACGATTTCGTTTAAGTGATAGCTCGGAATCTATGGCTGCTGCGAGAGAACCGACCCAATCTCTTGTTGTCTTAGCCCGAAGTGTGACTTGTCCCGCTATGTCGACGGCTATTGGCCTTATCCCTCGTTGGGTTATCGCCGGCAAATGCCGCACATACAAGCTTGACTTCCCCATAGTCCGACACCCATAGACATTGATCCAAGCTCGCGGCTGCAAGGCGTGCGCAAGATAAATGCGATCTTCCGGTCGCCTTACATAGACGCTATCGCGCGGATTCAGGGTACCCCCGACCTGGAAACGTAGCGATTGAGTCATAGTTACACCAAGGGATTAGTCTCTTCCTTAAGGTCTTCCGCGATCAGGTTATAGAGGCTGAGCGTTGGTTTGAGGTTGGCGTCGATCAATTTCGCCGTTTCTAGAAACCTCTTGTCATCGGCTTCCAGCTTCAACTCTGCAACCGAACTGGAGGTGCTCCTGCTTCTTCGACATATCTCAACGAATGATTCAATAAGCCTGAGCGAATGGGTTCGATCATGCCAAGGTGGGCCGAGAATTGATAACCTGATCTTCTTTAGATGTCTTTTGTAAGGCTGCGATCCAACTACAGCGGGTTGATCTTCGCTTGCTTTGGTTCTATTCCAGCGCTCGACTGCTTTCCGAAAGGCTTCATCTGTGGCTGCTGCGTGGGTGAGATAGGGCTGGCCTTGAAATAGTCGGTGAAGATTTAGCTTCTTATTCGTCAGAGCTTTCTCAAGCTCCTCAGTTTCTTCCTTAGTGAACCACGCAATCTCTATTTTTGGATCCCACGCAACGATTGAGCTTTCGTCTTCTAACATTCGAACATAATATGGTCCGAAGTGATGTGTCATTCCGACAGCAACGCTGATCTGAATGTCACGATGCGCCCGCTTAGTATCTATTAGTCGGACAAAGGATAGCCACTCTTCAGTCGTTTTTGCCCCTAGTGCTCCCAGATCATCGAGGATCAGCAAGCGAGGCTTTACAGGCGCCGACTCCAGTTCGCTAAACAACCAGTTGGACAGATCTTCTCTGAACTCTATGCCCCTCCCGCCTGGCGGTTCCAGTTTCCATTCAGCTTCGAGCGTTTTTGCAAAACTCCTAGCCGTCTGTGTGAAAATATCGGCGGATTGTTTTCCGACCTCTAGTGCAGAACCTACCCAAGGATCGAACCACGCTGTTTCCCATCCTTTCGCTCGGGCCTTACTCTCGAGTTGGGCGAGCAAGCTCGACTTTCCGCTCTGGACGGGACCCCGCACAATCATCGTAAATGCGTGAACCTGGAGTGCGTATTGAAGCTTTCCATCAGCCATGGGCCGCGAAATGTAATGGTCTGCCTCCACGGGAACTGGACCACCTGGCAAATAGATCTTTGGGGGCATCCACTTTACCGCTGCTTCAGTAAATCGACTCAGAAAGCTCAGAATCGCCATTAACTTTTCTTCGGGTAACTTCTGCTCGGTGGCGCTCTTTGTTAGTTGTTTCAGCAAGACGTCTGATAGACGTTTAACCATGTCCGCATCGACTTTCCTTGGTTGCTGTCCTTTAGGAGACAACAAGAGCGAAAGCCAACCGGTACTAACTTTTGAGGATTTGCACAATTGCTGGCGCTTAATACCTGCGGTCTCGACAATTTCCCGTAACAGCCGAACATCATCGACTGACAGTTGGATCTGGCGTGCCATATGCGCAATTAAACCACGATTTGCACCTTAGTTCAAGAAAAGTCGGCGTTTTCAGCAAATTCACGGAATTCAGGTTGTTCTCCCCCTCTCCTTGTTCCCATATGAAATGACTAGCGTTGGCCTGCCGTATCCTTCTAAGCGAATTAGCGACTGCGAGCAGTGGCGACCTCACGCTCTTTAGCATGACTCTCTCCTCGCGCCAGCTCCAGACACTTCTCTCGTGCCGCCGCATCATTCTGGCCCTCGGCATAGATCTCCAGATTCATTTTCTCCTTGTCCGTGAACTTCGGGTTTCTCTCGTTTGCTTCAGAGGCTAGTTCGCGCGCAGAGTTGTGATAGTCCTGAGCTTTTTCAAAGTCATTGACAAGCCGACCGTGGTGCTCCAGCGCAGCAGATTTGACAGTGTGGCAATAATCGCGCTGTTCACGTGATTCAAGAATTGTGCGGGCAAGATAATCGGTGAGGTTCCGCGCTTCAACTTCACGCAGTGTTCCGGTTTGATGATTACCAAGGTGCAATGATGCAACCTTCTTGCTTTCCAGAAAATGTTGGAGTCGCTCCTTTGCCTGCTCGACAGCTAAGCCGGACATGATCTCTCTCGCAACGGCCCTCCCTTCCCAATTGATGTCAGAATCAGTCCTCGCGGCGTGCTTTTCCCATTCGTGCACTTCCCGCAATAGGTTTGAATCGCGGAGCGTTTCGGCGCTCGCTTCGAGTGCATTGATTTGATGGCGCTCGTATTTTGGGTCAGGCAGGGTCAGACCGTTCTGGGATCGCGAACGTTGTTCAGGTGCATGAGCATTCTCCAAGACATCGCGCACTTCACCCGCCAGAGCACGATCTTCAATGAGCGGTAGGCGGCGTTGTTCAATTTGTCGAACAATTTCATCCCGGACGTTGCTGAGGTGTTCAACGTCCGCAGATGCTTGTTGCCTTGCGGCCTGTGAATAGTTCATCCGTGCCAGCGAGCGCCAATTAAGATGAGCGGCGCGTTCGGGTATTAGTTTTGTGTCTTCGCGCCGGCGGGTGATCTGTTTGTCTAACGCAGCCAGTGACCAGCGATCTCCTCCAACTTCAAAAGTCGTCAAGTGGACGGCCGTTTCAAAATTCTCCAGCCTGGCGCCGCGAGCCATCAGGTCGGCACGCGCAACGTTGAGTTGAGCCCCAAGTAGTGCGGCCTCGTCATCAGTGCGCGCCGGCGCATTGTGTTCGCGCGCTAGACTCAGCCGGAGGTTCTCCAGTTCCAAAACTCTTTCTGGAAGATTCAACCTGACCGCTTGGTTCTGAAGTTCCGCCAGAGTATTCCGAGACAAAATGGGCTCTAGTCGTCTATCAGCAGGTATCTCATAACGCTTAATGATACTTTCTTCGATTTTAGCCAAGTTGCCGCGTAGAGAGCCCACATCTTTCCCAAGGGCGGCGATCTTGTTTTCTCGCGCTTCTTCAAGTTGGGTTAGCGTGTCGGCGTGTCCAGCGAGATCGGCTTCAATCAATTCGTTGCGAACCGCATGATTTGCCTGACCAAATCGTGCCGCGCGCGCGGTGGCACGCCTCCTAACATCAAGTTCGGATATATTTCGTTCTTCAGAAGTTGATTGATCGACGACTTCAAACCTGTAAGTCTGACCATGTTGGACAGCCCGGTCGTGCCACGCCTCAGCAAAAGCCAGACGGAGTTCAAACTCCAAGTGTTTGCCAAGCGCAACGCGGAAATCAGTCAAGCGATCCTCGGTAGTCGGTTCGTTAGGATTCCAACTGGCTGAAATTTGTGCGTGTTCGATCGAAGCGATAGGCCGTCGTATCTTGCTTGATCGTATCTGACTCGAATCCGCATGGTCGTCTCTTTCTATGGCTTGAATCTGCCTTTCACGTTCTGACTCGTCCCTAGCCTTTTGGTACTTGCTCGCAAGCTTTTCCCAGATTTCTGCGGGGGTTAGTTGAGGTCGCTTCTCCTTGGCTTCAATGTATAGCGCCTGTTGCTTCTCAATCGCCGTGAGAAACTTGTCTCCGATGCGTCCATTGACGATGACTTCTTTTCCGTTTTCAATCTCACGGTGAGGAAGAAGAGGCTTAGGTATCCGAGCTATTCTTCTTACCCAACCGGTTCCTCGTTCAACCACCTCTTTACTCATCACAATGTGAGCATGCGGGTTCTCTGAGTTGCGATGTATTCCGGCCACCCAAGTGAGTTCTTCAGCGTTAAGTTCGGCAGCCACTCCTTTCATAGCCTCACGGACTGCCTCGCGAAATCGCTCTTGCTTGTCATCTTCATTCGCACCTAACTTGTCGAAATCTCCTGGTTCGATCATCACAGAGAAATGAATGAGATCATTCTTTTCAGGCCGTCCTTCGACAGGATCAAGAATGCGGTCGGCACGGTGGTAGGAGAGACTGTCCTGGTCGTCGCTGAACAGGCGTCGAGAGCCGGGACCCTCTCGTTCCAGATCCTTGTCGCGCTCCGCGATATAGCGGGTAATACGGCTGCTTCCGGCACCACCGCCGGTTGAGAGGACATGAAAGAAGACTCCCATTTCAGTTATTTCCGCTTTTGAGGAAGCGAGTCTTGTTTGATCATGCCGAGAAGGGCCAGTTGACTATAGGTAGGAGTGCCAGAGATAGCAGCTACCTCCTTTAGGTCAAATGCTGGACCTTTCCACTTCTCTCGATCATCCGGCGTGAGAATCAAGAAATAAGTGTTAGCTTCTTCCGGCTTTGGCCCAACTGGGATGGCCCAGACTGTAGAACGCGTCGGACTTATGAGGGTGTAGAGGTAGTAGTAGTTCCGAATCACCATGGAACGACCTCCTAGACCGTAAGGAGGTGGATTCGGATGTTTCCAGACAGTTGCTTCGACTTCGTTGAGACTCAGCGGAAACGTCGCATTCGTTTTCTGATACTGCCTGAGACCCTTTATGAGCTTGAGTATTGGATCAATTTGCGGAATGTCAGCCTTTGCTTTCCATTCCGCTGCATAAGAAGAATAACCCCAAGCTCCTAGGTACGAAATAATGGCAATTAAGAGCAGTCCGTAAGAGAAACCAAACCGATGCTTACCGACTTTGCCTTCTACTCCGCGCATAAGAGCTTTAGCCTTCCGTTACGTTAACTGTGAAACCATTTAAGGTTCATTCGCCTTCTTGAGCCGTTCCTTGTCGACTTCTCTGAGCCCTTCGGCGAGATGTGATGCACTTCCCCCGAGTCGGCCCGCGCGCTTTTCGTTTCCGAGTTCGGGTTTGGTTCCTCGGTCTCTTTGATCTTGTTCATTGCGTCGACTGCTTTCGATAAGGAGGGTGCTTCCGTTACCGCGCGTTCGGGAGGAACGGCAATATCACCAGTATCGGCGCGAGGCAGGAATCGAAAGAGAATGGGATCGGCGGTATCAATGATCGCGATGCCTTGCCGATACTTGACCATGCGTCGCAATTCGGGCGCTTGCTTCAAGTCCCTTCTGCTTTCAGAGACCCGTTCAGCGTCATACTTGGTCCCCATTCCATCAACTTCGGTGCGGGAGAGCACAGTCGCCGGACCGAGCATCGACGAGGCGTACACTCCGGTTTCAGGATCGACTCCAGGAAGAAAGATCTGATTCTTCATTCCAGCCAAGATAGCCTTGCCTCCGTGCTCCTGAAATTTCCGTTTGATTTGGGGAACGTCCTGGAATCCCAAGAGGTAAGGTGTGTTACGAAATCTACCGATCTTCAGTTTGTCCTGCAGCTTGGGCGGAGCAACGTTTCCGGCTTCGTCAAGAGCCATCAAGACTGGCGTGGCATTCTTATGTGTCGAGGCCTGCATTTCAATCGCCGCCAACCCGAAAAGCAATTCCAGCAGAATGTGATAGTCACTCGCTTGAGTCTCGTTCATGACGATATAGATCGCAGTGCCCGGCCTGCGGAGATCGGCCAGGTTAATCTCACGCACGCCGCGAGCGATTTCTTCCGGGGTTGCACTCTTCAGAATGCGCATCGCGTTCGGTGACCGCAGTGGTGCCAGCTTGTTGTTGAGGCCGGTAATGACGCCTCCCTGAGTCTTCTCGGCGTCTACTTTTGTGAAGTTACCCCATTCGACCTTGACCTCATGATCCTTCGAACTCTGCATATCCTGGCCCAGTGCCTTGATGTCATTAAGCGACAGGTATTCCTTAATCATTGGCAGAGTCGGATTCACAGCGATTCTGGGCAAATGAAGGCACAAAGCTTTCATCAGAGCAGTCTCGCCGGATATCCAATAGTGTGTGCTGTCGTTGACCTTCATGTTCTCAGGTTCGTAACCAACGACGATTGCGGCCAACGAGTGGGCCAGTTCTCCATTATTCAAACAACGCGGCAGCGGATTCCAGAGGTCGGAAAGATCCGGGTTCTCCAAATCGATGCGATAGACATGATCGTAATATCGAGCTGTGTGAGCATAGAGTTCACCCTTAATATCCATCACAAGCACCGAACCTGTTTGAGACCAATCACGCAGAATATTCATGTAGAAAGTGGCAGATTTACCTGAGTTCGAAGGTCCGAATATTCCCGTGTGAACCAGTAGTTGCTCCAAGTTCAATATGAGATCGTATTTTCGAAATGCTAGGGCCGAACTAAGTCTGCCAATACGGACTGCGCCTCTAGGCAATGTCTCACTCGACGGGTGCGCGAGACCTCTTGCCTTTAGGTCCGCGATGCTTGCCCAACGGGCAGATCCGTGAGTTAACCTTTGGTTGATGCTGTAGTAAGGATAAGCAAGCGAGGTGGATTCAAAGAGTCCAACGAGAGAGACTGTAAGGGCTCCGATCAGGATGAATATCATCCACTTAAAACTCGCTCCCACGATCTGGCCTGATCGAAAGAACAAATAACCAGCGATAGAACTGCTCAGCAGTAGTGTTCCTCCCCGCGAGACATCCTGAAGAAACCGCGTCGCGGCATGAAAGGAATCAAGATCCGGTTCGTCGGCTGGACGCGGGATGAAATAGTCAGCATCGATCCTCTCAACTCTCGCGCGAAAGCTCATGACACATCACCTTGGGATGGGTTACTTCTGAGTAACGGTTTTAGACCACTGTTCAAGCTGGGCTCTTTCAGAATCGGGCAATTGTGTTTGCTTGAAGTGACGTTGCTGCCAACCAGCCGAGATTACTGCCGGTAGTGGCGCAAACGGAGCCGGATAGAGAATTCCGTCCAGTTGCATCGATTCAAAGTATCGGGCTCCAACGGTCGTGTTCTCCGAATCTGGTAATCGAATTAATAATCCTGGTCCATCAGAGCGATCCTGCGGAACTGAAAGTACTTCCACAGATAAGCTGGTTGGCGAGTAGCGCAAATGAACCGTTCCGTTCGGCATATGAAGAACGCCAGATTGAGACGTCACCCATTCGCGAGGAATCAGTTCCCGTCGAACGATCCCATCTAGAATCTGATCCACGTTTTGTGGAGGTGTGCCCCTCATCGCGCCCTCGACTACATAAGTCATTGAGGCGATGGCTACGGCAGTCACATCGCGGAGTCGCTCTGCGGTGCGTGGAACCTCGCTGTTAGGCCAGCGATAGTTATTCGAAACAACCTGTGAGACGCGACCGGTCTCCCCTTCACCGATAGAGACGTGCGCCTCCACAGTTGCCATCTCGCCGCTCCGTTGCCGTTGAATAATTAGGGGCAATACAAACAGCACGAGAAAAGCTCCTCCCGCAACAGAGACTATCGGCCAGATGCTTCCTCTCTCCCTCATGCTGCCTCTCGCAAACGTATGACTCTTTCGCAAAACACTTCCTGGATCATTTGATCGATAACCAGATCCGGTGTTTGAGCCGCTCTTTCTAAGCGCGGTAATCCAAGTTCAAGGTTGGCAAGGTCATCCGCTCCTCGCGCGATGAATCCGAGATAATCGTCGATAATCTCTGCGGTTAGGACTGTTTGATTGTCTGCCAGAAGCGCGCGGAGCAAAGCAATCGACTCACGCAAGCCAGGCTTGTCTCTTACCGTAGGCATCATTATCCGAATGTACCGCACGACCTTAATTACCTGCGTCATGAGGTGTGCTGGCGCATGTGGCACTCGCGAATGAAGAATCCGCATCTCTTCGAGATCGGTAGGCAATCTGACTTTGGTATATACGCAGCGTGAGCGGAGCGGTGGATGTACGATGTGTTGGTTATTAGAGGTCAAGATGACGATTGGTTTCTCTTCGTTCCTTCGAACGCCTATGTGCCCGTTGTTTTCTGCGAGACGAGGAATTGAAGCATGTCCATCGGTGAAGAGTTGATAGAAAAATGCTTGGCATGCTTGCGGCAGCTTTTCGAACTCATCCAGTTTGACAATCGGTGTAATACCAGTACTCGCGAGATAGTCATATGCTTTTAGTACTTCACCAAGGTTCAGGAATTCTTTTCGCCACTGTTGATCTCTCGCTTCTTGTAGACTCAACTCTCCAGAAGCAACTGCCTGAACGACAAAACTATTCTGCCCTTGGTCGTCCCATTCGAAGAGAATGTCCCTCAGTTTCAGATCGTCCATGCCCTGCAATTCAAAAAGGGGCCGGTTGCAGGAATAAGCCAAGGCGTCAACCATTTCTGTCTTTCCACCACCCCTTTCACCTTCTGCCAATAAAGGCATCCCAGACTTTAATGACTGGCACAGGTCCTTGAGGGGACGTAGTTGGAAGATGTAGCCAGACTCGCGGGCTACCAACGCCGCGAGAGCCTGCCGGCCGTCTTCACGAACGAGTTGACGAGGATCGATTATTTCGCGGTTTGGATCGACCGGAATCATGGTTTTCCATCCTGCGTGCCGATAGTCTTTGCAACCATCCCTCTCTGCTCCTCATTCATTAGCGGCAGAGCGGCGCGAGTCTCTTCCGGTGTCCCAAAGAGAATTAGTTCCATAACCTCGCGGTCTGTCAGTGACGTCGCAGCTCTTGCGAGTTCGTCATCTCCTGGAGCGTCAACCGCGCGAATTTCTTTCGGCAGATCAGCGACCATCACATAGGCAGGCTGACCAGCTTCCACTTTCACGAAGGCGCGTTTCCCGCTTCCACTGTTGATGAGTTGGCCCGCCTCGTCCGTGACAGGATTGAGGAGGCGATATCCCGCGCCATTAAGGACGACAGTTCCACGTCCGGTTAGGGCGCCAGCCATCATGCCGGCCACTTGCAACCCACTTGATGCAACCTTGCTCAAAGTCTGCTTGAATCGATTGCGATCGACAACGATGCGCTTTCCTTGGAGTCCTGCGCCGCCATCGGCACCGAGAACTTCTCCCGTCATTTTTACAAACCGATTTTCTCGAGGATCGAGGTAACCGATCACGTTCACAAAGGCGCGCTCAAGTTCGCCCCCGCTCGTGTGACCTATGAGGATGGTCCCTTTGGGAAGAGACCAGCCTTCGCCAGTCAAGTTGCGGGTTAGTTCAAGCCTCGCATATGAATTGTTGCGTACAGTGAGAATGACTGCTTGCGTGCGTACCGGTAACATCGTGCCGAAAGGCGGTAACACCGTTGACGGCTTCTTTGTTTTCTCTTTGGACGCGGTTTTGTCTTCGAAGCTTGATGCGAGCTTCATGTTCGAAGTCTTCGGCAACGCTGCTACTGGCTTTGGTGCGTCATCAACAAAAATGCTCTGGGTCTGATTCGCCCGAGACTGCAAAGTCGCATCCGTTAGCGAGTGGTCGACAGTTCTTGCCTCTGGCTGCGTTGTTCCAGCAGCCTGCTGACTTGAAGATGCGCTTGTCGTTCCGAAGTCGGTGGCTGGCCCCATTCCAGGACTCATAGTGGCGCTGTAATTTAAGCGGTAAGCGGTATCAGGGGAGATGCCTGGAGAAGCACCCGGTGAAGCCGAAGGCCTTGCCGTTACAGGGTCAGTTCCCACTGCTTCGCGAGCAATGTTGATCGCTTCGGCACTGAGTCCATTCTCAGTCTTGTTAGCATCTGATTCAGTCTTTGCGCCCGCACCGTCACGACGATTGTCAGCTAATACTTTGACATCGACGCGATTAATTCGTAATAGCGCGTAAAGGATGAAGCCGCTAATCACGAGTAGGAGGGCAACGAAACTCCAACCTATGAGTTTCCGTTTCCAATTTTTCCTCTTGCTCGTAGTGATCTCCTTCGCCGGCGCAAGCACTGGGTTGGAGGAATCATAGAAGGCCGTCTCACTCTGAACGTCCTGGTGGACATCTTCGAGAACGTCTGTGCCTGTTCCTCTGCGATTGTTTCCATTGCGATTCATGGATGCACTCCTCTATTTTTCACTCTTGACGAGAATTATTGATGCTGGCTCATCAGCCGCGCTGGTTTGTCCCACGGACACTCTGACTTGCTGATGAACACTGAGGACCGGAGACGTATAAGCAACGGCGTAATATACGATCCCGCCTTTAGGGATTAGCCCGGACATATCGCTCGCTTCTGTGTGAAGCTTTTTGATCGATTCGATATTGAGAGGCTTCCCACGATCATCAAGCATTTCGATGGAAATATCGGGAATGTCAGGTGTCAGCTTTACGCTGTCGGACATCTTGTTCTTGACCGCGAGCAAGACAACGTTGAAGCGCTCCCCGTTGACACTCGGTCGTAATATTGAAAGCGAGAGTCCATGCGTGGGCTTCGTCCAGTTCTTAAAACGTTTCGGTTGTTTCATTGCTTCTTGCAAAGCGGTTTGCGCAGAAGACGCATATGAAGCGGTGTCCTTCGTCTCCTCAGTTTTGTCTATTGACGATAAACGAGTAGTCGCAGGCGATGGCACCGGCAAGTTTGGAGTCGGTCCAGGTGTACTTGAAGCAACGCGAGTTTCAGCGGATGTTCGGTTTTCTTCTTCCTTGGTGTCCTCGACCGAGATCGATATTGGCGCGGCGGACTGCGTCGTCATCTCCCCCCTTTCTCCTGTGCCGTCTAGATTGACGGGCAGTCCTGCCGCGCGCCTTCGCGCAACAACCTCATCGCGGTTGTAATTGAGCACACACCGATGGACGTTTTGCGCGAGGTCTTCTACGGGATAAAACAAGAATGTAACGACGAGGCCACTGCGCATCTGCGCGGTCACGGTCGCCGAGGGGGTACGAGCCTTCAGATTGCGCAGTGGAGGCACAAACTGCGTACCCGGTCTCACAACTATCGCTCGCTTGTTTCGCTCAAGTGCTTTCTGGTCCACGGTTGCCATCTCTGGGTCACCTGGAATGATGTATCGCGGGCCGTCGTTGGCTGGAAGCTCGATCAGGACGCTTCCGTGTTGGGCCATCGCGAGCCTCACGACCGTCTCATCTTTCGTGACATCGACCCGCGCTTCACCAACAAAGAATTCCGCGGGAGCTGACGGCGCAGGCGCTGGGGCAACCGAAGGCACTCTTTTGGCAATTCGATGTACACAGCCGTGACACCGCGAGATCGTAGGCTTCGGTGGCACCTGTTGAGCAGATACCAATATCTGCGCAGCCAAAAGCAGCAAGAGAGATTTGATGGTCTTCATAGTCTTGTCCTCTCAACCCTGAGTTGAAGTTGCAGCCGTTTCTGCTTCACTGGAACTGAGTTCCTTGTAGTCAAGGGCATTGATTCGAAATCCAGAGCGAAGATTTCTATCGAGGCGGAACGTCCCACCTTCCGGTGCGTCTGGCAACAAATCGACAGTTAGCAAAAGGTGCTTTAAGACATGTTTGCTTTGGTTCTTAACCACCATGTCAACTTCTTGCGTTCCGTATACCTTCACAGTTAGCGGTTTACCCGGAGCATGCTCCAGGTATTCAGGTTTCCATGTGGCGTTCCATTGCTGTTCGCGTTGGGTCTGAAGGATTTTTTGATCGGTAAGGTATTGAGCGAATTTCTTGGCCTGGCCGGGCACCATCAACCTAAGCGCGGCTTCAATATCCTTAGAACGAGATGCCTGATCCACGCGGTAGAGATATTCCAGAAAGGCCTTGACCACATAATCCATATCTGCGATTTGCAGTTTGTCTTTCTCCAACCGAACGGCTTCCGTTGCGCCCAGTTCCCTGTCATTGATCATGACGGTTCGGCCTGACGACATATCAACTACAATGCGATCCGGTCGCTGAATTGATTTGTAGACGACGCCAACAACGGAGACTGCTGCAATAACAAACGAGATAATGATTAACCACGATTGGCGACGGATCGTTCGCACATCTGCCGGGTCCCGATAACAGATAACTGGACCGACAGACGGAAATTCATCGTGCAGAGACTCTGCTGTTTCTGCTGCTGAACTTGTTCTCGGTAGATCCAAAACATCTGCGCTCATGGCTTTCTCCTTAACGAAATGTCTAGATCCGATCCCTTGATTCGTCGTCGCGTGCTCGCTTTACAAATAGCGTTCCACTTCACTAATTCGACCAATTGATTTATGTGAGGACCCCTGTTGTAAAACACAACACCCAAAGTGCATGTAAAATCCAACAGTCATAATTGCCGGTCGAACAGGAAAGACGTTTCGATAGGTGGCTAACGAAAACAATATTTTGAGTTTGTTGTGTGAGACTTTGAACCGGAGGAAGCGCGTAGCTGGTTTCTGTGCTTCTTGTGAGTTGATTAGCTGGTGTGTTGAGCAGGACCGCTGGATTTATGGTGCTTCAAGGTCAAAAGGTGGTTCATACAGTGCTTAATAATTTCCATACCTGAGTCAATGGCGTTTCGAGCGATGCTGCCTTCGATCAAGCCAGTTTGAGTACGGTGAACGATATCGTTTCTTTTATCGATAATTCGACCCAGATCTTCTCTTAGTTTTGGACTCAAGGTTATTCCGATTGCAGGAAGATATTTCGTGAATTTATCTTCCACGCTTACTTTAATCCTCCTATCCTTCTTCGTTTCCCACATCCGCTCAAACAACAATTGAAACAACTCAGGTTGGTGTTCAAATGAGCCCTTCACTTTGCCCCAAAAGTGGTCTTCAATAATCTCGTTAGCAAACCAGTCCAAAATCATAACTGTTTGCACAATCGCTAGATTGTATGCGCCAAGCTCGACTTGACGTGCTGCTTCTAAGAGATAAGTTTCATAAATGCTAGGTTTCCTGTTTAGATTCAATCGACTGCGTAATGAAGTTAGGTTGCTTGAGTAGTCTAGCAATTTACTCGATCTAGGATCATCGGGGGTGGCGGGATTGAAGTCCCTGATTACAACTCTGCCGTTCTTGACCATTATGAAAAAGTTGTCCAACCTTTTCGGAACATACGCGAAAGGATCTTTGCAAGCGACGGCATACATCGGAATGAAATCTTTGAGCACTTCAATTGACTGCAGTAGCAGCCGCTTTGCGACATTCAATTCGTAAGTTTGAGCGGTGTAGGAGGGACCTTCCAGTTCATCTTCCATACCCATGATTGAATAGATGAGGACTCTTTCCTTAAACTCTCGTTCATCATTCAGGGTCTCGAGATAAGAAGCGTATCGCTGCCGGCGGATTTCCCATAACTGAAATGAAACGAGAACCTGGGTTCGTTCATGTTTGCCGTTAGAAGCGTTAAGGGGTCCACCTTTTGTTTCAAGAGAATCAATACAGGGTCTGAACCTAATGTATGGATTGCCATATTGTGACTTGACCTTAATCCACTTGTCAGGTAGTCGAATCAAGAAAGGTAGTTGGAAGAAGGCAACAACTCGGTCTAAGTCTGGCTTCTGGAGATCTTGATATGCCAACAATAGATCGTCCTGGGCACACCAATTAGCGTTCATAAGCCTTTCAACAATAGATTCCGGCGCGGTTCTGGAATAGCCAAGGCTCGAAGCTTCACGGATCTCGCTGAGGACTGCATCGTTATCTTTCGATACCATTGTCTGTCTCCAGATAGAGGAAGAGCTAGGTATGATAATTCCTTAGCACGGAGAAGACTACCCTGTTGTAAAACACAACACCCAAAGTGCATGTAAAATCCAACACCCCCTCATCGAACCTCGATAAAAAGAGAGCTTTCTCTTTCGCTTGCGCTAAGCGATGAACGCGTTGGCCTCTGCAAGGAATTAGGTCGCGAATTCAACAAGGGCGAAGCAATATTCCTTTGAAGGAAAAGTGGGACGATAGTCTTAACCGGGATCTCTTTGAAAAACGCAATCGCGGATCTCACATAGTCTTGTGTCTCACGATAAGGAGGAATGCCTCCTGTGATCTGGCCTCGGCGATTTATGACCTTTCCACTCGCCAGAACAAGCGGCCTACCGGTTTGAAACGATTCAACCGTTCCCTCTCCAGCGTTATATGCAGCTAGCGCCAGATCGAGCCTGCCTCCGAATTTCAAAAGCAAATCGCGCAGATACCGCGCTGCAGCGTCAATTGCTTGTTGCGGATCATGCGGGTTCCGCACTCCAAATCTCTTCGCCGTGTCGGGCATGAATTGCATCGGTCCTCGCGCACCTTTGGGACTTACTGCGTCGAGTCGGTAGCGCGATTCAATGAAGCACAGAATTCTAAGAAGGCGAGGATCAACTCCATAACGTCTCGATGACTCAGTTATGAAGGGCTCAATCCGACGCGCACGATCACGGAGGGATTCGTCGTTGTCGCTCTGAATCTGCGACGCAGCCGTCGAGGTCAGGACAAGCAATACCAGAATTAATAAGAGCGACTTCCGAAACATGATGAGGTTGGTCTGTGCAAAGTGAGTTCCACATCAGTGGCACAGGGTTTGAGAAGGAGCCGCTCGAACGTCAACTTCTCGTTAACGCAAATCGGTTAGCGAAATTTCAATCGATGTTTGATCGAAGGAGTGTAGGACATGAAGAGCTTAATCGAATTAACAGCCTATCCGGGACTGGATTACTCGCGCGCGGCGCAAATCGGAAGAAAACTGGTAGCGCTCGGCTTAGGTGTGAAGGCAACGCACGGCATTGTTGCGACCGCGCTCATGCTAACGCTTGGGTTGATATCAGCATCGGCGCAGACTCCATCCGGTTCGTTCTTTAACGGTAACAGCGCGCAGCTCGGAAATAGCTTGCGCTCTATCACCTTCTTTCTCGCGGCAGCAATGATCATCGCGGGAATCATCTTCGTCGCAGTTGGGATCGTTACATCAGGACTGCGCGAGTCACTCTCAACCTGGAAATTCATAACCGGAGCCGCATGCTTCGCCTTTGGTGGCATTTGTGCGGCCGTTTATGCCTTCAGTCAGGGTGATACGGTTCCGTTGGATAACCAGTTCTAAGGAACGCCTAACTAACAACTGTCTTTCGTGTGCGGCTTGAGCTGCTGAGGTGATAGGCATGAGGGCGCGACCTGTCCGCCGAAACATTTACTTGCCAGTCGTACGCTTCGGCGTTGCCGACAGCGACTGGTTCACCGTTTTGCTGATTTCTTGCGCAGGTTATCTGGCGCCCGTCCCCTTCGGTATTACGGTTCTCTACGTGCCACTGCAAATGTGGACTTGGCTCCTGGCGACTGCGGGAAGCATTGCATTCTTTAACTACATACGGATTGGACGCAAACCTTACTGGCTACAGCACAAGCTTAAGGCGCTGTTTTTTCACCATAGACAACATCGCGCGATTCCAAACGGAAGAAAACGCGCGTTCACGCGCTCATGGATTCTTAACAATGAAGCGGCCCACGGTTGGCTGAGGTCCGATCCTCAATCTGAGCGGTCCAGTTCGACATTGATCTTGCTCGATCATAACAGTCGTATTCAGGAGGCAATTGAAGAACGATGGAACGAGTCCTTGCTTATGACGAACTAACGGACGAACGAGGCCTTCGTCGCCAGGCGGTCGCACTAGTGCGCCCCTCTGGTAGAAGACGCGATTCGTCAATTGTAGGGATCTACAGAGATGCTCTGCGACACAAGGACGGCGCCCTCACAGTTGCGTATCAGGTGGAAACACCCGCGACGATGTTTGCGGATGATGCGCTTGTCGACATTCGTTATGACGACCTCGCACGAATGCTGGCCTTCGACAAGCCTTCGGGTACCTTGGTGCAATTCAGATATTCAACGACTCCTGATCCCGGACAAGCGATTACCAACGTCATTACTTCACGGGCACTTGCAGGCACTCACACGTTGGCATCATTACTTCAAGCATCAAATCTCGATTACCTCAGAGGCACAGCGCAGAGTCTTCCCTATCGGCGAAGTGTGTTGACTATGTGGATACGAGTTCCGCCGAAGAAGCGCGGCAATCCGACGATGAGCGCCTTCGCTGATTTCGGAGATGCGTTTCGACAAGAAATGAGAGAGCGAGGAATTTTTTCAACTCTACGAGACCTAGCTCAGATCTACTCTCGTACGGCCGACGATTCAGTAGTACGACGCACCCTCGAAGCCGAGCAGCAAGCTTACAACCATGCAAATCGAGTATGGAGACTCTTTGAGAATTCGTCTCCGCTTACACTGCGAAGGTTCACTCGTCAGGAGATCTGGGAAGCTGTGTTCTTCGGACACTGCCAGAATAGCAACTCCTCCCCGATTTTGCCTGACAGACCAGGTAGAGACTTGCGTGACTTTCTTTGCGGCGAGACTGTCGAGGGAGAGCTGAACTATCTAATGCATGGTGAATATCCCGTGACGATAGTTTCAATGTTCATACCGCCAAACGAGTTCGTGACAGCCGACGCGCTCAGAAGCTTAATAGGACGCCGCGATTTCAATCTCCGTCACACGATCGTTACCGAGTACCTTTTCCCTGAGCAGCGCAAAGAGACTAAACGTCTGGATCGCCGCATCAAGCAAGTCAAGCGAACGTTTACCAGGAAAGATAATCCTGAGGGAGCGGCGGCACTGAGAAGTTTGCGAGCCGTGCGCGAGGAAGTTGCTGGCGCACGCGAGTCGCTCCTGCCGACCCGCTTCTATGTTCTTCTGTATGGGGAGCGCTCAAGAAACCTCTCTGAACTGAAAAAGTCTGTGGAGGTTCTGGATGAACAATGCGAAAGGGTGGTCTCTGCCATTCGTCAGATACCAGGCGCTAACGCCGACCGCGAAGAGCCTGAGGCTTTACGCGCTCTATTTGCCACAGCTATCGCCGGTGAATTAAGTCCTGGTCTTACCGGACGCGAGTTGACGGAAGTAGCGAACTCGGTGGTGGCTTTGACCCCTACAGAAGATTCCTGGCAAGGAGCAACACGACCGCATACGCTGCTTTCAACCGCGACCGGAAGGCTAAT
Source organism: Blastocatellia bacterium (assembly GCA_033857635.1). GTDB lineage: Bacteria > Acidobacteriota > Blastocatellia > Pyrinomonadales > Pyrinomonadaceae > UBA11740. The sequence goes on from JAWVDF010000023.1 coordinate 31,657, forward strand.
CGGAATCGATCTCTTTGACCGAAATCAAATTCCCTCACCGCTCATTCAAATCATTGCAGCTCCGCGCGGCGGAAAATCAATTCTGATGGCTCAATTCGCCTGCGACATTTTGGCGAGTCTCAGCGACGCGAGCGTTAACGCGATCGATATCGGCGAAACCTTGCTGCCACTCGCGACGGTCCTGGGTGGCCGATATATCCGCCCTCGACCAGATGAAGTGCGGGCCATCAACATCTGGTCGTATCCCGAATTGAAAGAGGGCGAGATGCCCGACGATGTACAAAAAGCATTAGTTGTCGGCGATCTCAAAATGCTGGCGCGCGTGAGAGACGATGATAAAACCGCCGAGGATATTATTAGCGCGGTCGTTGCTCAGGTTTACGAGAACATCGTCTCTCAGAACGGGCCGGGTCGGCCTCTGTTTGAACCAGTACTCTCACACTTTATCGCTCAACTCAGGACTTACCCGTTCGATGCTGAGATAGTCCGTGAGCGACGTGAGACTCTCGTCCTCGCTCTTAATAATTACATTGGTCATCCCTGGCTCGATGCCCCAACTCATCCCGACTACGAAGAGAAGTCGCCTTTCGATGTGTTCGAACTCGGCTCGCTGAGAGACTTTCCGAATGACATCAAGCTTTCACTGGCCTATCGCATTGCCGCATACGTCGCGCGTTCTATCGGACGCCGGCGACCGGATGGGACGAGGGCTCCAACCGCCAATCTCTTCGATGAGATGTGGGAGATAAAGGATGAGTATCCGTTCATCTTCAAGGTCCTTCAGCATGCCGGTCGTAAAGGTCCCAAGGAAAATTCAATAACCATTTTGGCGACACACGCCTTCGAAGACATTGAGGATGTCGCTTCGCTCTCGAAAACCGGGAATGTGATGTTTGTAGGAAAACAACTCGGTGACTTCTCGAAGATCGTCGCACATGCAAAGTTATCGGAGAACGGAGCGACAGCCATCAGTCACATCAAGACTGCTCCGGGAAGGTTCTCGCAATTCGTGATGGTAATTGGAACCGGACCAGATCAAGTCGTCGAATTGGTGCAACACGAACTCAGCCCTTTGATGCTTTGGACTTTAACGACCAATGCCGATGAAAGGAACGCTCGAAGCCTCGCTTCCGCTTATCACCCAGATTGGTCAGAGACACAGGTTCACGCCTGGCTAGCTCAACATTACCCGCGCGGCCTGACAGCGGTAGGACTTCGAGCAATCGACGAAACGCTTCTTGAAGTTGCAGCGTGAAAGTCGTTCTCGATGGAAGAGGAATAAACCATGAGATTCATCAAACATCTACTGCTCGGCATTTTGCTCGGTGCGGTCCTGGCGCCATCGACCACCCATGCTCAATGGACCGTTTTCGATCCGGCTCAATACTCTCTTCAAATCGAGCGCCAGATAGAAGAGGCCAACCGATGGCTGGAGCGAGTCAGGCAGTATTCCGAAGAGATCAACAAGCTCGCCGAACAACTCAGCACGATGAAGGGCGTATTAGGTCAGGCTGAAAAGCTTGTACTTCATAACGCAAACCTGACTCGCACGATGGCGCAAATCGGTCAAACGGTGCGCGATGCCTTCGCGCTGAAACGTGCGATTGAGACGATGGTGATCACACGCCTACGCATGATCAAGTCGATCAAGGTTCGGTTGATGAACGGTATCTTCGATCCAGAAGCTGACTTGCGCGATTTCGAGGACTATCTGCGCAATTCTATTGGTCGTACTGCGCAGGATAAGATCGCAACGATGAATCGCATCGCAATGTTTGATGCGACATTGGCCCGCCTTTATCACGATCTTCAAACAGCTGAAGCGCGACAGGCCGGAGCTGCGCTGGAAATGAAGCAGGCGAAAGATAAGCTTGACGCCGAGCTAGCCAAACCACAAGCCGAACAGTGTGCTTCTTGCATTTCAGATCTCAAACTCGAGATCGCATCGTGCGAGAAAATGATTGCAGACCTGGATGCGCAAATCACGAACCTATCCACACAAATCGAGGATCGCGTGAAGCTTTACAACCTAACTATGGAAGAACGAGTGCGGATAGCAAATCGGGTCAAAGCGACAGATGAAGCATGGGATAACCTGAACATAGTTAAAGAAAGCATTTTCACCGCGATTGAGAGGGGTGGTATACCGCCCCCTCCGAGAAGACCCTAGGAGTTAAGGCTGCAATCTCGAAGGAACCCAGCATGAATCTCAAACGAGCATTACGGTTTGGCATCCTTGTGGCAATTCTGCTGCTCCCGGTGGTGGTGCAAGCGCAGGCGCCCACCCCGTCACCCTCGCCAGTAAGGTCGCTTTCGGAAAACATCGCGGCCTTTACCCAACGTGCCGCCTCGCTTCTACCCTCTTTTGACAACGAAATCGTCTCGAAGTTGATCGGCTGGTTCGAACTCTTGGCGTGGGTTATCGGAAACTGTTTGGCTGGCTTCGCGATGTTGCGCATTGTGCGCGAGGACAATGGCGAGGGTTCCAATCTCTATTGGTGGTTCGGCAGACTTGGCCTGTTCTTTGTGTTATCGGGAACAAGTTTGGCGATCATTAATGGTATGAGCGCTATTGGATACGAAATCGCCAACGGAAATGAAGCACGACAACGATCGGTTCTCCAGGAGCTATATCTAGCCCAGCGGGACAGTTTCAACGACTCGTATGCCAAGTTTCAGCAGAACATGTTCACCGTAAAGGTTGACGGTCGTGAGACGGCGATTGAACCCGTCCCGATAGGCAGCGAATCGGTACTGGGCATTATTGTCGATAGTGAGAGCACGCTGAAAGACTTTGATCGAAAAGCCGACGTTTCTCAGTGGAACATCTCCACTATGCTGACGTGGTTGAACTTCGAGCGGGCTCTAATTGAGTTTGGAGATTTAATCTTAGTAATTCTTGGTGCAGCTCTACTGCTTGCGTTGAAGCTGGCTATGCCCTTCATGCTTGCTGGTATCGTAGACAAACATCTTGCAAGCAAAACCACCTATCCATTTTTCTATGGAGTTGTTGCTCTGACCCTTGTTTGGCCGTCAGTGTCAAAGATTATTCGTATAGTGGCGTACATGTGGGGAAATGTCGCCATGGCTGTGGGCGATGGTTATCCACTCTATATCTGGAACTACGAAACGATGAGGGCAATCACGGACCCGCTCGCGCAACCGCAATACACAATTGCCCTGGCCGCCTTCGGAATGGGTTTGGGTGCGCTATGTCTCTATGGAACTCCCTTTATCTCTTTGTACTTCCTATCAGGACGAATCTATGAGTCCGTAGCGACGGTGGTTTCATCTTGGATGGGGGCAATGGTTGGCACGGGCATTGAGAAATACAGTGCGGAGGCGGCAGCCTCGATCAATCGACAAGCTGAGAGCACCCAATACAACGCGGGCTATCAGGCGGACGTGACTAGATCAGCCGGGCAATGGGAAGCCGGAAACATGAGGGCGCAAGGACAACGCACCGCCCAACTTGCTTCCATTCAAGCGGCCTTAACCGGTCAAGTGGCGGCGACGCAAGGTGCGGCCACAACTCAGCGAATGATCATTCAGGCGGCAGCAGGATTTCAGAAGAGCCAGGTCGGTTCTGAGGTGGCTCGCAACATTCGCGATACTAACATAGGCGCTTCGCGAGAAGTGGGCAGCATTATCGCCGGCGCCAAACGCGATCTCTACATGAATGCTGGTAACACATCGGCAGCGAAAATTGACCAAGGCGTCAGTCTGGTCAACGCCATGGTTCCTCCTGAGGTTCCAGTAGTGCGAGGGCTGGTGGAGATTCCTAAATACGATGCCATCACGAAGCGCAACCGCACGGCGAATGAAGCTACCACCGGATTCAGTGCGGAGATGGTTCAAAATCAAGAGTTGGTCGCTGGCCGTATTGCGGGATCAGCGCAGCGTTATCAAACCGAAATGAATCAGGCGATAGATAGGCAAGCTGGTGCCCAAGTTGCGGGCGTTAATGCAGGCGCTGGTCAAGCGATCGGTGGTTATCAACGCGGTGCCAGTGAAGCGCGTGCAGGCGTCGACCAAAATTATCGTTTGGAGGTAGGTGCTAATAAACAAATCTATGTGAGCCAAGTTGATGCTGCCGGCCAAATCCGTAGTGCAGGACTTGAAGCCGCCAAACTACGGCAGGCTGCAGCCGTCATTTCGGCGGTTGGACGTGAGATTTCAAGAGAAGTTGGTCAGGGTATGCGCATACGGTTTTGAAGAGTCATAACGAGTTCCGCTCCATTTGACAGAACCAGTTGAAATGAATCTCGTCATTGACTGCCGGTCGGCGAGACAGCACCAATGAACTCGTCACGGGGCCAAGAACCGGTGACTTGCGCAGGCCTTTCCTTGCCATCGTACGAAACACCGAATCCAAGAAGGTATAGGGTCAAACCAGCAGCTCGAACGTTAAAGCCACGGCGCATCGCATCCGAAGTCGATTCGCCAGGGCTGAGATAGTATCGAACGCTTGTGCCGGTCAACGCCGGGGGATAGTTCTTGGCCAAGCTCATGTCACGCGTCAGCAAGGCGCTAAAAAGTGTGCATGGAACACTGATGGGATCACCACCGGTACGCATGAGAACAAGCGAGCGATCCACCGTCGACAGCACTGGTGTGACAGCGGATGGGGCAACGTGCACTTGAGTTCCGCCTATCTTCGCCAGGCCTGACACCGCTGCGACCAGAAGGCATGAGCCGCGCGAGTTGCCGAGCTGACCGTCGGAGTTGTTGCCGATGCGAACGTTGGTCCACCCTACTTGGCGAAACGCCCCGAGCTCCTCGACGCCAAGAAGGTCGTCATGTCTGTTACTGGTCATCGTCTGCGCGAGCGGTGGAGCGCCTTTGAACACAAGCTCGGACACATCGTATAGCGAAGTCAATGCGAATAGTTCGGCAAGGTACGGCCGCGCAAAATACTGGGGCGTGACCCAATCAAAGCCCACCGTTCGAAACAGAGAGTTGTATTTCCTTACATCTGCGGCCTTAGATAGGACGAACGCGACTCTCAGGTTCCAATTTGAGATCGGATTCGGCAGACTTCCATCCGAACACGCAACAAAAGCTACGCCCACGTAGGGTGCCTGATTGGGTGATCCTCCAGACAAGCCCCATTTTCCGTAGCCACTAGTGGCGAACTTGGACACAACGTCCTGTCGATTACTGACGACTGCGAGCTCGCTTTCGGCATCGACGATTGGCGTTACCTTCCAGTTGAAGCGGCAGGCTGGCCGCTGTGCCGCCGGGTCAGAGGGCATGTTGCATTCAAATTCATTCGCGAAGGTGGGATTGGTCGCGTCAGCGACGTGAGTGCATTTGACATCCTTGAGTGCGCTCCTCACGTCTGGGTCCATGTAATGCAAGTTCGTGGCGTTGGCTAATCCACCGCCAGATGAACTGGCGAGCGTCTGCACATCTTTCGCCTGAATAGCGTCCTCGAGGTTGCTTGTCTTCATCTCGGAAGTCGCCACAGGCGTTGCTACAATGGGTTCGGCGACGATCCAGAGTGTGGCTACAACCCAGCAGTTCGCCGCAGTAGCTATTAGGAACGTTAACAGGAACAGTATTGCGGCATAATCGGTTTTGTTTTTAGTCTTCGCCGAATTCCTGCCTGACTTGACGAGCCGTACCAGACCGAAACCGACAATGAGTAAGGCCAGTATCGGAGCGATGAGTACCCATTTTCCCAGTGATTGGGCAGTCCCGCGATCAATGTATGGAAGGATCGAAAAGACCGCGACCGCAGTGATCAAATGGAAGGGACGAAGCCAAACCCATTCATCACGCCATCGATGACCGGTATCACTTACCATGATCGTCTAACTCACTTAAGTTCATGGTGTCAGCATAACGGAGGCCGCGTTCGATTCATCGGCAGCATTCACCGACGGCGCCGCGACACCAGCGGTGCTGCGCGGACAAACTTATTGGCCGCGGCCTCCTCAAGCATCCACCGACCCATGGCTTCATACGAAACGGGGAACCAGGAGTTTAGAGAGCCGTCCCAGTCCGTCCAAGCGACGGGGCGCTCGTCCTTACCCCGAGAGTTGACTCCCGCCCGCACGAGCGTCCAACGAAGCGACGAAAACGCGCCGGTCCCGAGGGCATCTACCACCGCCTGTTGTTCAGAAGCGCCAGGGCCGGTTTTGCCGGGTACCCACGAGAAGAATCTCATAGCCCGGCTCGCAGGCTTCCCTGGTGGCGAGGCAAGCATCGTGTTGATCAGAATGACACGGTCGACGCCTGCAGCCAACATTGACTCCTCAACCGTGGCCATGTTCGCGGACAGCAGTGCTGAGCGATCGTGGCTCGTCGCCGTCAGTCCCAGGACGGCGAGCACGGCACCTGCGCCGGAAAACGCTTCCGTGAGAGCAGCCCGATCGGCGAGAGATCTGACAACGGCAACACGGGAGCCGCTCGGCACGTCGGTAATGCGCTCCGGCCGCGAGCGGACAATGGCAGTGAACCCGATTCCCTCTGCTCGGCATACGCTGAGGATGCCTTGACCTAGACCACCCGCAGCACCGATGACAGCCACGTGATGAGGTAGGGGGCGAGATAGGCTATCAGTAGCTGGTGACGTCATGGGTTGAGTGTTACCTCGATTGAAGGTGTGAACGCTGCTGCCAGCGGTCTACCGTCAAGAATTCGACAGCCCTGAGCAATAATTTGCTACTCACGTTTGCGGGCGCGCGAAGCAACATGAAAGTTCTTCCACATAATACCGATGAACAGGGTAATCGCCGCCCACGCCACAAGAAATATGAAATACGGTGCCGCGCGAAGGAATAAAAATATTGAGTCGGCGAACACTAAGAATGTAATAGGAAACCATAGTGAAAGAATTAGAACAATCCCAACGTCGTGCCGATGGGATTTATACGCCGCTTTAAGGGTGATGTACGGAAAGAAAATTAACGCGGAGTAGAAGAGGACAAACCCATACACCACGAAGAGCGCATCACGAGAACCGTGCAATTCGAGATCGTGGGCGTAAGCGCGCCACACGTAAGGCGAAAGTTCGTTTCGATACATTTCACCAAGGAACCACGGAACGATAATAAAGAGCTGTACGCCATACAAAGAAAGGACAATGCGTTTCGCTAGTTTCATCGGCGGGGGCGTCAAAAGTAGCTGTCGAATAGGTATTGGACCACACCGTGTGATCTAAGTCCGCGATGCGCCGTATTATACCCTGTCTGTAACCCTCCCCAATAAACCTTATAGAATTGATTCATGGCGCATCGCCGGTTGTACGTCGCCGTGCGCGCTCAAGCCGCTGATACAGCGAGGTGCGGTCTATGCGTAACAATCGCGCAGCTTGACTATGATTTCCCGTCGTCGCAAGCAATTGTTCGTAGAGACTAATAAGTGTTCGATCGAGAAAGGCTTCAAGAGAATCGTTCTCATGATACAAGAGAGGAACCTGTGCTCTCGCTCCTGCCAAGTGACCGTTAGGAAGCGCGCGCCGCGCAGCCTCAGCCGTTATTAAATCGCCGTCCATAGTGGTTGCGACCAGCTTTTCCACTACATGCCTCAACTGACGGACATTTCCTGGCCAAGGATAGTTGGACAATACCGGAATCGCCTCTTTCTCAACTGTTCGCTTGCGAGAGCACTTAGATCTCTTCTCCGCCTCGCACAAAAAGTGATCGATCAGGAGTGGAATATCAGACACCCTTGTTCTCAGCGGCGGAGTGTTGATTGCTAACACGGCGATGCGATAGAAGAGGTCTTCACGGAATCGGCCAGCTTGGAGTTCAAGAGCAAGGTTGCGGTTCGTAGCAGTTATTACGCGCGCATCAACATGCGTTTCTGAACGAGCCCCCACTGGTCTAATCGTGCCTTCCTGGAGAACGCGCAACAGTTTGACTTGAGATGCGGCAGACATCTCGCCGATTTCATCAAGGAAGATTGTTCCTTTGTGAGCTGCCTCGAACAGTCCCTTCCGCTTCTCATTCGCGCCGGTAAATGCGCCGCGCTCGTAGCCGAACAACTCTGATTCAAGGAGCGTCTCTGTCAGGGTTCCACAGTTAACGGATACAAAAGGATTCATTGCGCGGGCGCTCTGGTCATGGATTGCTCGCGCCACTAGTTCCTTTCCGGTCCCCGACTCTCCAAAGATAAGGACGGTCAAGTCACACCGAGCCGCCGTACCGATCTCGTCAAGAAGGGCATCAATCAGCGGCGATTCGCCGACAATGCCGCCATTAAATAGCGAGAACTGCGAACTCACTGGTGCTTTCTCCCCAATGTCAGGCGAGTCACGCCTATTTTGCGGGTGGTCTGTCTTCCTAGACGGGAAAACTGGACAGAAATCCCACTTTGAGGAAAAATAGTCGCCTCTTGTGCCGATGGGTTCGCTTCCGAACCTGCAAATATTTTTGATCGAGGCTGGGATTTCTGGCCGAGTCTCCCGTCTAGAACGAATGTAGCGGATTTCCAGATTGAATCTGAGAGAAGCACAGTCGTCTCTGTGGCTCTTCTCTCCAAAACAACCCATGCGACCTAGGGACAAAACCCAGACGTCCAGACTGGTTTTTACCTTTGGCTGGCCTAACGGAATGTGGGCCATGTTGATGGTCGTGTTTTTATTGGTTGGTCTTGTCCAAGCCCAAGGTCCAAACAAGAATATCGAATCGTTAGGCGTGCCGCCTATCCCCTCATCTTTAGCTCGCGAACTTCAGCCCTACAGCAGTCCTTATGGCTTGCCCGTCGCTGGATGGAACCCACTCAAGCGTGAGATTTGGCTAAAGGGGCTTTCAAGCGTGTCGTGGATTTCTCGTGTCGCAAGCCCTGGAGCAACTCCAGAGACATCGGCGATCTACATTCAGTCGAGTGGTATTTATGATATTTACTTCCAACCTCAAGGGAAGTATTTGGCTTACACAAGAGATGCAAATGGCAACGAGTCTTTTCAACTCTACCTTTATGAGATCAGTGCGCGTAATTCAACTTTGCTTTCCGATGGGAAGTCGAGAAACACTGAACCGGTATGGTCCAACGCTGGAGACAAAATAGTTTACAGTTCGACTCCTGCCGGTGCCGAAGGTGTAAACCTTCGTTTGCTCAATCCTTTTGACCCAAAAACCGATCGCTTATTAGAAAAGTCTTCCGGTAGCTATCTTAAGGCTTATGACTGGTCGCCAGACGACAAGACCGTGGTGTATTGCGATTTCAGTTCAAACACTGCCAGCAGCCTATGGTTGGCTGACGTAGGCAGTGGAAAGAATATCTTGCTCTCTGAGAAATCGGATAAGCCGGAACTTTATGACTTCCCGCAATTCAGCAAAGACGGCAAAGGAGTCTACGTCGTTACGGACCATGATTCTGACTTTCGGCGACTGGCTTACATTGATCTCTCGTCGCGAAAGATCAGCTATGTCCCCTCCTCTGCTCAATGGGACGTGGAGGAATTTCAGATTGCGCCGGATGGTAAGAACGTGGCGTTCATCACAAATGAGGAGGGACTCTCTAAGCTGCACCTGTTCGATCTGCTCGATAGTAAGGAGCATCAGGCGCCTCAACTTCCGGTCGGTGTTATCTCGGACCCTAAATGGAATAGAGAGTCCACGGACGTCGCTTTTAATCTCAAATCGCCACGCTCTCCCCTTGATGTGTATTCAGTCAATCTCCGCACCGCCAAGGTTGAACTTTGGGCCAAGAGTGTCATGAATGGGGTGGACACATCGAGGTTTTCACAACCGGAGGTAATCCACTGGCAGACATTCGATAAGCGAACGCTGTCCGGCTTTCTTTATCGACCTTCGGAGAGATTCAAAGGTAAACGACCCGTCATTATTGATATTCACGGAGGCCCGGAGGAACAATATCGCCCGAACTTCCTCTACGAAGACAACTACCTTCTGAATGAGTTGGGGGTAGCGAAGATCTTCCCCAATGTGCGTGGCTCATCGGGCTATGGAAAATCATTTTTGAGTCTCGACAATGGAGTACATCGCGAAGACGCCGTGAAGGACATTGGTGCTTTGCTGGATTGGATCAAAGCCCAACCTGACCTCGATGCCGAGCGCGTGTTGGTTCAGGGCGTGAGCTATGGTGGGTTCGTTGCGCTCTCGTCGGCAAGCGCTTATGGCGATCGCATTAGAGCGACGATCTCCGACAGCGGGATTTCTAATCTGGCGAGTTTCGTGGAGCACACCGAAGGATGGAGGCGCGATCTCCAACGCGCAGAGTTTGGAGATGAACGCGATCCGAAAATCCGCGAATTCATGGAGCGGACAGCGCCACTCAACAACGCACAAAAAATCAAGAAACCACTGCTGATCATTCAAGGTCAGAACGATCCCCGCGTGCCGGCTGGAGATGCCGCGAAACTTGTGGCTGCTACCAAAGATCGAGTCCCAGTCTGGTACATCCTGGCTAAGGATGAGGGGCACGGTTTTCTCAAACAAGCCAACCGAGACTATCGCCTGTATGCAACCATCCTGTTCATTAAGGAATTTTTGCTCAAATGATTCTGGACTCGTAAATAAGCCGCAGCGTTATCGCGGTTAAAAACAACAAAGGAGAAGGGCGATGAAGACACTAAAGAGATTTTTACCAATTCTTGTCCTTGTCGGCATTGTTGGTCTGACAATCGTGCCGGCAGTGTTAGCAGACGGCGGTGGGCCTCAAGGGGGTTCGAACTCCGGCAGCACCAGGCCACCACCGCCACCACCATCCGGTGGTGGCTTGTTGGAATTTCTGATTTGGCTCATTACGATCATGTTCGGGCTTTACTAGCCTTGCACAACTGTCCAAGTTCTAGCGCGGAGTGAAGCGCCCAGTTTATTAGCTCCGCGCTGGACTTGGCCCATTCTTCAGGTGAACCGACTTGGTAACAAAGGTTGGTATCGTCGGAATTCTGCTTCTCTTACCACTCGCGGTGCTGGCTCAGAGTGTGGACCAGCAAATCACGAACGAGGCAGAGCTAGCTTCGATACTTTGTCGTGGTGAAAAGGACAAGCAATCAAGAGATGCCCTTCTAAGGGCATATCCACAACTAATCGACAGCCGATTGTGGGAGGACGTGTCACGCCGAGCCGCCGCCGCTTACTACCAAGAGTCTCCAGACAGAGCCCTACAAATCTATGAGGTATCAATACAGGTTGCCGATAAGCTGGGCGACACAAAGTTATTAGCTAAGACCTATTACAACCAAGCTCGTACTTTTTGGGGCGTGAATCAAACTGACAAGGCGATCGAGTCTTACGAGAGAAGCAAGGAATATTTTGCGCAAGCAGGGTTGCAACGCGACCTCATCTATGTCCTCGCAGATATAGGCACCATCTATTTCAATAAGGAAGACTATCAGAAAGCCAAAGGATATTCCGAACAGAGTATTCAAATAGCTGATTCAGCGAAGACCTCCGACTTACCAATTGGGTCGTACCCAGATGACTTTGGTCGAGCTAGGGCACTACACACGCTAGCCCAGTTAGATTTACGCAACGGCAGCCACGAAAATGCCATCGAGAAATTGAATAAGGCCCTAACCCTGTACCAGGCCCTTAACGATCAAGGCTCAAACTACACTTACTATCTCGCCGGAGTGTATGCGGCATTGGGTAAGGTTTATCCCGAGATGGGTGATTACACCCGTGCGCTGCTGAATTTGAATAAAGCTTTGGACATCGCTAATGCCTCGCGCGATCAAGATACAATCGCAAACATCCTTAACAGCATCGGTTATCTTTATTTAGAACAAGAAGACTACACGCAGGCGAAGGAACATTTTGACCGAAGCCTGAAGGTCTACCTCATTGCAAAGAATCCGGTAGAGGCTTCACGAGTGCTCTTGAATCTCGGCGTAGTTGAGCAAAGACAAGCGCATTACGATGCAGCCTTGGCGCAATTCAAGCTAAGTCTCTCATCGGCAAAAGCAAGTCAAAACACCGACGTTCAGATCGCTGCTGGTGAAGGAATCGGTGTGGTGCTAACGGCACAGCGGAAATTCGACGACGCCTTGATGATCTTAAATGAAAGTCTTAGCGCGGCGAAACGAAGTGAAAGCAAAACGAGAGAGATCGAACTAGAATGGCGGATCGCCCAAACTCTTTTTGAAACGCAAAGGTTCGGCGAGGCCGCAGGACACGCAGAAGCTGCCGTTCGTCTGGCGCAGTCTGTGCGACTGCCGAAGCTCGAATATCTAGCCACGACGACACTTGGTCAGGCTTATTCGGCGCAGGGAAAGTTGGAGCTTGCAAAGGAAACCTTAATCCGAGCAACCCAACAACTCGAAGGACTACGAGAGCAAGTGGCGGGTCGAGAAACAGCTGCGCAACTCTATTTCGAGAACAAGTTAGCTTCCTACCATTCCCTTGTTGATATCTTGGTGCGCCAGGACAAGCCGGTCGAAGCCTTACTGTTTGCGGAAAGGGCCAAGGCTCGCGTCTTGCTCGATGTCGTGAGCGCCGACCGGAGTGACAATTCTAAAGGACTGACGTTGGCTGAACGAAACAAGCAGTTGGAGCTAAACCGACGAATCGCCGAAATCAACGAACGCCTTAAAGCCTCGCAGTCTAACCCGCAAGATTATTCTGAGTTGAACTCCGCGCGGCTGGAATATCAGGCATTTCAAGATTCAATTTACGTAGCGCATCCCGATCTTCGATTGAGAAGCGGTCGAACTGCTCCGTTGACTACCGCAGTTCTGGACGATCTGACTGCTGATGAAACCGCTTATCTGGAGTACGTGGTAACCAAAGATCGCGTCTTGCTATTTGTAACAGCGAAGGACGCCGAAAATAAAGGCACATCAAATACGATTGTCTATCCTCTCGAAATTGCGCCGACCGAACTGCTCACCAAGGTTAATTTGCTTCACGACCGACTGGCTAATCGCCATCCCGACTACGCAAGCTTGGCGCGAGAACTTTATTCGCTGTTACTAAGTCCTGCTGAAAAGCAGTTGCAAAATGCGACTCTTTGCATCGTGCCCGACGGTTTTCTATGGAACCTTCCCTTCCAGACATTAATGAGTCAAGACGACCGCTTTCTTGTAGAGGCCCATCCACTTTATTACGCCCCTTCTCTAAGCGTCCTGCGCGAGATGCGACGGAATGCCTCATCGACCAAGAGAACGGATTCATCATTAATTGCCTTCGGTAATCCAGTGATTGGCAAAAATGAGCAACGCAACGAGGAACTGTGTCCGTTGCCGGAAGCGGAGGCTGAAGTGAACTCAATCGCCAGATCGTTCAGCCCACAAGGAAGGAAGGTGCTAATCGGTCGGGAGGCAAAAGAACAAACCTTTCGTACATTAGCGCCTGCTTACTCAACGATTCATCTCGCGACGCATGGAATCATCGATAATAGACAACCGCTCTACTCCCATCTCCTGCTAACAAAATCAGAAGGCGATCCAGAAAACGATGGCCTCTTAGAGGCGAGAGAGATCATGAACATGAATCTTCACGCTGATTTAGCCGTGCTGTCCGCTTGCGAAACTGCAAACGGAACGATTAGTCCAGGCGAAGGAGTTGTGGGAATGTCTTGGGCTTTCTTTGTCGCCGGCACTCGCTCGATGTTGGTGAGCCAATGGAAAGTCAACTCGGCGAGTACATCTCAATTGATGATGAACTTTTACCAACCACTTAAGTCTGACGAGAACCGCTCCAACACTCCGAGAGCACGATTGCTGCAAGGTGCAACTTTGAAGACAATGAAAGACAGTCGATACAAACACCCATTCTATTGGGCCGGTTTTGTATTAATTGGTAGTGATGAGTGACATCATATCGAAAAGCGTAGGCCCATATACCCCGGACAAACTGCGCGTCAAACCTCGCGATATGGTGTTCGACTAGCTGGTACGTGTTGGGAAGAAATCGAGCGAAACTCCTTTTGTTAAGCGCTGCAAGATCATACACTCAAAGAGTTGACCGAAAGATATGTCTGTCATATTGTGCCCCTTTGGCTAAGTTGGTTGGGTGTTGCCCAGGGATCTACACATCTTCAGTCGCCCGAAATCGAAAGGAGTTTTCGCATGCTTCACTTAACGAGAAGGGCTTTGAACAAACTCGTTCTGTCTGGTTTTGCCGGAAGCGTTTTCTCGCTGAAGCGGTCAGTCCTTGCCCAAACCCAACCCAATAGGGCCGCATCGGATTATAAGAACTGCTTCGATAGAGCGCGGGCACTCCGAAAAGAGTACCTGCTCGAATCCGTGACATTGCTAATATCGATGAGTGAGACCAAATCGGTAGCAAATTCCACTGAACGACGTGCTAAAGCGCGAACTGTATATACAATGCGAGCGCTACAGAACATAACTAAACAGAAGGCCGCCTTTACGGAATCTTACAGTTCAAAGTATGCCAAGATCCAAAGATGGAAAGGGACGAGTCAGGAGGTTTACAGAGAAGAACGTCCTGATTATGACGTGCTTTTTGGTCCACTAAAGGACGGAGAAATCAAGACTATCGTCACGGGGGCAGATTACGTATACTCGCTTCCGCTACCCATCGGCCGATCTGCTCTACGAGGCAGCGTTCCACTCTCAGCATCGCAGGACCACTGGTCCTATCCAAATGACAACGATATCGTTTGTGAGATAAATATTGTTCTAGAATCAGATTCAATCAGGGTTCAGCCAGTATCCCTCGGAGCGAAGAGACGAGGAATAGACGGCAGGATAACCGCACACAATGTAATCGCCGAAGCGCCGCCGGAAGCACAGTCAAATATCTCACTAACGGCCAGTTGGTCGAATGTAATGCCTGGAGAGATTGTCTCCCTTTTCTTTACTTGGTAGCAGTGCGTTTGAAGGTCGAAACTCGCTAGCTCAATAAACTGACTATTGACTTAAGTGATCTTGTTTATGAGCCTAATCGCGATAGTCGGTACGGGCTGGCATTTTGGTAGGAGACATCGCACCTCTGGAGGCTTCAAGACACCGCCATGGACTTTGCAATAGCCGCACAAACAATGGCTGACTCTTTCATCCCCTCGGAGACGTGGGCTAAGGTAGCGGGCATAGGGGGTGCCGCGCTTGGAGCTCTGGTAATAATCTTTCGGAGCGTAATTTACAGTAAATTATTATCAGTTCTGACAAAACGACAATCATTCTTCGTTCTTGTCTTGATCATAGTGCTGACGTGGACGACAGCGTTAGCGGGGATCGGGGCTTGGGTCTATATTGAAAGAGACAAAGCTCATTCCCGATTGTTAAAGCCGTCCTACGTTATCGCCGACGTAACCGATGAAGTTGATTTCTCCAAATGGACTGCCCCTTCCGCCGATCGGGATTCCGCAGTTTATCGGAATTGTACAATGCAGATTAAGAAGACCGATGAGAGACAGGAAAATTTTGAGCACAGACTGTCGACTACAGGCTCTCGGTTGGACTGCGAAATCGTGAGTCGCAATGAAAAGGGCGCCAACGCGACCTGCAACAATGTTCCGCCTTTAGTAAATCGTTCAGCATTTGAACGCCTCATAATTGTTCAGCCTGAGGAGTTTCAACATACAGCAAACGCAGTACTCAAATACAAAGCTGCATACTGGAACGCGTGGAAAACAAAAGCTGATTCTTGGGTCTCCTCGCGAGTACGCTATCCTACCGAACAATACCATTTCAGATTAGTCTTTCCCGCCTCTCATCCTTGGCTATCTGTACGAGTCCAGTTGCAAAAGCCTGGAGCAGCGGAGTCGGAAGTGGTATCTCAAGAGCGCAATGATAACGGGAGGGTTACCTTTGACTACGTGTATAAGAACTTACAGCCGGATACGAAGTTGACTTTAGCGTTTGACTGGCCACCAATGGCGATTTTAGACCATTAGTTGGTGAGATATACGAAGGGCTTCGACACGAGGTTTTTGTTTTGGGATGACGATCAAGCCTCAACCGAGATTTCTTTGGCTCACGGATCCTTGGGACACTCTGAACCATCCTTTAGATACAACTTTACGGCTAATTCAAGAGTCAGTCTCAATGGGTTTCGAAAATTATTGGAGCGACGTCCGCTCAGTAGGATGGTTTACACACTCGACCCTCCTGACCGCGCACGCCGTTGAGTCTGTCTTGCCCAATCGAAGTGCGGAATGCTTTCGTTTGTCAGGCGGAGAACAAAGACGTCCGCGGGAGTTTACGAGCATTCAGTATCGGCCTGACCCACCAGTAGATCGCTCATATCTACACCCATTACGTTTGCTGTTACTGGACCTCATCGGATCATCTGACCCGATCACGGCGCGTCAAAGGACCGAGATTGTCAACCCTCCGAAGCTCCTATTCACCTCAAGTGAAAAGCTTGAAGCGTCTTTCCTGCCGGAGTTGATGCCTCGTAGTCTCGTAGCAAGCGAATGGAGTAACCTTCTGAGTTTCGGCCTAGCCGAAAAGAGAACTGTCTTGAAGCCTTTGGACAATGCACAAAGCCGAGATGTGCACCTTATCCGATGGGATTCTCAATCAGAAATCGAGAGGGCACACGAGATTGTGAGGCTTTCTACGAGCGGCTTCAGATGTCCCGTTATGTTGCAACAGTATCTCGATGTGATTGGTCAAGGTGAAACTCGACTATGGTTTCTCGACAGTGATCTTCTAGCATCTGCTAGGAAGGTTTCTAGGTCAGGGGATTTCTGCCTCAACATGGACAAGGGAGATTCCCTCGTCTGTGGTGAACTTTCAAACCGAGAACAAGCAGCCGCCGACCTAATCAGTTCACACTTAAGAAGACGGAAGATCCGACTCGCAGCGGTCGACTTGATCGAGGGTCAAGTTACCGATTTCAACTTCACAAGTCCGGGCCTCCTTTGTGAATTCGAGAGGATCCGCAGTCAAAATCTCGCTCGTATCATCGTCGAACGACTGGCGCAGCCCAGCTCTGATGTTGCGTAAAGGAGCGCTACGCTAAACACTAGAAAGACAAGCAGAATGAAGCTTTACGTTTATCCACCTTCAATGTTTTCTCAAAAAGTATTAGTAGCCTGCTACGAAAAGGGCATCGAGTTCAGTCAAGAGAACGTCAACCTTTTTGATACAGCGGCTTATGAGAGGTTTGTACAATTAGGTCCGTGGGGCAGGCTTCCGCTTCTAGTTACAGCCGACAACCATATGGTTGCAGAGTCATCCATCATTATTGAGTATCTCGATTTGAATTTCACAGAGGGCACGAAACTTCTGCCTGCTGACAGGAAAGATGCACTAGCAATTCGATACTACGATCGAGTATTCGATTACTTTTTTATTGACCCTCTAGCTCGAATCTTTCACGCATCTCATAAGCCAACAGACGCCCAGAGTATCAAAGTTGTCGGCTCTGCGCATGAGCAACTAGACGACGCCTTTGCGTGGATGAATGAGCATTTGGCCGGCAAGCAATGGCTCGGGGGCTCGGAGTTCTCCCTGGCTGACTGTGCCTCTGCCCCTGCACTCAATCGATCCTGCGTGGTATATCCATTTGATCGTTACGCCAACGTGGTCGCGTATTGGGGAAGATTATCAAAGCGCGCATCTTTCATTCGGATGGCCGAGAATGTAGCCGCATATCTGAATGATGTTGGCGATACCGTTCAGTAGTGATCTTTGGCTTGTGATTCGCAATCCGCTTTAGATTTGTTTCTTGAGAATTGCAGTAAACATCGTTCCTCCCGCCGGTCGTTTTCCGCCTTCGTGCAAGTCTATTAGATGCACCTCCCGAGAAACTTTGTCCAACTCCTTCATGAATGCCGCCACGGTCCAGTTCACGACAACGCCGAAGAGATGGATCCTTTCTCCACTCGGCAATTTCGCGTCATACGGCATTGCTTGAAACGAGAGTGGTGATGACTGCTCTACCACTCTAAAGGAGATAAATGCTAGCCCGCCGGGTCGAATTACTTCGAGGGCCTTCTGCAAAATCTGGCGGCGACAGGTTTCTTTCAGGTACATGCCTATAAGGTTTTCCATCAACAGGAGAGCTGAATACTGGTCTTCTTGTTTCAATTGAATCAAGTCGGCACAAACTATCTTTATGTTCTTCCGCTTCTTGATAAAAGAACGTGACTTTAGTCTCGCGACAACAGTCGGGTCGCGATCTATGGCGACGAGTTGCTTGCAAACCGTCGAAGCGTAACCAGTCAGCCGACCTGAACCAGTTCCCACCTCGATAACTTCGGATCCCCACACCGATTCTTTCAGGTATCCTGTTAACAGCTCTTTCTCGTCCTGTCGAATACTCCGATTGTCTGCATCATTGCAGATCCCCCAAAGAACCTTTGAATAGATTGAGTTCAATTTCGTTGCTGCGATCTGCTGAGACGTAGTCAACGGAGCTAAAAAACCGTACGAGAGTTTTTTCCCCTTTGTGCTCCACCTGTTCAGATGTGCCAACAACGCACGCAAGCTGGGTTCGTTCAATAGAGTCGGATCAAATTCCATGCTCGATGTTTTAATCAAGAGAGCGTTATGCCGGAAGGATTCTCATGTTTGCGCCGCACGGGCTCAACCTTCAATCCTGAGACAATTGTCATTCGCTTATGCTATCCAAGTGCCCATTTCTCCCAATAGCTTGGTCTTTTCGATTGGTCTCCTGCAGATTGAATCATCACCGTAAGAATTGGCTGACAGGTCTATCGTTTGCTACCTAACGATCTTACATTGTGAAGCAATTGATTTGCCACTACTGACTTTCGGTTGAGACGCACCAGTTCTTGAAACTGATGTTCGGCGTCGGCGATTAGGCCAACTCTCGCGCAGAAGACCCCCAAGGCTAAATGGGAGCGAGTCTTTTTTAGTTGGTTCAGCTGTTGCAAATTGCTAAGGGACAAGACCTGGAACTTCATTTCAGGAGACGATGGACCAGGCGAAACGATTTCCTTGCCGTCAACGACTGCGACAACTGTCCAAGAGTAAATTTCGCCGCGCTTGAGCGGCTTCGGCAATCGCCACTTGGTACTCTCAGGTGGCAACTCTTCGCTTCTTGCGATTTCGTGGCCGGCAAGGTCGTTCAAATATACTTTGTACGAGCTTGCCGCCGATGCTTTCTCCCAACTGAACATCGGAAGATCTGAGACGATTACTGCCCTTGAGGGTGAAATTAGCTTGAAGGGTTGTTTGTTATTGCTTCCTCTGAGACCACCCTCTTGGCCTCTCAGTTCCTTCAGGATGGCAGGCGCATCTAGTCTTTCAGACAACAGGACTTGAGCAATTTCATTGCGCGTTGATGCAGGCACATCTTCCAAGCCACTGACATTCCCACTCTTATCAATGGTCATCGCACCACCTCGGTCATTTAATACTAAGAGTGCTTCAGCGCCGGTTGGTTTCTCTGATGGCGACTCGCCCGGTGAAGCTGGCGGCGATGGAAGAGTGGCTAAGTCTCCCCCGGGCGTTGAACTTGGACTCACTTGAGGGGTCGGCTCTTGCTGCGCTTGCTGGTTCCCGGCCCTTTGGTTAAGCAAGAGCACGGCTCCAATCACTAATGCGATTCCTAAAGCGACTAGCGCCGCCGAGTAAACCGGACTCCAAGTCCGGCCACGCCACCAGCTTATCCAAGGGAGTTGCTCCTTTACCGAACCGTTCTCCAGAGGACCATAAGAAACTCCCATCTCCGGCGTGATTTGTTCTCTGAAAGCCAGAAAGCCTTTGACATCTTCGCTACAGGCCGGGCAAACCTGCAGGTGAGCATCGAACAACTCACGGTCAGCCGCGTCTAACTTGCCATCCCCAAGCTCCACGAGCTGTTCATAATCGAGGTGTCCGTGTCGTAACCAGAATTCGGGAGACAGTGAGAAGCTAAGATTCGCTGTTCCCCGTTGGCGTCGGAGGGTCGAGACGAACTCCGCCTGACAGTCCGGGCATTCCGTCAGGTGCCCGGCAACATTTGTAAGTTCGGTCTCTGATAAGTTCCGCACGCTGAACCGCTCCAATTTCGATTCGGATAGGTGTGTAGTCTTGTCACTCTCGGCCATACTATCTCTCTCACTTCTCTTAGACGGGAGTAAGTCCCTGAAATCTCACTGGCGCTAGCCTTATTTTTCGCCGGAAAATGGCAGCAATCCCTTTTTTAAGCGCTGAAGCGCACGAGAGCGCCACCTCCATACCTGTCCTCGCGTTGTTTTCAGTTCTGCGGCAATGCCTTCGTCGTCCATTGGCATCTTGGACCAAAGTCCCACAATTGTTTCGGTCGGACGGTTGAGTTCTTGTGCGAGTTCGCGAAAGGTCACAACCTCCGCTTCAAGCAGCACCGTGAATAGGTCCCTACCGCTTTGATCTTCAAAGCCCAGGCAGAAGACATCTCGTTGTTGGGCGGATAATTCCCTCAATGCTTGCCAAAGGCCGCGAAGCAAGGCTTGCTCTTCCAGTCGAGAACCGGTTGTCAGGGTATTGGCTGCGATTTGCGCTTCGACATACTTCTGATTACCTTCATCAAAGGATTCGTCTGGAAAATCCTTCACGTCAAGCAGCATCGCGACGGCGTTAACCAGCCTATCAAGTTCTACGGGACTGCCTACCCATCGAAATAGTTCAGCCACAATTCTTGTGAGTGCGACCTGTTTGATGTCTTCACTGCGAAATCGGTTCGAGCGAAAGTCCGCTATCATCTCCTCGATATCAAACAACCGCTTCTGAGAAGATTCGGACTGACTGGTGTCCCGCCACACCGCAAATCCGCTGAGCGTTTCACTCTCAAGTTTCCAAACGGCGAAATCACGATGATGAGTTAAGAGAAAGCGAAGGTTATTTTTGAGTCGCGCTCGTGCTGGTGATTTTGTGCGCAATATATCGTGGCAAGCGTTCGCAGCAATCCGCTCTAGGTACTGTTTCAGATTCTGGATGTCTGTCTTGGCCGAAGGATTTCTTAGATCGTGCAATGTCTGCACAACCTTGGCTATGATCTCTTGAAAGAGGTCTTCTGCATCTTGATTGTGGGGATTTACACCGCGTTGATCTACATGAAAGCCAAGCTTCTGCCTAAGAGCATGTCTCACAACCGGCACCGCATGGATCAATAGAAGCTCGTCGAGGTGTTGTTGCCTCTCCGACTCATCAGTTGCTCTTAGATATGGCAACAGTAGCTGGTCCATTGTGAAGACACCTAAACGGATTAAACCCGCCTGAAGTCTAGCAGAGACCATTGGTGAAAGGTTAAACGTTGGTTCGAAGAACGGGAAACCTAATCAAAAGTTCTCGGTCGGAATGGAACAGAATGAAGTCGAGGCCTAAGATATTCGGGAGACGATACGCAATTATGAGATTCCGAGGATCCTCTATTATTTGAATTGCGGTAGTTAGGAAATTAGAGCGGATATAGAGCGGCCTCCACGGCATCGGCTACTTTTACAAAAATCTCTTCGCGCTTAGTTTTATCTAAAGCACTCAATGGCCGGCTTGGTCCGTTTACAGCTTGAAACTGTCTAAGACCTTCAGTCTTCTCAAAGCGGCAGGGACTTACTATTACGGGAAGAATCATTGCGCCCTCGACAGCTGCGGCTTGCAAAAGTGGCGGCACTTCATTGTTGATAACAAATTCCGAAGCGAGAAAATCCGCGCTTATTAGAAGCACTGCTACTCTTGCGCGCTTAATGGCCTTTTCGATCTCGTTTCGCCATTTGGAGCCCGGTTGAATTCGCGTGTCATCCCACCTGTTAATTGTTCCAGCTCGTTCAAGGGGCCTCAAGTGTACCTGTAGCCGTTGCAACCATTTCGAATCTTTATGGGAATAGCTAATGAAGACCTGGTCTCGCCTGATGGGACGTGACCTGTATCGACTTGGCTTTCGAACAAGTGGTCCCGTATCGAGGGCACCAATTTGACTTAGTGACGACTTTTCCCTGATTGGGTACGGTAAGGCGTAGTATTTACTTTTTCCTTGAATTCCGAAATGTTTGAGATCAGACGCAGTGGGAAAGTCCAGTCCTAGACAATGTCGACGAATTTGACTCCTGACGACGTGGGCAGGCTGGTTCGCTTTGAAATCATAGAGGTTGCGATCAACGATAGCCTCGTACACCTGTTGTACTGTCATAGGCTTACCCTGGCGTTCCATTACATCTTTGATGGCGAGAATGATAGTCCTCTTGGCAGCGCCTGCTCCGTCAGGGTGGTCCTTATTATTTTCGCGTTTCAGCGAGGGCTCTTCGCGACGGCTTACGCTGACTGGTCTAGAATCATCTACCTTCGGTAATTCGGTTTCACGTAAAGGCGAGGCCGCTAGATGAAATCGGTGATTTTCTCGCGCTTCAAAAATCTTCCGCCTCGAATAGCTGTTGGCTGTTTTCCCTACTAGGTGTCTCCTTATCTGAGTTCCAACAATATGAATGGGATCCTTAGCTTTGAAGTCGTAGAGATCAAGTCTTGTGATCGCGTCGTAAACTTCAGGAACAGTCATGGGCTTGCCATCTAGTCTCATGACTTGCTGGATAGCTTCGACGATCGTAACCTTTTTCATGCAACAAAAATCTTAGACCAAGCCAATTTTATTTGCTAGAACTCACTTCATGCGGTCAAACATTGAACCAACCCCGAAGGGCCTCCCTTCAGAGAATTAAAACATAGCTCATAACACGAAATCTTGCGCTTGGGGAAGCTGCCAGCTACAATATGATGTACCAGCCGGAGTAGGAGTCTATTTGCTTGAAATGAAAAACATCGCCAGCTTATTCGAAGAACAACGAATGACGATGGATGAAGCCGTTCGGCTGACGATCGATTCTCTGCGAGCTTACGGTAAGCGCTATGAACATTGGTGCATTGCTTACTCTGGCGGAAAGGATTCGTCGGCAACGGTAACGTTAGTTGCTCACTTAATTGAAAAGGGCGAAATCCCTCCACCCAAATCTCTGACAGTGCTCTATGCAGACACTCGCATGGAGCTTCCCCCTCTTCAGATCAGTGCCTTGGCGGTCCTAGACGAACTAAAACGACGCGGTATCGACACTAGAATCGTGTTACCGCCAATCGATCATCGCTTCTTTGTTTACATGCTGGGGCGTGGTGTGCCGCCGCCTTCTAATGTTTTCCGTTGGTGCACCCCAAAGCTAAAGGTGACTCCAATGCTAACGGCACTCAAGGATCGCTATGAAGCCATTGGAGAGAAGTTGCTTACTCTGACTGGAGTGCGCATGGGTGAAAGTGCGGCACGAGATCAACGAATCGTCATGTCGTGCTCGCGCGATGGGGCGGAATGCGGACAAGGTTGGTTCCAAGAGACTACGCCACAACAGATCTCTGATACGCTCTCACCCTTGATTCATTGGCGCGTATGCCACGTTTGGGACTGGTTGATGTTCTTCGCACCCGCCGATGGTTTTCCGACGGTCGCAATTGCCGAATCTTACGGAGGCGACGAAGCGCAAGAAGCCAACGCACGCACAGGCTGCGTCGGATGTAATCTGGTTGAAGAGGATCGAGCCTTGGACCTTGTGCTCAAACTGCCTCGATGGCGGTATCTGGAGCCTCTAAAGGAACTGAGACCATTGTATCGAGAGCTGAAGGAGTCAAAACACCGACTCCGTAAGATCGGAGAGCTCAAGAAAGATGGATCTCTCGCTGCCAAGCAAGGCAGACTCGGCCCACTGACCTTGCCTGCCAGACGATATGGCCTCTCCAGGATTCTCGGAATTCAACAGACAATCAACGACGACGCGAAGGCGGAAGGTCGACCAGCCATCTTCCTAATCAATGAAGAAGAAGAGGCCCGCATTGAAGAGTTAATTACGGCGAATACTTGGCCAGATGGGTGGGACGGTGAGGAAGTCAGAGGAGACGAACTTTATGAGATCGTTGCTGCCGACGGCCAGAAGCAGCCGTTGTTGCCTTACCGTTGGCTGACAAGTTGAATCGTTTCAACCTCAAGAATCCTTACGAAGCGTGAATTTCCGTAATGAGATAGCAAGTAGTGGATATTTCGACTTTTCGTCTTTTTCAAGAAGTCGATAATAATACTGCTCGCCTTCACTTGCGACATCCGGGCTCAACTCATGTGTAGGCTCACCCAAGAGACGACTTCAATTACTGAAGAATACCGGACGGAGACTATCCGGATGCGCAATTGCCTCGATGGAGGCTATTTCTGCTGAAGGCAAGGATCAGTGCTGCAGTGGAATCAAAAGGACTGACAATATTGAGTTCCCTGAGGTTGATCGATAGAATCCGTTTTTTTGAATCGGACCAACCGGTGAGTGAAGTCGCTTACTACACACCAGCTGGTCGGTCAGTCGAGCCAATATAAGTACAGCAACTAAGCGATCAACTATGAGTTTGCGATCCCTTATCTATCAAGAAGACTACCGTACAGGGTATGACGATATTCTGAGCGATTTCTTGCGTCCGACTTTGGCCGAGGCACAGCACTATTGGCGTGCCGTCGGCTACTTTTCCAGCACAGCATTGGAGTTATTGGGAACGCCGCTGGGCGAATTCATCAAGGACGGTGGTGATATCCGACTTGTTACTTCCGTTGAGCTTTCAGAAGGTGACCTGAAAGCCATCGCTGCTGGGGTCAGTAAAGCGAAGATTTGTGAAGAGCGTTTGCTGCAAGTGATCGACGAGCAGTTCGCGGATGGCGTTGGCGACGGGGTTGCTCGCTTGGGCCTGCTGCTGGAAATGGGCCGCCTGGAAATCCAGATTGCGGTTCCCAAAACAGGAACCGGAATTTATCACGAAAAGATTGGTCTCTTTTTTGATGACGAGGATTGCGTAGCCTTCACTGGATCCTCGAACGAAAGTCGAAACGCGTTTGAAAATAACCGAGAGTGCATTGATGTCTATCTCTCCTGGGAAAGTCCGTCGCGCACAAAGCGAAAAAGAGATCACTTTGAGGACCTTTGGAACAATCGCGACAAAGGCGTGGACGTATTCAGCTTTCCCGAGGCTGCTCGGCAGAAACTGCTGCGAGTCTGCGAAGAGCATCAATCCCGAGCTTCACAAAAAGTCACGGATGACAATAAATGGCGCCATCAGGAAGAGGCGGTGGCCATCTTCCTTCGTGCTGAACGAGGCGTGGTCAACATGGCGACGGGTACAGGCAAGACGCGCACAGCGAGAAAGATTATTAATGCGCTCTTCGCTGCTGGAGAGATTGATACAGTGATTATTTCGATGGACGGGAACGACCTGTTGGATCAGTGGTACGAGGAACTGCTCGCGGCGCGCAAGGAGATTGATGCCCCGCTAAGAATCTATCGCGACTATCAGACCAGAAAGGAAGTTCAAGATTTTTCGCTGGACCCCAAGGGAGCGATCTTGCTGGTATCAAGGACAGCCAGCACTCTCCGGAATCCGTTAGCATCTTCGCTCCGACAGCTGAATAACGCTCAAGCCAGGAGGACCCTGTTAGTTCACGATGAAGTTCACCGGCTGGGAAGTCAATCAAATCGCGATTCGCTGCAGGGTTTGTCAGATGCCATTCGCTATCGTCTTGGACTTAGTGCGACGCCTGAACGGGAATACGACTCTGCGGGTAATGACTTCATCGAACAACACATTGGACCCGAGATAATGAGATTCGGACTCGACGATGCAATTAAGCGCGGGATCCTCGCTCCTTTTAACTATTTCCCACTTTCCTACACTCCTACCGATAGTGATGCTGAACGAGTGCGCAACGTTTATAGCAAACAAGCAGCCCGCCTGGCGGCTGGCGACCCGATGAGGGACGAAGAAGTTTGGATGGAGATAGCCCGAGTATACAAAACGTCGCCCGCCAAATTGCCAGTGTTTGATAGTTTTATTAGAGATCACACGGACTTATTGAAACGGTGCATTGTTTTTGTCGAGACCCAAGAGTACGGTGAAAAGGTGCTGGAGATTATTCATCAATATCGGCCTGATTTTCACACCTACTTCTCCGGAGAAGAATCGGGCACCCTTAAACGGTTTGCCCGCGGCGAGATCGAATGCTTGATCACCTGCCATCGAGTTTCCGAGGGGATCGATATTCAATCACTGAACTCGGTAATCCTATTCTCATCGGCGCGTGCCAGGTTGGAAACAATTCAACGGATGGGCCGATGCTTGCGAGTTGATCCGACCAACCCGAATAAGATCGCGAATATCGTCGACTTCATTCGGCCATCCGGGGAAGACGAAGACCCCAATGCTGACGAAGAACGGTGTGACTGGCTGGTCGAGCTTGCCAAGCTGCGCAACGTGGAGGTTTGAGATGGGTCTTGATCCAAAGATAACAGAGGCGGTCGAGGCGGCAACTGCGGAGGCCGGCCAATCACCTGCGCTGGCACGACGATTAGTCGCATGGCTCGAGGCCGTGAGTTCGGGCAACGAAGACGTCAACAATACTGCAGAAGCAGATCGGCACCTGGAAGTGCTATATGAAGAGACCAGTATTCCAGGCGCGGCAGACGAAGGAGGTGACGCCTAGTGCCTGCAGTAATGAGAATACTTGGCTGGAAAGCTGAAGGCCTGCGCTGTCCCGATCACGAGATCAGTTGCGCCGATAGTGAAGGACGACCTTCCCAAATCGTGTTGATCCAGATGCCCAACGGGACAGGTAAGACAACTACTCTGGACTTGCTTCGCGCGACCCTTTCGGGCAGCGCTCGAGATGGTAAATGGGAAGTAGCCCGGGTTAAGGAATATCAGAAAAAAGGCGCACTCAACAGCGACGGGGTTTTTGAGGTTCGCTTACTGCTAAACGATAAGCGAGTCACGATCATCATGTATTTCGACTTCGAAAGCGGACGAATTCACTATAAGACAACACGTGGCTCAGGACAGGAAGATGGTTTTGACCCGCCCAACGAATTCAAACGGTTCTTGCACGACAACTTTGTTAACTTTTTTGTTTTTGATGGTGAGCTGGCTGAGCACCTTTTGGATAAAACTCGAACGGACGCTGAGTTGGTAGTAGAAGCGCTTTTCCAAATCAACTCGATAGTCAATGTTCGCCAAAGTGTGGCTGATTATTGGCAAACCAAAGCTGAAAACACAGAGGTTACGGAAGGTGACGCAACCAAGAAGCAGCTAAAGCTCAATCGCTGGCGCGAGCGTCTCGATTCGCTACTGGCTGAACAGGCGAGATTAACGGCAGAAAGAGAGCAGTTGATCCTGCGACTTGAACGTCAGCGAGACACGTACAACCACGAAATTCAGAAGGAGACCACCCGCTCACAGGCTCTGAACGCGGCTAACAATAAGGCTGCCGGGCTCAAGCAGAAGGTAGCCGAGGAAGCTGGCGAGCTACTCGACGCAATGCGCGACCCACATGCACTGTCGGCCAGTTTTGCGACTGCAATGTTCGAGCTGAAAACTGGCCTCGATCGCGTGAAACTTCCTGAGAGTGCGGCACGCGAGTTCTTTGAGGAGCTGGCCGCAGAGCCTGATTGTATCTGTGGGCGTCCTATTGACGACGAGATCAGGGAAATCATCAGACAAAGGGCCGCTCAATATATGGGCAGCGACGATGTGGCATTGCTGAACGCGATGAAAACCACAATTCAGGAAGCGGTGGGTGCGTCGCAAGTCGAGCCGGAAAACTCGCTCAACGATCAGTTAAGTGCGCTCGACAAACTGGTTGCAGAAGCAACTGCAGCGCGAAACGACCTGAATGAACTTGAGTTCGAGGCTGAGCGGGCTGATCCCGCAGTAAAGGAAGCAAAAGAGGAAATAGATCAGTTGGAAGTGGAAGTGAACCGAAAAGATCGAGACCTTGATAAGTTTGAGAGCGCCGATGCATCTTTAGGTGTGGAAAAAACCTTCGGCATCGAGGTAATCAAAAAGAAAATCAAGGATTCTGAGAAGAAGCTGGCCGAGATCACTCAGACGATCGGAATGAAGCAGAAGCGAGATATTCTCATGGAAATTCTTGAGAGCGCGTATACAAAAGCACGACAAGGAATAGCGAGTGACATTTGCGCAGAAGCTAACCGACGCATTCAGGAACTGATGCCTAACAACAACATCATGATCGATCGGATAGACAAGTCTCTAGTTTTGAGCGGACAGGGCGGCGGCAGCGTGGGTGAGAACCTGTCCGTGGCGTATGGTTTTCTGGCGACTCTATTTGACCGCTCGGACCATCAGCTGCCATTTATCGTCGACTCTCCCGCAGCTCCAATAGATTTAGCGATCCGACCCACGATTGCCGAACTTATTCCCAAGCTGACGGGACAGTTCGTAGCCTTCACCATTTCGTCCGAACGGGACAGATTTGTCCCACAGCTGGAAGCCGCAGCCGGGACGGCTGTTGAATACATTACGCTCTTCAGGAAGGGAGGGTCTGACTTGGAGAATGCAGCGCGCAAAGAACCTGATCATGCCGAGACTGACGACGGAATACGAGTGCGAGGAAAGAGCTTTTTCAATGACTTTCAGATCGACGTTGAGGAGGTCGGTTAATGGCACGCTTCCGAGTTCGTAATGATGCAAAGATGTGGTTCAAGGACCTCCTTGAAAAATCTTTCAAGCTCGACTTTGACGTTTTCTATTTTTGTTTTATGGCGGGCATTGCGGCGGGGCCAGAACGAAAACAGTCTGCTTCAGTGGATGACACGGCTGAACTTGTGGACAGTTTTCCCGACAAATACAAGCCCCGAGGCAAACTTCTGGTGGCCCTGTTTCTTACTCAAGAGTTAGAAGCGCTCGGTGTGGCGATGACCGAGAAGAAATCTGTTCACACCGTGGTAGCGCGGCTGGTGAGTCCCGACAGTCCAAATTACCTCAGCGATGAAGGCATGAGGGAGTTCAATAAATATGCCCACGGAGGGTATGAAGTTTTGCGTGATTGGTTCGAGGACCGTCCTCGCACGCTCGATTCTTTTCTAAGAACTTTCAAACGCAACTTGGATGCTAGCTTGAAAACCGTAGTTAAGAGCTGATTCTTCTCACCACCTTGTGACCGGCCACTTTAAGCCCGCGGCTCGCCAGCAATTCTTCCCAACCATGCTTCGTGCCGATGGTACTGGTCTCGTCAAACAGCCTTAACTTTTCTTCCTGTTTCGTAAGGCGCTCGAATTTATTGCGGGAGGGATGATCCGGTGAAACAAAGGTTTCCTTGCGATGCAGGATCGGTGGATTGTCTGATGCCCCGTACTCGCGATATTGAATGTGAAAGTTACGCAACGGAACAATCAATGACGCAAACAAGGCTGGATGGGCCTCCCGTTCGAAACTGGGATAGGCAAGATATGAGATTTGGGGCCATCGATGATTCAGTTTGACAATATTCGCTCCTTCGACTGACCCGATGTACGCACGGGCACATCCCTCATAAACACGAAGTATGGGGTCGAGCAAGGGTATCGCCGACGTGTGCACGTATAGGGAGCTCGGAGTCAACTTACCGATATTTGAAGCCCTACACGCGCCATTGAGTTTAGTGAGATCTCCAGCAGAGAAGAGCAATTCATCTGCCAGCGCGGAAGCCTTGCCATATGTCGAAAAGAAGGCACGAACATCCAACTGAAGGTCAAACGAGAGTCTCGAAAGCGTAGGCCGTCCGCCAAATCTAGCCAGCGCCAAGTAGATGAGCAGTTCTCGCGAGCGTTGCTGTTTGATTTCATCCCACGCAGCCGTGCCTGTTACCTCCGCGATGACCCTAAAAGCCCGCCTCAGACTACCCAACTTAGAATTTATTTCCTCATAGAGCGCAAACTCTGATTCGTTTGGCAGTCTTCCCTTTGCTGCGAGAAACGCCATTAGTGGTTCCAATAGGGGTTTGTGCTCTTCGAATAGAGCCGCCCCCCGTCTCGGCCGAGGCGTCGTGAAGGCTCTTCTGTATTTCGAAGCAAGGAAGGACTCTCGCGCGGCAGGATCGCGGAACACGTAGAAGACACCTGGCCCAGCTGGCACGCTGACCTCGCCAAGGACCGTGTCGATCCATGAACCAAGCTCACGCTGTTCATAGTACTTCTGGAAAGTATCCCGTTTAGTAACGAAGCCGTCTTCGTACGACTCCCGATATCGAAGCTTGGAATGCACATCCAGCTGGGCCGCAACAATGAGAGCCTTTTCTGCCAGAGACCACGCTTCTTGAAGAGTGCAGTTTCGTTCCTCCCGATTTTCGATGACGTTAACAACGTAACCAAGATTTACAATGCTTGCCGGAATCCGTCTTCCCTCGGGGTGATGTTCAGGATCCCAACCACTACAAGTTATTCCTCTGCCAAGAAGATTGCGTAGGTCATCACCACGACCGCACCCGTAATCAAAGACGGTATCGCCTTGCGTAAGCAAGCCGTCGGCGACCGCTAGACTCAACGGACGTGATAGGTCACGGCGGCTTAAAGCCGTGCGCTGTCGCTTGATTAGCGCTTCCTGATTAGTTCGGTGAGACGGTTGGATGAATGCTTCGCCTGACAAGATCGGAGATGTTTCTGATGCCACCACCTGAGACTGATGCCGCAAGGTAACCGATTCCTCGATGAAGGTGCAATCGAAATTGGTTGGCTAGGACTTCATCGGTTGTACCCAGTCCGTCGCGGTGACAACGTTCCTTCAACAGCGCGAGGTAAACACCTTCGTTTGTGCCTCCGAACACCTTCCAGGTCATTTCAACTGAGCTATCCGTTAACACCTTGGTCTTCGGCGGCACGGTTGGTTCGGCTAAGGATAAGCAGAAGGCCCATCGGCACAGCACATTCCAGTTCGGAATACCTGTCCAGCGCTTGACGCGAATGAGCTGTTCCCTTGCCTGCTGTGATAACCGTATCCTGTCTATAAACATGATTCACACTCTAGCGGAAGTACCCGGTTCGGACGGTCGATTTGCTTTGGTCATCATCGTAGTCGAGAAAATACGTGTGACCGGTCCAAGGCCGTAACATCTTACGGTAGCCATCATTGATCTCCTCATCCGTGGAAAGGAGAAGCACCTGGTGGCCGGCATGCGGAAAATAACGTTCGACCAGATTCTTGCGATGACTGGTGTCCAGTCGCCCTAACGGAGTATCAATAACCGTTGGTAGAGGGCGTCCCGAAGCGCGAGCGAGTCCCCAAAGAATCGAAACTGCTAAGAGCTGTCGCTCACCTGCTGATAAGCGATCGGGAGTTAACAAGCTGCCATTGAAGTCGTAGAGCTGGAGGGAGAAGCGTTCCGGGTCCAGCCGCAAGGTAGAGACCAAAGTCTTCTTCCGAAGCAATTGATGGAAGCTGTCCAAGATCAGATGCTGAATCCGCGACACATGACGTCTGACAACTGCCTTTCGAAACTTATCAAGTGTCTGGCGAACACGTTGAGAGTGACCTACGATGCGCTTAAAGTCGCCGTTCTTTAAGTTTTGCTTTAATTCAATCTCTGCATAGCCAACCCACTTGGCCCTTTCAAGGTCTCGCTCACGAGTCACCCGAGCTAACTCCATATCGACGGCTGCGAGTTGAATCCTTACTTCATCCACTCGGGTTTTTGTCGCCTTAATCTCCGCAATTATTGGTGCAATCAACTGCGCGTCTGGAATGCTATCAAGCTTCCGTTGAGCGTCCGCCAGCTTCGCCCTCCCCTTGCGAATAGTTTGGAGCAGGTTCTCGGCCTCATCAACGAGTGCCGCTCTGGTCGAGCTCTTGGCTAAGTACTGTAGTGTCTCCCGATCATCAAAGTTGACGTGGAGGTATACATCCAATCTGGATGAGTTGTTGCGCTGCTGTCTATCTGACGAAAGCAGTTCGTCTAAAGCAGTAAGGAGCTTCTTGCTGGCTCGCTCGCCCTTCAAACGCTTCAGTACTTTGGTATCACGCTGGGACAGGATGCGACTTAATCGATGTCTGAAACGTGATTCCTCTTCGTGGCGGTCTTGGGCGGCTGCTGCCGTCAATAGATCGGCGACCAACAGAAATGGCGATGGACCGGAGGTGAAGATCCTTAGTTGGTCTTCTGCGGCCCGAACTTGTCGGTCCAGATCCTTTCGCCTTTGTTCTAATGCCGCGCGTTGCTCCCAGAGCGTACCGCCTTCAACTTCGTAGCGAAGCTCAACTTCCTTTAGCTGCCGCTCCAACCGATCGAGTTCGTTCTGTTTTGTGGCGCGCAGTTCCACTATTTCCCGCCGGGCCTCTTCCAAAAGCTTGACCGATTGCTCAGTGCCAACGAGTTCATCTCGCTTAACTTCCCCATTTCCTGAGGCTGACTGTTGTTTATTGGCAAGTACAATCAAGTCCTCAGAGAGACGATCAACTAAGTCAAGTCCCAAGAGTGAATGGATTGCTTTTGAGATTAACTGGGCCGAGTTCTCGATATCGGCAAACGCCTCGATCTTTTCGCCATCGAAGAAAAAAAGACTCGAGAGTCCGGCTGGAATTACATCCTCAATAAGCTGATCCCAAGCGTCAGTAAAGGGCATGTCTTGAGATCCATTGCAAAACACCTCGACGCGTTCGGCGACCTTATTGCCTGACGCAGACCAGCAGCGATTGATCCGGTAGGTGCGTTCAATGCCCTCTAGCCGCTGCCGGAATTGTACTTCGATCGCAGCCCCTTCTGAGGGGCTTACCTTTGAATTGATGCAACGGCGCAAATATTCATCGTAGGGCAACGTACCTCGGTTGGATTGCCGGGCTCGTTTTCCATAGAGGGCAAGCTGAATGGAATCAAGCAAAGTTGTCTTGCCAGCCCCATTCAAGCCGCCAAAGAGCACTATCGTTTTTTCGGGGGACGGGGGCACAAGCTTGATCGACTGGCGACCTCGAAACAAGCCGAAGTTATGTAATACCAACTCATCAAGAATCATGGCTGCGCGCCCTAGTCATTGCTTACGATCGGAACTTGAGCATCCAAGAGCGATTTGATGGTCTCGACGCCATACTCGGTTCGTCCGTTTTCGCCTTCAACTGCATTCTTAACTGCCCGATGCTGTCGTGCTCTCTCGATGGCGTCTTCCGCACCCTCGTAGAATCCCCGTCGCATCGTCTGTTCTAAAGCATCATAAAGGCCCGCCCTCCTCGCGAGAGTGCGGAAACGGCGTTCGACGTCGAGCAGATCGCGCGTTAGTTCAAAGTGCAATTGATCTCCCCCGCAAATGTCTTTTAGCAGGCTGATCTCATCGGCACCGAACACTTGATTGTCATCGAGCCGTTGACCAGGGAACTTCTCTTTTGTGACCTCTTCATAGAGTTTGGGGAGCGTGTCCTCCACCTCGTGTTTGTCGACTACCCAAATCCGACGAATCTCATGTAGCTCTGCAAGCGAAATTAACTCAATCTGGCGAACGTGCTCTGGCCCATTCTCTCGGACCCATTGTTGAGTTGTGAGTATCTTCCGGAGCCACTCGTGACGAGAATCTTGGGTGTATGGTCCAGGAATATTGCGGTCGTTAAAGAGATCTACAGTGCCTCTGAGGCGACGAAAATCGCGCAAGTGCCGGTCATTTCTATTGCCCTCATCATCGCGCGAGTCGAGCGCATTGCGAAGTTCCAACAAGGGCAGCATCCATTCCTTCTCATCGTCGTTCTGGATCATCGCCGTCATTGACTTGTCCTTGTCGACGAGCGTACATACCCAACAACCAAATCTGCTGTCCCCACAACTCGGAGTGGTGGTATCAATAACCAAGGGGCATTCACCATCAGGCGTTGCGCCCTGATACATTGTAAGGAGATGTTTGTTGTCGTACCCCCAGGGGTTGGCCACCTGCATCAGGAACAGCCATACATCATCATTAGACCAATCTTCAATTGGACTAAACACCAGTGAATTTGGGAGCGTCGTGTTAGGGCTTAATCGATCGCGAATTCGTTTTTGCTCAAGCTTCTCCATCACCCTTGCCCTGACCGCACTCTCGGCTTTACGGGTTCCCAGAATCACTATCGCTTCCCCGTTTTCACGCACTACGCCAGTAATGAATGCATTGGAAGGATTTATTTTTAATCTTTCGGTGCACCATCTAAATTTTGGACGCGGAGCCGGGTAGCCTCGCCCGATCAAATTTACCCAATAGGTATCCGAAATCTGAGGCGTCAATCGATGAGGGAAAATAGGTAGGTCCGCTCTCTCGGCCGCCGCCTTCATTGTCTCTAAAGATCTCGTTACCCAAGCGGCGACGATTGGATTCTCTACGAGAGTATCGGTGGTAATCACATGAACCGGCTTCACCCGCTGTTCTTTGGTTAGTTTCGCAAGGGCAAGCCAGACCAGCTGAAGAGCGGCAGTTGAATCTTTTCCGCCGCTGTAGCCGAGCACCCAGGGAATGCGATCAGACAAATAGACTTCCTGAATCTCACCAATGAGTGAGTCAACAGTCGTCTTGAAGCCTTGGGGAAGGAATGCCGACAAGACTTTCTTGAATTTAGGTGACGCCATTACCACCTCTCATGAGACCTTCTTCCAACCGGTGTTCTTCGGGTGTGAGGGTCAGGCCCAGGTGATTCTTCAAAACATTTGTGGTCAAAATAACGTTTGAGTCAGCTTTGGAAATGCGACCTCCTATCATCGCGCGGCCTTCCCAGAGTCGAGCGTTCCCGCGTGACCAGTCGAGATTCCTCAGCGACTTGAGCTTTCTTTTCCAGGTTCGTTTGTCCTGAATGAGCTGTTGCCCCACACGTCCGATGGCCTGAAGCGCCACGCCATGCGAATGAATAAAGTTCGTGCGAACCTCACTTGCCATGAGCCGCCGGTCGCGAACGGCTTGCCATTCATCAAACTGCTTGGAGACCTCTTCCCAAAAGGAGATCGCTATCTGATCCGCATCGTCTGGAAAATCTTGTGCTCTTGGAGCTAGTAATGCCTTAGTAGCCGCGTGAATTGCGCTTAGGGTGAAGAGCTTGCGCGAACGAAGTGATAGATTGGTTCGTTCCATCTCAACCACATCGCGAAAAATCAGGGACTTAAGAACGACGAGTCGTGCAATCTCAGCCATCCTGTCTCTGTGATCATAAAGGACGCCTATCGATTTCGAGGGACGAATATTGTGTCGGTTGAGATCAGCGAACATCTGTTGACAACGATCCAAGCCACGATCGAGAAAAAACACAACGGCTATGCTCTCGTCGGCGATCTCTGGATTTTCGCGCAGGGCCATTTCAATCGCAGCCCGCCGGTGCTGACCATCATTCAGAATGAAGCGAGCAGTCATCGGGATGCGCAGCCGTCCCATTCGTTTCCCATCCTCAACTGAATCAGTGGAGGTGAATTTCACATCTCCATCAATCGAAGCAGTAATTGCCGAGAAGGTATAGTCCTCACGATTATCCAGAATGTAACGAGCCATCTCAGGCAATCTGTTTTTGTTCAGCGTGCGCTGAGCTCGAAGCTCTGGTGGCAACTCCTCTTCATTGAAGATGAATAATTTCGGAATCAGGCGGAGAGGGCACATGGAAATGTAATATTCCCGCCGCGCCTGTACGCCTTTGATTGCTGGAAACACATATTCGAATGATGTATCCATTTCGCTCTCCGAACATACAGCTACATGGTCTTCTGCGGTTAACAGCGTCGCTGCCTCACCACCACCGAGTCGTCGGGAGCCTATAAGATTGAGGGATCCTTGTCAACGAAATTCGTGCCTCAAATTACGTACTGACGAGCGAAAAGTGACGTACAATAAGCGGAACCATGCGAACATCCAGAGCACGAGCTTCGAGGGTTGGAGATTCGCCCAATCCCGTATACCTCGACTGCAACGCCACATCTCCGGTTGAACCCGAAGTCAGTCGCGAAGTTATCCGCTACTTAACAATTGAGTTCGGTAACGCCGGCAGCCGCACGCATCAGTACGGCACAAAAGCCAAACAGGCTGTTCAATGCGCGCGCGAACAGGTTGCAGCCGTGGTAGACGCCACCCCAGATGAAGTGGTTTTTACCAGTGGCGCCACCGAGAGCAACAACCTGGCAATTCTCGGCTTGGCTGATCATGGAACGGCGGTAAACCGTAAGCATATCATTAGCACGTACATTGAGCATAAGGCAGTTCTGGAGCCTTTGGAGGCGCTTACCAAACGCGGGTTTGAGATTACTCTGCTCCGTCCAACGGCAGGTGGGTGGGTGGATCCAGAGGAATTGAGCAGGGCATTACGAAGCGACACACTACTCGTATCCGTCATGCACGCAAATAATGAGACCGGTGTAACTCAGCCGATTCGTGAAATGTCGCGCATTCTGTTAGATCATCCCGCGTATTTCCACGTCGATGCCGCCCAAGGATTTGGAAAGGACATTGAAACGCTGCGGCAGAAGCGCATTGACTTAATCAGTGTCAGCGGCCACAAGGTCTACGCCCCAAAGGGAGTCGGCGCCCTAGTGGTGCGTCGACGTGGCTATCGACGCCTTCCTCTGACACCGTTGATCTTTGGAGGGGGACAGGAACGAGGTCTGCGCCCCGGTACTCTTCCTGTGCCGCTTGTTGTTGGCTTTGGACTGGCAGCCGAATTGGCTTATAAGCATAACTCGGAACGACTTCAAGCGTGTCAACGCTATAGGCAAACCGTTCTGGAATGGTTGTCGCCCTTGGGACCGACTTTCAACGGAGATCAAGAACGCACGTTGCCACATGTGCTTAACATTTCCTTTCCAGGGTTAGATTCCGAGGCAGTCATGGTCGCGCTCAAGGACCTCGTAGCATTTTCAAATGGCTCGGCGTGTACATCTCACAAGTATGAACCTAGCCACGTTCTGCTAGCTATGGGACTAGCTGGAACCGAAGTCCAAAGAGCCGTGAGGCTATCATGGTGTCACATGTCGGAAGAGGTGGATTGGGCCAGAGTTGTCGAGATCATAGAGTCGCTTAGCTGAGATACAGTCCTGCCGGGAAAAACATCATTCGATATTTCGCAGTGTGCGGCACAGGGTCCACGTAACTCATCGGGAGCGCGTGCACATAAGATGACAAATCATCCGATTGCACAAATCGACGAGAATGATAGACTCGAGATTGTTTGAACGCCAGGAGCTGAAACCCTCATCGGAAGGCCGGACGAATTGCACCTTGCCTGTCATCCGCAATGACAAACCTCAGCGCCAGCGAACCTGTTTTCGAATCGACCGTTATCCGACCTCGAACAAAGTTAACCAGACTCATGCCCAAAAAGTGTCCGGACTGCAAGCTCGAATACCCTACAGATGCGGAAAGATGCATCACCTGCGGTCGGCCAGCGCCATCAAAGGGGTTTCCTAATGTTCTTCTGGCGGAAAAACCGAATGAGAAGAAAGAGCTGAAGCGGTTATATGACGACGCTATAGCAGATAGTACCAGAGCAGGTGCAATCACCAAGCTTCGAGAATTTGAGAGGAGAGTGCAGTCAGAGGCACGATTGATTACGGCATGTAGATTCAAAAAGTTCTTTGACATTGGAGATCAGGAAGGGGGCATATTCCCCACATTTCAGCAGTTATATCATGCGGAGCTTGCTTTTGCCGGGGATGACCCAAACAATAATGTTCGTCTGATAGCAGAGGAAGCAACCTTACCTGGTTGTAGTAGACGAACTCATTACGCCGTGATGGCAATTGATGAGGTCGGACTAATGCACTACGGAAATTACTCGCTCATTTGGAAATTAGATATGGTAGCTCACCGAACGAGCTTGTTCATTGCTAATTGTCTGACTTGGCGACAGGAAAACGGCATGGCATTAGGCAGCGCGGCACCTGTGGGAAATCGCGCGAGGTGGAAGGACAGGCACGTTCTGGCTGTTATTAAGTGCGCATCTCAAATAACGAGTCGAACGAAACCATCTTCATTTCCGAGAATGTTGGTTCGAAACCGGAGTAAGAAAGACCCATATGACGTTTTCATCGAAGGTCACATTTGGGGCCCTCTAACTCGCATGAGTCTTCTCAAAGTGATTTGTACTTCGCCGGAAACCAGTCCTGCGAAACAGATGATGGCAGAGGAGATTGCTGACGAACTCAGAAAAAGTGGCATAGACGTTGAGGGACTATGATGAAGGGATGGTTTTCAGCGAGTGCGCAGCAGGCGATCCTGAAAGAAGGAAGACGGTACTATCTGATAATAGGGGCTTCAGGTTCAATACAGGCTCGACAGACAACGAGCAAGGAGGCGTCGATACTCGCCGAAGAGTGGCCGGACATTTACGTAATGACTGTCAGATCAAGAGCCCAGGCTCGTCAGGAGTTGGCCCGGGAGATCTGGTGTTATGATGCTCTTCTAGCTTCGTCGATGACCTTAGACAATAACGTTAATCATGATCGCCGAGAACGCGCTGCAGTCGAAGCCGAGCGGCTGTTAAGTAAGGATTTTGCGTCTCAGCATGTCTTGAATACGTATTTGGCTCACCCAATGCCCGAGGGTGCTGATCTTGCCGGGGCGGGTATGATTTGCAATCGCTATGATCTTCAGATATTAGGTGACATCATACGGACGGTCGAGGTGTATCAGCAGAGTGTTCGCGCTGCCCGCGTCGCATGGGACGATATTGACGTTCGACGGTTTGGCCAGTTAAAGGAGCGGGCAATTTTTCAGGCAGCGGCTGTTCGCTCAGGAGTCTTCGTCAGTCTCGTCAAACGGATAGGGGACCAAAAAAGATGCTTGGGATTTCTGAATGAGGGTACGACGCCAGATGTTACAAGACTACCCAACTCACAGAGCGTGCTCCAGAAGTGGCTCGATAACGCAAGTCAATATTCTGCCGAGCCCGGGGATCTTCTTCCGGCATTTTCCGACACATCGGAGATAGCGACGGAGGCGCCGCCATTGCGGACAGAGGGCAGGGCGCCCATGGCTCATACCGGCGTTGCGCGCGCTATCGACGCATTTGGCTGACCTTTACTCAATGGACTCAAACGGAAAAGAACTCGGAACTCTCTACTTGCCAGCGCTATTTTGCGAAATGGGAAATTGGAGATACTTCGCTACCTCGATGCGACTAGGTGACGTCGCTGAACGGATCAAGTACGCGACGGAGCTTCATCACCCTGAACGGTACGATGAGTGGATACAGCGAGAGATTAGACCAGAGCGAAAAAAGAAAATTACTGAGTATCTCCTTTCCCATCCGGAAAGATTTTTTAGTTCACTCGTAGTTACCGTGTACGGTGGTCAGCCTAAGTGGCTAGACTTAGGAATTCTAGATACATCAGAACTATCACTTGAGGACCTAAGCCCGATGACCTTACGAGCAATTGACAAGTCACTCGGTTTGCTTCTTCTGAGCGGCAGGGAGGATTTGTTTCCAATCGACGGTCAACATCGACTCTCAGGGATCAGAGAAGCCGTCAAAACCAATCCGGATAGAAAGGAAGACATTATCAGCGTTCTGTTTGTAGCGGATCGAGGCAGGATAGAGACTCGCCGATTGTTTTCAACCCTAAATCGATACGCTGTCCCAGTGAATAAGGGCGAACGAATCATACTAGACGAAGATGACGGCATAGCCATCATTACCCGGCGACTTATGGAGAAGTACCCGTTGTTTCTAAAACCGCGCGTAGCTCCACCGAAACAACAGAGTCTGCAGCCCGAAGATCAAACCAGCTTCATTACGGCACTTACGATTTATACAATGAACAAAATGTTGTGCACTGGTTACCTCAAAGGAGACGAGTGGAAATCTAAGGCCCTAGTTGGACCACAGCGTCCCTCAGACGAACAGCTTGACGCGATTCAGGCTTTGGTGACTCGTTTCTGGGATTTGATGGTAAAGAATTTTCCAGCCGTTCGTTCGGTCAGGAATCAATCTTTTCAGGATGTGATTTCACGTCATCGTGGCAAGAAAGGAAACCACCTTTTATTCCGTCCTGTAGGTCAAATGGCACTCGCGCGCGCCGTGCGAAAGCTGCACGACGAAGAGATTGAAATGGAAGAAGCGTTTGAAGCATTCTCCAGGATTCCGTCGCTAGAATTGAGTGACCCACCGTGGAGAGGCGTTGTCTGGTCCGCGTCCCATAATCCTAACGAACCCGGTAATATCATACCGCAGGGGGTGGCTGAAAGGTTGGCAGCAAGATTATTGATGTACTTGGGCGGGTTCGTGACCTCAAGGGAGGAACGATCAAAACTTTTGGCCGACTATCGGAAAGCTCTGGACGATGAAAGGGCTTCCCTACCAACGACCTAAGTTTTAGCCAACGGCCTCTCGCTCTTCAAGATTCTCGCGCGTCCATTGAACGTCCAATAAGCGTTCCCGTGAGTCCTTCAAATGCGGTAAAGTGCTATCCATGCCGCTAAGTTCCGTTGAATTACAATAGGTCGCTTCTCTTTCACGGCGGCGACACGGGTTCGACTCCCGTACGGGACGCCAAACTTCGGCTTTTCATCTGGCTGGTTCATAGAGCAGCGCTACGATTGCCGGCAGCCTCGTCTAATTAGAAACTTTCAAGGCAGCATCACACTTGGCGATTCGTTCGCGAGTTCGTCGGGCTTCAGGCCGTTCAGCATTGCTCGCGCGCGTGTGGATGAATGTCGACAGTCACTTGGTCGTGTCCGCTTCTACGATCGCAATCTCTTCAGGGATCAACTCTTAGAGTTCATAAATTAGATGGTCGATTTGGCGGTCGAGCGTGGCGCTCTTGTTTTCATAGAAAGTCTTGTCGCGCTCAGTGCGCGCGGACGCGAGCTGCTTCTGGGCTTCGAGCATTTGATTGAGGAGGCGAATGAGATGAAGTAGGGAGACTCACGCAGCTACAATATCGACGCGAGCGGAGTATCCAAGTTCCTGAAGCAACTGTTCGCAGTCTTCCCAGGTCAAGCCAAAGGCACGCACATCGGCAACCCCCAAACGCGGAACCACTTTTCGCCGTATTTGAGTTTCTTCTGGGGCAAACTCGCCTTCCATCACCGCGTTTTCCGCCCAGTCAACCAACTGTTCCAGCGTAATAGTGTGCTGAAGATAAGCGGCGATCTTCCGCGCAGCCGTTTGTCTGGTAATCATGGCCCAATCTTACACTTTCTGGTGGCCTTCTATCCTCTGTGCGTCCGAACGCGAGTTCTTATACCGTTTGGAACTGTAGTTCGTGAGGGTTGAGGCTGGGAGCACGTTTAGAAAGGCCAAGGATTTCTATCCCGACGACCTGATTATTCTCGTCAAAGTCGAGCACGACGCCTGGAGATACTTCTTCAGATTCAACAATCTTTGAATCATCCAAACGCAAATAGAGAGCGTCGGCCTCACGATCAACTTTTAGTTTCATAGCCGGTTCTTCATCCTTCGATCAAAATATACGCTCACAACGCGCTCAGGAACAACTGTCGTATTCAACACAACCCGCAGAACGCGATCTCCAAACTCGGCAATCCTGCCAAATCTATTCTCCAGCGCCAGATCGCTTTCGGCAGGTTCTACCAAGACTGGATGGGTGAGAACCCGTTCCATCCATTCGATCGGAATGTCCCTCTCGTCGAGGACGTCCTGAGCATGTTGTGTAAGCTCGTAACTCAACTTGACGTTCCCTCCACAATCGCGATCTCTTCCGGCGTCAGGTCGTAGAGTTCGTAGACCAGATTGTCGATTTGGCGGTCGAGCGTGGCGCACTTGTTTTCATAGAAAGTCTTGTCCCGCTCAGTGGGAGCGGACGCGAGCTGCTTCTTAGCTTCGATAAGTTGATCGACGAGTTGAACGATTCGGTCGTGACGCGCTCGATCCTTATTATGCGAAGACTTGATTGTGTGGACGGGGAAACCTTCAAGGTATTGCCCAAAGAACCGCAAATAGATTTCCGTCTTACCTTCAAGGCCGGCACACACTACTGAAAAATAGAACCGGCCAATGCTCGAGTTGAGCAGGGCGAGAAGATATGGATCTCGCCGTGGAATAAAGTATGTCGTGTTTGAGCCAAAGGAGCCGGTTGTGTCCAGAGCAAAGCGAGACGTTGTAGCAATGTCCGGAAAGATTATCTTTGCGGCGTCCATGAAAGGTGCGAAAGCCAGCTGCGGTTGTTGAAGCTCATACCAAGCTTGCTTTGTAGCGCGCTGTTCCAGACGTTGCTTGAATGGACGTAGGTGGGCTTCGATTTCGGGGAATCTCTTAATCTTTATGCCGTGATATGTGTAAATCAAGAACATGTTTTTGTAATCTATGTAATATCGACGGACGTCCCGCCCATTTAGAAACGGTTTAATTATCTGCGCAGCTTCCGGGTTCTTCCCAATAATTTCAGCGCGCTTCGCGGCGTCAATAAGAAAGGCCTCCGTGAGACCAGACTTAACTCCCATACAAATCTGTCCATCGCAATAGTCGCCTAACCTTTGACCAAGCTCTTTCAACTTGGCAAAAAGTTCATCCTTATCGCGCTTCATGAAATTCCAGACGGGCTGGGAGAGCGATGCCGAATCGACTTTGTATTCGAGCCCTGTGATAGCCTTTTCAACTGAGAGCAACCCTGCTTCAACCGTGGCGAAGGCAGCAGCCGGAATTGGCGGCGAGTAGATGAGCGGTTTGTCACCACCCCCTTCTTGCGAGGTAAGCAAAATAATAGTCCGGACAGTTGCGCCCCTGAAGACGGGCAAACCCGCGAAATCAACAATCCTTTCGACGCGGGTCTTCCGTCTGAGCAAATCTCGCAAAGGCGCGCCATAATTCGCCCGCAGAAACTTATTGGAAACAATGACCCCATAGCGTCCGCCAGGTTTGATTAATTTGTTACCGCGCTCGATGAAATACGCGTAGAGGTCCGAGCGCTCATCGTGTGACGCATAATTCTCTTTCAAATAATTCTTGATGCTCTTGAAAACTTCCATTCGAATATACGGAGGATTGCCAACAATCGCGTCAAACCCGCCGCCTTTCATCGCCTCAGGGAACGCATCTTCGAAGTTCATCGGATTCAGTTTGCGCTCTTCACCCGAATCGAAGAGCTTGCCCTCGAGAATGTCCCAACCAATCAGCGAATTCCCGCACACTATATTCTTGCTCAGCGACGGCAATAGCGCTGCATGCAACGCCCGTTGTTGTACTTTCGCCGACTGGATGTCTTCGTCTTCCAACAACTTCAGATAAAGCGATAGCTGCGCGACTTCGACAGCTTGCGGATCGATGTCCACACCGTAGATGTTGTTGACGAGAATCTGCCGCTTCTGTAAAAGCGAAAGCTGAAGCGTGCCGTCCGGTTTCTGAATGCAACCCGCCTTGATGCCTATGTCGCGG
The DNA here is from genome assembly GCA_033857635.1 of Blastocatellia bacterium. Taxonomy (GTDB): domain Bacteria; phylum Acidobacteriota; class Blastocatellia; order Pyrinomonadales; family Pyrinomonadaceae; genus UBA11740. The sequence continues at coordinate 74,555 of JAWVDF010000023.1, forward strand.
TTCTTTTTCGTGCGGTTGTAATACGCTGCGTGATAGCGAAGCAGCGTGTCGTAAACTCCGAGCAGAAACGAACCGCTGCCGCAGGCGATATCCGCGAAGCGCATCTCTTGAATCTGTGCCGGAGTCTTGCCTTCGACAAGTCGGCCGACTGTGTTCTCGACGATGTATCGAACGATGTATTCGGGCGTGTAGTAAACGCCACCGGCTTTGCGCACTTCCGGCTTGTCTTCAACGCGCGCTTGTTTGGCGGTCGCGACGATTACTTTGCCAAGGAAGCGTTCATAGATGCTGCCGAGAATATGAATAGGAATCGCGTTGAAGTCGTAAGGCGACTCGCGATGCGAAAGGCTCTGGCTAATCTTATCGAATACTCTCTCGTCCGCATTGAACTTGTCGCTGTCGAGCAGGCTGTGCTCTTTGAAGATGATGCCGTTGTAGACGCGATCCAAACGCCGAGAAGTCGCGATGAAATTCTCCCAAGACTTTCCTTTCTTATGCAGGTCTTCAATCAGCGGATCGGATTCGATCAGCTTGTCTTCAAGAAAGCGCATGAAGACCAGCCGATCGAGTGTGCGCTGAGTTACCTCAGTTAACGCGGCGCTGTCGAGTTCGGGATTCTTTCGCTTGTAGCCGCGTGCTAATTCTTCGCGGAAGCCGTCGAGTTCCTGCAAGAACGATTCGTCGATACTCTGATGCTCATCTGTCGCAACGCCGCGCACTGCTCGCTTGCGCGAAATCTTCGGGAGGCCTTTAGCAAATGCCTGAATCGATCCATGCGTCACGGCTTCGCGCGAGAACAAGTAGTAGATCGTGCGAAAGCTTTGCTCGTTCGCATAGTCAGTGAAGTGATATTTCAGAACTGCATGGCCAAGGGCGGTATTGATATCCGGCTTGTAACGGCAATCGAGCACGCGCAATTCTTCGAAATCGTGGAGCACTGAAATCGGCACGTGACTATTCCAACCGTATCGAATTGTTTGGAAATAATAGAGCGGAGTATCGATGCCTGCGTGAGGCTTCTTCGCCTCAACGAAGAAGCGAACATCTCGGAAGTTCTCAGCTAAGAACGCGTAATCTGCGCGCTTCCGAAATTCGCTCGTTGCAACGCCGCGTTCGACTTTCACATCCTGCTTGTAAGGATCCGTTTGTTGCTCGTGGTTAACGTCCCAACCAAGCGCGGTCCAGAATTTGTCGATGAAATCTTTGCGTGCGTCGGCTTCGTTGTAGCCTGAACTGGTATAGAAACTGTCATTCTCTTTGAAGATCGTGACAAGTTCCTTCACTCGCGCGAAGGCTTCGTCGAAGGTTTGTGGGATGCTCATTTCGCGACACTATAGCAAAGGATGAATTGCCGATGAACAAGAAAAGAGGCGGCGAGTCTTCTTTCGCAGTCTCGCCGCTGTTGGTTTTAGTAAATGTTTATCGAAAGAGCGAGTGATACGAATGGTCCAGTTCAGCCCGTCAGGATTCTGTTGAAAAGGCATCCCGCGATCGACTGTGATTAGAACATCGACCTTCTCACTGGCAGCTCGCAACAGCGCGCCATGCCGGCGGAAAAAAAGTACTCTCACGTACAATCGAGAGCCGAGTTTACTTACCAGACCAGTCTTTAATCGCTCCTGAGACCTTTTCGCTCCTGGGCAGGTCCTTGAGCGCCGAGTCAAAGGCGCTGCTGTCAATGCTCCTCAGGTACGCAAGATTGTTTAAAGCATTAACAACTTCCATTCTTACCAGTGTTGCGTCGAGAGGACCCTGCGAATAAAGACGAACGGGGCGAGGCGCCACGAACGGATTGCTGGCACGCAGATCCCTGTCGGCTCGTGGGTAATAACCGTTCGCGCAATAGGTGACGGTGTAAGTATTCAGCTTCGGATCTATCTTCAAGGTAAAACTGCCGTCCTTGGAACTTGACTCCGTTGAATCCAGCGGGGCTTTGCCGTAGAGCGGGCAATTGCCTTCAGTCCCCGTCTGACTCGACTCCGGCCACGCTTTTATGCCGACAGCCAAAGGTCCGTTGGAGCCGTACTCGACAACTCGACCGGGTCGCGGTTGAGCCTGCGGGGCAACAGCCACAGTCTCAAATGCCGTCAGAAGTAGAGTCAACGCGAACGCACAAACAACCACAATAGACTTGCGATCCATAGAGCACCTCCTAAGTAAATGAAGAGTCGTTGATATTTCGAATGTTGAGCGGGAAGGAGTACTTCCAAGGTTGCGGGTTCAACTACGCGTTGGAACTTGTCTACTCCAGCCGCCGGCCGACAAATTACGCCCTGGCGTTCAGGATATCTGAAATTCGTAATTTGGAGATGAGGATTTAGGCCATCCCATTCCAGCATCGTCGTCTGAGAAGGCCGGTCACCGCTGGAAACGGGACGGCAGTCAAACCCGTCGCTGCTCTTGGGAACAGACAACGCTACCTTGGTCGCCACAGGCCTCGATGCGTTGAGCCAGACGCCGCCTTCGTCGCCCAGTTGAACGACTTCGACATTTAGCGCGTAGATGGTCATAACTGCGTATGCGCCGGCAAAAACACCGACCGCAACTAGCGTTAGTCCAATAACAGCGAGGAATAGTTTCAACCTTGAGCGGCGTGGCCGCGAAACCGTGGGACCCGTAGGTGCTCTTGCCTTCACCCAATTAGTCAGTCGTCGGGTCACAACGAAGAAAACTATTACCGCGCACAGCGCCAGCACGATAAGTTTTGTGGAAAACTCCACGCTCAGATAGCCTTCGAGCGCGGCTCCCAGTCCAAGAGCGGCGACGATAACCGCGATAATGTCTGCGAATTTCACTCTTGAATCCTCCTACGGACCTACAAATTCTCCAGAAAAAGAATCATCAGTAGTGATCGAGTGATGAGAGCGCGGTGCGCTGCCCGACTACTATGCCCTCACTCGACCTCTCCCAGAGGAGAGGAGAATGCATCCGCAAGTCAACAACTTGCGCTACAACCGTTCGCGCCATTGCGGTTGCCGATTAAGCGCTCTTCAATTCTCGTGTTCCAGGCCGGCTGTATCGCCGAAGTAGCTGTCGAATCTGGTAATCATCGCCTTCATCTGTTCATTCGTCTCGGCGATTGTGACGTTGCTTTCGCCGGCAATCTTCACCACTGCTTCCATCCCGGCCATGAACTGGCGCAACGTGTCGGCATAGCTGTGTAGTAGCTCGGTTGTTTGGTGATAGGAATTCAGGTTCGCTTCAAAGGAAGTAGCGTAACTCTCCAGATAGGTTTCCAACTTGTTGAAGCTCTCCATCAGCATCAGCACCATATTGGCAAACTGCTTGTGAATCGTTTCCAGCCGTTCGGCGGCCGCAATAAATTGGGGTTCGGTCATGTGTCCTCCAGCAAGTCTGTCGATAGTTAAAAGTTCAGAGAGGCTTTGCCTCAAAAGTCGATTTCGGTAGTAATGAGTTTCGTGTTTAATTCGTGTGACTTCGTGGATCGTTTTATTGTCCGGAAAACTAAGGACGATCCACGAAGTCACACGAACCCAACACGAAGCAACACGCTCCTGCTTCGAGCTAGATCCGACTCTTGAGGCATAGCCGACTGGAAATAAAGGCGACGACCCGGCATGTCGAGCCGTCGCCTGCAAGTTGCTATTTCAGCATCTACGCTACGGGCGGTGTCCCGCCGGTTGGTGGCGCGCCGCCGCCGGTGCCGCGATGCAGGCCTGACTTACGCTCGCTTTGACGGACGTATCCGCACGCTTCGATCAGAGAGCTGTTCGGCCCGAATCCGGGATCGGCGTTCATGCCGGCAACCGCCGCCGCCGCTTTGGCCAGCGACAGCTCATCGGCATCGCCGCGCGTGTTGATTAAATGCGTGCGCTGATTGTCCAGGTCATCGAGCTGCTGTCGCGTCGTGAATGACGGCGCGATAACCGCTTCGAATTGTTCGACAGTCATGCCGCCGAAGGTTTTATCAGCCGCCAGAGTTTTCCAGGCGTTCAAGATTCGGCTGAGTTTTTCTTCATTGTCTTTAGGTGAACCTGCCATGTGCGTGAACCCTTTCTCGCGCCTGCGCGCGAATGAGTCAAAAAGGTGTGGCCTGCCGGTTCGGGCAAACCGCTATTTGTGGCAGCGGGAGGCTCTCAAGAAGGAAATGCCGGGAGCGCCGTGTCACGCGCCCGAGAACTGGCTAGTTCGGGAGCGCAAGCCAAGCGAGATGCAAAATCCTTAGGAAAATCGCAGATTCTGCTTTGGCGACACGCATTTTGTCACAGGGAATCGCGACAGACAAGCTTTCTGTCGCAACCGAACCGCTCTCTATCGAGACCGAAAGGGTTTCTAACGTAATCGAAAGGCTTTCTATCGCGATCCCGAAGGCTTCTATCGCAATAGAAAGGTCTTCTATCGCGGTACGGAAGACCTCAATGGCAATCGATCGGGCTTCTGTCGCGACCGAAGAGACTTCTATCGCGATTCCGAACGCTTCTATTGCAATCCGCAGCCGGTTGATGGGAATCCGGAGAAGGTGGGATCGCGATCGCGAAGCGCCGGATCGCAATTCGCCAAAATAGGATCACAGTCGGCAAATCGAAGGGATTAGTGGTTCGCTAGAGGAACGATGTGCCGGGGTAACATCTCCGTTCGCTCGCGTCCATTAGCCCAATAACAGTTCACGCGAGTCTTTGAAATGCGGTGGAGTGCTATCCATCCCGCGAAGTTCCGTTGAATTAAATAGGTTGCTTCTCTTTCACGGCGGCGCGTTGGTCCCTGAGTTTTCAAACACCTGCACCATTGATCGGCTGATAAATTTGTTTAGCCGATCGAATTCTGAATTTGTGGCCGGCTATCGCAGCGCGCGCGTCGTGGTCGACCGGGCCGCTACTCACAGGACGAAGAAGGCGCCTGGAAGTCCTTCGCCAAACCCGACACTAAACGGGTAGCAGCCCGAACGGACAAGAAGCCTTTGTTCCGCGCTAGGCAGCCGCTTCGCGAAAGGGTTCCATTTCGCGAGGTCATGCTATGATTCGGTCCAACCCGGAATGCTGTGGGACGCCGATACTCTCGGCATTGCTACAGCACATTAATTCGCGTGTTTCACAGAACTTTTTACCTGAGACAGTATCTACTTAGCTGAGATAGAAGGTATGTCATGCAAGACTTGAATCACCTCAAGGAAAGCGTTGAGTAATAGAACCTTCACCATGTCTGTCGTCAAGGCCCTTCAGGCGTTGGGCGTTGCAGTGCTCATCTCTTACGGTTCAGCACTCTACGCGAATAACAAAAATCCGAAGTTCAGGGTCATAGCGTTCTTCACCGCCAAACAGGATCAGGCGCATATCAGCTTTGTAAATGAAGCCAATCGCTGGTTTCCGGAGATGGCGGCGAAATACAATTTCAGCTATGACAGCACATCCGATTGGCAGAATCTGAATTCAGTGTTTCTTGCCAAATATCAGGTGGTTATTTTTCTGGATACTCGTCCCGAAGATCCTGCGCAACGAGCTGCGTTTGAGGCGTACATGAAGCACGGTGGAGCTTGGATGGGCTTTCACTTTGCCGGCTTTGCATTGACGCCCTCAGGATATCCGGCAAACTGGGACTGGTACCACAACATCTTTCTCGGATCCGGCTCATACCGGAGCAACACCTGGAGGCCTACGTCGGCGATTCTACGTGTCGAAGACCGCAAGCATCCGGCGACTCGTCATATCCCTGAAACCTTCAAGTCTTCGCCAAACGAGTGGTACCGTTGGGAAAAAGATCTGCGACAGAATCCTGACATAGACGTTCTGCTCTCGATCGACTCAACCAGCTTTCCGCTGGGCACCGGTCCAAAACAAAATGAGATCTGGCACAGCGGCTACTATCCGGTGGTCTGGACAAACAAGAACTACAAAATGATCTATATCAACATGGGCCACAACGATATTGACTACGAGCACAAGTACGACACTACCAACAAGACTCTGTCGTATACGTTTCAGAATACAATTCAGGAGCGACTAATAATCGACGGCTTGTTATGGTTAGGCGGCGGAGATAAGAAGTCGCGTTAAAGTAACTCTTCCAGCCCCGCCAGTATTTGAACGACTCAATGGAGGTTAAGCTCCCTCACTGTCGGGCTACTGCCCCGTTTTGCGATGCTTGACCTTAGAACCCAGTCGTCCCCGCGAGCAACTGCCTTAACACATAGGGCAAAATCCCGCCGTGCAGGTAGTAGTCAATCTCAATCGGTGTGTCGATGCGAAGGACGACCGGGACATGTTCCGTTGAACCATCAGCTCGGTGGACTGTGAGCGTGACGTCCTGTCTCGGTTGTACCTCTCCGCCTTCAAGTCCGGTGATGTCGAACGTCTCGGTGCCGTCAAGCTTCAATGAAGCTGCGTTCGTTCCTTCCTTGAACTGACAAGGCAGCACGCCCATGCCGACGAGGTTGCTGCGATGGATGCGTTCGAAGCTTTGAGCAACGACGGCCTTCACTCCCAGCAAGCGAGTTCCCTTTGCGGCCCAGTCGCGTGATGAACCGGTGCCATATTCCTGGCCGGCCATAACCACGAGCGGCGTGCCTTCTTCCTGGTACTTCATGGACGCATCGTAAATGCTCATGCGTTCGCCGTCAGGTTGATGAACAGTCACTCCGCCTTCAGTGCCCGGCACCATCAGGTTCTTAATGCGCACGTTCGCGAACGTGCCGCGCATCATCACCTGATGATTGCCGCGCCGCGATCCATAGCTGTTAAAGTCGGCCGCGCTGACGCCGCGCTCCTGAAGATAAACGCCGGCGGGTGAAGTTGCTTTGATCGCTCCGGCGGGACTGATGTGATCCGTGGTTACCGAATCACCAAAGATCGCCAGCGGCCGCGCGTGGCGCAGGTCGGCCATCTTGCCAACCTCCGCGCCAAAGCCTTCAAAGAACGGCGGCTCCTGAATGTAGGTCGAGTCCCAATCCCATTTGTAGGTCAGACCAGTGCTGGTCGGGATTTCGTTCCACATCGGATTCTGTTCGACGAAATTGCTGTAAAGGCTTCGGTAGGTTTCCGGATCGAGCGCTGCGTGCATCAGGTTGCCGACCTCTTCAATCGTGGGCCAGACATCACGCAGAAAAACATCCGCGCCATCGGGACTTTGCCCCAAAGGTTCGGTTGAGAGATCGCGATCGACGCGGCCGGCCAGCGCAAAAGCCACCACCAGCGGCGGGCTCATCAGGAAGTTCGCTTTGATGCTCTGATGCACGCGAGCTTCGAAATTGCGATTGCCGGAGAGGACGCTCGCAGCGATCAAGTCATGCTCACCCACAATGTCTTCAATACTCGGATCGAGCGGTCCTGAATTGCCGATGCAAGTTGTGCATCCGTAGCCGACAAGATTAAAACCCAGTTGGTTTAGGTAAGGCTGCAAGCCCGTCTTATCGAGGTATTCGGTGACCACGCGCGAGCCCGGAGCCAAAGAAGTCTTGACCGTCGGGCGCACTTTTAATCCGCGCTCAACCGCCTTCTTCGCCAGCAGTCCCGCGGCCAGCATCACACTCGGGTTCGAAGTGTTGGTGCAGGAAGTAATCGCCGCGATGAGCACGTCGCCGTGTCCGAGATCGACGTGCGCTTTAGGAAACTCTTCCGGTAGAACCTCGACCACGCGATCGGGCGTGGGCCGATTGTTCATCATTTCCGTCTCGCTCCAGACGCTCGTCTCTTTATCAGTGACGTGATCGGCAACCGGCGCCGGAACGCTGGCTGAGTGCTGTTCGCCGCCGCCCGCAATCATCGCCAGACCATGTTGACTGGCGCCTATATCCGCGGAGTAACGCACCGCAATTTCTTCGCTCGTCTTGCCATAGCCGCCGTCGGCGACCGGCTTCTCAAGCAGTTTCAGGAATTGTTCTTTCAAGTCAGGCAGAGCAATCCGATCCTGTGGGCGCTTGGGACCGGCCACGCTGGGAACGATCGTCGCTAAGTCGAGTTCAAGCACGATGCTGTAGTCGCACTCACCTTTGCGCGGAATGCCGAACATGCCCTGGGCTTTGAAATAGTTTCGCACCGCGTCGATGTGTTCGGGATCGCGGCCGGTGGCTTTCAAATAAACGCAAGTCGCTTCATCAGGTGGAAAGTAACCCATGGTCGCGCCGTACTCTGGCGACATGTTCGCGATAGTGGCGCGATCGGTTACCGACAAAGACGACGCACCCTCGCCGTGGAACTCGACAAACTTGCCGACGACTTTGGCTTTGCGCAACATCTCAGTAACGGCCAGGACCAGATCGGTCGCGGTCACGCCCTCTTTCAATTTGCCGCTCAGGTTTACGCCGACCACGTCCGGCGTGAGGAAGTAAACCGGTTGGCCCAGCATCGCCGCTTCGGCTTCGATACCGCCCACACCCCAACCGACAATCCCCAGACCATTGATCATCGTGGTGTGCGAATCAGTGCCCACCAAACTGTCGGGATAATAAACGCCGTTCTTCTCCCAAACGCATTTGCCCAGGAACTCAAGATTCACCTGATGACAAATTCCTATGCCTGGTGGAATCACTCCAAAGCCGTCGAAGGCCTGCATGCCCCACTTCAAAAACTGGTAACGAGAGTTGTTGCGGCGGAACTCCATCTCCATGTTTTTGGTGAAGGCGTCGCCGGTACTGGCAAAGTCAACCTGCACCGAATGATCAATAACGAGATCGACCGGCACCAGCGGTTCGATCACGCCGGGGTTCTTGTTCAGACGAACCACGGCGGAACGCATCGCGGCCAGATCAACCAACAACGGAACCCCGGTAAAATCCTGAAGCAGCACGCGCGCGACGACGAACGGCACTTCCTCAGTGCGCTCGCCGTTGGGTCGCCAGTTCGCGACGCTGCGCACGTCGTCCTCGGTGATCTTCTCGCCGTCAAAGTTGCGCAGCACCGATTCCAGGACTATGCGAATGCTGACGGGCAGCCTCGAAACTGGGCCGACGCCTTCTTTCTCGAGTTGCGGCAGCGAGTAGAATTGGCCGGTTTTCTCGGTTGATGGAGCAAAGGATTGCAAAGAGTTGAAAAGGTTGTGTGACATAGTCGGCGACAGCCCGCGCCCTGCTGGGCGCCTGCGCGTAAAAGCGCAAACGGAAGCGGGCGCTTCTCCTGGGGAAGATTTAGTGTTTCTGGCTGATCAAATTCCAGTGTAAGAGCGCGCTCATTGATCGTCAAGCAAACGATCTGATCCAGTGGCGGCGTAATGTGGTTTTCGTACGTCTTCTTCGACTTGGAAAAAGCGATCCACGAAATCACACGAAAGGGCCGGAACACGAAACTCCGCTTCGTGTGTGTTCGTGAATCGTGTTTTCTTTGCGTCTTTGCGCCTTTGCGTGAACTCAATTTTCGGAAGAGTTTCACGCCAAGACGCCAAGACGCAAAGGAAAATCGATCGAGCAGGTCGATTCGCCCTGATCGTTGCTGGCCCTTCTTCTCATCTGCTATAGTCAGCCTCAGAACCCCTTCCCCTGTGAACTGAATAGATCTTTTTGTGCGCATCAAGGCGCCGGGACCGCTGTTATTACCTAAGGAGACCAATCGTGCCAAAGAAAATACCGGAATCATTTAATTATCTCGCCAACGATCCCGAGTTCGTTCCCGATCCCGAAATTGAAGAGTTCATGGAAGAAGAGATTGCCCACGCGCCAAAAGATCCTGAGTTACTGGCCCAGCGTCTGCACAACAACACGGCCGCTTCGCCGCAGGACTCTGGCGGCGACGTCGACGCAGCCTGGGAAGACGTTAATGAAAGCGGCTCAGAAACGTTCGCGGGTGACAGCCCCACGCCTGATCAGTCGATGGTGGAAGAGAATGCGAAAGCGATGGGCGTAAGTTTAGAAGACAACGAAGAACTGGATTTTCTTGGGAAGCTGGAGCGCCGCGATCGCGATCGATACGAGTTGGAAGAGCAATCAAAAGCGTCCGAGGATTCGATCTAGGGAAGCGCCGCGGGAGCGCCCGCATCGTGGAGCGCCCGCATCGTGGAGCGCCCGCATCCCTGCGGGCGGTTCGCATGCATCCTGCATGCGCTCTTTACTGTTTTCGAAACCAGGCACTGCAAAAGGGCCAGTCTTCCGCCCTCTCACAAAGACGCGCCTTGACCGGATTGTTTTCAATACGCCGTGACCTTGGCGAAATGCCGCGCATTCCGAATATAACGATCGAAGTATTCTTTCTGCCAGAACCGGCCTTTTCGGCCAAGTAATTTGTTGGCCTCGTTTCAGGTGTAAGACTTGAGTGAATGCATAATCTCTGCAAGGTTGTGTTTAGCCGCAGGAGTGCACAAAAGATGGACATGGTTCGGCATTACCGTCCAAGCCGCAAGACGATATTTCGTTTGATCGTGAAAGAGCAATGCATTCTGGACCATCGTTGCGATTGATGGGTCTTTTAAGTAGCAATTGCCATGACCCTGATCCAGGTAGGCTTCAACTCGACGTCGCATAATTGCTTCGACTTCTCCCGGCTTCTCATGCTTGAGTTCTTCCTTCCAGCCAAGAAGCACTGATCCGGGTAATTCATCATGCAATCGGAAGGTGATGAACTGTGCTAACTCGCCACCGTCGAAGTGCGGGAGGTAGCCGCGACTGTGCCAACCTAATTGTGGGAGGTTATCTTTCATAACTCACGTTTAGGCGCACGCAGGGATGCGTGCGCACAGCCTGCAAGATGCAGGCGCTCCTACGGGAAATTCGCTCGCGGCTGTAGCGTCACACTCTTAATCACAACCTTACTTGCAGGCCTCGGAGTTCCCTGCTCTGTCGGCGCGCCCATGATGACTTCGGCGTTGCCGATGCCGTCGATTACTCGACCAAACACGGTGTACTTCTTGTCGAAGGCCGGCTGCTTTTTCAGAGTGATGAACCATTGGCAGTTCGCGCCGTTGATATCGCTGGTGCGCGCAGCGCCCAGTGTCCCGCGTTCGTAAGGAATGTCGCTGAACTCAGCCGGCACGTTTGGATAAGGAGAGCTGCCGGTGCCAAACGCCGCCGCGTTATTTCCTTTGGTCAAAGGATCGCCGCCCTGGATGATACCCAGACTCGCGTCGACGCGATGCACGGCGGTGCCGTCATAGAAATGTTCGTTGATTAGTTTTTTGAAACGCTCGACCATCTGCGGCGCTATGTTCGGGTAGAGTTCGACTACGATCCGGCCGTAGTCTGCCGTCTCGATCACGGCCATCTGGGCGTCCGCCTGGGGCTTTACTCCCGTTTTGGCGTTTGATTCCTTCGGTGCGTTCGCGTTTGAATCTCTGTTCATCGGAGTTGAGTTCTTATCATTACAAGCGGCGAAAGAAAGGGTTAAGAATGTCAGCAAGAGTAGGGCTTTAGTAGCGGGACTTTTCACTAGGGATCTCCTCCATCAAAGTACTTAGCGCGTTTTTGTAAATGTATCAGCTGAGTGGCACAGACTTCAGTCTGTGATTCTTATAACCACTCATCACAGACTGAAGTCTGTGCCACTTGCGCTCTTCGGAAAATGTCTCACGCAGAGACGCAAAGACGCAAAGTCAGAACAACTTCTTACTGTCGAGCAGGATTGTTACCGGGCCATCGTTGACCAGCTCAACCTGCATCATCGCGCGAAAGCTGCCGGTGCCGACTTCACTAACCGCCGCGCGCATCTGCCTGACAAAGAATTCATACAGGGGCTCGGCAACTTCGGGCGCCGCCGCCTCGATCCAAGAAGGCCTGAGACCGCGGCGCACGTCACCGTACAAGGTAAACTGAGAGACGACGAGCACGGCGCCGTTCAGTTCCTTTACTGAAAGGTTCATCTTGCCCTCATCGTCGTCAAAGATCCGCAGCGCGGTTATTTTTTCTACCAGATAGGCAGCATCAAGCTTAGTGTCATCGCGAGCTATTCCCAGAAGCACGACGAGACCCTTTCCGATCTCGCCGACTACTTCGTCGTTGACTGTGACTTGAGCGCGCGTGGCGCGTTGAACGACGGCTCGCATTTATTTCTTCGGCGGTTTGCTCGGACGGATCTCCACGCGGCTGGGCAGCGCTCGATCGTCATGATGAAGCAGATCGGTAACCACGCGCGCGATGTCTTCGGGAGTCAGCTGCCAACTTTTTTCACTGCTGGGAGAGTCGTCGCCGAATTCAGTGTTCACTGAGCCGGGCATGATGTAGCTGACTTTGATCCCGTCGTGACGGACTTCCTGCATCAAGGCTTCGCTGAAGCCGTTGAGTCCGAATTTTGAAGCATTGTAAGCCGCCATGCGTGGGTGCGGATTCGCGCCGGCAAGTGAAGAGATGTTGATGATATAGCCACCGCCACGCCGCCGCATTTCGGGAATCGCTTCGTGGCAGCAATAGAAAACACCGAACAGATTCGTTTCCAACACGGCGCGAAAATCTTCAGGCGAAGTCTCTTCGACCGTTTCAAAGATGCCGATGCCGGCGTTGTTCACCAGGACATCCAGACCGCCGAACTCCTTGACCGTGTGATCGATCAGGGCCTTAACTTGATCGTAGTCGCGCACATCGCAAACAAAACCTATCGTCGATCCTCCCAGCTCCTTAATCGCGGTATCGATCTCGTCCTGGCGCCGCGCCGCGATGCAAACAGAAATGCCTTCGCGCACCAGTGCAACGGCGATGGCGCGGCCAATTCCTTTGGTGCCGCCGGTAACGATCGCGGTTTTGCCTTTAAGGTTCATTTTGAGTAAGCGGCTATTTAAACAGCTGGCTTCTTTCGCGAAAAGCGGCTATGCCGCTTGATGTGCGGAAAGGCTCTGCCTTTCCGTCAGCCCACTCCATCCTGAATCTCACGCCTTCGAGGCTGTGCCTCGAAGGCGTGAGAAATAATCAAGTCCAGTCGTTTCGGAAAGGCGAAGCCTTTCCGCACATCAGGCGGCAGAGCCGCACTGAGATCCGTGAGTGGGCGTTTGCGTCTCGCGCTCAGAGCGGACGGGACGTCCGCGCTCCCGGCTCTAAGGTTTCAGTTTCTCTTTCAGGCGCTCGTTCACGATTTTCGGATTGGCTTTGCCCTTCGAGGCCTTCATCACTTGCCCGACGAAGAAACCAAACAAGGTTTCCTTACCCGACCGGTATTGCTCCAACTGGTTTGGGCTGGCGGCGATCACTTCGTCGATGACGCTATCGATTTCACCGGTGTCGCTGACCTGAACCAAACCACGCTCTTCTATCACCGCCGCCGCCGACTTGCGGGTCGCGAACATTTCGACCAGGACGTCCTTGCCCTGCTTGCCGCTGATCTTGCCTTCATCGATCAGCCTCACCAGCGCGCCTAGTTCCGTCGCCGGAATCGGTGACTCTTCGGCGCTGATGCCCGCGTTCTCTAACTCGCGCGACAACTCTGAGCGGATCCAATTGGCCGCGGCGCGGGCGTTGCCGCTGGACTCAACCACGGCCTCGTAATAGTCGGCCAAGGATCGCTCCGCGGTCAGTTGGGCAGCATCGGCAAACGATAAGCCGTAACTTTCGGCAAACCGTTTCGCCCTGGGCCCAGGCAGTTCAGGGAGAGTCGAGCGGACCTGATCGATGAACTCATCGGTGACGACGAGCGGTGGCAGATCCGGCTCGGGAAAATAACGATAGTCGTGCGCCTCTTCTTTCGAACGCATCGGCCGCGTCTCAACCAGCTTTTCGTCCCACAGGCGCGTTTCCTGAACCAGATGACCGCCGGATTCCAAAGTCTTAATATGCCGCTCGACTTCAAATTCGATCGCGCGTTGCATGAAGCGAACCGAATTCAGGTTCTTCAGCTCGACCTTGGTGCCGAACGTCGGGTCACCGATGCGGCGCACCGACACATTCGCTTCGCAGCGCAGGTTTCCCTTCTCCATGTCGGCTTCGGACGCGCCCACCCATTGCAGCGCGCGGCGGACGTGATTGACGTAATCATAGGCTTGCCACGAAGTGCGAAAGTCAGGTTCGGTGACAATCTCGGCCAGGGGCGTGCCCGCGCGATTCAGATCTATGTACGAGTAGCGATCCACCTCCGGAAGGCCCTCATGCACATTTTTGCCGGCGTCCTCTTCCAGGTGCAGGCGCGTAACGTTGACTGTCATCGGGTGCCAATCATGCGCGTGGCCGGCCTCGTCCCGATTCGCGGTCATGATTTCCAAAACGCCTTTGGCTGAGAATGGCTGATCGTATTGCGAGATTTGATAACCCTTCGGCAGGTCGGGGTAGAAATAGTTCTTACGCGAAAAGATCGAGCGATGATTGATGTTGAGTCCGAGAGCGAGCGCGGCCCGGGCGCCCAACTCGACCGCGCGCCAGTTGAGCACAGGCAGCGCGCCCGGCAGTCCGAGACACACTGGACAGGTATTTGAATTCGGCTCGTCTCCAAAGTGCGTTGAGCAACCGCAAAAAATTTTCGAGACGGTATTTAGTTGCGCGTGAATCTCAAGGCCGATGATGGTTTCCCAGTTGTTCATCACATGTACGACAAACTTCAGTTTGTCTATTCCCTTTTCAATTTCCACTTGAGGCAGATCTAAATCGACAAACTGAAGTTTGTCGTACAAGAGTGCTTAAGGCGCCAGCCAAACTTGCGGCACCTTGCTGATGCGCGCTTCGTTCTCGAGTTCGCGCCAGAGCGCTTCGAGTCCCGCTCGTCGCTGCAAAAGGTCGTCCAGTCTAAAGCTCAAGTCAGAAGAATTGCCGTAGTAAGCATAGGGCACGATCGGAAACGACGGTATGAATCCGCCCCGCGGAAAGCCGACGAAGCCCGCAGGCCGCTGCGGCCGTATCGCCACGGCTCCCAGATTCGTCAGGCCTGTCGAGCCGGGACCGGACGCCCCTTGAGTTCCCATGCGTCCCGCGCCCCGCTGCGTCATATTGGATCTTCCGCCGAAAGGTCCGAAAGGAACCGCCGTCGTGATGAAACCCTGTGTGATCCACGGAAGCTGACGATCTGGACCGAGCCGCGCGCGCACATAATTGATTTCGGCATCAACCGTCACGATTTCATTTCGCAGCGCGCGGGCGCGGCTGCGCCAATAGGCTTCGTCATTCGCTACCGCAGCGGCGCGTCTCCGCGCAAGGTCGATGGTCGCTTCTTCTTCCTTCGCTTCTCTCCGGCGCGTCTCTTCAATCGAAGGCAGTCCCAACTCAGCCCGGCGCTTTTCATAAGCCTGCTCGCTCGCTAATCGTCTTTGCCGGCTGGCTTCGAGATCAAGGTTCGTCAAAGTACGTTGGGCTCGATGGGCCTTTGGTGAAGCGTCTTTTCGTTCTGCGTGCTTAAGAAAGCCGCCGGGCGTTTCGCTGTTGGCGCGTTCCGTCGCGGGAATATCAATCAGCACTAACTGCACCGTCCGGTTGATTCCGGGCGCAGCTTCATAAGTGAGAGTGGCTGCGGTCAGCATGAATACCGGCGGCACCTCGACTTTATGTCCGTCGCGAAACACCACCGTGTAAGCCATTACCGCGTTGGCCAAAGCAGCCAGCAGAACCACAGCGAAGCCCGACCTTGTCACGAGAGTGAACCATGAAGCCAAACTGTTCTTTCGCATACACCACCTCAACTACTGCGTAACGACTTGTCTGCGGGATGGGGAAATTATAACACCGCGCGCGATGACGGGTCAGTTCGGAGAGCGAAAGCGATGGAGCGCGGAAGCGACGGAGTGCGGACATCCTGTCCGCCAGCGGGCGCAGCCCGCTCAGACTCCACAAAGAGATCACTCTGGCAGGCTGTTCGCGTTGCGGGCTCAGGCGGACAGGATGTCCGCGCTCCATTGCCGGCGCTCAGTCGAAAAACCTTGCGCCAGCGAAACGCCTTTGGTATAAATTCGCGCGACCAAGGGCACACCTCGCAAACCGCGCATCCCTTCAATTCGAAGGAACGCATTCTTTGCAGTTACTAACTATTTCGCAGGAGGATCAAGAAGATGGCAAAGACTGTCTGTAAACTTCTCGGACTGATTTTTTTGGTTGTGGGTATTGCGGGGATCTTTTCACACAATCTGCTGGGCGCGCACCTTAACATGGCGCACAACATCGTCCACATAGTCTCTGGTGTTATCGCCCTGTACTTTGGTTTCTCAGGTTCGTACAGCGGCGCCCGTGGATTCTGTCTGCTGTTCGGCATTGTCTATCTGCTATTGGGCCTCTGCGGGTGGTTCCTGGGCACCGGTGTCGATCACATATTCAAGATCGGCACGCTGCTGACGCTGGGCACGAGGGATCACATCATCCATATAGTTCTGGGAGCTATCTTCCTTTTGGGAGGAGCGCTGGGAGGACGAGACCGCTAAGGCTATATAGTTAGTGGCACAGACTTCAGTCTGTGATTTGCAGAAAAGAATCCACAGACTGAAGTCTGTGCCACCGGAGTTTACGTTTGCTTTTTTCGAGCCCCGTCTCCGCTCGATGGGGTTCGATCCGCCGCCAGCTTGGTCACGCCCGCTTCATGACTCGGCTCAAACGGACACCACCTGCATTCGTTCCCGCAGCAACTGCCACGTTTCTTGTGATACGCGGCAGTCATCACCAGTAGCCCATCCTCGAAGTAATAGTCTTCGCCTTCGATAAGGACCTCCGGCGGGTTTGCGGTCGGATATTGATTGCTCAAATCGACACCTAAGATTAAATAACTAAGGTTGAGGTCAGTACGGTTGAGGTCAGTACCATCCGCGTGAGCGGATGGCCCCAGGAGGAATCCTGGACCCGCCCGCCCACGCAGGCGGTACTGACCCAATCCCGCTACGATCACCTGAACCGAAAATTCACCCCACCTCTACCGACTATCCCCGGCGCGCGAAATCCGTTTTCGAAATACTTCGCATTGAACAAATTGTCTGCGCCGGCAAAAAGGGTCATCACCAACTGCTCCGACAGACGGCGTTCGTAGCTGCCGAAGAGATCGGCCTTCGTGTATCCCGGGAACGTCAGCTCCGCTGTGCGAAATGGAAAATCATTCTCAAACACGGGAGCGATGTATGCCCCGGTGCGATTCAGATCAAAGCTGACTAGAAACGATCGATACCGGTGCGTCAGGCTGATCCCGAGCAGGTGCCTGGGAATCACGTACTCCGGCTGCCGGCCGCGGCCGGAGACCAAACGATCGCTGTTCGTATAAGTGTACGACGCGTGCAGGTTGCCATTGCGCCAAGGCGCTGCTTCGAGGTAGGTCTCGAGCCCTCTGGAAAAGCCTCCCGCACGATTCTCATAGCCACTAAACCGACCAAGTCCCAGCGGATCCAAACCGAAGTTGTTATTGAAAGCAATCACCCGCTTGAGGTGAGTATAAAAGTACGTCGCGCCAAAGCGAGCGCGGTCCTTCGCGATTCGCTGATCAAAACCAGCGTCGAAGCTGATTGATTGTTCAGCGCGCAGCGTCGGATCACCGAAGCGCTTGAAACCCAGACTCGAAAAGGTTCCCTGCCCGAATCGTTCGAACAAAGAAGGCGCGCGAAAACCGTTGCCGACGTGGGCGCGAAGCTTGGTGCCCGACTCGCGAAAGAAGTAAGCCACCGAACCGTCCCCCGTCAGCGATCGTTCAGGCTTAATCGCGCCGAGAGATCCCGGCCGATCCGCCGCGCGAATACTGAAATACTGCCCGCGTACCCCGACGGAAATCTGCAGACGATCTTCCAGCAGGAAAATTTGATCCTGTCCGAAGACAGCAAAGGTGCGCTGACGATCGGTCGTGTTATTAACCGCACTAAATGACGGAATCGACGATTGAAATATTGACTCGCGTTCGTACTCAAAGCCGGCTGTCGCCAGGTTGTGCTCGCCCAGACGCAAATTCGCCCGGCCATCGAGGGTGTCCGTCTTACCGTTGTTGAAGCCGGCAAAAGCGAAATCGCCGAACGGATAAAACTGCGCGAACTTCGGATCGATGCGCGGCCCGTTGTAGTTCCGCCTTTGGTTGCCGACATGTTGATAGGCGATCGAGTACGACAGCTTGTCGTTCACCTGCTGAGACAATCTTACTGATCCGACGAGCACGCGGTTGCGCCGGCCTTCGTCGGGATTGTTGAGGTCAGGATGGAAGGTAACGCCCGCGACCGCCGCGGGATATAGCCCGCCGGCGAAGGCGGCTGGAAGCGCGAATGGACTGTCGTTGACTCGGCCATTGGCGATCGTGCCGTAAAAGTTGGCGCTGATCATTACCGTGGGCGTAACGCTGAATTGAAAGCGGCCGGTGCCGGCGGAGTTGCCATACTCGTCGTTGCCGTCGACCCCGTGCCGCACGTCAAGCCGCGTGAGCCCGAAACTGTAACCGGCGCGCTTCCCAATTCCGCCGCCGGCCCGAATGCGTTCACGGAACAACCCCAGTCCGCCACCGTCAAAGCCAAACTCGAAATGCGATCGTCCTGTTCCGGTCCTCGGCACCAGGTTAATGACGCCGCCGATCGCATTGGTGCCGTAAATCGACGAGCCCGATCCGCGCAGCACCTCGACTCGATCCAGATCGGCGGGCAGCAAATCAGGAATCACTACTACAGCCGAGCCGTTAATGTCCGACGCATCGCGCACACGCAAACCATCCAGCAGGATCGCCGTATCAAAGTTTCTTTGCCCGCGCATCCTGACTGAGGTCAACGCGCCAATCGAACCCTGTTGCTGCACCCGGATTCCGGGAATACCGCGGAGGCTTTCGGGCAGGGTTAGCTCGCGCCTGGCTTCGATCGTTTGGGCGTCAAGCACGCTGACGGCCTTCGATATCTCATCGATTCGTTGAGCAGTACCGCTCGCGGTGACAATGACGCTCTCACTGACAGCTTCCACCGAAAGCTTTACGTCGTTGGTGAGAGACTGGCCGCGCGCCAGTTTCAGTTCATTTGAAGTGAAGGCAGCAAAGCCATCCGCTTTGACTTCCAAAGCGTAGTCGCCGGGCGTCACGTTCCGAAAAGAGTAGGCGCCATTGTGATCGCTGGTCGCGAGTAAGAGCGCGCCAGTGCGCGATCGCAAACGGACTTCGGCGCCGGCGACACTCGCGCCTTGCTGATCGATTACGCGACCGGTAATCGAGGAACTGTTTTGAGCGAAGGCGCACATCGTCAGGATGAGAATGAGCGCGAGCGCCTTACAACCGCGAAGCGGTTGAGTAACAAAGCCCAGGGTTGCCGGTTTCCGGCTACCCTGGGTAAGAGCCCGGTTTGCTTCGGCAACCCTGAAAGGGTTGCGTTTCCTGTTTTCTGGAGACTGCAGGTTGTTCAAATCCGCAACCACGTTGGGGTTGCGTCCACTCGTTATGCTCTCTCCCAGGGTAATCGCTACGTGACAACCCTGGGCTTTGTGACGCAACCCCTTCGCGGTTGTCATCTTTGCGAAATCGGAAACTAATGAACCAAGACTTCCTTTCCTTTGTGCCTTTTTGCGCCTTTTCGCGGCAAATTCCTTTTCCTTCTCAAACTCTTGTCGTTTCATTTTTAGCTTCTCCTGCCCGTCGCAGTGCGAGCTTGAAGTGATTGGCGAGCAGATTTCCTGACTCGCGGCGTGACTCTTTCGAATCGCCAACCCTCCGCGCCTTCCCACGCTTGCGCGCAGTGGCAAAAGCCTGCGGAGTTTTGTCGCCGCTTACAGTTGCGCGGGCAGTGGCGGCTTTACACCGCCTTCCCTGTCTCGCCCCTCAACGGTTAATAGTGGCACAGACATCGATCTGTGCGTATTCGCGTCAGTGGCACAGACTTTAGTCTGTGATCTCGTGCCGAGGATCCACAGACTAAAGTCTGTGCCACTCAACCTCTCATCAAATGCACCGGGGTAATTCTGGGCGCGCCCGTAACCGGGTGCGCGTCAACCAAAACCTGTAAACCGAAAACTTCTCTGAGCAACTCCGGCGTCAATACTTTCTGCGGCGGCCCGCTCGCGACTTCACGTCCGCTTTTCAAGAGCATCACTTGATCGGCAAACTCTGCCGCCAGGTTTACATCGTGCGTCACAACTATGGCCGCGCTTTTTTCTTTATCACAACGGCCGCGCACCAGTCTCAGCATCGTCGCCTGATGAGCCAGATCCAGATTCGCTGTCGGCTCGTCGAGGAGAAAGACTTTCGCTTCCGTCGCCAGCGCCCGCGCGACTACAGCACGCTGCCGCTCGCCACCGGACAATTCATTCATCAAGCGAGTTTGGTAATCTTCGAGTTCGGTTTCGCGAAGAATGCGGCGCGCGATTTCGACATCCTGCTCACTTTCCCAACCCCACGCGCTCGACCACGCATAGCGCCCGCCGAGCACGAATTCCAAAACAGTTACTGGGAACCGCAGTTCTGCTTCCTGAGCTACGACCGCGATGCGTCGCGCAATCGCCCGCCGACCGAAGGAGCGCAGCGGCCGCCCATCAAGCAGAACTTCGCCGTGCGTTGCTTCCACACTGTGGTTAAGCGCGCGAAGCAGAGTGGACTTCCCGGCGCCGTTCGGTCCGATGATCGCGATTAACTCTCCGGGCATCGCCCGCAAAGACACATCGACCACCGCGGCGCGGTCCCCGTAATTCACCGTAATGTGATTCGCTTCCAGCATATGTAGCGCAAATTGGTAATTTGCGTGCGACCGTTTAGAGGCGGGCTACTGCCCGCCTATTCGGCCTGCTATCCGCCGGACAAGTCCGGCTTCTAAACGTCAGGATGGCGGGCGGTAGCCCACCTCTAAACAAACTGCTCGTTGCCGGGATCGGCGCGCGGCGCAAATTAACAATTTGCGCTACCCTTTCTTCAGCAGATAGATAAAAAGCGGCGCGCCGATCAAAGCCGTGATGGCGCCCACCGGCAATTCGCGCGGCGCGATGATCGTGCGAGCAATCGTGTCGGCAACAATTACAAACGCCGCACCGGCTAAAGCAGACGCGACAATCACCACGCGGTTATCGCTTCCCAGAGACAGTCGGACCAGGTGCGGCACGACCAGACCGACGTAACCCACGGACCCGCTCGAGGCCACCGACGCGCCCACCAAAAGACTCGCGGCTATGAAGACAGTCAAACGTACTCGCCCAACTTCGACACCGAGATCGAACGCATCACGCTCTCCTAACATCATCAGGTTCAGCGAACGTGCATTCATCGCCAGCACTGCGACACCGACAATCGCGGAGGCGAGCGCGATCGCCAATAGATTCGTAGTCGTGCCGGACAGGTCGCCCAGCAACCAGAACGTAAACGAGCGAATGCGCGTGGCATCCATTAGCGTGGTAATGAAAACGATCGCCGACGAAAGAAACGTTGTCACGATCACGCCCGCGAGTATCAAACGCTCCGGCGTGGCTCCGGCGCGCCCGCGGGCGAGTTGATAGACGACCAGGGTTGCGATCAAGGCGCCGGCTGAGGCCATGACTGGGCGGCTCCACTCATGCGCGCCGAAAAACACCAGGGCAGTCATCGTGCCGACGGCAGCTCCGTTCGACACGCCGAGAAGATAAGGTTCAGCCAAAGGGTTGCGCAGCAGAGCCTGATAGCCGGCGCCCGCCGCCGCCAGACACATTCCCACCGCACCGGCGAGCATGATGCGCGGCAAACGCAGATCAAACAGAATGGCCTGCTGTTCAGACGAGAGGCCGCAATTCGATCCGCCGGCCAGGGCACAGAGGGAATTTGATAAAGGAAGCCGCTGACTCCCGAGAAGGGATGCAGCTAAAAAGATGACGGCGAGCAGGACCAAAAGGACGGAGCAGATCAGAAGCGTACGACCGAAGGTCGCTCGTCCTGATTCAATGGATGCTTTGCGCTTAATCAATTTGGGCTCGAACAAGAATAAAGCGTTGTGACGTCCGTCTGTGCGGCTCTGCCGCTCCCCAGGGCGGTAAGGCTCTGCCTTACCGATACCCGCCTTACGTTATTCGCGAGGCTGCGCCTCGCGCCGGAGGCATAGCCTCCTCCAATTAAGAAAAGTCTGGCCGGAAAGGCGTAGCCTTTCCGCACTGGGGAGCGGCAGAGCCGCCGATTGCCGCGTCCTCAACTATTGAATGTGATCCACCCGCTAACACAAGTGGTACTGACCTCATACTCTTCACTTGAACGCCTCAGGATGTAATGCCCGCGCCATTTCTTCCAGACCATCCACGAGCCGCGGGCCCGGTCGCGAAAGGTGATCCTCGTTAAGTCTGAAAACTCGATTACTCAAAGCGGCGGGAGAACTATTTAGCGCGGCCGCCACTTTCGAGTTGGCGGTTCCCATCGATCCTCCCGTCGGCAGAATGATTGCTTCGGGGCGGGCAGCAAGCGCCGCTTCGCCACTGAATCGCGGAAACGAGGTCGGCACATCAGCGGTCACCGAAACCCCGCCCGCGCGCCGCACCAGATCAGTCAAATAAGATTCGCGCCCGATGGTGTAGAGCGGTTCATCGGAAACTTGATAGAAGACCTTGATAGGTTTTGAGGTATTGACCGCTGCGGCGACGGCGTCCGCGCGCCGGCGAAGATCGGAGACAAGCTTATCAGCCCTGTCGTGCGTGCCCAGCAAATCTCCCAGCGTCGCGATCGACTGAAAGACCGCTGCCAAACTATGCGGGTCAGTTACATAAACGGCGATCTTTTGTTCGTCGAGCTGTTTTGTAAACGCCTCGAGTTGCGACGCGGTAGAGACCAGAACGAGCTGCGGCTTCAAAGCGATGATTCGTTCAATACTCGGCGTCATCGTGTCACCGATTTCGGCGACGCTCTTCACTTCGACCGGGTAATCACAATACTTGGTGCGGCCCACCAGACGATTGCCGGCGCCGACTGCATACACGATCTCTGTAAGATTGGGAGCGAGCGAAACGATGCGATCGATCTGGACGGCGAGTTGGACGCGGCGGCCGGCTTCGTCGATTACTTCCCGAGTTGCGGGGGGTGATGAAGAGTTCCGAATGCGTGAAGAGCACGAAACGATCAGCAAAAGCAGCGCCAGGATTATAAAAGATAAAAGGCTAGAGGCCGGGTGACCAGCCATCCTCTCGGTGCATATTCGGCGTCCCTCTGTGTCTCTGTGGTGAAGTCTTCGCGCTGATGCTTTACCACAGAGGCACACGGAAGAATGCTGCCTACTCCTACTCTTAAAAGACAAAATCCCGTCGACCTTTCTGCCACGCGTAAGCGACAGGCTGGCGACGGGATCTTTTCTGAGAAGAGAGAAACCCATGGCGGCCTGAACACCCTTGCGCGAGGCGTTCGAAAGCTGCAAACAGCGTCCGGGCAGGTCTCCTGGCTTTTGCATCGTCGCTAATCAGCGACGATCTTCACAGTGGCGCGACCGCGCGGGATTCTCACCCGCTTCCCTATTCTTCCCGCTCGACGCGGGACACCCTGACGCATATTTAAAAGAACTGAACTTCGATTGAAGGCGCAACTTACCACGCACGCCTAACGAAGTCAAAATCCTCCCCGGCTGGGAGCGCGGACATCGTGTCCGCAACGCGAACGAAGTTCGCTCCGCTTTCAAGCAAAGAGCGGACGGGACGTCCGCGCTCCCAGCGTTGAGTTGACCTAAACCTCTGCATGATGATACTCAACAGGCAAAGGAGACCTGATCGATGCATTCAAGACTTGAAGAAGTTCTGAGTTATCTGGATTCCCAGAGAGCTGCGTTATCTGATGCCGTACAGCTGGTGCCTACGGAATTGCGTAACCAACAACCCGGTCCGGATCGCTGGTCCGTGGCACAGGTTTTGGAGCACCTGGTCATGATCGAAAAGCGAATCGGTATGGGCCTGACCAAATGGGTGAGCGATGCACGCGCCGGCGAACTGGGACCGGAAACCGAGACGTCTTCGGTGATTAGTACTCTGCCACTCGACCTGATCGTCGATCGCAGTCAACGCCGAAATGCTCCCGAAGAAGTGCGGCCCGGCGGCGAGATCGATGCGGCTGCGGCGTGGGCAGCACTGGAGAAGACGCGGGCAACACTGCGCGCTGGCGTTGTAGCAGGCGATGGCTTGGCGTTAGGCGAAGTCATTCAGAAACATCCCGTCCTCGGCCCGATAAATATTTATCAGTGGGTTTTATTTGTGGGCAGTCACGAAGGCAGACATACGGCCCAGGTGGTCGAGATCGCTGCTGAGCTGAAGTCTCAATCAAATACCGCGGCGAGCGCAAGTTGAGGTCAGTACCGGGAGCGGTAGCGACCGGGTTCTTCAACCAAACCGATGGTCGAGTCTTGTAGGACGACGACCCGGTCGCTACCGCTCCCGGCACTGACCTCACATCGCGTTGCCACGCGTCGCGCGCTCAAGTAAGATTCACGCTGCATTTCAAACCACAGACTACTTCGGGACCTGATGATTAAAACCGTCGAATGGACTAAGGAAGGTGTGCGCATGCTGGATCAGCGGCTGCTGCCCACCGAAGAAAAATATCTTATCCTGCGTTCGTATGAGGAAGTTGCCGACGCCATCAAGAAGATGATTGTTCGCGGCGCGCCGGCAATCGGCGTGTCGGCGGCAATGGGTCTGGCGTTGGGGGCCAGCCAGTCCGTGGGCACCTCGATAGCGGATCTGGAATACGATTTCAAATACATGAGCAAGGTCATGGAAGCGACGAGGCCCACCGCGGTGAACTTGTTTTGGGCAGTCGAGCGCATGCGCGGCGCGCTCCTGAAAGCCAAGTCCGAGACCAACAGTGTCGAAGAGGTTAAGCAGCTGCTGGTCAAGGAGGCGCTGGCAATTTTCGATGAAGATATTGCTTCGAACCGCGCGCTGGGAAAATTTGGCGGCGAGTTAATCGCCGACGGATCGACGGTGTTGACGCACTGCAACGCCGGAGCTTTGGCTACAGCCGGCGACTACGGTACGGCGCTGGGAGTGATTCGCGGAGCCATCGACGCCGGCAAGCGGGTCGCGGTGATTGCCGACGAGACGAGGCCTTTTTTGCAGGGCTCGCGCCTGACCGCCTGGGAACTGGCGCAGGACAATATTCCCGTCACCGTGATTACGGACAATATGGCGGGTCACGTCATGAAGCAGGGCAAAGTTGATTGTGTCGTGGTAGGCGCTGATCGCATTGCGGCGAACGGCGACGCTGCCAACAAGATCGGAACCTACATGGTGGCTGTGCTGGCAAAGCAACACAACATTCCTTTCTATGTGGCCGCGCCGATCTCGACAGTCGATCTTAACACGCCGACCGGCGCAGAGATTCCCATCGAAGAGCGTAATGCCCGTGAAGTTACTCACATTGGCAATCATCAACTCTCTCCTGACGGAGTACCGGTTCACAACTTTGCTTTCGATGTGACCCCTAATGAATTCATCGCCGCGATCATCACCGACCGCGGAGTCGCCCGGGCCCCTTACACTGAAAGCCTCCAAGCCCTGGCCGCGACGCGTTCAGCGCACGCGATCTAAAGAATCCGGAGCAGGCGCGCCATGTCATCGGACATCAACCTACAAACTTCCTCTCTGCCGCATGATCTGTCTCAAGCTGTCGAGGCAACGCTGGAAGATTGGCAGACTGCCGGCAAGGTCCGCCGGCTATGGGCCCGCGACCCTTCGCTTTGGACGAACAGCGGCGAAGAGAAATGGCTGGGCTGGCTGGACATCGTTGCCGAGCAGCAAAGAAACATCAGACGCTTCACAAACTTTGCGGCGGAAGTGAAGGACGCCAGGTTTTCGCACGTGCTGCTCCTGGGGATGGGAGGATCGAGCTTGTGCCCCGAAGTGCTGCGCGAATCTTTCGGCAGGATTGACGACTTTCCCGAACTGCACGTGCTTGATTCAACTGACCCAGCGCAGATTAAGTCGATCGAAAGCAAACTCGATCTGGCCCGCACGCTGTTCATTGTTTCGAGTAAGTCCGGGACCACGCTGGAGCCGAACATCTTCAAACAATACTTTTTCGAACGGGCACGATCCGTTGGCGGCGACGATGTGGGCGATCGCTTCATCGCTATTACTGATCCCGGATCAAAACTCCGTGAAGCAGCGGAAACCGATCGCTTTCGAAAGATTTTCCTGGGCGTGCCCAGCATCGGCGGACGCTACTCAGCGCTCTCTGATTTCGGCCTGGCGCCGGCGGCCGCCGTTGGCATCGATGTTCCGAAGTTCCTGGAACAGACTAGCAAAATGGTCGCCGCGTGCGGGCCGGACGTTGGCGCGTTCGACAATCCCGGAGTCATTCTCGGCGCGGTTCTCGGGGCAGCGCACAATCATCATCGGAACAAAGTTACGATCATCGCGTCGCCGGGGATCTACGATCTCGGTGCGTGGTTGGAACAATTGCTGGCAGAGTCAACCGGCAAAAACGGCAATGGTTTGATTCCAGTCGATCGCGAGTCACCGGCGAACCCTGACGCCTATGGCGATGATCGTCTGTTCGTCTATCTGAGATTGGAATCCGATGCGAATCCTACTCAGGATCGGAGCGTTGAGGCTCTGAAGCTCGCGGGTCATCCAGTCGCGCAGATCTCAGTTCGCGATGTTTACGACCTGGGCCAGGAATTCTTTCGCTGGGAGATCGCGACGGCCGTTGCCGGTTCTGTTATTGGCATCAACCCATTTGATCAGCCCGATGTAGAAGCCAGCAAGGTTGAGACGAAGAAACTTACCGAGGCCTACGAACGCGATGGTTCCCTTCCGGCTGAGACACCAATGTTTGAAGGTGATGGAATTAAGCTCTTCGCCGATCCAAAGAACGCCGGCGATCTGAATGAATTGGTCGCCGATGAATCCCTCAATGGCTACTTGAAAGCATACCTCGATCGCTTGGACGCGGGCGATTACTTCGCGCTGCTGGCTTATGTTGAGATGAACCAGGAACACGAAGAAGCTTTGCAGGCAGCGCGTCATGCGGTGCGAGATAAAAAACGGGTTGCCACATGTCTTGGCTTTGGACCACGCTTTCTGCATTCGACGGGACAGGCCTATAAGGGCGGGCCTAACGAGGGAGTGTTTCTGCAAATCACTTGCGACGATCCCGTTGATTTGCCGGTGCCCGGACAGAAGTACACGTTCGGAATTGTGAAAGCGGCCCAGGCGCGCGGAGATTTTGAAGTGCTCGCCGAGCGCGGGCGGCGCGCGTTGCGAGTGCATCTTGGTGCGGATGTTTCGTCTGGTTTGGCGACGCTTCAGAGAGCGGTCAAAACAGCATTAGATTTATAGTTCTTCTCTGTGGCCCTCTGTGCCCTCTGTGGTGAATGATCTTGCTCCACAATTTCACCACAGAGGACACGGAGAATCACAGAGGGTTTCAAACTACAGAGGAACTCAAAACATGCAACTGGGAATGATTGGTCTGGGGCGAATGGGCGCGAACATGGTCCGACGCCTGATGCGAGGTGGACATGACTGCGTCGTCTGGGACGTTAATCCCGATAACGTAAAACAACTCGCCGGCGAAGGCGCCACCGGCGCTGCTTCCCTCGACGATTTCATTGCCAAACTCAAGACGCCGCGCGCGGTATGGATTATGGTGCCGGCCGGCAATGCTACTGAAAAGACCGTGACAGATCTCGCCGCTCGCATGGATGCCGGCGACATCATCATCGACGGCGGCAATTCCTATTTCAAAGACGACGCCCGCCGGGCCATAGCCTTGCGTGATAAGGAAATTAACTATGTCGACGTAGGAACGAGCGGCGGCGTGTGGGGATTGGAACGCGGTTATTGCATGATGATCGGCGGACCGGAAGAAATCTTTCGCCATCTCGATCCGATTTTCAAGACGCTCGCCCCGGGCCGTGGCGACATAGTCCGCACGCCTGGCCGTGCAGAGTCTACCGGGACAGTCGAAGAAGGCTATCTTTATTGCGGCCCATCCGGCGCCGGCCATTTCGTGAAGATGGTTCACAACGGCATTGAATATGGCCTGATGCAAGCTTATGCGGAAGGCTTCGATATTTTTCATAGCGCCAACTCAAAGGACCTTGCGCCAGAGCATCGCTATGATCTGAACGTGGCTGACATTGCCGAAGTTTGGCGTCGCGGAAGTGTCGTCTCCTCATGGTTATTAGATCTGACGGCTATGGCGCTGGGCGAAGATCCGGAACTTTCGAATTACAGCGGCTACGTTCAGGATTCAGGTGAAGGGCGCTGGACGATCATGGCGGCCATCGAAGAGGCCGTGCCGGCAGAGGTTCTGAGCGCCGCGCTCTACACCCGCTTTCGTTCACGGCAGGAACACACGTTCGCCGAGAAAATTCTTTCCGCGATGCGACAGAAGTTTGGCGGACACCTTGAGCCGAAGACGAGAGATTAGCTACCGATGTCATCCCAGGTAACAGAGCTGAAACAGAACGACGCAACCGCGCACGTTGGTCCGCCGTGCGTTCTGGTGATCTTTGGCGCAGCCGGTGACCTCACCAAGCGAAAGCTGATCCCCGCTCTCTACAATCTCAAGCACAGCAATCTCTTGCCGGATGATTTTGCGGTCGTCGGAGTAGCGCGCGCGGTTATGAACGAAGAGGAGTTCAGAAGGCGGCTCAACGATGACATGAACGAGTTTGCGACCGATGACGTTGACGCGAATGACTGGCAGTGGTTGAAGGACCGCCTCTATTACCTGTCCGGCGATTTCGATGACAAAGAGACTTTTGCGCGGCTGAAAGAACGGGTCGCCAAGATCGACGCGGAACGAAAGACACTGGGTAACTATCTTTTCTATCTGGCCACCGCGCCTGATTACTTTGCTCCGGTAGTCCAACAGCTGGGAGCAGTTGGACTGACTCAAGCGCCAGAGAATCAGTGGCGCCGAGTCGTGATCGAAAAGCCCTTCGGCCGTGATCTTGGTTCGGCACAGAAGCTTAATTCAGAACTCAGGGAAGTTCTCAACGAGAACCAGATCTACCGCATCGATCATTACCTGGGCAAAGAAACCGTCCAGAACATTTTGGTTTTTCGTTTCGGCAACGGCATCTTTGAGCCCCTCTGGAATCGGCGTTACATCGACAGCATACAAATTACCGCCGCCGAAAAAGTCGGTGTCGAACAACGCGGCGGATACTATGAAACCGCCGGCGCTCTGCGCGACATGGTCCCGAATCATCTGCTGCAGTTGGTGACGCTGACCGCGATGGAGCCGCCGGTCTCGTTCAAAGCAAATGCGGTCAGGGACGAGCAAACCAAGATCCTGCACGCGATTCAATGTCCGACGCCTGAAGAAGCGGGGCGGCGCGCGGTGCGAGGGCAGTACGAAGCAGGCGCGATCGACAGCCAGCCGGTTCCCGCCTATCGTAGCGAACCGAACGTTGCTCCGGATTCCCAGGTAGAAACATTCGTCGCGCTAAAACTTTTGATCGATAACTGGCGGTGGGCCGATGTTCCCTTCTATTTACGCACCGGCAAGCGCCTGCCTTCACGCGACACGGAGATCGCGATTAAGTTCAGGCGCGCGCCGTTCGTGCTGTTTCGCGACACGCCGGTGGATCGGCTTTCGAGCAATCGGCTGGTGCTGCACATTCAGCCCGACGAAGGAATTACTCTGCGCTTTGGCGCCAAGCTCCCTGGGCCAATCCTGAAGATTGGTGCAGTCGATATGGACTTTGATTACGAAGACTATTTTGGAGACACGCCCAGCACAGGATACGAGCGCCTTTTGCATGATTGCATGATGGGAGATGCGACCCTGTTCCAGCGCGCCGATCAGGTTGAAGCCGCCTGGAGCGTCGTGACCCCGATTCAAAAGGCCTGGAGTACTGAACCGGCGCCACCTCTCTATACCTACAAAGCCGGGACCTGGGGTCCGAAAGAAGCTGACGAACTGGTGGAACGTGACGGGCGAGAATGGGAAGAGACCCACGATATTCACGACCGGAAATAGCTCGCCTGATTTTCAGATGAGTCCGCTTTGGTGATCGAGTTCAGAGTTCAAACTTTAGTTTGCTCAAGTAATCTTGAAACCGCGAAGCGGTTGCGACCTTCAGCCCAACGTTGCCGCTCGGCGGCTACGTTGGGTCCGGCGGATAAAAAAGGGCGCAACCCCATTTGGGGTTGCGTCGAATTTGGAATTGGTCCCCAGGTTAGCCGAAGCGGCAAACCTGGGCTGAAGGTCGCAACCGCTTCGCGGTACTTATTCAGGGCTTTCCATTAGTTTGCTCACTCAACAACTTGGGGGTGGAACTCTGAACCAGCACTAACTCCTACTCGACTGGTTGATATCGTTGGGTGCGATGCGCTCGCCGCCAACCCGGCTTTTGATTGAACCGCTTCTCGTGCCGCTCAACACAATCCCAGCATTGATAGTGCGGCCGGTTGTCCGGGCCCAGAGATTCAACGACGTGCGTAGTTTCGCGGTCGCAGCGTTCACAGCGATGTGTTATGAGGTGTTCGATTCCCATCAATTTAACCCGTGGAATTCTATTATGTCCTTTTGTCCAATGAACGCCAATCCAGCGGTGAGTTAATCTTCCAGAATGCCTCGATATGACAGTTGCCCATTCACGATTCGGGCTGCCGAAGTGAAAGGGTGGCTCTCAGATTTCCCGGCCGCCATGATGTGCCTGACCTCTGCACCGTTCGCTTTCAGATAATCCGAAATCAAGCTGCGGTGACAACGCCACCAGACCGCTTCGGCGCACATGATTGAAGTTCGCGATTCGCTCGCGACTTCCAGCAGACGCGCCACGCCTTCGCGAAACCGATCCGTTTCCATGTAATCAGCATAGCCACGAAATGTTTTGTTTCGCCAAGCCATATTGTTTGAATCCGGTTGCGCGGCGCGACGGCCGCCGAGTTCGGGAAAGTGTTGGTACTCGATTCTCGCTCCGGTCAGCGAAGCTCTCAAAAGCTCCCGGTTAAAGTGCGGGTAACGCTTGGATCCGGGAAAGCTACGCACGTCAATAAGCACCTTGATGTCGAAGGATTTCAACGTCTCGAGGAACTCTTCGATGGGGCGGGTAGAGTGGCCCACGGTCCAGACATTGAGTTTGGTTTGCTTCATGAAAAGTTTTCCAACTCACTGGTTTAAGTTAGCGATGAGCCTTGGCGTTTTTTTGCGCAAGCAGAGCTTTTCGTAACACAGTGAACCCATTGCAGAAACAAATAAGTCTTGACAGTGGCAAAACGCCAGAGTATAAGGCGCGTGTCCCAAGACTTCTGATTTGATGCGCCGCGCGGCGCGTACTCACAAAATCAACGCGACAACGCCGCCCTTTTTTTTCGGTTGCGACGCTGCCTTTCCCAACACGGATGCCTGAGGTTCCCTGGCTTCAAGCACGACTGACTTGCCGGGCGAATTACTAACGGTTAAAGCGAGGGTGAAATGAAAACGCTAATGATGTTCACCCAATACGAAATGGGAATATTGATGACTGCACTGGTTGCTGTCGTCGCATTTCAGATGCTCTCTGGACGAATAAAGACCGCGGGTCTTCTGAACGATAAGAGTGTAAACGGTTCCGGGGGCGTTAGTCCCGCGCGGGTGCAACTGCTTTTATTCACGATGGCATTTTCGTTTTATATCGTTGCTCAGGTCGCCGACAAAATTGCCGCCGGTAAACCGGGTGAATTTCCAGACATCGATGTTAAGTGGCTCGCACTGCTCGGAGGCAGTCACTCGATTTTTCTCGGAAGCAAAGGCCTTTCGATGTTGTTGCCTCAATCAAAATCAGGAGAAGGAGACTAAAAATGCTATTCCTACAGGGTGCCCCGGATTATGGCTTTCACCTGCTCGCTTTGGTGATGGGATGGACTGTTACGATTCTCGTCGGCGCCTTCGCGCTGGCGATCATCTTTAAGATGGTCAAGGGTGACATCAATCTCATGTACCTGATCGCGGGAGTTGACGGTGACGCCAGCCTGTCACGTTTTCAATTCCTGATCTTCACCTTTGTAATCGCGCTGGGGTTGTTTCTGATTATCCTGAGTCAGAACCCGGTGCCGGCTTTCCCGGCGACAATCCCGGGCGGCATTCTCGCGTTGTTGGGAATCAGCGGCGGCTCGTACGTGACTTCCAAGGCGGTCGACGCCAACGCCAGCAAGCCGACTGTGGTAGTTCCGCAGACAGTCGTTCAGCCCTCGGGACAACAGACGACGGTTGTAATGCCGCAGTCGGATTAAAGGTCAGGAGAAGTTCCCGTAAGCTGAGCTTGCGCGCACAGATTCAGATTGGTAGGACGCTCCTTCTGGGCTTGACGTGTTTGAACAAGATTATTGTGGTGCCTTCAACCGTCAAGCCGAAAGAGGAAGAGTCCGGAAGAGAAGTCAAAGGATTAACACAATCGACTCCGAGGTAAGTGAAGAGGTGAATTCGGATTAGGCCAAATCATGAGGCGCCCAACGCTTGTGCCCCGAATCCAGCTCGTCGATGCAAGGAGAGAACAATGAGAAAAATCCAAATCTGCCTTTTAGCTTTAACTACTGTCTTCGCGACCGCCTGCCCAAAATACAGGCCCTCGGTGGATTTCAACAACAAGGGCAGCATGGTCAACAGAATTAACGATCGTTTCAGGGATTGGCAAACTGACTATCACAACGCCTTGAGGGCGACTCCACCCGACTTAGCGAAAGCTAAGACAGCAAGAAATGAGCTTATCGAGGAGGCTTTGCCCTACATCGACGATGCTTACACAGATTTCATCACCGACATCCAGCGTGGACGGGACAGAACGAACTTTGTCGCTGACGTAATTGAGCTGGGAACCTCAGCAGCGGTTGGAATTACTAATGGCCAGCGCCCTCTTCATATTCTTGGCATCGCCTTAACCGCCTTCAGAGGTGGTCGCAGGTCGGCGGATCTCAATTTCTATAAAGAGCAATCTACACCGGTACTCATACTCAAGATGGATGGTAACCGGGCAAAGGTGCGCGCTGTAATTTTGACAAGAGAAAGAGCCAGCGTAGACGACTACTCTATGGGAGCGGCAATATCTGACATAGTGGACTATTACAACGCGGGCACTCTCGTCCGGGCTTTCACCGAACTGCAAAAAGATACGGCGATTCAGACGAGACAGTCTGAGGACAAGGTATTAGAGCTAAAAGGAGTGCCGATAACGCAAGAAGCCAAGGAGCCCTTCGTCGCTCTTTCAAAATCTGCCAGTAATGTCATTACGAGCCTCGATGCTGACTTACTTGGAGCGGATACCGCGAAGAAAGATGCAGCTACCAAGAGACTGCAAAAGATCGTGGCCGCCTTGGAGAAAAACAAAGACGCGGCTGCCGCTTTGAAGAACGCCGGAGTTTCTTCGAAAGATGACGGAGCGAAGTTAATCGATGCTCTAATCGACATACGAGCCGCCGCTTCGATGGTTAATAACAATGCACTGCTGGACACAATTAACCAGGCTATTGTCGATAACAAATAGAAGGCACAAAGGAGGCCGGAAATGGCTGCACAACAATTTACCAAGGCTTATGTCTCGAGCATGAGCTCTCTCAAGGGCCTTGAAACCACGTGTGAGGGCGATGAAACCAATCTCACCGCAAAGATCATAAGTTTGCAGTTGGCAACGGACGATGGGGCTAAAGTAACCGCCGGAAAGTATGAAAGGGTCAGAGGTGTTAAGTTGGGTGAGCTGGCTTTTGAGAAATACGAGACAGATGTTGACGAACAGAGTCTCAAGGCCATTCACCAAACTAAGGAGGACTCTTTCCTCTTCAAGGGCCAGGCCTACGTCCAAGACAATCCAATTAAGGTATTGGTCTTTAGAGAAAAGGCATAGCCTTTAATTCTGGACCAAGTCAATTGTCGGGAACTTGGCTTCCATAATTGGAAACCAAAGCGGTCCGCAAATGGGAAAGTAAACCTTGCCTCAGTAAGCCAGGGTAAGGAACTAACATCGATCATGAGGTGCGAGAGACATGCCAACACTGAAACAAGGTTCATCAGGCCCGGACGTAAAGGACCTACAACAGAAACTGAAAGACCTGGGTTTCGATCCGAATGGGGTTGACGGGAACTTTGGTCCCGGAACGACGAAGGCTGTAATTGCTTTTCAGCAAAGCAAAGGGTTGGGGGCTGACGGCATGGCTGGGCCGAGCACTTTGGCAGCTTTACTCAGGGGCAGTGCGCCCGGTGATGCTCACTCTGGAGCCGCGACCGCCACTGCGCCCGCGTTGGCTCCCGCCGTAGATATCGTAAACACCGATTCAACGGGAAGAAAATTGAACGACAACGACATCAGCAAAGCCGCGGAGGAATTGGGTTGCGATGTCGCGACGATCAGAGCAGTTTGTGACGTCGAAGCGGCGGGCGCGGGTTATGACGACAGTAACCGGCTCAAGCTGCGCTTTGAAGGGCATAAGTTTCGCAATTGGACGAACCGCGCGTATGACCAATCGCATCCAGATCTGAGCTACCCATACGGTGTGCAAAGGACGAAGAAGCACGGCTATTCAGCTTTCGCGGAAGCGGCGGCGCTCGATCCGCAGGCCGCGATGAAGTCAACGTCGTGGGGTTTGTTTCAGCCGATGGGCGAATATTTCAAGGAGTGCGGCTTCAACTCGGTTGAGGAATTGGTCAAGTCATACACCGAGAGCGAAGGCAATCAGCTGTTTGGATTCGTCAGACAGATCAAGAGCCGAGGTCTCGACGGTAAGCTGCGAAATCGTGATTGGGCTGGCTTCGCTGAAAACTACAACGGCGCGGACTATCGCTCAAACAAGTACGACACCAAGTTAGCCGCGGCCCACGCCAGGCATTCTAAATAGTAAACCACTGCGGTAGAGGGAGGGATCATGTCAGTACTCAAACAAGGTTCATCAGGTCCGGACGTAAAGGACCTGCAACAGAAACTAAAAGATCTCGGCTTCGATCCGAATGGCGTTGACGGGCACTTTGGCCCGGGCACCACCAAGGCAGTAACAGCCTTCCAGCAAAGTAAAGGACTACAGGCGGATGGCGTAGCGGGCCCAGCGACACTCGCCGCTTTGCAAGGTGATGGCGCGGGTGACGCCGGAGCCGGCGATGGTTCGGCCGGCGGTGACGCCGCAGGTGCAACCGCCAACGCGGGAGGATTGAATCTCGACGGTCTTGCCGGAAAGGTGCCGGCGGGAGTCATCGCACAGATTCCGGAGACAGCTCAGGACTTTGGCATTACTACTAACTTGCGGCTGGCACACTTCCTGGCCCAGTGCGCCCTCGAGTCAAATAACTTCACCGCGACCGTAGAAAACCTGAACTACAGGGCCGCGCGCCTGATGGAAGTCTTCCCCAGATTTTTCCGTGGCGTTGACCCGGCTGCTTTTGCCAACAGCCCGGAAAAGATTGGCAACAGAGTCTACGCGAACCGGATGGGCAATGGTGATGAAGCGTCCGGTGATGGTTTTAAGTTCCGTGGCCGCGGTTACATTCAACTGACGGGCAGGAACAACTACACAAGCTTTTCAACTTTTGTCGGTGAAGACTGTGTCGCGAATCCCGATTTAGTAGCGACCAAGTTTCCCCTGGCCTCGGCCGCTTTTTACTTCAAATCGAATAACATTTGGGCCATCTGTGACAGAGGCGCAGACGACGGCACCGTGACGCAGGTCACCAAGGCCGTGAATGGCGGAACACACGGGCTTGCAGAAAGACTTCAGAACTTTAAGAAATTCATGCAGGCACTTTAAGGGCAAACTTCAATCTGAGGAGGAAGCGAAAATGAACGTTGAAGAACTAGCAAAAGCAGAATGTTCGACGGAAAAGTTGGCGCCACTCGCCCGGCAAATTGCGCAAACACTTATCGCAAGTCTGCCCGCGACCGAGATTATCGACATCAGCGATCACGTGAATATTGTAGGCGGGTCAACACTACCGTATCTCCAACGCCAGGCCGGCGAAGCTTTCATTGCCGCAATCAATGAAGCCGGACGAAAGCCCCAGCTGGTCCACGCACTCAGGACCCTCCCGCAACAGTACATGGTCTATTACCAGTACATTCATCATCTTTGCCACATACCGCTGGCAGCCTCGCCGGGAAGCAGCCCCCACGAGCGTGCCATCGCTATTGATCTGCAGGACCATGAGTCCTGGCGAGCAGTGCTTGCAAAACACAATTTCGTCTGGCGCGGCCCGGCTGATCCACCGCACTTTAATTTCCACGGCCCTCAGAATGCCGATTTCGGACTTGAAGAAATCAAGGCCTTCCAGCAGACCTGGAACGATAATAATCCCACAGACCTCCTCAAAGTGGACGGGTCGTATGGTCCCAGGACCGAAAGCAAATTATTGATCGCGCCTGTTGAGGGTTGGTAAAAGAAAGATGCGCCGGCGTGCTTTATCGCAGCACGCCAGCGCGGGCAAGGTGATAATCGGTATGCCACGCGGCGCGTGGAGCATGTCCGGTGACGCTCTCAGTATTTTTGTTTCACCTTCGCGAATACCGTTTCAGGGTCAAAGGAAAAACCCGCACGCCTTCGGGCATTCGATCCATCGAAATCTTGTCTGAGCCGGTGAGGATGTCCCGCGCGCTCATGCCGTAAACCTGATGATTGTCTTCATTGTCCGGCTTGATCACGACGCCTTTCAATTCAAGACCGGCGAACGCGCCTCGGCTTCGTGAATAAGAAAGAATCTGCGCATTTAGTTTCAGGTCAGTTGAAGCGCTGGCCGAGCGACCCACCGGTCCCGCGGCGGCGCTACCTTCCCCGCCGATTTCAAACTTGTCTCCCAACAGACTCTCAACGGCGTTCTCGTTCATGAAGAGCAACACGAAATCCGTTGACGATGCGCCAATCTGCAAACCAATGCTTCCCCCCGCCAGGTCGAAGAAAGCGGGCGCACTCCAGCCGCCGGTCACGCGCCGGCTGATCACTCCCCGGCCGCCTCGACCACCAACTATTAATCCGGCCTTGATAACACTGGGGAAAACTGCGACGGCTTCAGCGCGATCCAGCAGGTCGCGTGGAATCGACCGTTCCCTCGTGCCCATGATTTGATCGAATACACGTGCGGCTTTGGCTGCCTGCTCGGCGGCGCCCCGCGTTTTTTTGGTGTTCCGATCGCGCTCCTGTTGCGCCGAAGCGGTCGTAAAGACAGAACCCAGCAGAAAAATGCAGAACCAGATTAAGGCCGTTCGTTTGAATAGTCTCTTCATGACTTCCCTTCAGTTATTGTTTCTTGAAAAGAGCAAAGGACCGGCAATGATGCCGGTGAACCGCAGGCAGGATGCCTGCGCTCCAACGCTACCGTCTTACCGAATATCGGGCCAGCGTCCGCGGAAAAATGCGCACGCCCGCAGGCATTTTTGTCAGGGTCCATTTGTGCGTGGCCGATAGCACCTCGTCAGCTTTCATCCCATACACCGCCAGGTTGTCATTATTGTCCGGGCTGATCACTGTGCCTTTGAGCTCCAGTCCGGCAAACAAACCCTTGCTGCGCGAATACGAAATGATTCCGGCCTTCAATAGTGCGTCAGTGGTTGCGCTGGCGGAGCGGCCTACCGGCCCGGCTGCGACACTTCCCTCGCCGCCAATCTCAAACTTATCTTTCAATAATCCGCCCAGCGCTTCCGGGTTCATGAACAGCAGAACAAAGTCGGTTTTGGAAGCGCCGATTTGCAAACCGAAGCTGCCGCCGGCCAGATTGAAGAATGCCGGCGCGCTCCAACCACCCTTGACGCGGCGGCTGATCACACCATCGCCCACGCGGCCACCGACAATAAAGCCGGCTTTGATCACCCCGGGAAACACGGCCACGGCCTCGGCCTTGTCCAGCAAATCCCGCGGAATGGACCGGTCAGGAACGTTCATAATCTCGGTAAAAACCTGGGCGGCCTTCTGTGCTTCCTTAGTCGCCTCGGCAATCTTCTTTGAGTCTTTCGCTTGGCCTTGAGCGATTGTTGAGCCGCCGATGACAATGAGCAGCGTCAACAAAATGCAGACTCCCGCGCGATCGATGTGAAGTGCTCTCTTCATAACTCTACCTCTTTCTCCTGGTTCGAATCCGGGGGGCCAAATGCTTCTTGCTGCTGACTGTCAGCATACTTATAATCGCTCGCTCTGACAAACGGCGGGACAGACTTCAGTCTGTGGTCTGTCTAACAAAATCGATCACAGACTGAAGTCTGTGCCACTATATAAATCAATGCCCATCGGGACTCCATTTCATCAACGCACCTTTCCGCTCTGCGAAAGTTTGAACTATCGCGAGTGGTCGGGCTACTACGCGGTCAGTTCTTATGAAACACATCACGAGCATGAGTACAA
Source organism: Blastocatellia bacterium (assembly GCA_033857635.1). Classification (GTDB taxonomy): domain Bacteria; phylum Acidobacteriota; class Blastocatellia; order Pyrinomonadales; family Pyrinomonadaceae; genus UBA11740. The sequence continues at coordinate 112,473 of JAWVDF010000023.1, forward strand.
CGCTATTCGTAACGCCGCCGCGCTGATCGATATTTCACCTCTCTTCAAGTACCGGGTAACCGGCCCGGATGCAACGCGGTTGGTTGATCGGATCATCACGCGCGACATGCGAAAGGTGACGGTGGGCCAGGTCGTCTACACTCCCTGGTGCGATGAACAAGGCAAAGTGATTGACGACGGCACTGTGTCGCGGCTTGAAGAGAATGTGTATCGTTGGACCGCGGCCGATCCCAGCTTGCGTTGGTTCACCCAAAACGGGGCCGGCCTCGATGTGCACTGTGAAGACATTTCAGAAAGCGTCGCCGCGCTCGCCTTGCAAGGGCCAACTTCCGGCAAGCTTCTGAAAACGATTGTCGAAGATGCGGACATTGGCAGCCTCAAATATTTCCGCGTCACCAAAGGCACGATCGCCGGCGTGCCGGTCGAGATTTCGCGCACGGGCTACACCGGCGATCTCGGCTATGAAATCTGGGTAGCAAACGAAGAGGCTTTGCCAGTCTGGGACGTTCTCTTTGATCGTGGTCGGCCTTTTGATATCAAGCCTGCGGGGATGCTCGCACTGGACGTCGCGCGGATCGAAGCAGGACTGCTCTTGATCGACGTCGATTTCAACAGCAGCAAGAAAGCGCTGGTTTACGAGCAGAAGTATTCGCCCTTTGAAATGGGCCTCGATCGGTTGGTTAATCTCGACAAGGGCCGCTTCATCGGCAGGCAAGCATTAATTAAGGAAGCCAGCGACGGACCGGCCAGACGAATCGTCGGAATTGAAATCGACTGGACCGAGGTCGAGCGGCTTTTTGAAGCGGCCGGCTTGCCACCCGCGGTTTCTCCGATCGCTTCGCGAGTAGCAGTTCCGATCTATCGGAACGGAAACCAGATTGGCAAAGCGACGTCGACAACCTGGTCGCCGCTTTTGAAAAGGATGATTGCTCTGGCCACGGTGAAAAGTGATTTTGCTCGACCCGGCACGAAGATCGAAATTGAAATTACTGTGGAAGCAGTCAGACATCGGGTAGGTGCAATAGTAGCAAAGACACCGTTCTACAATCCGAAGCATAAAACGGCCACGCCGGTGTAACAGTGGCACAGACTTCAGTCTGTGATTTAACTTCAGGCAGGATCACAGACTGAAGTCTGTGCCACTATCGGAGGCGCAGCTTCCTAAAACGATTCGGCATTTTCGGAAAGGCATAGCCTTTCCGCATGTCAGGCGGCGAAGCCGCAAGGCAATCATGGAAGATTCTCTTCAGGCGATCATCGACAGCTACGATCCAAGCGCACCTCTCGCACAAGCCTCAACTATTCCGTCATCGTGGTACACGGACCAAAGGGTCTTTGAACTCGAACAGCAAACTGTCTTCAGCAGTTCGTGGCAGGTCGCGGCGCGCCTTGATCAGCTGCGCGATCCGGGCAATTACGTGACGACCGATATTGCCGGCGAACCGATTGTGATCGCGCGCGGCAGCGACGGTGAGTTGCGCGGCTTCTTCAACGTCTGTCGTCACCACGCCGCGGCAGTGATGACCGAGCCCGCGGGACACGCGACCCAAATGCGGTGTCCATATCATGGCTGGACCTATTCTCTCGAAGGCCAATTGAAGGGCACGCCGGATTTCACCGGCGTATGTAATTTTGATCGGACTGCGAATGGTCTGGCGCCGGTGGAAATAGCGACCTGGGAACAGTGGGTGTTTGTTCGACTCAACGAAAAGCAAAATCCTTCACTGAACAGACCAAGTCCTTCCCTCCCGGAATTTCTCGGAAGCGACATCATCAGTCAAATCAAGAATCTGGGACTTGAGAAGGTGCACTGGATCGAGCGCCGGCGTTACACCCTGAAGTGCAACTGGAAAGTTTTTGTAGACAATTATCTTGACGGCGGTTATCACGTGCCGCACCTGCACAAAGGCCTCGACAGCGTGCTCGATTACAGCCGGTACACGATTGAAAATGGCGAACGCTTCTGCCTGCAATCGAGCCCGATCGTTAGTCCAGAGACTAGTAATGAAATAGGTGCTGTTCGGAGTGGCAAGAGCGCTTTGTATTACTGGCTTTATCCAAACTTCATGCTGAACTATTACGAAGGCGTGCTCGATACGAATCTCGTCCGACCGCTCGCCCTCGATCGCACCGAAGTTGTGTTTGACTTTCATTTCGCAGACGTCTCTGACGCAGCACGCGCGCGCAATCTCGCGAGCATCGACGTCGGCGATCGCATTCAGCGCGAAGACCTGGATATCTGCGAATCAGTGCAGAGAGGATTGAACTCGAGGGCCTATAACGCCGGGCGTCTGTCGGTGCGACGCGAAGCGGGCGAGCACCTTTTCCATCGTTTGCTGCATGAGGATCTGAAGAGTGGGTCGGGACGGGTTTGAATCTCATTAGCACCGCGGCTTTAGCCCGGTGATGCGCAATTGGGATTTGAAGGGAACCCGTTTTAAACGGTTTCCGATTCGTGACGGGACCGGGATTAGGGAGCCGGCGGCAGCTTCTGCAGGGACCTCTCAATCGCTCCAGTCAAAGCCTTCTCCTTCTCGTTGGTAACATCAGCTACCGCAACTGGAGTCGTGAAGAGCAGAACTTCTCCGGTACGAGCATCGACCATTCCGATCGTTAGCTTCATGTAAGGAAGATTCAGGCTGAGTGTCAGGATCGAAAACGCGGACTTCCCTTTGGTCAGTTTCTGGCCTTCACCCCGGACAAAGACTATCGCGTCGGTCGTTTTGGCCAGATTTAAATTCAGCACCTCATCGCCCAGCGTGAATCGTCCCTTCTTAACATCCTTCGCCTTTTTGCTAATCATTGGCAGCAACGCGTCGTAACGAGATTGAATATCCGCAATCACGTAGGCTTTTTGGCTGTCGCCCGCGGCCAAAACCCCACTCCAGGCGGTCACGTGTTTTGCCGCCAGCGCTTCGGTGAGCAACTGTGTGACCCTGACACTCACCGCCTCTGATTCCGCAGCCATCCCTTCCGGCCCTTTCATGCTCTGCCTTACCACTTGAACCTTCGCCGGCAGGATTACAACGTTACGAATCGTGATTTCCTTGCTTATGATTTTTGGGTGCAGGTACTGCGCCCCGATCATGGCCGGAGTTATTACGACAAACGCGATGACTAAAGTAAGAAAGAGAAGTTTGAGTTTCATACGTGGTTTACGAGCTGTTTTGTTGAAACCATGCATCATGCTTTCTATGACTCTAAGGCCCGAAGGGCCTTCCCGAAATAGCTACGACCGTGAGGTCGTGGATCGTGCCCCAACCAGACGAATTGAGCGCCGAACGTGCGGCACAGTAAGTCAACAAAAAGAGGTGTCGGCCCTTAGGGCCTCTTACGCCCTGTCACGACCACTCCCTTACGGGCGTGGCTATTTCAGGAAGGCCCTTCGGGCCTTATAATCCCGAGCCCTTTAGCTTCTCAATGCGGCGCAGAATTCTTTCGCGATCAAGCGCGTCCGGCGCCTGGTCCAGATACTCTTGATACTCGTCCATCGCTTCTTTGCGCCGGCCTATTTTTTCATACAGCATGGCCAACCCTCGATGCGCCATAGGCACGGGATTGTCGAGCTTCAAGGACTTGAGATACAACTCCTCAGCCTTCTGTTGGTTGTTCTTCCAGTTCTGTTGTCCGGCTTCGGTCAGCAGAAGGTCGCGCTCTTCCTCTTCCGGCGTCAGATTCGACCGCTTTTTCGCCGCATCTTTCTTGGCGCTGGTGGTGAGTTCGTTCTCTTGCAGCTCCGGCGAGCGTGGACCCAAAGAGCGATATGACTCGGCCAGCCAGAAGATATTTTCAGATGAATCAGGCCGGAAGCCCGCAAACTTTTGACTCAGATAAACCGCCGTGCGAAAGCGGGCAGAATTGATTGCCAACTGGATGTCGTGACGCGAAACGGTTTCAATTGTCGTCAGATAAGCTCTCTTCTCACGGTGAAGTTCAGCCGCTGCCGTCGGCTTCTCGGCCTTGCTGCCGAGATAGGTTGTGACATAGGCGATGCGGTCTTTCAACTGAGGATGATCGTTATAGAACAACTTGAGTTGCTCGCCTTCGATGTCTCTGCTCAACAAAGTCAGGGCCTTAACCATCTCCTCGGGGGGGTATTCAGCGGTCGTCATGACCTCGACGCCCTTCAGATCCGCGTCTCGTTCCAGCTCGCGGCTGTAACCGAATATCGTCGACACCAGCAGGAATGGAGACACGGCCGCTATGATACCGATGGCCAGGCCCGCCACACCGCCCACAGGATTCCACGCACCCACGGCATAGATGATATGCATCGCCAGAAATTTTTTGCGATTGCTGCGGTTCTGCAAATAGGTGTGACGTTTGAGCACGTGCGTAATCTCGTGCGCCAACATCGCCGCCAACTGCGATTCGTTTTCAAGCAGAGCAATCAATCCGGTGTTGACGTAAATCGATCCGTTGGGAAGCGCAAAGGCATTGGGCACCGGATCTCGCAGAGCCCGAAACTTCCACTGCACGTGTTCCAGATGCTGGTCGCGCGGCAGCAGGGTCTCTCCGATTCGCTGCAGGTAGGCATTCGTGGCCGCATCTGCATAGACCAGGCCCTCTCGTTCCAGCCTTCTCTCGAGCAGATTCACTTCTTCGAGAAGATCCAGATCGACTTTGGTAAAGACGAATTCTTCTTTAGGAGCCGGCGGCGGCGACTGCAGGGGCAATCGCAAGGCTGAGACCGGCAGGGCAAGGTAAAAGCATAGCGCGACGACGATAAGTTGCCGGATGCTAAACCTGTTCATCTCGTCAAGACCTCGTAGAAGATTCATTAGCGCGAGGCAATCTGATCTACCGCAGTGCGGGCCGTACTATATGACTTGAGATTCGGGAAAGTAAAGAATTTTCCTTAGTGTACGACAAACTTCAGTTTGTCGGGGTGAAGTAGGGTCGCGAATCGACAAACTGAAGTTTGTCGTACTTGATATAAACCGGGTGCAGCTGAATCCCACACGTGATCACGGGCAAGATGCCCGTGCCACCTTTATCCTTTCAAATATCCCCGCAGCGATCGTCCCTCGCCGTATTCAATGTCATTTATCCGCCAGCCGCTCCGGCCGTTAACCAGAGTAAAGATAAACGACTTTGGTTGGCCGAGATTCGTGAAGGTGACGCCGACTTTGGCCTTGCCCGCTTCATAGGTCGGTTTGCCAATAACGAATTTCTTGATGTCTGTGTCCTGCGCGTCATAAAGCGGGTCGCCCTCGAGGGCGCCGACTTCGCCTTTGGAAGTAACGGGATCTTTCCAAATCATGTCGGCCAGGCTCTTCTCGAAATACTTGTAGAGCAAGACGCGACTTCTGGTTTGGAAAAAAGGGCTGTGCTTCCGGTTGTGCTCGCGGTAGAGATCCGCGACCAGAGCATTAGGAGAAAGTCGGATGCTTGCGGCCGTCTGTCCATACGCCGGCCCAGACAAAGTCGTTGCCAGCGAAAGCGCTGCAATGAAGAGAATTGGTTTTACGAATTTCATATCGTTTCCTTCGTGGATTCAAGTTTGAAGTACAAGCAAGCCTGACCATCATCAACCCATAACGGGTTGCGTCAACGAACGCAACCGCGTTGCGGTTGAATCAACCACCTAATTCTGTAACCCAGGGTAGCCGAAGCGGCAACCCTGGGCTTTGGGACGTAATCGCTTCGCGATACCAAGCCCCATCCAGGTGAGTTCGATTTCAATCTTGAAACCAAATCAAAAGGCTAACAAGTTGGTTGTGTTCCACTTCAAACCTGAATCCAATTTCCCCATGAGGCAGACATGCTAAACGAGGCTACGGCTTGCGCTGTAGCCTCGTTTCCCCTCGGGTTCCAATTTGACCTGAGATACTGCTTAGTTGGTGCCGCTGGCGCCGCCGCTATACATTGTAAAGCTGCCCCAGATCTCGTCGATGGTCTTTTCGTTGGCCGCATACTTGTCTGCCTCAGTGCCAACCATCACGATGTAATTGTCAGTGACGTCGGTGCCCACCAGGACCTTGCCCTTGGTGGTCTTGCCCTTCTCGTCTACGGAAGAGATGCTGGCCACGCTATAGTCGTCGCTGATCTCTTTAATGTCGGTGACCTTAATGTCCTTCTCGCCCATTGACTGAAGTGCGCCTTCGACATTCTTCATCAAATCGTCTTTGGTGCGCGTCTTGTCCTTGAAGGCAAAGATCAGCACCTGGATGTCGTACGGGGCCGGAACGACGGCCGCATAAACATCGACGCCGTTAACCGTGTCCGTCTTGTGCTCAGTTCCCTTGGGAACCTTGAACTCGTAACCACGGACTTCGTCAGCCATGGTGATCCAGTCCGCTGGGACGGGGTTAGCCTGCGGAATCTTCTTGTTGGTTTTTGCCGCCCCGGGAGACGTAGCGGGAGCGGGGGTAGCAGTCGAAGTTGTGACGACCGGTTTCTGCGCGCAGCCGCCGGTAAGCAGTGCCATAGCACTTAAAAGCAATAAAATCCTTTTCATCGATCCTCCTGAAATATTCTTAAGGGTTGGAAATCAGTTCCGACGAGGGGTAAAGCAGTTGCCGGGCCTTCGCGGATAAATCTGGTCGATCTCGATGGGGAGTAGCCTCCGCAATTTGATTGAACAGCGGCGGTAACTCTAGTGCATGGGTGCAGGTGAAGTCAAAGCGAGTCGCTGCTGGGAACGCGGACGGCCCGTCCGCTCTTGAGTGCGTCAGCCCGAAGGATCAACTTGCCTTCGGCTCGTATGCGGGCGAGCCGCCCGCGCTCCCAGGAATGAGAATTCGCTTCGCAAACAACCACTCCGCAGTTATGATAGCGCGCTACGAAATTAGCGATGAACGCTCTACCCATCATTGTCGGCACGCTGTGTATCCTGGCGATAGCCTATCGGTACTACTCCGCCTTCATCGCGGCGAAGGTTTTGACGCTGGATGACTCGCGACCCGTGCCGTCGACAACCATGTATGACGGCCACAATTATTATCCAACCAACAAGTGGGTTTTGTTCGGGCATCACTTCGCCGCAATCTCAGGCGCGGGTCCTTTGATTGGTCCAGTGCTCGCTGCACAGTTTGGGTTCCTGCCGGGTCTGCTCTGGTTGGTAATCGGCGTTTGTTTAGGTGGCGCGGTACATGACTTTATGATTCTCGTGTCGAGCGTCAGGCGAAAAGGAAAATCGCTGGCCGAAATTGCGCGCACTGAAATCAGTCCGCTGTCCGGACTAGTCGCCGGAATCGCCATCCTCTTCATCGTGGTAATTGCGCTGGCCGGGCTGGGCCTGGTGGTGGTGAATGCTCTGGCGGAATCGCCCTGGGGAACATTCACGGTGGGCTTTACCATTCCGTTGGCCCTGTTCATGGGGCTTTACATGTATCGCTTTCGCAAAGGAAAGATTGTCGAAGCGACCGTGATCGGCGTGATTGGATTGCTGCTGGCCGTCTTTCTCGGCGGGAAGATCGCCGACTCATCCTGGGCATCCGCATTTACGTTGTCACCGCACAAGATAACGCTGCTAATGGCCGGCTACGGCTTTATCGCGTCGGTGTTGCCGGTGTGGATGCTGCTGTGCCCGCGTGATTACCTTTCGTCCTATCTCAAGATCGGCACTGTCGCGTTCCTGATCATCGGAGTGATCCTCGTCCATCCAAACCTGCACATGCCGGCAATCACGCCATTTGTTTCCGGCGGCGGACCAGTGGTGCCCGGCAAAGTCTATCCCTTCGTTTTTATCACTATCGCCTGCGGGGCCATTAGCGGATTTCATGCGCTGGTTTCGTCAGGCACTACGCCCAAGATGATCGCGAAAGAAAGCGACGCGCGGATGATTGGTTATGGCAGCATGTTGATGGAAGGAGTTGTAGGAGTAGTCGCATTGATCGCTGCGACGTCGCTGTTCCCGGGCGATTACTTTGCGATCAATACGCAGCAAAAGACCGACGCGCAAAAGGCCAACTATGTACGCATGGTCGATCACGAAACAGCAAACGGCTTTAACCTGCAGCCTCAGGAAATCGATCGACTGCAAGAAGAATCGGGTGAGAAGAATCTGCGTGGCCGCACCGGCGGCGCTGTAACCCTGGCCCTCGGGATCGCGAAAATATTCGACGGCATTCCCGGCCTAAGGGGTTTGATGAAGTACTGGTATCACTTCGCAATCATGTTCGAAGCGTTATTTATTCTGACTACGATCGATACCGGCACGCGCGTCGCCCGTTTTCTCGTGGGCGAATTTGGGGGACGTGTGTTCCGAAAGCTCGAAGAACCTAACTGGTTGCCCGGATCAATTCTGACCAGCGCGCTGGTGGTAGCCGCCTGGGCCGGCTTCATTTGGAATGGATCGATTTCGACGATCTGGCCGATGTTCGGGATCGCCAATCAGTTGCTGGCGGCGGTGGCATTGTGCGTCGCCACGACGGTAATCATCAACATGGGTAAAGCGAGATACTGCTGGGTGACGATCGCCCCGCTTTCGTTCGTTGCCACGACCACGCTGGTGGCTGGGTGGGATTCAATTCGCGACATCTTCTGGCCGCAGGCTCAGACTGCGGCGACGGCGACCCAGGGGTATATCAATACGACGCTTACGGTCCTCATCATGACCGCGGCTGTGATCGTTTTGATAGATTCTGTGCGCAGGTGGGTGGGTGGGCGCAGGCCAACTGAGTTGACTCCGGAACCGGCGTTGGCTGAGGCTTAGATTTAGTGTGAAGGTGTTCGCCGCAATACGTTTGACGGTGATTCGTCTAATCGTCCACAATACCGACTATCCAGGCCCTTTAAAGCTTTTAAGCTTTGGCCTGGGGAGAATGACATGTCGGCAAATAGCGAACTGATTCTTGAGCAAGCCCTGGCCTTACCGCCAGAGGACCGTGCCGAAATAGCGGAACGCCTTTTGGCTAGTTTTCAGGCGCCTCCTGATCCCCTCCTCGATGAGCTTTGGGCACTGGAAGCTGAAGATCGTTTGGATGCTTACGATCGAGGTGAGTTGGGAGCGGTCCCGGCAGAAGAGGTGTTTGCCAGGATTGAGCGCCAGCGCGCCAAATGAAAGTAACCTATCTCGCCGCGGCAGATTCCGAATTTGAAGAAGCCATAAGTTACTACAACAAGGAACGTGCGGGTTTAGGTTTTGAGCTTTCCGATGAGGTCAAACAGACCGTAGAAACGCATTAAGAACTATCCTGAAGCTTGGACGCCGCTGTCAAAGCGAACACGGAGGTCTCAGGTTCATCTTTTCCCTTACAGTGTAATCTACCAAATGCGTGGCGATCTGCTGGTTGTCGTGGCGATTCAAAACAATCACCGCAAACCGGACAGGTGGAATTGATCGACTGACATGACAGCCCCGACACGAGAAGTCTAGCGAATATCGCGTCGCTTCTTCAGCCGATGCTCATATCAAGTCGGGTGTTTCGGTTCGCCGGATCTGCTGGAAATGAACTGATATCTTCTTTGCGACTTCCGACTCAACTTTGCGCCTTTGCGTGAAATAAACCCACTCGAAAAGGAGTTTCACGCAAAGTCGCAAAGAGAATCCAAAGGCGCAAAGCTGAATTCGATAGTAGCGATTCCCCTCCCAGTTGGACAGTTCCCTGATAAATCGGCAATAATAATCGACTTTTCAAGGACAGCTTTATCTCGTCAAGCGCTTAAACGAAACGAAAGGATTCTCTTACTAGTGAATTTAATGTCGAACTTTGCCACGGCGATGCGTCGCCGACTATTGACGCTCTTATTTGTTTTGCTCGGAAGCGCGCTCGGCGCGCCGGCGGTCCTCGCTCAAGCTCGTGAAGGCGGCGAGGCATCCTTAAAGCTTCCCGATTTGTCGTCGGTGACATTCCTTGGCCTGGACGGACACCGGCTGTTGATGATCGGCCTGGTGTTTTGTGGTCTCGGGCTGATGTTCGGGCTCCTAATCTACATCCAGCTTAAGAACCTGCCTGTGCATCGCTCGATGCGGGAGATCTCAGAGCTGATCTACGAGACCTGCAAGACCTATCTGACCACCCAGGGCAAATTCATCATGATCCTCTGGGTGTTCATTGCCGTGATCGTGGTCGCTTACTTCGGAGTGCTGCGGCCAGTGCCCGGCAAATCCGTGGCCGTCACGGTGCCGATGATCTTGTTTTTCAGTCTGGTCGGCATCGCCGGAAGTTACGGCGTCGCCTGGTTTGGCATTCGCGTCAACACGTTTGCGAATTCGCGCACCGCGTTCGCCAGTTTGGAAGGCAAGCCCTATCCAATCTACGCGATTCCACTTAAGGCCGGCATGAGTATAGGCATGCTTCTGATCAGCGTCGAGCTGCTGATCATGCTCTTCATACTGCTGTTCATTCCCGGCGACTATGCCGGTCCTTGCTTCATAGGTTTCGCGATCGGCGAGAGTTTGGGCGCGGCCGCTCTGCGAATCGCCGGCGGCATCTTTACCAAGATTGCCGACATCGGTGCGGACCTGATGAAGATCGTTTTCAAGATTAAAGAAGACGACGCGCGCAATCCCGGAGTAATTGCCGACTGTACGGGTGATAACGCCGGCGACTCAGTCGGGCCCAGCGCCGATGGTTTCGAGACGTACGGCGTCACCGGCGTCGCTTTGATTACCTTCATCCTGCTGGCCGTACCCAACACAGGGATCCAGGTTCAGTTGCTGGTCTGGATTTTCGTGATGCGTATCATGATGCTGGTTTCCAGCGCCGGCTCGTATTTCATTAACGCGGCAATTGCCAAGGCGCGTTTCGCGAATGCCGGCGAGATGAACTTTGAAACACCGCTGACTACGCTGGTTTGGCTGACTTCGATCGTGTCGATAGTTCTCACCTACGCTGTCTCGTATTTGATTATTCCAGTGCTGGACGGTGACGGTACGCTGTGGTGGAAACTGGCATCAATCATTTCGTGCGGCACCCTTGCCGGCGCGGTTATTCCCGAACTGGTAAAAGTGTTTACTTCAACCAGCTCTCGGCACGTGCAGGAAGTAGTGAAGTCATCCCGAGAAGGCGGCGCGTCACTCACCATCCTTTCTGGTTTAGTGGCCGGTAACTTCTCGGCGTACTGGCTGGGCATTAGCATCGTCGGTCTGATGGGTGTCGCTTTCATCGTGAGCACGATGGGACTGTCGATCCTGATGGCCGCACCCGCGGTATTTGCTTTCGGTCTGGTTGCATTTGGATTCCTTGGCATGGGCCCGGTGACGATCGCCGTTGATTCCTACGGCCCGGTGACCGACAACGCGCAATCGGTTTTCGAGCTTTCGCTAATCGAACAGATGCCGAACATAACTGAAGAGCTCAAGAGAGATTACAACATCAACCCAGTGTTCGAACGGGCCAAGCATCTGCTGGAAGAGAACGATGGCGCCGGCAACACCTTCAAAGCTACTGCCAAGCCGGTGCTGATCGGGACCGCGGTCGTAGGTGCCACAACGATGATCTTCTCGATCATCATGGCGCTGACCGATGGGTTGCGGGTTAACAAGGAAATGCTTTCGTTGCTGCACGCGCCGTTCGTGCTCGGCCTGATTACCGGCGGCGCGATCATTTATTGGTTCACCGGCGCTTCCATCCAGGCGGTGACGACTGGGGCTTACCGGGCGGTCGAGTTCATCAAAGCCAACATCAAGTTGGAAGGCGTCGAAAAAGCTTCGGTTGAAGATAGTAAGAAGGTCGTGGAGATTTGCACGAAGTATGCGCAGAAAGGGATGTTCAATATCTTTCTGACCATCTTCTTCTCCACCCTGGCCTTTGCTTTTGTCGAGCCCTTCTTCTTTATCGGTTATCTGATCTCGATCGCCGTGTTCGGTCTTTACCAGGCGATCTTTATGGCCAATGCCGGCGGCGCCTGGGACAATGCCAAGAAGGTTGTCGAGGTTGATCTGAAACAGAAAGGCACGCCGCTGCACGATGCCACGGTCGTAGGCGACACGGTGGGCGACCCTTTCAAAGATACTTCGTCCGTCGCTTTGAATCCGGTGATCAAGTTCACCACGCTCTTCGGATTGCTGGCGGTGGAACTCGCGGTGAGCATTGGCAGCACCAGGGGCCAGTTCGGGGAGAACGGTCCGATGGTGACGCATGTTTTAGCCGCGGTCTTCTTTCTGATCTCGGTCTTTTTCGTTTGGCGCTCGTTTCACAAGATGCGGATCGGGGCTGAATAACTAAGGAAGAACTATAGGACTAATAGGACCTATCCGACCTATAATGAAGTCATGATTCGTTCGATACTGTTTCCGACAGATTTTTCAGCCGTTGCCAACAGCGCGTTTCCGCTGGCGGTAGCGCTGGCGGCGCAGTTCGACGCCATTGTTCATTCCGTTCACATCTCTCACGGCGGCGATCCGCATATCACTGAGACATCACGGTACGAGTTTCCCGGACTACCCACGGGATCCTCGACCGTGCGGGTCATCGAAGCAATAATTCCCAAGGGCGATGAGGATCCCGCCCAGGTCATCATGCGCCATGCATCGGAACGCGTTTGCGATCTGATCGTCATGGCGTCGCACGGACGTTCGGACGTGGCGCAATTCTTTCTCGGCCGCAGCGTGGCGGAGCAGGTGGCGCGCGATTCCAAAATCCCTACGATCATCGCCCGCATGTACGGACCGCGACGCACCACTCGTCCAATCGATCGCTTCAAGCGCATTCTTTACGTGACTGACTTGCGCGAAGAATCAAAGGCAATCCTCCAGGTCGCTGCCGCGATAGCCGGCAAGACGAAAGCGGAACTGGAAACGCTCTGTATCTTTAACGAAGGCGACGAAGAACCCGCCGATGGCGGAAAGGCTACTCTGGAGAGGTTTTTTACCGAGGCGGGCGCAACCAGCGGAAAGTTTCGCCGCCTGCACGGCGGTGTCGGTGAAGAAGTCGTCGAATATGCCGGTCGGCACAAGGCTGATCTGGTGGCGATCACGACCGCGCTTGGGTCAGGCGGCGATCCGAAATTAACCGACACGGCTGAGTTCGTTTTGCGCAACGCCCCTTGCCCGGTGTTATGTGTGCGGCCGGAGTAGTCACAGAATCAGAGGACAAAAATGAGTACAGCATTTGCCAAAAGCGAGACACTTCTGGGCGTGGCCCTGGCGCCACTGGACGTTGTGCGTCAGGTCGGTTTGGTGATTGGTTTTAGTTTACTCACCGCTCTCGCCGCACAAGTAGTAATCCCCATCGGTCCCATTCCAATCACCGGACAAACATTCGCCGTGCTACTTACCGGCGCTTTGCTGGGATCGCGCCTGGGCGCGATGGCGATGATTGCATACCTTGTCGAGGGAGCGGGCGGTCTGCCGTTCTTTTCCGGCGGCCACGGCGGGTTGCTCCATTTGATGGGACCGACCGGAGGTTACCTGATCGCCTTCCCGGCGGCAGCGTATGTGACCGGAGCGTTTGCCGAACACGGCTGGGACCGGCGCTTCCTGACCGCTGCCGCGGCCATGGCCATAGGCTCAATGATCATCATGCTGAGCGGCTGGGCCTGGTTCTCAGTAGTGATGCATACGTCACCCATGCTGACTCTCTACGCCACGGTGATTAAGTTCATCCCCGGCGACATCATCAAGATCACTCTGGCCGCCGCCGTGCTGCCATCGGGGTGGAAACTCTTCGGTAAGTAAAGCGTGTCAGAAGCCCGACCGTAAGGGAGGGCCTCTCATGGAACTCTCACCATGGGTAAATCAGACTACGTTGATTTTCAGCGCCACACCCAACCCTTGGCATTTCTAATCACATTCCGCTGTTATGGCACATGGCTTCATGGTGATCAGCGTGGCTCTGTAGATCGCCGGCAATTCCATCGTTATGGAACGCCAGACATGCCTGCAAACGAGAGGCTCCGTGAAGAGGAAAAGAGCGATCTGAGACAAGATCCGATCATCCTTAACACGGCTCAACGCGTAGTCGTTGAAAGCGCAATCCGTGAGGTATGCGAGTATCGTCACTATGGCCTTCTAGCAGTAAACGCTCGCACGAATCACATCCATTCAGTCGTTACCGCCTCATGTAAGCCGGAGCACATAATGGACACATTCAAAGCGTATGCGACCCGGCGACTCCGTGAAGTTGGTCTGCTCGATCGGAACATTAAACCCTGGGCAAGGCACGGGAGCACGCCTTATCTTTGGACGGAGGAAGCCGTCGAAAGAGCCATCGATTATGTAATCGATGGTCAAGGCGACGATCCGTTCGAGTTATGACCTGGCAGTGTCAGAAGCCCGACCGTAAGGGAGGGCTGCGTCCAGGGCCCTGTCGAATCGAAGAGTTCGGTTTTTTCCGGGGATTGTGGTTTCGGGAGTTGCCCTCCCTCACGGTCGGGCTTCTGACACTAGATCCAACTCCATGAACTTCGCGTCCGGCACCGGATTATTGTAGTAGGGTTCGATCTCTTTGAAACCCAACGACCGGTAGAGCTTGATAGCGTCGCCCATCTGCCGCGGCAAAGTGTCTAGCCGCATCCTTTCATGACCTATCGTTTTGGCCTCGCTAATAATCGCCTGAGCAAGTTTGCGGCCGAGGCCATGACCGCGAAATTCCTCACGCAGGTAGAGCCGCTTGATCTCGCAGATACCCTCGCCGATCTTTCTCAAGGCCACGCAGCCCGCAACTTTTCCCTTCACGTAAGCGAGCAGCAGGCGTCCATCAGGCGGCCCGTATGCGCCGGGAAGTTGCGCTAGTTCCTTTTCAAAGTTCTGAAAGCAGAGATCGATTTCCAGCCACGTCTCGTACTCTTTGAAGAGAGTGCGAGCCTGCTGGATATCAGCGGTGGACTCAGCTCGGATAATTTTGGTCATGTCTACCTAAACCGGTAGGTATGGTCTCGTACTTCCGCAAAGAGGTCGGTACCATCTGCGTGAGCAGATGGACTCATGATTCAATCAACGCATCTAATGTTTGACCCACCCGCTCACGCGGGTGGTACTGACCTCATCTCGTGCAAATGAATCACAACCAAAAGACAAAAAAATGCGCGGTAAGCAAAAAGCCGGCTCGGCCTTCAGTCAAAACTGAAAAAGGCCGAGCCTGTTTGCTTAGCCGCGCCATGCGCGTTCTCTTGATTTAACTTAAGCCGTGAACGACGAGCCGCAACCGCAGCTGCCGGTCGAGTTCGGATTCTTGAAGGTGAAACCTGAACCCATCACGTTCTGCACATAGTCGATTTCGACGCCGTTCAGATACTGGGCACTGAACATATCGACAAACAGGCGCACGCCTTTTTCGTCGAGGATGAAATCGCCCTGGCGCGACTCTTCTTCGATGTTCAGGCTGTACTGAAATCCCGAGCAGCCTCCGGGAACAACGCGGACGCGCAGACCGGCGGACTCAGGCAGTCCTTCTTCACTCGACATAAACTTTTTGATTTCGCCTGCGGCTGATTCGGTGACACCAAGCGTCACGGCGGGTGCTGCCGGCGCGGGCGGTGCAGTGGGGGTAGTAGTAGTTTGATTCGCTGACATATCTAATTAACTCCTGTTTCTAATATTGATAGCGGATAAACAATTCGCAAAATCATCTTACTGAGATTTCCTCAAAACGACAAGCTCTGGTTTCATCGCCTCGATCGAGACCTGACGCGCGACTTCCTCGGCCACTTTGCGAATGGCCTTAGCCTGCGGCGATTCGGGATTGCCAACCACGACGGGCACGCCTTTGTCGCCGCCCTCCCGAACTTCGATGCCCATGGGAATCGAACCCAAAAACGGCACGCCGTAACTTTCAGCCAATCTTTCGCCGCCGCCTTCCCCAAAGATGTTGTAGCGGCTACCCGTGTCCGGCGCGATGAAATAACTCATATTCTCGACCACACCCAGCACCGGCACGGCCACAGTTTCAAACATCCGCAGCGCGCGGCGCACATCGATGAGCGCGACTTCCTGCGGCGTCGTTACCAGTACGGCCCCCTGCACCGGCACGAGCTGGGCGAGACTAAGTTGCACGTCGCCCGTACCCGGCGGCATGTCTACGATCAGGTAATCCAGTTCACCCCACTTCACGTCAGTCAGGAATTGCTTAACCAGTCCGTGCAGAATTGGGCCACGCACGATCAAGGGCTTATCGCCCGGCTGCAGCACGGCCATGGAAATTAGTTTTACTCCGAAAGCCTCGACCGGAATTAACTTGTTGCCCTCGATTTCAGGTTTAGCGTCGCCGGCGCCCAGCATGATCGGCACGTTCGGGCCGTAGACGTCAGCGTCCATCAACCCAACCCGCGCGCCGTCGAGCGCGAGTGAGACAGCGAGATTCACCGCGACCGTCGATTTGCCGACGCCGCCTTTGCCGGATGAAACCGCGATGATGTTCCTGACACCGGGCAGGGCTACCTTGTCGCCCAGACCTCGGCCCTTGGGCACCTCGGCATCCATCGTTACATTAACCGCAGTGACGCCGGGGATGGCACTGACGAGTTCGCGGGCTGAAGCCTCCATCTCTTCGCGCACCGGACACGCGGGCGTAGTCAGTACGATGCGAAAGGAAACCACGCCGTTATCAATCTTTAGGTCTTTGATAAAGCCAAGCGTGACGATATCTTTATGAAGATCGGGATCTTTTATTTGGCGCAATGCATCGAGCACGACGCCTTCGTTCAACTGAGACATGGTCGAATTATGCCGAAACCATTCGATGTTTGTCGAACGGGTGAGGTCAGTACCACCCGCGTCAGCGGGTGGATCCAACATTCAAGTCACGCCTAATCACGTTGACCCCTGATTGCGTGCATAACCCACCCGCTCACGCTGGTGGTACTGACCTCAAAACGTGGATGCCATGCGGACGGGACGTCCCCGCTCCCAACACAACGTTGACTCTGGCCCAAGTCAAATATATTCTCGCGCGCTAAACCAAATGGATCCGCTACTCACTGAACCCGAGCTCTCTGAAGAGACTGAGAGCGCATCGAACCGCACCCAGCCCGCGGCTAACCTTTTGCAGATCCTGCGCCGGCAGAGCCTCGTCATCACGCTGCTGGGAATCATCTTGCTCTACGCTTTTTATATTAATGGCGTGTCGACAAACCCGCCCGGTTTCTATGTTGACGAATCGGCCATTGCTTATAACGCTTACTGCGTCGCACACACGGGCGCCGGCGAGTTCGGGGACCGTTTCCCGTTGTTCTTTCCGGTGTACACCAACGGTTGGATCCAATACGCCAACCCGACCCAAATCTATCTGCTGGCAATTCCCTTCACTGTCCTCCGGCCAAGCATCCGGGTAGCCCGCGTGTTCAGCGCGACCTGGGTTTTTATCGCGTGCGTGCTGCTCGGATTATTAGCAACCCGCGTTTCAGGCCAAAGACGGATCGGAATCATCGTGGGTGTGATCGCGATCCTGACGCCGTGGCTGTTTGAAGTAAGCCGGCTGGTCATGGAGACATATTTCTACCCAATGGCGCTGGTCTTATTTCTGATGGCAGTGTTTCGCGCGCAGAGAAACGAAAGCTGGAGTTGGCCCACGGTCGTTCTGCTGGCAGTGACCCTGATGCTGCTGACGTATACCTATACCATCGGCAGATTGCTCGGGCCTCTGTTGGCGTTCGGCCTGGTTTTCTTCATCACCTCGCACGAACGGCTGCTTAGTGTGATCAAGACCTGGGGAGTGTTTGCCCTGACGCTTATTCCGCTGCTTGTCTTCAGGACGAAACATCCGGAAGCACTAACGCAGAGGTTTTATCTAATCTCGTACATCAAACCGAATTCACCCTGGAAAGAGATAGTGCCCACGTTTATACGCCGGTATTTGTCTGACTTCAGTTTGGTAAATCTTTTGATTGACGGCGACGGCAACCCGCGCCATCACGTGCCTGGTTCATTGGGAAGTTTTCTCATCGGCGCATTCATTCTTGCGGCGATCGGACTATTGGTTGTGATCGTGCGTCACTGGCGCGAGCCCTGGTGGCGCTTTGTAATTTTCGGCGCGGCCGCTTCGATCGTTCCCGGCGCCCTTACTCCCGATCAATTTCATTCGCTGCGCCTGGTCGCCTATCCGGTTTTTCTGCTCGTGCTGATGATTCCGGGACTGGCATTCCTGCTTGAACATCCACCCTCCCAGGAAACAGCCGATTCGGGTCATTCACCGATCTTGTCGCGGGTCGCGCGCCGAAGAATCCTGACCGTCTTACTGGCTGCCGCCGCGGTCCAGACGGTGTACTTTCAATCTGTATATCGCCGTGAGGGCCGGGATCGCAATTGGGCTTTTGACGCGGAATATAAAGAGATGTATGACGCGGCGGTGGCTCTGCCCGATCGGCCAATTTATTTGAGTGACGGAACAGAGCCGGCGTACGAGCACGCCTACTGGTATGCCGCGATTGAAGGTCGGAAGCTTTCTGAATTCGTGCACCTGGACCCGGGCCGGCGCGCTCCGATAGGCTCGCTGGTCATCGGCTCGCAATCCAAATGTATAAATTGCCAGGAGCTGAGGAAGGGCGAGAGTTACCTTTTGTATCGATCGTTTTGATGGTGCGGGTTTACTCTGGGGGTACCTCAAGCTCCGGAAGGTACCTCAAGGTTAGGAAGGGGGCTTGCCCCCGCTCAGCCGCAACACTCAGACTTGAAAAGCGTCAAGAAGAGCGGGGGCAGGCCCCCTTCCTGACCTTGAGATTTTTTTGAAAGCTAAGTTGGTTTCGTGCTTTACCAGCAAGCCAATTTCTCAATACGCGAAATAAAAATGATCTACCTCGACAACAATGCCACGACCAAAGTCGCGCCTGAGGTCTTCGCCGCGATGGAGCCTTGCTTGAAGGAGGCCTACGGCAATCCCTCTTCAGCGCATGCGCTGGGGCGCGGAACGCGGACCGCGGTTGAGACAGCTCGCGAACAGGCGGCCGAATTGCTGGGAGCACGCCACGCGAGTGAGGTTGTGTTCACGTCCTGCGGATCAGAGTCGGACAACTGCGCCATCGGCGGATTTCTCGAACAGAACCCAAATAAGCGCCATATCATTACCACTCGAGTCGAACATGAGGCCGTGCGAAATCTGTGCGAGCACCTGGCGCAGATTGGCTGCGAAGTGACATGGCTGGAAGTCGATCGATACGGCGAAATTGATCTGGATGATCTGCGCCGGGCCCTGCGCCGCGAGACGGGTTTGGTTTCAGTGATGCTGGCCAATAACGAAACGGGGGTCTTGTTTCCGATTGAAGAGATCGGCCGCATCGTGAAGGAGAATTCGGACGCGGTCTTTCACGTCGATGGCGTGCAGGCGGTGGGGAAGATTCCCATCAACTTACGCGACTGGCCCGTCGATTTGTTTGCTGTGTCCGGACACAAGTTCCACGCGCCGAAAGGTATCGGTGCGCTCTACATCCGCAAAGGCGTCACCCTTCCTCCATTCATTATCGGCGGCGGCCAGGAGAGCGGCCGGCGCTCAGGCACTGAGGCCGTGCCGAACATCGTCGCCCTTGGTCGCGCCTGCCAACTCGCCAGAGAGTTCACCGGACATCAACAGATCCTAGCACTAAGAGATCGACTGGAAGATGAAGTACTCGCAAGATTTCCGATAGCGCGATTGAACGGAACAGCGGATCGTTCCCGGCGGCTGCCTAACACTTCGAACATTTCGTTTGAAGGGCTGGAAGGCGGCAGTATTCTGGCGCTGCTCGATGACGCGGGCGTTTGCGTCTCGACCGGCTCGGCCTGTAACGCGGACTCTGAGGACGTCTCAGCGGTTCTGCGAGCAATGAAAGTTCCCTTCCCGGTGGCGCGTGGTTCAATCAGATTTTCGCTGGGGCGCTACAACACAATTGAGGAGATCGATCACACGCTGGATGTATTGATGAGGGTCTTAGGCCAACTCATGGAGAAGCCTGGTAGTGGATCAGCTTGAAAAACGTCTGATTGGTTAGGGTACTTGTTACTGGGAACGCGGGCGCCCTCGCCCGCCCAGCGTGGCCAGCCGCTCTATCTACACAAACATTCAAATATGGCGATGACCGGCTGCCCGCGGTACTGAACGAATGTCAAGAGCTCGCGGCGATCGGCTTGGTTCAAAAGCTCATAGCCGACGTGAGTGACTTTTCATCGGCGCGGCCCTGGTCAGACGATCTTACGGTGATGGCAATTGAGATGGTCGGACACGAAGATTCCGCGACTCGGCAGAGATTCTTCGGATGCTAGCGTATTGTCTCAAGCTTTTGAAATAGAGTCCCGGCGATGAGTTCGTGTGCGTAACTGTTGGGATGCAAATCGGAGCGCGTGACCCAGAGCCTGGAGGATTCCTCGCGCTCGAGAGCCGGCAGCAGGTCAACGAACTCGACGCCATTCTCCTCAGCCGTTCGATGCACAATGTCCGTTATCTTTCCAAAGCGATAATGTTGAACATCATGCAGCTCTGGAATGATCGCGATCAGAACCTTGACATGGTGGAGCCTGCAATAATCAGCCAGTTTGTGAATCGAGGCCTTCGCCTCGAGCCAGCCCCTGGTGTCGCCGTTACCGTATAGGTTCAGGTAGTAGTTGAACCAATCAGGCCGCGCCGAGAGTTGCCGCATGAGGATGTCGATACGACCACTTATGAATGCGCACGAATAAGAATTACGGCGCAGGAAATTTACTGATGAGTAAGAAGGCACGGGTTCGGCATCGTTAATGAAGTAATTTAGAACGACGATGTCGGGTTGGTATTTATGCCCTTCCTGAAGAAAGTATTCGACCTCCATGATCGTATTGTAATTGCCGACGCCGGCATTGATTACCTCGACCGCTGGACTGTGCGTCGCGGATAACCGCTCGATGCGTTTGGCGAACGTTTCGTCGAACGGCACGCCCCAGCCTTCGGTTATCGAGTCCCCCAGCATTAGAATGCGCCGCAGGGAGGGCCCGCGTTCGTACGGAATCTCGCGGTCACGAAGGCCCCTGGAGTTTATCTTGACGTCGACTCCCATAAGATGCGCGCCACTGTTCGGCACATGCTCGTGACCAATAAGGGGATTAGCGGCGATGCGCTTTAGATCGCGCGCGTATTTCCACATTTCGAGGTCGTATTGTTTGCCATCGTCAATAACAACCCGCACGTAGAGCTCGAGGCACAGCGTGCAGGCCAGGAGGGAGATGATGAGGGTCAAGATAGAATATATATGCTTGCGTCTCATTCGCTCGTCGCGCCGCCCTGGGTCAGATCGTGTGTCGGTCTCACTCCTTTGAACCGCGATCCGCATTTTCTTCCGAGGGCCTGGCATTTCGAGTATTAATAAGAGCGATGAATAATTGAAAATGACCATGCGATTTAAAGCCCGACCATTTGCAATGGAAGCGAGGTCTCAGGCCACCGTTCCAAGGTTCGAGTCAGCTTTGATTCTTCGATTCAACCGCGTGGGTAATAACATACTTGACCGACTGTGCATCGTCAGTCAAGTATGTTTGTGGCCCAGTGAGTCGCCCAGTGTCGAACCCAGGACGTTGCCAGCTCGGATATTGGCAGAAGAATGAATCGTATTCTCAACCGACTATCGGCCAACCAACAAACGACTACAGTTTCGGAGCAAGGTCCGTCCCTGAGTGCGACGGTTTCGCGCCGCGAACGACTGAGGCTCATTGCGCTGAAGGCCGCGACCACGGTTGTCTCGACACTAATTTTCGTCTCGGTTCTGTTGGGCGCCGACCTATATCTGCACCATAAACACGGCATAAACCTCTGGGGCTATCGCGGACCAGCAGTCGGCAAGAAACAGCCGGAAGAGAAGCGGATTGCCGTCCTGGGTGGCAGCACGGCCTGGGGATATGGCGTCAAGGTCGGGCAGGACTTTCCGGGTCAGTTGCAGCGATTATTTGGCGATCGTTCACGACTGCCAGGAGGTGCGTCTATTCAGGTTTTGAATTTAGCCTACAACCTGGAGGGCGCTTACTCGTTTAAGTACACACTCCAGGACTACGACTATCTTAATTATGATGTAGTCTTGCTCTACGGCGGACAAACTGATCTCGGCCCGCAAAACCTTTCGGTTTTTCGGCATCGATCCCCGGTCTTTCTTTGGACCGGCTATCTCCCGCTCTTGCCTGCTCTGACCATGGATAAGATCAGTGTCTGGACAAATCAGCTAACAAAAGAAGAAAAGCCGGTGGTGTTTTCTCCACCCCCCGGGAACGATTCGGAAACCGGCGAGCAAACATCAAAGTCGTTGCAGAAGCAACTGGGCGCACTCACTCACAAAACCGAGGCGCGGCCATCGTCGGACGGAACCTGTCCCGCAGAGTGGCAGTTCTATTGCCAACAGATTTACGACGTAACCGATTCGGCACTCAAGCAGGGCAAACGAGTCCTGGTTGTAACCGAACCCTACGTCAGCGATAAGCATGTCGAGCAACAACGAGCGCTGGAGGCCATGCTCAAACAACGCTTTGAGGGTCAGGCACACCTTCGTTACCTTAATCTGGGCCGGACGGTAGATTTGCAAGACAGATCGCTCTGCTGGGACGGCATGCATCTGACCGAGGAAGGCAATCGCAGGATCGCCGAAGCTCTGATTCAACCGGTGCTCGAAATCCTTCAAAGATAGCGGTGAACCCTCAGTAATTCCCGGTCACATCGAAACGCAACACTGTGATAAAATCAGCTTCTACTCTCGCCGGGTCGATTGAGTTAAGATAGGAATCGTTCGCCGGGTTGCTGAACTCTGAAAAATCATCAAATGGATCGACTGCCAAATGCATGTGACCAACGCGTGAGCGTTTTGCCAACCGACGATTACGTTGCCGTCTCGTCTTTCACGCCGCTATCGCAAGCCATCGAGGCCATGAAGAATGATGAAGGCGGTTGTGTAATCGTTTCCGACGACGGTCGCGTGGCCGGTATTTTTACCGAGAGAGATCTGCTGAATAAGATCATGGGCGAGAATGTTGACCTGGAGTCACCCATCAGCGACTGGATGCAGCCGGCGGTTGAGACGCTCGATTCAGAGGCCACGATTGGCGACGCGGTGCGGCTGATGAATGAAAAGAGCTTTCGTAATATTCCACTGGTAAAGAACGGCGATCTGGTGGGATCGATCTCAGTTTTTGACATCATCACGTATCTGGCTGAATGTTATCCCAAGGAAACCATGAACCTGCCGCCGCTATCCGCGCAGGTGATGGATACAGTGGACGGAGGGTGACATTTGAAATTTCAGATCTGAAATTTGAGATCTGAAATCGATTTCGATCGCCGATTTGAGGAGCGTTTTTTGAATCGGCAATCGGAAATGGGCAATTGGCAATCTAACTAACCAAAAAGGGCATCTCAAATAATATGAGTGCAGTCATAGAACCACCGATCGAAACCATCGACAAACATCTTGAAGAGCTGGATACCGTCACCATTCGCTTCGCCGGTGATTCCGGCGACGGCATGCAGTTGACGGGCACCCAGTTCACCAACACCTCGGCGATCATGGGCAATGACATTTCGACGTTGCCCGATTTCCCGGCGGAGATTCGCGCCCCAGCCGGCAGCCTGCCCGGCGTCAGCGGCTTCCAGTTGAACTTTTCCAATCACGACATTCGCACCCCCGGCGATCAGCCCAACGTACTGGTGGCTATGAACCCAGCCGCGCTGAAAGTGAATCTTCCCGACCTGGAAGAAGGCGGGACGCTGATTATCAATTCGGACGAGTTCACCAAAGACAATCTGGAGCATGCTGCCTATAAGTCGAACCCGCTCGAGGACGGCTCGCTGGCCGGCTATCGCGTGCACCAGTTGCCGATCTCGACCCTCAACCGCAACGCCTTAAAGGGCAACGTGCAGTTGTCGCGCAAAGAAATTGATCGCAGCAAGAATTTTTACGCGCTGGGAGTGTTGTACTGGCTCTACGATCGCCCGCTCGATGCGACCATGAGCTGGATTAGTGACAAGTTCAAAAAGAACCCCGAGTTGGTTAAGGCTAATGAGGTCGCGCTCAAGACCGGCTACAACTTTGCCGAGACCACCGAAGTTTTCACTACTCACTACACGGTTAAGAAAGCCGTCATCGCGCCGGGACGTTATCGGAAAATCACCGGCAATGAAGCCACGGCAATTGGATTCGTGGCCGCCGCCGAGCTGGCCGGCCGGCCTTTGTTTTATGGCTCGTATCCCATCACGCCAGCATCTGACATCCTGCATGAGCTGGCGCGTCACAAGAATTATGGAGTGAAAACTTTCCAGGCCGAAGATGAAATTGCCGCTGTGTGCGCCGCGATTGGCGCCAGCTTTGCCGGCCACATCGGCCTGACCGGAACGTCCGGGCCGGGTGTGGCTCTCAAGCAGGAAGCGATTGGT
>JAWVDF010000024.1:0-6351 GCA_033857635.1 Blastocatellia bacterium
GGCTGTCGCCGCAAATGAAGTAGTGGGCGCGAAGGTGATGAAAAGTCATGAGTAACAACCCACACGTCGTTATTGTCGGCGCGGGGTTTGGTGGTTTGGGAGTGGCCGAGGAATTGGCGCACGTCCCCGTCGATGTGACCCTGATTGACCGCCACAACTACCACACGTTCCAGCCGCTTCTTTATCAAGTCGCAACGTCTCTGCTTAATGCTGAAGATGTCGGGGTTCCGGTGCGTAGCATTTTTCGACGCCAGGAAAATGTGACCTTTCGCATGGCAACGGTTTCGGGCGTCGATATTCCAAGCCAGAGAATACAACTAGAGGACGGCACCCAGATCCCTTACGATTATTTGGTGCTCGCGGGGGGAGCGACTGTTAACTACTTCAATACGCCTGGTGCAGCGGAGCATGCGTTTCCGCTCTACACTCTGATGAATGCAGTTACCCTTCGCAACAGAATCCTGGAGCGATTCGAAGCGGCTGACCGCGACTCTACGTTGATTGAAGACGGCGTGTTGAATTTTGTCATCGTTGGAGCAGGCCCAACGGGAGTTGAGATAGCGGGTGCGCTCTCGGATCTTACGTACAACCTTCTGCCTGACGATTATCACCAGCTCGCGACTGAAAGTGCGCGAGTAATCATTGTGGAGATGGGTAAGGATGTGCTCGCTCCGTTCAAAGAAAATCTGCGTGCGTACGCTAAAGAAGAACTTAAGCAGCGACGAGTTGAAGTTCTTTTGGGAGAAGTGGTCACAGAGGTAGGACCCACTTTTGTGCGCTTTGGGTCGGGGAAAGAAATTAAGACTCACACACTGATCTGGGCGGCCGGCGTACGGGCCAATCTCTTGGCGGATATTCTCGGATTGCCCCAGGGCCGTGGCGGGCGCATCAAATTAAACCCCGATTTGAGCGTGCCGGAACATCCGGAAATATTCGTTGTCGGTGACATGGGTGAGGTGGTCTCCGAGGGAAGAGTCCTGCCGCAACTCGGCTCAGTAGCGATGCAGTCGGGAGAGCACGTGGCGCAACAGATTTCACGACGCCTGGTAGGAGAGTCGGCACAACCATTCACGTATTGGGATAAGGGATTTATGGCAACCATCGGGCGTGGTGCTGCGGTGGTGGAGTTTCCGAACCAGCGAACTCTTCAAGGGCAGTTGGCCTACTTCGCGTGGTTGGGAGTTCACCTGACGCTACTGACTGGAATGCGTAACCGGATAGAAACACTTTGGAACTGGGGTTGGTCTGCGCTCACGCACGACCGAGCAGCGAGAATTATTATTAAGGCTGAGGACGATGAGTGAAAACTTCCGCCTAAGAGAAAGAGCGTCCGCGCTTCGCCCAAAAACTCTAGCGCAGCCCGCGTGACTCTATCCTTTGAGTAGCTTTGCGTACTCGGCTTTGGCTTGCTGGTAGACGGGAAGATCGGCGTCGGCATCCTTCCACATGGTCAGGAAATCTTCATAGGACTTGCGTGCGGCGGCTTCATTACCCGCCATTTTCTGTGCCCTTGCCATCTGCAAATGTGACAACGCTCCAATTACAAATCTTCCGATGATACCCGGATGATCGAGCAGCTTCTGAAACTCTGTCGTTGCCAGACGCCCTTCGCCCATCCGGAGGTACGCAAGCCCGCGAATGTAGGCAGGATAAAGACTGTCGAAACCACCGGGCATTGCTAATTCGTATTTTGCGGTAGCACGCAGGATTTCGACCGCTCCTGCTGGATCGTTCGTACTCAATTTCATCGCAGCTCGGATGGTCGGCAGCGAGTAATTCTGGACCATGGTATTCAGTGGAGCTTCCTGGCTGATCGTATCTGCTAGTTTCTGCGCTTGCGCGATGTCTCCTGCTCGTGCAAGGGCCAGAGCCAGGACGAGTTGCGTAGCTCGGTTCTGAACCCCCTTGAGAGAATTTCCCGCTTTTCGTCGAGCTTGGGCCGAGTTGCCTGCTTCGGCTTCGTGCAACACATCGTCACTGTTGTACAGGTCGGCATAGAGCAACGCTCCTTCCTTCATCGCCAAGTCTTTAGCTTGCGCCAAAACGCGTCGATAGTCGCGGTAGTGGCCGTGGTAACTCTCCACCTGCGCCCTACCGTAGAGGGAATCGTAATCAGCGCCCGGTTTGCCCACGGCCCAACTCCACTGCTCCTGCATCGCCGGATTGTCCTTTTGCAGGAAAGCTATTTGGACGCGGTAGTCGCGCAATTTGGCGTTGTCGAATTTGCGCGATTCCGCCTCAGCGTATGCGGCCTTGGCTTCGTCGATCCGGTCCGTCACAATGGCGCCACGTATCACCCAACCATAGCTGACTGAACTGGGAAGCAAGCGAACTGCTTCGCGCGCTTCGGTGAGAGAACGATCTAGTTGCCCCAGTGATTGCAAGCACACGGCGAAATTGTTGTGGGCTATAAAATCGTCAGGAAAGGTTTGCGCCCATTGCGAGAGAACACCACATGTTTTCTCCTGTTCTCCGGTTGCGAGATCGTAATAGACGTCCTCTGCATGAAACCGGGCTCGTTCGGTCATGCGAGTGCGTAGCTCGTAGGCTTTCTTTGCAGAGGCTACAGCTAAGGCCTGTTTACCGAGAGCACTATGTGCAAACGCGAGAGCGACATGTGCCAACGTGAAGTCTGGATCTACCTCGATGGCACGCTGGTAATACGGAACAGCACCAGAGACGTCCCCTGTTAGATGGTGTCTATAGCCATCAGTCAGCAGTTGCAAGGCCTCCGGAGACGCACTCGTCGCCTCGTCTAACGGCTTGTTGAACCTGGCAACCGAAGCATCTGGTTCGCCCAGCTTGGCGCGCAGTTGAGCAGCGGATACGCCCAGCACATGCACGACCAGGGTTCGACTTGGAACTTCATTCAAGACTTGCACGATGGTCTTTCCTGATTGACAGTCGATTCCGTCTAGCTCGATATGGAAGCCGTTACCCGCTTCCGCGATAGAACCAGCTATCACCATTTTGCTGTTCGACCGAACGCAAACTTCAGTTGCGGTCTGCGGCGTCATCTTCGTTGGATCCTCAGAAAGGTGGAGCGTCCTTAGAGCCTCGCCGACTTTGTTTGCGGCCAGGACATTGAGATAGGGCGTCTGCTCCAGGCCGGTACGCAATGAGGTGTATAAAGCGTCGTTGAATACGGGATCTCCGGTTTCATTGCTGACGGCGAGGACAATCGTGTCACTGGGGGAAAGCGTCACCTTGTTGCGGAAACGCAGATAGATCCAGGTTCCTGAAGCGACAAGCACGAGCAGCGCGGCTGCCGCGAGCCATCTTAGCGGGCGGCGGCGTGCCGGCTCCGTCTCGCTCCTGACTCGCTCAAGATCGTCACGCATCTGGGCAGCAGACTGGTAGCGTCGCGACCGGTCCTTCTCCAGCGCTTTGGTGATGATGGCGTCCAGTTCGCGCGCGACGGCGGAGTTCAGATCGTGCGCTGGGTTTGGGGTCTGGTTGAGAATCGCGTCCTGGACCAAAGCCGCCGTTTCGCCGGTGAAGGCACGTCGGCCAGCCGCCATCTCGTATATGACCAGCCCAAAGGAAAAAAGGTCGGTGCGGGCGTCCAACTTTTCCTTGCGTAACTGTTCCGGAGACATATAGCCAGCCGTGCCCGGCGTCGTTCCGGGGCGCGTTAAACCTGGGGAGATCCGCTCGATGCTTTCAGCGGTGCTATCAGTGGTGATTTGTTCGTTATCCAGCAAGGGCTCAATGTTTGATGTCCCTATGTCCCTTTCGGCAACTTCTTCACTCTCCGCCAATTTCGCCAATCCAAAGTCGAGAATCTTCACGTGGCCTTGCTTCGTCAGAAAAATGTTTCCCGGCTTGATGTCGCGATGAATGATCTCCTTATCGTGAGCAGCTTGTAACCCGTTGCAAATTTGAATCGCTATATCCAACAGTGTATCGAGCAAGATTTCCTTTGGCGCCGAGCTATCTATGCGATGAAGCAGAGTGTCTCCTTCAAGTAGCTCCATAGCGATGAAAGGCTGGCCTTCATACTCTTCAACTCCGTAGATCGTGCAGATGTTGGGATGATTCAGCGCTGAGGCTGTTTGCGCCTCACGCTCAAAGCGCCGGAGAGCAACCGGATCACTGGCCAGCTCTTCAGGGAGAAACTTAAGCGCCACGCGCCGGCCCAACTTGAGGTCCTCTGCCTCGAAGACCATTCCCATGCCGCCACCGCCTATGATTCTAAGTACGCGATAATGGGAAACTTTCTTACCGATGAGCGCGGCAGCTCCGGCTGGAGGTTGTACGATGGGAGTCTCCGGGCGATGGACTTCTGTTGTCGTTTCCAGAAACTCAACAGCTACAGCTAGTCGATACCCGCGCCGCGCCAAGGTCTCGATATAGGTGGGGTTGCTTGCTGAATCACCCAGCACTTTCCGAAGAATCCCGATGGCAACGTTGATGCTATGGTCGAAGTCTACAATGGTGCTATTGGGCCAGAGCTTTCGTCTGATTTCCTCGCGGGTCACGATCGTGCCGCCCCGCTCAATCAGCATTCGGAGAACTTGGAATGGCTGCTCTCTGAGGAGGACCTTCTGATCTCGATCAACCGCCGAAGACAGCTCACCCGTCTTGAGATCAAGCTCAAAGTCTCCGATTCGCACGCGACCTGATAATGGGCGTTCCATTGGTGTTGTCGAAATTGCAAAGTGTACTACTTGCGCAGCTTGGTTAGAAGGACCCCAGAATTACAGCAAATGACTACAAAATGACCCGCAGTGCATTTACTCGCTGATGGCGGGAAGCGTAAAAGTTGATTTGAAGAAATGCGAGGCGAGAGACCGTAGTTATCCAGGAGGTTGCAATGACCTTTAGTATTTTGTCCGATCCGCAGCCGCTATCCGAAGGTTTGCCCACGAGTTCAGGAGTCGTGGACTTGAAACCGGATCAGCAGCTTTTAATTTCCGAAGACATGGCAGGTATTGCCGACTTCGCTGGAATCGTTGGTCGGAGTTCGGCACTGCGGCAAGTCCTGCACCTTGTGGAAATGGTAGCCGCCAGCGACGCCACCGTACTCTTGCTGGGCGAGACCGGGACGGGCAAGGAGCTGATCGCCCGCGCCATTCACGAACGCAGCCGGCGTCAGAAGGAAGCGTTTCTCACTCTCAACTGCGCCGCGATTCCCAGCTCGCTGTTTGAGAGTGAACTCTTCGGACATGAGCGCGGGGCTTTCACCGGGGCGTATATGCAGAAGGTAGGCCGGTTCGAGTTGGCTGATCGAGGTACTCTGTTCCTCGACGAGGTGGGTGAAATGCCACTTGAACTGCAGCCGAAACTTTTGCGCACCTTGCAGGAGCGTACGTACGAGAGAGTAGGTAGCGCGCGGACCAAGAAAGTTAACGTGCGACTAGTGGCAGCGACTAATTGCGATCTGGAAGAGATGATGTCCGAGAGGCAATTCCGGAGTGATCTTTACTATCGATTGAACGTGTTCCCGATCCGTATTCCACCGTTGCGCGAACGTCGTGCAGACATTCCATTGCTGGTACAACACTTCACGCAGAAGTACGCTCGCACAATGGGAAAACGAATCGACGCAGTGCCGGCGACGACGATGCAGAAGCTGGATCGTTGGTGCTGGCCGGGGAATGTGCGTGAGTTAGAGAATCTTGTAGAGAGGTCAGTGATTCTGACAAGCGGTAACACGCTCGCGGTTTCTTTCTCTGAAACGACGAACGGCGCGATAAATGCGGCGGAAGTTGTCGGCAGATTCGAGGAGCAAGAGAGGATTGTCAGTATTCTCAAGGAGACCAAGGGGCGGGTGAGTGGCCCCAACGGAGCAGCATCTCGATTGGGCGTTAAACGAAGCACTCTCCTCGATCGCATGAAGAGACTCGGTATTGATGCGCGAGAGCTCAGGAGTAATCTTATGTATTCAGAAGTTGCGGCGAATTGAACGTCGCTCTTTGAGCTGAGGCCTTGAGATGAGTCAAACAGATTCGATCATGCTGGCGGTGCCGGTGAATGAGAACGACCACGTGATGGGGCCAACCAGCGCACCGATTACAGTGGTCAATTATGGCGACTACCAGTGTCCAGGCTGTCAAAAGACACATCGGTCGACCGAGAAGATCGCTCGTGAACTGCTGGACAAGGTGCGTTTGGTTCATCGACATTTCCCGCTCGTGAAAAGCCATCCGCGCGCGCTGCGTGCGGCCGAGGCAGCGGAAGCCGCCGCAGCTCAAGGCAAGTTCTGGGAGATGCACCGCCTGCTTTATCTCAGTCCTAACAAACTAGGGGATCGAGACCTACGCCGATACGGCAACGAGGTTGGACTTGATCTTGCGAGATTCGATCACGAGATGGCCAGCGGCATTTATGCCGATCGCATATTGAAGG
>JAWVDF010000025.1:0-127603 GCA_033857635.1 Blastocatellia bacterium
GCGACGATTGAATTCACCTTGGTTCAAGCGTCGCTATGCGACGCGAAGACTTCGTGCACCTTTACCCGGCGTTGAAACGCCGGGCTAAATTCATCCCGACGCTACGCGTCGAAGACATTTAATCAGATGTTCCTTTACTCTAACGATCAACGAGAGAGCCAAAGCACATGGGTCAAACTTCTTCAAACTGGATCGAGTCCGAAACCACGAAGCATCAGGACCACGTCATCGCGCACGTTTTGGGCGCGACCGTTTTAGGTTGGCTGGTTGCAGGCGAAGCCGCGCACTTGCTGCTGGACATTGGTTTCCTATGGACAATCTACCTCGACGGGGAGATGAACCTGCTGCCACAGGGCGTGGCAATCTCAGAACTGGATGCCGATGAGATCACCAGCGCGGACAAAACGGAACTCGCCTTCGATGCGCAACTCTTGTTGAGTGAAGGCCGCGATGCGCATGGTCTGAAGCGGTTCACTGCCGCACCGGTTGAATGCTTGATAACTTCAGTCGATTTCTTTGCCGCCGAATCTGATCGGCGCTTAGTGATCAAGGGTGAGTTGGAAAACATCGAAGTCTGCACCTCGCTCGAGATTCCCGAAGTAAGCGTGAGCGCACTGCCCCGTGTAGGGTAAACTTCAGTTTGCCCTCGATCGAGTTCGTCGCGGCAGAGATCGGCGACAAGCTGAAGCTTGTCGTACATGCCCCCTCGTTCTGTTCGAGAATCTTACTTCGAGAGGCTGCGGACGGGACGTCCGCGCTCCCAGCATTAAGCGTCATCGAGGAGTTGCCGAACCAGCATTTCAAGTTCACGGTCCTCGCGAGCCTTACAGGGCTCTTTCCCGTCTTGAACCCTCTGATACAATCTCACGCCATGATGAAGATTCTTCTTTCCACGTTCGCACTTCTTTTGCTGTCCCTCGCAACTCAAGCTGCTCCCCAAACTATGCGGCTCGATTACTACCACACCGGCGATGCGAAGCAGGAGATATTCAGCGTCGATCGAGTCGTGATCGAGCCTTTGCCCTGGCCCGGCGACTTAAGCAAGGCCGTCGACGATACCAACCTTGGTAAGTACTTCTTCGAAGTTCGCGATCAGAAAACCGGGCGCGTTCTTTACTCGCGCGGATTTGCTTCAATCTATGGCGAGTGGGAAACGACTGATGAGGCCAAGTCGACCAGGCGCACATTTAGCGAGTCGCTGCGTTTTCCCTCGCCCGATGCGCCGGTCGAGATTGCGCTGAAGAAGCGTGATGCGAAGAATTACTGGATCGATCTTTGGTCGACCAGCATTGATCCCAAGAGCATCTTCATCGATCGGGCCAAGCCGGCCGCGCCCGCTCCGCTGATCTCTATACAGAAGATGGGTGATCCGGCGACGAAGGTCGATCTGTTGTTGTTGGGCGATGGATACACACGGGCGGAGCAGAAAAAATTTGAAGCCGACGCTCGGCGGCTCACCAACATTTTGTTTGCGACCTCGCCCTTCAAAGAGCATCGATCGGATTTTAACGTGTGGGGACTTTGTCCGGCGGCGAGTCAGTCGGGCATTTCCCGGCCATCGACTGGTGTCTATCGTGATTCGCTGGCGACTTATGACGCGTTCGGGTCTGAGCGCTACGTGCTCGCATTCGATAATCGCGAACTGCGCAAGGTCGCTCAGTTTGCGCCTTACGAATTCGTCGAGATTCTCGCCAACAACCGAACCTACGGCGGCGGCGGCATATTCAATCTCTACAGCACAGTCGCGGTTGATAACGCTTTCGCGAATTATGTTTTCGTGCACGAGTTTGGACACCACTTTGCCGGTCTCGCCGACGAGTACTACACGTCGTCAGTCGCTTATACGCCGTCGGCAGAACGCGTCGAGCCCTGGGAGCCGAACGCGACGGCGCTGCTGCCTGGGAGCGCGGGCGGCTCGCCCCCATCCGATCCAAAATCGAGACTCAAGTGGGGCGATCTCGTCGCGCCCGATACTCCGATACCAACACCGTGGAACAAGCAAGAGTTTGAAAAATACTCGCTGGCGATTCAAAAACGGCGCGCCGAGATTCGCAAACAAAAACTCCCTGAGAGTGTGATGGAGGCGTTGTTCCGCGAAGAGTTGAAATACGAACAGGCAATGTTCCGGGAAGAAAAGTACTATCGCCGGGTGGGGGCCTTTGAAGGTTCGATTTATGAAGCAAAGGGTTACTACCGGCCTGAAGTCGACTGCATCATGTTCACGCGGACGGATCATTTTTGCGCCGTGTGCCGGCGCGCGATTGAAAGAATTGTGAGCTTGTATGCACGGAGTTGAGCGACTTACTATGGCTTCGTGACTCAACGCCCGCCCGCCATCTTTTTCGGACACGGTAATCCGCTGAATGCTTTGGCGCGGAATGCTTACACTGAAAGCTGGGCGGCTATCGGTGCATCCCTTCCGCAACCGAAAGCCGTCCTTTGCGTTTCAGCCCATTGGTACTTGCCCGGCACGGCGGTCACCGCTATGCAACAGCCGCGGACCATTCATGACTTCGGCGGCTTTCCGCGCGAGCTTTTCGAAGTCCAGTATCCCGCGCCCGGCGATCCTGAACTGGCTGAACGCATACGAGATTTGTTGGCGCCGGCCTCCGTTGAGTCGGACCACAGTTGGGGTTTCGATCACGGCACGTGGTCAGTCTTGTGTCACGTCTTTCCGCAGGCAAATATTCCGATAGTGCAGTTGAGGATTGATGAGACTCAGCCCCCGGAGTTTCACTACGACTTAGGAATGCGTCTAGCCGCTTTGCGCGATGAAGGAGTCCTGATCATCGGCAGCGGAAACCTCGTACACAACCTGCACACTTATGCCTGGGGCCGGCATCAGGTCGAGCCGTTCGATTGGGCTGTGCGATTTGAAAAGCAGGCGAGGGCGTTTCTGTTGGCACGCGATCACGCGCCGCTGGTGCATTACGAGACGCTGGGACGCGACGCGATCCTGTCTGCTCCGACACCTGAACATTATCTGCCGCTGCTCTACATCATGGGTTTGCATCGACAGGATGAGCCAGTAAGTTTTCCGGTTGAGGGCTTTGACGGCGGATCGATCTCGATGCTCACCGTGCGGGTTGGCTAATGATTCTTGTGGGATCGTCTTTTAGTCAGGAGCTACGAATCGTTCCACGAATTAAACGAAAGGGTTGAAACGTTTCGCTATAACTCATCCCGCCGCATTGGTGTAAGATGTGGCCGCCTTGAAAATGCTTTTGACTCTGGCCGCGAAAGGAATCGTGATGATGAATCTGAAACAGATTTTGCTGACCGGCTCACTGGTGCTCTCGTTCATTTGTTGTTCAGCTGTATTCGCAGTCGCGCAGGATTCTGTGACCATATTGACGGGCGCGGAACTTAACCGGGTCGTGCCGACGGGGTTCTACTTCCAGGGCTTGAGCGCGCCCACACAGATGCGCAACTCCGCGGCCGCGCGCTTCGGAACCAAGCGTTTCGTTATTACCGGTCTGGTTGATAATTCCGGATATGCCGCCGACGTGCGCGCCAAGTATGAAGGCTTCTTCATAACCGACTCGCCGATTGCGATCAATGGCTCCGCTCTCGGCGCTGGAGCATACGGCTTTGGTTTCAGTGGCAAGGGCAAGATGCAAATTCTGGATCTGGCGGGGAATGAGGTTCTTTCAATCGCCACGACGAAGGACGTCGAGTTGAAAAGGCCTCGGCCGTTGGTGATGACCAGGGCCGGAGATGGAATTCGATTCTACAGCGGCAAGGACTATGTGAACGTTACTCTCAGGTGATTGCGGGGGCAAGCCCCCTTCCTGACCTTGAGGTGTTCGCGGTGAGCGCTAATCTCAACCCTGCAGGACTTTCGAGGTATTAGAACAAGTCCAGTTGAAAAACTCTCAGGTCGGGAAGGGGGCTTGCCCCCGCTCCTCTGTCCGTGGACTCTCTTCGCAGGTTCGTGTCATCCTAGCGCGAATGAAACCATTGTCGGCCTTTGTGATTCTGCTCGCCCTCCTTTTTCTAAACATTTTCGATACTACATTGTTTGAAGCATCGGCCGAGTCGTCTGCGCTGAGTGCGACGGCCGAGCAGACAGCATTTGAGAAGAGCGAATCGGCGTATCGGGCCAACAACATTGGCGCCGCTATGCTGGAACAGTACAAGGCGAAAGAGGCCGTGGAATTTTTCACGCGCGCGCTGGAAATCAAACCGGATCTCCTGATAGCCCGGATCAATCTCAGCATAGCGCTGTATTACTTACCGGATGCTGACGGCGCCAAACGCGAAGCTGAGAAAGCCCTGAGCCAGGATCCGAATCGGCCGCAACCGCATTACATTCTCGGCCTAATTGCGCGGGGACGAAATAGATTCGAAGAAGCAATCGCGGAATTCCAAAAGGTCTTAAGGACGGATGCCGACGACGTTGGTTCAAACATCAATGTCGGACAGATTCTGTCCCAACAGAAAAAATATGCGGAAGCGATTGCCGCCTTTCGCAAGGCGATTGCGGCGGAACCTTACAACGAAACCGCGCTCTACAACCTCGGGATTTTACTGACGCGTTCTGGTAATAAGCAGGAAGGGCAGCGAGTGCTGCAGAAGTTTCAGGATCTGAAGCAGAGCGGCGCCGGCACCACGATTGGAACAAATTATCTCGAGGGAGGGCATTACGCGGAGGCTCTGGTTTCAACTGGTATCGAGCCGGAGTTGGTTGACAAGCAAACCCCGGACGTTGTCTTCACTGATGTGACTGAGACGACCCTTCCCCCATTTCGCGATCTGAAAATCCCCAGGAGCCGGGTCCTTGGACAGTCAGGTGGCGACGTAGCTCTGTTCGACTTTGACGGCGACGGTGATCTTGATCTTATCGAAGTCGCAGGTGGATCGCAGAGGCTCTTGCGCAACGATCATGGAAAGTTCACCGACGTGACTGATGGCTCTGGCGATCTTGCGAAAGAAGCCGACGGAGTGGCGATGGCCGTAGTCGCGGGTGACGTCGACAATGACGGCCGGCCCGATCTTTTCGTGTTGCGATACGGCAAAAGTAGTCTCTATCACAACGATGGCGGCGGACGCTTTTCCGAGGTGACGGTCGCGGCAAAAATTCCTGCCTATAAGTATCTCTCAACCTCGGTTGCATTCCTCGATTACGATCATGATGGAGATCTCGACATCGTCATCGGCGGCGGCGAGGATGTGGCGAAGGGCGGCAAGGTACCCACTCCCGCGCCGGGCATGCTCTTGCGCAATAACGGCGACGGCACCTTCACCGATCAGACTGTAACATCGAATTTGGCCACCGCGAGCGGCATGTCGCGGGTGGTGCCGACGGACTTTGATAATCGGCGCGACGTTGACCTGCTCAGTGTCGGAGCAAACAAAGTATTCCTTTGGCGCAATACGCGCGACGGCGCCTTCAAGGATGTCACCGCTGACGTTGGACTGGCGACCGGAGAGCTAAGAATGCAATCCAGTCTGGCTGTTGGAGATCTAAATAAAGACGGGTACCCGGATTTTTATTTTGGTGAGAGCGCCTGGCCCGGCTACTTTGCGATGAGCGACGGTAAGGGGCGATTTCATCTCAAGCGCGGTCCGGGCGAAAATACGATTGCACCCAGTTCAACGGCGCGGTACAACAACGCGTCCCAACTAATCGACTATGACAACGACGGGCTCCTCGATTTGGTGACTACTGTGGCCACCAGCGATCCGGGAGTGGTAATGAAGCTGCGCGTTTGGCGCAATACCGGTGACAGCTGGACAGATGTGACTGACAAAGTTGCGTCTCGCATCAACGTTAGGGTCTCGGCCGTCAGCCCGGGCCGGCCTTTGTTAATTGCCGGCGACATAGACGGAGACGGCGATACCGATCTGATTTTCGGCACGCTCGGCGGCGGTTTAAGGGTTTTGCGCAACGACGGCGGCAATCGAAATCATTCAGTCAAAGTCGATCTTCGCGGGCGAGTCAGCAACAGGAGTGCAGTCGAAGCGAAAATCGAAATGCGTGCCGGCAGTCTCTTTCAAAAGCTCGAGACTTACTCGGCGTCACCTGCGCCGGCGCCGGCCGATCTGATCTTTGGTTTGGGCCGGCGTGCCCAGCCTGACGCCGTGCGGGTCATTTGGCCGGCGGGAATTGTGCAGGCGGAAACTGAATTCCCCGCGCGCAAGGGAACGTCCAACTTTATTTCACTTAACATCACCGAGTTGGATCGCAAGCCCTCGTCGTGCCCTTATCTATACACCTGGAATGGCGAGCGCTTTGAGTTCATCACTGATTTTATGGGCGCGGGAGAGATGGGTTATCTGGAAGAACCTCGCCGTTATAACAAGCCCGACCCCGAAGAGTACGTGCGCATCCGCGGCGACCAATTGAAAGAAAAAGATGGCCGCTATGAATTGCGAGTTACCAATGAGCTCGAGGAAGCGATGTTCGTCGATCGGTTGCAGCTAATCGCCGTGGCCCATCCTAAAGGCACTGAGGTGTATCCCAACGAAGGCATGAGCGACCCGCCGAAATCATCTAAGCTTTTTGTCACGCGTAACGCGCGGCCGCCGCTGAGTGCGGTTGATGAGCACGGGCACGACGTGCTCGATCTAGTCTCGAGAATGGATCGGCGCTGGCCTGATGATTTCAAGCTCGATCGAATTCGTGGCTATGCGGATGAACATACGTTGACGATGACGCTCTCTTCTGCTGGGAGCGCGGACGTCCCGTCCGCAACTGCCAGGCCCAGCAGCGCAGAACGAGTAGTCTTGTTGCTTACGGGCTGGACCGATTATGCATGGTCGAGTGACAACGTTGCCGCCGCGCAGGCCGGGAAGACGATGAAGCCCCCGGCCCTTCAGGTTAAAGATAAAAAGGGGATCTGGCGTACAGTGATCGAGGACATCGGAATTCCCGTCGGACGTCCGCAGACCGTGACTGTCGATCTCACTGGAAAGTTTCTCAGTCCTAATCGCGAGGTGCGCATCGTTACGAACATGCGTGTTTACTGGGACCAGATTCTGGTTGATACGTCGGATGGAAAATCGCCGGTGCAAACTACTTCCCTCGAGCCGGCTCGCGCTGATCTGTACTGGCGAGGTTTTTCAGCGGAGATTACACCCGATGATCGTGAACCGTTTGGCTATGACTACCAGAGCGTGTCTTTCACTTCGCCCTGGAAAGTGATGACCGGGCGATACACTCGCGAAGGTGACGTACGCGAACTCCTTCTGAAAAGCGATGACATGTTCGTAGTCAGCCGGCCGGGAGATGAGATTAGTCTTTCGTTCGCAGCTGCCGCTCTTCCACCTTTGCCTGCCGGTTGGACGCGCACGTTTCTGCTCTACGCCGACGGCTTCAGCAAAGAGATGGACATCAACTCCGCGAGTCCCGATCAGCTCGCGCCCTGGCCGTTTCATGCGATGAGCCGCTATCCGTATCCTGCGACCGAGCACTATCCGATGACGGATGAGCGGCGGAGATATATTGAGAAATACAACACGCGCGTTGTTACTTTACCCGTGCCGTCGATTGGGGCGTTTTTGGTTCGGTGAATTATCCGCAGATTACGGCGAAAGAGAGAGCATGCGCCCTCTAACTGATCTTGATTTGTGATATGTGAGGGTTCTTTTTGAGGAAGAGTCTTACTCGGCGCAGTCCCGTAGGGACAGAATGTTTCTAGCTCCGCACGACAAGATAGTTTTCGCAAGCTCCGTAGGAGCGGAACTTGTCGCGGCGCCACCCAGTCGACGGTTGAAACAGGTCGCTCCTACGGAACTCGCCATGTGTATTCGCTCCCAGTGCTATAAACATTGCGCTCCTACGGAGCGGAAGAACGAAAATAACTGAATTGACCCAACTGTTCCTTTGATTGCGGCCAGTCGCCTGAGAAATCCGCGGATAGTCGAAAGTCTCTTATGGAACACATTAGATATTCGGTGGCGTGCTGCCAGACAGACTTGTCGAATCCGATCGAGCGAAAGGGCATGCGGGCCAATACCGACCGCATGCTTTCCATGATCGATTCGGCGGTGGCGGGGGCGGCGCCTTTTCTGCCAGTGCGTTTGATCGTCTTTCCTGAGTTTGCGCACTCAGCTCCGGTGTTTGAAACGGTCAAAGAGTTGATCAAGAAACTCGCAATTCAAATCCCTAACGAGCACACCGAACGCTTGGAACTAAAAGCGCGCGAACACGACATCTACATTCAAAGCGGCTCAATGCTCGAGCTTGATCCCAAATGGCCCGGCCATGTTTTCAATACGACGTGTCTAATCGGTCCCGAAGGAATTCTGTATAAGTATCGAAAAGTGAACACTTGGATTCCTTACGAGGTACATACCAGCCCGCACGATCTGCAAGGCTACGATGAACCGCTGTTTCCGGTCGCTGACACGCCCATCGGGCGCATCGGTTGCGCAATCTGTTACGACTGGTTGTTTCCCGAGGCGATGCGCCAACTCGCCGCCAATGGCGCAGAGGTTCTGGTGCGCGTTTCGGCGTATATGGATCCGTGGGGAGCGACCGAGCCAATGGCCTGGTGGACGGTCATCAACCGCGCTCGGGCGATTGAGAACATCGCTTATGTTGCCGCTGCAAACCAGGGCGCCAGCCTAAAGCACTATCCGCCGTATTCATGGCCCGGCGGCAGCCAGGTCGTGGATTTCGATGGCCGGCTTTTGGCAGAAGCATCGCCGGGTCCCGGCGAACGAATCGTCGTAGCGCCGATCGATATCTCTGCGCTCCGACACGAACGCGCCTCGCGTCGCGGACATCATATGGCGTCGCATCTGCGCACGGAGGCGTATCCGGTTTATCAGCGGCATCAGTATCCGCCGCAGATTGATGGTGAGAGCGCGGATCTTTCTTATGAACGAAATAATCGGTTGATTGATGAAGCGAAGCGGGCCCTGAATTAACGGCTTGATTAAAATTTTACCGTATCCATGCCAAGAGACAATTTTCAAATAA
Source organism: Blastocatellia bacterium (assembly GCA_033857635.1). GTDB lineage: Bacteria > Acidobacteriota > Blastocatellia > Pyrinomonadales > Pyrinomonadaceae > UBA11740. The sequence continues at coordinate 8,930 of JAWVDF010000025.1, forward strand.
TTGGTAGTCTCGAAAACATCCAAATCGTAGCTATTAAACATGCAATTCGAGACTTATCGTTTTTGGAGCGCACCTATGGACAAGGTCGTTGGCGTAAGCTGAAAGGCATTGCGACGGTTCAGCTTGAAAATGGTAGGATACGTTTGGCTGAGATTCACTGGTACGAAGCGCACGGCATTGGCAAACGCCAGATGAAGATTAAGAGGTATTTGGATTAGCATGGAAGAACGAAACCCGAATCATCGTATAGCAATATGTGTTGACAATACCGACTATGAAATGTCGCTCGAGCGGCGGAAGGTTTATCCGATTCTGCCAGACGCTGATGCTGAGCGCGACGATTACGTGCGCATTATCGATGAGACTGGTGAAGACTACCTTTTTCCCGCCAGCCGCTTCGTATTTCTGACTGTTCCCACCGAAGTTGAAGAGGCCGTTTTGGCTAAGGCTTGAGAAGCGTCGCAACCGCATAGAGTTTATTTTCAGAAGCGGACGCTCTTAGGGTAAAGACGATCCACGAAACACACGAAGCGTAAATGATGTTCGTTCCGTTTTTGTGTGATCCCGTGCATCGTTTTGTCGAAGCGGAAAAACACTAAAAAAACTAAGGCACCACCGCGGTTCTGTAGTCGCTCTTCTCCGTCTCACCCTGGGAGAGGGCCGCGGGGAGGGCTGGTGTGCATCAACCCATGCACCCTCTCTCAACCCCTACCAAGGGGGGCGAGGAAGCTCGCGGTTTTCAAATCAACGTTGTGGTCATAGTTTGACACCTTCGAACCGGATGCGTATTTTCTGAATGTCTCCACGCTCGGCAATTAATCAGGAACGTCGCGAAATTTGTCTCTCCATTCTCTTCAAGACGATTCAAACGAATAATATGAAGTCTCATCTTTTCTTAAGAGCCGCTGGTCCAATTGCCCTTCTAAGTCTGTTGGGTTGCTTCTCGCTCTTTGGTCAGACGCCGCCAAAGCCGGACCCGCAAGGAATGGGCGGCGTGGTGACCGGAACTCCGGTTAAGTACACCTCAAAACGAACCGTGGAGATCACCGATCCAAAAGCCCCGGTCATATTCGACGATGCAACGGACAAGACGGCCCTGTCGAATTTCAAACATCGCTCCGGCACGCCGGCGAAGGAGTACATCTTCGAAGTTCCGTCGGGTGGTGTAGCAATCCTCGATTACGACGGAGACGGCTTGCCCGACATTTATCTGCTGAACGGATCGACCTTGCCGGCTTTGTTGGGGAAAGAGAAGCCGCCACGCGCCGCTCTGTATCACAACCTGGGAAATTGGAAGTTCGAAGATGTGACCGATAAAGCAGGCGTAGCCAACGAGCGTTGGGGAATGGGCGCGGCGGTCGGCGATTACGATAACGATGGCCGCCCGGATCTGTACGTAACTAATTTTGGGGTCTCGCGTCTCTATCACAACAATGGCGACGGCACTTTTACTGATGTAGCGGAAAAGCTCGGAGTGGCGCGCAAGGGATGGAGCACGGGCGCCACCTGGGGCGATTATGACGGCGATGGCAGATTGGATCTTTTCGTTCCCGGCTATCTCGACATAGATCTCAACAATTTGCCCAAGAGTCCGGCTGAGGCCGGGAAGCCGGGAGGCGTGGGTCAAAACTTTTGCCAGTTTCGCGGCGCTCCGGTGATGTGCGGACCGCGCAGCCTGACCGGCGAGAGCGACACGCTCTATCATCAAAAGCCGGACGGGACGTTCGAAGATACAAGTGTGAAAGCGGGAGTCAATGATCCGCAAAAATACTACGGCTTCTCTTCCGCCTTCGTGCAGGCGAACGAGGACAATCGTCCGGATCTGATTGTAGTGAATGATTCGACGCCGAAGCAGCTGTACATCAATAAAGGCGACGGCACGTTCGAGGAAGTCGGTTATCCGTCGGGTGTCGCTCTGAACGAAAACGGACGCGAACAGGCGGGCATGGGAATCGCTATCGGTGATTATGACAACTCTGGCCGGATGAGTTTTCACATCACGAATTTTTCGGATGATTCCAACGTGCTCTATCACAATGACGGCGATTCGAATTTTACCGACGTGACATTTCTCGCGGGGCTCGGCGAAATCACGCTGCCGTTTCTTGGTTGGGGCACTAGCTTCATCGACTACGATAACGACGGTTGGTTGGATGTGATGGTGGCGAACGGACATGTCTATCCAGTTGTTGACAATAATCAGTGGGGCACGAGCTATGCTCAACAGCCTTTGCTTTTTCGCAATCTGAAGAATGGTAAGTTCGAACGCGTCGGGGCCGCCCCCGGCAGCGGGCTTGCTTACGCCTGGTGCGGGCGGGGTCTGGCGGTTGCGGACCTGGACGGCGATGGGCGATTGGATGTCGTCATCAACAACAACGATTCGAGGCCGAGTGTCTTGAAGAACGTCACCGCTGCGAGTGGGCATTGGCTGGCACTTCGTTTGGTCGGAGACGTTTCGAAGAAGTCTCCCCGCGACGCCATAGGCGCCAGCGTTTACGTCACTACCGGGAAGATCCGCCAGCGGCAGGATGTAATTAGCGGCGGAAGTTATGCATCGCAAAATGATTTGACACTTCACTTTGGTCTGGGCGCAGCGACCAGTGTCGACAAGGTAGAGATCAAGTGGCCCGACGGTGCGGTTGAATCAGTAAACATTCCGGGCGTGGATCGTAAGCTGACCGTGGTTGAGGGTAAAGGCATTGCGAAGTGAGGCGCCATACTCCACGCCGCACACGGGGGCAATAGCGACCGCGTAGCTGAAGCGACACTTAGCCGCTTGCTACCGCAAGCGGTTCTGTGCCGGGTTGGGTATTCAACGCCCAATGCGGAGGCCGCACTGCATGGAGTCAGTACCACCCGCGTGAGCGGGTGGATCAAGCACTCAATAGGGTTGATTGTTGTTCGGCCCACCCGCTCACGCGGGTGGTACTGACTCCATACTTATTGGTGGAAACCCTGCCGAGAAACCGCAATAGTTTGCAGTTCAAGCTGCAGCCTACCTGCTGATCTCCACCTAAAGGTTGAGTCCTGAATCCACCCCAGGTTATTGACTGGCATAGGCACTCTTTGGTATTTGAATGGTCCTGGTTTGTTCGTGACCTATACAAGCTGATTCTCCGCAACGTCCTCGTAACGGCTTAAAGGAATCCAGATGTTCTTCGCCGAAAAAAATGGTTCGGGATCCATAGGGCCCCAAAGTAAGCGGCCGATAGCAAGACTCGCATGTCTGATATTATTTGTCGCCGCCGTTATGGTGTTCATGCGAGGCCGGCAGGTTGCGGCAAATCCCGAAAATGACGCCAACCAAAATACCTATGCTACCGAGATAGCGAAGACGTACGACTTCAAGTTCGGTGCGAACCCTTTCTCTCCCGGCAACGCCACGACTACCACCGGCACGTTTATTCCGGGAGAAATGTTCGTCGCGGCCAAACGATGCGGGACCTGTCACACCGATGCTCATACACAGTGGCGGCAATCGGCGCACGGCAACGCGTTTCGCGAGCCGTTCTATCAGAAGAACGTCAAAGACCTGATATCGCAGAAGGGAATTGAGTTCACTCGCCACTGCGAATCGTGTCACAACCCGGCAGCGCTTTTCACGGGCGCACTGACTAAAAATACAAAGGTCAAACGGCCATTCGACGACGACGGAGTGTCGTGCATCGCGTGTCATTCGATTCAATCGGTGAATGGACGTGGGATCGGCGGGTACGTGATGGGACAACCCGCGCTGTTGGTTAAAGAAGACGGAACGCAAATGCTTGCCGGCGTGACTGACCAGCAAATTCTTGACGACATTCCTTCTCATCGCCGCGCGATGATGCGACCGCTATTAAAGACTCCTGAATTCTGCGGCGCTTGTCATAAGTCACAAGTACCGCGCGAGTTGAACGACTACAAGTTCCTGCGCGCTTTTATGGTCGCCGACGAATTGCAGCAGTCGTCATTTTCAAAAGAGTCACCGCATCCTTTCTATGTGCGCGACAAAGAGACCTGTAACTCCTGTCACATGAAGCGCGAGCCTGCGCCGCTCTTCGACGTTTCAGCTAAGAAAGGCACGCTGCTATCGCATCGCTGGGCTACAGCCAACACCGCAATTCCGACTTTCTACAAATGGCCGGACCAACTCAACGCGGTCACGAAGTTCCTGGAAAACGATGCGTTGGGCATCGACATCTTTGCGATTCGCCGCAAATCGGCGGGTGCGACCCGGGAAGAATTCATTGCCCCGGTTAACCGCACCGCTTTCAAAATTACCGGCGGCGATCGCCTCACTGCCGAGGTAGTGATCACCAACAAGAACATCGGCCATTCGTTCCCGCCGGAGTTGCGCGACTTTTACGAGGCCTATGTTGAATTCATCGTCAGCAACGACGCCGGCAAAGCGATCTACCATTCCGGGTTTCTCAAGCCCGACGGTTACCTGGACGAGTCGGCGCATAACTATAAGACTTATCTGGTCAAAGCAGACGGCACCTATAACGACAAACATCACATCTGGCGCACGCGCGTCTTTGCTCAGAACAATCTGATCAATTCCGGGCGCTCTGACGTGGCGCGCTACCAGTTTCAGATCCCCAGTAACGCGACGGGCGGCCTGCGCATAACCGCGCGCGTGCGCTATCGCCGCTTCACGCGAGTGTTCAGCGACTATGTGCTGGGCAAGTCGGTCGACTATCCGATTGTGACGATGGCGTCGACTGAGTATGTGCTGCGAGTCGGCGAAAATCAGGGAACGCCGCCGAATCCAAACGACAAAACAGCGATGCCTGATTGGCGGCGGTGGAATAACTACGGGATCGCACTGTTTGATAATAGACAATACCCTTTGGCCATTGAGGCGTTTACCCGGGCGTCGGAGCTCGACGAAAAATATCGCCCGATGGCCCAGGTCAATCGTGCGATGGCGCACATCGAACTCGAACAATATGACGAGGCGGCGAACATTCTTGATGCGGTGGTCAAGGCCAACCCGACGAACATGCGCGCGCTCTTTCAGCAAGCGCGAATCTTCATGAAGCGAGGTCTGCTGGACCAGGCCGAAAGCAATATCAGACAAGTGCTGACGGTTTTTCCGCGTGACCGGATATCACTTCAGCAACTCGGTGAGCTCTGCAAGATCAAGAGGGATTACCAGGGTGCGCTGGACTGCTATGTGAAGATCCTGGCGATTGATCCTGAGGATCTCGGAGCGCATTACAATCTGATGCTGGTCTATCGGAAGCTGGGCCGGACTGAAGATGCGAAGCGCGAGGCTAAAATCTTCGCCGATCTAAAGGACGACCCCGGCGCCTTGTCTTTAGCCAATCAGTTTCTGCGCAAGCATCCTGAGATGAGCAATGAAAGCGTCTACTGGCATGTTCACGAATTAAGCCGGACGCCCGGAGATTAGATAAAGGAGCGATGACCGTCCGGAATGAATCAAAGCGTGATACGGCTGGCCTTCGTCAGTCTGTTTGTGATTACACTCGCACTTTTCTTAGTTGATCTAACGGTTACCAGGGCCACGCCTCCTCAGAAAAGGTCCGCGGCCAAATCGCGCGAGGCTCAGGTTGGCGATCTGTTCAAGAACAACTGTGCGCGTTGTCATGGCGCCGACGGCGCCGGCGATACTCCGCTTGGGCATACATATAACACACCGGACTTCACCGACGCCGAGTGGTGGCGCAAACATTCAAACATTACAAGTACTAAAAGCCTGGTCTTAATCGTGAGTACCGGCAAAGGCGGCATGCCGGCATACGGCAAGAAATTGAAACCCACCGAGATTCGCCACCTGGTCGATCATGTAAGGAGGTTCAGGAATCAAAAATCAAAAGGGTCGGGAAAGTAATTCGATGTTAGAGTTCAACCTTTAGGGTTGCAGTTGGCCCCGAGGTCAGTACCACCTGCGTGAGCGGGTGGGCCAGACACGCCTCGTCAGGCTTGAGTCCTCGATCCACCCGCTCACGCGGGTGGTACTGACCTCATTTTAAGGCCATGCTAAAGCTTGAACTAAACCGACGCCGATGGAGTATTCACCGAATTGGGAAGGATCGGAACGCGGACATCCTGTCCGCCTGAGCGCGTAGCGCGAACTGTCTTCTGGAGTCTTCCTGGCAAAGTTTGAGCGTGCTTTGCACGCTGGCGGACAGGATATCACGCTCCGTTTGCGAACACTTATGACTTGGATCAAAACCATTCCTATTTCCGAAGCCGACGAGAAGCTGCGCAGCGCGATGGAGGCGCAGCGCGAGCTTTATCCCATCGAATATGCCGAACCGATTCATCCAACGCCCGACGGGCAGGCGTCTCAGATCGTCGCTTCGCACAGCCTGATACCAGAGGCTCTCCATCACGCATTTGCCACCTTCGGTGCGCTAATGTCGCCGGCTTTGCCTTTGACCAGACGACAACACGAGATGATTACCACAGTCGTCTCAGTCGCCAATCGTTGTCATTATTGAATCGAATCTCACGCAGAGTTTCTGCGTCGCGTCACTTTAGATGAAAACCTGGTAAAGGCTCTGCAGGAGGATTATCAAACCGCGCCGATCTCAGAGCAGGATCGGGTGATGCTTGATTACGTGACCCAGCTTACGCGCGATGCCACTCGCATCTCTCAATCAGATCATGAACGGCTGCGAGGGGTTGGTTTTGATGATCAGGCTATCTTGCAAATTACGCTGATCGCGTCGTGGTTCAACTACATCAATCGCGTGGCCGACGCCTTGGGTGTGGGGAGAGATTAGTAGTTGGATCTCTTTGATCAGTGTCAGAAGCCCGAGCTAGCCGGTATTGTTTATTTCAGAGGTTGCTGTCGGCCTGGTAAGACGATCCACGAAATTACACGAAGCCGGAATTACCTCGTTGGTTCAGATTCGTGTGATTTCGTGGATCGTACTTCTCGGAGCGGGAAGAGCACCAAACCCAACTAGTGCCCTACTTGCGCGTGAATAGGAACCACACTTAGCAAAGTCCCGCAGGGACCAAATGTTTATAGCTCCTCGCGACAAGAAACTTCATAAGCTCTGTAAGAGCGGAATATGTTTGGAAGATTCACCAGAGTCCACGTTTGAAACATGTCGCTCCGGAGCTGAAGAATGTAATGCTCATCGTTCCCCGAGAGTGTAAACGAGAGTTTTCGGATTGTAGGTCTTCCAATCAAACCAGTAGTCCTTGAGGGCCGCAATTCTCGTCAACTGTTTCCCCGTAAGCGTCCCGTTCAAGGCAGTGCCGGTAAAATCCCATTCCGTGCCTTTATCGTCAATCAGTCGCAGTGGTGACGAACTGGGTTTGAGAAAGAACTCCCGCTCCTGACCTTCAACAGTCCTCTTGAAGGCTCGGATCGATTTGCCGTCCTCGCCCATGACGATCAGCAGAGGAGTGCCGCCAACCTTATCGATGATTGGATTTTGTTTTTGTAGCGCCGCCACGGGATAGGCCGCGGACACGCCGTCAATAGTTATTCCCACCACGAGCTCGCGGTTGTCCAACTCGGGCGCATTGACCTGCGTGGCTACCGGAACTCGCAACATCTTGTCTTCCCAATCCGGCGGAGCATATTTTCCGCTGGAGGCAATCTGGTCGTCGGGACGCAGCACGCGGCCCTGCGGCTGTTCGCGCTTCCAGGCGCCGAAAGTAAGCTCGTCCAAAAAAATCGGCTTGAGATGTTTGCCCTTCAGCGGACCAAAGATCGCTTCTCCGGTCACCTGTTGCCACCACGAACCGGTCTCTTCATCTCTCATGATGAAGTTCTGATTGTTGATGCCCGCGAGATGAAAATGCAGTACGCGTCCGTCGACTGTCGTTTCCCACACCAGACCGGTGTGACAGAGCGTTCAATAGGTTGCGCAGATTGGCGTCCCGCCGACCGTGTCATAGACGACATGATGATAAGCCATCAACCTCACCGGATAAGCGACGGCCTCGTCTTTGATTTTAACGGCGAGCACCATGTCTGAGTCGCGCACGAAACCGGCGTCGTTGGCTTTGACATAGGCGCTGTTCTTTAGCGGGTTGAACATCCACTCGAAATGGTTCTGGCGCGCAAACCAGGCGGGCACGATTGAGAGAAGCAGAATGAACACCAGCAGCGCTTTACGCCACCAGCGACCCCGCCGCCATTGCCAGATCACCAAAGCAAAGATGGCAAGCAGAACAATGGCCGTAGCCGGCGGCGCCCAACTGCGCAGCGCATACGAGATCCCCAAAGCACGCGCGGTCTGCGGACGAAAAGGTTGGATAAGAAAAACAGGTACGGCTACTAACGCTATCGAGAGTAGAAGCAAAACTACGAGGGCCGGCCAGAGCCAGCGGCTGCGAGTGTTGTTTCGAGCGTTGGTATGAGTCAAGACATTTTCCATTCGTGATCTCCGTCTAATAAGCCTAGGGTGATCATTAACTGATCCGATAGCGTCCGCGCATTGGCATGAACGTCGAATTATTGTCTAGATCGATTGCCGGCGCAATTTAATTTCCCTGGGCTGGGTTCGACCTTCAGATTCTGGTTGGTCATGGTGTCATTACCACTTGCGTAAGCGGATGGGCCGAACACTCACCAAGTCAGGCTTGAGTCCTTGATCAGCTTTCTCAAGCGGGGGTAATGACCGTGATTAAGTTGCGAACCACAACTTAAAATCCAAACAAACTTTCTGCCCCGTTAACATAGACAGTTCAGTCCGGCAATGAGAATATGTCAGGCCAAACGATTTACTCTAATTCATAAATAGTTAATTTGAGGTCTTGAAGATGCGCGTAGGTGTACTGACAGGTGGTGGTGATGCACCCGGGTTGAACCCGGCGATTAAAGGTTTGGTCTATCGTGGGTCGGAACTCGGCCTGGAAGTTTTCGGCTTATTCGATGGCTGGCGAAGTTTGCTGGATCCTCTGCCCGATGTTTTGCCGTTAAGCCGAGAAACGGTGCGGCGATGGGATCGAGATGGCGGCACGAATCTCGGCTCGTCTCGGACAAATCCCTTCAGGCAGCTAATGGAAGATGGCGGCGTTCAAGACCGCTCGGGCGAAGTAGTCGAAAACATCAAGAAGCTCGGGCTTGATGCTGTCGTCGCCTGCGGCGGAGAGGACACGCTCGGTGTCGCCGCCAGACTCGCGCAATCGGACGTTCGGGTGGTCGGCGTCCCCAAGACGATCGATAAGGACATATCGGGCACTGACTATACACTCGGGTTCGATACCGCTCTCCGCAATGTCTCCGAAGTAATTGAACGATCCCGCACGCCCGCCGGCTCGCACGGCTGGGTTCAGATTGTCGAAGTGATGGGACGTCACGCAGGGCACCTGGCGTTATGGTCCGGGGTGGCCGGGCAGGCGAACATCATCCTGATTCCCGAACATCCTTTTCGCTATGAGCGCATTTTTCAAATGCTGAAAGATCGACTTGGCACGCCGGGTCTTAGTCGAGCGGCATCACAGCGCCCGCGCTACGCGGTGATTGTCATCGCCGAAGGATCGCGCGCTGAGGACGGCGAGATGATCACGATCGATGATCGTCATGACACCTTCGGGCACGTGCGGTTGGGCGGAGTTGGAGATGTGCTGGCGCAAAGGATTGCCAGCGAAACTCCGTACGAATCGCGCGCAGTCATTTTGGGCCATCCCCAGCGCGGCGGTCCACCGAGCGCGATTGATCGCATCATGGGATTGATGTTTGGCGCCCGTGCCGCCGAGGCCGTGGCTGACGATAAATTTGGAAAGATGGTCTCAGCTAGGGGAATCGCGCCAGCGTGCGAGTTGTCTCTGGTGGACATCTCGACGGTTCTGGGAAAGATCAGTCTGGTAGACGTCGATCGCCATTACGATATCAACCGATATCATCTCAAGAATATTGGGATGTAAGAGATCCAGCCTTCGAGGGCTGTGTCAGAAGCCCGACCGTGAGGGAGGGCCACACTGGCGAGCACTCTTGATTCAAGAAAACTAGCGAGGAACTGTCGTGTTGATGCGATAGGCAATCGGATCGAGGGTTGCCCTTGCTGACGCGCGGGCTTCTGACACGCATCAAGTTCAATAAATCCTAACGCTTCTGGCTGAAATTACGGAGGTGCTTCGTCGTTCCCTCCGTCACGCCAAAACTGGGAGGAATGAATTCAGCTGTGTCGGCAGGTCTCAGCGCAGGAGTTTCTCCGTCACTCTGCGAGCCGACGGCGTGCGCGCCAAGGCTGGCAATTTCGAGCTGTCTTTTGCTTACGAACAAGCCGTTAACGACCAGGGCTAAACCCACGAAAAAAGGAATTACACCTGCTACCCATAGATGACTCAAGATCGCCGCGTCGCTCACCGAGGGACGTCCGCTCAGGATGATTCCCTGCATTAAGACGTAAAGGACGATCATGACTGCTACGCCGACAGAACTCGTGATGACCCCAGCCTTGATTTCGGTGTAGCGCTTCATTGCCGGAGTAATGCCGCGCTCTCGCTCAATTTGTTCGTTGCGTCTCTTGCGCTCGTTCTCAGACAAAAACATCTCGGCGACCCAGGTTCTGCTCCAGTCGAATTTATCACCCGTGGCGCGCATGGCCGCCGCCTGTCGCACTGCGTCCAGGTTCACGCCGCACGATTTGCAGAATTTCAGTTCGTCGTTTTGAGTCACGCCGCATTGAGGACAGAACATCGGTTTCCTCCTTGGAAGGTTTCCCTGACTGGTACGAGAACTATCGCCCTCATGTTCAATCGCTCTCAGCCAGGAAAGAACGCGAGTTGAGTACGAACCTCAGAATCGTAAGCACAGGTGACAAATCCAGCGGTGATGAGAAGTTCGGCCGACTAAGGTGTCTGCTTGTCCGCACGCTTTTTGATCGCTTCGCTGATATCCACGACGCTCTGAAGATCCTTGCGAGCTTTTTCTAATTGTTTAGCATCGACAGTCCCGGGGTTTTCGATAATGGGATTTCTGACAAAGCTCTCGATGTGTTTGCAGAGCAGGATTAGTTCATCTTTCATCCCGATCACTTTAAGATCCGTTCCCGTACCTTCATCTGCCGGGTTGGACTCTTGCTTCTGTAGCCTTAGAGAAGATTGCAACCGTGTCGACCTCTTTCTGATCTCGCCGGTCGCATCGGAAATGAACTTATGACTGAGAGGTTGATTCGCGGCGATGGCGCGAACCATTTCGTTGTGGAGGGTTAGAATCCGCTGAAAGTCATCCGTTACCTGGTCCATCAAAGCTTGCGCGCGTTTGGGATCGTTGGGCGGTCCTTTGGCGGCGCCAAGATTGTTCAGCTGCAATTCACGCTTAGTCATCTCCTGCATTTGCACCTTAGCCGAGTCGCCGACACTCTGCGCCAAGATGGGCAGGGAAACGACAAACACACAGACCAGTGAACCCAGGAGCATCCCGCACGTGCGAATATTTTTTTTGACTCTATCCGCTTCCATTGCATCCTCCATGAGTTCTCTCCAGTCGGCGTTAGTATAGCCCTGATCGTTCGCGACACAAATCAACTTGCTGATACCGCCTGTCTGAGCCCATCCAGGGTTTTAAGTTTCACATAAGTCGAGTTTAAAGAGAAAGTTGTTGACTGAGCGAGGCAGTTATACTACTTAATAGCACTTGCCGACAAAAGTCGATTCTAAATCCGCGACTAAGGATTCAAATCGTTGGGAGCCCGGTGCGACGAATAGATCTAAAGAAAGCTAATGCGGCGCGATCTAACACCATACGGGACATAAACCGTCAGATCGTGCTGAATTATGTTCGCGAGTTGGGCCCCCTTTCGCGTGCTGATATCGCGCGCGAAACCGCTCTGCAACGCTCCACGATTTCGCTCATTGTCGACGAACTGCGCGTAGACGGGCTGATCGAGGAAGCGAGCGGCGAATCGACAGGGGGACGTCCGCCCAGTCTGCTCACGTTACGAACGGCCGACGCAGTCGCCATCGGCGTTGATCTCGGAACCGTTAAGACGGTGATGGCCAGCAGCGACCTTGCCGGGAGAGTGCTCGAGCAGGAAGAGTTTGCAACCGACAAGGATGTGAGAAAGACCCTGGCGAAAATTGTCGATCGCGCGCAACGGTTTATCGACAAGAGCGACGGCACAATTGAAGGAATCGGCATTAGCTTGCCAGGCGTTGTCGATCCGGAAACCGGGAACTTATTCGTGCCGCATTTCAGCTGGCGTAACGAACCCATCGCCGAAAAGCTGACGGCTGCCACGTCGCTTCCGGTCAGCATTGATAACGATGCTAACGCTGCGGCGCTCGCCGAGTTGTGGTTTGGCCGACCCGAAATTCGCGAGGTTCGCGATTTTATTTTGGTGCTGGTGGAGGAAGGCGTAGGTACCGGTGTCGTCTTTGATGGACAAGTTTATCGGGGAGAAGGCGGTACCGCAGGCGAGTTCGGCCACATGACCATCGGCTCGGGAGCACCAGTGGAATGCGCCGTCGGCAGCAGGCAATGCTGGGAGGCCTTTGCATCGGAGCGGGCCGCCCTGGCGCGTTATCAAAATCTGTCACGCTCCAATGGCAGCAACGATATTAACTTCGCAAAACTGATGGACCTGGCGCTGAGTGGCGAAGGAAATGCCCGGACCGCGCTGAAAGAGACGGCGCATTACCTCGGGATAGGCATAGCGAATCTGATTCAGGGTTTGGCGCCCGAAGCGGTGATAGTTGCGGGGCCGATTGCTCGCGCGTGGCCCGTTATTGTCGAGGATCTCAAAGCTTCAGTGGACTCCAGCATCTGTCGGGGGTTCCCCTCGACGCCAATCATGGACTCAACCCTGGGTCCCCAGCCTACGTTGATGGGCGCCCTGAGTCTGGTGCTGGCCAGTAAGTTTGCGTCAGTTTCTTAGACAAACTTAGCTGGCAGATTTCCTGTGCTCAACAACGAAAAGTATCAGTATGAAGGGTGCTGCGACGTGACTCGCACACCTGCGAGCCAGCCTGGCGTGGCCTTCCCGGTGTAAAAAGTTCTTGACAACATTTCTCATTAGGAGTAAATCTTTTGCGCGGTAGTGCAACAAAGTCCTGATACGGCAATAACGTTCCTACGTGAGTTCATCGTTAATACCATTTTTATAGAGGAAGCCGCAGCTTGCTCTTAAGAAGCTTGGTCCACAACGTTTTAAGTTTTCTAATAAGCAGCGATCACAGGGAAGTAGTTAGACTACCTGAACACCGCGAGGTCCCTAGAGTACTTCGTCGAGAGTTCGCTGAGATCAACGCCTTGAGATTTCCACAGAAGTTCGCTCGCAGCCCGCGTGATCATCGGACGGCGGATGCTGGGAGCGCTAAACCCCAGGAGGTTCGTATGCTGAAGAAGCTTGGCTTGCAAGTGTTGGTGGTCCTGATCGGCGCTCTGTTTTTTGTTGCGAATGCGCAGGTCACAACGGTAGGCAGTATCAGCGGTACCGTTCGAGATGAAAAGGGAGCCGTTGTTCCCAAGGCTGAAGTAACTATACAGGGCGAAGGGAATGGCACCTCACGTACGGTAACTGCCGACGACAACGGCTTCTATCTAGCCGTTAGCGTGCCCGTGGGACGATACACCGTGAGCACGGCTCCGAGCGGCTTTAAGAAGTCAGTAGCATCCGGGATCGACCTTCACGTGTCTGAAAACAGAGTAGTCAACCTGGATCTTCAGGTGGGCCAAGTGAGTGAAACTGTGACGGTCACCAGCGATGCTGCGCCAGTTGAAACGCGCAGCGGAGATGTGAGCAGCCTCATCGGAGAGAAGCAAGTTACAGAGCTGCCACTGAATGGCCGCAACTACTCACAATTGGCACTGATGGTGCCGGGGGTTTCGCCGGCTTCGACTTTCGCTGCCAAAGGCACTGGACTCGATGGCGGCGTTGACATGTCGGTCAACGGTAATGGCTCGAATGAGAACCTCTGGACCGTTGACGGTGTCAACAATATGGATGTCGGTTCGAATCGCACGCTGCTGGTTTTCCCTTCTATAGATTCAATTGTGGAGTTTCGTGTTGAGCGCAATAGCTTCAGCGCGGAATATGGGCAGGCACAGGGAGCGGTGATCAACCTTGTCACCAAGGGGGGCAGCAATAGTTTTCACGGCACCGGTTTCGAGTTCTTGCGCAGTGACAAACTGAACGCGAATAATTTTTTCCTTAATTCGATCCGTCAGCCTAGAGGGTATTTGAAGTACAACAACTTCGGCGGGAACTTTAGTGGCCCTATCAAGAAGGACAGGATCTTTTTCTTCTGGTCGGAAGAATGGCGCGTTGAAAATCGTGGGACGACCGTTTCGGGTCACGTTCCTACCGCGGCGGAGAAGGTTGGTGACTTTAGCGGAACGCTGACAAATCCCTTGCCGATTGATCCATTCACCGGTAACCCGTATCCCGGTAATAAGATTCCCACAGCCAGGCTCAGCCCGGCAGGCCTTGCCTTGATGAAGATCTTTCCCGATCCCAATGGTGCAGGAAACTTTTGGGCCAGCTCGCCCATTCAGCCCGTAAGGACCCGTCAGGACAACATCCGCGGTGATATCAGTGTCACCAGTAAAATGAACCTAATGGTCCGTTTTATTAACGAGAAATGGACTCACGGTCAGGACACTCAACAGTGGGGCGATGTTCCGTTTCCAACGCTTACGGACGACTGGAACCAACCCAGCAAGAGCTTTTCCGTAAAGCTAACCAATACGTTGAATTCAACGTCCGTTAACGACTTCCAGTTTTCCCGGGCGGGTAATAACATTCTCATTTCGACGAGCCCGCAGTCTGATGCCCTGCTCAAGGATATCGCTTCGAAATTTCCGACCGTGTTCCCGCAGACGGCCAATGTACCGAGCCTTATGTGGGGCGGCGGTGGATACGACAACATATGGCATGAGGGCCCGTGGCAGAATCACGAGGATCTGTGGAGTTGGAAGGATGATTTCTCTAAAGTTGTCGGCTCTCATGATCTCAAATTCGGCGCGCTCTACAGTCACAACATCAAGAATGAGCAGCTCGCCGGCGGCGGTGGCGGCAACACGCCCGCCTTTATCACTGGGAACGGCTCCAAAACCGGCAACGCAATAGCCGATTTGCTGGACAGGAACTTGACCCTTACTAATTATCAGGAGACCGATCATACTGGCGCGGCGCAGGGCCGCTGGCGGGACACTGAATTCTACGGGAATGACACCTGGAAGGTCCGCCCCTCGTTGACGCTAACCTTGGGCCTGCGGTACTCGCAGTTTCCAACGGCCTACACGGCAAACGATCAGATATCTAACTTCATCCCTGAGTTCTACGATGGGAAGAGCTATACTAGTGCTTTGATTACACCCGCCATGGCCGGGACCCACGGGCTTCCAAGATCTCTGACGAAACCCTATAACATGGGCTTCCAACCGCGCGTGGGCGTTGCCTGGGACGTTTTTGGGAATGGCAAGACAGCGCTTCGTGCCGGTTTCGGGCGTTACCTGAGTCGTACGAATGTGATTGAAGACGTCCTTCGCATGGCCGGCAATCCTCCCTGGACGAAAATGGTAAATTCAGGTTGGTCCGGCGCGACGGACACTCTCGCTAGTTGCCCGACGTGCCGTACCATGGATGCCATCGGTCCTGGTCTGATTACCCAAATTCAGGGTGTAGGCAATACTTCAGAATTCCAGGCCACTGATACGAACTTCCGGCCCCCGGAGAGCTTGCAGTGGAATCTGACTGTGTCGCGCGAAGTAATGAAGAACACGGTACTAGAGGTTTCTTACGTCGGTAACCACGGAACTCATATCTGGCGGCGACACGTGAATTGGAATGAGATTCCGCCGAACCAACCCTGTCAGGGTGGCGCCGCGGTAGGGTGTGATCCGACTATTAAGAACGACGCTCGATTTCAAATTGCCACCCTGGCTCGTAAGGGAGTGAATTCGGACGCGATGGTTGCGGCTAATCGCAGAATACCCACCCTGGGTGCAATTACGATGGCTCAGTCTACTGGGAATTCCAGCTACCACGGGCTTCAGGTTTGGCTGAACCGCCGCTTCTCTAAACGGCTGGCCTTCCAAGCCGCTTACACTTGGTCGCATAATATTTCGGATGTTCCCATCCTGGGCTTCTCCAACTCCACGACCGATCCATTTAATTACCCTCTCGACAAGGGTGACTCAGACCTCGATCGGCGGCAGACATTTGTCGGCAACGTGGTCTACCAGTTGCCATTGTTCAAGAAACAGAGCTCCTTGATCCAACATGTTCTAGGGGACTGGCAGCTCAATGGAATCTTCTCGCACTATGGTGCTACGCCGATCGATATAACATCGGGCGTTAATACCTATGGCACCGCTTCCAATTTCAATCCGCGTCCGAACCTGGTTCAGGGCGTACCAATCTACCTGCACACATCCGACAAGACCCAATGGCTCAACCCGGCAGCATTCTCTATTCCTGGGGTTGGGGAGCTCGGTAGCCTGGGCAGGGGCACGATTCGAGGAAAGCCTATTACCAACATTGATTTCTCTCTGGTAAAGAACTGGAAAGTGAAGGAGCGCTATGGCCTTCAGTTCCGTGCAGAGATGTTCAATGCCTTCAACCATACAAATTTCACCGGATACCAAACCAACCTGGCGTTTCAGGGGAATACTACGCTGCCGAACTTTGGTAAAGTCCAAAATGGTTCTTTTGGTACTCTGGGCAGTTCGCAAGCTCCTCGGGAGATCCAGTTCGGGTTCAAGTTCACCTTCTGATATACTTTGGCTTCGGCTGAACTTTGAAACGGAGGGCTGCTGGTTTAACTCAGCCCTCCGTTTTAGCTTTTTAGTTGACTCGATCAAACTGTGAAGGCAACAATGTATTCTCGGTCGACCTTCCTCCCGCTGCTACTTCTGCTCGTCCCGCTTCAAAATCCGAGCGATTCATTTCAACGACATTATGAGAATGCGGAGACGCAACGCCGCGCCGGGAATCTCGACGCGGCCCAAGCCGAGTATCGAAGCATTCTCGCTGAGGCATACCATAAGTTGGCGAGAACCTACTCCGCGCAGGCCGACTATCGCCAAGCGGTAATCGCGCTTGAGACAACGGCGGCGTACTCACCGGACTCGGAGGAAGTGCTCGTTGATCTGGCCATCGCCTATTTCCACAACGAACAGTACCAGAAGGCCCTGGCGCCCTTGAGTACGGCCATCGCCCGCGATCCCGGAAGCGCGTCCGCACACCACATGCTGGGTAAGACCTATTTCATGTTGGGCGAATTCGAGAAAGCCACACGCGAACTCGAAACAGCTCTTCGGCTGGCGCCAAAAGATTACGATGTGGCCTACACGCTTGGTCTGGCTCACCTCAAGCAGCGCAGATTTGGGCCGGCCAGGCAGGTTTACGACCGCATGATCGAGCAGCTCGGTGACAGGCCGCAGCTTCGCGTTCTCATCGGCCGGGCCTATCGAGAGACGAGCTATCTGCCGGAAGCGATTGAAGAGTTTAAAAAGGCGGTGGCTCTCGATCCCCGTTTTCCACGGGTCCATTACTATCTGGGCCTCACATATCTACTTAAAGACGGCGTAAACAAACTCGGCGACGCGTCAGCGGAGTTCAAGATCGAGTTGGCTGCGCATCCGGAGGAATTCTTCGCCAATTATTATCTGGGTATCGCCTCGACGGTCGAGAGAAAATGGGATATTGCAATTGGTCTCTTGCGAAAGGCGTCTCAGATCCAGCCAAACAACCCGGATCCTTACTACTTCCTCGGTCAGGCATACCTGGGTTTAGAGAAAAATGAAGAAGCGATCGAGGTGCTCAGAAAAAGCATCGCCCTGAATCCTCAACTGCAGCACAACGATTATCAAGTAACCAACGCACACTTCCGGCTAGGGCAGGCGTTGCTCAAGATCGGTCGGACGGAGGAAGGTCAGAAGGAGTTGAAGATGGCTGCTGACCTAAAGTCGAAAGCTTTTAAGAGAGACGAGGCCAAGGTAGAAGCTTTCACTAATGCCGTCAACTCAGATCTGCAAATCAAGTTCCCGGAGTTGGTTCTGGCTGAAGGGGCAATCGGCGAATCGAGTGCGCTGGACGAAAAAGCAAAAGGAGAACTTAAGAGCAGTCAAGTTTACTACGCGAAGGTGATTGCTTCTGCTCATAATAGTATCGGTCTATTATGCGCGGAACGACAAGAGTTCGGCGCGGCTGCCGAACAGTTTCGATTGGCCGCAAAGTCGGATCCTCATCTTGAGGGTCTTAATTTTAACTTGGGCCTGGCATGTTACAAGGCTGAACTATATAAGGAGGCCGTCTCGCCGCTTGAAAACGAGTTGAAAGATCATCCGGCGAATGACGCGGCCAAACAGCTATTGGGTCTCAGCTATTTTATGACCGACAACTTCCCTCAAGCCGCGTTGCTATTGACGGAAGTGGTTGCCGCCAAACCCAACAATGCTGCTCTTTATTACCCGCTCGCCCTCTCCCTTATCAAGCAAGGAAAGAATGAGGCAGCCAATCGCGTTATCCAGCAGATGCTTACAATGGGTGACAGCAGCCCGCAACTGCACATTCTGCTGGGCCAGGCGTCTTACGATCAGGGCGATAGCGCAAAGGCGCTCGATGAATTACAGAGGGCCATATCCCTGGATAATAAGGTGCTCCTCGCGCACTACTACGCTGGTGTGATCTACCTAAAGCTGGGCAAGTTCGATGAGGCTAAACGGGAATTTAGTGCTGAGCTGGCTTTGAATCCCAAGGACCTCCAGGCCAAATACCATCTAGGTTTTGTTTTGCTGGCCGGTCAGGAAACGGAGCGCGGGATCAAGTTGATGACAGAAGTCATCCAACTTAAGCCCGACTTCGCCGATGCCCGCTATGAGTTGGGCAAGGCTTTGCTGCAGAAGGGTGAGATTAAAGCAGCGGTGGAGAGCCTTGAAATCGCGGCCAAACTTGATCCCGACAAGTCCCACGTTCACTATCAACTCGGACGGGCTTATCTTGCGGCCGGCCGAAAAGCAGAAGGTGACCATCAACTGGAAATCTCACGGCAGCTCAAAGAGAAAGAGCGCCGTCAGTAAACTGATAGGGTTGGCAACTAATCGCCCTGGAGTCGGAAGGCTTCATTACGTGAGTAGCCACTAGCTCAAAGAGGTCGTCATTGTTCATCAGAAGAATCCGGCTAATTTCGTTTTTCACGATCATGCTGCTCATAATTCCCTCTCAGGTGATCAGTAATCAATCTGGTGACCTTCATTTTACCGACACTACTGAGAAGGCCGGTATTACTTTCAAACATGTATCTTCGCCCGAGAAGAAGTACATCGTCGAGTCAATGAGCGGCGGGCTGGCGCTGATCGACTATGACAATGATGGCTACCCGGACATCTACTTCGTCAACTCATTGACCGTCGACCTGGTAAAGTCGAAAGGGAAAACCAAAAGCGCTCTGTACCACAACAACGGCGATGGCACGTTCACGGATGTAACTGATAAGGCGGGCGTGGGCGATATCGGTTGGGGGATGGGGGTTGCGGTCGGGGACTACAACAACGACGGCTTTGATGACCTCTATGTAACGTGTCTCGGGATGAATCATCTACTCAAGAACAACGGCAACGGGACCTTCACGGATGTCACTCAGAAGGCGGGCGTGGGCGACCCTCGCTGGTCCACTGGCGCGGCGTTTGTGGACTATGATAATGATGGAAAACTTGATCTCTTCGTTTCTAACTACGTAGCTTTCGATTTCAACAATCTGCCGGACTTCGGCAAGGGCAAGCTGTGTCAATATAAGGGGATTCCGGTTCAGTGCGGCCCCAGGGGATTGCCCGGAGATGGAGATTCGCTCTACCACAACAACGGCGATGGCACCTTCACCGATGTCTCGAAAAGAGCTGGAGTCTCGGACCCGGATGGTTATTACGGTATGGGAGTTATTTGCAGCGACTTCGATGGCGACGGCCTGGTTGATATTTTTGTCGCCAACGACTCGACGCCGAATTTCCTCTACCACAATAACGGGGACGGCACGTTTAAGGAGATAGGGTTTCCGTCCGGCACGGCAGTCAACGAGAACGGCAGTGAACAGGGAAGCATGGGTGTAGCGGTGGGCGACTATAACCACGACGGTAAGTTCGACCTATTCATAACCAATTTCGACGACGACTACAACACGCTCTACCGTAGCGACGGCCTCAATTCTTTCACCGACGTTTCCTATGCTGCTAAGGTCGCCGCGGTCAGTCTTCCGTTAGTGGGCTGGGGAACCAAGTTCTTTGACTATGACAACGATGGTTGGGTCGACCTGTTTGTCGTCAACGGCCACGTCTATCCTCAGTTGCCAACCTATCGCCAGCGCAATCTCGTTCACAAGAATAATCGTGGCGGAACTTTTACCGAAGTGGCTGCCCAACTAGGCGCTCCTTTTTTAGAGAACCATGTAGGACGGGGTGCCGTCTTCGGTGACCTGGATAATGATGGAGACGTCGATGTGGTTATCAATAATTTGGACGGTGGGCCGCAACTCCTGCGCAACGATAGTGGCAATGCCAATAATTCTGCGCTGATCAAAACGATCGGCGTCAAGAGTAATCGCGACGGCATCGGGGCGCGGGTGAAAGTCGTGGCCGGCGATTTGATCCAAATAGACGAAGTACGCAGCGGCGGCAGTTACTTGTCGCAAAGCGATCTAAGGCTGCATTTCGGATTCGAAAAGCGCACGAAGATAGATCTAATCGAAGTTCGCTGGCCGAGTGGTGTGGTTGACAAAATTACTGACGTGAGCGTGAACAAGATTTTGACCATCAAAGAAGGTCAGGGGTTGGTTGAAAAGAAAGATTTCAAGAGCGGCTCGCGGTAGATCATCGAAATCTCCCTATAACCTGGCAAAGAGTTTGAATAATGCATTTAGGTTCGACCTTTTTCCCTTTCTTGCTATTGCTCTTTGTTTTCCAATCGCCTCAAGATGCGCTCCGGCAACATTATGAGGCAGCGGAAGCGCAAAGACTTGCGGGCAATCTCGCCGCGGCGGAAGCTGAATATGCCGCGATTCTTGCCGAAGGATACGCGAGGCTCGGAAAAATCTACTCCGCGCAGGGGGCGTACAAAAAGGCAATCCCGGCTCTTGAAGCTAATGTTCTGTATCGGCCGGCCTCTGAAGAGGCGCTGATAGAATTAGCGATTGCTTACTTCGGCGCCGAGCAGTATGAGAAGGGTCTCGAACCTTTGCGCAAGGCGCTGGCGCGTGCCCCTCAAAACGTTGGCGCTCATCATATGCTGGGCAAGACCTATTTCATGCTCGGTGAATCAGAGAAGGCCGCGGTTGAGCTTGAGACTGCGCTGAATCTCGCGCCGCATGACGTCGATGTAGCTTACACGCTCGGAATCGCATACCTGGTTAATCGCCGAGTTGACGCCGCCAAGCAGCTTTTCGATCGGATGCTTAAAGAGTTCGGTGACCAGCCGCAACTGCACATCGTCATCGGTCGCGCCTACCGAGAGTCAGGTCTTTTCCCAGAAGCGACAGAGGAATTCAAAAAGGCCATCTCTCTTGACCCTGGTTTCCCACGTGCACACTACTATCTCGGCCTCACCTATCTTCTGGATGAAGGGCAAACCAAGCTTAACGAGGCGCTGGAAGAATTCAAGATTGAGCAGGCGGCCAACCCGAATGAATACCTGGCCAATTACTATCTCGGTGTTGTTTATATCTTTCAAAGAAAGTGGGATCTCGCTGTCAGCAGCTTTCTGAGAGCTTCTACTATTCAGCCAAACAACCCCGATCCATACTTTCAGCTGGGCCAGGCTTATCAAGAGTTAAATAAGCACGAACAAGCAATCGAGGTCCTAAAAAAAGCCATCGCGCTCAATCCCTTTTTGGCCCACAATAAATATCAGGTAACCACCGCGCACCACCGACTCGCACAGTCCTTACTGAAGGCCGGGCAAACTGACGCAGGGCAGAAAGAACTGCAGGTAGCCTCTGATCTAAAGGCTGAAGCATTCAAGATGGAGCAGGAGTCGTACAAGGGTCCAGACAGGATGAGTGCAGCCACACTGCCTCGGCAAGATAATAAGTTGCCGGACAAAGTTTCAGTTGCAGGCTCGGTCGGTGAATCGAACGAGATGGACGAAAAAGCAAAAGGAGAACTGCAGAGCAGCGAGTCCTACTATGCTAAGGTGGTTGCCGCAGCTCACAATAATATCGGCCTGCTGCGTGCGGAACTACAGGACTTTCGGGCAGCAGCACAACATTTCGCACTGGCCGCGAAGTGGGATCCTCAGCAAGGGGGACTCGATTACAATTTGGGCCTCGCTTACTATAAGTCTGAGTCGTACAAGGAGGCCGCGCCGCCGCTCGAAAACGAACTCAAGGCCCATCCGGGCAACCGCCTTGCCGCGATGTTGTTGGGCATGACCTGTTTCAGGTTGGGGAGTTACGTCAGAGCTTCTGAGTTGTTGAACGGTGTTCTCGATCCGCCGCCAACCGACATCAATATTTACTACGCACTCGCTTCCTCTTTAATCAAGCAGGGCAAGGCGGACGCAGCTGACCGCGTAATTCTGCAAATGAAGACAGTGGCGGGCGACGGTCCGCAAGTCCATTTGCTGCTGGCAGAGAAATACTACTCCAGCGGTTCTGCCGCTAAGGCCCTCGCAGAGCTCAATGAGGTCGCTACTTCAAACAGCAACACCCCGCTGGCTCACTACTATGCCGGCTTGCTTTACTTGAAATTAAACAAGCGTGATGAAGCTATGCGAGAGTTTGGAAGAGAGCTGGCTTTAAATCCCCATGAGACAGAGGCCAAATACTCTCTCGGCGAGACTTTGTTGGCGGGCCAGAACGTCGAGCGCGGGCTTACTTTGATTCGAGAAGTTCTCCAGGCGCAGCCGGAACACGCCGAAGCGCGGTACACTTTGGGTAAAGCTCTGCTTCAAAGAGGCGACATCGTCGGTGCAATCGAAAATCTGGAACGCGCGTCAATGCTCGAACCCGAAAAGCCTGAGGTCCATTACCAACTGGGCCAGGCCTATCTTGCCGCTGGACGTAAGACCGAAGGGAAAAGCCAGATCGATATCGCCAAACAACTTCGGAGTCGAAATCAGACAACCAGTAATGACAAGTAGAACGGTTGGATTTTGTGAACCATGATTGCTCCGATGATCGTTTTGGCCCGGCTGAGTCTGTCGAGAGATTACATAACTCGTCTTTCTCTGTGCGTCCTCAGTGTCCTCTGTTTCTCTGTGGTGAGTGTTTCTGTCGGTAAATTCACCACAGGGACACAGAGTTCGCTCAGAGGCCTGGGGTTATTCCGACAGACTGTGGCACTAAAGGCACAGGCTAGCAGCCTGTCGTACTCAACTCAGGCCAACGATCTGCACTTTACTGACATATCAAAGCAGGCCGGCATTACATTCAAGCATGTATTTTCACCCGAGAAGAAATACATCGCAGAATCGATGAGCGGCGGCGTTGCCCTGTTTGATTACGACAACGATGGCTACCTGGACATTTACTTTGTTAATTCACTGACAGTGGATCTCGCCAAATCGCATCAAAAGACGAGAAGCGCTCTCTATCACAATAATGGCGATGGAACCTTTACGGATGTTACAGACAAAGCCGGTGTGGGTGATATCGGATTTGGCATGGGTGTCGCCGTCGGTGATTATAACAATGACGGCTTTGATGATCTCTATGTGACCTGTCTCGGGCCCAACCACCTGTTCAAGAACAACGGCAATGGCACGTTCACGGACGTAACGACCAAGGCGGGAGTCGGTGATCCGCGCTGGTCCACCGGGGCTGCCTTCGTGGACTACGATAACGATGGCAGGCTCGATCTCTTCGTCGCGAACTATGTAGATTTCGATCTCAATCATTTACCTGAGTTCGGCCAGGGACGCACCTGTCAATTCAAAGGCGTACCAGTGCAGTGTGGCCCGAGAGGTTTGCCCGGCGCCGGCGATTCGCTCTATCACAATAACGGTGACGGCACTTTCACGGAAGTCTCAAAAAAGGCGGGGGTGTCAGACCCGAATGGCTATTACGGCATGGGCGTAATCTGTAGCGATTTTGATGAAGACGGCTTCGTCGATATTTTTGTGGCTAACGACTCGACTCCTAATTTCCTTTACCACAATAATGGAGACGGAACATTCAAAGAGATTGGATTCATCTCTGGTACGGCAGTTAACGGCAGCGGCAAAGAGCAGGGTTCCATGGGCGTCACGTTAGGCGACTACGATCATGATGGAAGGCTCGACTTGTTTGTGACTAACTTCGACGATGAGTACAACACGCTCTACCATAGCGACGGCCCCAGTTCTTTCAACGACGTTTCATATGTTGCTAAAGTCGCCGCGGTAAGTCTTCCTTACGTCGGCTGGGGGA
Organism: Blastocatellia bacterium; assembly: GCA_033857635.1. Classification (GTDB taxonomy): domain Bacteria; phylum Acidobacteriota; class Blastocatellia; order Pyrinomonadales; family Pyrinomonadaceae; genus UBA11740. The sequence goes on from JAWVDF010000025.1 coordinate 33,188, forward strand.
CCAATTTCTTTGACTATGACAACGACGGCTGGCCGGATCTCTTCGTCACCAACGGCCATGCCTACCCGCAAAGAGATCACTACCGCCAACGCGAGTTCCTGCACCATAACAATCGGGACGGAACCTTTTCCGAGGTGGCCGATAAGGCTGGCTCCGCGTTGCTCGAGGAACGTGTCGGACGAGGCGCGGCCTTTGGAGACATTGATAATGACGGCGACATCGACATCGTCGTTGGTGATCTGGATGGTAGCCCTCAGCTCTTGCGTAACGACGGCGGCAATAAAAATAATTCACTGCTGATCAAGACAATCGGCGTGAAGAGTAATCGTGACGGGATCGGCGCCCGCGTGAAAATTGTTTCCGGAGATCTGACGCAGATTGACGAGGTCCGCAGCGGTGGCAGCTATATCTCGCAGAACGATCTGCGGCTGCATTTTGGTCTCGAGAAACGAACTAAAATTGAACTGATAGAAGTTCGCTGGCCCAGCGGCGTGATTGATAAGATCACCAACGTCAGCGCAAACAAGATCTTAACCGTCAAAGAAGGCAAGGGTCTGGTCGAGCAAAGGGATTTCATCAACAGCCCGCGGAAGTCATGATTGTGTTCACACGCCAGAATGTTTCCGACTGTTATCGACAAGCCGGCGTTGCCCGGGATCGAATAACGACCAGCAGGAGACCGTCCATGTTTATGGTGCTCCTTTGCATCCTTGCCGGCGGTTCACCGGCCGTGGCCCAGGTCAATAGTCTGGTGAATCGGCTCGAACGCGCAGCCACCCTAATCTCGCAGAATCGCAACGGTGAAGCCGAACAGGAACTGTCTGCGATCTTAAAGGCGGCGCCGAATGAACCGCAGGCACTGAACCTGCTCGGCACAATTCGCGCAAAGCAGGGCAGGCTCAAAGAGGCTGAATCACTCTTTTTGCGCTCTGTCCACGCCGATTCTCGGTTCCCTGGTTCGCATCTGAATCTGGCCTATCTCTACACGCTGTTGGGCCAGCCCCAGAAGACAATTTCAGAGTTGAAAGAAGCGTTGTTGCTCGATCCGAAGAATGCCGAGACACTGACCATGCTCGCCAGACTGCTGCTAAGCCAAGGTCGGATCGATGACGGAATCAAAGTTATCGAACAAGCGAAGCAAGCGCAGACGCTGCCGTCGCCTTTATTGGTCTTGCTCGGCGATGCGTACTTGAAGAAGGGCGATGCAGACAAGGCCGCTCAGAGCTATCAACTGGCGCTCGATCAACACAGTGAAGAAACTGATGCGGTACTCGGGCTGGCCCAGGTCTCTCAGTCCAGGGGCGATGCCAATGCTGCTGCCGTCTACCTGCGCCGCGCGAGAAAGATGGCGGCTACGTCGCCGGATACGCTCTACCGATTTGGCGCCGTAGCTTTGCGGGCCGGACTTTACGAGGAAGCTAATGGGACCTTGCTGGCGGCCATAAAACTAAAGTCTGATGATCCTGCTTACTTTATTGCCTTAGGTAACACCTGGATCAAGAAACCCGATTTGGTCGAGGCGGAGCACGCCTTTCGGCGCGCGGTTCTATTGCAGCCCGATAGTCCACAGGCACAGATGTTTCTCGGCTACAGCTTACTTGAACAAAAGAAATTTCCCGAGGCGCGCGAATGGCTGGAGAAGAGTTTGCAGAAAGACAAGACTGTTCCCGAGACCTACTTCTATCTCGGTCAGATCGCCCAACAACAGAACGAGGACGAGCGAGCGATAGAGTTTTTTAAGAAGGCAATTGAGTTGGCGCCTTCATATTCCTTTGCGCACGCGGCGCTTGGCGCCAGTTGGCTTAGACTTAAGAACTATCCAGTGGCGCAGCAGGAGCTGGAGGTAAGTGTGAGACTGAATCCCGATGACCCGAAAGCGCATTACGATCTGGCTGTGCTCTTCGCCAGAATCAAGAATCAAAAACGAGCGCAGGAAGAGATGCAAATCGTTGAAAGGCTGAAGAGCAAGAAAAGCGAGCAATCAACTGACGGGTCTAACTCATCGGAACCCAAGCCTCCGGAATAGTTGATAAGTGGACGGCGAGCTTCAACGGAGTGTAGGCGGCTCCGCCGCCCGATGTGCGGAAGGTCTATGACCAGTGCTGTCTGATAAATTTTCAACGTTGGAACCTGCCGGCGGCTTTGCCGCTCTCCAGTGCGGTAAGGCTCCGCCTTACCGATCGACGCAAAATGGTTTTTGCGGCTATGCCGCTGCGAGGGAGTGCGCAAATACATTCCTGGTTAGCGCCTTTGCGATATTGGCGGCGCAGCCGCAGAAGAAATTTGTGCCCGCGGTAAGGCAGAGCCTTACCGCACTGGTGCGGCGGCAGAGCCGCACTAGATCAATCGCTTTTATCCCGACGATAGCGATCAGTTTAGCCTTAACTCTCACCTCCGCTTTGTGTCTCACTGTCCACGCTCAACGGACTTCAGAAACTAAAAAGCCTGTCATCACCTTTGAAGAGGTACCGCCCAGGCAGAGCGGCATTTCCTGGGTTCATAACAATGCCCATTCAAACGAACGACACCTGCCGGAAACGGTTGGCCCGGGTTGCGCCTTTCTGGATTACGACAACGACGGCTGGATGGATGTCTATCTGGTCAACAGTGGGCCCTCGGATTTCTTTACACCGACCACCCCTCTGAAGAACGCGCTGTATCACAACAATCATGACGGCACTTTCACCGACGTCACCGACAAAGCAGGCGTGGCCGGCGGCACCTTCGGCATGGGCGTCGCTGCTGCCGATTACGACGGCGATGGCTGGATCGATCTATACGTCACGAGCTACGGCCGAAACATTCTTTACCGCAACAACGGCAATGGCACGTTTACTGACGTCACCGAAAAAGCCGGGGTTGTCGCATCGGGCTGGTCGACGAGTGCCGTCTGGTTCGACTATGACAATGACGGCAAATTGGATCTGTTTGTCGCCAGCTTTGTTTATTATGACAAGACGCTGAACGTGCTCTGCACCGACGATGTCAACCGGCGTTACTATTGCATCCCGCGCTACTACAAGCCGAGACCGAGCCATCTATTTCATAACAACGGCAACGGCGCCTTTACCGATGTGAGTAGAGAGTCGGGTATTGCCGACTCACCTGGCAAGTCGTTTGGCGTGGTCGCAACCGATGTGAATAACGACGGCCGGATGGATCTCTTCGTGGCCAACGATACGATGCCAAACTTTCTGTTCGTCAATAAAGGCGGAGGAAAATTCGAAGAGTCAGGATTGAGCGCCGGCGTCGCCTTCAGCGAATCGGGAAAGGCGCGTTCGGGGATGGGAGTCGACGCGTCAGACTATGATGGTGACGGGTGGCAAGACTTGTTTGTCGCCAATATCGAACATGAATTTTTTAGCCTTTATCACAATCAGAAGGACCTAACCTTCACGGATGAGCCTGGCGAGATTGGTCCCGCGACACAATTTCTGAGCGGGTGGGGATTGCGTTTCTTTGATTATGACAACGATGGTATTCCCGACCTGTTCCTGGTCGACGGTCATCCTGACGATTTTATCGAGATGCGTAATGCACGCGTCAAATATCGCGAACCTTTGCTCCTGTTCCACAACACCGGTAAGAGTTTCGCAAATGTGAGCGCACAGTCCGGCTCTGTCTTCAGCAAGTATTTTTCCGGCCGAGGTATGGCCGTCGGTGATTTCGACAACGATGGTGACCTTGACGTGCTTATCGCTAATAATGGCGAGCCTCCGGTGCTGCTGCGAAATGAAGGAGGCAACCGGAACAACTGGCTTGGTCTGCAACTGGTGGCGACTAAGACTAATCCGGCAGCGGCCGGCGCCATAATTACCTGGCAAGCGGGGGGAGTGAAACATCAGCGGTTGAAGACCGCCGGTGGCAGTTATCTTTCTTCGCATGATCCGCGTGAAGTACTTGGTCTTGGTTCCGCGACCCAGGTTGACTTTGTTGAGATTCGCTGGCCCAGCGGCAAAGTCGATAGATTCTCGAAGGCGCCGATCAACCGTTATCTAAGGGTTGTTGAAGGAGTCGGTGTCGTTACGCAACCGGTGTCAAAGTGAGAACGCTACACGTAAAGAATGAGCTGTTTAGATAACGGACTTGTCCGCCGAGGCAGCGATGGGACCAACGCCCAGTCTAAGCGGGCGACTGCTATGGGCGGGTTTCTTTTATCGTGACGTACTGATTGGCATTAATGTTTTTTAGAGTGCTGACTTGTCCGCTCGGCCACTTAACCTCCACAGTATCTATCTTCGCATTTGATCCCAATCCGAATAACAGACGAGGGTCAGACGCTGAACAATAGCTGGCGCCTCCGAGGCGTTGCTTGACACGACGCGTACCTCCAGCAGTCACAGTGATTCTTGCACCGACGCCGTCGCGATTACTTTTTGTCCCCTCCAGCTTGATACCCAGCCAGTGATTCCTATTACCGCCATCGTTACGTAATAGCACCGGTGGCTCTCCTACATTCAGGAGCAGCAGATCCGGATCACCATCGTTATCAAAGTCTGCCACAGCCAGGCCACGGCCGGCATATAGTCTTTTCAGCGGCGCCCCATGTTGGGCGGCGACTTCGCGAAACGCCCGGCCCGTGTTCTCGAACAGAAATGGCGGTTCAGCGTAGGTAGTCTCGGGAAAGAACTTGTTAATAGGCTCGAAGGGGTGGCCATTAAGAACGAAGAGATCCGGCAGACCGTCATTATTGTAATCAAGAAAACGCGCGCCAAAGCCGCTCATCGGAATACTAATAGTGCCCAGGCCCAATTTATTGGTTGTCTCAGTAAATAGTCCATCGCGGTCGTTGTGAAACAGGGCGTTTGTTTGCCCGGAAAAGTTGGCGACAAAAATCTCTAAATAACCATCGCCATCAAGATCTTCGGCGTCAACACCCATGCCCCCGCGAGCATTGCCGTTGGGATCGAAAGCCACACCGGCGGCTAGTGCCGCTTCGGAAAATGTGCCGTCGCCATTGTTGTGAAAAAGAAAATTTGCCGCGGCATCGTTCGCCTGAAAAATATCCATGCGTCCGTCGTTGTCATAATCCAGCGCAATCACACCCAGGCCCTTGCCCCTGGAGTTCAGGATCTTTGCCTTTTCACTCACGTCTGTAAAGGTGCCGTTACGGTTGTTATGAAGGAGGCGGCTTGTCGAGCCCTTGAAATCTTGAATCAGGCAATAAGGTTTGCCTTCGTAAAACGTGCAGGGCAAATTATTCTCGTCATAAGTGAGGTAGTTGCATACATACAGATCCAGATAGCCGTCATTGTCATAGTCAAAGAAGGCCGCGCTGGTTCCCCAGAGTGTATTGTTCACGCCGGCTGGCGCGGTCACGTCCGTGAACGTGCCATTGCCGTTGTTGCGGTATAGTTTGCTGGCGCCGAAACCGGTGATGTACAGGTCCGGCCAACCGTCGTTGTCGTAGTCTCCGACCGCTAATCCCATACCGCGCATGCTGTTTGAAATGCCCGCACTTTCGGTTACGTCTGTAAAAGTACCGTCGCCGTTGTTGCGATAAAGGGCATCCCTCAATTTGCCCGCTCCTTCAGGCTGCCGGGTTTGCGAGTAACAGACGAGATAGATATCCATGAGGCCATCTCGGTTATAGTCGATGAAGCCGCCGCCGCCGCCCATGGTTTCGATTAGATATTTAGGTCCGGACGAGAGCGTTTTGAGGTTCCACTTGATACCTGCCGCGGCAGTGACATCGACGAATTGGATCGGCGCCGGCGCTTTCTCATCAGTCGTCGCGCACACCGTCGAGGCGAAAGAAACTATGAGCAGTGCGATACAGAAGAAACTCAACAAAGACTTGCTGAGACTTTGGGTCTTGGCGGCAATGCATGGAATTCCGCTTGTCTCGGGCGCGGACCGGCGAATGACGGCGAAAACCGTTTCGCGCCATGGCGCAAAGACGCAAAAATAAGTTCGCATCAGATTACTTAGCGGAAGGATTGGCTAGCATCGTGACTCGCTTCTTCCATTCCGCCGGCGTGGTCGTTCGAAGCGCGGGTAACTCAGCGGCGGCGATCACCAGTTTTCGAACGCTTGTGATAACGACGAACTCCAGCGCAGCTGTTGGTTTGGCTGCTTCGTCGAGCTTGGCCAATTGTGCGTCACGCCATTCTGTCGTGGCGCCGTCGCCGGCTGCAAGATGAGACATCGCCTCCTGTCCCGCCTCAGCGATATCCGATAGATTGTTTGCCAGCGGTCTGGCCTCTTGCAGAGCCGGCGAGCGATCGATCATGGGCCCGAGGGCCAGCGCGGCAGTTCGCCACTCAACCAAAGTGTGCTCGATGTCAGGTCGATAGAGCGCGAAGCGCGGAGCATCGGAAAGGAAAGCATCGACATTGGCGGCGAACTGACGAGCCGCTTCGCTCTCCGGACGCGCGGCATCGACCAGACCGGTCAGCGGACTCAGCATGGTTTGCGAACGCATTTGATAGCGACGGTATTCTTTCACCGGCTCGATTACCGAGGCCAACGTGCGCAGCGGTTCTGTGTTCTCACTCGCGGCCAGGCGACGGAGCAACATGCCGTAGTTCTTTTCGTGAGTAAGCCCCAACTCTTCCAGCTGCCGGCTGATCACCGACAAGCGCCGGTACATGTCATCGACGTCGGTCACGTTTCGCGGCGACCAAAGTCGTTCAGCGATCGCGGCGGTTCGCGGCCAGATGCGCGAGTCGATCGTCTCCGGACTGACCCACTCACCCCACATGGTCGCTTCGCCGCCGAGCACATGTTTCGTTTCCTCGGCGGTCAGCGTGCTGTTCGCGGGAATTGGATCGGCCAGATAGTGTTGCGACGCGGGAAAGATCAGATCGATATAGTAGCCGGCCGAAAGAATCCCGTCGTAGCCTTTCTTTGCCGCCTCTGCGAGAGATGCCGGTCCACGCCACGAGTGAATCACGGCATCTTTGGGAAGATCAGGATGTAGTATCTCTTCCCAACCAATCATTTTTTTGTGGTGTTTCTGTAAGATTTTTAGGATGCGTTGATTGAAGTAAGCCTGCAACCCGTGATTGTCTTTGATGCCTTTCTCTTTCATGAAGGCCTGGATCTGCGGGTTGCGGTCCCACTGCTTGCCTTGATTCTCGTCGCCGCCGATGTGCATGTACGCGTCAGGAAAAAGCGCGGCCATCTCACCCAGAAATGTGTCGAGAAACTTGTAGGTCTGTTCGCGCGTCGGGTCCAGCGCTGGTTCAAAAATTCCCGCGCCGCGTTCAACCTTGTAGGGGCCGGGAGCGCTACCCATTTCCGGATAACCGACGAGCCAACTGGTGCTGTGGCCCGGAATATCAAACTCGGGCATCACTCGAATGCCGCGGTCACGAGCGTAGGCAATGATCTCTCGAACTTGGTCCTGTGTATAGAACTGACCGTCAGAACCAAGCGTATGGAGTTTAGGAAGCTTCCTGGTCTCGACGCGAAAGCCCTGGTCCTCGGTGAGATGCCAGTGAAAGACGTTGAGCTTCACCGCCGCCATCGCATCCAGATTTCGCTTGAGCACTTCCATCGGCTCGTAGTGGCGGCCGACGTCGATGAGTAATCCACGCCAGGCAAAGCGCGGTTGATCTTGGATCTTAATTCCGGGGAGATAGTATCCGTCGCGATCGCCCTGCAGCAGTTGTAGGAAAGTCTCCAGGCCGCGTAAAGCGCCCACGACTGTCGGCGCCGACAGCCGTGCCTGCATGTCGCTGACGACCAAACTGTAGCTTTCGTTTTCACCGAGTGAAGGAACGATGTCGCCGGCCCGCTCGCACTGGATCACGAGTGCGGCAGTACTTTCATCGGCGGCGAGGTCACTCGGCAAAGTCAGAACCGTTCGTCCCGCAAGGCGAGTGAGCATCCGAGCGATACCGGCGCGCAACCGAGCGTCCGTGTGATCCTTAACCGCGACATTGAAACTGCCGGTGATCGGCAAACGCCCCGCTTGAGTTTGCACCGACGCCGGCACGGGCATCAGATTAAGTTGGCTGGGCGCCATTGCGGGGGCCGTGACTTGTGCTTGTAATGGCGCAATCGTGCTCACGGTATAGGCCGCGATGAGTAACAGGTTGCTGATTTTGACGCTCTTCATAGTTGGCAAAGTTTTCACCTTCGATTCCGGGCGGTTTAAGTTGTTTTTAGTTTCTCGCGACAAGATCTTTTCGCAGCGCTTAGGTCGGATCGCGGACATGCTGTCCGCCTGAGCGCCCAAGCGCGAAAAAGCGTCGCAGTGGCCAATAGGCTGACGGATGAGCGTGCTGCGCACGCTGGCGGACAGGATGTCCGCGCTCCGTTCTAAGTATTGATAAGAGAGTCCTGTGAAACTCAAACCACATATGGCAGTAGTAATCGAGCGGGGTTCCCTGGCTGACTGTTCCTCTTACGTGTCGCGCCGCTTTAAGAGTCTAAATACACGCCAGGCCCAAAAACACAGAGCTCCAGCCGCAACCGTGATGAGAAGAAAAAGCGGCTCTCTGACGACGTGCGGCCACTCCACCATAATCCGTAAGAGATGTGCCAGGGTAAGTAGCGCGAAGACCACGCCGGTAGTCATCACATACGCCTTCATCAAATCACCTCCTGCTGTGACACAAGCACCTACAGTATTGTTTCTTACTGGTACTACTTGATCCCGAATCGTGACATAATCGCCGAGTATTTATTACTGCATTGTAGCTGATTCACGGCGGATGTTGGCTATCGAAATTGGCCCAAAAAGGATTTTCTCAAATGAATGTTAGAACTTTTCGTCGCCGGAGAGATTTGTTTGGCGCAAGAGCGATCGTCGTCTTTCTGTCGACCTGCTTATGTGCGGCTATTGTGGGCCAGTTGCTGCCTGCGTGCCCAACAGCGTACGCCGAAAATCCTGCTGTGTGGAAACTGGTGTGGAGTGACGAGTTCGATGGCCCCAACGGCTCGGCCGTTGATTCCACCAAGTGGTCCTTTGATGTGGGCGGCAACGGTTGGGGTAACAACGAACTCGAGACCTATACCAACCGCACTGCAAACGCGTATCGCGATGGTGGGCAGCTGGTAATCAAAGTGCTCAAGGAAACTTTTAGGGGAACTGACAACATAACTCGCGACTATACTTCGGCCAGGCTGCTCACTAACAATAAGTTCAGTCAGGCATACGGACGGTTTGAGGCGCGAATCAAGATCCCTTACGGCCAGGGCCTCTGGCCGGCGTTCTGGATGCTGGGTGACAATATCGGTACGGCAGGCTGGCCCAATTGCGGCGAGATCGACATCATGGAGAACATCGGTAAGGAACCGTCGATGGTCCATGGCACATTTCATGGACCCGGTTACTCCGGCGCGAACGGCATAGGCGCGCCCTACTCATTGCCCAATGGTCAGAAGTTCTCCGACGATTTCCACACGTTCGCTGTCGAGTGGGAACCGAACGTCGTGCGGTTTTACGTTGATGGACTCCTGTACAAGACGACCGTACCTGCGGACCTGCCCGCCGGCAAATCATGGGTCTTCGATCATCCTTTCTTCATCATTCTGAATGTCGCGGTCGGCGGTTACTGGCCGGGGAATCCCGATGGGACAACGGTGTTTCCGCAGCAGATGCTGGTCGATTATGTTCGAGTCTATCAACGCACTACTCCTTCAAACGTGCCGGTGCTGTTTACTGACGAAGGCGCGAACCGGGCGCTGGCTCTCGACTCAGTAACGTTTAAGCGCGATCCCTTTTCAGTCAGGAACTCTCTCAACTTCAGTTCCGATCATACAACCAGGCTGATGCTTCTTTCCGCTAACCTGGACCTGCACCCGGGAGATGGCCCATCGACCGTGACGGCCCTTGCCGATGACGGGAAGGGTCATATATTTCCGCTGGCAGTAGAATGGATAGGCAGGCTGCCGAGCTTTGATTGGATCACCGTTGTGATTGCGAAATTGCCGGATGAATTGATCGGGGCTGACCACGCACTCATCAGTGTGACTGCAAACAGTCAGTCGAGTAACCAGGTTTCAGTTGCTATCTCGCCATGATTTGGCTGCAAGCATTGGCGGGGAGGATCCGTGTGTCCGTTCGTAAAATGTTTAAGGGACAAACAGGGCGTACACCCAAGTCCGCCCCTGTATCACTGGAAGGAGACTCTCATGAGTTGCCGAGTCGTTAGTCTTAACAATCTGGCAGGGTTCCTGGTTGTGCTGGTTTTCGGAGCTACTCTGGCCAGTCCAATCTTCGCCCAGGGGACCCCAGCGGGACCGCCCCCGGGAGCCGGGCCGCCAGCCAACAAAAACATCAATTTTGAAGATCGAATCCGCCAGGTCAAGGAAAGCCGGCTACGCACGGCGGAAATGGAAGCCGCATCCGAGACCGACAATCAAAAACATGTGCAAGCCGCTATCGTAAACATGAAGGAGGACTTCACCCGCATTCAGGTGTTGCGCAATGACATTGCTCGAAATCTTGTGGCGCGGAAACCGCTCGACTACAAGCTCGTTTCAGAACAGGCGGCTGAAGTAAATAAACGTGCTAGTCGCTTGAATGTTTATATGTTGGCGCGTGTGCCCGACGAGAAGGAGCAAAACGATCCACCCGAAGTCAAAAGCGAAGAGATGATTGGCTCGCTGGTAAAGCTTTGCAAGCTGATCGACAGTTTTACCGAGAATCCCACGCTCAAGAACGCCAACACGCTTGAAGCGAACGACATTGAGAAGGCTAAGGCAGACAAAATCAAAGCCGACCGCGACCTATTGGCGATCATTAAGCTGAGCAGCGGCATTCGGAAGAAGTCGGAGAGTTTAAGTGGGTCGCAATGAATCGTCGGCGTAGCAGAGGCTATCGCGCGGCGGCTGATGCATTCGCCCCTCACGGTACGATCACGAACCACGTCTCTTGCTTGACGACTTTCTGTTGGACGATATCCCTGCTTTCAATTAGCGCTGAGTACCTGCCGGTCGCAAGGCCTGTAAGCTTGACGTACTTCGCAAACGTCAAATGCGACATTGGTTCCACCGGAGTTTCTGCAAGCTGATAATCCACAGGCCTGACCGCCGGCTTGCCATCTTTCATTATCGTGACTGTAACTCTCACGAGGGGCTTGCCCGTTTCGTGGGCCAGGGCGGCGTTATATAGGTTGAAGAAGATGATTAAGTTATCGGTCGTGTGGAATTCGCGACTGGGCGAAGGGCGGATCTGCACGTTGCCTTCACTGAGCACGTCGTCGCTTCCCGCGGTTTGCTTTGTCGGCTCCGCGTGGCGACTCAACACCGGTTCCGTGGCCCAGAATTCCGAGCCGGCTACGGGCAATGCCAGCTTCTCTCGCTTGGCGGCCGCCTTTCCCGAGAGCCGATCTCTGACAATCAAATCAATCGTGTAGTCGCCGGCTGCCAACATCATGTCCTGACGATAAAAGATCTTGTCATTCATAATTGATTCATATTGCTTGGCGTTCAATGAGACGTCGAAGTTTCCGCCCAGCCGCGAGAGGATCTTGTCGTCGCCTTCGGCTCGCACCACGCCGAGCACTTCAAGTTGCAAACGCTGCTTATCGCCCTTGTGATCGAACTGCACTGCGCCCGGGGGTATCTCGAACGAGAGGGGAACTGTGTAGAAACCTTCCTGCGTTCTGAATGGGTTCAACTCCAGTGACAACGGCAGGGTCGGATGGGCCTCGAGGTTTGCAAAGCTAGCCAGTAGTTTTCTGTCGTCGGGCGAAAAGGGCACTACCTGAGTTGGCGGGATCGCATAATAGCCCGGGCGGGCCACTACGCTGGCGTCGGGCCGGCGGATTTCTATCTTCACTTTGCGAAAACTGCCGTCAGAGCTCTGATTAGTACTGCGATAGCCCAACGTGTAGCGGGAGCGAATTTCGCTATCGATCCGGTCCAGGCCGGCGGCGATGTCATTGGTGTTCTTTATGAATTCTCCACCAGTGTCGCCTGAAATCCGATACAACAAGTCTTGTTGCCGATTTAGTCCCTCGTGTCGGCTGACGTCAAAAATGCTTTCTCCCGCGCCCGCTCTGATGCGGTTCTCCTGATTGACCGCCCCTGAGATTCCCGACAGCGCCGACGAAGGCACGAGTGCTCCTGACTGAGGAGTGCCGCCTGTCAAGCCGCCCGAGTCAATCATGTAAATAGCCACATTCGCGCGATTGGCTATGTCGATGGTGCTTTGTACCTGCCAGTCGAGGGCTTGAGGCGCGACAAATCCCTGGGAAAACACCACCAGGGTTTTCTTTCCTGGTATAGCGCGGAGCCCTTCGCAAATGGCTGCGAGCGCCGCCAGGATGGGACGTGTCTGTTCAGCGCTGAGCGCCGAGCGAAGCTGAACGTATTGTTCAAGCACCCGTTGCGAAATCATAGCCTGTGCAGCCGCGGAGCCGCCGGCTGGGGTGGTTACTGCACCAGTAGGTGCGGCGGCCAATTGATCTCGAAGTGCAGCCATGGCGTCGTTAATGCCGCGTTGCTCAGAGGTCTTTGCGGTAGTGGAGACGCTCTCAGCTTTCTCAACAGCAGAGATCAGTTTCGCCTTGTCCTGGGTGAAGGACTGAAGCAGTTGCAATCCGCTGGAGATGGCAAATAAAGCGACTGAGTCACTATCGGAGATGCGCTCGCGAATATACTTCGTCATACCGTCGCGCACGTGTTTCAAATTCGCCCCTTCGGTAGTTTGCCCATCAAGCACCAGTGCGATGATGTTTCGAGGCAGACTGCTTGGGGGCCGTGATCCGGTTGACGCTGAAGTGGTTCCCGGGCGACCCGGGTCGTTACCGGTGGCGAGAGTCGAGTCGAAGAACTCGATCTTTTGTCGCACACCGTTTTCCGAGAGGACGAAATCTTCTGCTTTGAGATCCGTGATCGCTCTTCCTTTTTTGTCCTTAACCATCACATCAAAGTTCACCAAGTTGGAGGTGACCTTGATCACGTCTAATTCATCAGTCCGGGTTTGCTTTTGGTCTTGTGATTGTATCGGGATGGCGGCAAGAAAAAGCGCAAACGTCACGAGCAGGTTCAAACAAAAACCTGTCCCGCGTTTATTAAGAAAAGAATTAAGATGAGACATCATTTCCCTCATGGTCCGGTTGGCAGCAGCGGTAGATTCCTGAGGAGTTTAACACGAAGGAGCTCCCAAAACTCTAGCACTGGTGCTTGATTAGTTTTCATGATCCTGCAGGGTTCATAAGGGTAGGTAGATGCGACCAATCGTTTAGGTCTATAATCGTCCAACCATCGATTGAGTTATTTCTTCCGACAGAACTACAGGAGCGGCTTCATGAAGGGAACCAAATTATTTTCTACTGCTATTCGGACTGTCGCCGTGTCCATAGTCTTTCAGGCTGGTTTACTGCTCCTTGTTGCAGCACCGGCTCGCTCACAGTCATTCGGCAGCCAGGACCGGGAGCGAGGAGTGACGATGTTAAAGACGGTCAAGGAGGACATCAAAAAGAATTACTATGATCCTGGCTTTCGCGGAATTGACATTGATGCGCGCTTCAAACTGTCCGAGGACAAGATGAAGCTTACTAAGTCCAATGCCGAGGTGTTCGGCATCATTGCGCAGACGTTGCTCGAATTCAACGACTCACATACCTCTTATGTTCCTCCTCAAAGATCAGCACGCATCGACTATGGCTGGCTCATGAAAACCTTTGGCGACGACTGTTATGTCACCGAGGTAAAGCCCCACAGCGACGCCTATGAAAAGGGCCTCCGGCCGGGTGACCGGGTGCAGTCGATTGATGGGATTCGCCCGAATAAAGCAAACCTCTGGATTTTCTATTATCTCTACTACCAGTTGGCACCGCGGCCCATCGTGAAGATGCTGGTGCAAAGCCCCGGCGAGCAGCCGCGCCAATTAGAAATAAAACCCAGGATCCAAACTGGGAAAAAGACAGTTGACCTTACGGATACAATCGACCTTAACCGGTATTGGAGAGAGGAGGAGGACGCAGACATTGTCAACGCGCATCGCTTCAAAGAATTTGGCAGTGAGTTGTTTGTCTGGAAAATGCCTCATTTTGATCTCATCAAAGATGGGGTAGATGAAATGGTTGATAAGGCGAAAAAGCACAAGGCGTTGATCCTCGATCTCAGAGGCAACGGCGGCGGCGCCGAGGAGACACTACTGCGCCTGATCGGCAATTTTTCTGATCATGATGTTACAGTTGGCGACGTCAAGCGGCGCAAGGAGACTAAACCACTAGTTGCAAAAACCCGGGGCGCTAGTGGCTTCAAGGGCCAGCTGGTGATCCTCGTCGATAGCGACTCAGCATCGGCCTCGGAGGTTTTTGCGCGGGTTATGCAGATGGAAAAACGAGGCACGGTGCTGGGTGACCGTACCGCAGGAAAGGTGATGAGAAGCCGTTTGCACGTTCACCAGATGGGGTTAGATACAGTGGTCTTGTACGCGGCGAGCGTAACGGATGCCGACATTGTCATGTCGGATGGAAAGAGCCTCGAGCAGGTGGGAGTAACGCCGGATGAGCTCTCACTGCCAACCGGCGAAAACCTTCGTGCCCGGCAAGACCCGGTTCTTTCGCGCGCCGCAGCGTTACTGGGGGTAAAGTTGGATCCCGTGGACGCAGGCAAACTCTTCCCCTTTAGGTGGATGCCATAGCTCAGTTGACTCCTCCGAGTGCGTTCTCACTGCACTTCGAAACTGTCTTTCATTCCGCTCCTGATATCTTCAAACTCGCCAGGCTCTGGAACCGAATTGTTGTTTGCGCGGATAAATGAGAGACCATCCTGATGCAGCTTGAAGGAGTCCCCCAAAACAAAACTACCTGCCGGACGTTTCGAAATCAGCGTGAGCTGTCATACGGCTTCAATTTCTTAATCTCTTCCGCTGACGCTGGTTTGAGGCTGATCGCCGCGCCGCCGCCGCTCGCCAGTTTGATTGCCAGCGTGGTCTTGTCATTCACAAGAAAGCTCCGAATCTGGTACTTCATCGGGTTGCTCTGCCAGTGGGCGTCGGCGGCGTCGGCGTAGATGGTGGCCACATACCAGCGTTTCGGAGTGAGATAGCTGAGAGGAATGGTTGAGGTCCGCGCCGTCTCGTCAGTGATTGCCCCGATATACCATTCGTCTTTATTTTTGGCCTTGCGCGCGATCGTGAGGTAGTCGCCCGGCTCGGCCTCCAGAATCCTGGTGTCGTCCCAATCAACCGCCACGTCTTTAATGAACTGGAACGCGTCGAGAAACCGCTCGTAGTTTTCCGGCAAGTCGGCCGCCATCTGTAAAGGGCTGTACATCGTCACGTACAGGGCCAGCTGTTTTGCCAGCGTGGTGTGCACCTGTTCTTTCTTGCCCGGCTGATAGTAGTCGAGTTTGATCTGGAAAATTCCCGGCGTGTAATCCATCGGCCCACCCATCAGGCGGGTGAACGGTAAGATCGTCTCGTGGTCGGGAGGGTTGCCCACGCTCCACGCATTGAACTCGTTGCCCCTCGCGGATTCGCAGGCGAGCCAGTTCGGGTAAGTGCGCTGCAGCCCGGTCGGGCGCACCGCCTCATGTGAGTCCAGCATGATCCGCTGGCGGGACGTTGCTTCCGCCACCCTGACGAAGTGATTGACCATCCACTGGCCGTCGTGGTGCTCGCCGCGCGGAATGATTTTGCCCACATAGCCCGTCTTCACCGCGTCGTAGCCGTGCTGTTTCATGAACCGATAGGCTTCGTCCATCCTGCGTTCGTAGTTAGTCACCGAGCCCGAAGTCTCGTGATGCATGATCAATTTCACTCGCTTTTCGGCTGCGTATTTTTGGAGCTCGGCGACGTCGAAGTCCGGGTACGGGGTCACGAAGTCGAACACGTCTTCCTTCCATTTACCGTACCAGTCCTCCCATCCCACGTTCCAGCCTTCGACCAGCACGCCGTCGAATCCGTGCTTCGACGCGAAATCTATATAACGTTTCGTGTTCGCGGTGGTAGCGCCGTGTTTGCCGTTGGGTTTCAGACTGGCCCAGTCGGCCGTCGCTAACTTCACGTTGCCGACGTCGGAGTAATTCCAGGTGGCCTTGCCGACGTGCATCTCCCACCAGATGCCCAGGAACTTCTGGGGCTTGATCCAGCTCGTGTCACGGATCTTTGAAGGCTCGTTCAAATTCAGGATGAGTTTTGAAGCCAGAATGTCCGCCGCCTTGTCGCTCACTATAATCGTGCGCCAGGGGGTTTTATCCGGCGCTTGCATGTAGGCCTTATTGCCCACCGCGTCGGGCACCAGGTGTGAAGAGAGCCGGAACGTCTGCCGGTCCACCGAGAGATCCATAGCTGGGTAATTGACCAGGGCCGCCTCGTGGATGTTGATGTACAGCCCGTCGGAAGTCTTCATCATCAGCGGAGTCTGGACGACGTTGGCGCCGGCGATCGATTTGACTCCTATTTCCTGCGCGGCGCTACCCTTCGTAGCGTCCACTTCGCTAAGACGCGTGGTGAAGTAAGCGTACTCGTTGGTATCGTAGTCGCCCGGAATCCAGAAGGCTTTGTGGTCGCCCGTGAGATTGAACTCGGTCTTTTCGTCCGAGACGATGAAATACTTCAAGTCGTTCTGTTCAGGGAATTCATAGCGGAAGCCAAGTCCGTCGTCGAACAGGCGGAACCTGACGATCATCCTTCGGTTGTTGGGGGAAGCTTGTTGCAGCGTGACCGTCAACTCCCTGTAACGGTTTCGGATTCGTTTCACCTCTCCCCAAACCGGCTCCCACGTTTCGTCCGTGTCCGAAACGTCCGCGCTAACCACCGCGAAGCCTTTGGTCAAGCCGGGCAGGTCCTTCAACTCAATCCCCAGCCTGCTTTGCAGGACGACCGGCTTCCCCCCGATTGACAGCCGGTAAGTGGGCTCCCCGTCGTTGGTCAAGGCAAAAGAAAGCGACAACTTGCCGGCGGGTGATTTAATATCCTGGGCGACCGTATTGAAGCTAAAAAGGCAAATCAAAAGGAAGAACACTGCAAATCTCACCATCAGTCTCAACTCCTTCGGGGGTTCCTTTTTGTCCTGTAGTTGCACCGGAATGGCCGACAGACAGTGGACAACCTGCAACTAATTTGGCGACGATTTTGAACGAACGAACTCACCGGCGGCCCTCTGGACAGTGCTGGTTTTGTAGTTTGAAATACGAGTAAGACGATCCACTAAATCCGACTAAATAACACTAAGCTTCTTCGTGAAATTTCGTGTGAATTCATGGATCGGTCTTGCCCACTGACTAGAAATCCTCGCAAGACTATTTCAGCGTAAACTTGTCCTTCAGTCCGGCAATCATCACCTCAAACTCGCCCGGCTCCACCACCGGTTTGTTGTTGGCGCCGATGAATGAAAGATCCTCAGGACGCAGCTTGAAGGTCAAGGTACGACTTTGGCCCGGTTCCAGATAGATCTTCGCAAAACGTTTAAGCCTCTTTCCCGCTGGCGAAAGAGAGGCCACCAGATCGCTTACATAGAGCTGGACCACTTCCTTACCCGCACGACGGCCGCTGTTCGTTACGGTAACGCTGACCGAAAGATCCGCGTTTCCAGTTATCGTCTTTTGGCCCAGGTGCAGATCGCTATAGGCAAAGGTTGTATAGCTCAACCCCTGTCCGAATTCAAACTGCGGCTTGAAGGCCATATTGCCGAAGGCGGTGTCTTCGGTTTCGAAAGCCTTATGATCGTAAGTAATCAAACCATTCGGTGTGCGCGGGTAAGTGAAGGGAAGTTTTCCCGACGGATTGAAATCGCCAAACAACACGTCAGCAATTGCCTGTCCTCCCTCGTTGCCCGGGTTGTAAGCCATCAGCACGGCTCCGGCTTTATCAACAATGCGATTGATGACTCTCGGACGTCCCTCAACCAGCACCAGCACCACTGGCTTGCCGGTGGCTTGAATGGCTTCGGCAAGTTTCAATTGCGGTTCACCCAGGGTTAGATCGGTGATATTGCCGGGCGTCTCTGTGTACGACCCTTCACCAAGACAAATCACAACTACGTCGGCGCCACTGGCGGCGCGCACCGCTGCTGGAATATCGACTTCGGATTCCACGTCGGTAGGAGTATTGTTTGACCCTCCCGGGCCACGAGTGATCTTCGTGCCGGGAACGTAAGTCACATTTGCCGCTCCGGTTTTCGCTTCGATCGCTCGACGAATGGTCGGGCGGTCCTTCGGATAGAGTGACTCTTCAGAACCTTGCCAGACATAGGTCCAGCCGTTGTTGAGGGAGATCAACGAGTCGGCAGTAGGCCCAGTGACGAGCACTTTTCGACCCTTTGAAATCGGCAACAGGTTGTTTGTATTTTTCAACAGCGTCATCGATTCACGCGCTGCTTGCAGAGCGGCCTGTCGTGAACCGGGCAGTCCGATTTTTGACTTAAGCGCAGGATTTGGCCCAGGGTTCTCAAAGAGCCCCAGCTCAAACTTTACTCTCAGGATCCGGCCCACTGCTTCGTCGATACGCGATTGGGGCACTGAGCCCTCCTTAACCAGCTCAATCAGATAATCAGCGAAACTGTAATCGAGCGGCACCATGCTCATGTCGTTGCCGGCCATCACCGCCATCCGTGTTGCTTCCTTCTCATTGGCCGCGACGTGCCAGACACTGACTAGCTTCTTGATGTCTTCCCAATCAGAAACGACAAATCCTTTGAAGCCGAGTTCATCACGCAGGATGTCAGTCAGGATGTGATGATTGATGTGGCCGGGAACGCCGTTGATCTCCGCGGAGTTGACCATCACTGTGTGGGCGCCTGCTTTGACTGCGGCGTCGAAGGTCGGCAGGAAATATTCGCGCAGATAATTTTCCGGGATCCAGGCCGGCGTGCGGTCGCGGCCGCTGAGCGGAAAACTGTAACCCATGTAATGTTTCAAGCTGGTTACCACATGATCCTGCGAGCTGACGTCTGTGCCTTCCATGCCACGGACGAAAGCTACGCCCATTACTTTTGCGAGGTAGGGATCTTCGCCGAACGTTTCGTAGAAGCGCGGCCACAGCGGTTGACGCCCGATATCAAGCACCGGAGAAAAGCTCCAGGGAATACCTGCCGCGCGCGTTTCCATGGCGGCGATTTCCGAACCGCGTTTCATCAGCTCAGGATTCCAGGTTGCGGCCATGCCGATCTCCTGGGGAAAAAGAGTTGAGCCCTGAACATAGTTGGCCCCATGAATCGAATCGATCCCATAGATTACCGGAATGCCGAGTCGCGTCTTCTTTGTCGCGGTCTGCTGAATCTGCCCGATGATCTCATGCCACTTGTCAGCCGTCAGGGCTTGCTCGGCGACGTTAAGAATTGAACCGACACCATACTTCACGATTGCTTTATCAAGTTTGGCCTGATCAATCTGGATCTCCTGGTCCCTGCCCTTCGCAATCATGCCGATGGCGAGCTGGGTCATTTGTCCGACCTTTTCTTCCATCGTCATGCGCTTGAGCAGGGCTTCGATCTTTTGCGAGTTGTCGCGCTCGGTGTTTTTGGCGCGCAGAGTGTTTTGCAGAAAGACTTCGCTATCGTCGATGTCCGCGGCCACGGATCCTCTTTCGAGCGACTGGGGTGGGAAACCGCTCACGATTTTTGCCTCATGAACGGGAAGGCCGAGCCAAAGTGATAGGGCAACCACCGCAAGCCCGAGGGCCACTATTCTCATCGGATTATTGTTTCCTTTTTTAGGAAGGGATCGATTGAAAGTGCGCCGCTATTGTCTTCTATTGACAGAGGATATTCAAGCAGTAAAGGCAGACTAGTTTCTGATAATCAAGTGCCGTCAGTGGCCGCGTAATGGAGCGCGGACATCCCTGTCCGCCAGCGTGCGCAGCACGCTCATACTTCACCCATGAACCCGTTAAAGAGCTATTCGCGCTTGCGCGCTCAGGCGGACAAGGATGTTCGCGCTCCCTTACGCGGCTCATGGCGCGTGGCCCGACGTATCGGACGGCGAGCTGTCAGAAGCCCGACCGTGAGGGAGGGCAGCACTCGACAGCACGCTCGATTAAGAAAATCCGACCCAGTGTGTTGATGCGATCCACGACGGTCGCGGGCGTCGCCCTTGCTTACGCGCGGGCTTCTGACACTCTTCATGGCGAGTTACAGAATGTCTTGTCGCTTAACGGTTCAGCTAGCGGTCTTCCCGACCAACTTGCCCAGCTCGCGCCAGGTAATGAGCTTGACGTTGTTCTCCTTGAGCAGCTTGCGAAAGGCATCGCTGGTGACGAAGTCGAAATCGCGCTGCCGCCATTCAGCGCCCCAATTGGGATGCGCGGACGTGACTCCCTTCATCTCTTCGTCTGCAAATGCCAGGTGCACGATCATGTCCGTAACACCGGGTTGCAGGTTCCTGATTTCCTTCGCGTAAAAGTTGGCCCAGTCAGCGGGAGCCACCGTCGGTTCGATGCTGATCGTTCTGTCGAGCACGACGTCATCGGGGCCAAGCAAGGACGGCATGAAAGGCGCCCTGGCAAACCACTCCTGCGAAACTCTGAAAGGTAATTTGTTTTCGCGCGCCACTCGGAGAAGCGTTTCGAACAGGGCCTTGCTTTGGTAAAGCGTGCCCATGTGCGAATCCAGATGCGTAGGCTGAATGCCAAGGGCTCGGGCCCGCGCGATCTGCGCTCGAATCTCCGCCTCGACCTCTTTGACATCCATATGCGCGGCCGCCTCGCTCTCCAGAGGATAAAAATATCCGCTACTGTCCAGCAGCGTGGGGACGCGCTCTTTTCCCAGAACGGGACCCCAACGATAGAGACTCCACTCGCTGGTGAGCGTCAAGTGCAACCCGAGATCCATTTCCGGATGAGCACGAGCATAGGCTGCGATTTCAGGAAGCCAGGGGCACGGAACCATGATGCTAGCCGAACTGACCAGCCCGACTTCGAGCGCTTTGATCGAAGCGCTGTTAACAGAATGGGCCACCCCGAGATCGTCGGCATGCACGATCAGAAGTTTCGCGTCGCGAGGGTAGCCAAGCCGTTCAGCTAGAGTCTTCGTCGCGGCCTGTGATGGTTCTTTTCGATGAAGTGCCGCGGCCGACGAAGCAACCAGCAGCAAAGTTATTGTGGCGACAAAAAGTTTTCGTCTCATGTTTTTCCCCAGGGTTTGTGGCAACTGCTAGTTTGGGCAAACGCCGAACGAACGGAGCGCGGACATCCTGTCCGCCTAAGCGCGCCGCGCGAACTTTCCAGCAACGTTACTCTTATCACAAGGCGTGAGCGGGCTTTGCCCGCTGGCGGACAGGATGTCCGCGCTCTGGCACGTGAAGCCATAAATAGTTCGTCCCTTGATTCGTGCGAAAGGTACGTTTCACCGAAAGAAATGTCAAACAGAATTTTTCCAGGGATGGTGTGTCAGAAGCCCGTGCCTAAGCGAGGGCGACGCTCGAGACGGGCCCGTTGGCATCAACACAATCGTTCTTCGTCAGTTCCTTGACTCAAGAGTGATCGCCAGTGTGGCCCTCCCTCACGGTCGGGCTTCCGACACAACCTCTTGAGTGCTGGGGCCTCGAAATGAATCGGTACAGAACCGTGAGCGATAGCGAGCGGGATCAAGGCGCAAGCTTGCAGGCTCACACGCGACTGACAAACGCGTCACACGACTTCTGGTTGAAGGTTGAGTCCTTATTCCGGTCGCTACCGCTCCCGGTTCTGTACCAGCCGTCCAGAGGTTTTCGCAAAGGCCCGCAGAGAAGCGCCTTACTTTGCGTACCTCTGCGAAAACCTTCTGCGCCCTCTGCGTTTAAGAAATGGTTCCCTTAGGCGCACGTCCGAAGTTTTGACACTCTAAACTGCTGGGCTATTGTCGGTCGTCCGCTGACTCGGACTGTTGAAGTATTTTTCGTGCAAAGCTGCGGGGGCGCCCGTGCTAATTTCACGCAACGCAAATATTCCTCTCTACAGAACCTCATCTTCGGATATGATGTGAGCTTCAAACGCAGTTTCAATATTCTCCATGGCATCTGAATCCCGGAAAGCTGGAACAGAAGGCGCGCCTCTGCTGAGACGCTTTGGGTTGTTGCAGGCGACTGCGCTGAACATGTCGAACATGATCGGCGTGGGCCCGTTCATTACGATTCCGCTTTTGATGTCTGCGCTCGGCGGTCCCCAGGCAATGCTGGGATGGATTGTCGCGGTGCTAATCGCGATTCCTGACGGGATGGTTTGGAGCGAGCTCGGCGCCGCCATGCCCGGATCGGGAGGATCGTACCTGTACCTGCGAGAGGGTTACGGTCGCGAAACCTTTGGCCGCCTCATGGCTTTTCTTTTTATCTGGCAGTTCATTCTCAGCGGCCCGCTGGAAATAGCCTCGGGCTACATCGGCTTTGCCAGATACACCGGATATATCTGGCAGGGAATTACCGGGCCGCAGACTCTAATGGTAGCCGCGGCGGTGGGCGTGGTTAATATCGTGCTGCTTTATCGCCGCATCACTTCCATCGGCAAGATCACGATCAGTTTGTGGATTGGGACCCTGCTCACCACTTTGGCAGTTGTGGTCACCGGAGCAATGCATTTCAAGGCTAGCCGCGCTTTTGATTTCCCACCGGGCGCGTTTACTTTCTCGCTCGGTTTTCTCTTCGGCTTGGGCGCGGCCTCGCGCGTCGGCGTTTATGACTACCTGGGCTATTACGACATCTGTTACATCGGCGACGAGGTCAGGGACCCGGGCCGGACGATTCCACGTTCAATCATTATTAGCGTAGTCGCGGTGGCGATTATTTACTTTGCGATCAACCTGTCAGTTATCGGTGTCGTGCCCTGGCGAGAGTTTGTGCCGTACCAGGATCACCCTGAATCTGGCTTCGTGATTTCGCTAATGATGGAAAAGATCTATGGGCCAAAGATCGCGACCGCCTTTACGGCGATGGTCCTCTGGACGGCGTTCGGCTCGGTGTTCGCACTGTTGCTCGGCTATTCGCGTATCCCTTACGCGGCGGCGCTCGATGGTTACTTCTTTAAAGTGTTCGGGCGACTTCATCCGACGAAACGATTTCCTTACGTCGCGCTGATTGTGCTCGGGACAATCTCGATCATTTGCAGCTTCTTCTCGCTGGATATTGTTATTGACGCGCTAATTTCAACCCGCATCCTGGTCCAATTCATCGGTCAGATCTTTGCGCTTATATTGCTGAGGAAGCGTGCGCCGGACATGCCGCGTCCCTACAAGATGTGGCTGTACCCGCTGCCCAGCATTATCGCGCTGATCGGGTGGGTGTTTATCTTTGCGACTACGCCGTGGCCGGTGATAGTTCTTGGTCTGGGCACGCTCGCCCTCGGCGCGATCTTTTTTCTGATCTGGTCGTGGTATACCGAGCGTTGGCCCTTCGCTGCTGACGTACCAAATCCGGTTGATTAGTAGTTGCGGCGAAGGTGTAAGACAGACATCCTGTCCGCCAGCGGGCGACGCCCGCTCTGACTTTGCTGGAAGGTTTCGTAGGAGGGTTCGCGCTTCGCGCTCAGGCGGACAGGGTGTCCTCGCGCCGTTGGCATGAGAACTTCAATACTATGTTTAGACTACTAACCTTAAGTCTTGTCCTCTTACTCATCGGACTTATCGCGCCGGCGATGGCCCAGAGCAAACGCCAGCAACATCGGCCCACAAAGATCTTTCTACGAGAAGGCTGGGCCATTCGGTCTTCTGCTCAGCTCAAAGAAAAGGGCGACGTGCTGTCGCAAAGGGACTTTCACACGCGCGACTGGTATCCCGCCAAGGTTCCTTCAACGGTTGTCGGGACTCTGGTCGATCGAAAGGTCTATCCCGATCCTTTCGTTGGGATGAATCTAAGAATGATGCCGGGCTGCAACTATCCGATCGGGGCCAATTTCTCGCTGCGGCCGATGCCCGAAGACAGCCCGTTTCGAGTTTCCTGGTGGTATCGAACTGAATTTCAGCTGCCGGCCGGCTTTCGCGATCGAAACATTTGGCTGCATCTCGATGGGATTAATTTTCGCGCCAACGTCTGGCTCAACGGCAAGCTGATTGCCGGCTCGGATCAAATCGCCGGCACGTTTCGCTTGCACGAATTGAACATCCGCGAGATAGCCCGCGCGGGCGAACTGAATACTTTAGCAGTCGAAGTATTCCCCGCTTTGCCCGACGATCTCGGTTGGACCTGGGTGGATTGGAATCCGATGCCGCCGGACAAGAACATGGGCATCTTCCGCGACGTTTATCTAACCACCAGCGGCCCGGTCACACTCCGTTATCCACAGGCCGTCACGCATTTCGATCTGCCCGCGCTTGAGACTGCGCATCTGACCGTGAATGCCGAGGCGCACAACGCCACCGATCATGAAGTCGAAGGCCTGTTGAGTGGGCGCATTGAGAGCGTTCGATTCTCGCAACGAATCAAACTCGGACCTCAGGAGACGAGGTTGGTTTCCTTCACGCCCGATCAGTTTCCCCAACTTAATCTCGCTCATCCGCGCGTTTGGTGGCCGGTGAATCTCGGGGCGCATAACCTTTACGATCTGGAAATGGAGTTCACCGCGGACGGCAAGATTTCCGATCGCCAGAATACGCGCTTTGGTGTTCGAGAGATCACTTCCGAATTGGATAAGCAGGACCACCGGGTCTTTAAGATCAATGGCAAGAACATACTGATCCGCGGCGGCGGCTGGGCCTCAGACATGTTTCTTCGTGAAATGCCCGAACGTCTGAAGCAAGAGTTTCAGTATGTCAAAGACATGAACCTGAATACGATTCGTTTGGAAGGGCAGCTTCAGCCAGATCATTTTTTCGATCTCGCCGACGAATATGGAATCCTGATCATGGCTGGTTGGTGTTGCTGCTCGCATTGGGAACACTGGCAGCATCGCGACGATTATCGGGAAGGTCCGGTTTGGGACAAGGAAGATTATGAGATCGCTGCAAAGTCGCAGGCAGATCAGATCAGGCGCTTAAGAAACCATCCGAGCATGTTGGCCTGGTTCAATGGCAGCGATAATCCACCGCCTGCCGACGTCGAGAAGATGTACGTCGACATTCTCAAGAAATATCAGTGGCCCAATCCGTTCATCTCGTCGGCGACGGCGAAGAAGGCCGAGTTCAGCGGCGCCTCCGGAGTCAAAATGGAAGGACCATACGAATGGGTGCCCGCTTCATATTGGCTGTTGGATAGAGAGGCGGGTGGCGCTCATGGATTCGCCACCGAGATTAGTCCCGGACCGGCGGTGCCGCCGCTCGAAAGCCTGGAGCGGATGATACCGAAAGAACACCTGTGGCCCATCGATGAGTATTGGAACTATCACGCCGGCGGCGGCCAGTTCAAAAACATCAATGTGTTTACGGCTGCTTTAAATGGCCGTTACGGCGCGGCGAAAGATGTGAGGGATTACGCGGCGAAGTCACAGTTGATGACCTACGAAGGCCAGCGGGCGATGTTTGAAGCCTATGCCGGCAACCGGTACAAATCGACCGGGGTGATTCAGTGGATGCTGAACAACGCCTGGCCTTCCCTGATCTGGCATCTTTATGACTACTACCTGATGCCTGCCGGGGGTTACTTTGGAACTAAGAAGGCCTGCGAGCCGATCCACGTGCAGTATTCCTATGACGACAAGAGTGTTGTGGCAGTGAACACCACTTATCAGCCTCAGCGAAACTTGAGGTTGACGGCGCAGGTGTATGACATCAATCTGGCGGAAAAATTTTCCAAAGTAGCTGAGATGGACCTGGCCGCGGACAGTAACGTCAAAGCCTTCTCCCTGCCCGAAATAAAAGATCTTTCCGCGATTTACTTTCTCAAACTCACTCTGCAGAACGCCTCTGGTCAGATCGTTAGTTCCAACTTCTACTGGCTGTCGACCACCGATGATGTTCTAGATACGAAGAAGACCAAGTGGTTCTACACTCCGGTGAGTTCGTACGCCGATATGACTCAGCTCGAAAAGCTTCCCGCGGTGAAGTTGGCTGTGTCGGGTCGAACGGTGCGTCGTGGCGGCGAAGAGATCGCGCGCGTGGCCATTTCAAACCCCAGTCCCAGTCTGGCCTTCTTTGTTCACCTCCAGATAAAGCAGGGAAACAGTGAACGCGATATCCTGCCCGTCGTTTGGCAGGACAACTACGTTTCCCTTCTGCCTGGTGAGCGGAGGGAGATTACGGCGACTTATAAGGTGAAGGATTTAGGGAAGGCCGCTGCGACTTTGAAGGTGGAAGCGTGGAATAGCGCGCCGGTTAAGATTTCCCTGGGGTCTCGTCCGCGTTAGCGATTTAGCGTCGTGTCAAAACCAGCGGGTGAGGTCATGAGAGATTATTTGAACGCAAAGGACGCAGAGGGTTCTCGCAAAGGGACGCAAAGAAATCTTCCTTGGCGATCTTTGCGGAAAACTTTGCGTCCTTTGCGTTTAAGGTTGACTGATTGAGTTACTTTTTCTGCACCCCGTTCCCGATCGTCAACGCGTTAGCCAGGGTCAGCTTTCCCCGCAATTCGATCTGTTCCGACGAGCGTCCTACGAGTACTTCAAAATTGCCCGCGTCTGCCCGCCATTGTTTTCCGTTGACGTCATAGTAGGCCAGCGCGCGGCCATCGAGAGGCACCGTTACCCGTTTAGTCTCACCGGGACGCAAACTCACTTTCGTAAAGCCTTTCAACTCCTTGGCCGGCCGGGCCACTTTCGCCTGCGGCTCTCCCACATAAACCTGCGCCACGTCCGCGCCTTCCTTACTGCCGGTGTTCTTCACGTTGAAGGAAACCTCGTACCGCGGATTTGTTGAGTCGCCGTTGGCGATGGGTTTGATTACCAGGTTGCTGTACTTAAAAGTCGTGTAGGACAGCCCGAAGCCAAATGGAAAGAGAGGTTTCGTCCCGTTCTTTTCGTAGCCACGATAACCAACAAAGACGCCTTCTTTATACACGACGCGTTTCGTGCCGGCCGCCGGGTAATAACTGTCGTGCGTCGGATTGTCTTCCCATCTGCGCTCAAAGGTAACCGGCAGTCGTCCCGAAGGGTTCACTTCGCCGAAGAGAACTTCGGCCAAAGCTCTGCCGCCTTCCTGACCCGGATACCAGATCTCAACCAGCGCCGGAACCTGGTCGAGCCATGCACTCGTCGCCACGTTCCCACCCGACGTGAGCACTACAATCGTATTCTTGTTGACTGCGGAGATCTCTTGAATTAGTTGATCCTGTCCCGGCGGCAGGTTGAATGTCCTGTCGGCGCCTTCGCTCTCAGACCCCGGATCGAAACCTACGGCGAGCACCACGACATCGGCGTTGGCCGCGAGCTTCTTCGCTTCCGCATCAACCAAAGTTCCGCTGCGACTGATCGCGAATTGAAATCGGCTGCCGATCCAACGAGAGCGGCCATGGCGCTCTATCACCACTTTGTGCGCCGCAGCGTCGAGCGGCACCCTGGCCTGGGCCACGGCCGTGGGAGCAGTCGCCCAACTATCGAACACCAGCTTGTCGTCGAGATACAAACGATAATATCCGCCGTCTTCTCCGCTCGAGGCGATGAAGATGTCGTAGTTGCCAGGCTGTTTGACGAGGTAGTAGCCGGTCCAGCGGGATGAGAGAGTGTCCGGTGCGAACTCGCGCGCCCCCGCTCGGAAATTTATGTGTGGTTCGATGCGAGCTGTCGACGGCTTGCCTTGCAGATCATCGCCGGCAAAGTATTCCGCACTCAGGCCTGGCTGTCCGTTAACAGCCTCAGTCGAAAAACTGGTTGCATCGGCCATCTCACCCAGGTTGGGCAGACCACGCGCGTAATGGACCGGCACCGCCGTGCCCAGGTAGTTGCTGATTCCTTCAAGAATACTGGTGGCGACAAACGGTTCCACGCGCGCGCTGCCGCCGCCGACGGGCACCGCGGGATACGCGTTCGGTCCGAGAATGGCGACCGATTTGATCTTGCCTTTATCCAGCGGCAACAACCCGCCGGCGTTCTTCAGCAGCACCTGACTTTCGCGCGCGGCCGCGAGCGCGTCACTGCGACTCTGCTGGTTAAAGCGCGGGATGGACGGGTCGGTCTGGTCACGGTCAAGCCAGCCGAAGCGAATCGCCGTGCGGAGGATGCGCCGCACCTTGTCATCAATGGTGGCTACGGAAACCTTGCCCTGTTGAATGGCGGGCAGGAGCGTTTTCGGGTTCATGAAAGCTCCCGAGGGCATCTCAAGATCGAGTCCGCCGTTGGCCGCCGCGATGCCGTCGTAGGTAGAGGTCCAGTCCGACATTATCATGCCGCGAAAGCCCCACTGATTTTTGGCGACGTCCGTGTTGAGGTAGGCGTGTTGGCTGAGATGAATACCGTTGGTGAGGTTATACGAATCCATGATCGCACCGACGGAAGCTTCCTTTACCGCCGCCTCGAATACCGGCAGATAGATCTCGCGCATGGTGCGCTCGTCAATAATTGAGTCGGTTCTATGTCGATCAAACTCCGAGTTGTTTCCCATGAAATGTTTGACGGTGGCGCTCACACCCTGACTCTGCACGCCTCTGATATAGCCGACCGCGATGCGCGAAGCGAGAAAAGGATCTTCACCAAAGTATTCAAAGTTTCGTCCATTCATCGGCGCGCGATAAATGTTCACGCCCGGCCCCAGCAGGAAATGGACACCCTTGGCCCGCGCATCTCTGCCGATTCCAGTTCCTACACGCTCGGCCATGGCCGGATTCCAGGTCGCTGCCAAACCGATGCCGGCGGCCATGGCCGTGGCTGGCCCAAAGTTGCGAACGCCGATTGGCCCATCCGCCATTTTTAAGCGCGGCAAGCCGAGTCGGGGAAAGCCGCGGACGAAAAAGCCGTCTACACCGCCGAGCATGTCGATCTTTTCTTCGAGCGTCATTTGGCCCAGGAGTGATTCGACGCGGCGATCAACCGCGGCCGCATCAGGCGCCGGCGCCTGTGCAAATCCGGGAATGACATTAATGCTAAGAAGTGTTAGAAGTGCGAGTGCTGATAAGTATTTGCGCATGGCGTTTCCTGAGTTTGCAGACCACGATCCTGAGACTCACCCCTGGATCGTGGGCCGTACAGATCGGCTCCTTAATTCTTTTGCATTAAATCGAACTCTTGTGGGTCGAGAGATTGTATGATGGGTCTTGAAGCCGGTCAATAGTAATAGGGCTTGGTAATGGGTCAGTTTGAGATTTCTGATTGGGTCAGGCCATTTGCTACTAGGAACGCGGGCGCCCTCGCCCGCATTTGAGCTCGAAGCGCGAACGCGTTCTCTTCAAAGGTATGCCTGGCCACGGTCTGCGGGCGAGCCGCCCGCGTTCCCAGTAACAAGTGGCTCTTAAACTTAAGCTGGGCCACTACCATGAGGTCAGTACCGGGAGCGGAAGCGACCGGGTCGCGATGCACGCAGTCGCCTTTGTCAGGACCATGACCCGGTCGCTACTCCTCTCGGTATTGACTGCATGATCCTTATGATTAATTCATGAAACCGCTAAAAATCGGCATCACCGGAGTGCGTGGCATTGTCGGCGAGACCTTCACGCCCGAAGTGGCAGTCGGATTCGCGCAGGCCTTTGCTACGTATCTCGATCGTGGCCGCATTCTGGTTTGCCGTGATACCCGATCGTCAGGACCAATGGTGCGCTCGGCAGTTGTGGCAGGACTTCTCGCAACGGGTTGCGAGGTCATTGATCTTGGTGTCTGTCCTACACCCAGTCTTCAGTCGGCCGTGTCATGGCTCGGGGCTGACGGTGGAATTGCCGTCACCGCCGGCCACAATCCCGCGCAATGGAGTGCGCTGAAGTTTGTCCGCGGCGATGGGCTTTATTTGAATCCTTTGCAAGCCGAAGAGCTCTTGGACGTTTTTCATCAGGGAGAGTTCACCAAGGCTGCTTGGGACGAAATCCAACCCGCTATCCAGAGCCAGGATCCGATCGAGCACCACATCGAATTACTAAAAGACGCCTTTGACACTCCCCTGATTAAGGCAAGGCGCTTCAAGGTTGCGGTCGATTGTTGTAATGGTGCCTGTTCCAGACTGATTCCGCGCTGGCTGGCGGAACTCGGTTGTGAAGTTCTGGCGATCAATGACGATCCTACGGGAACGTTTCCGCATCGGCCTGAGCCAACACCGGCGACCATGGCGCAACTCAGCGCCGTGGTTAAAGCCGGCCATGCCGACGTTGGTTTTGCTCATGATGCTGATGGAGAGCGATTGGGAATCGTGACTGAACTAGGTGAGCCACTCTCGGAAGAGTTGACTCTCGCTCTGGCCGCACGCATTCGTCTCGAACAAAGCCCCGGCGTGATTGTGACGAACGTTTCGACCACGGCTGCTATAGAACAAATCGCTGCGCGCTTTGGCGGTTCCGTTGTGCGGACCCAGGTCGGACAGACTTACATCTCTGAGGCCATGCTCGAACATAACGCGGTCCTTGGAGGCGAAGGCAGTGGGGGCGTGATGGTTCCGCAAGTCCACTTGACCCATGACAGCGCCGCCACCATCGGATTAGTTCTTGAAGGCCTGGCGCGCTTGGGTGGGACGGTCTCGAGTCTCATTCAAGAACTTCCGCGTCTGGTAATGTTGAAGTACAACCTGGCAATTGAGCCCAATCATCTGTACTCGGTGCTGCAGGACTTTCGAGTGGCGATCGAGGGTGAGCATCTGGCCTGTGATCTGACCGATGGTATCAGGGTGGATTTACCCCAGGGTTGGATACACGTGCGAGCTTCCAACACGGAATCGTTGATTCGCATTATTGTCGAAGCGGACGACGCGACGAAGGCGAGGCACCTGCTTGATTGGGCGCGCGATAGGTTGAATAAGTGAGACTGAGACTTGCCGAAATCACACGGGGAAAGAAGCAGTGACAGGATTCACAGGATTTACAAGATGCCGTGAGGAAAGAGTTAGCTCGTTTGCTCAGTCAGCGATGCCCGTTCTTCGCTGAATTATGTAAATCATGTGAATCCTGTCAGGAACTCTCTTCTTGAGATTCCGATGACACGGCTACGCGTCAGAAAATATGCGACCGATACCAACTCTGAAAATCAGCATCTCCGGCGTGCGCGGAGTAGTTGGCGATTCACTGACGCCCACGTTGTTGACGCGGTTTGCGCAAGCGTTCGGCACCTATGTCGGCGCGCGTACAATCGTCATCGGGCGGGATCCGCGTACCTCTGGCGAGATGGTCAAACAGGCGGTCATCGCAGGCTTGCTCTCTAGCGGTTGCCGCATCCTCGATATCGGCGTTTGCCCTGTGCCGACTATTCAACTGCTGGTTCGTCATCATCGGGCCCACGGCGGGATTGCTATTACGGCAAGCCACAACCCAGCGGAATGGAACGCCCTGAAGTTCATTGGCCGGGGCGGATTTTTTCTAAACACCGGTCAGGCGCGCGAGATGCTGGACATTTATCATCAGGGCGAATACACGCGGGTCGCGGGCGCGGAAATGAGGGAAGTTGCCGAAGCTCAAGGATCCACCGATCTTCATATTCAGACGATCCTGGATGAGTTAGGTCCACTACCGGCGCGCCTGAAAAAGATCCGGGTCGTACTTGATGCCTGCAACGGCGCCGGCTCGCTGGTGGGTCCAAAACTGCTCGAGGCGCTGGGTGCGGAAGTCTTCACGATCAATGTAACTCCGAACGGATTATTCCCTCGGCCGGCCGAGCCTCTGGCGGAAAATCTCGGCGACCTGTGCGCCGCGGTGAAAGCACATCAAGCGGACGTTGGCTTTGCCCAGGACATGGATGCCGATCGCCTGGCGATCGTTTCAGCAGAGGGCCGGGCGATTGGCGAAGAGTACACGCTCCTGCTGGCGGCGCTTAGTGTCCTGGGCAAGACCCCGGGACCAGTCGTGGCCAATCTATCGACCACGTCCGCGCTGCAAAAAGTAGCCAGCCGGTTTGGGTGTCCACTTTTTCTGTCGAAGATTGGTGAGGTCAACGTTACTGAAGAGATGCAGAAGCGACAGGCCGTGATCGGTGGCGAAGGCAATGGCGGCGTAATCTATCCGCGCCTGAATTTTGCTCGCGATAGCCTGGTTGCGATGGCCCTCATCCTGCATTTGTTAGCGGAAACCGGCCAGACGATCACTGAGCTGGTAAATACTCTGCCGCGGTTCGCTATGATTAAGGAGAAACTGGTCTGCCCTTCGGATAAGATCTCGGCGGTGCTTAGAATGGTTCGTCAGGAGTTTGCGGCGTATCCGTTGGACCTGCGCGATGGCGTGAAGGTGAGCTTACCGAACGGATGGTTTCTGGTAAGAGGTTCAAATACAGAGCCGATCGTCCGCGTGATCGCGGAAGCAGAACGTGATGACGAGGCCAGGACGATCTTTGAGAGCGTTTATTCGCGGGTTCAGGAATGTATCGACCCGTAACCGCTGGGAGCGCGGACGTCTCGCCCGCACAAAACCACAGGCGTCCGTTTCCTTTGAATGAATCCAGCGCTTCTACTAATTGCGGACGGGCCGTCCGCGTTCCCAGCAGAAGCAGCAAATTTAGTCCTTGACCGCCAGCGAGACTTCGGAAAGAATCCTAATTGTTCGACGCCAAACAAATATTATAGGTACCACGCGAGGACGTCTTTGATGTCAATTCAGACCAGGCTCTGCCTCAGGCTCTTGTTCGCAATTGGAAGCGCGAGTCTCGCTTCATTCATGATATTTCTTGTTCCCTCTCCAGCATTTTCACAGGTCCGTCATCGCACGAAAGCATCCTCGCAAACGCTCTTCGACGACTTCACCTACTCGAACTTTGGACAACTCGCCAAACACGGCTGGATTATTCGTACCGCGCCGGGATGGCCGGGAATTCCCGGCGCCGTCTGGGGAAACAAGGGCGTGTCATTTCCCGCCGATCAGGATCAGCGCGGGAATCGTCTGCTGCGGATGGTTTCGTCCACCGACGGCACGGGAACCAATACGCACCAATCCCAGATCTGCCACCAACGTAAATATCTTGAAGGCACATATGCCGCGCGGGTTCGCTTCATCGATTTGCCGACTGACGGCCCCAGCGGAGATCAACTCGTAGAGAGCTTTTATACGATCAGCCCTCTAAAGGCGCCATGGGATCCTGACTACAGCGAACTTGATTTCGAGTATCTGCCAAATGGCGGATGGGGCAGTGTGGGGCCTACTCTGTATACAACTTCCTGGAGGACCTTTAGTCCGGAACCGAACTGGAAAAAGGACAACGTCTTTAACACGAGCACGGGCAGCATTGCCGGGTGGCATACACTGGTAACGCAGGTCTCGGGCGGGAAGGTTAAGTATTTCATCGACGGCAAACCTTTGGCCGAGCACGGCGGACAATATTATCCGCGGTCGCCGATGTCGATTAATTTCAATCTTTGGTTTATCAGGGACGCGACCGTGAAATCCAGCGTGGTGCGCCATTATCAGGAGGACATCGATTGGGTGTTCCATGAGGCAAAGAAAATACTCGCGCCTGAAGAGATTGAAGCGAAGGTCGCCTCCCTGCGACGAAGGTCTGTTAGATTTCAGGATACAGTTCCGGCGCACGTGCCGGCGTTGAATTCACCGTGCGATTTCTGAGTAGTTGTCGTAGCGGATCGCGGACATCCTGTCCGCCAGCGGGCGGAGCCCGCTCATACCCTGTAAAGGAATTGTCTTAGAAAGATCGCGCGCTGCGCGCGGGCGGACAGGATGTCCGCGATCCGACTGAATCTGGAATTTCGGAGGAAACTTTGATGAAGAGAATAGTTTTTTTTCGCTTTTTGGGGTTGACGGTCTCAATCCTTTTGATTATTGGCTCGGTCCCCGGCCAGAATTCCTCGAAGCCTGCCGAGTCCGACGCTTCGAAACTGATCTATGCGGACTTTCAGAACGCGCAGAACGGGCGGCCCATCAGTAAGCGCGGCGGGTTGGTGCGATTGAATCAATATTCCCAAAACGCCGCAAACCCCCCGCAGTTTCGTGGTTTGGCAAATGCGAATCCGCCTGCCCCGGCGCTTGCGCGGGTGACGGGTGACGATATCGCTGCTGCGTTCGATTACGAAATGCGCATCCCGAACCAGTGGGAAGGAGTCAATATGGAAGTGTTCGGAGAGCCCGAGAAGGACGGCAAACTCGTGCCTGACGATGTGAGCGGCTATAAATTCATCTCACTCCGCGTCTTTGCCAAAGGCGCCCAGAACATAAGACTCGAACTAATTACGCGCGGTCAGGGCACAAATCTCGAGTCGGGTTATCCCTCAGCGAGCTTTCGCGTGTCTCCGGGTTTCATCACCTATAAACTCAAACTCGACTCTTTCAGCCAACCAGAGTGGGCCATGCCGCTTGATCTCAAGCAAGACGTCCTCAAGAAATTAACCTCCATCTCCATCGGCGTGCACTGTGATAAATGCCTCCTGGAGAAAGGGACGCTGGTGGTCGACAATATCGCTTTCGAAAAATAGAATCCGAAGCCGAGAGTGTCACAAGCCCGACCGTGAGGGAGGGCCACACCCGCGAGCATGCTTCATTCAATAAATTGGATGAACTATTGTTTAATGCCGACAGGCGACGGTCGCGAACGTTGCCCTTGCTTACGCGCGGGCTTCTGACACAGTGATGAGGTCAGTACCGGGAGCGGTAGCGACCGGGTCCTCAATCCACGACGCGGTCGAGTTCGGCGGGCGACGAGCCGGTCGCTCACCCGGGTGGTACTGACCTTATTGAAACGCAGAGAAAAATCCAAAAGACATCCTGGAGGAGAAACCGAAACCCGTGATCCCCAAACCTAATAGCGCGCCAGCGCGGCGCGAGTTCTTAAAATTTGCCGGCCTTGGCGGTCTGGCGCTGGTGATGCCAAAGCTTCCGTTGGCTCGCGTGCTTGGTGCTGATCGCACCGGCGAACTGCTCGTATACATTGGCACCTACACTGCGGGCAAGAGTGAAGGGATTTATCTGTATCGTTTGAACCTCGCTTCGGGAGAGTTAAAGCACGTCTCCAACACGAAGGGTGTAGTCAACCCTTCGTTTCTGGCGCTCGCACCCAGCCGCCGTTATCTGTATGCCGTCAATGAAGTGGGGGACTTTGCGGGTAAAAAAAGCGGGGCCGTCAGCGCCTTTGCTGTCGATCAAGCGACGGGAGAGTTGCGGCTTTTGAATCAACAACCATCGCTGGGCGCGGACCCTTGCTATGTGGACGTGGAAGCCGGCGGCCGATTTGTCTTGGTAGCGAATTATACAGGAGGCAACGTGAGCGTCCTTCCCGCCAGGACCGACGGCAGTTTGGGCGAGGCTACTGACCTGAAGCAGTATGCGGGCTCGAGCATAAACCGCGAGCGTCAGGAAGGTCCGCATGCGCACTCCATCGTGCTTGATCAGGTGAACCGTTTCGCGTACTCATGCGATCTGGGAACAGACAAGATTATGATTTTCCGGTTCGACAAACTAACCGGAAAGTTGCTGCCAAACGAACCACCCTGGGTGCAGGTCAAGCCGGGGGCTGGGCCGCGCCATCTGGCTTTTGACTCCAGCGGCAA
Organism: Blastocatellia bacterium; assembly: GCA_033857635.1. Lineage (GTDB taxonomy): Bacteria > Acidobacteriota > Blastocatellia > Pyrinomonadales > Pyrinomonadaceae > UBA11740. The sequence goes on from JAWVDF010000025.1 coordinate 68,479, forward strand.
AAACCTATTCGTGCTTAACGAAATGCATTCGACGGTAACCGCCTTCGCGCGCGATCCGGAGAAGGGAAGTTTGAAAGAGCTGCAAACCTTAAGCACTCTGCCGGAGGATTTCAAAGGGACGAACTCAAGCGCCGACATTCATGTTTCGCCGGATGGGCGATTTGTTTATTGTTCGAATCGTGGCCACGACAGCATCGCGATTTTTGCGATCAATCCGCGCAACAATTTACTCACCACCGTTGGCCACGAATCTACTCGGGGCAAGACGCCACGCAACTTTGCCATCGATCCCTCGGGGCGGTTTCTGCTGGTGGCGAATCAAAACTCCGACAGCATCGTTGTCTTCCGGGTTGATCAAAAGACCGGCCGGCTCGTCTCTGCGGGACAGGTGGCCCAGGTGCCGTCGCCTGTCTGCCTTAAGTTCACTGCGCCGTTTTCGTAAAGTGTTTAGGTCATGGAGTCCTACCGGGAGCGCTGATGGAGCGCGGACATCCTGTCCGCCTGAGCGCGAAGCGCGAACAGCGGGCTGAACGAAGACCTGACGCGGCTGATGAGCGTGCTGCGCACGCTGGCGGACAGGGATGTCGCGCTCCATCAGGTCTCCCGGTACCGACATCACCAGACTCGGATTTAGCTACACCTCGGCGACCAACGGGTCGGGTGACGGTTCGTCTACTGCCGCTGTCTCCGCTCGCCACAATCCAATTGCAGAAAGCGCGTAGAACAGCAGCGCCACCAGTACTAAATACTGAAACCCCAGCAGCATTGAACTGTATTCCGCGAGTCCGCCAAGCATGGCGCCCGCGATGTTAATACCGAAAGCTCGATCAGGTTCGTTGGTCCGTTTGAACGAGGCTGCAAAGATGACGCCGGCAAACAAAATCGGCGCGAACGCCAATAGTCCCGAGCCGATTATCTGAATGCCGCGGTTCATTCCCAGGAAGAAATCGAGCGGCACCACGGTGTTGAGTATCAGAGCTATCAGCAAGCCGGCGTAATAGGGCCACAAACGGTTGGGCTGAAACCTAAGAGTCCACCAATTGGCCCCTAGGATCATCAACAGGACGGCAAAGAAAACTACCGAGTTCACTACCCAGGTGCTGCCAAACAGCAACGCCATCGCGACCACAGCTTTCGTCTCAACCAGCATGAATCCGGCGCCCAGAAAGAAGAGCTGAACGTTCAGCGCAGTGCGTTGCGTTTTAATCTCTGGGGCCTTCGCCGCGTTCGCGATTTGCCGGGGCAGGAAAAGAAAAATCAGCAGCAGCCCCAGTCCGCCCATGATTAGCATTCCGCGCCAGCTCTGGGTCGGGATCATCGGCTTATGCAGATAAAGGAAAGGCCAGTCGTCAGTCGCGACGCGCAGATTTCCCGCAGGCGGTAACACGGTGGCTAATCCAAAACGTTGCCAGCGGGACGCCGCTGCTTGCTTATCGTCAGTTGTCGTTTGACCGGCCAAAGTGGGCTGTTGAAATCCATTCGGTGAACCGGGCCCGGGTGGTTGGTCATTGCGCAGCCAATAATCAGGCTGGCGTGCAAATGCGTTTCGCAGATCGCTCGTCGCGCCCGCAAAGAACACTGTGAAGTCTCCAAAGGTCGCCTGCTCGGGCTCGATGACTTTTCGGTAAGGCAGAGTGAGTACTAAAGTGTTCCCCGTCCCGAACGCTTCCTCAATACCTTTTTGCAGACGCGCTGCCAACCAGCCCTGTCTAAAATAGTTGTAGACGACGAAATTGCCGTTGGGCTTGAGGTGACGACGGACGTCTTCATAAGCCTGGCGCGTGAATAGAAAACTCTCCAGACGGATGTTGCTGTAACCGCTGTGCAGTACCAGCGAGTCGACCAGGGCATAGATGATCAGGTCGTACTTCCGGGGAGTCGAGCGGAGGAAGTTGCGACCATCATCAAGATGAATTTCAACTCGCGGATCCTGATAAGGGCGGTCGGGATGGTACTGCCGGCCGAGACGATTAATGGCCGGGTCGATCTCGACGGCATCGACGTGTTGAGCTCCCCACTCGAGCGCCCGACTCACATCGTTACCGGAACCGGCGCCGATTATCAGCACGTCAGCGAAGGGCGTTCGGCCGACGTCTCGATTCAGCAGGTGCGGCAGCGCATAGGCCGGAAAATTCTGATTTCGGGAAACCATTTGCTGGTGATAGATCAGGTTCACCGAAAGCGACAGGTCCGCTTTCCTAAAATCAATTCGGTAATAAGGCGACCAGAACTGCTGCGTTTCCCGGGGGCCCTCAGCATCGTCATGTCTGGGCACGAACGCAGCCAGGCCTACCACGGCCACAAGCAGCAATCCGGTAGCCATTGAATTCCAACTGAACGCTCGTCGCGGTAAACGTGATCCGGGGGGGATGAAAAAAAAGTAACTCAGCCCCACCGCCACCAGTAAGAACCACCAAAACGATGACAACTCGAGCCAGGAGCAAGCCGTAAACAGAAGGATGCCGGCGATGCTGCCACTGATGTTCAAAGTATAAGCTTGCACCCGGTTGGGCCAGCGCTTGAGCGCCCGTCCCAATTCCTGGCCTGGACCAATGAACGCGAGCGCGATAATCAAGAAGAAAAAACCACAGAGCACTTCGACCGGAACGGCGTAACGCGACAGATCCTGACTGTGATATTCGGTGCCGAAGAAGACCTGCTGCGGCGAGGCTTGATTACCGACGTCCACGAACTTCGCGAACCAGCCGCTGCTAATCTCAACTGCATGCGCTGCGGCTAAAGCAACGGCCAGAAGCAGGGGAGTCCATGTCAGATAGTTGCGGCGATGTCCGGCGGCCAAACAGCCGACAGACATTCCCAGGAAGCACGCCAACAGAACGACATTCGTAAAGAAGGTCAGGTAAAGAACGTGCGCCGGGAACCAACGAATGGCGGCCAGCTCCAGGAATAAGATCAAGAGGCTTATCAGGAGCAACTCAAAGCCGTCACGCGATTTTGAATCTGGTCCCGAGGCGTTTTTAGGCGAGTCGATAGTGTTCACAGGTTGTTATTAGGGTAGATGTGCACATGATTTTCGCGTCCCGCGAATTTGATATAGGTGCCACTCAGATCCGCGCCTTTGCCCCAGCACCCACGGTTGCCCGCGCGAACAGTCACTGGGGATGGAGTAACCGGGAGTCCTTAACGAATAGCTGCCAGCATTTCCACCAGCGCCACTGGGGCGGACCATTGTGCGTTGTGATCCGCTGTCAGCTGCAGGATTGGCCACCCGCGCTGTTTCGCGCGTTGCGACTGAGGCCAAAAGTCATCGTCCTTCGCTTCTTTACCCGCCTCCACCGTAAGGATGTAGGTGGCGGGAACCTTGATGGCAGCCTTATTCTTGAGCGAGATTGGATCGGTAAAAGTTTTGAGGGGTTGCGGTACGTCATGGGGTGGCGGCTGATCCGGCTTTACCCAACTGGGCACGATGTAATCGCCTTTGGTCATGGGCTTCAACCAATCAGCTCGCGAACCGACAGCGCTCACCAGGCTCTCGCCATCGTTGGGCACGACAGCATCCAGATAAACGAGCCGGCGGATTCGATCGGGCACGCGATCCGCTACGCCAGTTATCACCATGCCGCCGTAACTATGGCCGACAAGAATGATGTCGTGAAGGTCTTCATACAATATCGTGTTAACGACGTCGTCGATGTGCGTGCTCAAACCGATATCGGGCCGGCTGAGATGCACGCGTTCACCCAAGCCGGTAAGCTGCGGCCGATGGACGTTGAAACCTTTTTCACGGAGCAATGCCTCGACCTGGCGCCAGGCCCAACTGCCACCCCACGCGCCATGAACGATGACGATCGTTGGTTTGGTCGTGGTCTCAGGTTTGCGCGTCTGTGCGCTTACGACGTTAACCGCGGTCGCCAATGTAAGAACCAGGAAGCAGATTACAAAAACTCTAGTGCGAAATTTCATGTTGACCTCTCTGAGCTTGGTTTGGCGGCGCGCATCTTATCACGAAGTTTTCGTTATCAGCGCGACAATCATCCTTGCGTGATGAGGTCAGTACCGGGAGCGGTAGCGACCGGGTCTTCAATCTGGCCATCTCGATCGCCGCGTCGATTGAGAACCCGGTCGCTACCGCTCCCGGTACTGACTCCATGCTGTCCGCGGCACTGTCCCCTGCAAGTCAGGGCACTACCTTCTCTGGTTCTATCTTGCGTCTGCGTGGCGAAGTCAAATACTATGCGCCAGCCTGATTTCGTGATTGCCTGATGAGACAAAAGGGAGTGAACAGATGAGGCGGTGCGAAAAAAAACAAGCGCTGTGCGGAATCATTCTTCTGCTGACTCTGGCAGTGTCAAGCCATAGTCAGTCGAAATTCGTCAGCACGCGCGGGAAAGATCTGATCTCCAGGGACGGTAAACCGCTGCGCTTGAAGGGCACTAATCTCGGCAACTGGCTGCTGCCCGAAGGTTATATGTTCAAGTTCAAGACCACCAGTTCACCTCGCTTGATTCAGACCGCAATCAATGAACTTGTTGGGGAAGACGAGGCGCGGAAGTTTTGGAAAACTTATCGCGACAATTACATCACTCAAGCGGATATCCACTTCATAAAGCAGTCCGGATTCAACTCTGTGCGAGTTCCTTTCAGTTACCGGCTGTTTGTCTCAGACGAAGCGGTCCCGAGACTGGAGGGCCCGGGCTACGAACTGTTAGATAGAGTTGTCGAGTGGTGCCGGCGGGAAGGTCTCTTCGTAATTCTGGATATGCACGCAGCGCCCGGCGGTCAGACCGGGGACAACATCGACGACAGTTTTGGTTATCCGTTTCTATATGAAAGTCCCGAGAGCCAGGCGTTGACTGTTAGCCTCTGGCGAAAGATCGCCGCTCGTTATCGAACCGAGCCCACGGTCATCGGATACGATCTGCTCAACGAGCCGATCGCTCATTATTTCGATACTGCGTCGATCAACCCAAAGCTGGAGCCGCTCTACCGCAAGATCATTTCGGGCATCCGAGAGGTGGACCGGAACCACGTCATCTTTCTGGGCGGCGCGCAGTGGGACGGCAACTTCAAAGTTTTCGGACCGCCTTTTGATCCCAGGCTCGTCTACACTTTTCACAAATACTGGATGACCGTGAATCAGGATGCGATTCAGCAGTATCTAACCTTTCGCGACAAATACAATGTGCCCATCTGGATGGGCGAATCCGGCGAGAACACGGATGAATGGATCGATTCGTTTCGCAAGTTGCTCGAAGCGCATGACATCGGTTGGTGTTTCTGGCCTTACAAGAAACTTGACGCGACCTCATGCCCCGTCTCGATAAACCCGCCGGAGGATTGGGCCACGATCGTTGCCTTTGCGGACGGGCCGCGAACTACTTTTGAAGACGTGAGAAAGCATCGGCCGCCGAAAGCGAAAGTCGAAAAGGCGCTCAGCGATTATCTCGAGCGGATAAAGTTCGCGAACTGTCGGGTGAACCAGGGGTATGTGAAGGCGTTGGGGCTACAGAACCCGGAGCGGTAGCGACGGGGTCCAGCCACTCACTGCATGAGTCGAATAAGGTCTTTCTTTGGAGTCTCTAAGTACTCGCGCACGTGATGTAGGCGTCGTGACGAAAGATGAGTCTTTGACCCGGTCGCTACCGCTCCCGGTTCTGTACCATGAGTAACCCAACTACTTCTTAACCGCCAACCCCAACGCCTTAACGATCTCTACATCCGGCTCGGAATGTCCATTCAGTTTATTAACCACGGCAAAGCCGCCCGCGTAATCCCACATGGTCCAGCCGATGCCGTGCTTTTCCAAAGCGGTGCGCATGTCCCTAATCCAGGTTGCGCGATCCGCGGGCGGCGCAAATCTGCGATAGGTCCCGAATTCGTTGCAAGTAAGCGGCACTTGATACTTCGCAGCCCAGGCAGCAGCCACGCCAATCTCTCGATCGATGCGGTCGGCGTTCCAACGGTCTTCGCCATAGCGAAGCAGGTTGTAACGCGCCGGTTCATCCTGAATCGTGTCGAGAACCTTACTGACGCTTTCCGGAGTCGACGGGTAGGGAATGTTTTTATAGAAAGGCACATTCGCGCCCGCCCACGATGCCCCCTGATGCGTGAACGAAAACGGCTCGTAGAAGTGAAAGTTGTAAATAATATTCCGATCGGCATAGGGCTGAAGAAACAAGAGCTCGGCCAGACCGGACCACCTGTGGCCTGAAGCGATGATGGTATGCCGCGGCGCTCCTGAGCGAATTGCGGCGATGAGTTTCCCTTGCAGGCCAAACCAACGATAGCCATCTTCAACCATCGGCTCGTTGATGACTTCAAGAAAGACGCGCTCTGAATCACGCGTTGAGAGGTGCTGGGCCAGAGCCCGCCAGAATTTGGCGAAGGCTTCGATCTGACGATCGCTGCTGTTGAGCTTTACCTTGAATTCATCGGACGGATGGATATCAACGATCACGGCCAACCCCTGCGCCAGGATCAAGTCGAGCGCGTTGTCGAGATACTTCAAGTATTCGGCTTTTAGCCTGCCCGGATCATCGCCATTGAACAGCGGCGCGGGTTCCAGCGTAAGGCGAACATGATCAAAGCCCATGCTGCTAATCAGCGCGATGTCTTCCGCCGTGGTATGTGATTCGAGATGAGCTCTTGAATAGTCCGCCGATTGCGCGAACCAGTGACTCAGATTGATTCCGTGACGCAGCCGGGCAAGCCTTGAGGCTGGAACCTCGGACTGGGCTGCCGAGTAGTTGGTCGCGGCGTCTTTAACGTCAGCGGGTTCGGTCTTCGCCGCGGTTGACAGCGCTGCCAGAATAGAGATAGTTACGGCACTGATAAATAAAGAGATCGATCGTTTGAGCATGCCGATTCTTTTAGCAGCCATGGCAGGAGAAAGCAAAGTAAGATCGCTTTGGGCTTTTGTCCAAGAATTCGACGTGATGCAAAGCGCCCAATGGTGGACGCCGAATCGGTAGCGGGCGACCGCGTCAATGGAGTCAGTACCGGGAGCGGTAGCGACCGGGTCAACACTTCACACGGCCCGATCACAAGGAAGAGACCCGGTCGCTATCGCTCCCGGTACCGACTGCATTGCCACGATGCGGTCGCTCGCTGTCGCGGGCCAACTTGAAAGTACAAACTCGGGAAAGTGAGTTAACAGATGATCGCAAAACTGCTAATACCAATTCTGGCTTTGCTGACTTTCACTGCCACGGCTGCTCAAGCTCAAACAATTTTGGGAAGAGAAAGCGGCCGGCACAGAGTCACGCTACCCGTGCACGCTGGTTGGCAGTTTCGCGAAGCCGGCAAAGACAAGTGGTACCCCGCCAGCGTCCCCGGGTGCGTGCACACCGACCTCCTCAACAACAAGCTGATTGACGATCCCTTCTATCGCGACAACGAGAAGAAGCTGCAGTGGATCGGGAAGACGGATTGGGAGTATCAGACTACCCTTAACGTCACGGCTGAGATGCTGGCGCAAAAAAATCTCGAGTTGGTTTTCGAGGGGCTGGATACTTACGCCAACGTTTTCCTCAACGATGAACCTCTGATCAGCACCGACAACATGTTTCGCACCTGGCGCGTGGACGTAAAACGTTTTGCCAGACCGGGCGCGAACATTCTTCGGATACGCTTTCGTTCGCCGATCAATGAAGTCTTACCGATCATGGCTAAGATGGATTACGAACTGCCGGCGGGAAACGATCAGGGAGAGAAGACTAGTCCCCATACGCGCAAGGCGCCCTACCAGTTTGGATGGGATTGGGGCCCGCGCTTTGTCACCAGCGGCATTTGGCGGCCGGTGTATTTAGAAGCCTGGGACACGGCGCGCGTGGCTGACCTGCACATCGTGCCCACAGAGGTTCGCGCCGACGTCGCAAACCTGACCGCGGAAGTTGAAGTTTCTGCCGGCGCCAACACCGATGCAACTATCATCGTCGACAATCTGACTGATAAGACGGTGGCCGCACAGCGCCGCGTTAGTTTGGCGCCAGGTACCAATCGCGTTGAGCTTAACTTCACTGTTCCCCATCCCGCTCTTTGGTGGCCCAACGGACTGGGCGCGCATCCTCTCTATCTTTTCAAGGCGCGGCTGCTGATCGATGGCAAGCCGGTGGATGAAGCAACGAAGCGCACGGGCCTGCGCGCGTTGGAGCTCAGGCAACAGCGTGACGAGTCCGGCAAGAGCTTCACCTTTGTAATCAATGGTGTGCCTGTCTTTGCCAAGGGCGGCAACTGGATTCCGGCCGACAGCTTTCCCAGCCGCATCACCAAAGACAAGTATCGCGAACTGGTCCAGTCCGTGCGCGACACTAACATGAACATGCTGCGTGTCTGGGGCGGCGGCATCTACGAGAGCGACGATTTCTATGATCTGTGCGACGAGATGGGAATTCTGGTGTGGCAGGATTTCATGTTCGGATGCAGCCTGTATCCCGGCGATGAAGCGTTTCTCGAAAACGTCCGTCAGGAAGCCACGGATAACGTGAAGCGCCTGCGTGATCATCCGAGCATAGTTATCTGGGTCGGCAACAATGAGATGGAGTCAGGCTGGTTCCACTGGGGTTGGAAAGAAAAACTCCCCGCCAAACTTTGGGACGACTATTTGAAGGTCTTCTATGGCGTGCTGCCGGAAGTGTGCAAGTCGCTGGACCCTTCACGCACTTACTGGCCAAGCTCGCCCAGCTCGAATCTGGAAGACGATCCGGAATCGCAAAAGATGGGCGACCTTCACTACTGGCAGGTCTGGCATGCTTCGGCGCCCTTCACCGATTATGAGAAGCAGTTTCCGCGCTTCATGAGTGAATACGGTTTTCAGTCGTTTCCTCAGATCGAAACAGTCAGCACTTATACGGCGCCCGCCGATCGCGATATCAAGTCGCCGGTGATGATGGCCCATCAACGGCACCCACGCGGCAACCAGTTGATCCGCGAATACATGCTGCGGGAATATCCTGAGCCGAAGGACTTCGAATCTTTCCTCTATGTTAGCCAAGTCCTACAGGCTGAAGGGATCAAGACGGGCGCCGAACACCTGCGTCGCATAAGGCCACACAATATGGGTTCGCTTTTCTGGCAGATTGACGACTGCTGGCCAGTCGCCTCCTGGTCGAGCATCGACTACACGGGGCGTTGGAAAGCCCTGCAGTATTACGCGCGCCGTTTCTACAACGATATCTTGCTTAGTCCGCACGAAGAGAATGGCAGCCTCAACTTTTACATCGTTTCCGATCGGGTGCAGCCGACAGCCGCGCAATTGAAGGTGAGCCTGCTCGACTTCGAAGGACGCACGTTGTCAAACCAACAGCAGGACGTAGAAGTGGTCGCGCTCAACAGCAAGTCTTATTTCAAGATTCCGATCGATCAACTATTGTCGGGGAAAGATCGGAAGAGCGTGTTTGTGTTGGCGGAGTTATCAATAGGCGGCCAGCCCGTGTCGCGCAATGAATACTTCTTTCAGCCCTACAAGAATCTCTCGTTGCCGCGGCCGCAGATTACTGCTGAGTCGGTGCGAACGCCGGCGGGATTCAGAATCACTTTGTCTTCCGACAAACTGGCACGGGCCGTTTACTTGTCGGCCCCGAACTATCCGGGCTTCTTTGTGGATAATTATTTTGATCTGATTCCGGGCAGGAAGGTTGAAGTGGAGTTCCGCACGCGCGCGTCGATAAACCTGGCCGACTTTCAGAAGCGTCTCGCGATCCGCTCATTGGCTGATGCTTTCTTAATGCCCCGGTGATTGATTCACGCCTGGCAGACTGCTGAAAAACAAGATAGATGAGCCCTCCCTTACGGTCGGGCTAGTGCCCCGTCGCCGCGCGCGGAGATTAAATCAGTCACCCAACTTGTACTCAAAAAAGAAACGTCCGACCTGAATCGACGCCCGTCCATCCACTGGCGGGCTGATGAGCAGAGAGCGAACCATGCTGCCCTTGCGATTGACGTGCGCGTCGACCGTGCCGATGCCTTCACCGCTCGAGGCGCGGTAGAAGCTCACCCGAATGACGTCGTTATTTATCCGCTGATAACCAAAAACATACTCGCCGGGTTGCAGCAGCATGCTGCCGATCTTCAGCGGAACCTGTGTAATAAAGAAGTGCGAATACTTGCCTTCAGCCGAGTATCCGGCGGTGATCATCACTACGCCCGCTATGAATTTGCCCCGTCCGTCGGTTACTCCTGAGGCAGTGCGAAACTCGGTTTCAATGTTTTCTTTAATGACCGGCGCGCGCGCGGGAATCAGCTTGCGCAACTCTGGTTCAGTAGTGGTGCGCCAGCGGGTGCGAGCCGGTCGGGCTGCTCCGGTCGAGCTGGTCAGTACCAGCGCTGCGGCGATTAGGATGTTTACCAGAATGGCGGATGGCAAGATGAGTCTCCGATTTAAGACCAAGGTTCGTTAACGAGAGAGCGTCAGCGGCACGGGATTGAGTATAATCGATTTTCGTACCGCGTCGTATCGCCGGTGTATTTCTCTTTTAAAGAGGTGTTCGCGCTGCGCGCTCAGGCGGACAGGATGTCCGCGCTCCATCATTTCCCGGGACTCGTGGTTCTTATAAGCAAACTAACCATCATCCTTGGTTCACTTCTGCTGCTGTGCTTTGGTTGCGGGCAGGTGATGGCGCTTGATCCTGCCCGCGAGCTCTCTCAGTTCGGTCGCCAGAGTTGGTTGACGGAAAGCGGCCTGCCGCAAAATACAGTTCACTCGATCACCCAAGCCAAAGACGGATACGTTTGGATCGCCACCGAAGAAGGCCTGGCCCGGTTTGACGGAATCAGGTTCACTGTCTTCGACAAACAGAATACGCCCGAGTTAAAGAGCAATGACATTCGTGTCCTGCTGGAAGATAAGCGGGGCGCTCTCTGGATCGGCACAGCCGAGGGCCTGGTCCGCTTGCTGGATGCAAAGTTCACAACTTTCACTACTCGTGACGGATTGCCGAGTAACGTAATCGATGCCTTATGCGAGGACCAAAACGGCTCGCTTTGGGTGGCGACCGCGGCCGGTATAGCACGCTACGGCGACGACGTCTTCACCTCCCAATCAAATTTACCGAAAGAGGGTGTGCGGACATTGTTCGTCGATCGTGAAGGCGCGCTCTGGATCGCTTCGTCCGCGGGGCTGGCTCGTTACAAAGACGGAGCGATTGCCGGATATGGAATGCAGGATGGCCTGACTAATAACAGCGTGGCCTCGATGGCGCAAGACAAGGACGGCCGCCTTTGGGTTGGCACTGCGAATGGCTTGAGTCGGCTCGAGGGCAAACGATTTCTTACCTACACAACGGGTGACGGGTTGGCGAACAATCGGATTATTTCGCTGACGGTGGACCGCCAGGGCAGCCTATGGATCGGCACGGCGGGTGGTTTGAATCGCTTCGCGAACGGACACTTTTCCACCTTTCGGCCCGGCGATGCACTGGCAAACGAAATCATCCTTTCGACTTTTGAGGATCGCGAAGGCAGCTTGTGGATTGGAACTGAATCGGGCGGTCTGAATCTGTTGAAGGACAAGAAATTTACCACTTACACGGTCAGGGAAGGATTGAGCAGCGACGTGGTCAAGTCGGTCTATGAGGATCGGAAAGGCAATATTTGGATCGGGACTAACGGCGGCGGTCTGAGTCTCTTGAAGGATGGAAAGTTCACCAACTACACAACCGCGGACGGCTTATCCAGCAATGTCGTACTGGCGTTGTTCGGCGATGGCGACGGAAATCTCTGGGTCGGCACTCCCGACGGATTGAATCGATTCAAAGATGGAAAGTTCAAAATATTTACCGCGGCGGATGGACTGGCCAATGATTTCGTTCGATCGATCTATGCTGACCACAGCGGCAGTCTCTGGATTGGCACGCGCGGAGGCTTGACGAGATTAAGAGGCGAGCGCTTCGATGTTTATACGAAAGCGAACGGCCTGCCGAATGATTTCGTCGGTACCATCTATGAGGACCGTCAGGGCAACATCTGGATCGGCACGCTGGGCGGTTTGAGCAAGTTCAAAGACGAAAACTTTATTAACTACACCACGCGCGAGGGCCTGTCGAATGATGTGGTGATCTCACTTCACGAAGACACCGGGGGTGCGCTGTGGATTGGAACCAGCGGCGGTGGACTCAATCGGCTAAAGCAGGGAAAGTTCACCAGCTATAGCACGCGAAACGGGCTGCCCGACGACGTCGTCTATAGTATTCTCGAAGACCACCAAAACAACCTCTGGTTGAGCTCCAACAAGGGAATCTTTCGCGTCAACAAGAAAGAGTTGGACGACTTTGCAGATGGACGCATCGGTTCGATCACTCCGGTTCTTTATGGCCCGGCGGACGGAATGATAACGCGAGAGTGCAGTGGCGGCGGGCATCCAGCCGGTTGGCGAAGCGCTGACGGCAAGCTTTGGTTCTCGACGATTAAAGGCTTGGCAATGATCGATCCCGAGAAGATAAAGCTGAACGATCAGCCGCCGCCAGTTGCTATCGAAGAGATCCGAGTCGATGACGAATCGATCAGCCCGGCCCAGACGATTGAACTCGGACCGGGAAAGAGTCGCCTTGATTTTTATTACACGGCGCTGAGTTTCGTTGCCCCCGAAAAAGTCAGGTTCAAATACAAGCTCGAAGGTTTTGATAGCGACTGGGTGGATGGCGGGACGCGCCGGGTTGCTTACTATACAAACCTGCGGCCCGGTCGCTACAAGTTTCGAGTGATCGCTTCCAACAACGATGGTTTGTGGAGTCCCATGGGCGCGGGATTCGATCTTTATCTAAAGCCACGCTTCTATCAAACGTATTGGTTCTATGCTTTTGGTATTCTTCTCCTGGCTATGATTGTTTGGCAGCTTTATCGATTCCGTCTTAAGCGCGTAGAGTCGCAATTTGCCGCGGTGCTGCAGGAACGAAACCGCATCGCTCGCGAGATTCACGACAACCTGGCGCAGGAGATGCTGGGCATCTCGGTGCAATTGGAAGTAGTGGCCCGAACGATGCCGGCTTCAGCGGAGCTGGCCCGGACTCATCTCGATCGAGTGAGGATTTTGGTCCGTCACGGAATTGCGGAAGCGCGTCGCTATGTCTGGGACCTGCGCTCGCAGGCGCTTGATAAAAACGATCTGCCGTCGGCCTTGAGTGATACGGCGCGGCGGCTGACAACCGAAACCGCGGTCTCTGCCAAAGTTGAAGTCAGCGGCACGTTCCGGCCACTGAGCCCTTTGATTGAAGGCAATCTTCTCCGCATCGGCCAGGAAGCGATCAATAATGCGGTGCGACACGCGAACGCTCAGAACATTCTTATTAATTTGAAGTTTGATGCGAAGCGGGTTCAACTAAGAGTGCGGGATGACGGGCATGGTTTTGATTATGAAGGGCCCGCGAATGGCGATGCGAAACATTTTGGTTTGCTCGGCATGCAGGAACGCGCGGTGCGGATCGGAGGCACGCTTGCAATTGATAGTCGCACAGGCGAAGGTACGGAGGTGCTGGTGGATGTGCCGATCAGTGACTGAGCTGTTTGTAGAGAGAACCAGTTGATGCTGGGAGCGCGGACGTCTCGTCCGCACATTTCGTGTGTTTCGTGGATCGTTCTACCGTCGCTTACCGGGGCCCAAACAAGATGTCGATTTGCCTTCAGAACGCTTTCGCGCTTCGCGCTCAATGCGGACGGGACGTCCGCGCTCCGAGCAAGAAACGGTCTAACTGAATCAGAACTTCAATGAAGTTTATCGAACATAATTAATGAGCGACAACACGATCAAAATCATGGTGATTGACGACCAGGCGGTCGTGCGCCAGGGTTTTGTCGCGCTCATCAACACCGTCTCCGATATGGTCGTCGTTGCCGAGGGCACCAACGGCCAGGAAGCTATCGATCTGTTTAGGCTCCACCGGCCCGACGTTACTTTGATGGACTTGCGGATGCCGCAGATGGGCGGAGTGGAAGCGATTGTCGCCATTCGAAAAGAATTCCGGGACGCTCGCATGATCATTCTCACTACCTACGACGGCGACGAAGACATCTATCGATCACTGCAAGCCGGAGCCCAGGGTTACCTGCTCAAAGACATGTTCTTTGAAGAGTTGGAAGATGCTATTCGGAAAGTGCATGGCGGGGCGCGGCGGATTCCAACTCAAGTGGCCGAGCGGCTGGCAGAGAGAATGGGCAGCTCCGTTCTCACGGTGCGAGAAGTAGAGGTGCTCGAACAGATCGTGGCCGGCAATAGCAATAAAGCAATCGCCAGCCGGCTGAACATCAGCGAAGCAACCGTCAAGAGTCACATCAACAGCATTCTCAGCAAGCTGGGAGTTAGCGATCGTACCCAGGCTGCCACTACCGCGTTACAGCGCGGCCTGGTTCATCTCCGATAGTCGCGTGGTTCCAGCAAGGAATCAGTCACAGATAAACAAGGATTAGACAGACCGGCAGACTGCCGCTATTGAAGGACTACCGATCCACAAATCACACGAAGCCAAATGGTTCGTTCGTGTTGTTTCGTGGATCGTTCTTGTTCTCGGTTCTGTAACTTCCCTAACTCATTGATCGACTTCTTGTGCAAAGCCGGGGGATCGAGTAACCAACCGTCAGTAGCGTCTTGAGCCCGCTCGCTACCGCTCGCGGTTCCGTACCGTGCTGCAATCTGATTGCTTCGGTCGATTCTGATCTTGTGTTTATCCGCGACAATCTGCAGCTCGTCCTCTTGCCGTCTCCAACTAAAGTTGTAGAAGAAAACCCATCAGCAGACCCATGACACAATGGGAGCGCCATGCTACTTTCCCTTTCGTAGTAACCATTTTCCCGGTCCCGGGTTCGTTGAGTCAGAGGCCTGCATTCCTACCTAACTTGTTGCACAATTAGAGCAACCTCTGGTTTATCGAGCCCGCGACCGGGCTCTAAGTTTTAATAGCATCAAACGGCCCTGCAGCCCGTCCAGTCTTCATTCGTTCTGTTTTTTGTTCAGGCTCTAGATTAATCAACTGGGCACTAGCCCGACCGTCAGGGAGGGCCCAGCTTTATCCGTCGCTAACACATGAGCCCTCCCTGACGGTCGGGCTAGTGCCCCACTACACTGGTCGCTGCAATTCTTTCAGAGGAAACCCGATGACTCTCCTAAGCTTTTCAAGAGTGGTGTTGCTCGCTACTTGCTGCCTGTTCATTCAGATCAATTGTCTGGGGCAGAGCAACTATGCCAGCCTGAGCGGCACTATTCTCGATCCGCAGCGCCAGGCGATTCCCGGTGCGTCCATACAGCTCGTGTCCAAAAGCACGCGAGCCGCTCGGCAAGTCACCAGCAACGAGCAGGGAACTTATCAAATCACCGCTCTGCTTCCGGAGGAGTACGAGCTTAACGTACAGGCCTCGGGGTTTTCGGCTTCGACTCAGACGGTGCATCTCGAAGTCGGTCAACAGACGACTTTGGACGTGACTCTGCAACTCACTTCACTCACCGGCACGGTGAAGATTCAGAGCGAGACCATGAACGTCCTGCGAACTACTGACGCCAGCGTTGGTGAGGTAGTCGACCGAACGTCGATTCGTAACCTGCCGCTCAACGGCCGCATGTTGATCGATCTGGTGTTGACGGTGCCGGGCGCGCACGAGAGCCATGGAGCGCAGACGGGCGACATGAGTCCGCTGTACTGGCGTCCGGGTCAGCGTTCAGCGGTGAGCATCGGCGGCAATCGCCCGAATGCAAACTATTTCCTGTTGGACGGCGCTACGAATACAGATCCCACGTTCAATACTTTGAACCTGAGCCCTTCACCGGACAGCGTCCAGGAATTTCAGGTCGTAACCGGCAGTTATTCAGCAGAGATGGGCGGCGCCGGCGGCGGGCAAATCAACATCGCCACGCGAACGGGTACCAGCGCCTTTCATGGGACGGCTTACGAGTTCCTGCGCAACAACGTGTTCGACGCTCGCGCCTTCAACGACATGGACTCGACGCATCACCTGGTGCGAAATAATTTTGGCGCTTCGCTCGGCGGCCCAATCCTGGGTAAGCGCACCTTCTTCTTTTTCAACTATGAAGGGCTGCGCCATACGAAGTCCATGGCCATGATTGACACCGTGCCCACGGCGGACGAAGTCAACGGTGACTTCGGTATGGCCGGCGTCACGATCTATAACCCGTTTAGCTCACGTCCCAACCCCAGCTTTGACTCTACGAAGCCCATCAGCCCCGGCAATCCACAAGTCATTCGCGATCCCTTTCCTGGAAACGTGATTCCGCAGAACCTGATCGATAAGAAAGCCCAGCAGTTCCTGATGAAATACGTCCCTCGTCCAAATATGGATATGGGAATGAATGGCTGCGGCATGACGATGATGGGAGTGCCGCAAGTAATCGGCGGCGGTGCAGACTGTAACAACTATCTCGACGTGCGGAACCAACACCACGTTACCGATCAGGCCACGATTCGTTTTGATCGGACCTTCAAACGCGGAGACAGTTTGTTTGCGCGCTATTCGTTCAGCAGCGAGCGCGGTTTCATGCCTCAGAACCTGCCGGGCTTTGGCGCCATTCACGACAACCTGTCTCAGAACGGCACCATCGGTTGGAATCACATCTTCAGTTCCAAAATGGTGAACATGGGCACCATTACGATTTCGCGATTAGCGATGCATCGTACCTCTGAGAACAGCTTTACCAACGACATCGTCTCTGAGCTTGGCATCAGCGGAATTGGTTTTGGCGGCAAAGGCGCTTTTGGCGCGCCATGGTTCGCCGTGCAGGGGTACTCGGGCATGGGAGATACATTCATCGCGACGCCCATGCACGCGTGGGACACCATCGTCGAAGCGCGGGACACGATAGGTTGGCAAGTCGGGCGACACAGTCTGAAACTTGGCGGCAGTTACCGCAATTTCATCTGGCCGATGTGGGGCTTCTTTCAGAATCGCGGTTTCTATCAGTTCACCAACGGCTTTACCACCCAAACTGCGACCAACGATGGCACGGGCTCGGCGCTCGCGAGTTTCCTGCTTGGCTTGCCGGCGGTGAAACAACGTCAGGCGGGTGTTCCTCAAATGCAGCTGCGTCAGTGGTACGCGGACGCTTTCATTCAAGACAGTTTTCAGATGACTCGCAACACGACGATTCAAATCGGGTTGCGTTATGAATACATGAGTCCTTTGAAGGACATCCGGTTTGCCAATACAAATCTGGTGTTCAAGGACGGCGTGCCCTTCGTCTTTATCGGCGGTCAACAGGGCTATCCCGAAGGACTAACCAACGCGAACAAACTAAAGTTCGCCCCCAGGTTTGGCATCTCGCACAACCTGCCGGGTCACGGGATTGTGCTGCACGGGGCCTTCGGCATTTTCTTTACACCGGTAGACATGAACACCTGGTGCAACCAGCGGCACAACGTACCCTACGTCTTTCCGGAAACACAGCAGAGCGATAACTTCACTCCCGCGGCCGGTATCGTAGCCAACCATTTCAACTTCGCGCCGGCAGTGCTGGGCACGACGACCGTTAGCTTCGCTGCCTTTGAACTAAATCCGCCGGCCCAATACATCGAGCAGTGGAGCGCCTCTCTGGAGAAGAGTCTGGGCAAAGAGACGACCCTGGAACTTGGCTATCTGGGATCGCATGGAGTGCATTTGCAACGCTCTCACTTAATCAATAACGCTCCGGCCGGGCCGGGAGCAATCGGACCACGCCGGCCCTTCAAAGTACTCAGCTTCCTGCCAGGCATGGTTCTGCCGACCGACATTACCGTAGCCAACACAACGTTCCCGGTGAGCGGAATTAACCTGCTCGAAAACTCCGCGCAGAGTTGGTACGAGGCGGGCTACGTAAATATTCGCCGGCGCTTCGCTCGCGGTTGGACACTGCTCGCCAACTATACGTTCGCGAAGAACCTCAGCGACGCGCCTGATTTCCGCTCGCCAATGTTCGAGTCCAACGCTCCTCAAAATAATTCCGACCTTATTTCGGAGAAGGGGCCAGCGTGTGACGTTCGCCATCGATTTGCGTTGAGTACCGTGTATAACCTGCCAAGCTGGGGCAAGTCCGGTTTTGCGAATGCGCTGACCAAAGACTGGCGAGTCTCAGCCATCTTCCAGGCCCAGAGCGGATTTCCTTTTACGATCTCGGTGTTTGGTGACACCGCGAACGCGGGCACGTTGTTAGGCGAGAACCCGATACGCGCCAACTATACGGGCCAGGCGATCTTTGGTTCCGGCACTCACACGGCGGCGAGTTGGTTTAATCCCGGGGCATTCACTACGCCGCCGGCGTTCACTTTCGGCAACGTGGGTCGCAACTCAGTCTATGGCCCGGGACGGCAGACGCTCGACATTGCGCTGCAGCGCGAGTTTTCGGTGACTGAAAAGGTCAAGTTCCAAATTCGCGCCGAAGCTTTCAACGCTCTCAACCACACGAATCTGGGAACACCTAATCGGTTCGTGAACACTCCGCAATTCGGAACCATAACAGAAGCCGCAACGCCGCCGAGGGAGATCCAATTCGGAGCACGGCTCTCGTTCTAAATAACCGGCAGATGAAAATGAAAAACTCAAAATACTTTTCTAGAGTCGTGATGATGATCGCAGTGCCTCTCTTGAGCTTCCTGATACCGAGCTCACACGCCTGGGCCCAGGGTTGAATTGCCGCACGTCAGAGCGCGCCCGTGATTGGCGTGCAATGCGCAGGCAGTGAAGGTTCGGGTTCGCACGATTCGGGGGTTCTCGATAGCGGGCGATGGCAGATCTCTTTTGGTCTGCGTAAGCAACGTTCCCATCGTCACTTTGTTGGGACGGAAGAGCAGGTCCAACGCGAAATTGCCGGGACCGAAGTTGTCAACAACATCTATCTGTTTGACGTGGCGCTAACCTATGCGGTCAGCAGGCGCTTTAATCTTACGGTGGCCGCGCCATTCCAGCATGCGACCAGGCAGCGGGGTGCCTCTACTCAAGTTTTTCATAGCTCAGGGATCGGGGACGTCACCGTGATGGGCAGGCTCTGGCTGCTCAGACCACCGAGCGAGTCGGGACAAAATATTTCTTTCGGCGTCGGCCTGAAACTGCCCACGGGACAGCCTGGCTTAACGGACACGACCACTCTCGCTAACGGCACGCGGGTAACGTCGGTCGTAGATCAGTCAATCCAACTAGGTGATGGCGGTTGGGGAATTCCGCTGGACGTGCAGGCATACAAGCGGATTAAGAAGACGACGATCTATGCTTCCGGGTCCTATCTGCTCAACCCGCGCGATACGAACGGAGTGCTGACGGGAAGATCCCGTCCATCTGAAGCGATCATGTCGGTGTCAGATCAGTACCTGGCTCGTATCGGCATAGCTCGGCCTGTTCCTTACACTCGGCGCTTCGCCTTCACTCTCGGCTGGCGCATTGAAGGCGTTCCCGTTCGAGATTTAATCGGGAAGAGCAATGGCTTCCGGCGACCGGGTTATGCAATGTCAATCGAGTCCGGAGTGCAGTATTTCCGAGGCAGAGACACCTGGTCGCTGTCAGTGCCCGTGGCCGTCCGACGAAATCGAAAGCGAAGTGTCTCCGATATTTTAGTGGGAGGCACGGGCGACGCTGCCTTCGCGGACTACTTCATCACGCTTGGTTACTCGCATCGCTTCTAGTGAGTGGTCTCAAAAGACTCGCTTGAGTAAGCAATCACGGAGCACTAGCCCGACTGTCAGGGAGGGCTCCGTCTGCATATCCCTAACTCGCGAACCCTCCGTGACAGTCGGGCTAACTGCACCGTTGCAGGGACATACCCAGCAGTCTTGCGGAGAGAATGGAGTGAGTACCGGGAGCGGTAGAGGCTGTGTCAAAACTCAGGATGTGCGATCTCAAAGAGGATCTTAACGCAGAGGACGCAGAGGTTTTCGCAAAGGCGCGCAGAGAAGTGCTTTACTTTGCGTACCTCTGCGAAAACCTCTGCGCCCTCTGCGTTTAAGAAATGGTTACCCTAGGCGCAGGTCCGAAGTTTTGACACAGACTCGGAAGCGACCGGGTCTCCCTCACGACTTCAGACCTGTCACACGACGTCCCGGTCGCTACCGCTCCCGGTGCCGACCCATCCAGCAAGCTTCCAATTCTTGACTGCTCGTTCCAGAAAGAGTATAACCCTCTTCAGGGAGTAGGGACTGACAGATGGCGCGACAGAAAGAATTCGATCGGGATGAGGTCCTCCATAAGGCGATGGAGGTCTTCTGGTCGCGTGGCTTTGAAGCGGCATCCATGCAGGATTTAGTGAACCACATGGGCATCAATCGCCAGAGTCTCTACGACACGTTCGGCGACAAGCACACACTTTATTTGCAGGCCCTCGACCGCTACCGCGAGGTGGAGGGTCGCAAATTGTTTGAGGTGCTGGAGCGGCCGGGTTCGGTTAAGAAAGCGCTCCGGAAACTGTTCGCCGGAGTCGTGGAAACAGCGCTCGGTGATCCGGAGCGGCGCGGCTGCTTCATGGGTAATGCGACCTCGGAATTAGCCGGCCGTTGCAAGGCGACAGCGGCCAGGACTTGTAGCAACATCGCAGCGACGGAGGAGGTTTTCTATCGGGCCTTGCTGCGGGGAAAGAAGGAAGGTGAACTCAAGCGAGTCCGCCATCCTCGCGCCGTGGCGCGATTTCTCTACAGCGGCCTCCAGGGGCTGATCCTGATGGCCAAGGCCACACAGGATCGCAAGACGCTGGAAGATGTCGTGAAAGTTATGCTTTCGGTAGTCGAGTAATTTTTTTGTGCTGTTCTGGAACGATTGTTCCAAAGCGGCGCGGTTCGGCTCCATGCGCTCAGGCTTTGGAGCCCAGGCAGAACAAAGAGAGGAAGAGGAAGCACAATGGGTAAGTTGGAAGGCAAAGTAGCCGTTATTACTGGTGGTAATTCAGGAATTGGTCTGGCAACGGCGAAAGAGTTTAGGGAACATGGCGCACAGGTCGTTATCACAGGCCGCGACCAGCAGACACTCGATCAGGCTAAGCGAGAGATTGGCGGCGACGTTCTAGCGGTGCGCTCGGACACGTCCAGCTTAACCGAGATAGACAAGCTGTTCGCCGTGGTGAAGGAAAAGTTCGGTAAGATCGATGTACTCTTCGTTAACGCGGGAATAGGCAAGTTCGCGCCGGTTGAGGCGGTGACGGAAGAATCCTTTGACTCAATCATGGACATTAATTTCAAGGGTGCATATTTTACGATTCAGAAGGCACTGCCGTTGCTTAACGACAATGCAGCGATCGTGCTGAACGCGTCCATCGTCGCCCACATCGGGATGCCTAACTCGAGCGTGTACGCGGCGAGCAAGGCGGCGCTCATCACATTGGCCCGGACCCTTTCGTCCGAGCTCGTTGGTCGTCGCATTCGCGTCAACGTTGTCAGTCCCGGTCCGATCGCGACGCCGATCCTGGGGCGGACGGAATTGCCGCCGGAGATTGTGGAAGAGACGGTGAATAGTCTTGAGGCACAGGTGCCGATGAAGCGTTTGGGACGACCGGAAGAGATCGCCAAGACGGTGCTTTTCCTTGCCAGCGAGGACTCTTCGTTTCTTTTGGGTACAGAGATAGTCGCGGACGGCGGCATGAGCCAGCTCTGAAGCTGATAACAAACTGAGGAAGTTGCGCGGACAGCGGGGAGCCAGCACCGGGCGATTCGGGGTTCCTGCATGAAGGGGGCCGCAGTCAACAGCCCGGGACTGCTGCCTACAACAAAGACGTGACCGCCAAAGAGGCGGCTGCGCTTATATCTACTAACTGAATTATCGAGGAGGGATTTTATGACAACACTATTTGACCCGCTGAAGGTCGGAAATATGGAACTGAGCAATCGAATCGTAATGGCGCCGATGACGCGCAGTCGCGCCAATGACGAAGGAATCCAGCCGCCGGTCGCGGCTGAATATTATCGCCAGCGCGCTTCGGCCGGCCTGATTATTACTGAAGCTACCAACATCTCGCCGATGGCCAAGGGCTATGTCCGCACTCCGGGAATCTACACGGACGCGCAAGTACAAAGCTGGCGTCCGATTACCGATTCAGTGCACGAGCGCGGCGGTAAGATTTTCTTGCAGCTCTTTCACACCGGGCGGATTGCGCTGCCTGATTTTCTTCCCGAACATACGCAGCCGGTAGCGCCCAGCGCAGTCCGGGCCAAAGGCCAGAACTATACGGACGAAGGAATGAAGGAATTCGTCACCCCACGAGAAATCACGAAGGAAGAAATTGCACAAGTAGTGCGCGATTTTGCGAGCGCGGCCAGAAATGCAATCGCGGCTGGTTTCGACGGCGTCGAACTGCACTCCGCGAGTGGCTACATCGTGCAACAGTTTCTGGCGACGAACGCCAATCTTCGCTCGGATGAATATGGCGGGTCGGTTGAAAACCGCAGCAGATTTCTCTTCGAAGTATTGGAAGCGATGAGCACAGCCGTCGGCCCGGAGCGCGTTGGGGTGAAGTTTTCTCCGCGCATTCCGTTCAACGATATTGAGGAGACCGACGCCGAGGTGCTGTACCCATATATTCTCGAGCGGTTGAATGATTTGAAGATGGCCTACGTTCACGTCGGCGGTTTCACCGGCGAAGGCTGGCACGAGAAACTGCGCCCGGTCTATCAAGGCGTCTATTTCGCCGGCGCGGGATTCACGAAAGAAACGGGCGAAGCGCTTTTGGAACAGGGTGGCGCCGATGCGATCGTGTACGGCACTAAGCTCCTGGCTAACCCGGATCTGCCCGAAAGGTTCAGGCACAACGCGCCCTTGAACGAGCCGGACCAGTCAACCTTCTATGTGCCCGGCGAGCACGGTTACACGGATTACCCGACGTTGGCAGTCGAGAGTGTGTCAGAAGCCCGCGCGTAAGCAAGGGCGACGTTCGCAACGATCTTCTATCGCAGCAACACAAACGTTCGCCACAAATTCTTGAATCAAGGCGCTGAGTAGGGTCCTTTGAGCAGGAGGTCAGTACCGGGAGCGATAGCGACCGGGTGGTTGTGCAACAAGCCTGAAATCGCAAGGTCGACCCGGTCGATTTCGAGGTTGTGTCAAAACTCAGGATGTGCGATCTCAAAGAGGATCTTAACGCAGAGGACGCAGAGGTTTTCGCAAAGGCGCGCAGAGAAGTGCTTACTTTGCGTACCTCTGCACCCTCTGCGTTTAAGAAATGGTTACCTTGGGCGCACGTCCGAAGTTTTGACACAGTCGCTTTCGCTCGCGATACTGACTCCATCTTATTCGCGGGACTGTCCCCCCCTAAAGTAGGAGACTGTCGAGCGGAAGGCGTGGGTTGCAATCCCTCACGGTCGGGCCTCTGACACGCTCTCTGAAAGGCCAACTACTTTCCTAGCTCCTCAAAACGTCTGAACACCAGCGCCGCATTGGTCCCACCGAAGCCGAAACCGTTCGTCAGCGCGTACTCCACTCGCGCCTCGCGCGGTTCGTTCGGAACATAATCCAGATCGCAGTCCGGGTCGGGTGTGTTGTAGTTAATTGTCGGCGGTAACTTCTCGCGGTGAATCGCCAGCGTCGTGAAGACGGCTTCTATTCCACCCGCAGCGCCGAGCAGGTGGCCCGTCATGGATTTCGTGGAACTGATTGCCAACTCATAAGCGTGCGCGCCGAAAGCTTTCTTGACGGCCAGCGTCTCACCCTTGTCACCGAGCGGAGTCGACGTGCCGTGCGCGTTGATATAGCCGATCTCTTCAGGACTGGCGTCGGCATCGCGCATGGCCCGCTGCATCGCGCGGATCACACCACTCTGCGTTTCGTCCGGCGCGGTCATGTGATAAGCGTCCGCCGTCGCACCGTAGCCGACGATCTCGGCATAGATGTGCGCGCCGCGCTGCCGTGCATGTTCCAATTCTTCAAGGATCATGATCCCTGCGCCTTCGCCGACCACAAATCCATCGCGCTCGCGATCGAAAGGTCGACAGGCACGTTCAGGTTCGTCGTTGCGGGTTGAGAGGGCCCGCATTGCCGCGAAACCTGCCATCGTCATCGGCGTGATGGTTGACTCCGCTCCGCCACAAATCATCGCCACTGCATCCCCGCGCTGGATTATTTTGAAAGAATCACCGATGGCATGATTACCGGCGGCGCACGCAGTCGACGTCGAGGAGTTCGGTCCCTTCGCCCCGTTTCTGATCGAGACCTGTCCCGCCGCCATATTGGCCAGAACCGAAACGATGAAGAAAGGCGAGACGGCCCTCGGTCCACCGCGCAGAAGTTTTATGTGTTCGCGCTCGATACCCCAGAAGTCGCCGATGCCGCTGCTGATGTAAGTGCCAATGGTTTCGGCGTTGTCGGCGGTGATCTTCAAGCCGCTGTCGGCAAGCGCCTCGTCCGAAGCGGCGATGGCATAGTGGGTAAAGGCGCCCATCTTGCGCGCGTCTTTCTTCACGACGTATTTGAGCGGGTCAAAGTCTTTGACTTCGCAGGCAAACCGCACCGGAAAGCCGCTCGTATCGAACTTCGTAATCGGGCCGGCGCCACTCTTGCCCGCCATCAGCGCTGACCACGTCGCTTCGACTGTGTTGCCGAGAGGCGTGACCATGCCAATACCCGTGACTACGACCCGACGTTTCATTACTTCAAGCTCCATTCAGCGCATCCCTCCATTGCTAAAGCCGCCAACTGATGTGTCGACCTGCCTCCAAGCCACGCAGCCTCAAATTGGCAACCGAACATGTCGGCAGCGGAACTATGAAGGACTGCGGCATACAGAGTATCAGCGCCATCATTCAGGAATGAAACGCCGAGCCTCTCACGGACAGGTTACGTTGACGAGTGTCCAGTGCGGGGAAGTGGGCATCCTGGCAGCTGGAGGGTCACGTGCCTTGCGATTCCGTCCGTTCATCCATCAAATTTGACGGGGTCATGGCAGGTGATTGCCGGCAACGGGCATGGTGATCAGAACGGTTAGGATGAATAATATTCTTGACGCTCTTTAGTAGCTCAACTATTGTGCTCACCTGTGGCAGCGTGCGCCGGTGCCGTTGGTGGCGCATAGCTTGATCACTCTTTGAGATGGTAATGCATCCTTCACTTGACCTGCGAGATACCCTGCTTGCCGCGTGGAGAACCAACAACCGCGTCACTATCTTCCTGGTCGAGCACTTACCCAAGGACCTTTGGGAGGCCAAAGTGCCGGGAGCCCCAAGACGAACCGTGCGGATGATCGCCGGCCACCTCCACAATGCGCGATGCATGTGGATCAAGACGCTGGGAAGGGAGCACGGCATCGCGGCCCCGCCAGTCGTCAATCGACACAAGGTTGGATCGAAGGAGTTGATTCAAGCACTTGACCGCAGTAGCCGCGGCATCGTCAGCTTGCTGACATTGGGTTGCGACCGAGGCGGCACGATCCCAGCGTCCTCCTCGTACATCTGGCGCAACCTTCCTCTCGACGCGGGGCATGTCCTAACGTATTTCGTCGCGCATGAAGGCCATCATCGCGGGCAGATTGTCATGCTTGCTCGCCAACTGGGCTATCGTTTGCCCGTTGAGATCACGGGTGGTCTTTGGCATTTCTCGAAGCGTAGCAAGGAAGCTCGGAGCTAGGTTTCGGGGAAGCAGAACAATTGGTCCCGGCTACGATCTCGGCCAGCATTTGTGAAATGTCTCTCGACATTTCCCGTATGTCGGGCGACGGTTCGCAAAAGCCGTTCAACCAGCGTGAAATGTCAGACCGCGCCTCGTAGTTGTCGTCTGGTCTTCGCTGCATGTCGAACGACATTTGGCGAACGGTGGCAACATTCGGCAAATATGAGATGAGATTCGTCGCATGTCAGACGACATTTGGCCTCTGCCAGATGACACTCTCGCGGAGCTGTTGAGGGATCGGATTATGCTTGAAGACAAGTGAGCCCAGCCTGGCGGTCGGGCTACTGGCCCTTTACCTGGCGTGAAGGATTGTTTGCGCCTTCGGGCTTAATGCGGACAGGATGTCCGCGCTCCCGGCGGCGACGGGTCAGGATTCGCTTTCCAGCATCTCTCTCGCGATCTGTAATTCCTGGGCTCGTTCTTTGCTCATGGTTGGGTATTTCAAGTTTAGGGATTTTAGTTTTGAGATGATGATGTCGGCGACGGCGACGTGGGTGAACCATTTGTGGTCGGCGGGGATGACGTACCAGGGCGCCCACTTGGTGCTGGTGTGTTGGAAGACGGCTTCGAAGGCTTTCTGATAGTCGTCCCAGTGGGCCCGCTCTTTCGCGTCGTCCAATGAAAACTTCCAATTCTTTTCCGGAGTGTCCAGACGCGCCAGAAAACGCCGGCGTTGCTCTTCACGAGACACGTTGAGAAAAAACTTGAGTACCGCGACACCGTTGCGAACGAGGTAGCGCTCGAAGTCGTTGATCTGATCGAAGCGCTGCTTCCAAATGTCCTTCTTCACTGTTCCCGGCGGTAACTTTTCCAGGCTCAAGAGCTCGGGATGAACGCGCACCACCAGGGCCTCTTCGTAATACGATCGATTGAAAATGCCTATGCGGCCGCGTTCGGGAACGGCTTTGTGATAGCGCCAGAGATAATCGTGATCCAGCTCTTCCGCCGAGGGTTGCTTGAAAGACGTGACCTGCGTCCCCTGCGGATTGACGCCGGACATCACGTGTTTGATCGCGCTGTCTTTGCCCGCCGCATCCAGGGCCTGAAGAACGATCAATAAGGCGTAAGTGTCCTGGGCGTAGAGTACGGTCTGGTATTCGGCGAGACGGACAATGTCCGTTGTCAGCTTTATCCGCGCTTCATCTTT
Source organism: Blastocatellia bacterium (assembly GCA_033857635.1). Taxonomy (GTDB): domain Bacteria; phylum Acidobacteriota; class Blastocatellia; order Pyrinomonadales; family Pyrinomonadaceae; genus UBA11740. Next base: position 95,123 of record JAWVDF010000025.1, read on the forward strand.
GTGTTGGAATTTTCCCGTGTAGGCGGGATCAAAATCCTTCAGGCGAATCTTTTTTCCCGGCGGCACAATCAGCGCATCGTGTTTCATTGGTTGGTTCTCAATAACGAATACGCGCTCTCTGACGGTCGGGCTACTGCCCCGTGCTCGGTGTGAAGAAATGCGGACAGGATGTCCGCGCTCCCAGCGTTGCCTTTGCGCTCCCGGCTACGGCTAGCCTGTTACTGAACGGGTTGCGTCCTGGCGCTCCAGAGCTTTTCGATCCCAGTTGGCCAGGTTGGCCCCTGCTTCATAGGTGCTCTCAAGGAAGTCCATGAGGGCAGTTTCGGGGGAAGGAGAATTGCGCACGGCCTCGTAGGGCAGGAGGAACTCTTTCATCTCTTTGCTGTAGAAAGCGGCGCGCGGTTCGATCGACGCTTCAGGCAAGCCCGCGGGTTCGGGGGCGGTGTAAGAATAGAACGAGGCTTCGACGCCATTGCCGCCGGGCCAGAAGCCGTGACTGATCACTTCGTGCGAGTAGGCTTCCTGCGTGACGGCGTCGGCGCCTTCGCGCGGCGGCGCGACACGGCCTGAGAAGCGCGTCACTGCATGATCAAAGCTACCCCACCAAAAATGCACGGGACTCACTTTGCCGATAAAGCGCGACCGAAATTCTTTAAAGACTTCATCGATGTTGACCAGCGCGCGCCAGTAGCGATTCACATACTCTTCGTCGTAAGACGCGTGGGTCTCGTCTTCATCAAAGCGAATTGGATTCGGGACCTCCACCGGCATCGGCCAAATCTCGATGTCAATGCCCAGGCCTTCGAGGGTCGCCATGACCCGGTCGTAAAACTCGGCGACGGATTCGGGGCGAAGGGCGAGGATCTTGGTCGCGCCGTCGCTGCACTCTATCACCAGTTTGTGATCGATGAAGTCGAACTCGATCTCAAAGATGCGATCCTCGAAAGTCATTGGCGAAGTGGTCAGGCCGCGCGCGGAAACGTAGAGCGGAACATTCCACCAGTGATTGACCAAAGGCGTGGTCGCCATGCGGATCTTGCCGACCATCTGCGTCCACATGTGCAGGGTCGCCAAAGTGTCTTGCCAGTCTTCGAGGATGAGAAAGGGCCATGGATTGTTCGTCATGATTGGTAAACATACCGCGAAGTGCGAAGATAGACCAGCACGGTGGGCAGTAAGCAAGTTACCGGGGCCTGGACGGATGTATCCAGCCTCGTTATGATTGGTTTCATGAAGCTTCGTCTCATTGTTGAGCAGGATCCCGAGACCGGCCGGTACTCATCAGTTTTTCCCGAACTCCCGGGTTGCGCTTCCGCTGGCGACACTGAAGAGGAAGCCATAGCCAACGCAAAGGAAGCCCTCGATCTATGGTTTGAGCCTACTGACATTACTGTCGCCGCTTCCGCCAAACTCATCGAAGTCACTGCATAATGGGTCAGCGCTTTCCGATCTGCAACGCGAACGAAGTCATTCGCGTGTTGCGGCGTAATGCCTTTGTCAAAGTGGGGCAAAAAGGCAGTCATCAGAAATGGCGGCATAATGATGGTCGTCAAGTAATTGTTCCTGACCACGGCAATAAGCCCATTCCAATCGGAACATTGAAAAGCATTATCGAAGGTGCGAAATTAACCGTGGACGAATTTCGCCAAAGCTCGTTTTAGACTTTGAGAATCTTCAATGTTAGATTCTGGGCAATCTAATAAACCAATCGAAATCGGGAAACAAAACATCATGTCAACACCGCAACCAGTGCAAACCAATCCGCGTCGTTATCAGCTTTTCATCAACGGCGAGTTCGTCGACGCCGTGTCAGGCAAGACTTTTCCTTCGCCAAACCCGGCAACGGGAGAGACGCTGGCCGAAGTTGCCGAGGGAGACAAAGCCGACATTGACAAAGCCGTCGCCGCCGCTCGCCAGGCTTTCGAAGGCAAGTGGTCGAAGATCAGCGCCCGCGATCGCGGCCGCATGATCTACAAACTGTCGCAGTTGATCGAAGCCCACGCCGCGGAACTTGCGGAACTCGAGACGATGGATAACGGTAAGCCGATTCGTGAGTCGACCTATATCGACCTGCCCGGTGTGGTTGAAAACTTTGAATACTTCGCCGGTTGGTGCACCAAGATTGAAGGCGAAACGATTCCGGTTCCGGGGCAGATGTTCAATTACACTTTGCGCGAGCCGGTCGGAGTTTGCGGCCAGATCATTCCGTGGAATTTTCCTTTGTTGATGGCCGCGTGGAAGCTCGCGCCGGCCCTGGCCGCCGGTAACACGGTGGTGTTGAAACCAGCAGAGCAGACGCCGGTCACCGCGCTCGAACTGGCAAAGCTGATTCAGGAAGCCGGCTTTCCCGAAGGTGTCGTCAACGTCGTTCCCGGTTTCGGGGAGACAGCAGGCGCCGCGTTAGCTTCTCATCCGGGCATCGATAAGATCGCGTTCACCGGATCGAGTGAAGTCGGCAAGCTGATCGCGAAAGCTGCGGCCGAGAATCTGACCAAGGTCAGTTTGGAGCTCGGCGGCAAAGCGCCGAATGTAATCTTCGCGGATGCCGACATGGACCAGGCAGTCAACGGTGCGATGATGGGGATCTTTTTCAATCAGGGGCAGGTCTGCTGTGCCGGGTCGCGGGTATTCATCGAAGAGTCGGTGAAAGAAGAATTCCTCGGGCGGTTCAAGGAGAAGGCGGACAAGATCAAGGTTGGCGATCCGATGGACAAAGCGACTTTGATGGGTCCGCAGGTTTCCATGGAGCAGTTGAATCGAATCAAGAGTTACGTCGCGATCGCGCGCGAAGAAGGCGCGACAGTGTTCGCCGGCGGCGGCCAGCCGGAACTGGAAGGCGCATTTCAGAATGGCTACTTCTTTCAGCCGACAATCTTCAGTGAAGTGAACAATTCAATGCGCGTGGCCCAGGAAGAAATCTTTGGACCAGTGTCCTGCGCGATCACTTTCAAAGACGACGACGACCTGCTGCGCCAGGCCAACGACACGATGTACGGTTTGTCCGCGGGGATTTGGACGCGCGATATCACGCGGGCCCATCGCTTCGCACGCGCGGTCAAAGCGGGCACCGTCTGGATCAATACCTACAACATGATGAATGCTGCTTCGCCGTTTGGCGGCTATAAGCAATCCGGGTACGGACGCGAGATGGGCAAGCATGCGCTGGAACTTTATACACAGGTTAAGAGCGTCTGGGTCGATCTTTCGGGTAAGCCGATTGGTTGGTTTGGGAAGTAATGCGTTTATCGGAGATGCGGTCAGTCCAGCCCGCGTGAGCGGGTGGGGCCATCGTTCGATGCGCGCGTCGCGCGTTTGATCCACCCGCTCACGCGGGTGGTACTGACCTCATAACTCGGATGGTTGGGCCTCCCTTTCAACGATCGCTGGTAGTAATTCCTCTCGCTGCGCTAAATTTCATGTTCCCCTTACTTGGGTATCCCACTCTTTAGGAACCGAGGACAACTTACATGAGAATTAGACTCTCTGACAGAGTCCGCTTGCCTCTGCTTGTGATTGCGCTCGTTGCTTTCATGGCGGCGCCTGTCTTTGCGCAGTCTCCCAACACGGCGACGATTGCCGTGGTCGTGGTCGATCAGGCCGGCGCCGTTGTTAAAGACGCCAAAGTTTCAGTGGTGAACACCGCGACGGGCGCCGTGCGCGAAGCGGTTTCGGGCACCGACGGCAGCGCAACCTTTTCGGCACTGTCCCTGACCGGGACCTACACGGTTACCGTGTCCCGCGAAGGATTCGGCAGTGAAGAGCGGAAGGACATCACGCTGAGATCGGGTGAGACGGCGACTCTTAAAGTGAAGCTCCTCGTCGGTGCGGAGAAGTCAGAGGTCACTGTCTTTGGAACTACCGAAGGCGTCCGCGCGGATCCACAGATTGGCCGGCGGTTGGATAGTCCGACGATTGACGAGACGCCGATCCTGGGCCGCAAGGCATCATCACTGCCGCTGCTGAACTCGGCGTTCCGGCAGGGGAAGGGGACAGGAGATCTTTTCGTCAACCAGACTTACTTCATTACAGGCGTGGGATCGCGCCGTGCTACTACCGTTACGCTTGACGGGGCGAACAACGACGAGGGCTGGGGCCGGCAGACGTCAATTGCCACCGTGCCGCTGGGTGCGATTCAGGAAATGACTGTGCTCACGAATGCTTTTTCCTCCGAGTACGGCTGGACCTCCGGGCCCGCTTTGAACATCGTCACGAAATCCGGCACGAACAGTTTTCATGGCGAAGGGCTGTTCATGAGCCGTCCCGGAAGCTGGCAGGCAAAGACGTTCTCGACCAAAGGCTTCTGCCCGCCGTCCGTGCCGAGTTGCGTTACGCCCAGCACGCTGGTCGCGATCAACCCGGTGGACATTCCGGATGCGCTGTCGCAGGTTTCGGGTTCGATTGGTGGACCAATCGTCAAGGACAAGACATTCTTTTTCGCCACGGCTGACTACACGCGGCAGAATCGGACGACCTTTCTTTCAACCACTCTGCCGGCCTTCTTGTTGCCGGCGGATGGCCACCTCGACTACACAGGTCACTATCGCCAATTCCTGTTTGACGGCCGGCTGGATCACAAGCTCACCTCAAACCAGACTGTGATGGTGCGCTTTAACGTCGATCGCTTTTCTGACGACAATCCTCAGGACGCAGTCGGTGGGACTAGTGCGCCGAGCGTCGCGCGCCGATATTCGCGGCGGGCCTGGACCGCGCAGGTCAATCACACGTCGGTGCTTAGCGTGCATCTTCTCAACGAGGCGCGCTTTGCCTATCTGCATGGCGATCCGGTCACGCTCTGGGAGGCCCAGACTCTGTCGACGACCTACACTCGCGGTAGCGGCAATGGAGCAGTGCCGTTCACCATTGGACAGTCAAGGGCTTCAGACTTGTGGAGTCACCAGTTTCAATTCTCTGACACGTTGTCTTGGACGCGCGGCAAGCACTACCTCCGATTCGGCGGCAGTGTGATCCGACACACTTCAGGCGGCACCGGCAGTGAGCCTGGCACAGCGATCCTCGGGACTTTTACGTTCCTGACCACGGGCGCATCGAACACTCTGCCGTTTAATCAATTGACCCTGGCGAACGTGCAGAACTATCAGCAGCCAATCAACTTTGGAATCAGCAGCTATGAATTGCCGCAGTGGCTCCTGACCGGTTTCGTGCAGGACAGTATTCACTTGCGCAGTGACCTGACCATTGATGCCGGGCTTAGATATGATCGCCAGACGTTGACGGATGCTACGAAGAACTTTGCGCCGCGTATTGGTTTTGGATGGCATCCAGGGGGCGATGCGCGCACTTCAATTCGCGGCGGCTATGGCATGTACTACACGCAGATCCGCGCCAATTCGGTGGCCGGCTATTTGGTGAACGGGCTGGACGGATTGACGACCTACACCGCGAATCCAGGGCAAACCGGCTTTCCGACTTGTCTGACGGGACCGTGCCTGCCGGTGAACGTCGATCCGAAGACTATACCGGCTAACCAATTGCCCGCGCGCGATATCACGATCAGGGCGGGGTTGCGAGACTTTTACCGGGCCCAGTTTGCGAGGTATGGACTGAATTTCGATCTGCTGCCGAACTATCCTGACAAGTTGGTGAATCCCCGCAGCCAGGTGATATCCATCGGGGCGGAGCGCGAGGTGGTAAAGGGTTTCTTTGTCGGCGGCGATTTCGTGCATCAGCACTTGAGCGGCATCGATCGGACGGTTGATCTGAATGCGCCTTCGGCCATCGATCGCACGATGGTAGGATCAGTTAGGAGTGTGGCCGCGGCCAACGCCACCCGACCAGTCTTTCCGGCCAATGGCGGCGTGCGCCAGGTAAACGTGATAACCAACCTGGGCGTCGCCGATTACAACGGCTTGCAGACGCAGATCACTTATCGTGGCAACCGTCGTATTTATGCCGCGCTCAGCTATACGTTATCCAAAGCAACAAACACGAGCGAACCGGACGGTAATGGCATTGGACCGAACGAGACGATCATCTCGCGGCTCGGCGAAGTTGAACGCGGACCGAGCGTGGTCGATCAACGCCATCGCGCCGTGGTCACCTTCTCGTACAAGTTTCCATTCAACATCACGGCCGGCACGTTGGCGCAGCTCGCGTCGGCGCGGCCCTTCAATGCTACGACGGGCGTTGACAACAATGGTGATGGAATCCTGAACGACCGGCCCGTGATTAACGGGCAGGTCATGCGCAAGTCTGTGTTTCGGGGCACCGCGACCTCCGAGGTGGCCGCTTTCATCGAGGGTCGGATTAAGACTTCGGAACGCACGACCATTCTGCTGAGACTGGAAGGATTCAACCTTTTCAATCACGGGAATTTCCTCGGCCGGGGAGTCACGATCTACGGTGACGCCGCGACCCCGGCTGCCACGTTCGGGCAGTTCGTCGGCGGCGTCGGCACGACCACGAACGCCATCCCGGCGTTCGCCAACATCGACCCGCCGCGAACGTTCCAGTTGCAGGTGCGATTTATTTTTTGAGTTGTTTGAGCTCCCTCTCCTTTTGGGAGAGGGTTGGGGTGAGGGCTTGAGCGCCCCCCCCTTAGAATGTTTTGTGTTGGGTAACACAATCGTCCAAAACAATATTTTCGCCTAAGCTTCGCACCCTCTCCCCTAACCCCTCTCTCAAAGGGAGAGGGGAGAAGAAAAGTCACCTACTCACCGTGTACTCATCAAAGTAACTCACGCTATCCGTCTTGGCCCACACTCCGACTTTTCCAGACACCGGCTCCGCCAGCGTGTAGTCCAGCAGATGCTTTCCATTCAAAGATGCTTGCAGGTCTTTTCCGTGAACTGAGATTTGCAACGTGTGCCATTGATTGCGAGTCAGCGGCACGTTCTCAGAGCCCTTCTTCACGAACTTGCGCACGCCCTTGTTGAATGTCCAAAGCACGACGTTGTCTTCCATGCCATTGAAGCGCACCGTCAGATAGTCGCCGTTGGATTTCAGGTTGAACAGAATGCCGGCGCATTGATCGAGTTGGCCGGCGACGATCTTGAAACGAATACTGATGTCGCCGTCATGAAAGTCCTGAACCTCCCTGGCAACCGCGTAGGGAAAGTAGGCCCAGGCCTTAACGTTGTCGATGAACTCTTCGTTGCGGGATCCGTAAATCGCGCGCGCCTTCTCGGCCAGGCTGCCGGCCGGCTGGCCGCGCAACCAGGCGCGCCCATCGACTCCCAGAACTCTTTTGCCGCCATCCTCGACGATGGACCAGTTCCCGACCACTGCGAGAAACTTCGTGGGTTCCCGGCCGGGATGTTCGCGGGATAAGTCGACCCGGACAGTCCCGGCGGTTGACGAAGCGCCATGGGCGATTCGTTGGGCTGCCACAGGCATCGCCATGATGGATGTTAGCAGTAGAACAGTTGAGCATTCTCGAAAACGCATTGTCATCTCCTGAATAAAGATTCTCTAACCACGAAGCGGTTATGCAACAAAGCTCGGGATTGCCGCGCCGCGCGGCTACGCTGGGATTGACTACGGCTACCGCGAGCGGTTCATTAGCCACCAGGCCGCGATTGTCAGCAGCGGCCAAAGACCATAGAAAAGCCATGAAGCCCCTCGCGCGCTTACCGATAAAGGATAACCGCTGAAACTGTTTTCATCGATGCGCGCCGGCTGATTTACTCTTGCAAGCTTGTAGATTTGCTCCAGCACTACCTCTTCGATCGTCGAGCGATCCATTATCTTCTGACCGTTCATTTCGCACCAAATTTCGCCGTAGTGATCTTCGGGCTTTTCGAACAAGCCGGTTCGGCTGTTGCTTACATAGACCACCTCCAAATGCGGCAGGACCCGTCGCAGCTTTCGCAGCACGTTTTGTTCAAAGTCAGTCAGCCGCGGATCTTCGGGAGAAAGAACGACGGTTATCTTTAAAGGTTGCTGAATCTGACTCAGCGCAACTTCGTCGGCGCGAGCGAAAGAGTTGCGCCGGTTCTCGCTCGCGTCCCAGCTTGCTCGCACGCCATTTGCGCCGGCAATCACGAAGAACAGGATCAGAGCTAGCGTCAAGGTGCCCGCTAAACGGAATCGCCAGGTGCGGCCAGTGTGCAACCAAATACCGGCAAGAGCGAAACCCGCAAGGCTTATCGCCAGCATCGCGATGACAATATTCAGCCGCAGCAAACCGTGTTCGAAGAAGCGTAAAGTGGCAGTCGGCGTATAGGCCGCCAACTGCTGCAGCCAACCACCGCGGCCGGCAGCGATAAAATCGAGCGCCCAGGTTCCTACCGTGAATCCAAGCGTCACAATCGCGGCGCTGGCCGCATTCTCTGCAAGCGCCGCGGCGGCAAACGCGATTCCGGCACTGAGAGTGGCGCGCAGAAAATGACCAAGCAAGAGATTCAGAGTCTCCGGTGCATGCAAATGGCCGCCATAAGATTTCCATAGGCCTATCGCGAGCAGTCCTGGAACCAACGTCACGATCCAACCCGCGAGCAGCGCCAGGGCCTTAGCGCCGATCTTCGTTGCCAGGCTGCCGGGGAGTTGCAGCAACAGCTTCAAACCGCCGCTCTGCTTTTCAGCAGAGATGATGCGAATCGCGACGAAGGGAAAGAGGAAGGTTGCAGCCAGATCATACGCGCCGAACGTCGGCACCAGGATCCCATCCAGTGGCGTTAGGCCCTGGGCCAGCGCTGCCGGTCCGGAACCGCTGCCGCTGGCTTCGGCGTACAAACCGACGGCGGTAATGAACCCGTGGCCGACCAGTGGTCCAATCATCATCAGCAGCAGCCAGTACGAGCGCGAGGCCAGTAACTCGCGCCACTCCTTGGCTATCAATTGAAGCATAGGTTTAGAGTTGGGACTTGTCCCAACCGGCGGGCGGACAAGTCCGCCATCTAAACGGGAAGACGTGGGTTCAGGTGAGCGCAAGAAATATTTCCTCGACTCCACCGGCGGAGAGATTGGATTGCGCTCTGAGTTCATCAATGCTGCCTTCGCCTACGACCTTGCCTGCACTGAGCAGGACCAGTCGATCACAAACACGGCCTGCGTCGACGAGTTGGTGAATCGAAAGCATCAACGTCCGACCAGTGGCCGCGTGATCTTTTAGGAGCGTCATGACATCGCGCGTCTGTCGCAGGTCAAGTCCATCGAAAGGTTCATCAAGCAGGAGCAACTCATGCGGAGTCAACAATCCCAGAGCGAGCAGCAGTCGTTTGCGCTCGCCCTTGGATAACGAGGACATGCGCGCTTTCATGATTTCGTCCAGACGCAACGGACTAATCAGCTTCGAAAAAGTCGCTTGTGATGGGCCGTATAGTTTTTGAAAGAAGTTCAGAGCCCACTTGACTGTCTGCTCGGCCCAGGGAACGATTGCGTCAGGCAAGTAGAAGAGCGTTTGTTTGCGTTGAGCCGCGGGAAGAATTCGTTCGCCGGACTTTATTGTCCCGCGGTCGGCGGCCATCAATCCGGCAAGGCACTCGAGCAGAGTAGTCTTGCCCGCGCCGTTGGGCCCAATCAATCCCAAAACTTCGCCGGGGCGCACTGAAAAGCCGACGTTATCCAGCACGCACCGCTGGTTGAAAGATTTATTTAAGCCTTCGACAGTCAGCAGTGCAGTCATTTAGTCGTCAGGGCATTCAGGAGCGAACTCGCCATGGGTTTGGAAATGTTCATAGAGATCCATTCATAGAGTGTGCCGGGGAAATAAAGCTTTACTGAAACGCGTAGCGGTGCCGGAAATGAGCTTGAACTTTAGCGGCAGCCGCGCATCTACTACCAGTCATCGTAAAAGCCCAGGGCAGCTTTGCACACAATCCGGTTTATCAGTCTGCGCAACCGACGATCGCAAATGGCCCAGCAGTTCAAGGCCGTGTCAGAAGCCCGACCGTAAGGGAGGGCCAGACTCGCGACCACTGTAGATTCAACAAACCTGGAGAGGACCGTTGTGCTAATGCTTATAAGCCACGAACGTCGCCCTTGCTTACGCGCGGGCTTCTGACACAAGTCACCAAATGTTTGCGAAGTCGAGTTTGGCATCTTAGAATGCGGCGGCTTCCCGCGGCAATTTGAAAAGTATGGTTCTGATCCTCATCACCGCGTTCGGGGCTGTCTTCGTCGCTGAAATTGTCGGCGATAAGCTCCTCTACACGACCGGCATCCTGGCGGCGCGGTATCGCACCATGCCGATCGTCGTGGGCATGGCGGTGGCCTTCATGGCCAAGATGGGCGTCGCGGTTCTGGTCGGCGATGCCATTTCGAAATTGCCGAGGCCGCTGGTCGCCGGCGTAACCGCGATCAGTTTTCTGGGTGTGGCCGTGGCGCTTTGGAGAAAATCTGATCGCCCGCGCGAGAGCAAAGGCCAGCATCGCAGATCAAAAGCGGCGGCGGTTTCGTTCGCGGCAATTTTCTTGTCAGAATGGGGCGACGTTGGACAGATAACGGCAGCGGCGCTGGCGGCAAAGTATCACCGGCCATTCCTCGTTTGGCTGGGTGCGGTTGGCGCGATGGTGATCAAGGGTTCACTGGCGGCATTTCTTGGGGCTGGTATCCGCCGGTGGATCAAAGATCGCATCGCCCCCGAACTTGTGCGTTATTTAGCAGTCAGTCTGTTATTGGTTTTAGGGTTGCTCTCAGTGTTGGAAATCTTGTTTGAGAAAAGTTGAGTGGCGATGGTGGAGCGTTGAGCAAGAGGCGCGTGAAAGCTGGGAGCGCGGACGTCCCGTCCGCATCGAGCGCCGTAGGCGCGAAACGCTCTTAAGCTGAAACGATGCGGACGAGACGTCCGCGCTCCCAGCTTTCACGGGCGTCGTCCATCGGGACTCAATCAAATTGGCGAAGCTGGAGTTAGAGACAATATCTTGACGTTTTCAAAGCAGGAGCGGAAAACGGCTTTTCGTTTCATTGTCGCGCTGGGTTTTGTCAGCCTGTTTGCTGACATGACTTATGAAGGCGCGCACAGCGTCATTGGTCCGTTGCTGAAGGATCTCGGCGCCAGCGCGACCCAGGTGGGAATCATCGCGGGATTGGGTGAAATGATCGCCGCGAGTTTGCGCTATTTCTCCGGCCGCCTGGCCGATAAAACGCGAGCCTACTGGACGATCACGAGCCTGGGATACTTTTTAAATCTGGTCGTTGTTCCTGGTCTGGCGTTCGCGGGCAACTGGCAGGCGGCAGCGTTGCTCATTATCGCTGAACGGACAGGAAAGAGCTTACGCGGACCGGCGCGCGACGTGCTGCTCTCCGAAGCTACCGAAGTTGTGGGCTATGGAAAAGGTTTCGGCCTGCATGCCGCGATGGATCAGACTGGCGCGGTGCTTGGGCCGTTGCTCGTGGCCGCTTCAGTGGCGCGAACACATCATTTTGGCCCCGCGTTCCTGTGGCTGGCAGTACCGGCCGGGGGCGCGTTCGTGGCGCTGATATTTGCGCGCAGCATGCGGCCTGTCAAAGCTACTCCACCTCCGCCGCCGACAGAAAAAAATCTTCCGAGAGTGTTCTGGTGGTACGTCGCCGCCTCTTGCTTGCTCGCACTTGGCTTCGTGGATTTCCCGCTGCTGGCTTATCACTTTCAGAGTAGTTCGCTGACTAGACCTGAAACGATTCCGTTACTGTACGCGGGCGCGATGGGCGTGAACGGGTTGATGGCGCTCTTCTTCGGCAGGTTGTTCGACCGCTATGGAATTCAAATCATTGCGTTCGGTATCGTCGTTTCGTTACTGGCCCTGCCGTTTGGTTTTCTGGGAGGAGCTAACGGCGTCTACATCAGTGTCGCCTGCTGGGCCACCGGTCATGGCGCCCAGGATGCGACGCTGCGTTCAGGCATTTCGCAGGCCGTGTCCATGAATAAAAGAGGGACAGCGTTCGGGGCCTTCAACGCCGCTTACGGAGTGATGTGGTTTGTGGGCAGCGTAGTGATGGGCGTGCTCTATGACTACTCTCTGATCGCTCTGGTGATTTTCGGCGTGGTGGCGCAGCTGGGAGCAGCAGTGTTGTTTGTCTGGTTGCGGCGGCCGCTGGAGGTAAAATCACGGCCTTAGAGCTGCGAGCGCGGACGTCCCGTCCGCATACTCAACTCAAAATCTGTTCGCGCCTACGGCGCTCAATGCGGACAGGATGTCCGCGCTCCCGGCTTAAGAAAGGAGTTTGACTGCGCGTTCGATAGCGCTATGGACCGTGAGCAGCACGATGGGGTTAGTTGCTGCCACAACGGCGAGCGAGACCAGTCCGCAAAGTGAACCCACCGCAAGGACCCGGAACATCGTGCGACTGGGAGTTCGCCGCGAATAGCCGGCCGAAGCAATCTCCAGCAAGCGACGCACGCGAGCTTTGACGCCCCGAACGTCTTCCACGCCTACCAGGAACGCAGCCAGGGGGACTGCCGCGCGCGCGCCAACCGGAACCATCTTAGCGATCTTGACCAGGGCCGAAGCCAGATTGAGCGCTGCCTCAGCGCTCTGTTGGGCAGCGTGTTCGTCGGCGGCGCTCTCGGCTGCTTCCGCCCAGGCGCTATCCAGCGATCGGCCACAGGGCACAATCATCAAAGCATCGCGGCAGGCCCGGAGTATTGATCGCTTGAGATTGTCATGGGCTTGAAGGTGCCCGCCTTCGTGCGCAATGGCCGCATTCAATTCTTCCTGCGTTAGTGTTTCTAAAACGCTTTCAGCCATGAACAGGCGCGGCCTAAACGCGCCAACCACGGCAATGATGGGAAACGAATTAGCAATCCGAAAAGTGGGGATGTCGGCGCCGCTGATTTCTATCCGTTCCGCGCCCGCCAACCACTGATGCAAAAGCTTTCGCGTCGCGACCCATGAACGGACGGCGCGCCACAAGGAAAGCGTAACGCCTAGTCCGGAAAAGATTGCCAGGCCGGCCAGTTTCTTACTGACGATTTCCGGGGTGCTGTAAGGCTCGTACCCGACATAAGAGGGCACCAGAAACAGCGAGACTGAGAGCAAAGCAAGTACTGGCGGGCTGATCCTCAAGCTAAACAAAATCTGCGCGCGCGTCCGAGCTGAACGACCCTGCAACGGTCGTCGCAGGAGCGGTACGCATCCCGCCATCGCCAACGAAGCCAACGCATTGATCGATAACAGTGACGCCAGAACCAGACAGATTCCCAACAGCTCGTACACGCCTAGTCCGCCTTTCGTCGCAGCTCTCGCTTCTTTTCTTTGATCAAGCGATCCAGCTCATCCAACAACTCGCGATCGTGCTCGCTGACCGTCTCTACGATGCAAGCCAAAACCGGCTCGACACCCTGGGCATCCCGTCCCAGCAAGCTGTCGATCACGTCTTCACGAATACCGTGCTCGAATTCTTCCCGCGAAAACGCCGCCGAATAAAAGAACGCGCGTCCATCTTTACGCCGTTCGAGAATTTGTTTGCGGAAGAGTCGATCGAGCGTAGTCATCAAGGTCGTGTACGCGATGCGCTCTTCAAAGGCGAGATAGATGTCGCGCACGCTGACTTCACCGCGGAGCCACGTTTCATCAAGCACCTGCTGCTCGAGCTTGCCGAGCGCCAGCGCAGCCACTTCGCTGGGCCGGCGAAATCCGCGCAAAAGAAATCGAGGAGCTTTCATTTGAGGCGCATTGTCGGATAGTTGCTCCGGGAGTGTCAACTAGTTGTAGTTAGCGACTCAAGTCCGCGAATTCTGGCGGAGCGCGGACACCCTGTCCGCCAACGGGCGCAGCACGCTCATACCATTAGGGAAGAATCTTTTGGAGGTTATTCGCGCGGCGCGCTCAGGCGGACAGGAGGTTCGCGCTCCGTGTGCGAGCCTTCCCTAACGGTCGGGCCAATGCCCCGGCGGTAATCAGCACACTTTTACCCCACCATCTACCACCTGGTAGTGGGGTAGGTTTGTGGTGCTAAGGAGTGGCGGGAGGATCATCTGGAGGATCCGCTGCCGCATTTGCCGCAGCCTCCAACTTTTCCAATTCCTCAAAGAATTTGTCTACGTCTTTCTCGTCAATGAGAGAAGCCACGCCCTTATTCGGATGAATAAAAAGCACCCTGCCGAACTTTGAGAGAAAGTCCATCCCCAGTAACATATCGGCCGACGAGCCTTGAAGGATAATAACGCCAACCTCAGAGGAATTGCCTACAGTTACTATTCCCGTTGCTGTTAGATTAAAGGCACTTTGGCCGTCGGCGAGCGTGACTGATGTGGTGCCCGCTAGGAGCAGCCCAAGCGGAAAGGCTTTTACTATGGGCATCGACACGAAGCCGGTAAAGCCGGTATCAACAATGGCCTCAAACTCCTGTCCCGATCCCGGCAGCGGGCCAGCGATCTTAATTTTTAGGGTAGGCGATCCCGCCTTATTGAAAGAGCCAGTCCAGGTTGGCATTGGAGGTAGTGTAACTCACACGAAATGCGCCCGTCGATCCTACTTTGACGAGGTGGAAGATGCCCTTCGGATTCTCCTTGCGGGCCAATTCGATTGCTTCTTCTGGGGAGTCTGCGACGTAGGCTTTGTCTGTCATGACGTCAATTGCCACAAACTTTCCGTAGTGTTCAGCCTCGAACGCAGTCTTGTACTTTTCGTTGTATATTTTCTCGCCACGCTCGGCGGCTACTTTGGGGTTCGAGATTTCCACGGTCGTCACCATACCCTTCTCACCCCAGCAATTGCTGGGTTATTAGTATAGTGCATAGCGTTGAGAGATACCTAAAGCGGGCGGAGTCTATCACCGGATTGGTCACTATTCAAGAGGTTTTCTCGCCTTACGCCGCAAGCAAAGTCCCTCAGACTGGCGAGAGTTATTTTCGGCCAGCCAATATGCGAAACTTAAAACGGGATTGTAGCCCTACCGGGATCGGTGATATAAGCCGCGTGTGCCAATCCTCACAGCCGAACCTAGTAGTGAGACGTTTCCTTGCCCAAACTGCAAGGAGTTTATCGCGGGAGATTCCACGCAATGCCGCTATTGCTCCACCGTGATTGCGTCCTATTACGCGCAGAGCGCCGTAGAAGCCCAAAACAAGATCAACAAAGCCTGCGATGAAGCTGGATGGCTTCGCGCCTTTACCGGCGCAATGTGGGTTTTCTTTTTCGTTCGGCTAGTTCCGTTCATCGGCTTCATCGGATTGATCGGATTGGCAATGACTTTCTTCTCTACGCCCGTCTGGTTAGCCTATTGGTGGCTTCGATTTGGCCGGATCAAGACTGCGGACGTGGATTATGCTCGGGCACAACGGAACTGCCTGATCGCTACGGCTCTATGGTTGTTAATGTTTGCGGTGTTTATCGTTCCGATTTTTCTGGCGTGGTTCTTTTACGTCATGGCGACGCGACACTAACACCACACATTTACCCCACTACCTACCACCTGAAACCGTTGACAGATTTCCGTTTCAGTACTACAGTCCGCAACATGGCTTGCTAGATCGTCGTCCTCCTGGACTCCTACAACCTGAGCCTTCATGGACTGATGGTCGGTAAATTTGGCCCCCGGGCAGAGAAGCTCCCGCTGCCTAGTTATCGGCAGACATTCGGAGGCCTCCCATTTAAAAGGAGACTAGAAATGAAACCACTAGATGGTGTCGGGGATGGCGGTGAAAGCTTCGATCCGAAAGACTTGCCCGAAGAGTCGTCTGATGAGCCGGAAAAGCCCAGGTCCGCGCCAGCCCCTGGTCTCCCGATTTCCGAGGAAGAGTATCAACGAATGAAAGAAGCGGCCCGGCACGCGCCGGCGCCGCGTAATGAGCATGCGCAGGAGGACCGCCCAGAGAAAGAAAAGGACGACTGACGCGTTCACGCTCAACTCCCAACTTCAACTCAACTCAACTCAACTCAACCCAAACACCCACGAAAGGAAAAGAGTATGGCAAAGAAAAAAACGTCCCCATCAAACGCGGCCGATTATAAGGGGAAGGCCGGTAAGTCATCTGGAAAAGGAAAAGAATTTGAGCCAAGCCACGCCTCTTTAGGGGCACTGAGCGCCAGCGTTGTTGAGGTCAAAGAACCTCGCCCCTACACCAGCCGCTATCCAATCTCGGAGGCGCAGTTCAAGAAACTGAAAGAGGCAGCGCACAAGACAAAGCTCGCCAAGAAGGACGCCACAATCACTAAAGACGCAGGCAAGAAAAAGGAATTGGCCGCTACAGCGATTCCGGATATGGCTCTGGCCGGCGGCCCTGTCGCCGATGCCCCGTTGCCGTCGACGAATTTCGCCGGGATTCCCGCGACCGGCTGGATTCCTCCGGATTGCACTATGGCCACTGGCCCCAATCACGTGATGCTTTCAGTGAACTCGACCGTGGCCGTTCACAATAAGGCTGGGGGAGCCGTTCTGCTGTCGCGCACCTTAACGATTTGGTTCAGCAACGTGATTCAGGGCGCTACTATCTTTGACCCCAAGCTCCTGTTCGATCAGCACACGGGCAGATGGGTTTTATTGGCCGTGGCCGTGGCTCAGAATCCAAACAGAGCGGCTTACCTGCTCTCGATTTCCAAGACCGGAGATCCGCTCGGCGGCTGGATGAACTACAGCTTGAATGCCAGTGTCGACGGGACTACCGCCACCAATAACTGGGCTGACTTCCCGGCCCTCGGTGTGGATGCGGCTAATCTTTACATCACGTCGAACCAGTTCGCCTTCGGCGGCGGGTTTCAGTATGCAAAGATCCGCGTCGTTCCGAAGTCGCGTCCGTACAGTGGTTTGTCCCCGACCTTTTTTGACTTCGTCAATATGAGAAATGCGGACAACACCCAGGCTTTTACGATTCAGCCCTGTCACACGTTCGGGGCTCCGCAAGTTGAGTATCTGGTCAATTCGCGTTTTCCGAGCGGCAACTTTCTTACCGTGTGGCGCCTGACGCAGGCAGGTGCGGTTTTCACTTTGACGCGATCCAGCGTAACGACCGCACCCTACAGTCTGCCGCCCAACGCGGCGCAGAAAGGTAACAACGATCCGCTGAACACCGGCGATATTCGAGTGCTCCATGCGGTGTTTCGGGGAGACTCGATCTGGTGTGCGCTGAACACGTCCCACAACTGGACGCTCGCCGCCAGTCAGGCGTCGATTCACTGGTTCCAGATACGCGCTGCTGCTCCCGCTTTGGTTCAGCAGGGTGTCTATGGGGCCGCGAACTTTAGTTATTTCTATCCGGCTTGCTGCCCCGATAACAACGGCAACATGATCATGGTGTTCTCGCGGTGCGGCACTACTGAGTTCGGATCGATTTTCTATACAGGTCGAAAGTCGACCGACGCACTCGGCAGTTTGCAAGTGAGTGCGATGCTCAAAGCCGGCGTAGCCAACTATGTGGCCAAAGACGGCGGCGGCCGTAATCGTTGGGGTGATTACAACGGAGTCAGCGCAGATCCGGGTAGTCCGAGGATTTGGTTCTACAGCGAGTTTGCAGCGGCCGTTAACAAATGGGGAACCTGGGTCGGTTCCGCATCATTCTGAGCGTCAGTTGAGCTGCGCTTAATTAGCTCATGACCCACCCGGCGGTGGCGGAAGGCTCGTGGCTTTTCAGTCTGCGAACTCAACCGTCACCGCGTGGGGAATCACGCCGCGCTCATGTCCCTCAGCCAGTAAGCGGCGCACAGCTTCACGACCGCGATCACCATAGTCCAGCGTCAACTCGTTCACCCACATGGCGACGAAGCGATCCGCCAGCGCCGGATCCATGTCGCGCGCAAACTGCATCGCATACTGCAAAGCGTCTTCCCGATTATCCAGCGAGTACTGAATACTCTCTTTCAGCAAAGCGGAAACCCGGCTAATTGTTTCCGCCCCGAGTTCACGCCTGATTGCGTTCCCACCCATCGGCAGCGGCAAACCGCCGGTGTGCTCGTGCCACCATTCGCCCAGATCGAGCACCTTGTGCAAACCCAATGTCTGGTAAAAGAGTTGACCTTCGTGAATCAGGAGACCGGCGTCGCAACGGCCGGAAGTAACGGCGTCAATAATCTGATCAAAAGGTACGACCGTATACTTGAAATTGGGTTGATAAATACTAAGCGCCAGAAATGCGCTGGTGAGCTTTCCGGGAACGGCAATATTTACTTTCGATAGTTCAGCTGGATCCAGGTTTTCGTTGGCTACGACTATCGGACCATAGTTGTCTCCAATCGAGGCCCCATGCGGCAGCAGAGCATATTTGTCGGCGACATATGCGTAAGCGTGAAAGCTGACCGCGGTAACGTCGTACGTACCCGTGGCAGCTTCTTCGTTCAGCGTCTGAATGTCCTTAAGTACGTGCTGGAAATCCAGGTTGCCGGTCTCAAGTTTATTGGTCGCCAGGGCGTAGAACATGAACGCGTCATCTGAATCCGGCGAATGAGCAACAGTTATAGTTTGTGTTTCAGTTGTAGTAGACATTATTTCGAAAAGAGCATCAGGGTTATGAATTGAGTATGACGATAGGGCTTGAGATAACGCAAACGCTCACGGTCGCGAGTAGTGGGTCAGTTGAGTTTAAGAGGCCACTTGTTACTGGGAACCCGGGCGCCCTCGCCCGCATTGAGCGCGAAGCGCGAACGCATTTTCTGTTGAAGGTAAGCTGGCCAGGCCCAGCGGGCGCGGGCGCCCGCGTTCCCAGTACCAACTAGACCAAAGCAGTCGCCGGCTTAACGCGATTGTAAACCGTGTCGCGCTCTACGGCTTCAAAGCCCGCCTCTTCGATCAGGCCGACGAGTTCGGCCCTTGTCATCTTCACTTCGTTGTTGGCTTCGACAGAATAACTTTCCGTGAGCTCGCCGCCTTGGGTGATGGTGCCGTCGACGTCGTTCGCGCCGAAATGCAGCGCGACCTGCGCCAGACGTTTGCCGAGCATTACCCAGTACGCTTTGAT
The DNA here is from genome assembly GCA_033857635.1 of Blastocatellia bacterium. Taxonomy (GTDB): domain Bacteria; phylum Acidobacteriota; class Blastocatellia; order Pyrinomonadales; family Pyrinomonadaceae; genus UBA11740. The sequence goes on from JAWVDF010000025.1 coordinate 113,892, forward strand.
ATGCGGAAAGTTGTCGAGCATCAAACGCGAGACGGCCATAGTCTTCAGCGAATCGACCCCCGAGGGGCCCGGCAGATGCGACATCTGCGTATCAGGTGGATAGAACGCCAGCGGAATAAAACACTGGAATCCGCCGGACTTATCCTGCTGCTCGCGCAAGCGCACCAGGTGATCGATGCGGTCTTCCAACGACTCAATATGGCCGTAGAGCATGGTGGCGTTTGTTTTCAAGCCCGCGGCGTGGACCTTGCCGGTCAACTCCAGCCAACGTTCCGCGTCGCACTTGTGCGCGCAGATCATCGAGCGGGTGGGCTCGCGAAAGATTTCGGCGCCGCCGCCCGGGCACGAATCCAGTCCGGCGTCGTGCAATTGCTGGATCACGTCTTCATCCTTCATCTTGTAAAAGGAAGCGAAGTGATCGAGCTCGACCATGGTGAAGGCCTTAAGGTGAAGTTGCGGGTACTGCTGCTTCAAAGCCGAAAGCAAGTCGGTGAAATAACTGAACGGTAGTTTGGTGTTCAGGCCGCCGGTGATGTGCAGCTCAGTCGCGCCTTCCGCTACGGCCTGTCCGGCAATGCGCAGGGAATCGTCGATGTTGTGCGTGTAGGCGTCGGGTTGGCGCGGCGTGCGAAAGAAACCGCAGAATTTGCAATCGACGTAACAGACGTTGGTCGGATTGAAATGACGATTAACGTTGAAGTAAGTCGTCCGCCCATGCTTCTGTCGCCGCACGGTGTCGGCCAGCTTGCCCAGCGCGTTCAGATCATCGGTACTGAAAAGGGCTACACCGTCTTCGAACGAGAGACGTTCGCCGTTGGTTACTTTCGAGCTAATGTCATTGAGTTGTGTGTCGTGTGAAAAGCTCATAATAAAATCTGCGATGAAACTAATCCCAAAGCACCTGCACGTCTAAAACAAATCCCTTCAGCAAGGGTTCGCCGGAAACTTCTCGCGGGTCTTCCAGAACCTCCGGAGCCATGTCGGGACGGAAGATGTATACCTTACGTTCCAGGGGATCGATCAACCAGCCGAGCTCCGCGCCGTTCGCGACGTATTCTTCCATCTTCGTCCTTAGGGTTTCCAACTGATCTGTGGGCGATCTAAGTTCCACGACGAAGTTCGGACATAACGGTGGAAACTGCTCTTGTTGCTTTTCGGTAAGCGCCAGCCAACGTCCGTTCGTTATCCAACTTAGGTCGGGAGCGCGGCCGGCGCCGTTAGGAAGGATGAACTCAGTCGACGAATCAAAGAACTGTCCGCTGCCATCTTTTTCGGCCCAGATTCCAAAAGCAGCGATAAGTCTTGCGTTGCGCCTTCCAGTCTTTCCGCCAGTAGGAGCCATGACGATAATATCTCCTCCGCTGGTCCGCTCAATTCGAAGTTCGGGATTGAGCTGACAGAATTCAAAAAATTCTTCATCATTCATTCGCAACTTCGAAGGCTCGAAATGAACGACGACTGGCTCGGGAACCGAAATGTCGAGAGTTGCGCTCATGTCACCAATTCTCCATCACCGTTTCCAAAAAACCGCCCCGCCGAAAGTCAACAAAAGTATCACGCTCACAAAAGCATTGGTCGTAAAGAACGCCGCGTTCAGCCTGCCCAAATCATCCGCGCGCACCAAAGTGTGCTGGTAAATAAGCAGAGCAGCAGTTGCTATCAATCCGACCACGGCCGGAATGCCAAGCTGCGTGACGAAGTATAACGCAACCAGCGCCGCGAACGCCCCCACGTGCAACAGACGCGAGATCCATAACGAACCCGCGATCCCGAATCGCGCTGGAATCGAATGCAAACCTTCGCGGCGATCAAACTCAAAGTCCTGGCAAGCGTAAAGAACATCGAAGCCCGCCGTCCAGAGCATCACGATAAGCGACAACAAAAGCGGCGCCGGGCTATCGATTGCACCTCGCACCGCAATCCAGGCGCCCGTTGGGGCAATTGCCAGGCACCAACCCAGCACCAGGTGCGAGAGCAGCGTCCAACGCTTGGTATACGAGTAGAGCACCACGCTGGCCAACGCAACCGGGGATAACATAAGTGTCAGGCGATTGAGCATTGCCGCCGCGAACATAAAGAGTGCGGCCCCGACGACTGTGAACACCAAAACGAAACTGACGGACAACGTGCCCGCGGGAATCGCGCGCATTTTAGTGCGTGGATTGCGCGCATCGTAATCTCTATCAGCGATGCGATTGAAAGCCATCGCGGTCGATCGCGCGCCCACCATCGCCAGAGTGATCCAAAAAATCTGAGCCGCGGTAGGAAGGCCGTTCGCGGCCAGCACGGCCCCCAGGAAAGCAAATGGCAGCGCGAAAAGCGTGTGCTCGATCTTGATCATCTCGAGCGTGGCGCCGATGTTTCGAACGATGGTGGACATTGTTAACGTCGCTAACAGTGGGATCTCAATTGTCGCTTCGTGTCGCGGCTGTTAGTTTCACGACTTCCAGGGTGACTGTGCGGCTGATCTTACGTTCGTTGACGGCCATTCGCAAATTGAGAATTTCGTAACAGGTCAATGCTAGAATTGGCTTGGGCGCTCCCGGAGATGTTCAGTACACACTCGCGAGTGTCTTGGATCAGAAGCCAAACGATCCAACCGCGAAGCGGTTATGTCCTCCAGCCCAGGGTCGCCCGCTTCGGCTACCCTGGGGGGAGCGTTAATAGAATGATTGTAAACCGCGACGCGGTTGCGTCATCGGCACGTAGAAATTCGCACCTCCGCCGCAACTGCATTGCGGTTGTACCTGGATGGTTCTCTTTTCCCAGGGTAGCCGAAGCGGCAACCTGGGCTGGAGGAAGCAACCGCTCTGCGGTTGAGTTCGAGCGTCCCCGGAACTTGTTCGCGTTTCAGCAATCAAGCTGAACCAACGGCGTTGCACTTATCCACCAGAATGAAGAAGCCCCAGCGGAAGCGAACTGCGGATCAAAGAACGAAGCGCGCGCTCAGAAGCCCGCCGCTGAACCGTTTCTCCCGAGACCTTCTCCGCGAATGGAAGAGACTTGCTCTGCCGTCTGATGCGCCGGTGGTGATCGCCGTTTCGGGTGGCGCGGATTCGGTGGCACTACTTTTATCGCTCGATGAGTTAGTCAAGAGCGGAAGACTCAAGCTCGAGCTATTGGTCGCTCATCTTGACCATCGTCTGAGAGGAAAGGCGAGCGACGCAGATGCTCGGTGGGTTGTGTCGCTGGTCAAGCAACTCGGATACAAAGTCACAGTCGGACGCATCGACGTGAAGAAGCGAGCCGCAAAGACGGGAGACAACCTCGAACAATCGGCGCGCCGCGCTCGCTACGAATTTTTGGAAAAGACGGCCCGGGCTCAGCGAGCGAAAATGATCCTGACCGCACACACGATGGACGATCAGGCTGAAACAGTCTTATTGAATCTGTTGCGTGGCAGTGGATCCGGCGGTCTGGGCGGAGTTGAGCCAGTGCGGCCAATCACTTCTGGGAGCGAGATCTTATTGATACGCCCGCTACTGTCCTGGGCCCTACGACAAGACACGGAAAATTACTGCGGGCAGCGCGGTGTCAAATATCGGACTGACGAGATGAACCTGGATGAGAAGTTCGCGCGCGTGCGCGTGCGTCGCCAACTTTTACCACTAATGCTGACCTTCAATCCGAAGCTGGTGGCGGGCTTAACCCGGACAGCGGAGCTTTTGCGGGAGGACCGAAGCGCGCTGGATCGAGGCGCGGCGAGACTGCTGGAGCTGTCTCTCGAACCGGGGATGGATGCGGAAACTCTACGCTTTGACTTGCTGGCCGCGTCGCCGCCTGCTCTGCGCCGGCGGGCTCTGCGTCTTTGGATTGAGCATTGCCGCGGCGATCTGAAGCGGGTGGAGCGAGTGCATATCGCAGCCCTCGAGCGGCTTGTGTTGGGAGGACGCGGGGGACGTGTGATTGAACTGCCCGGAGGTGCGAGGGTTTCGAGAAAGCTCGGTTTGCTTCAATACACCCGATGAAGGATTCGAACCTAAAACAATGGCCGAGCGTACTAAGTGCGTAGCTCGCTGCACAGGTTAACTCAGGCACCTGGCCGACAGCCGCGCGCATCTTAAGGGAGCTGTGGACCGGTTCACGGCTAGCGAGCGCCCGACAAATTGGAACGGGCCTTACCAGAACGGCCGATTTGAGGTATGATCGGTTACGGAGGAAGCGAATACTTTGAGCTCTACTGCACGACAAATCATTTTTTGGCTGCTGATCATTGCGGGCGCGTTGTTGATTTACAAACTCGTCAATCCCGGCAGCAAGAATACCGAAAACATTGACCTGACCGCGCTCTACGAGAAAATCGATAAGGGCGAGTTGAAACAGTTAACCGTCAAACAGACTGAGACTGTTGCCATCGGTAAGGATAATAACCGCGAATATCACATTCAGCTTACCAACGAGACGGCGAAGAACGACCTGATTAAGGAAGCAAAAGAGGTTGTCAACAATAGCCCGCGCGTGCCCAAGGTCGAGGAAGAAGCCAGCAACAGTTACATGTGGGGCGCCCTCTATTACCTGCTGCCCTTTGTGCTGATCTTTGGTTTCTGGATTTTCATGCTGCGGCAGATGCAGTCCGGCGGCAACAAGGCGCTCTCATTTGGTAAGTCGCGAGCGAAGCTGCTGAGTAATCAGCAGAAGCGCGTAACCTTCAAGGACGTCGCGGGTGTTGAGGAAGCCAAGGAAGAACTGCAGGAAATTATTGAGTTCCTGAAGGAGCCGCAAAAGTTTCAGAAACTCGGCGGCCGCATTCCCAAAGGCGTCTTGATGATGGGCCCGCCGGGAACCGGCAAGACCCTTTTGGCCCGTGCAATTGCCGGCGAAGCGAATGTGCCGTTCTTCTCGATTTCGGGTTCCGATTTCGTCGAGATGTTTGTCGGCGTCGGCGCTTCACGCGTGCGCGACTTGTTCGAACAGGGCAAAAAGAACGCGCCCTGCATCATCTTCATCGATGAGATTGATGCCGTCGGACGTCATCGCGGAGCAGGACTCGGCGGCGGCCACGACGAGCGCGAGCAGACTTTGAACCAGCTACTGGTTGAGATGGACGGGTTTGAATCGAACGACGGCGTGATCCTGATCGCCTCGACCAACCGGCCGGATGTTTTGGATCCAGCTCTGCTTCGGCCCGGCCGCTTTGATCGCCGCGTCGTAGTATCCAGACCCGACGTGCGCGGCCGCGAAGGGATTCTGAAAGTACACACCCGCAAGATTCCGCTGGGTGAGGATGTCGATATCAGCGTGCTCGCGCGCGGGACACCGGGCTTTACCGGCGCGGACCTCGCGAACCTCGTCAACGAGGCAGCGCTTAACGCAGCGCGCTATAACAAAAAGGTCGTGTCAATGTCTGACTTTGAGTTGGCCAAAGACAAGGTCCTGATGGGCGCCGAACGTAAGAGCATGGTTATTTCGAACGAGGAGAAACGCGTCACTGCTTATCACGAAGCGGGACACACTCTCGTCGGTTTGAAAGTTCCTAACGCTGATCCGGTGCACAAGGTCACAATCATTCCGCGCGGTATGGCGCTCGGTGTGACCCAGCAATTGCCCGAAGGCGATCGACATAACTATACGCAGGAGTACCTGCTCGGCCAGATTTCAATTCTGATGGGTGGCCGCATCGCCGAAGAGACGTTCCTCGGGAGCATTACCACCGGGGCTTCGAATGACATTGAGCGTGCGACTGAGTTGGCACGAGCGATGGTTTGCGAATACGGCATGTCGGAACTTGGACCGCTGACTTTCGGCAAGAAGGAAGAGCAGATATTCCTGGGCCGGGAAATTGCCCAGCATCGAGACTACTCCGAGGAAACTTCGATTCGCATCGATTCGGAAGTGCGCAAGATTGTTACGGACCAGTACGGTCGGGCACGCCGAATCATCGAAGAAAATCGCGACACGATGGTACGCCTGGCGGAAGCCTTGTTGGAACACGAGTCGCTGGATGGAGTGCAGATTCGCCGGATAGTGGCGGGCCTGACGATCGAAGACCGCGAACCTTCGAAGGACACTTCAGACGGATCACCTCAGGTACCAGAGCCGTCCGCAAAACCTCTGAAGCCAATCCTGCCACCGATTACCGGCGGCAATCCCGCACCGGCTTAAGACCAATGTATGACAAGCTTCAGCTTGTCCACAGGAATCGACAAACTGAAGTTTGTCGCACATGAAGGCGAGAGTTTCGGCTCTCGCCTTTTTTATTGGTGGGATGTAGGACAAGCTTCAGCTTGTCCCTGAGGATCGACAAACTAAAGTTTGTCGTACATTTCCCCTGGCGGAAGTCTTACGGGATGCCTAGCTCGGAGATCAGACGTTGGAGATCGTCACGATCGGAACCAGTAAAGACGACACGTCCTCCGGTTTCCTTCGTCAAATCCTTCAGCAGGTTTTCGGCTTTCGACCGTGAACTCAACTTCTGCACCATCCCGACGGCATACACGCGCGTCTTCGACTGCTTCAGTTTCTGAATCAGGGTTGCGGAAGTGATCTGACTCTTCCTGTCTTCACCATCAGTAATCAGAATAATTACTCGCTCGGAAGCGTCGTTGGGTTGATCAAAGCTGTCGTTGATGACCGAAATCGCGTCCAGCAGTGTAGTTTGACCACCGATAACAAACAAATCATCAATGGTTTGCTCTAACGCTCCTTCGTCCTGGCTGGCTGCGAGCCGTGGCGTGACGACAGCTCTCGCGTCCTTCAGTCTGCCCTGCGTAGTAAAGTTAAAAATTGAAACAGGCCCGCGTTTATGGATTTGACGCATGACGGCTTTGCCGATGGCGCTGACCTGGTCAAACTGCGTTCGCATGGATCCGGAGTTATCAAGAAAAATGGCGTATGAGATCTTCTTCTGATCCTGGGCGCTGCACAGCGCGGCTAGGGACAACAGGAGCAGCAGGCTCGGAGATAGTCGAAGAATTCTGGAAAGGATATTCATTTCGTCACCTGGTTTCTGGAGTATGATACGCCTCGATTGCGGCAATCTCCATTTCAAAAATAGGGTAGTGTTCTTTCTCGGCGCCTTCCGTATTTGCTTCGCGCCTTTGTGTGAAACCAAGTCGAGTGAAAATGAGTTTCGCGCAAAGGCGCAGAATGAAATCGAAAGGCGCAAAGGGAAATCAGGACGCTAACTAAGATGGCAACAGCTTGACGACTTTTCAACCGAAACCGCATGACTGAAACCGCGGACGTAGTCATCATCGGCAGCGGCATCGTCGGATCGAGCGTCGCTTATCACCTGGCCCAGGCCGGTTGTACCAACGTGCTGGTGATTGAGCGTGAGGCGCATCAGGGCAAAGGTTCGACCGGCAAAAGCATGGGGGGAGTGCGCGCGCAATTCTCGACACCCGTTAACATTCAGATGTCGCGTTACTCGATCGACTTCTTTTCGAAGTTTGATGAAGTAGTCGGACACCCCGCCGACTATCGCGCGCACGGTTATCTGTTTTGCGCGACCAATGAAAGTCACCTGAACTACTTGAAAGCAAACCGCGAGCGGCAAATTTCCCTGGGCGTGAACAACGTCGAGTGGGTTTCGCCGGCGGACATTCTGGAAATCGTCCCTCAGCTTCGCGCCGACGATATCCTTGGTGGCACCTTCTGTCCGACCGATGGCTTCGTCGATCCCCACAGCGTGATGATGGGATTCATGCTGAACGCGCGCCAACGCGGCGCACACTTGTGGCTGGACACGCAGGTGACGGGAATTCAAGTTGATCCTGCTGGGAGCGCGGACGTCCCGTCCGCATCGAGCCGAACACGTAGTTTGCGAAGGAATGCGGACGAGACGTCCGCGGTCCCAGCCTTAGGCGCTCGTCGTGTCGCTGGTGTGCAGACGTCGCGGGGGTTTGTTTCTACTCGTGTCGTGGTCAACGCCGCCGGTGCTTGGGCGGCTGAAGTTGCGAAGATGGCCGGCGCCGATTTGCCGGTGGAGCCTCTGCGCCGCCAGCTAGTCCCTACCGAACCCTTTGACCAATTGCCAAAGAAATTCCCGATGGTCATCGATATGTCGACCGGCTTTCATTTCCGGCGCGAAGGGAAGGGAATTCTCCTGGCCTGGAACGATCCTGAAGAGACCCCCGGCTTCAAGACTGAATTCGATCCATCATTCGTGGAAAAGATTCTGACGCACGCGGCTTCACGAGTCCCGTGTCTGGCCGAAGCCGAGGTGAATCCACGCCGCGCCTGGGCGGGACTCTACGAAATGACTCCGGATCATCACGCGATCATCGGCCCGTCGCCGAATGTCGAGGGACTATTTTTCGTTAACGGATTCAGCGGTCACGGCGTGATGCACTCGCCGGCCTCAGGTCGCATCGCGGCTGACTTGATCCTCCAGGGCCAATCGGAATTGATCGATGCCAGGCAGATCAGCGTCGAGCGCTTTGCTGAAGGTAGATTGTTGGAAGAGACCGCAGTGCTGTAGCGGCGCTACCGAATTCGGTTGCTGAAAGACTAATACGATCCACGAACCTACACGAAACAAGCACGAAAAAGAGGTCAGTTCGGTTATTTGGTGTGCTTTCGTGGATCGTTCTACTGTCCGTCCCCCTCTGCTCGATAAGGTTTTAGTTGGCTGCCAGGCTGCTTCACTACTTCGCTGAATCTCCATACAAAAGCATTTGAGGCAAGTCGGTCAGGGTCGCTTTGCCCTTGGGAAAAGTGATCTGCCAGACGCGATCAAATATCTTGCCGTCCCATTTTGGCGGCTTCGCAATTCCCAGGGCCTTCGCGATCTCGGGAATTCTGCCGTGATGCCAACACACCAGGATGATCTTGCCGGGGAATTCTTGCAAAATCGCATTGGTCATTTCCTTCATATCTTCGTCGTCGTCGCCAAAGCAGTCGTTGACTGGCACCTTGAAGGCGGTTGCGAGTGGCGCAACTGTCTCAATTGGTCGTTTGCTATCCCTTGATGCCTCGGTGGCGAAAACGTAATTCGGACTGAGCAGTCGCTGGGCTGGACCTTTAACCGGGACCTGGCGGTACCCGGCAATGACTTCTTCAGCTTTGCGGTAGAGCTTGCACGCTAGTTGCGGCTGGGCCGGATCGAATAACGAAGGTAACGCGGCCGCTCGCGCGGATCCGCGGATCGAAAGGTGGCGACCCCCGTCATTGTCCTTTTTAGGATCACCAAGTTTCTCGCCGTGCCGAATGATAAGAACCTGACTTGGTAGAGTAGTTGTGCTCATTGCCGTCCTCCATTGTTGTGTGCGTTTCAAAAGGGGCCAGTGCCCCGCTGAGAGATTCAGTTTGTGACTGATTGAGTGGAAAAAACTTCACCGCGTCCAACTGTCCGGCGCGGGTGTTTACTTCTTCTCGGGAAACTTGAAGCCGATGTATGTGCCTGAGCTGATTCCCATCAGTCCCAACAGCGTGGCACTGAATTCAGGCATCGTGAGCCGGTTGTAGACCGACGACATGAACATGATTCCCAGGACTATCGTCCAGGCGAAAATCTGGAAGCGGTGAAAACTATATCCGCTACTGTCTGACAGAAGGTCTGAGATAAAACCGCGCGATACGCCGGCGGCAGCTGTTGGACTGAGCGCCTGCGCTTGCTGTGTGACCTGTGACAGCCGCGTGCGAGCATCGAGCAGTTGCTTGTTGAGACTATCGCGGTTCGAAGTGTCCTCGGGCGTCAGATTCGTCCTCGCGTTTATCGCGTCAAGCTGAGACTGCAGGGCTGGAATGCTCTGCTCGAGCGATTGCTTTTCAGCGATCAGATCCTGTAACTGGTTATCCTTGGTAGTGTCTTTTCCAGAATCGATCAACGCCTCGCCCAGCGCCGTGCCCGCGCTGATGCCCATTAGTCCCAGCAACGATGGGGTGATCGTATCAAGAGCGTCCGTCACCAACCAGATCACGAGATACGACACGTAAATCAGAAAGAACCAGAACGCCATTTGGGTGCGGCCGAGATTATAGGGGCGCAGCTTTCCCGGGACCGGACAGTCGCCGGGTTCGCGAATCAAATTTGTCTTACGTGCAAGCCATGCAAACAGCCCCAGCGTCAAGAGCACGACGACCAACGCAATCACGCCGTAGACAGGTGAAATCACCGTCAGCGGGATCGGATGGGTTTGATCGAAAACGGAATCGAACGGCGCGTGGTTTTCCGGTCCCACACTGAACGCGACAGGGCGACTTGTTCCCGGAGGCTCGCCTAACAAGTCTACCCATGCATCCCGATTTGCCGGTGTGATGTGCAAATGAAAGTGCACATGATTTCTTGATACATGAATTTCTTCCGGGTAGTTGCCGGTAATCGCGCGTCCGTTCAGATAAGGCACCAGCTTTGAAACATCATTGGTCTTTGCCCAGTCAGCCAGATTAGTAATCTCGACCCGAATGATGTCGTCCAATTCCAGATGCCCTTCATAGCCTGTGACCCTGGGCTGCGGAACCGGTGACGGCGTAGCCGATGGGGCCGGCGACAGTACCGGGGAACTCGCCGCGGACGGAGAACTGATTGGAGCGGGGGATTGCGTAGATGTCTGTGCCCTGGCAGAGCCGGTCACAAACACGAGTACGCCAAGCAGAAAGATATGAACGGCGCCGGGATTTCGCTTCATATTATTCCAACGAAAAAGTTGAAAGCTGAGACCGAAGTAATCGGAAAAGATAAGCCCTTCCGTTTCCGCTACCGACCGACTTACGATGTTCGACGCTGCTGACCGGCCCTGAACGAAATGTCATTCGAGCTGGAATTCACCTGGCACGATTGCAAAGCTCCGACCGAAGCTACAGTGTCTAATCTCTTAACTCAGGAGTTTTTCGGGCCGTCCGCGACGTTGCGAAGCGGGCAAAGGCTATCCGACTTTTACGCGAGCGTCAATAATTTTGCGCAATAGTTTGCGCTAGCCCTGCTAAAGTCAACGGTTTTCAAGTGTCACGAAGGAACCCGGCCGTGAGTTCGGGGAAGAATTTTGCAATGAGATGCGGAACCGCTTGCGGTAGCAAGCGGGTAGATTGCGTCAAGACTACCCGGTCGCTACAGCGACAGGTTCCGTACCGGGCGGTTTAGTCGGACTCTTGGATAACGCTGCCCGTCGGCCAACCTTAACTTGCGCTGCAGCACGAACTAAGACAATATTTCTGGCCGCTAGTCACGACAGTACAAATCTCTGATCACGGTGAGGTCTAATGGAACGCAGAACCACAAGTTGGTTTAGTCCTAATCTACAAATGGAGATGCCTCTGGTTGCTTACGGCCACGCGGGCCGGACACTGTTGATGCTGCCCACGGCTGCCGCTGACTATTTGGAATATGAGAGATTTTATCTCGTCGATGCCATTAAGCCGTTCATTGAGCGGGGACTGATCCGGGCCTACTCAATCAATAGTGTCAATCGTTACAGCCTGCTCAACGAGGAGATGCCGGCCAAACTGAAGGCTGAATTATTGACGCGCTATGATCGCTACATCGTTGATGAAGTACTGCCTTTGATTAGGAGAGAGAACGGGGAAGACGCGCGGCCGATAACGACGGGCGCCAGTCTCGGCGCATTGCTGTCAGCCAACGAGTACTTCAAGCATCCCGATTTGTTTGGTGGCGTGATTGCTATGAGCGGCAGCTATGACATTCGTTCATATCTGGAGGGCTATTATGACGACAACGTCTTCTTTAATAACCCGGTCGATTATCTTTCGGGTTTAAATGACGACTACTTTCTTCCGCTGCTGCGGCAGGCGAATGCGATCTACATTCTTTCGGGCCAGGGCTCTTACGAGGATCCCAAGCGCAGCCAGCAACTCTCAGACATTCTCAAGTCAAAAGCGATTCCGCATTCACTGGAGCTCTGGGGCCAGGACGTGAATCACGATTGGCCCTGGTGGCGAAAGATGCTGCCGCATGTGTTGGGGAAGATCGTGGATTAGCCATTTTTGCTGCATTGACACCCGCGCTACCATCTTCAATAAGAAGATGGAGAGAGCAACGTGACAAGCCGTGCGACTGATTGCGCAGTTGAATGGGACGAGAGAAAGAACCTTCTCAACCAGAAGAAGCACCGCATTTCCTTTGAAGAAGCCGCGACAGTCTTCGCCGATCCTCTTGAAATCATGATTGATAATCCGGATCATTCGTCCGCAGAGCATCGATTCATTTCAATTGGTGAGTCTTTCATGAAGCGGTTGCTGGTAGTATCATATGCGGACCGGGGCGATAATATCCGGATCCTTAGCGCGCGTAAGCCGACAACACGGGAGCGTCGCGCGTACGAAGAGTAAACATGCGCACTGAATACGACTTTAGTCAGGGAGCGAAAGGCAAACACGCAGGTAAGAGATTGCGGATTGTCGGTGATAAGCGTATTAATCATCGGCCGAAGGCATCGGCCAGAATGGCTAACAACCTGGTTGGCACTGCCGGAGAATATTATGTTTGCGCCGAACTCTGTCGGCGAGGTTATCTTGCGCTTCTGACGCCCAAGAACAACCCCTTATTTGATGTGGTTGCAACCAATGCAAATGGCTCAACCTCTGTGTCTATACAGGTAAAAACTCGATCCGTTAACAATACTCAAGGGTGGAAACTCGGCAACCAAGTCGGCGTAGCAGAGACCCCAGGAGTCCCTTTTATTGTGCTGGTGAATTTGCATGACGACCGGCTCCCGGATTTCTATGTCTATCGTTATTTCGAGTTCGCGTCGCGCGTTTCGGAGGTTTTCGAGAGTTACATTGCTAAACCGAAGCGCACGGGCGAGCCACGCAAAGATCCAGGCTTTCGGTGGTTTGATGAGGTTAATCTTTCTGACGCAGATCGCACCCATATGAACAATTGGGAGCCTATTATTCACGCGCTCGAAGACCAACCGGCGGTTTAACCAGATGAGACTGTCAGCTTGAACAGCGCTGACAAATGACGATCTTGAAGTCGAGCCTTCCGCTCACGATCACTGCCCCTTCAACCACTCCTCAAACGCCAACAAGATATCGTATTGATCCTCTTTCGGGATACGAGCAAGGAATTCAGTGAGTACCGTGCCAGTGAGTATGGGCAACGCCCGACTCGCGTCCGCAAAAACATAATGCCCTTCGCGCAATTGGTAGATAGTCAGCGCGCCGCCGTCGTAACGCCAGAGTTCCGGAACACCTAAGGCTGCGTAGATGGGAAGCTTGGAAATCGATTCATGATGGATGTCGATCTCTAGGACAACATCCGGGGGCGGATCTGTATTAAAGTCAATTTGCTCCTTCCTGCCAACTGCGTCGGCGGTCTGAATGTAGAAACAGGCGTCGGCTTCTGCTCCCTTCTGTTCGGTTTGCTTCTTGAGTGTCGCCGACCCGTAGAATAGAATCTTGATGCGGTGACGCATGCTTAGTCGATCCACTAACCGCTCGATTAGTTTTGTAACGTATTCGTGCTTAGATGAGGGTGACATGATTTGTAAAGTTCCTTCATCGTAGCTAATCCGCAGACTAATGGCTTCGCCTACCGCGTCAAGCAGTTCTTCATAATCGCGCCAACTAACTCCGTGCTGGATAAGCACACTATCAGCGGGCATGCGGTCGATCATCTCGACGATGGCTTCGGCTTGACTGATTATTTGAGTGCTCATTTGGGTTACTGATCTCTTGCTTACGCCAACGACAAACTGAAGGATGCTCTGAACAAGTACTTTCGACGCGTAGCGTCGGTATGAGTTTAGCCCGGCCTTTCAAGGCCGGGATCGGTTGGTTACGGGTTCTCGTCGCGTAGCGACGATTGAATTCAC
>JAWVDF010000026.1:0-5779 GCA_033857635.1 Blastocatellia bacterium
AAAGAGGATCTTAACGCAGAGGACGCAGAGGTTTTCGCAAAGGCGCGCAGAGAAGTGCCTTACTTTGCGTACCTCTGCGAAAACCTCTGCGCCCTCTGCGTTTAAGAAATGGTTACCTTAGGCGCACCTCCGAAGTTTTGACAGACTCTACCGCGACCGGTTCCGTACCACTCATCTAGTCGATCTAGTAGCAATGAATCTGGCGCGTAATCACACAAGGCTTTTGTTCGCGATACTGGTGTGGCTTTTGATCGCGGCCGGGCAGATTCAGTCGCGTCTCTTGCCCGCGCCTTCCTCTCCCGCAATCTCTCCTGCAGTTGTAGTCAGCCAGGTTTACGGTGGCGGCGGGAACAGTGGCGCCACATTCCGCAATGACTTCATCGAGTTATTCAACTACACCAGTGCGACCGTCGATGTCTCCAACTGGTCGGTGCAATACTCCTCTGCCTCCGGAACCAGTTGGCAAGTCACGAATCTTTGTCCCAGCGGGAACACCTGCACGATCGCTCCCGGGCACTACTATCTGATCCAGGAAGCGCAGGGCGCCGGCGGGACTACGACTCTGCCATCGCCTGACGCTTCCGGCGGGATCAGCATGAGCGCGAGTGCGGGCAAAGTTGCCCTCGTCAGCAGCACTAACGGTTTAACCGGAGCATGTCCTTCCGCCGCCTCGATGATTGATCTGGTTGGTTACGGTACCGCGACGTGCTTCGAAGGAACCGCGGCCGCGCTGGCGCCGGGTAACTCGACCGCTGTTGTCAGAATTAACAGCGGGTGCACTGACACGGACAAGAACAATTCGGATTTCATAACCGGTGCGCCCAATCCGAGAAACAGTCAGGCCGCGTCAACCACCTGCGGCGTTAGTCCTTCGCCCAGCCCTACGCCCACTCCATCGCCGACACCCGGGTGCGGCGTTGAGCGATGGTCAGTCAAAACCGGTACTGACGCCGACGCCCCGCAGGTCGGCTTTGTTCCACAGGCAACGACGATCGTCGCCATGAGAAGCTGGCCGGCACCGTCCGGGACCCCGGCGAACAGTCGAGTGGCGCCTTACGAAACTACCGTGTGGACAGTTAATGCGACCTTGACGCAATACAAACTGGAAAGCGATTCAGACTATCACCTGGTGATTAAGGACCAGGCGGGCAACACGATCGTGACTGAGATACCTCTTCCCGGTTGCGTGGGTTCGGGCAGTCCCTTTGCGACGAGCATTGCGAACGCGCGCGCAAAATTCGATGCGATGTTCACTCCTGACGGAAACTTTCAACTCGTTAACGTGCCGATCCAGATCACCGGCGTGGCCATGTTCGACTTTCCCCACGGACAGACCGGGGCAGCTCCGAACGGGATCGAAATTCATCCCGTCCTCGATATCAACTTTAACGGACAGAACTCAATCGATGCGACGGGTTACTTTGTCCGCCAACACTATCTGGATTTTCTTGGCCGCGAACCGGACTCGAGCGGCTTCAACTTCTGGGCCAACCAAATTAATTCGTGTGGCGCCGATCCGCAGTGCCTGGAAGTGAAGCGCATCAATGTCTCGGCGGCGTTCTTTCTCTCGATCGAATTTCAACAGACCGGCTATCTGGTCGAAAGACTTTACAAAGCATCGTACGGCGACGCCTCAGGCACTTCGACTTTCAACGGCTCGCACCCAATTGCGGTCCCGATAGTTCGCTTAAGTGATTTTCTTCCGGATACGCAGGAGATAAGCCAGGGCGTGGTTGTAGGTCAGGGAAGTTGGGAGGCGACACTCGAAAATAACAAGCAGGCATTTTGTGCCTCGTTCGTGCAGCGCCCGCGCTTCACAGCGGAATTTCAGCCGTCTATGACTGCCGGGCAGTTCGTCGACAAACTGAATTTCAACGCCGGCAATCCTTTGTCGCCCGCGGAACGCGATCAATTGGTCGCCAGTGGAAAGACTCGCGGGCAGATGCTGCGAGCCGTGGCTGAACATCCGACCCTGGTGAACAGCGAGTCCAATCGAGCGTTCGTGCTGATGCAGTACTTCGGGTACCTGCGCCGCAATCCCAACGACGCGCCCGATTCAGATTACAGCGGCTATGATTTCTGGTTGACGAAGCTGAATCAATTCAACGGCAACTTTCAAAGCGCCGAGATGGTCAAGGCGTTTATATCCTCCACCGAATACCGGCAACGCTTCGGTCCTTGAACTCCCCTCGGGCCTAAACACCGCCGCGAGCCGATGAAGTCAGTACCATCCGCGTGAGCGGATGGATCAAGCGCAGCCCATCCTGTGCGGACGAGAGGCCGCGCTCCCAGCAATCGCAATCCGCGTTTCGGATGATGATGTGGCCGAAGAAGTAGTTGGTATTAAAGCTCGCACGCGGCGATGAGGTCAGTACCGGGAGCGATAGCGACCGGGTCAAAAGTCGATTTCTTAACGCCGAAGGCGTTTCATGACTCAGCCCAGGGTAACACCCTGGGACTTGGGCGAGCATTTGAGCCTACGCTGAAGGCGTTGAATAATGACCGGATGCAAAACTCGCAGGTGAATGAATTTTTAAACCCTTACAGGGTAATAAATCCTTCCGGAATCTTTGATCCCAGGGTGTTACCCTGGGCTGAGTTAGGGAACGCCTTCGGCGTATGGAGCTCGCACCTTCACTTGTCATCGACTTTTGACACAACCTCGATAGCGACCGGGTCTTCGCGTGACAAGCTCGAGCGCTGCGTGCGGCCAGTTGTCTAAGACTTCCGTCTTACCTTCCACACCACGAATGCTCCGAACAATAAGATTAACGTGGAGAGGACCCGCGCCCAGATTCCGTGAATAACCAAAGAGCCTCTGCCCAACAAGAATAGATTTCCAGTGAGCAGTCCCACCACCGCGGTGATGATCGTGACCAGGACATAAAGAGCGAAGGTCACCACGATGAATGCCAAACAACCATTGAAGATGTAGGCCGCTGGTTTCTTCTCCGCGAGCACGAGCGGATTCGTAGATTCGTCATGACTGCCGGTGAGGTTTTGATGAAGCGACCACTGAATGCCGTCAAGCCACTTTCTAATTTGAATGTTGTAGTAACCGCCGACATCAAACAACATGAATCCCCGCCAACCAGCGCGCTCCACCAATAATTCTACGGAGACTTTTGTTCCGTCCGCGGCAGATTGAAAATGAAAGTGTGCAATGGCGCCGTGTGAAAAGCTGTAGCCTTGCGCCGTAAACCCGTCCGCCGTGTTCGTGACTCGCCACCCGAGCGATTCGGACGCAAACGTGCGCGCTGCCTCCGTGACGAGGTCGCGCGTCGCCGGAAAGATCCTCTCCTGGTGAAAGTGCTTGTGCTTCCAATCCATCGCTCTAATGCGCGGAGTATAGCGACGGTCTCAGAGTTGTCAAAGAAATTTTCTGACTCCGCTGCGCGCATTAGCAATAAAGAAGCGACCTTGCGGTCGCGGCTACTCCATGACGGCCCTTCGGGCGTTACATTACGAGGGTACTGACAGGCTTATATCTAATCGTTGGAGTTTTCAGGTTTCAAGCGCCGAGGTATCTCGCTCGAAATTAAGCAGCTGGTTAGGCCCGCACCGCAGCACGCGGCGAAGCCAAAGCGGTTCAGCGAACAGCTGCTCCAGCCCGCGCACGATTGCATATCTGGGTTCATCGGCGATGCGGGTCGACAGCCGGGTTTGCTCCCTTACATAATTATCCAACCCGCTGAGCAGGGCCCCGCCGCCCGTCAGAATGATCCCGCGATCATATATGTCCGCGGCTACTTCGGCCGGAAGCTCCGCGAGGGTTGTCGAGATGATGTCGACTATCTTGCGAACCACATCGTTAGCGACGGGATAGACTTCCCCGGCTGTGATTTCGATTGCCTCCGGACTGCTGGCCAGGACGTCGCGACCCTTAATCGTGATCTGTTTTGCCAGTTCTTCCGGCAAAGTCGCTGAAGCCAGTTCAAGTTTAAGTCGCTCCGCTGTTTGCTCCCCAATGACGAGTCCGCGGTGGCGGCGGACATGATCAATAAGCGCTGCGTTGATGTCCCAGCTTCCGATTCGCTCGGTCCGCGCGTGCACCATGGCGCCGTTCGCGACCACGGCTACACTGGTTGTCGACTCACCAAGGTCGACGACCGCAGAGGCGCGAGCGTCCTCTATTTTGATACCGCTACCCAGGGCCGCGGCCAAACCATTCTCTATCATGCAAACGCGGCCAATACCCGCTTGTTCAGCGGCATTGAATAGGGCTCTCTGCTCAACTTGGGTGATGCCGGACAAGACACTCATGATCGCGCGCCGGCTGAAATGGGAGATACCGCTGCGCGCCTTGCGAACAAAGTGCGCCAACATCACCTTGGTTCTTTCAAAGTCCGCGACTACGCCGTCCAGCAAGGGCGCGATCACTGTGACATCGCGGGCCTCTCTGCCGTACATCTGTTGTGCTTCCAGCCCGATTGCGATTACTTCACCATTGGTTGTGCTGACGGCGACCAGTGATGGCTCGTCTACCACCACGCCACGCCCGCGCACATCAATGATGGTCGACCCGGACCCCATGTCGATCGCCATCGAATCCGAAACCAGATTGCGCAAAGCGCCGAGCCCGGTGAACGCTGCTGTTTTATTCATTAATGACATATGACTTAATCAGGCGTCTCTAGTTTATATGATGCAGCTCAAGAGTGTGAACTTTCTGCGGGTATTTCCTCTCTTCCATTGGGAGGCAATGTTCACAACTGACTTGTCGTCCCGACTGTTTATGACTGTGTGGCTACTTTTCTGGCAACCTTTCAGTGCTTTGGATCAATTGATCGTGTTCCGGTCCACCCCAGGATCAAGCCAATTAGATAATTGAGCCCGCGAAGCAGTCAGACTCGGGTAGCGGGCAATAGGTTGTTTCTGGAGTGCGGCGGCTCGACGCCGCTTTCTTACGCAAACCAAAGCGCCGTCAAGCCGGCGCACTCCACATCTGGGGTTCCGCTTCGCTCCACCCCGGGCTTTATAGAAGGCTTTATGCTGACACCCGCTCCCGCGGGTTTAGGAACACGTGATGCCGTGCATTCGGCTGCGCGGACCCGCGAGAATCGCGGAATCGAAGGCCTGACCAAATTTCCGAATTCTTTGCTGAGGCCAAAATGTGAACATTCGACAAACGAACGCGGCACGAAATAAACTGCCTACGTGATCGCCGCTTTCATTGAGGGCTACGGACGGAATCGAGTCCTAAGGGTTGGAAATCTTCCATCACCTAAGCCTGGCCCCTCTGACATTTTGGTGAGAGTTCATGCTGCAAGTGTGAATCCAGTCGATTTCAAGTTGCGAGATGGCAAATTGCGTCTGTTAAGGCGCTATCGATTCCCACTTATTTTAGGGCATGATTGCGCCGGCGAAGTCGTCCAAATCGGAGAAAATGTCACTCGATTCAAGGTTGGAGATCGAATCTTCTCTCGTCCAAGAAGCGGGCGAATAGGCACTTTTGCTGAGTTCATCGCGATTGATCAAAGCGAGGCGGCGCTGATGCCGCCGAATTTGAATTATCACGAAGCTGCCAGCCTGCCGCTCGTTGGATTAACCAGTTGGCAAGCGCTGGTGGACACAGCGAACCTCCAGCCTGGTCAAAAAGTTTTGATTCACGCTGGGTCCGGAGGGATTGGGACGTTTGCGATTCAATTGGCAAAACATATCGGCGCGGAGGTATGGACTACAACCAGCGGCAAGAACCTGGAGTTCGTAAAAAGCTTAGGCGCCGATCACGCTATCAATTATCAGGATGAAGATTTCGAAAAGCGGGTGAACGACATGG
>JAWVDF010000027.1:0-159250 GCA_033857635.1 Blastocatellia bacterium
TGAACCAAGGTGAATTCAATCGTCGCTACGCGACGAGAACCCGTAACCAACCGATCCCGGCCTTGAAAGGCCGGGCTAAACTCATACCGACGCTACGCGTCGAAAGTACTTGTTCAGAGCATCCTTCAGTCTGTGATTTCCGGTGACTTTAGTAACGAAGTCAGTACCACCCGCGTGAGCGGGTGGGTCAGATCGCTCACTCTCCCCAAGGTGCCTCCAAGATCCATCCGCTCACGCGGGTGGTACTGACTTCAACCTGAGCTTGCCTCAAACAAACGACCTTTAGCAACATCAAAGCCAATCTCGACACGGCTTACTGCGAACAGACTCTATGCACCCGGCGGAAATCGCAGTAAACTCTCGCGCGTCCGTCGCGGCTCATTCGTTGATCGCGAAGTTCGACGAATCCTTATGTTCGAGAGAAGACTTCACCGCGGCGATAAGGGCGAGGGTGCCCGCGTTCCCAGTAACAAAAAGTCTAACGCGCTGGGCCCAGTTCAAGTTGGTCATACAGGAGTAATTCGGATCATGTTCAGGAAAAGCCTTTCACTCGTGCTGCTACTTATTCTTGCCGTTGCAACCGGCTTCGTCGCACAAACGCCTAAGCGTCCACTCAAGCTCGACGACTTAGCGCGTCTGCGCGACGTGCGCGACCCGCAGCTTTCGCCAGACGGCCAATGGGTGGCGTACGTCGTCTCGACCATCGACACCAAAGACGACAAGAGCAACACGCACATTTGGCTGGTCGGCTATGACGGCAAGAACGATCGTCAGATCACCTTCAGCACGGACAGTGAGAGCGCGCCGCGCTGGAGTCCCGATGGAAAATATCTCTCGTTCACTTCGTCGCGGCCGGGCAAGGCCAAAGGCAGTCAGGTGTGGCTGATGGAGCGCAGCGGCGGTGAAGCTTACCAGCTCACTGAATTGAAGGGACGGCTGCAGGGTTACGAATGGTCGCCGGATTCAAAGCGGCTGGCCCTGGTGATTGGCGACCCTGATCCGGATTCCGACCCTGCGGCGACTCCGACGCCCGGCACTCCGCCAAAGCCGCCGAAGCCAATTGTGATCGATCGTTATCGTTATAAGCAGGACGGCCAGGGTTATTTGCTTTCGGGCCGCCACAGTTACATCTACCTTTTCGACGTCGCAACGAAAAAGCTCGATCGTCTGACCAAAAGCAAATGGGATGAGTCCTCACCGTCGTGGTCCCCGGACGGCGCGCGCATCGCTTTGATGAGTAATCATAGCGACGATCCCGATCGAGATCCTTCGGCGCAACTGTTCGTCACGAACGCCAGGGCAGGCGCCACTGAAAAGCAATTGACCACGGCGGATAATCGCGCCTCGCGCGCGCGGCCGGAGTGGAGTCCGGACGGGACCAGGATCGTGTTCACCGAAAGTGACGAAAGGAAATTCGGCGCTTACAACATGGAGCACGTGGTCTTTGTTCCGGCTGACGGCAGCGCCGCACCCGCGCGAGTGAAAGCCGTTGAAGATCTGGATCGCGGCGTATCTGGATTGCGTGTAAGTAGCGACGGCAAGTCGGTCAACGCTTTAGTCACCGACGATCGGTCTGTCTATCCGATAAGCATTACCCGCACCGCGGTTGTGCGGCTGCTCGATCCACCGGTAGTCGTCTCTAGTTTGAATACTGGCGGCGGGCACACGGTCGTGCTCTCCGGCGACGACAACAAACCGACGGAAGTCTGCGCGATGGAAGGCAGGGCACTGCGACAACTCACACATCAGAACGACGCCCTGTTGGCTGAACTGAAAATCGCCAGGACTGAAAGTGTCGAGTTCAAAAGCAAAGACGGCACAGAGGTGCACGGGCTGCTGACTTATCCGCTCGGGTACGTGAAAGGGACGAAGGTCCCGCTGCTGCTTCGAATTCACGGTGGTCCCAACGGACAGGACCAGCATTCATTCAGTGTCGAGCGCCAGGTGTTCGCCGCCAACGGCTATGCAGTGCTGGCGGTGAATTATCGCGGCAGCTCGGGCCGGGGTCAGAAATTTTCGCGCTCGATCTTTGCGGACTGGGGTCATTACGAAGTCGAAGACCTTTTGGCCGGAGTCGATCAGGTGGTGCAGATCGGCGTTGCCGATACGGATCGTTTGGGAGTCGGCGGCTGGAGTTACGGCGCCATTCTTACCGACTACATAATCGCCAGCGATCCGCGCTTCAAAGCCGCCACCAGCGGCGCCGGCACGGCCTTCACGGTCGCTTTCTATGGCACTGATCAATACATCATTCAATACGACTACGAGATTGGTCCGCCGTGGAATCCGAAGGCCTGGGAGACTTACCAGAAGATCTCTTACCCATTTCTGCATGCCGATCGCATCAAGACGCCGACACTGTTTCTCGGCGGCGAGCGCGACTTCAACGTCCCGGTCCAGGGCGGTCAACAAATGTATCAGGCGCTGCGCAGCCTCGGCATCGACACGCAGCTAATCATTTATCCGAATGAGAACCACGGCATCCAACGGCCTAGTTATGTGCGCGATCGTTATGAGAGATATCTGGCTTGGTACGACAAATATGTGAAGAAGAATGCGACGCCGGGTAAGAATATGGCGGAGACCGACGAGCGATAGCTGACCGGGCAGTAGCCCCACAGATCGAAGAGGCGGGGGCAAGCCCCCTTCCTAACCTGTGAGGTTGATTGGACGCCCGTTCAAAGTGAGTGAATCATAAACATGCTAAAACAAGAGCTTATTCTAATGAGCCGACAGTTAAGTCCTATACTGATGCTGTCTTTGCTCGGACTGTGTGTGTCATGCAGGCAACCATCTCCGTCCGCGAAAGGCACAGTCTCACCGCCGTCAGTCGCGGCAACTCCGGTTCAGTATCCATCGCCGATCATCGGCAAGACCTATCGAAGCAGAGGCGTCGTCAAGATCATTAATCTCAAGGAAGGCTGGATCGAGATCGATCACGAAGACATCCCCGGCTTGATGCCCGCTATGGAGATGGAATTTTGGGTTAAGGAAAAATCACTTCTAAACGCAGTGCGCGTCGGCGACTACGTTGATTTCGGGGTCGTCGAAACCGGCAAAGGCGAATACCTCACCGAGATTAAAAAATCGCCCACTGTTCCGTGACCCCAGGGAACCGCTTAATTGTAGGGGCAGGGCTTGTCCCTGCCCGCCCTGACGTTATCAAAACCCGGGCAGGGACAAGCCCTGCCCCTACATTTCTGAATTGAACGCCTATGGAAGTAGAGTCCAAACAAACCGCGAGTTTCACGCAACTCGTCCGCAGTGAACAGGTCGAATGGAAGCCGTTATTGGAACCGGGCCTAGCCGGCGTCTTCGTGAAGGTACTCCGTTTCGATAAAGAGACGCGGCGCGCCCCGACCATTCTGTTGAAGTTTGAAGCCGGCGCAACCTACCCGGCGCACGACCATCCCGGCGGTGAAGAAATCTTCGTTATCGAAGGCGACCTCAAGCTGGGCAAAGATCACCTGTACGCAGGTGATTACTTGTACACGTCGCCGAACGGCAAACATGCTGTGCGGTCAGAGACAGGCTGCGTTGTGCTGGTAAACGTTCCCGAGGAAGTCGTGATCTTGAAGCGTGAATGAGACCGCGAGTGAATCTGATGGTCTTCACGCCAAAGGCGTGAAATAAAATAGCCGGGGGCAACGCCCCCGGGTTGGTCCGACGAAATATTCCGACCCTGAAAGGGTCGCATATAGCACGTGTTGTGTGCGACCCCTTCAGGGTCGCGATGGGTTTTCGAATCGTTTTCCGGGGGCGGTGCCCCCGGCTATTACATTTGACGCTTTCAGCGTCAGAAGCTGCCGCGCTCCGTTAACCCGTGAGTAAACGCAGATCTAATTTCCACTCATCAACAGCGCGGCGCGTCTTAGGTATCTGTTCGCCTGGCGCCAGTGAATCGTCACCGTATAAGGAACGGTATCGGCAAAGGCTGTGTCCGAAGGCGTGCGACTGTTCGCGGTTGAGGTGAGCGCCGACACATGCACGACGCGCGGCTGATCGATCTTACGCCACCAGAACTCGCCGTCACGGAAAGATGCAAGGGCATTGTCGAGTTCGGTCCTCAGCTTGCCCGGCGGCAAACGCGCCAGCAACGGTTCGACTTCGGCCGAGACCTCGGTCAGATCTTTTCTGAAGACTTGATATGAGACGCGAGCCAGTTTGCCGTTCGCTTCAAAATCTCCCAGCGATCGATAAACCAGCACGTCTCTTTCCAAACGCTTCAGGGCCGCCAGCGAGCGCCCCGCCAGCGTCAAGGCATCGGGGACCTTGGTTTCGATTATCGGTTGCGGAGTCGAGATTTGCCTTACGCGCGCGATGGACTGCGCATACGCCGCCACCGGCGCGAAGACTAGACTGGTTAGCAGGGCAAGAGACGATCGCTTCATGAACCTGGACCCTAGATGCGTTGACCGGTGTGTCAACCGGTCCGATTTCAATTTACTTCCGTTGCATGAGATATAAAGTCGCAATATGATTCGCTTTCCGAATGCGGCAGTTTTGTTCAGAGTTCAATCTTCAGGTTGCTTTAAGTCGCAAGCTAAAGCTTGAACTCTAAACCCGGCCGCTTCGCTATAGTCAAAACTCTGGCCAACATTCTTATGACAGCTCTTATCAGGTTTTTTTTCATGGTCGTTGTGGTGTCTCTCCCCGCAGTGTCCCTTTTGGCCCAACCAAAATGCCTCAGTCCAGAGCAAGCGACGGCGCTGCTTCGTCAGGTGAATTCTCCGCAAGATGCGACCTTCAATAAGAAGCTGCACGACGAACTTCGGAAGCTCGCCACCAAGACCGAGACTCTTCTTTACAAAGGCGTGGAAAACGATTTTTCGAATGAGGCTTTCAACCAGCGCCTCTTCAAAGCTCGGAGCCGAAACAACGCTCGCCTCTGTCAGATTCTCAATGAGTCTGGTTGGCCTTCTTCCGCTCTGGTGGGCAAAGACGGTGTGGCCGCAGTCTTTTATCTGATTAGGAATAGCCGGCAGTTGGATCTGCAGGCGGCCTTGTTGCCGGTAGTCATCGCGGCGGTAAAGCTTGGGGAGGGAGAAAAAAGCCAGGTCGCCGATCTGGTCGACCGGATGCGCGTTGACGCGGGAATGAAGCAGTTGTTCGGCACCCAAGTCAGAGTGGCGAACGGATTTTTGGTGCTCCCTCCCATCGAGGACGAAGCGCACGTTGATGACCGGCGCAAACAATTCGGCATGTTACCGCTGGCGGAACACCTCCGCATTCTTGAAAGGCAGTATCAAACGCCTCTGGTAAGGTCGGTCATCACCAAGCAGACAGTTACCCCTTCGAAGCGCGCGCTTGAGCGGACGATTGCGAATGAACTCGACGCGGCAGTCATCGATGAAGACGACGTCGTTCGTGTCGATACAAATTTGGTAAGCCTGAACGTGAGCGTCCTTGATTCGAAACTCAAATCGTTTGTCGGCGCGCTCGAGCAGAAGAATTTTAGGTGTTCGAAGACGGGCACGAGGAAGCGATCAGCTATTTCGCCGCCACCGACGTGCCTTTTGATCTGGTTCTCTTAATCGACCTCTCAGGTTCGACCTCGGACAAGCGGGACTTGATTCGCAAGTCAACGCAGCGCTTCATTGAAGCTGCGCGCCCTTCCGACCGTTTGGCGATTGTCACCTTCGCAGACACGACTGAGGTTGTATCTCCGCTGACATCGGATCGCGCGAGGCTAATTGAAAGTGCGCAACGCATTCAGGGCGGTGGCGGCACACGGCTCTGGGATGCTTTGAAGTTCACGCTCGACCAGGTCGTGGGACCAAAGACATTCGGGAGACGGCGAGCAATTGTGCTCATGACGGACGGCGTTGATAATGCTCTGGGTGAAGGCGCCTCCGGATCGAATATCAGCTTTGCCAATTTGTTGGAAGCGGTGCGCAAGCGCGACGAATTGATCATCCCTATCTACCTCGACACGGAGAGTGACCGCGGTATTTTGCCTGGTTTCGGCAAACGGATGTATGAAAACGCGCGCAAGACACTCGCCCTGTTGGCCGAGGAAAGCGGCGGGCTCTATTACCAGGCCCGCAAGATCGCAGACCTGGATGGCGTTTACGATCAGGTGATTAACGATCTGGGAAAGGTTTATAGTCTGGGCTACAAACCTACGAACGAAAAGCGAGACGGCTCATGGCGCAGAGTAAAAATACAAATGACTAACCGGCCCGATTTGAGCGCTCGTGCAAGACCCGGGTATTACGCTAATTGAGTAATGGTAAGTTGGGCGCAGGTAACGCCAGCTTAAGATGTAGTTCTTAACCGCAACGCGGTTGCGTCATTTGTTCTATGAGAGACCGGTGCAACCGCATTGAGGTTGAACTTCAAACCATTCCCCACGGGTAGCCTAAGCGGCAACCCTGGGCTGAAGGACGTAACCGCTTCGCGGTAAATTATCTGAGATCACTACAGTGTGTTTTCAGAATGTCGACAGCTTCGATAGAGAAAATCACAGACTGAAGTCTGTGCCACTGAGGACAATCCTATGACGACCGGGCAACCACTCGAATCTGAATACGCTCCGTACTACAGCGCTTATGTGGGGCAGGTGACCGAGACCGACATCCTTCCAGTGTTGCGTTCGCAAACGGACGCGCTGGACGTTTTGCTGGGTAGAGTAACGCCGGAGCATGAAACGTTTCGCTATGCCGAGGGTAAGTGGAGCATTCGCGAAATCATGGGCCATCTGATTGACGGCGAGCGCGTGTTCGGCCATCGCGCGTTCTGCATCGCCCGGGGGGAGCAACAGAATTTACCTGGCTTTGAGCAGAACGACTACATTGCGACTGCGCCCTATGATCATATCGAGCTGGAAGATTTGTTGAGCGAGTTCCGACTCGTGCGCCTGTCGAACATCGCCATGCTGCGCACTCTGGATGAAGCAGGCTGGTCGCGCATCGGCACCGCCAACAACAACCAGGTGTCGGTGCGCGCGCTGGCCTTTATCATGGCGGGACATGTGCGTCATCACATGGAAGTTTTGCGCGAACGATATGAACTGGGCGCGTGATGGAGCGCCCAACGGAGCGCGGAGATCTTGTCCGCCAGCGTGCGCAGCACGCTCCCAACTTTCGGGCAAAGGCATGTTATGCCTCGGTGGTCGCATCGCAAATATAGCGGCTGCTCAATGCTATGCCCTCGCTAGTTTCAGCTTTTCGTTGTCAGAAAACGAAGACAAGAAAAATCAAGGATGAATGATGAGCCACAGTACAGGAAAGTATTTGTGGCATTGTTGGCGAGCGGCTAGTAAAGGATTTTGGGACGGAGTTGAAACGATGGCAGCGATAACGATGGTGAAACCGAAGTTCTGAAGTTTCTCAGTCTGGTATTTCGGATTGCTTATAGCGAAGCCGAAGCGCAAGCTAAAGAAAACCTCCCGCGCCCCACTGAGGCAAAAAGGCGTGTCTAGGTATAGACTAACGGTTACGGCGCGTTGATGGCCTCCGGTTCAAGCTCAAGGCAATGCACGCGATCTCGCTTGGGAACGCGGACGTCCCGTCCGCATGAGCGCGACGCGCGAAAAGGATCTTGGACGGAAGGTTCGCTTAGTTGAAGCGTGCTTGCGCACTCAAAGGCGGACGAGACATCCGCGCTCCCAGCATAACGGGCATCACAAACCGAGGGTGAGTTAGGGCAGCTACTGAAACTTTAAAGATGCGAAAGATAATCGTTTACATCGCCACCAGCGCCGACGGCTACATTGCTCGTCGCAATGGATCCGTCGATTGGCTGGACCGTCCGCAAATCAAGGGCAACTATGGCATGGGCGAGTTTGCTCGTTCTGTCGATACAGTCCTGTGGGGACGAAAGACCGCCGGCCTGACCAAAGAGCTGGGCGGCCAATTAGGCGGGTTCGATCAGTCGGTTAAGAATTACATCTTCTCGCGCCGGCCGCCGCGGAAAGCCGTAGCCGGGGCCGAGTTCGTCAAAGAACCCATCCCCGACTTCGCCAAACGTCTACGTTCGCTGGCCGGAAAAGATATTTGGATGATGGGCGGCGCGGGCATCATCGCCTCGTTCCTGGATGAAGGTGCGATCGATGAATTCATCATCCACGTCATCCCCACGCTGATCGGCGAAGGCATTCCGTTGATAGCGCCCCGACATCGCAACGTGCCTTTAAGATTAATTTCGTGTCGGAGCTTTTCTGATGGAGTGGTGCGGCTGCATTACGCGGTTGATAATGGCAAGCCGAAGAAGTCTTCGAAGAAAGAGTCTGCGTGATTAAGGTCCTAAGACATACGAAGAAGAGTCGGACAGGATTGACAAAATTTACAGGATTCGCTTATCAAAGCGAGGTCAGCTAACTTCGATCTTGTTAATCCTGTAAATTATATTTGTCACGCCTCGGCTGGCTTTAACTTCTTCGGGGTCTTAAACCTACGAAGAGTCGGACACGATTGACAAAATTTACAGGATTCACTTATCAAAGCGAGGTGAGCTAACTTCGATCTTGTTAATCCTGTAAATCCTGTCAATTATTATTGTCACGCCTCGGCTGGCTTTAACTTCTTCGGTGGCAGCTTTTTCTTTAGATTATTTCCGGTAGGCGGCGGTTCGTCGTCCGTCTTGGTCATCCGATTGATGATGAACTGTTGCAGGAAGCCCACGATATTTCCTACCAGCCAGTAAACCAAAAGCCCACCCGGCGCGCTCCAGAGAATATAGAGCATCATCATTGGCATGCCGATGGCCATCATCTTGCGCTGTAGCGGATCGGCCGATGGCGCTGGCGTCATCAACTGCAGGACGATCATCGAGCCCGCAAATAGCAGCGGCAACACGCGCAGGAAACCAAAGATGTAAGGTTCAGGTCCGGAGAGATCGGGAATCCACAAAAAGGACGCCTGGCGAAAGTCGATCGAGATAGTGATCGCGCTATAGAGCGCAAACAGAAACGGCATCTGAATCAGCAAAGGCAAACATCCGCCCAGCGGGTTGGCCTCTTTCATCAAACGCAGCTGCTCCATCTGCAACTCTTTCATTCGCGGGTCGGTCGACTTCATCCCCTTCAACTTTTCCTGCAGCTCTTTCATCCGCGGCGCGTACTTCTGCGCCTTTTTCATTTTGCGTGACGATTGCCACTTGAGCGGGAAGAAGAGCGAATAGATAAAGATGGTGAAGAGAATGATCGCGACGCCATAGCTGCCGGTGACGCGCTGCAATCTGTCGATGGCAAAAAGAATCGGCACGGCGAGAAAGCGACGCATGCCGCCGAGGAAGCCGAAGTTGATCGCTTCGCCCAGATCGACCTGTGGCCCACCGAGCTGTTTGATCTCTTCACTGGCTGCGGCCAGCAGCCGGTGATCTTTCGGGCCCGCATAAATTTCAGTTTTCGTGCCGTCGGTCCAGACTGGAACCAGACCGGTAATCAGAAAACGCTGCTCAGTCTTGCCGTCGGTCTTGTGCTCGAACGGTGTGGTGCGGTACTCGAGTCCGGCGAGCGGCTTTGCCGGCACAGCGATCATCCCAAAGTAAGTGTCGTCCACTCCGGCCCATTGCACGTTGCCGTCGATGGTATCGCGATCGGGAGGCTTGTTCACTACCGACTTGATCCCAATGCCCTCGAGGATCCAGTTGATAGTCCCGGTGCTTTTGCGATCCGAATGAACTGACAGGGAGTTTATGCGATGCACCTGACCGTCAAGAACGGCGACCCCCTCCGGCGCAAAAGAATAGAAGGTGTACTGATCGATGCCCTGGTCGCCGATGTTTGGGCCGATGGCCAACTGCGCTTTGGGTACAGCCTGATTGTTGCGCGTGAGTTTGAGTTCGATTTCGGCAATGTAGCGATCGGCAAAGAACGTCATTCGCTTGTTGACGTCCAGCCCGGTCGCGTCATCATGCACCGTAAACTCAACCTGTTTCGATCCATTGGAAATATCAACGGTCGCGTCGCCTGAATCAGAACTCGCCCCTGAGACTTTGAAGTTCCTGGTCGCCAGCAAGCCGTCGACGGTAGCGTCGCCGGTTACGATCTGGAACGGGTGAAAAAGTTGATCCGGAGCGATGCCCGCAGGTGGCGTGGCGATCAGTTCCAGCGGCTTGGGATTATTGTTCGTCGATCCAACCGCGTGGAGCTCGCGCCAAGTGCCGTCGCTGCGCCGAACCTTTTTTACAATCCAACTGGTCGCAACCGCTCCGCGCGTGTCAAAGGTCGCGTCATAGAGCGGAGTTGTCACGCGCAGCTTTCGCTGCTGAACGTTGTCGGGTGTCGGCGCCGGAGACGCCCCCGGCGAAGGGGCCGGAGATTGCGCGGCCTGCGCCGACGGAGGGGTAGTGCTCGCTGTCGCTTGCGAAGTTGGTGGCGGTGAATTCTGCGCTATGGCTTGACTGTTGGCGTTGGCGTTTGGCTGCGGTGGCTTGACGGGCGGGAAAAGGACGTTCCACAAAATCAGGACCGCCGCTGAAGCGACCAGGGCTACAATGAATCTTTGTTGCTGTTGCATTCGAATCGATCTAAATAACGAAACTCTTTAGAGTGCGGCGGCAAGCGAAGCGCGACGCCGCTTTTAATCAGTGCTCATTAGGAAATCCAAAGCGCCGTCGCCGCTGCGGGGGCACTCCACAAATCACTTCACCGGATCGTGCCCGCCCGCACAAAACGGTTGACAGCGCAGAAGCCGGTACAGGGCCATGCCGCTCCCGCGCAACGCGCCATGGCGCTCAATTGCTTCACGCGCATATTCGGAACAGGTCGGAACAAAACGACAAGACGGCGGCAGCCATGGCGAGATTACTGCTTTGTAGAACTTCAAGAGCGAAATAAGAATGACGCCCATCGGCTTACTAGTGGCACAGACTTTAGTCTGTGATGAAACTATCGTCACTAGTGAATCACAGACTGAAGTCTGTGCCACAACATCATCCGCTGCGCCGTTCGGCCTGGGTCACCTGCGCGATGATCCTACGAAACTCGCGAAAGCGATGTTCCTCGTCTGAGACGAGCAAAGATCGCTTCGCGTTCAAAACCCAGTCGTACGTTTGCTGCAAGCCCATCAGCTCAACGGCGCTGCGGCGAAAAAGTTCACGCAGCAAACGCTTGGTCCGGTTGCGATCGACAGATTTTCCAATCGCCTTGGTCGATGCCGTCACACCCAAACGGTGCTCAGACAATTCATTCTTGCGCAAAAAAGCGGCCAGCAGCCGGCCGTCATAGCGTTGCCCTTCGGCATAAACTTTTTGGAACTCGGCCCGAGCGTGCAACCGGCGCCGCTTCGGCAACGCCTCGCTCACTTTCAAGGGCGTGCGATCAAAGCTCGGGATCAATGGCTTATCTGCGCCGGGGCTTTAGTAATGCGCCGGAGTGAGCCGCTTACGGCCCTTGGCGCGACGGCGCTTAATCACCAGGCGGCCGTTCTTGGTCGCCATGCGCGCGCGAAAACCGTGCGTCTTGGCACGGCGGCGGTTGTTAGGTTGAAAGGTTCGCTTCGGCATAGAGAATAAATCCCCCGTTCAAGGAAAAGACCTAGCCTAACGGCGCGGGCGATGGGATGTCAAGGAAGGTCGCAACGCTCCTTGACGCGTCGCAAAATCGCGTGTTAGCCTTCAAGACTTTTGACAGGTGCAAGTATCGCAGACTGCCAGTCTGCGCCGGCTGGCAGGTTGCGCCAGATTCCCCAGCTAAGAAACAAGTGTGATGGTCTACCCGCTCGGCTTTGCCGAAAACTCAATTCAACTTGTGCCTGATGGCACTCTGCTGCTGCATGTTCTGATCATCCTGGTGATGGTCTATGTGCTGAACGCCACGCTCTTCAAACCCATCAATCAGATTCTGGCCAATCGCGAAAAACGTACCCGCGGCCGCCTGACCGAAGCCCAGGAGATCATGGGTAACGTCAGCGAAAGAGTTGCTGAGTATGAACGTGCCTTGCGCGCGGCGCGGAACGAATCTTACGGTTTTACCGAGCGTGAGCGCGCGGCCGCGATGCAGGATCGGCAGAAGGCGCTCGATGAAATGCGCGCGCAGTTGACCGCGTCGAACGCGGCGGAAAAGGAAGCCATCAAGAGCCAGGCTGAAGCTGCCCGCACCACCCTGGAAGATGATGCGCGCCGGATTGCGCTGGAGATCAGTTCGCGCGTGCTCAACCGTCCGATCACGAACGCGGATCTTAACTGAAAATGTTTCTCTTCCTGATCATCCACAATTTCTTGCCGGCTTTCTCCGGCGCGGACGCTGCGCCCTGGTGGGATTATCCCGGTTTTGAGCTGTGGAAGTTCGCCAACCTGGCGGTCTTTGTGGCCGTGATGGTTTACATCCTGACCCGGAAAGCAAAGCTGGGTGAAGTCTTCCAGGCTCGCCGCGAGGGCATCAAGCTCGAATTAGCCAAGGCCAAACAGGAACGCGACGAAGCTCTAGCGAAATTAAAGGAAGTGGAAGAGCGACTGGCGCGGCTCGACACTGAAGTCGCCGCTATTAAAGAGCGATCACTTCTTGAAGCCGCCGAGGAACGTGAGCGCATCGCCAGCTCGACCAGGACCGAGATCAGCAAGTTGAGCGAACAGGCGTTGCGAGAAATCGAGAGCGCCGGCAAAGCCGCCAAGAAGGAATTGCGTCGTTACGCCGCTGAGCAAAGCGTGCACCTGGCCGAAGAGATTGTCCGTCGCGAAATGAGACCGGAAGACGACGCGCGCCTGATCGCCAATAACATTGAAGAGCTGGGAGGTCCGGCGCAATGAGTGTGCAAACGGTCGCACGGCGTTATGCCTCGGCGCTCGCGGATGTCGTGCTTGAGCACGGCGAAGCCGCCGAGGTCCAGGAAGAGTTGATCGCCTGGGAGAAAATTTTTCAGGCCAATCCAATGCTGGAAGAAGTCCTGCGCAATCCGACGATCGCTTTGGACAAGAAACGAGCAGTGCTCACCAAGTTAATTGACCGTGCCAAACCGCGACCGACCACGGCAAACTTTCTAAAAGTTCTGCTGCAGAATCAGCGACTCACCGAACTCGGAGAGATTAACAAGAAGTTTGCCGAGCTCCTGGACGAGCGCGCCGGAATGGTCGCAGCCACCGTAACGACGGCGCGGTCCGTGCCCGA
Organism: Blastocatellia bacterium; assembly: GCA_033857635.1. Taxonomy (GTDB): domain Bacteria; phylum Acidobacteriota; class Blastocatellia; order Pyrinomonadales; family Pyrinomonadaceae; genus UBA11740. Next base: position 13,052 of record JAWVDF010000027.1, read on the forward strand.
AAATGCGCAACAGAGTCTGCACGCGAAGCTCCTCACCCTGACCGGCAAGAAAGTCCGCATCAACTTCGCTACTGATCCGGAACTGATCGGCGGTCTGGTGACGCGCATTGGCTCGACTGTGTACGACGGCTCGGTACGAAATCATTTGCAGCAGATTAAAGTGAAGATGGCAGGATAGTGAAGGGCACAGGAACAGCCACAAAAAGGCGCACAAGTCACAAAATAGTTCGCGATCTCTTTGTGCTTTTTGAGCTTTTTTGTGGCTAATCTTGGAAATGACTCATGGAACCAATTAAAGCAAACGAAATCAACGAAATCATTCGTCAGCAGATCGAGAACTTCGAAACCGGCGTCACCGTCAGCGAGGTCGGCACCGTGATCAAAGTCGGCGACGGCATCGCAGAGATTCATGGTCTCGAGAAAGTTATGGCCGGCGAGCTGCTCGAGTTCCCACATGAAGTGCGTGGGCTGGCGCTGAACCTTGAAGAAGACAAAGTCGGCGCCGTTTTGTTCGGCGACTTTCAAAAGATCAAGGAAGGCGATCTGGTCAAACGGACCGGGCGCATCATGCAGGTCCCGGTGGGCCAGGCTCTGATTGGCCGCGTGATGGACGCCCTCGGTAATCCCGTCGACGATCGCGGGCCGATCCTGACTGACGAGTACAACGCGGTCGAGCGCATAGCGCCCGGCGTCGTCGATCGACAACCGGTTAAAGAGTCTCTGCCCACGGGTCTGAAGGCGATCGATTCCATGGTGCCCATCGGTCGCGGTCAGCGCGAACTGATCATCGGCGATCGCCAGACCGGCAAGACTGCCGTGGCCGTAGACACGATCATCAATCAACGCGGCAAAGACGTTATCTGTATCTATGTCGCCATCGGCCAGAAGGCTTCAACGGTCGCGCAGGTGGTAAAGACTCTGCAGGACTTTGGCGCGATGGACTATACGATCGTGGTCAAAGCGACTGCTTCGGATCCGGCAGCCATGCAGTTTCTCGCGCCTTATTCAGGCGCGGCTATGGGCGAATACTTTCGCGATCGCGGCCAGCATGCTCTGACTATCTACGACGATCTTTCAAAGCAGGCGGCAGCTTATCGCGAAATTTCTTTGCTCTTGCGGCGCCCGCCCGGTCGCGAAGCTTACCCCGGCGACGTGTTCTATCTGCACTCGCGTTTGCTCGAGCGCGCGGCGAAGCTTTCTGATTTGAAGGGCGGCGGTTCGCTGACCAGTTTGCCAATCATTGAAACGCAGGCCGGAGACATCTCGGCTTACATTCCAACCAACGTGATTTCAATTACCGACGGACAGATATTCCTCGAAGGCGATCTCTTCAACGCAGGCATTCGGCCGGCTATCAACGTCGGTAACTCGGTCTCGCGTGTAGGCGGCGCGGCCCAGATCAAAGCCATGAAACAGGTCGCCGGCAGTTTGCGTCTCGACCTGGCGCAGTATCGCGAATTGGCTGCCTTTGCTCAGTTCGGATCGGATCTGGATAAGGCGACCCAGGCTCAGCTTGCCCGCGGTCAGAGACTTACTGAGATCCTCAAGCAGCCGCAGTATCAGCCAATGGATGTCGAGAAGCAGGTGCTGATCATCTGGTCGGCGATCAACGGCTTTACCGACGACGTGGCGATAGAAGACATTCGCCGATTTGAAGCTGAGCTGCAGAGCTTTATTGAGAATTCGCATCCCGGCGTCCTGCAAAAGATTCGCGAAAAGAAAGCGATCACCGACGAGATCCAGCAGGACCTCGAACAGTCTCTGAAGGATTTCAAGGATCGCTGGGCCGAGTCCGCCCGCGCGGCCGCAGCGTAAAGTGGCACAGACTTCAGTCTGTGATTACTTTGAATCAGATCAATTTGTAAACGGAAGACACAGACTGAAGTCTGTGCCACCTGGAAATGGCAAACCTTTTAGACATTCGCCGGCGAATTAAGTCCGTCAAGAACACGCAGCAGATCACCAAGGCCATGAAGATGGTCTCGGCGGCGAAGCTTAAGCGCGCGCAGGATCGGGTTACCAATGCGCGCCCGTTCGCCAACAAAATGACCGAAGTCCTCGCTTCGCTGGCAGCGCAGATACCGGAAGACTTTCATCACCCACTGCTCGACGCGCGCGGTGACGAACGCTACCTCGTCGTTCTGGTCACGGCGGACAAAGGTCTCTGCGGCGCCTTTAATACGAACTTGATCAAAGCCGGCCAGGTTTTTCTAAAGGAAAACACCGGGAAGACCGTTGAGATGCTGGCCGTGGGCCGTAAGGGCCGCGATTTTTTCAGGCGGCGTTCGGGGATTGCCGGCGAATACGTAGGCCTGACCGGAAAAGGCCGGATTGATTTTTCGGAAGCGCTCGAAGTAGCCCGTGACGTGGTCAAGCGTTTTACTGAAGACGAAGAACTCGACAAGGTCTTTCTGATCTTTGCCGAATTCAAATCGGTCCTGAACCAGCGCATCGTTGTCGAACAACTTCTGCCGATCTCTCGCACAACCGAAGAAGCGGAAAACCCTGACGCGTCCAAAGTGCAGGATTATATTTACGAACAGCCTCCGGCGGAAATTTTCAGCCGCCTGCTGCCGCGTCTGGTCGAGACGCAAATCTTTCGGGCTCTGCTTGAATCCGTCGCCTCAGAACAGGGCGCGCGCATGACCGCAATGGACGCCGCTTCAAAGAACGCCGGCGATCTAATCTCTTCGCTCACACTCAACATGAATCGCGTGCGCCAAGCAGCCATCACCCGCGAGATTATCGAAATCGTTTCCGGCGCTTCGGCACTCTAAAGGCACGAAGGCAAAGGTTTGATCTAGTAGGCTTCGCCTCCCGATGTGCGGAAAGGCTCTGCCTTTCCGTCGCGCGCTTGATAAGTGTGAGGAGGCTCTGCCTCCAGAGTCTATCGGAAGCGAAGCCTCCTCAAATTCAGCGGCTCTCACGGAAAGGCGTAGCCTTTCCGCACATCAGGTGGCGAAGCCGGCCCCGCAGGTCTGCTGCCTTTTCTCTTTTCATGCAATCCCAGCAGCAACGTCTCTGGCGCTATGGCCCGCCGATCATTTGGGCAGCACTAATCTTTATCGGCTCAACCGATTTACTTTCGGGCGCGAACACCGGGGGCGTTTTGGTGCGGCCGGTGCTCTGGCTATTCCCTCACGCCAGCGAAAGAACGGTCACGATCTATCAGTTCGTGATGCGCAAAGCCGGTCACCTTACTGAATACTTTATCTTTGCACTGCTGTGCGCGCGGGCGTTTCAGACTTCCTCGCGCGAGCTGCTGCGCCAACGTTGGTTCTGGGCTTCACTCTTGTTGGTTATTGCCTATTCACTCAGTGATGAGTTCCATCAGAGTTTTTATCCGTCGCGAACGGCCTCGATCTATGACTGCATGATCGACTCGTTGGGGGGACTGTTGGCGCTGACGATTCTCTGGTGGCGAGGACGTAAGGCTGGTCGCTCACAAAACCGCGAGAGATATCGGGCCCCGGTGGCAACGGGGTAGTAGCCCGACCGTTAGGGAGGCCCGTGCGCCGGCACGCTTGCTGTAGTCTTCGTATACTGTCGCCTCTGATTACGCCCTTCCTCACGGTGGGGCTACGGCCGCACTACAAACCGAAATTAGCTTCCTTGAACAAAGCCTTGCCCCTGCGCGTATAATGACGGTGCGACCGAAGCTTCTGTTAGCACTAAGGAGATAGAAACAAATGGGAATTCTTGACCGGCTCAGTCCGAGCGCACAGTTCATTGAAGTGATTGAGTGGCTCGACGACTCTAGCAACACGATGCTTTATCGCTTTCCGGTTCGCGATCAGGAGATCAAGAACGGAGCGCAGTTGATTGTGCGCGAATCGCAAGCAGCAGTCTTTGTTCACGAAGGACAGATTGCCGATGTCTTCGGCCCGGGCCGTTACAATGTCGAAGGCGGTAACACTCCGGTCCTTTCGAAGCTGGGCGCCTGGAAACACGGATTCAACTCGCCCATCAAATCGGAAGTTTATTTCGTCAACACCAAACAATTCACCGATCTGAAGTGGGGCACTTCGAACCCGGTGATGATGCGCGATTCGGATTTCGGCATGGTGCGCCTGCGCGCGTTCGGCATCTATTCGATGCGCGTCTCAGATCCGCGCGAGTTGATCAAGCAAATTGCCGGGACGAACGCGCGCTTTGTTACCGAAGACATTGAAGGCCAACTGCGTCGCACGATGGTCAGTGCTTTCAGTGACTCTCTGGCGGAATCGAAAATCGCCGCGCTCGACCTCGCTTCAAACTATGACGAGTTGGGCGCCTTTGCGCGGCAGAAGTTGCAGGACGAATTCAAATCGCTCGGATTGGAGCTGACCAAGTTTGTCGTCGAAAATATTTCGCTGCCGGAAGAAGTCGAAGCCGCGATGGACAAGCGGACTTCGATGGGCGTGATTGGCGACGTGAACCGGTACACGCAATTTCAGGCCGCGGATGCTATGCGCGATGCGGCGCAGAATCCTTCTGGTGGTGCTGGGTTGGGCGCTGGACTCGGCGCCGGCTTCGCGGTCGGGAACGCGATGGCTGGGGCGATGACCGACGCCATGCATCAACGCGGAGCAACCACCTCAGGCGGCGAAGGCCCGGCGACGGAAACCGCAAAGTGCGTTAAGTGTGGTGCCGCGATGCCGGAAGGTTCCAAGTTCTGCAGCGAGTGCGGCGCTTCACAAGCGCCGGCCAAATGTTCCAACTGCCAGCACGAACTGAAGCCGGGCGCAAAGTTCTGCGATGAGTGCGGAACGAAGGCTGCTTAACGTAATTTTGATCGGTAAGCACGAAAGGCCGGGCGTGATCAGTGTCCGGCCTTTTTTCTTGAGCCGCTGACTTAAGTTGCGGAGCAGCTGAAGGACTGTAGCGCACGGCGTGAGCAGCGGGTGTCAGAAGCCCGCGCGTAAGCAAGGGCGAGACTCAAGACAGTCCTCTATCGGCATCAACACAACGGTTCCGCGCTAGTCTTCTTGAATCAAGGTGCTCGCGCGTGTGGCCCTCCCTAACGGTCGGGCTTCTGACAAAGTGTGGGTCAAGCGCGTGGCATGTAATTGAACTGAAATCAAGAGTGAAACAGGTTCGGCCCCAGGGCGAAGATGGTATGATCGCATCATGTCTGAGGCTTCTCCGGATAAGGAAATGTCGATCAGAATCATCCGCAATGGACAATCAGCGACCGTCGATAATGAGTGGGCCGACACCACGCCGGAAGAGCGAATTGAAGCGGTGTGGACTCTGACCAGGCTATGCCTCGCGTGGAACAATCACCTGACCGATGAACCCAGACTTCAGGCTGGCCGTCTACGGGCACGTGGGCTTGCATGATTTACGTAATGCTTGCGCCCAACTTGCCCCTCTCTCCCAGAAAGTTCGCTCTCGTACATTACACGATGGTATGCTTGGCGCCCCGACTCTTGTAACCAGGACCGCATGCTAAACCACTTCACAAAGCCTCGCCGCGTAGTCATCACCGGAATGGGTTGTGTCACGCCGATTGGAATCGGGCGCGAGGCGTTTTGGGCCGGTCTGCAAAATGGCGTGAGCGGCGTCCGCCGGATTGAGTCGTTTGATGTTTCGCGGTCAGCAGTGAAGATTGCTGCTCAGGTCCAGGACTTTGATTGGGAAGCTCAACTCAATCCCAAAGATCGTAAGCACGTGCCGCGAACTGTACCGCTGGCCCTGGCTGCAGCCCGCGAAGCGTTCCGCGATGCAGGAATTCCTGCAGACGAGCTGTCAGCCGAAGAGAAGCAGCAGATTGGCGTCATGCTGGGTACGGGCGGGGGCGGCCTGCCTTTTGTCGAAGCGCACTACGCCTACTGGTACGGGGGCAACCATCAGAACAAAGCGAGTATTTACATTATTCCCGCGGCCACGCATGGAACCTTGTCGAGCGAACTGTCGATGGCCTTTGGCCTGCGCGGTCTGTCGCATGTGATCTCGACTGGTTGCACCAGCTCGACTGACGCAATTGCTTACGCTGCGCAGCACATCGCTGTCGGTCGCCAGGAAGTGATGCTGGCCGGAGGGGTAGATGCGCCACTGGCCCCGGGAATTCTGGCGGGCTTTAATCTGCTCACCGTGCTGACAACTGCGTGGAACGACGAGCCGCATCGCGCGTCGCGTCCTTTCACACGCAATCGATCCGGAATGGTTTTGGGTGAAGGCTCCTGGATCTATGTGCTGGAAGAGTTCGAGCGTGCCCAACAACGGGGCGCGAAAATCTACGGCGAGATCACGGGTTACGGATCAACCTGCGATGCCTATCATCGCGTTCGTTTGCAGGAAGGCGGCGACGAGCCGGCGCGCGCGATGACCCTGGCGATGAACGACGCGGGCGTTGAGGCCAGCGATATAGATTACGTTAATCTGCACGGGACTTCGACGATGCTCAACGATCGCATTGAAACGAATGCCCTCAAGCTGGCGCTTAACTCGAACGCGCACCAGATCCCCATGTCCGGGACTAAGTCGCAAGTCGGACATCCGCAGGGTGCGAGCGGCGCTGCGGGTTTAGGCGCAGCCTTGTGCGCGATGGAAACCGGAATCATTCCCCCTACAATCAATCTCGACGAACCGGATCCCGATTGCGATCTCGACTACGTCGCGAATACTGCCAGGAAAGCCGACGTGCGGACGGCGCTCTGTAACTGCATTGGTTTCGGATCAAAGAACAGCGCGCTGGTGATACAGAAGGTGTAGGGGCAGGGCTTGTCCCTGCCCGCTTCTTTCGAGAGACCTGGGCAGGGACAAGCCCTGCCCCTACAATCATGTTTGAAATCAATGTTCGAAAGATTCCGCCAACGTAGCTATGAACTCGAGAATATCGATAAGGGCACCTACACTCCCGAAGAGTACGAAGGCTGCCTGGTCGAGTTGCAGCGCGTCAACGAATGGCTGGGCGATGCGAAAGCACTGCGCGGTTCGCTGCTGAAGGAAATTGAGCACCGCAACCTGCGAACTTTTTCAATTCTTGACGTCGGCGCAGGTTCAGGTGAACTGCTGCGAGTTACCGCGCAGTGGGCCCGCGAATCAGATCGCACCGCATCGCTGGTCGGTTTGGAATTGAACCAGAGGTCGGCACAGGCAATCGTCGCAGAGTCGCTTGAGTTCCCAGAAATCTCCGCGGTGCGGAGCAACGGGCTCGTGCTTCCTTTTCCGAATGCCGCGTTTGACTTTGCGATCTCGTCTTTGACGCTGCACCATTTTGACGACGAAGGCGCCGCCGGCATTCTCGGTGAAATGGGCCGGGTCGCGCGCCTGGGAATTTTTGTGATCGATTTGCATCGTAACGCTATGGCTTATTTTTTTTACACAACCCTGGGGCGCATCATTTTGCACAACCGGCTGTTGCGGGAAGACGGAGCGTTGTCGATCCTGAAAAGTTTTACGCCTGATGAATTGGAGAAACTCGGCAGCCAGGCAGGTCTGCATAACGTCGTCGTCGAAAAACATTTTCCCTCGCGTTTGGTTTTGAGTGGAAGCCTGAACGGAAAAGTTTAGAACCCGCACTTGTGCGCGCGGGCGGGACAAGTCCCGCGTCTAAACACATCAGAGTTTGTTTTATGAGTAGTTCGAATCACTATGACGTGATCATCGCGGGGGGTGGGCCGGCGGGCGCCAGCGCGGCGATTTATCTCACCATCGCCGGCGCGCGAGTATTACTTGTAGAGCAGAAGAAGTTCCCCCGCCCAAAGCTTTGCGGCGAATTCATCTCGCCAGAGTGCGTGCCGCATTTCGAGCGGTTGGGCGTCGCCGAGCAAATGTTCGCGGCCCATCCGTCCCACGTAACCAAGACTGTTTTCTATGCGCGCCAGGGCAAGAGCGTCAGCGTGCCCAGCGCCTGGTTCGGAGCCCAGGGCTTCGCGCTTGGTTTGAGCCGCGCGGAAATGGATGAGCGCCTCCTGCGCCGGGCGAGCAATGCGGGCGCAACGGTCCTTGAGAACGCGCAGGTCGTCAATCTCATGCTGGACCAGAGCCGAGTCAAAGGCGTCACTGTAAAGCAAAATGGCAGGGAAGATCTTTACTACGCACCGGTAACGATCGATGCAACCGGGCGAACGCGGGCCCTGGCTCGCCGCGTCGCCAAGTCACAAAATCAAACGACTCCGCATCGCCATGCGCTGGTTGCTTTCAAAGCTCATCTGGCAGACGCCAGGATCGCGCCGGGGGCTTGTGAGATTTATTTTTATCGCGGCGGGTACGGTGGATTGAGCAGTATCGAAAATGGGCTCAGCAATCTTTGCTTCATCGCTTCAGCCCGAGCGGTGCGCGAATGCGGGGCTGACGCTGAACGCGTAGTGCGCGAAGTACTCAGCCAAAACCGTCGGGCGGCCTACGCTCTCGAACATGCCCGGACCATCTCACCCTGGTTGGCAGTTTCGCTTGAAGGCTTTGGCAGAAACGCGGTCGCGCCCGCACCCGGACTGCTCTCAATCGGCGACGCTGCTTCGTTCATCGATCCATTTACCGGAAGCGGAATGCTGATGGCCCTGGAAAGCGGCGAGCTGGCAGCCGGCGTGATTGGTGATCACCTGGGCGCGGCATCGGACGATCTCGAAGCCAGCTTTCGGGCGGCATACAAGACGAGGTTCGACTCGCGCCTCCGTATCTCCTCGATGATCCGGCGTGCTGCATTTGTCCCTGGTCTGGCCCGAATGGCAATTGGAGTTTTCGCGGCCAGTGAACGCCTTCGCCGGCGCGTGTCCAGGGCCACCAGGAGCCATGGGCCGGAAACTTTCTGTCTCTCTGAACGTTTAGATAACGGTCGTTAGAACCCGCTTCGTCTGCCCTAAGGGAAAGTTGCCAAAGGCAATTAAGTCCTTGCCACGCGGCGGTTTTTCCTGTAAAAAACGCGTTAAGATTTATGAAGCCGTTATTTTTTCTAATGATCTCGTCTTGATATAGCGCGACTGTTCCGGTGTGTATGAACCGCACCCGGACGGTCGCCGTTAAATCGTCTCCCATTCAAATGGACGGCGCAGTCTTGCCCCAGGTAAAGGTTCATCGGCGGTACGCAACTTTCCGATCTTATTTCAGAAGGAGCAAACGAAGATGTTTTTTTCCCTCAGGCAGTGTCTCAGGAAGTCGATGCAGGTTCTGTTGGTTTGTTTAGTAGTAGTCTCGTGTTACAGCGCGGCCATGTCGCAGGCGCAGTCAAACGCGGCGGACTTGCAGGGCATAGTTCGCGATCCGAAAGGCGCGGTAGTAGCCGGCGCCACGGTAACCGCGCGCAACACGGCCACAAACGCCACGCGCGACGCGACGAGCAACGATGACGGTTTCTACAAGATCGTAAATCTGGCGCCGGGCGATTATGAAGTCACAGTTAAGGCGGCAAATTACAAGACCGCTCAGATCCCCAGTATCAAACTCACCGTCGGTCAGACCGCAAACCAGGACATCCCGCTCGAGGTTGGAGATTTGTCGGCAACGGTGACGGTGACGGCCGTGTCGCCTAACATCGTCGAAACTACAGCGACCAGCGTATCCGCCACTATCGATCAGCAACGAATCGAGAATCTTCCGATCAACGAGCGCAACTATCTTTCGTTTGCCCTCACGACTTCGACCGTGGGCCGTGACAACGGCCGGCCCATTGGACCAGCGCCTACGACCGGCTTGAACTTTGGCGGCCAGCGCGGTCGGTCCAACCTGGTTCAGGTGGACGGCGCGGACAACACCGATAACTCAGTCAACGCTTCGCGCTCGACCGTGAGCCAGGAAGCTGTGCAGGAGTTTCAGGTGGTCACCAATTCATTCGCTCCTGAGTTTGGACGTTCTTCGGGAGGCGTGGTCAACGTAGTCACCAAAAGCGGAGGCAATGTTCTGACTGGAAATGTCTTCGGCTTTCTGCGGCACAAGAGCTTCCAGGCGCGTAATGCATTCGCGCCGGTAGACAAGCCGCCCTATACGCGCGCTCAATACGGCGCGACGCTGGGTGGTCCGCTGAAAAAAGATCGCTCATTTTTCTTCGCCGCTTTTGAGCAGCGCCGGCGTCATGAATCCGGTTTCTTCACCAGCGACGTAACGCAGGGTCTGGGCAGCAGCGTCACGATCGGCGCGCCCTTCTTACCCTTCACCCAAACGTTTCGCAACATCACACCCGGACAGACCTCTTATGTCAACACTTTGCTCGGCACGGCAACGGCCCTGATTGGCTCCGGAGTACCCGCCAACATCGCGCAAGGCTCGGCACTCGCCAATGCGGCCATTCAGTATGCTTACCTGGCGTCGAGCGGCGGCAACACGGCCTTAACAGGTACCAATCCCTTAATCAGTGCAGGTGGCGCAATCCCTGCGGGCACGGTAGTCGGCGGCCGGTTCTTCTTGTCCGGCGCTCCGGTGCCGGTCTCGACCACGAATGCCGCGGGCCAGCTGATAGCTTTCCGCCCGTTGAACAGTCTGCAGAAGATTTTTCCGGTGACTGACAAGACAACCTTCAATTCATTTCGTCTGGATCAGATCATTGATGAGAAGCAAAATCACCATCTCACTTTTCGCTTCGGCTATAACCCGAGCACCATTACCGGCATCCAGGTTGAGTCACAGAACCAATCGCTGGGCCAGAATGATTTTTCGCGTACCGGCATTCAGAAGCTGAAAGATACTGCCGCCGTGGTCTCTCTGACCTCGACGCTTTCAAGCCGAATGGTAAACGAGGCGCGATTTAATTTTGGCGAACGACGCGCCACCTTTAAATCGCAGAACGGTGATGCGGTGGCCTTCAATATTTCCGGGACCGCGTTCATTGGACGCGAATTGTTCTCTCCAGTCGTGCGTACCGAAACTCGCTATGAATGGACCGACAATCTGAATTTCGTCACCGGCAATCACACCTTCAAATTCGGCGGAGACTACGCTTCAGTAAACATACCCTCGGCGATTTTTGAGTTGAATTTTGCCGGGCTCTATAACTTTGGCGGCTTGAGCGCTTCGTCCGTGGCGGCGTTTCCGACTATCGGAGCAGCAGCTCCGCCGGATTTCACTCCCGTCCAACAGTACGGGCTGGGCCTGCCAACTAATTTCATTCAGGGCTTCGGTAATCCGGTGAGTAAGCTCTCGAATAAACCAATCGCCTGGTTCGCGCAGGATTCATGGAAGATCAGATCCAACTTCACGCTTAACTATGGCGTCAGGTATGACTATGAAATCACCCAACAGATTCCTACTGTGGGCGTAAGAGATCCATTCTCGGGAATCACGCTGTCGGCGGGCGATATGCTCGCCGCTCAAGACGCCATGAACGTGCAGCAGGGATTTCCCCGCGATAAGAACAACTACGCTCCGCGCGTTGGGATCGCCTGGGACGTCAAGGGCGACGCGAAGACAGTGATCCGCGCGGCGGCGGGAATCTTTTACGATCACCCGCTGTTGGCCGTTGCCTTCAACTCAGACATTGCCGATGCGGCCCAGCAACAGCAGGGTATTCTGACTCCGGTGGGCGGTCCTGCTCCAACTGCTTTGCTCAACGCCACTCAGGTATTTCAGGGCACAGTCATTGTTTGTAACACCCCAACCTCCATCCCCGGAGTGAATTGCACACCCGGCGCGGCCAGCAGCGCCCAGTATCAGAATGGTCGCCAGCGCTTCAATGACCAGACGTTCCCGGGCTTTGGACCAGTCCTGCCGTTCACGCTCCACGTTAGCAAGAACTTTGAGTACGCTTACGCCACTCAAGCTAACTTCGCGGTCGAGCGTCAGCTAACCAAGGACATGTCGATCTCAGCGGGCTATCTGTTTGTCGGCGCGCACCACCTGCCGCATCCGCTGGATATAAACGCGCCGCGGACTGATTTGCAGATCGAGAATTACCGGCGGTGCACGGGCAATCTGCCCACCAACACCACCGCCGCTCTGACGGTGAACCCGGCCACCTGCTCGAATATCGTGGCCCAGCCAATACCCGGTTTGATTTCGGTCACGACCCGTGGCGGCGTTATCGCTCCGGCAGCCGCTAATTTTTTCCGCCCCAGCGCGCCGAATTATTTCCTCGTCCAGGCCCTGACTGGCGGGGCGGTCACTCCCGCCGTTCTCAATGGCGCCCTGGCCGCGAGCGGCACGCTGCGAACCCCGGGTGTCGTTTCGCCGTTCGGTTCGATCAACGCGCAGGTTTCAGACGGCAACTCGAACTACAACGCTTTGACGCTCGATCTGAAAAAGCGCTTTACTCGGAACTTCCAATTCCTGGCGTCCTATACCTGGTCGCATTCGATCGACGATTCTTCTGACTTGCAGACGTTGCTGCTGCCGCAGGACAACCGGAACTTCCGTGCTGAACGCGCCAACTCGCTATTCGATCAGCGACAACGTTTTGTCTTCAGCGCGGTCTTTGCTTCGCCGTCAACGTGGCGTTCAGGTGATGGCCTGCACAAGTTTTTATCTGACTTTACCCTGGCGCCGATCTTTGAGATTTCGTCAGGGCGGCCGTTCAATATTTTGAGCAATCAGGACACGAACAACGATCAGTCAAATCAAACTGATCGCCCGTCGGTGCTTCCCAATGGCACGCTCTGCGTGCCGGGCACGCCGGGCTGCACGCCGTTGATCACAAACGGAGTGTTCTCGTCCGGTGACCTGGGACGCAACATGGGCATCACCCATCGCTATGCATCGCTTGATATGCGTCTGATGCGCTCAGTCAGATTGGGCGAGCGAGTTCGCCTGGACATCGTCGCTGAGGGTTTCAACTTATTTAATCGGTTCAATGAAGGCGCAGCTTCGGGATTCATTGACGACGTCAACCTCTTCAAGCAGCGCGCCAGCAACGGCCGTTATTACAGCCGCGCCACGGCCGCCTTCGACCCGAGACAGTTTCAGTTCGGATTGAAGTTGAACTTTTAATAAGAATTAGTTTGGGGGCCTGGCCTCTCAACTTTTCCTGAAACCGAAATTCCGCGGTCGGCGCTCCAGTAGCGCCGGCCGCTTTTCTTTCCCGGCCCGGCTGAACGGGCGAACCCGCTTGCGCGTCGTGGCATCCGAAGTACCGCATCTCGTTTCTCTCCCGGGTCGTTTGGAAAAAGTAATCTAAATCTGAAAGAATCACCCCCATGAGGAACCAAAGACTTCTTCTGATACTGCTGGCCGCCTGGATTCTGCCAGTGATGGCGGTCGCCGCAGCGGCCCAGTCCAGGCCGCGGCGGGTTACAGCGCCTCCGCCTGAGACTCTGCTCGGGCCCGAGCCCAAGGCCCCTCCCAGCACGGACCGCAATGCTCCCCTCCTGGACGTCAAGCCATCAAAGCCTGTCGGCAACGCGCCGGCATCGTCCGATACAACGCATGCGTTTCAGCTCTTCCAGCAAAAGCAGTACGCCGCGGCGGCCCAGGAAGCTAAACAGATCGGTGCCGGTGATCCCGGTAACGCCGAAGCCTGGAAGCTCGCGGGGTTTTCTGAATTCTATTTGAAGCAGTACGCGGACGCGTCTGAAGATTTGCAAAAGGCCCTGGACCTGCAGCGCAAGGCGAGCCAGGAAGATTCACACACCGTGGAAGCGCTGGCGGAGAGTTATGTGCTCGCCGAAAAATACGATCGAGCGCTGCCTTTACTGATAGCGGCCATTGAACGACCAGGCGCGAAACCCGATTCATCGTTTCTTTATTATCGAGGTCTGGCTGAATTCAAAACCGGAAAAAGTGCCGAGGCTGAACGCTCATTCAACGCGGCCGTTAAAGCCAACCCCAAAGACTCCGCCTCACTTTTGTTTTTGAGTCAGATCGCTCTCAGTCGCAACGATCTGGACACAGCGATCTCGACGCTGAACCGGGCCACCACCAACGACCCGCGACTCGCTTCCGCCTGGTTGGTGCTTACCTCGGCTTACCTTCGCCGTGCAGCTTCCACGGCCGATGAAGTGAAATCGAGCGCGGACTATCTCGGCGCAGTGCGAGCCGGCGAAGCCTTGACGCGTCTGCGGACAGACGAAGAGGCGACCGGTTTGTATGCCCGCGCGCTGATTGGCGCCAAACAATACGCGCGCGCAGCAGCCGCCCTGGAACGAACCGCGGCAAACGAAGCCGCTACCGGAATCACGCTTTACCTGTTTGGTTTGGCCCACTCGCGCGCCAACAACTTTCCCAAAGCGATTGCCGCTTTGGAACGCGCGTTGGTCAAGTCCCCAGGCGATGTGAACGTCTATCGCGAGTTGGGATACGACTATGAAAAGACCAAGCAGTATCCCAAGGCGTTCGCGCTTTATCAGAAGGCCCTCGAGGTTGCGCCCAACGATACTGACTTCAAAGAGTCTGTCGAGCGCCTGCGGCCCTTTGCAAAACCGTAGCGTTGGATTAGCATCAGGGCCGTGATCAGAACAACAGAACATTGCCGGACGTTAGTAAGAGCCATCATGGTGATCTCGGTTTTTGTGTGCGCTGGTGCGGCAAACGTCAGCGCGGCAACCTGGAACGGAATTGAGCCGTTCAAGACCCGTCGCGAAGAGGTCGTGAAAATCATGGGCCCACCCGTCAGTGAGAGTGCTGACGGCGCTTTGCATTTCAATGTCAGCGGCGGTTCGATCCAGATTAGTTTCGTAGACGAGAAATTTGTGGCCAACAAGAAACTTCGGCCCGAACTGGCCGGCACGGTGCTGCAAATCATTCTGCAGCATCAACACTCGTCCGATACGCCTGAGTCGATGAAGCTCAAATCCAATAAGGAGTTCATTCGTGACGAACGCCGCAATGTCTTGGTCTATCGCAACCCCAGGGACGGTCTCGTGTTTACCTTTATCGATGGCAGCCTGAAGACTACTCGATATACTTTCGCCGATACTCAACTTGGCCACGCTCGGCGTTGAGTGCGTTCTCAGGAACGCCGACGATACTCTTTAGGCAACTTCGCTACGCTCCCCAGCGTCTTTTCAAACGTCTTTCTCGCTACCCGAAACGGAGGCTACCCGATGCTTAAACTAATCAGGCTACTGACTGGAGTCGTCATGGTAATGATGATGGCCGGAGCCGTCATGGCGCAACGGCCGCGCTCGATGAATCAGGACAAGCCTGATCCGGCGGCCAGCGTCCCGCCGCCGCCGGCTGCCCCGCCCACCGTGAAAGCAAAATATGAGGGCGGCGTCTTCGGATACAACAAGAAGATGGACGGCACGCTGAATTTTGACGATACCAACCAACGTCTTGTCTTCAAGGATGGCAAGCAGAAGGAGCTTCTGTTCATTCCGTATCACTCTCTTACCGGCGCCTATGGTGATACCCACTCGGTGCGCCCGGCCGCCGCTACGGTGGCCAGTAATATTCCAACCCTTTTCACGCTACCGGCTCATTTCATTAAAACCAAAGTTCGATATTTGACTCTTCAATACAGCGATCCCGACACTAAGGTCGCCGGTGTCACCAGCTTTCGACTTGAGAACAAAGATATTCTCGACTCGGTCTTGAATACCGTGGCCGGTAAAGCCGGCTTGAGCAGGCGCGGAGAAGTGTTCGTCAAGAAGAACGAGTGAAGCCTTCCACTATTCATGCTCCCAACTGAACCTGTGTACCGGCCTGGCCCGTGGTCACTGTGCCGCACTTAAGGTACAATCTCTCGCACCGATGAACGAAACTTGCGCTAAAGCCGAGCAACTGCTCAATTCGATTTTCGAGAGCGCCGGATTTGATGTCCGTGCGTCAGCCTCGGAATCCGAGCTCGGTTGTATGCTGGCCATCAACGGCGCTGACAGCAGCTTGCTCCTTAACGAGGGCGGTGAATTGCTCGACGCCCTGCAGCAGATTCTCAACCAGGCGCTCGGCCGGGAACTGCCTAAGGGTCAAAGGATTGTCTGCGACGCGAATAACTACCGGGCCGCCCGCGAAGCCGAACTACGGGCGATGGCGGAACACGCCGCCCGACAGGTGCGAGCGACATCCGCTGCGTTTGTGTTTGGTCCTATGGAGCCGAGCGAACGCCGCGTGATCCACCTCTCGCTGGCGGTCGAAGAGGATCTCATCACGGAATCGATCGGCGAGGGCAACGGGCGCCGTCTTAGAGTCACCTTGAAGCCGACTCTCACTGCGTGAACAGTTACCCCCTCTCTGCCAATTCAAAAACATAAGGACCGTGGCTGTTCCGATCGATACTATTGTTGCCTTGTCCACTCCGCCTGGCCGCAGCGGCATTGGAGTGATTAGGATCAGTGGCAGCGACTCTCTCGAGATACTGCGAACCCTGATTCAGGCTAAGACCTACGATCCTACTCCCAATCTTCTAACCTTAAGGAGCCTGGTTGATCCGGAAACTGGCGACACTTTAGACGAAGCGCTCGTATGTTTTTTTAAAGCACCTCATTCGTTCACCGGAGAAGACGTTGCTGAATTTCATTGTCATGGATCCCCCGTGTTGTTGCGGACAATCATCGACCAGACTCTTCAGCTCGGCGCGCGACTGGCCGACCCCGGTGAGTTTTCTCTGCGGGCAGTTACTAACGGTAGGCTGAGACTCACAGAAGCTGAAGCTATCCGAGATCTCATCAACTCTCAGACTGAAACCGCGTTGCGACAGGCGACTCGCCAGTTGAAGGGTGAAATCTCGAATCGTCTCACGCCCGCGAAAGAAGAGTTGATCGAGATCATCGTTCGGCTCGAATCGTCACTCGAATTTGTGGAAGACGATCTACCGGCGGTCGCTTCTCAGGTGATCATCGCTTCACTGCAAAAGTTGAGCTTGAATCTGTCACGTCTGCGCAGCACGTTCGGCGCTGGAAAACTTTTGCGCGACGGGATTCGGGTCGCCTTGGTGGGACGCCCGAATGTCGGCAAGTCTAGTCTTTTCAACAGTTTAGTGGGGCATGGGCGGGCCATAGTGACCGGCATTCCAGGCACGACGCGAGACACTCTAACCGAGTCAATCGCCGTCGACGGGATTCCGGTTCTGCTCACTGACACAGCCGGTATCCGCAGTTCGAGCGATGAGATCGAGTCTATTGGCGTCGAGCGCGCGATGCGCGAAGCTGCGGACGCTGACCTTCTTATTGTCGTAATCGATGGTTCGGAGACTCTTCGTGATGAAGATCGATTTGTCCTGAGCGAAGTCTCGAGCCTTCGCCACGTCATCGCTTTGAACAAGAGTGATCTGCACACTTTCTCTACGCTGATGATCGATGAGAGCGACGCGGGCGGGCGGTGTTCTGCGGTGGTGTCAGTGTCGGCGAAAAGTGCAGCGGGACTTGCAGCCTTGGGCGCTGCTATACTGCAACCTTTCGCGAACGGGAACGCCGACAGTGAAGGCCTGCTCATAACGAATGCCCGCCATCATGATTTGCTGGTTCGGGCAATTGAAGCGATCTCTTCTTCGGAGCAGCTTTTGACAGAGAGCGCCAGTGAGGAGGTGATTCTGGTTGGACTCCATAATGCACTTCGATATCTTGGCGACATCACAGGCGAGACGACCACTGAGGAAATCCTGGGACAAATCTTCTCGACCTTTTGCATCGGCAAGTAGCTAGAAATATTTACTCTTACTAATTTAAGATTCTGGATTGAATAGAAATGATTTTCGACGAGTACTTCGACGTGATTGTCATCGGCGCCGGCCACGCAGGTTGCGAAGCCGCTTCAGCCGCGGCGCGCCTTGGGGCCAACACTGCGCTCCTTACCCTCAATCTTGATTTGATCGGCCAGATGTCATGCAACCCCGCTATCGGTGGAATCGGCAAAGGGCACTTGGTTCGTGAGATCGACGCGCTTGGCGGCATCATGGGTAGAGTAATCGATCGCACCGGAATCCAATTTCGCCTGTTGAATCGATCCCGCGGACCGGCTGTGCGCGCCCCGCGGGCTCAGGCCGACCGGGCTCTCTATCGTGTTGAGATGCGCCGGACTCTCGAAGGAACCCCCAACCTTAGTCTTCGGCAGGGGCTGGTGACGAGCCTCTTGATCGAAGACGGTCGGGTTCTCGGGGTTGAGTTGCAGGATGCCCGCAAAATGGGGGCCGGGTCCGTCGTGGTCGCTACCGGGACTTTTCTCAATGGGCAAATTCATACCGGACGCCAGTCTTACTCAGGCGGCAGGGCTGGCGAGCCTGCTTCGATTGAATTTGCCGAGGCACTCAAGCAGCTAGGCCTGCGAGTAGGTCGTTTGAAGACTGGTACGCCGCCAAGACTTGATGGGCGAACCATTGACTGGGAAGCCTTCGAGCCGCAACCGCCCGACGACCGCCCGGTACCTTTTTCTTTCTCAACCGACCAAATCATACAGCAACAGCTGAATTGCCATTTGGGTTACACCACCGAATCAGTCCATGAAGCGATTCGCGCGAACCTGCACGAGTCTCCCCTCTACTCGGGGAAGATTAAGAGTATTGGCCCGCGCTATTGCCCATCGATCGAAGACAAAGTGGTTAAGTTTCCGGACAAGACCCGACACCAGCTCTTTCTGGAGCCTGAGGGTTACGTCACCAATGAAGTCTATCTCAACGGGTTTTCAACTTCCCTACCCGCGCAACTTCAGCAAGAGTTGGTAAGCCTCATTCCGGGCTTCGAACGTACCCAGATTATTCGTCCTGGCTATGCCATCGAATATGACTTCGTGGATCCGAAAGAGTTAACGCCTTTTCTTGAGACAGCCAAAATCAAAGGGCTATTCCTGGCGGGCCAGATTAACGGGACGACTGGCTATGAAGAAGCGGCCTGCCAGGGATTGCTCGCAGGCATTAACGCTGCCGCTGAGTCAACTGGCCGGCCAATGTTTCGTCTTAATCGGCGCGAATCTTATATCGGAGTTCTGGTAGACGACCTCATCACCCATGGCGTCGATGAGCCCTATCGGATGTTTACCTCCCGCTCGGAATATCGGCTGGCGCTTCGGCATGATAACGCTGACGAGCGGCTTGGACCCTACGGCAGGGATATTGGGTTGGTAGGCGACCGCGAATGGGAGCGTTTCAATAAAAGAAGGGAACGCCTTGCCAGGGCCCGGACGCAGCTAAGAGAGTGCAAGCTTACTCGCTCCGACGAGCGCCATGCTTTGTGTTCCACGCTGACTGGACAACAGCTTGGGGATTCAATAAGCCTGGCAGAACTGGCGCTACGGCCTGGAATGAACGCAGCGGTTGTGATGAGCCTCTTTCCGTCCGCCGCCGGGGATGAATTTACTATCAACGACCTGGAAACCGCTCTAGCCGATAACTTGTATGCTGGTTATTTGGAATCTCAAGATGCCGGAATTAGGCGATTACATCAACACGACTCGCTCAACATACCAAACGGCTTTTCCTTCCGAATGGTGGGCAGCCTGTCTCACGAGATCGTTGAACGGCTTGAGCGGGCGCGTCCCGAAAGTTTCGGCCAAGCGCGTCGAATTCCGGGCATGACCCCAGCCGCTTTGTCCAACCTGCTCGTCGAGCTCACCGCAAACCAGCAGGTCCGTAGAGCTCTTTAGAGGGTTTCACGTGAAACCCCCTTTAGGTAGGACCCAAAAACCGGTGTTGGTGGCATCAGACTCCTTTGTTGTGCTACTGTGCTCGTCTGGTGTTGGTAGTTGCCGGGCCCGAAAATGGCAAAAATCTTAGCCATCGCAAATCAAAAAGGGGGCGTTGGAAAGACCACCACCGCCATAAACTTGGCTGCTTCGCTCGCTAGACTCAGTCAAAGAGTTCTTCTGATCGATATAGATCCCCAAGCTAACGCTACTTCCGGAGTCGGAATAGCGCGCAGCTTCTCACGTCGAACTAGTTACCACGTCATAGTCCTGAAAGAACCAATTGAGAACGCTATCCTACCGACCGAGTTCTCGTTTGAGATTATACCTTCTGACCGGAACCTTGCCGGGGCGGAAGTTGAAATCGTAGATTTACCCTCCCGAGAACTACTCCTGCGCACCGCGCTATCTCCCATCCATGATCGTTACGACTTCATCCTCCTTGACTGCCCACCGGCGCTAAACTTATTAACGCTCAACGGATTGGCGGCGGCGGATTCGCTTCTGGTGCCGATTCAGTGTGAATATTATGCGCTTGAAGGCGTCTCGGAGCTCTTCAACACCCTGTCGCGGATCCGCCGGCTATTAAACCCTCAACTCAAGATCGAAGGCTTGCTTCTGACTATGTACGACGCAAGCACGAAGCTCTCAGGGGCCGTCGCTGCCGATTTGAGGGGCTTTTACAGCAGTCTCGTTTTTCAAACCACGATCCCCAGGAACGTCCGCCTCGCCGAAGCACCGAGCTACGGCCAGCCTGTCATCTACTATGACCCGCGATCTAGGGGGGCTGAGGCGTACTTACAACTTGCAGAGGAGGTTCTAGCGAATGAACAAAAGACCACTCGGTCGGGGGTTGAGCGCCCTGATCTCGACCGACTCGCCGCAAGCGGGCAGTGACGAGATTCGTGACGTCGAGATTGACCTAATCCGGCCGGGTAATCAACAGCCCCGAACAAATTTCGACCCGACCAAACTCGAGGAACTGGCCCAGTCCATTCGGACGAGTGGCATCATCCAGCCGTTGCTGGTGCGGCCTCGCGGCGGCCTGTTCGAACTTGTGGCTGGCGAGCGAAGATGGCGAGCAGCCCAATTGGCAGGTCTAGTTCGCGTCCCAGTGATTATTCGCGAAATCGCCGACGACAACCTTCTTGAGCTTGCGTTGATCGAGAATATCCAGCGCCAAGAGCTAACCCCGATTGAAGAAGCTAACGCATACAAGCGACTCATTGACTCCCTGAACCTTACACAGGAGCAGGTCGCGCAACGCGTAGGCCGCGATCGCAGTTTTATTAGTAACTACCTTCGAATTCTAAGGCTACCCTCAGAAATCCAGCTTCTTCTAGAGAGCGAAAAACTCTCTTTTGGCCATGCTCGAGCCTTGCTAGGACTGGCGGACCTCATTCTTCAGCGCCGCTACGCTCAGAAAATCGTGAAGCACAACTGGTCGGTACGCGAAACCGAACGCCGCATCAAACACGCCTCGCGGGATCAACAACAGCCCGCAACCCAGATCCCCAAACAGCTCGACCCAAACGTGCGCGCCGCGGAAGCCAAATTGCGAAGACATCTTGGCACCCAGGTACAAATAGTCCCGGGCAAGACTGGCTCGGCAGGAAAGATTGAAATCGAATACTACAGCGCGCTCGACCTTGACCGCTTGTATTCCCTCATTATCTCCAGCCGCGACTCCGAGGATCCTAACGTCGCCGCCGCCTCATCCAGTTTGTAATAAGCATACTTGTACTAACTACAATGCTATGTAATAAAAACCACTGCGGGCGGGATCCAAGCGGTTCAGGCCCCTGCCACGGAAGTTTCTAGGCTGTTTTCCTTGCCCCGCTTCCGAGGGTTATGTTAGCGTTTCATTTTCCGCGCCGGATTAGGATTTTCCCACGGCCAGATGCTCTGCTTTACATTGTAGTTCGCGTTATCTCCTTCAATGCCACGTTCGGAAGATATCCAGTCTAGATCGTTTTTGGCCGCGCTTGAGCGCCGGCTGAGCAAGCAGGCTTTCGAGACTTGGTTTCGACCTCTTCGGATTACGCCTTCGGGAACAACCGGCGTTCTTCGCATCGCGGTCCCTAACTCCACCGTTCGCGACTGGATACTGTCTCAGTACTCCGGTGCCCTAAAGGAATCTCTTCTTGAGCTAAACCTTGATACCTGCGGGATAGAATGGGCCATCCCCCAAGCGGAAAAAGCCGGGACCGGTAGACACTCAGGCGCGGCTATTTCGGCGCGCGGGCCGGGAAAAGAGAGGGCTTCAATTGATCCGGAACTTATCGACGGCCCGCAAGTCGCCGAGATTCCCTCGTCCCCGCTGAACGATAAATACACGTTCGAAAGTTTTGTAGTCGCATCCTGTAACCGCTTTGCCCATGCCGCAGCTCTGGCGGTTGTAGAAGCTCCAGGAAAGACCTATAACCCTCTTTACTTATACGGTGGCGTCGGTCTCGGTAAGACGCATTTGGTTCAAGCAACCGGGCACGCGATCAAGAAAGCGAACCCTAAATTGCAGGTTTCCTATCTGTCGCTTGAGCGCTTCATGAACGAACTGATCAACGCTATAAGGTATGGCTACGACAAGACCCAGGTCTTTCGCGAAAGGTACAGATCGATCGACGTTCTCCTGATCGATGACGTGCAATTCATCGCCGGCAAGGAACGAACGCAGGAAGAATTCTTTCATACCTTTAACGCCTTGTATGACGGACAGAAACAAATCGTGCTCACCTCGGACTGTCCCCCGAGGGAGATACCCGAGATTGAAGAGCGTTTGCATTCCCGATTTGAGTGGGGGTTGATTGCCGACATCGAACCGCCGGACCTGGAGACTAAGGTAGCAATACTGAGGCGAAAGGCTGAATTGCAAAGAGTCGAACTCCCTGATGACGTAGCTCTTTTTCTAGCGGGAAACAGCAAGCATAATATTCGTGAACTTGAAGGTTCATTGATACGCGTCCTGGCTATGGCTTCTCTTCGGGGCTTGCCTCTGACAAAGAGTCTTGCACAAGAAGCGATGCGTGGAGTCTCGCGCACCACTGATGAAAACCAGTTATCTATCCCGAGGATTCAGAAAGCGGTGGCTGATCACTACAAGCTCAGTGTAGACAGTCTCAGAAGCCGGTCGAATATTGGAAATGTTATGGTCCCCAGGCAGATCGCTATGTATCTGTGCAAGCGATTAACCAAGAAGAGCTATCCTGAAATTGCCAGACAGTTCGGCGGCAAACATCACACCACCGTGATTCACTCTGTCGGGAAGATCAGTAAACTCGTTGATTCCGATCGAGAGATAGAGACTTTGGTTAAGCGAATCATCAGCAGCATCGGGGTGTAGGCTCCGTCGACACGTCTGAGTTTCCACAGCCGACTGTGAAACCTCGCGTGAACACCTGTGAAGAAAATAGTTTTTGCTCGCGCCGGCTATCAATGCGAAATAATTCCAACTGGTCTTCGGTGGATGGTTCGCTGTTTTCCGCTATATTAAAGTAAAGTTCACAGTGCACATGGCCTACTACTATTACTAAAGATATTAAGATAAGGTTTTCTTTCTTAGAATAAGTAGTAAAGACTTTAGGAAACACTTTTCGAACTGTGATATAAGAAAAAGCAAATCTCAGGAGCAGCTAAATGCAATTCGTTATGGCGCGCGGAGCGCTACAGAAAGAACTGGCGTTCGTACAGGGAGTCGTTGAACGGAAGAACACTATTCCCGTTCTTGCTAATATTCTGATCGAATCGGCTGGCGAAGCGGCGATTAGAATTAGCGGGACGGATCTGGATGTGACGATTCGGTGTGATACAGACGCGCAGGAAATAAAATCCCAGGGCGCGATATGCGTTCAGGCCCGGAAGCTATTCGATATTGCGCGCCTCTTGCCGGATGCACCCGTTAGTTTTCGGAAGGAAGAGAACGAATGGGTGACCGTCGAGTGTGATCGTTCCAAGTTTCGTTTGCCCGGAATATCCAAAGACACGTTTCCGGAGTTGCCTGGATTTAAATCGACGCCGTTGAAGTTGCCGGCTTCGCTGCTCAAGCTTCTGATAGACAGAACTATTTTTGCAATCACTCAGGAAGAAGGGCGATACACTCTCTCGGGGGCGAAGTTTGAACTCGATAAGCAGGGCGCCAAGATGGTGACGACCGATGGCCATAGGTTAGCTTTTGTAGCAACCAAAGAAGTTGGTAAAGATGCACCGGACGCAGGTCTTGATGTTTTGATTCCGCGAAAAACGCTTGCCGAGTTGACTAAGTTAACCGCTGATTTTGATGGAGACATAAATCTTGGGGCCGACGACAACCACGTGTATTTTCAGGTTGGCTCGAGGCTTTTAATTTCCAGGATGTTGTCGGGACAGTTTCCTAACTACGAAATGGTCATGCCGAAGAATAATGATCGGTCGGCCGTCTTCGATACCACGAGTCTCAACCAGGCAATTCGCCGAGTCGCTTTGATGGCTGATGATCGCTCTCACGCAATTCGTTTTCATCTCACCAAGGAGCAGTTGTTGATTAGTTCGCAGAACGCGGAAGAAGGAGAAGCGCGGGAAACTCTGGGTACAGACTTCGCCGGGGAAGAAACTGAAATTGGTTTCAACGCGCAATACCTGCAGGATTTTCTCAACGTCGTCGGGACTGAGAAGGTTGCTTTCGAGTTCAAAGACGGAAATTCACAGGCCCAGCTGCGGCCGGTCGATGACGACAAACACGACTATCGCTACGTAATCATGCCGATGAGGTTGTGAACGATCGGAGCCTGTTAATCGATCCCTGATTCGGGAGAATAAAGTTTGGAAATTACTTTTAAAGTTTGCAACATACAAATAAAGTCTGCAACTCTAAGTCGATCAACACTAGCACAAATCGATACACAACGTTAAATCGGTTTCAAGGGCGTGGCGAGAAACTGAAGGACAAAAAGCAAAAAAAATGCGGTCGGCGATCCACTGGAAGTTGAGAGTTGGGTACCCTGTGGGTTCAACGAAATTGCTGACAAGCGTAGGCGATCACAGCTTACGCTTTCTTGCTTTTTGGAGATCGCTATGAACGTCAACGAGAGACTTACAAAAGAAGAGCTGGAATACCTAATTGAAAGATTGGAACTGCCGAATGATGATTTGATGGAGAATCCCGATAGTGTTTTAAAAAGTTCCCCAGTACACCAGGCAGAACTTCAAGCCGACCTTAAAATGAGACTGCAACGAGGAGTCTCAGAGATGAAGGCCCGAAACGAGGAAGTGCCTGAACATTTACTCGATCTCATAGAACGTCTATGAATGTGGTTTTGTAAGTCACCGCGGCTGCGGGAGATTTCATCCGCCGACTGGTCCTCGACTTTCGATAGACAGATTTGCATTTCGTTTGCCTCGTCCTGCGAAGATCATTTTCGTATCCTTGTAAAGCGCGGCCGGTTATTTCGAGAAGAAGTGGCTGCCTCCTCGACTCAAGAGGATGGCGTGCTTCGGCCAGTGATTAGGTATTACGACATTTCGATATGGTTTCGCCGCATCGCCCCAACCTCCGTATCGCCCACAGCTACAGCCGGCAAGACGATCCCGATGAGGTGCAACAACTCCTAATCGTTCACGGGAAATGTCGAACTGAAACCAGGGATGAGGTGGACCAAAGGTTCCGGTCAGCAAACCCTCCGCGTAACCGGCGCCAAGCGCGCCCAGCATCGTCGTAAGATAGCCCACAGTATGCATCTGTCGAGGGCGCTGTCTCCAATACTGATCTGGATCATCGCCGCGCTCAGCGGCTTCCTTGGCTTCAATTTGACGTCTGCTGCGCTCTTCGTCTGACATCAATTCATTGCTGAGTTCTATTCCATCAATACGTCCGCTGCAGAAGGCGCATGGAAAATCTGGTGAGTAGATCATTATGTCGGAGATCTGTGACGTAAGCCGACCGCTCTGACCCTCCATCAATACTCCAAGGTCCACCGAAGGGAGCAAGTAATGCTGGGCGAGATCGCTAAGCTTGGCGCGCCCATGTTGGGTATCGGTGCAACCGAGAAGCACATCGCAGCGCAGCAATTCATCAATGACGTTCTCCTGTAATACGTTGCCCGCTAGAGTAGTAATGTTAGCGTTAGGGTTGATCGACTTGATCAGATCGGCAACTATCTCAACTTTGTACGGCGAGGGCTCGCGGTCGATATGATCGAAGCTTGAGCCATGCGTCCGCTCGAGATTGGAATTCGCAAAACGCTTTGGATCGACGAGAATGAAATTGCCAACTCCAGCTCGGGCCAGGACGTGCCCCGCGGGTGACCCGGTTCCGCTGCAACCAATAATTCCGGCTGTGGCTCGTGCGAGACGAACGGCCGAAGGCTGACCAAGAACAGAGACTAGGCGGGCACGAGTTACTTCGGAAGTGCCCATAGTCACGGGCCTCGGTTCCTCCGCCTCAGAACTGAACAACTCAATCTGATCCCCGACCGTCAACAGCTTTTCGACTGGCAACCACTCTCCGCGATCATACACGCGGCCAGTGAAAGTGAATCCGGTAGTAGGGTTACGTTGGAGAACGAGGCTGCAATACGGCTTCCTCTTTCCATATGCACCAAACTCACGAGCGAAATAGCCATCCATGTCATCGTCGGTCGGGCTTGGAAAAGTGCAACACTCTTCAGGGTGCGAATGAACAACGCCGACGCCTAGCGTACTCACTGCCGTATGATGAAAAGCCCTTCGAGAGTACTGATCGAGAAATCTCGTGAGTCCGACTTGGCGGTCCATATCGCCTGGACCCGGCCAAAGGCCGCCTACATAGCTGAGCGCCAGACCCCATGAAGTACGGCGATAGCCAAACTCGAAGAACGTTCCCCATTCGCGCCTGGGATAGCGCTGGTAAACGTGCTTCTCCAACTTAGCGAGGTCGCCGGAGCGAATTCGCAAGAGTGAGTGGCGAGTGTCTTGAACGAGTGGCAAGCTACCGCTTAGTTCGCGTCGTACAGCCATGATAGAAGCTCTCCAACATAGGTGTGAAAACCGTGCACAGCCGGATTCCAAGCGGCAGCTCCACCCCCGTTATGAGGGTGATAACTCATGAGACGCCACGTTCTACCAAGCGCGGTGAGCGGGGTTTGCGGTGATCCTTTGACTTTACCGATGAGCGGAGAACCTTCCGGTAAATACGCTCCATCAAGCATCTGACCCGGATAGCCGCCGGGAATCACAACCAACACATCTGTCTTGGGCACCGCATTGCCGGGACCGGTTCGCAGGTCGTGGTAAATGACAGCGGCGGGATTCTCGGTATGCGTGACGACTTGCCCACTTTCACGAACCTTCGCGAGTTCAAGTTCCAACCGCGTCACCTCGTAGCCGCCGTCGACCTTCTTCCTAACCACGTCGAAAACCTCACATCCCCTTATCTCGATTTCCTTATCGAGCTCAATCTTTCGCTTTTCCGGTGACACCTCCCAGACTCGTGTCTCGCGTGGATTCTGCGCATAGACCAGCGTAGCGATCTGCTCACCCGTCATGATGTGGTGCACACCATCATGCTCAGTAAACTTCTGCGCATTGACCGTGATAGAGAGTTCGGCGACGACGGCACGTGAATAGAAAACCGGGCCATCCTCAAACTCGACCGCATCTGTGACCGAAATCGGCTTATCACTTCCACCTTCGTCGTCGCGCACGAGATTGGCATGCAAAGGAAGCCCAAAGAGATCGCGCAACGTTTGTCCTGTTTGGGACTTGCGAATCGTCACTTCCGCGCTGTCATTCACAAAAAAGGCGAGCTTCGGCGGCTCTGTGCACCCTGGCCGTGGTTGCACGTCGCATACAGCCAGAGTGTAAAAGACGTTGCCGCCGGCGAGGTCGACGACTTCGTTATCGCCGATGATCAAGTCGTCCGGAGAGTTGTGATCGCGCACCAACACTTTATCCTCAGCGACGCACGCTTGCGCCTTGATAACCGTAACCTTCACCATCTGCGCCGGCATTGGAATCACTTTGTCGTCGACCTGCGCGGCCCATTTAGCTGGATACACGCAAGGCGGCGGAGAAATGTCTTGATGTTCTGGTTGCTTGGTCTTTTCAATATTTGTCGTCATACGACCTCCTTTTTCAAACTGGACTGAATTAACACTCGTACCCTTGGGCGTTGCCGACGGAGTCGGCTCTGTTGTCGATATGCCCCAGTTCTTACCCGTCCCGGACATACCGAGAAAACAATCGGGCGGACCAGCGAGGATGTTTCTCTCTGGTTATTAAGCTAATGCCCAATTTCCGTGGTCTTCAGACATTTCGCCGGAAAATATTTTTTAAAGTCCGAAACAAGTGAGATTTGGGCATGTTAATGGAGGGAGGCTGTTGTTAGAATGGATTAGCAATGAAAAGCACCGGGAAAGCCTCGCGCCGAATTCCAGAAGAAAAAGCTGCGACTCAGCAAGAGATTGTCGCGGCCGTAGAGGCGCTTACTCCAGAGGACCTTTTGCGGCTAAGGGGCTTTGCAAAGTGGCGCGTGGCCGGAATGGGCCGTGCGGCCCAGGGACAGGACTGGGAGGATCTGCTTGGGAAAGCGATTGCGGCAACCTACGAAGGTGCGGCAAGCCACGAAGGCGGCCGTCGTTGGAACAAAGATGCGGTTCGGTTTCGGGAACACCTATTAGGTGCGATGAGGAGCATTTCATCTCACGAACGGGATCACTTCGATGAGAAAGAAGCAATGCTGGAGTCAGATCTCATTTACACCTCCGCAGCCGGCGAACAAGTTAACCCATTGGCGACTATCGAATCGCCCGGCGCCAGCCCGCATCGAGTGCTGGAGGCGAAGGAGAAGGCGGAAGAAATTGAGGCGATTGCCAACGAGAACGCCCTCGCGTGGCTGATCTGGGATGGCTTCAAAGGCGGCATGAACGGTCCGGAAATCCGAGATGCTTTGTCTGTTTCGCAAAAAGACTACTATACAGCCATGAAATGGCTACGCCGTAAGATTCGACCGCGCGCAAAGAAGGATGGTGAATAGATGGCTGACAAGATGCGTGATTACGAGCAGGAGTTGACTCGTTTCATGAATGGCATGGCTGAGTCCGTTGCCGAAATGTCGGACGAAGAGGTGACACAAGAGTTTTCCGAAGACCCGGCAGACTCGGAACAAGTCCGCAAATTGCTTCGTGACGCAATCAGGGAGTGTCAGCAAAGACCGCTTGTCGAAGCACAAGAGCGCTATGAGGAACACGTCGCCGCCCTTCAGTCGGATGAATTCGAGATTCCCGGCGGGCTGGACGAACAGCGTGGAATGATAACTTCAATTTTGGCAGGTAATCCCCAACTTGGAGCTGGGTTGCTCACAGCACAATATCGCAACTTCACCGAACTTCCCGATGAAGATGTCGAAAGCTATTTGAGGCAACTGTTGAAACTGATCGAAGCGCACGGATCAGCGGTAGAGGAAAAAGATCAAAAGTAATTGAGGTAGGACAAATTAGATAACTACTCATGTCGGCAACTAAGCTGCTACAAGAACTTGGAATCACCGAGCCGCTAGATATTAAGATCGAAGCAATAGCAGAACACTGCGGTGCCACGATCGTTTACCAACGGCTCAACGGTAGCGCGGCACGTATCTTAGGATTCGGCGATCGCGCATTCATTACCGTGGATAGCGCGTCGCGGCGTGAGCGCCAACGGTTTTCCGCGGCCCACGAACTGGGTCATTGGATGTTGGATCGCGGAAAGGTAGCCTCGTTCGTTTGCGCAGAAAAAATCTTCGCGACCGAGTGGGTAAACGACAACCCCGAACGAAGGGCTA
Organism: Blastocatellia bacterium; assembly: GCA_033857635.1. Taxonomy (GTDB): domain Bacteria; phylum Acidobacteriota; class Blastocatellia; order Pyrinomonadales; family Pyrinomonadaceae; genus UBA11740. The sequence continues at coordinate 42,219 of JAWVDF010000027.1, forward strand.
ACCGCTATGCGGCCGATCTGTTGCTTCCACCATTAATGTTCGAACCCCGCGCTAAGAACTTGGAGATTACGTTTGCGACGGTCGAACTACTAGCTCACGAATTTCAGACGAGCCTGACGGCAACTGCGATTAGATTAGTCGAGCATGGATCGTTTCCGGCAATGGTCATTTGTAGCGAACTCGGCAGACGAAAGTGGTTTATCCCAGGGCCAGACATTCCGAGAGAGATTTGGCCCAGAGACGCTCCGGGGGCGTACACCTGTGCGTACGATCTATTTCAAGGCAACCATAAGGAAGGACCACCCACCGACATCCAGGCTGACGGCTGGATCACCCATCCTCAATCGCGGAAGTATTCTCTCCGAGAACATTCCAAAAAAATCAGTGTGGATCTGGTTTTGACTCTGCTCTGGTGGAAAGATGAGAGTCAATTACTCGATCTTCAAGGAGAGGATGAGGACTGCTAAACTTTCTGTTTTTAAGTTAGGTTTGCCGGGAAAACACATACCGCTCAAGAGCCAGGTCAGCATTATTTTGTCAGGCGATCCGCCCCAAAGAAGCTGTTACGCGAAACGCGTCAACAAGGGGAAATTGAAGCGTCAGAACTCCCTTTCAATCCAACGCGGTGAGAAAGCTAAGAATGGTGTTGTACCCTATCTGGGATATTGATTCTTCCCAAAGCTGTACATCAAGATCCATGTACTCCCTTTCGCTGGCCCACTCTCTGGCGAACACAATGCCACACAAATCAAGCTCAGCTGGATGGTCGAAGAGTTTTCTAGCCATCGTGCCTCGCCCAATAGCGCGGTTTGTTAGAATTGGGTATGCCCATGAAGCGCTTGGCTTATAGCTTTTTACAATGCCCTTGACGGTCACCACTAGCGCGCATTCATCATTCGAAAGCTCAACACACCTATATGCTGCGGTCGTCAACGACACATGGTAGGTCTTCTTAATGAGCTCCGCCGTTCTAAAGGTGACTGCATGTTCGGATATAAGAGAACGAACTTCCTGGTCTGGTAACAACAGCTCGGCAGCAAATATGTCTGCCGCTCGCTCCCTGCGGCTGTCACTTCGCCATGTCCCAACGTCCTCAAACGAACAAACCGAAGGCGCCACCTTGTTGTCGAGCAACATGTAGTGTCCGATCTCATGAGCTATCGTGAATCTTTGACGGTCCTCGCGAAAGCTCCCGTTAATGTTAATTAATCCTCCCACTCCTTCCGCCCAAGGTAACATTGCTCCCACAAAACCAGTCGTGCTCACACGTCCAATGCGGAGTTGCAGCGCACGCGCTACCGCCTCAACATCCACTGGCTCTCTTGTAGGTAAGCGGGATAGGAGTACTCGGGCAACTTCCGCAGGTTTCTCTGAAGGCCGCACTGGCTTAAGATTCCTTTTGAGATCGGATTTCCTCAGCCATCTGTCGCAACATCTCTAGATCGTCTTCCGTCAGCAAATCCATCCTCAGAGAGCGAAAGGCGGGCACACCTGATGAGTGCCCTCGCCCGGCAGGAACTTGTCCAGCGAGTAGACTGTCAACCCACTCTTCAGTTGTCACGTCCCTCGTTTCCTCATCGATGTGATGGTGGAGCAACTGCACGGTGTTTAAAAGCGCCGCCGGCACGTCTTCAGCCTTCGAACGCATCTCCGCCACTCCTCGTTCAAGCCTGCCGACCAGGTCCTCGGCCAAATTGGTAACTTCGCCACTGGTCAGCGGCTCGCCGGCCGAATCAACCGCGCCCGTTTCATCGTCCGTAGCTGCCAAAACCTCTATAAGAGCATTCAACTCTGCTTTCGTCGGCAAAGAAGTCTTATTCGCCATTGCTTTGAGCCTTTTGTCTACTGCTGATCCGTTCACAACAAATCTCTCATTTTATCTGACTTGTAAACTAATCGTTGTTGAAGCTTAGTGACTTCCTCAACCGTTATGCCAAGATCGTCAGCAAACTCCTTTCGAGTCTTTGCACCTTTTTCTAACGCATCGAGGTACGCCTTTTCCAATTCGTCAGTCAAACGAGCCTTCATCTTCTCAATGATCTGGGGCAATTCAATACGCTGTTGAGGCGGCTTTTCGGTGCGCACCTCTTTTAGTTTCTCAAACTCTTCAGAGTCCAGACTCATTGTCGTTTTGTATGCCGCACTGCGCCTCAGATCAATGAAGTAATTCTTCACTGCCTCGCAGCCGTAGGGCACAATATCCTTTTCACGGGCGACCGCAGGATCCCAACCACCAATGGTTAACTTCACGATCGTATCAGCCGCTAAGTCCTCAGCTGTTTTGCTTATCCCCGGAACAATAGCGTCAGGGCGATAACCTGCTTTCGCGCATTCCTTTTGAGCGAAACGCGTCAGCGCCTTATATACCCGAGTGACCTCAGCTACTGCAGGATCGGTTTTTCTTCCGGCCTCAGCCATACGCTAACCAGACTTACCATTTAACTAAACGATTGAAGAGCACGAAATTTACGAAAGAAATATTCCGGATCTTCGGAAAGATTTTTTCGCAATTTTCAACGACCGAACTCGTGTTTGCTGATAGTGGGGAAAATCAAATTCCCTTACTCAATGAAGTCAGAGTGTCTGCTCGCTCATTGTACTTGAGGCTCACAGAAAAACGCCAGGTTTTCACGGGCCATTTTGCGGCAGTAAAGAACGAAAGGGAAATTACATGGCGAAACGAAAACGGCGCACAACTAGACGGTCAATTGCGAGACGTCTCAAAGAAGGCTGCGGCAAAGGAAGGCTAGCTGACTACAAGCCGTGGCTTCATATTCAAGACGTACCTTCTCTGGGTTTGGCATGTAGGGCCAAGGGATGGAAAACCGAGAGGGTTCATCACTTACTTAGTATCCTCGAGCTCCTCTATTTCTTCGTTCTCGAGTGGTCGTCCAATGTCGTCGATATTCGCGAACAGTACGCGCTTCTACCCCTCGAAGAAACTCTCGCGATCGCGAACAGCTGCGGGATCCGGCATCCGGTTGATCCGAAAACCAGGCAACCCATTGTTATGACGACGGATTTCGTCGTCACAGTTCGCCACGGCGACGTCGATACTGATCAACCCCGCACCGTCAAATACCGAGACGATTTATTCAGCCCACGAACCCTTGAAAAACTTGAAATCGAGCGTCGGTATTGGGAAGCCAGGGGCAAAAAACTCAAGATCGTGACTGAGTGCAGTATCCCAAGAGTCCTCGCACAGAATGTTCAGTGGTTACACCCATATCGACGCTTCCAGGACTTCACTGACCTTCCGGATCTTATCTTGTCACTGGTCGCATCCATCGTCATGAACACTCTGCAAACGCGAAATGCTCCCTTGAGTGACATCACTAATTCCCTTGATGACGAACTGGGCGTCGAAGCTGGTACCTGTCTGGCCATCACAAGGCACTTGCTCGCTAATCGTGTGCTCAAAGTGGACATGCGCGAACCGATCAATCCGCGTGCGCGATTGATCCTACTCAACTAACTACGCCAAGTAAGGTGGATAAATGCGAACAGAACTATACAAAAACATGGTGTACGAGTGGGCTGATAAGGAGGCGCCGCATTCAGTAGAGCGACTCCTGTGGCTAAACCAGACCAGTCCCGTCGTTTGGACCATTAAGATATATGGAAATAACGCACAACCTGTACGCCGCACCCGAGAGTTCCTGCAAAATGCACTTGACACTGGCGCCGCCAGAGTCTTACCCAAAGACCCTTTTGCTTACTTGATTCGCCCTGAAGGAGACATCAAGGAGGACCATCGGAAGCATAGGGACGAAGCATGGAATCTCATTGCACCGCTTGTTGAAAGCGGAGATACGCGAATCTTTCAATTCTACGGGCGCAACTCACCGGTGACCGCGCTCGTGAAAAGTAAGCGCTGCTCCCTGTCAAAAGCCTATAGGGAATTGCGACGCTATTTCCAGAGAGGACAGATTAAGAATGCCAATCTTCCGCTTTACGATAATTGCGGCTGGCGAGACCGACTGGATAATTCTAAAGCAGACCAGAAAAAACAAGGCCGTCCAAGTAAAGTATCAACCGCGACCGGCGAGTCCCGAGGGACCAACATAACGCTCGACGTCCTCCAGGCTTTCCGTAACGGCATTAAACTCTTTTATGACAAACGTCTCAGTGCGCCGCTTTCAAGAGCTTTTCAACAGACTAAAGAAAGATTCTTCAACTGCGGTTATCACCAGAACAAAAATGGTATCTGGGTCCCTTCGTTGCCACCAGCAAACGAACTACCGACCTACCGCCAATTCGTTTACTGGTACAACAAGGAGCGCAAACCACGCCAGTCGCAAGTAGCTCGCCGCGGAACGACACGATTCAACTTGTCAGGTCGCGCGAAGCTGGGTAACTCAACCCAAATGGCCTTTGGGCCCGGCTCAATCTTTCAAGTCGATGCCACGATCGGCGATGTCTATCTTCTCAGCGCCCTTAACAGAAGGTGGATCATTGGCCGTCCTGTGATCTACTTCATCATTGACCTCTTTTCTCGTCTCATCGTCGGTCTGAGTATTGCCCTCGAAGGCCCCAGCTGGCTCGGCGCTATGCTGGCTGTGGAAAACTCGGTTATGGATAAGGTGGCTTTTTGTGCTGAGTACGGTATTTCTATCGAATACTCAGACTGGCCGACCCACCATCTGCCCGAAGCCTTGATGGCCGACCGCGGTGAATTCGAAGGCTACAACGCCGACCAACTCGTCAACGCATTCGGCACGCGTGTCTACAACACCTCACCTTACCGCGCCGATCTTAAGGGCGTAGTTGAGCAACATATCGATATCAGCAATGAAAAAACTATTCATTGGTTACCAGGCCGCGTGAGAAAGCGCGAAAGAGGCGATCGAGATTACCGCTTGGATGCGGCGCTCACTCTATGGGAATTCCGCAAGATAATGGTCCTTGCCGCGCTTCATCATAATCATCACCAATATATAGAAGGTTACCCGTTGGATGCCGACATGATTGCTGATGAAGTTCAGCCCTTCCCGATAAACCTCTGGAGATGGGGTCTAGAGCACCGCAGCGGATGCTTGCGCAAACAAGACATTGAGACGGTACGGTTAAACCTTCTCCCTGAAGCCGAAGCCTCAGTTACGCAAAATGGCATCTTCTTCAGCAATCTTCACTACACCAGCGAACTCGCCCTGAAAGAACAGTGGTTTGAGCGCGCCGGCGAGAGCGGAACCTCGAAAATACCTGTGGCGCACGATCCTCGAACCCGCAGTCGCATTTATCTCCGGCTCGACAATGGCAAAAGACTCGAAACCTGTCATCTCGTTCCGGGCGATAAGGCGTTTCTCGATCGAGACTGGTACGAAACTCTTGATGAGTTCGAGCTACGCGCACAACGAAAAGAGCTTAACCAAACTCGGCACCAGCGCTCTATGGCTGATTATCACGCGTCTACACAGCAAGTCATAGATTCAGCTGCAGAAAAGAATGCTATGTCCGAGTTCAATATGAGCAATCAAGCGCGAATAACGGGCATTCGCGCGAATCGAAAACAAGAACGTGATTTGGAACGCGAGGCCAACGCTTGGAAGTTTGGCCCCGAACCTAAAACATCTTCTGAATCCACTCAGTTGCTGGTACCTGGTTACGTGCCTCCCCCTCAACCAACGGACAAACTACGAAATTTGCGCGAAAGGATGCTAAAGAAATGACCAAAAATCCAGACGATTCACACCAGACTCTCGCACTCCAAGGACGCCACGCTATCGCGACTTATCTTGAACAAGCGATAGTTTGCTATCAGGGCAATCCTTTTATCGAAGCCCTGCCGCCAATCCTGACTGAAGATCAAGTCATCGAAGCCCTTGCACGCTACCCCCCATATAATGAAGCGGAGCGGTATATGCCATCTCACCTACGTCTACACGCTATTCAAAACGCTCTGCAATGCTTCGTACCTCTGCCAGTCCATATTGATCTTGAGCAGCGATTCTCGCGAATGATACGCGCGGGTTACCAACGACGTAACCCTATTGCGCCCGGTTTCTGGAGCGGTCTCGAGGTGAAATGCGATAGCTTAGCCACTTCAACCACGATTGTCGGAAACTCCGCTGTTTCTCTGCCACTTGGCTTCACCATTATCGGATTCCCTGGAGTCGGAAAGTCCACTTCGGTTGAAGCAGTACTCTCGCTTTACCCACAGGTCATCTATCACAACCGATATAAAGATCGTGATTTTAATGTAGCTCAGATCGTATGGCTCAAACTCGAATGCCCTTTCGATGGCTCCCCGCGCGGACTCTGTCTTAACTTCTTCCACGCAATCGATCAGATCCTTGGTACAAACTATGAATTCAATTACGCGGGCGTGCGCCGGACAACCGACGAGCTCTTGCCTAAGATGGCCAGGCTTACTCAAATCCATGGCTTAGGCGTCCTGGTCATCGATGAGATTAATCGACTAAGCGGCTTGAGAGGCAGCGCCCTCAAACTTCTGAGCTTCTTCGTCCAGTTAACAAATTCCATGGGTGTGCCGGTTGTTTTAGTCGGGACCTATAAGGCCAAGTTGGTTCTCGCAGGCGAGTTTCATCAGATCAGAAGAGGAACCGGACAAGGGGATTTGGTGTGGGACAGAATGGAGGAAGGCGAATGGGTTGAAGATGCCCCTAATGACACTAAGCCAAAACAAAACCCCGGAGTTTGGCAGTTACTGCTGGAGTCGCTCTGGACATATCAATACACACATGTGGCCTGTCCCCTAACAAAAGAATTAGCGCACGTTCTGTATGAAGAAACCCAGGGCATTACCGATTTTGCAGCCAAGATTTATATGTTGGCGCAAATTCGCGCGATCGTGACCGCACGCCCGCCCGAAGCAGAAGTAATAACAGCGGACATCATTCGATCAGTAGCGCGAGACAGTCTCAAACAAGCACAGCGGGTTCTGGCTGCCCTCCGAAGTAACGACACGGAATACTTATCGACCGTCCCGGATATCAATCCAATCTCGCTTGACCCATATATCCAGCAGGCTGAGAAAGATCTGAAAAAGACCCAGCCACCCTCTTCCACAAACCCGGCCCGCGGCCAAGATTCCAGTCCAATCCCATACGGTGAAAAGCCCCCTCCAAAACTAAACGGCGCTAGGAAAACGAAGTCAAAACGTACGAAGAAACGTGAAAAGGTAGGCTATGAAGCAAGCGACCTCAGAGCGGCTTCAGCGGGCGCCGCCTCAGCTACCACATCGGTCTTGGACGCAATACAAGAAGCCGGCCACTTCGGCGAAGCCTCCGAGTATATGGATGAAAATGAGAAGGCGGGATGACCGGATTCTTTCCCGAAATATACCCTGATGAGCTCGTGTTCAGCGCTTGCGCGCGGTACCACGATCGAATGGGCTATAGAACCAGTGCCTGTAGCGGCCGTGATTTGTTCAGCGCGCCATTTGTCAGAGTCGCTGTAGATCTACCACACAGGTTAGGTGACCTATGCAAGGCACTGCCGCTTGGTCATTCGTATACGGCCGATCGTTTGCTCGAACAGCACACTCTTTATCCCCTTTACTCTTCTTTCGTCTCACCGAAGCACGCAGCCCGGCTCCGGAAGGGAATGATTGCGACTCGCGGTTCTGTTCACGCCTTTGCAGGGGCGCTCACCATCAAACTGCGGAGTCAGCTGCTCAGGTACTGCATTGAATGTGCTTCAGAGGATAGAAGCAAATGGGGGGAAACATATTGGCATCGAATTCATAACGTTACTGGCGTCGAGGTCTGCCCCACACATGATGTCTTCCTGGTAGATAGCACCGTCCCCATTAGACGTGACTCAAATCGCGAAATATTTGTTACTGCGGAGAAGAGCATTCCGCAACGTGGCTCGCAGCCGACAAAATCTACCAACGCAACTTACGGAATTCTCGCAAAGGGACTCGCCTGGTTACTACAGCAACCGAACCTCTCGTGCGAACGATCAGTCAACGCTAACCGTTATGGCCGACTGCTATTGGAAAAAGGCTTTGCAACGTTCACGGGAAAAGTCCGCGTATCCAAACTTGAAGATGCGCTGCGTGGATATTATTCACCTGATTTGTTAGCTGTACTGCAGTCCGAAGTCGATCGGAATAATGGTTGGAGTATGGCGATGACCCAACCAAGGTTCAAACGCAGCCAGCCGCCATATCGACATCTGTTAGTCCTAAACCTTCTAGGTTGTTCTTTCGCCGACTTCTTTTCTTTGCCGGGCACTTCCTTTAAGCCGTTTGGTCTAGCACCCTGGCCATGTTTGAGCCGCGCCTCCCAACACTTTAAGAAGTCAGTTGTTGGAAACTGCCGCGTTCGAATGGCCACCGATGGAACCAGCAGACCGCTCGGCATATTCAAGTGCACATGTGGATTTGTCTATTCTAGGTTAGGACCGGACAAGTCAAGAGACGATCGGTTTCGATTCCACAGAATAAGGGCTTACGGACCTGTATGGATCACAAAAATGAAAAGACTTCTTTTTATTGAAGGCCGCTCGCGTAAAGAAACAGCAGTTGAACTCGGCGTCTCCCGTAGAACGATTGAGAATGTGCTGGCCAAGCTACCTGAGTCTAAAGCCCTTTCTGCGGGAAAACATAGAGTACTCACCGCCACCCTGAAAGAGCGACGTTCGCAATGGTGCGCCGCAGTTAAGAAACATCCAAACTTATCACGAAACAAGCTCAGGGAAATCGCCGGCAATGTCGTCTACCACACCCTTATACGTAATGATCGCAAGTGGCTGGAATTGCACTCACCTCCCCGCCAACCGCGTGGTGGCACTAACCCAGCACGAATAAATTGGATTGAACGAGACCGAGACTTTGCCGCAAAGGCTGCGTCGATTGCCCTCACCATAATGGCGGCTCCCGGAAGGCCTGTCAGAGCCTCGGCAACGCTGATAGCTAGGAGACTCTGCGGGCTCGAAGTACTTTACAGCCGTCCGGAGTGCCTACCCATGACTAAGACTGCTATTGCGGAAGTCGCCGAAACCATTCATGATTTCGCAATTCGGCGGCTTCGCTGGGCGGCCGACTCTTATGAATCAGAGCGCCTCAACTTTACCGCCGGACAATTGAAGGCCCGCGCCGCCCTGAGTTGTTCCGTAGGGAAGAATCCGAGAGTGGTCGCAGTGATCAATTCTCTCGTTGAAAACTGTCATAACTCAATTGTTGACCAGAAGCTTAAACTCAAACATGCGGGTACGCGATCTGTAGTTAGCCAAGTGTAGTTCTGGACAACCCCGACCAAGACGTGCTTGGCGTAAATACCTTGGCGTGAGCAACTCTAGCTAAACCTTGATTTGACTATAGGGTATTGACGCCGTCGATTTTCCATGTGCCTCGTTCCAATATCAGTTTGTAGCGCAACGTCGCGATACTCCCGTTACCTTTGGTGATTTCAATGGTAACTTCGGCAACCTCGCCAACAACATCTTCTTTCAGTACTTTGATCGATTTGATTCCCCCGTCCGCTTTGAGTTCGACAGATGTAGTTGAAAGATCTGCCTTGAGCAAACTGATCCCACGTTTGGTTGTTATTCCACCAGAGAAGAAAGTTACGGCCCGCTCAATCTCACCGCGCTCTACTGCTCGAAGCAGACTCTCAACAGTCTTTGATGGACCTTGCGAGAGGTTGCAGCCAGCGTTCACGCTCACCAATCCGATTAACACGAGAACCAGCAAAAGCCCAAGCCACTTGGTCGAAACGCAGCCAGTGAGGAAAAGCTTCTTCATGAGACGAGAGACCTCTTATAGGTTGATAGTGACTCTTATGGACCGCTCTGGTATAAGAAAAGCCCAGACTTTGCTGGTTTGATTGACAAGTGAAGGGCGCCGCGTGATGCGCATACCTAAGGATCCCAGGTAATGCCGGCTGCCGGAGATTCGCGCTATGAATTTCTGGTAGATTCCGACAGAACGCTCAGTACGCTCCCAACGGGGAGCATGATACTCCCAACAAGACTAAGCGCCAAGCAGCAAACGATTCCCAGGGAGGCCTGCTCTAATGGGAGCGGCGCGCCCGCAGCCGAAAAGGCTGGCCGAGAAGCTGCATCAAATCCGCTCCGGCCGGCTTCGACCGCTTTCAAGATCGAGATGATCTGGGTCTCACTGAACTTACTTCGCTTCATAAGGTCTCCTTCGGGCCTGCTATGCTGCCCCGGAAACCTCTACTTTTCAATGGTCCGAATTTAACGGGTACTTACACTCGGATATGAGATAGGCAGGATAGCCAAGACGCTTCTAATGCGCGCTACTGGGCAGGATTTGTTCTACTTAATTGTATTGTCAAGCACCAAGCGCGTGAACATTACCGAATTGTCAAAGGCGTTACACATCAAGAGAATCCAGATCGCCAGCGGAAAAGAGCTCTCAGAAATTCTAGGTTACCCACGAACGGGGTATCGCCGATCAGCTCAATCGGATTGCCGGTCTTAATTGACGACGATCTCATGCAATACTCAACTATGCTTATGGTAGCGGGCGAAGTGGCCGTGGAGATTGAGATTCAACCTGAGGATCTGCAACGCATCACCAACGCTTCAGTACTGGCGTTTGCAATTTGATTCAAGAAGTGTCGGCTCTGCAACTAACCCATACCGCTCGGGCCGCCAATGTGAATCTGGCCCCACCAATCCCAATCGATGCGATAGGTGTACCCCAGCTTAGGAAACGGAATTATCCACTTAATACTGTTATCGCCAATTCAGTCTGAGGAGGCGACTCAAATGTGATTGATCCCGAACATTAAAGTTCGCAACTTACAAGATGCTCTCAGGTCGCCTAATGGAAGAAAGAGGCGGATAACATCTCACAAGGATTGAGAACATTTCGACTCCGAAAATGTTTACATTTACTTAAGGCGTAGGCCGAGCGGTGCTTGGCTTACGCTTTCTGCTTAATTGAGGGTGTTTATGAAATTAGATAAGAAGATCGATTACCAAGAATTAATCTTGCATCTCACGAATGAGGAACTCCGACAGATGAAGAGATGGACGCTGAAACTGCCCACACCATCCTCTAGCGTATCGGAGTAGATGTCAGCACACTTGGTCCGGAGCTAAAAAAGCGCCTTTTGGAAGAAAAAGAAGAAATGCTCTCTCGAGGTGAGGAAGTACCAGAAAATCTTGTAAAACTACTCAAAACCCTTCTAGCGGTTTTTCGCTAGGCGGCCGGCCGCGTTGTTTTCAATTCTTTCCTCCGTGCACGCGCCCTTTTGAAAGACTCACGCTTGTAAATTGGTACGCCGTACAGATCTTCCTCGACCTTGGTAAACTGCACCTTGTTAAAGGCGCCGCGAGCGCAGATACCAAACCATTCGAGCCGCTTGACAATGAATTTATAGCTCACACACGCATGGCATTCTCTCTTAAGCTTGACGACAGCTTCAGGTCCACAATTCTGATTAGTAATACATATCTTGCCGATTAATTCACGCATTTCGGCCTCAGGGTAAATAAATTCTGCTGCGAAAACCTCGGCTCCCTTTTCGATAACCTCATGAGCGTTGTAATCACCGCATTGAATCTGACCGTCTTCAATGCTTTGCCTGTCCAAATAGTGATGCTTTAACTCATGAGTGAGCGCAAACAATCTGGGTTCACGAGGAAGCTTGCTGTTGACTAGGACGGAACTATCTCCGTCTTCACAGTAGTACGCGGCTTTGATCCGATAACCCTTGAGCGGCCGTTGATCGATTGTGATGCCCTCCGAGCGATAGATCGCCCGCAGGACATTTAAGTCTAACGCTGAAGTAGCTATCGCATGCTTAACCCGTTTTTCTTGCGCAAGGGCGATGCAACTTCTGTAATACTGTGACCGGGTCACCTTCAAACCTCATTTCTTGGTTTTCGCATCCTTTAGCGCGCGCCGAGCGCGGCGGAATCGCGCATATTCAATTAGATCCTCCATCTCTTCCTGTCGCAGGTCGCCAGTAGCGCTAAGTAGAGCTTGGACGTGATCATCCTCTGTTTGAGGAAAAAACACAGAAATGGTTACGCCAAAGACGACCGAGAGCTTATGAAGGTCTTTAGCAGACGGCTTGTAAGTACCAGATTCCCACCGAGAAACGGTATTGGCGGTTGTGCCAACCTTCTCAGCGACCTCGTCCTGTCTCAGCCCTTTGCCCCCATGCGCTCTTCGCAGTTCCCGAATCTTATTACCAATAAATTTGTAAAGGTCAGCCATTCGCCGCGCCCTTCCTGTATTAGGAAAATAAAATCCTACAAAACCTTGACACGCACAAAGCCGGGAGTTATGATCCGCCTGTCCTTAAAAAGGATAAGTATTTCCTTGGTTGTGTGTCAATGAATTTTATGACCGGACGAGCCGGAGGCTAACACATAATGTCGAAGAGAATCACGGTCACTCAAGAAAGCGACACCGGTCGCAATGAGAATTTTCATGACAATTATACAGGTCGCGATATGACGCGCCCCCAATTCGTGCGAGAGATCGAAACCGGCAATTATCCGCGTTACCACATTCGCAATATTAACGGGACCGAGACACCCGTTTCGAATCCGGATTCTTCGGAGAATAACAATCTAGGCTAGAACGGCTTTATTCTGAATTAACTGACCCAAAGGAGAATGAGCATGTACGACATTGGAGAAAAACCTGGTAAGGGACACTACTGCTGCAGGAACTGCAGCTGGAGCGTTACGTTGGATGACGATGACGATCGCCTGCCACCATGTGGCAACTGCGGTAAAGGCCAGGATACGACTTACAACCGCTGTTAGAAGCTAAAGTCAACGAATCTAGTTCGCTGTGTCGGAGCATAGTTATGTTTCCAGTGAACAACAATCTGTGTCCCCGCTGTATAAACCAATCTGTGGTTTCAACGCTCGTGGTGTACGGCGAATTAGCAGATTGTCAGAAATGCGCGATTCGATATGCACAACACAAGTGCTCCACCATTTTAGGAACCGTAAATTTCTGGCTCGCCTTTGTTGACAACCAGTTCACGGAGCCGTGCCCCAATTGTCGTCAGGAGATGATGCTTACTTCCCCGGCGCCGAGTCCCTCCGGCCTGGATGGCGGTCGTATCGTTGGGGGAATTTTGGTTGGCCTGGCGATCGTTGGTTTGATCTCTCACTTCACCCAGCCGCCGCCGGCGCCAAGGCGTCCGAGACGGCGCAATCCGAATCGCGAGCGCGTGGAAGTATGGAAGCGGTCTTACGTATACGAGCGCGACGGAAGACTCTGCACTTACTGCGGAGAGTTCGTGCAGTGGGGTTCTGAACACATAGATCATTCTGTGAGCAGAAGGAATGGCGGTACCAATCATCTGAATAATTTGAGACTCGCTTGCGCACCCTGCAATCTGTCAAAAGGTTCGCTCAATGCACGTCAATTCCGTTATTGAACAAGGAGCTTGTTTTTATGTCTGTGAGGATCACTTGCATCAAGAAAGACAACGGCTATCACGAAAATCCGTATGTCGCGATCGAGAGTATGAACTGGTTGAACGAATCAGACCAGAAATCAGGAAGCAGCTCGAGAATCGAGATGTATAACTGGGTTGTGAATGAGAAAGGCCAAGCATACGTCAGAGACAACATGGGTAACACGGCGTATTTGATCGGGGCAATCTCACCAAGAGGAACGAAGTACGTCAAGACCGTCGCGGATGAAACCAAAACCGACAACCTCCTGAAGCTTCCTGAGTGTGGGTAATCGGTTCCCCCGGTTTTTGTTGGGCGAGATTTATGCGATTGATCGATTACATAGTCACGTTCTTACTAAACCTGGTCAGTGGATTTGTAGTCGTTGCTCTGTTCGAAGTAATTAAGGCTAAGCTGGGGCGACTCCAGGGAGATAGTAGTGTTCGCGATCGGCTTCAGTTGTGGATCTTAATTCATTCCAAAGGGATCCTTCTTACGGGAGTGGCCATGACTGGCCTGCTATTACTATGGATATTGGTAAGGTTTCCCGTTGCCACGCCCTGGGTGCTAATTTCCATTGTTGTGGCCGTCGCTCTGATATCGGCGCAGCTCGGATTCTACTTCACATTAAAGATTCTTAACGCCATGTTCCACGGCCTCTTGAAAGCACTTAAGAACTTCAGTCTAAAACGACCATCGTTGGCACCTACCAAGTAACGACCGGCGGATTCCGATTATTCCTTGGTGTTATTGATCCAGTCGATCATTCTCCCTAAGTCGTGGGCCCAGAATAATGTCAAGTTCCGCTCCTGAGCGTCAGTAAGACTGCCAAGGTTATAGACGCCACCGAGGACGGCCGTAGGCACCATGGTAAGAGTACCAAAATCCTTTATCCACGCTGCCGCTTTAGCTGCTGCATCGTGGTTTAGACGCTTGATCGAGTTGAGTCCAGAGTTGCTGACTTTACACTCGACGGCCATGGTTCGCCTGTCCCACAACCCTACGACAAAATCCGCCTTCGCGGAACCGATTAAGCTCTCGCGACAGAATTGACCAGGTTTTGGCACATCGGCGAGCGTTGCGATTCGCCTGGTAGACACCTGCTCCAAGCCGGCTTCGGTTAGGTAACGCTGTACCTTACCCTCCTGTTCTTTCTTACCCTTTCCCCTTCGTGAGGTTTCAGTTTTGCGCGTTGCCATAAGCGCCGCGGTCGCGACAATCGCCGATTCGCGCTCGAGGCCCGTGGCGCGTCTACTTTGCTGAACCCATGGAAAACGTCGGGAGTCTATTCCGTTCAAGACTATCTCGACGATTCGATCGACCATTGCCGCATCGGACGTCACCCGCTTCTGACTTAAGGTGGTAGCATTAGCGACGGTTTTCAGATCGTCGAGTGATATGGGTGGGCCAGGTAGGTAGCGAAGAACAATTGCAAGATCGTCGTCAGTCAAAAGCCGAACGCCAATTGCCCTTAAGTTTGCGAGATCCTGGGTTTCGTCGAGGAACTTTGTTACGAGGGAACGGTTATCATCATAGGCAGTAAGGTAAGCGTGAAGAGGTTCTGCGGTCCGTTCGTTGCGGAATAGGTCAATCGCTCTCTGGCGGTCAACTTGTAACTCTTCTTCGGCCCAGCGTGGTGGGGATATCATGCCGCCCAGCTTACAAGAAGCTGCGGCTCCGGAACAAGAATTCGTTCCATTTCTCTGGGTTCAAACTTCGTCAGTCCACCTGCGTAGGTACGGCCGTCCGACGTGCTCGTATACAACGACAAGAAGCGAACCAACTCATTAAGAATGCTTTCATCAAACTGCTCACGCGGATAGAGACCATGAGCAATATTGATGTGACGCGCACTAGCGATATTTCGAACAAACGCCGGCGGCCGGCGAGCCATGTAAGTCGCGAGAATGGGTGCAGGCTGTCGGAGCCCGACGGCCCACCAAGCTTTACGATTTTTCGCGATGAATGAATCACCTGCTCCAACTTTTCGAGCCCAGCGCAGAAAGCGATCTATCGCGCGGCGTTCGGCGCACCCAAGCTCATCTAACTCTAACGGAATATCTATCACGCGCCTAAGCTTTGACGTGTCACGCAACACTAAACCAGCGGCGATCAACTCGCGAGCCTTCGTCACCGTCGGAAACAAGAAGGATGGCGGAAGCTCCTTACTATGTTCGCCGGCAATCCAAATCTTGTTCGCGCCAGTAACTTGTCCGCGGTGAACACGACAAAGCTCGCCCAACTCTACGAATCCCGCTGGTGCGTGCTTGGGTCGCTGTGTTAGCGAGGACCAACGAGCAGCCTTCTTGAGAGTTTCTCTACTTACCGCTAGGCCTAGATTCGCGCCAGGCAGGTCTCGAAGAGCTTTAATTCTCTTTACGCGAACGGATTTAGGCTTACTTCCCACTTGAAATGATGTTATCGCGGCCGTCGTGTTTGCATCCGGAAAGGGCATCGCCTCTGGTTCTATGATCAAAATCGCTTGTCCGCCAAGCGGTCCTAAGAAGAGTTCCCGCACAAACTGTCCGTAATTAACGTCCAGCCACTCGGCTGCCGTAATGAAGGCGCCGAAGTCGCCAGGCCGAGCAGCCAACACCGTACTGAGGAAAAAATGAACGTGTAATCCTGCCAGCTGGCTTGCTCTAAGTCCGAGTTCTGCAGCGCGGGCTGTGAGCCACTCTTTCCTGGCACGACTTATCAGATGGTGTCTTACATAAGGCACATTGCCTATGTACAGCGTGCGGCCAGACTCTGGTTGAAGTCTGAGATCTCGATAGTCTCCCAGAATTACTTTTGAACGATCAACATAACCGGCTGCCGCTAAATTAGCTCGCGCAATAATCGCCGCTACAGGATCAAGTTCGGAACCGATCAACTGTGCTTGTTCAAAAGATCTGCCAGCTTGAAGGAGAAAACGTGCGGAGCCGACACCAGGATCAACAACTCGCGTCGGCTGAGCGACCGCTTCTGCCCAAGCCACCATTGTTTCGACGATCTTGTGCGGCGTATACGTCGCACCTAACGGACGCCGCTCCGCCGGCGACCGCAACCTGCAGAACAGATCACCGAGCGGATCTTCTCCCGCGACGATTTGATCTCTAATTGAGCGCGCTACTGCCGCATCAACAGTCGGCAGTTTCGTACAGAGGTGCTCTTCAACGGTCGTCCAGCCCTCAACCTTCCGAGCGCCCAGCGCGACCGAAAGTGAAATTAGCCTTGATTCGTTCCAATCGCTAATCATTGCATTTAAGCCGCTACTACGAAGTTCAGCTTCTCCTTGATCTCTTCCACACGCTCATACATGCAGATGAGCAGCATCTGATTATTTTTCTTCAGAACGTCGACGATTCGTTGAGGCGTCTCTTCGAAATAAATCGACGTGCCATCGGTCAGCAAATACCTCACACAATCCTGCAGACGGAGGCCGCGGTGATTCAGGTGCTTTGCTAGCGTTTTGATATTGCTGACTTTGAAGCCTCGCTTGAGTAAGTCGAGGATGACGAATGCCTTAACGACATCGCTGCTCGAATAAAAAGCAACCCGTTGTCTACCGTAACGCGACCGATCTCGAAAACACGGCTTAAGAATCTCTTCCTCTTCCCAATAACGAATTTGTCTAGCTGACATTCCTGTCAGCTTTGTGAGATCCAAAACGGTGTAACGACGCTTTGCAATATTCTTCGAGTTTCGCAGCGCGTCGTTAAGAGCCCTTAGCTCACTTATGGGTTTTTGCCGTTTTGCAGCCATTTTTCTTAAATAGACTTTAGCACGTAAATAGCGACGAAACGTCTTTATTAGTGTCGCTAAATGAAATCATGAGATTATAGATGGCCCGACGATTTCAAAGCAATAAAAATCCTGTTGTCGCGAGATAAATCTGCAGGCCATGACCCATCGTCTGTTGCACCCTCCCGAAAGTTTGGTATTCTTTGCGCCGACCGGAAGCTCTAGGACGCACTTTGGAACGTTCACACTTACCAGGTAGCGGCTGATGACTTTTCCCAGGGTCTCAACCACGAGATCCCGGGCGCTTCTCACGACTATCTCGCTTTCGCTCCCCGTAGGGAGTGCCATTGACACTTTAACGCACGCCAGCGAGTCGCTCCAAATGGGAGGAGCGAACTGATGGGGTCTCGCCGCCCAAAAACTAAGGGACTGGCCGAGAAGCTGCGTGATATTCGTATGGCTTTAGGACTGTCTCAGGTCCAGATGGTCGACAAGCTAAAGAAGGCAGAACTTCCGACGCCGTTAAAGCTCTATGCAGGCAATATCTCAAGATTTGAACAGGGTGGCCGAGAGCCGCCGCCGTTGATCCTGCTAGCCTACGCAAGAAGTGCCAAAGTAGCGGTTGAAATACTCATTGACGCTAATCAGAATCTGCCTCGGCGGCTATTACCCGCCGTGCGCCACAGAGGCAATGTTGTTGAGAAACGTGGTTCGCGCGTCCGCAGATAGTTCCAGCTAGCCTTTACCAGCAAGTGTGAGCATCAGTGTTACACCACTTGACCAACTGTTGGCTTGCATGAAAATCAACCCCACAATACGTAGCCATGGTGACTCTTCTTGTTCTTAAGCTCACCGCGAGTCTAATCACCCGCGGCAAGGGAGTCACCTGCTTCATTACATCAATTTGGGCGGCCACGCTCTAAGGTATGGCGCGCCTGTTGTCCCTACGTCCCGCAAATACTATTGAATCTCGTATCTCAGGGTGATATAAGGCGCACGTCCCGAACCTTTCCAACGAAGGAGACTCACGCCAAATGAAACAGAAACTGGCAGTAACGCTTTTGCTTATCTTTGTGCTTGCCGCAGCCAGCGATGCGCGCAGGAGCGGTTCGCAACCAATTCCACCAACGCCGCAACATCTCAAAGACCTTAAGTGCGTTGACATTAAGCCCAATATCAGCAATATCAACGATTGTCCGTTGAGTGGTTGCAGTAAGAGCGACGAGCCACACCCATTCGATACGTTACTCAACGAACAAAAGAACATCCCCGCCTCAAATAAGACGGCGCAGCCCAAGGACTACAGCTACCTACATAATCTGCCCAATCCGGGAAATAACTACGTAGAGGGTGGAGATCGTCAAGCATTAAGGGATTTAGGCGAAGGGAACATGATTAGAGTTGTGGCCTATGCGACCCGCGTTAGCAAGGGCAGTTCAGAAACATGTAACTGCAACCTAACAACCATGGCCGATAAGGATAACCATATTGTTCTGATCGACCCGGAAGGCGAGAATCCTGATTCGGTAAGCGAGGACGAGTCTCAGACAGCAGAATTTACGCCACGAGTGCGGCTTACTCATCCTACATTGAAGTGGGCGAACCTAAACGCTTGGATTGAAGACGCAGACGGCGCACTCCTGGTTCGCGTCACAGGCTTGCAGATGTTTGATTCGCACCATCTGTTCCATGATCCCTTACACCGACATAACAACTGGGAGATACATCCCGTCTTCCATTTGGAGTTTTGTCCCAAGGGCAAAATATGTACAAAGAATAGCAATGCTAACTGGGTAGACCTGAAGCCATTTGTAAAGCCGAAGCCCAAGTCGAAGCCGCACTGATGGTGGATAAAATTTCTTACTTGACATGCCATCTATAATCGTCTTGGCTCGCCGGATGGCTGTCCAGCTTAGACACGCGATATTTAAGAGTCCAGCCAAATCATGCGGCCGGTGTCGGCCTCGCGGACTTAAGGTCTTTAGCCAGGAGCAAAGGCCCACTCGTGACAGCTTTCTTAATATTGGCTTCGCCAAAAACAGGTCCCGCTTGGCGGACATGCTCATAAATCCCAAGCTTTCGCTCGCATCGTAGCTTGCCTAAAATCAAGTTGCTGCAGATAATTGCGGACGCGCCCGCCTCCCCGGTGGGCGAAGTGGTCGCGTGGGGTGAGGACACGCGGCCTTAGGGTGGGGCTTGTGGGAGGGCCCCGCCCGCTTATCCGGAACACATCAAAGCGAGTGACTGGTGTGCCTGTGGGCTAAGTAATCTATCCGCCGCACACAGGACGATACGCCCGCGCCACGGTCCTTCCATCCGTTTTGCTTACGTATCCATCTGAATAGATGATTTTAATCTTGACGAGGCAGCCGTCAGGTAACCGGACGAATTGGCCGATCTTGATGTCCGGAATGTTCATGCGAACGATCGTAACGACGAAGTCAAGTAAAATTTCTTGCGACTAATCGAGCCACTGTGGAAAACCTGGCGCTCCCTGACGGGAGCCTGGTACTATTATTTTGCCGATCGGCGGGAGTGCCGCCGACCGTCCGTGCTTTTCGGGAGATTTGAATTGTTGGTTCTTATCATCAGGTCGCCGGGCTCACATTCCAGAGCTGTGCATAAACGGTCGATCGTCTTTAGAGTGAGCCCCTTTCGCTTGCCTTTAGCAAGTGAAAAGACCCCTTGATACGACATGCCAGTTTTGCGCGCAAGCCACGCTATATCATGGCTTCGTTGCTGGAGTAACTCTTGTATGCGTAGTGTAACCATCGGTGTTTTTGACGGCAAAAACCTTACGGTTGATCATTCATGGTTTAGCATCCATAGATTATAAATAGTAATTGCTAAACGAGAAGTGATGAAGTAGACTTGATCAAGCATACAATAAAAAAGCGGCTACCGTACACTCGAATTAACGTGTTTCAGCCTCTCCGCCACAAGAATTTTCTAACACCATATATTGTGGTGCCGGAAACCTTAGTTTTACGGATCAATTGTGATAGCATCCGCGCGTTCGCCGGTGCCGCCGAGGCGCCAAAGTACCGACATTACAGGTTAGCTGAATTGTTATTGCAACGGCCGGGAGTTAAACTTCCCTTGACCCCAGGTAAGGGGGCAAACTCGGTTGCCTCTGCGTGTGTTGCATCCGTGGGATGGTGTTTCAGCCGCGATGCGGTATAATTACTTTGAGGGATTAGATCATGAGCTATCCGCCGAGACCCGCCAAAACAGACGATATCGAAAAGATTCTTGAGGTGATGCGCGGTATCGTGCCGGAACATGGTGCGATCTACGTCAGCGCTCCTATCACGTCCGGTCGGCGATTAACGGATTGGTACGTTCGCAGTAATGGAAGTCTTCCAAACCGATCGCACCCGGATTACGCTACCCAGCACGTGAGGGAAGTGATTGAGCCTAATCGGGCTCACGCGGCCGCCATCGTTCACGATGTGCGCGCACGGTTTCCCGATCGAATTATTATCGACCCGACTGCTGTCGCGGATTTGGATGGCTGGACACAAGACGATTACCGGTTTTTTTGGGGTGAAGTAATCAGGCGATTCGCGACCTCAGTCGTTTTTGTCGATGGTTGGCAATTTAGCAGTGGGTGTGCATATGAGTTCGTCATTGCAACCGAAGCCGGCGTCGGAACCTTAGATGAAAGGCTTGAGCCCTTGAGTTTTCAAAGTGGAAAAGCTCTGCTGAGAGAAGCCACACGCGATATAGAACCCGCTGCAGACGCCGCGGCATTTCTGAAAGCGCTCTTGGAAGACGTCGAGCCTGCAGTAATGGCTAGTTAAGGATCATCAATGCAAGAGCTGCATACGTCCTCAAATACAACCCCAATCGCCGCTCGTACCGAAAAGATTACGCTTAAGGACGAGGTGCTCGATCGAATCGCGCACAAGGCCAACGTTGCGCAGTTCGTTAGCTTTGGCCCAGAACTCAATCAGCGCTATTCAAGAATCCACGACACCGAACCAAATAAGATCTTTGACTGCGTCTCAGATGCGCTCGGAGCATTACTCAGAATGTCTCCTGATCAAACCATCAATATCAGGAGTTTTGCCTTCGCTGATTCCAAGAGCCGACAATTCATTTATGGGTTGTCTAGTGTCGGCGAGGCAGAATCAGCTTTACGCAATCTAGCCGCACAAGGTCTCTACACAATTGCAAACGAAACGGTTAATGTCGCGGACGGCGGCGTCTCTGGCGTTCTGTTTTCAAATGTTATCGAATTCGCACCCAAGGACACGCCCCGATGCGTCGAGAAACCGGGCACTGCTTGCTTCGATCGCGAGATCGGGCTTGAACTGCTCGAGACAGTCTACGGATTTCGACCCTCTCTCGATTACAGTCCTTCCACTCGAGTAGAGTTCAGTTTGCATCCACTCCGCCGAGGATTTCGTCACGACCACACGATCGTGTGGGAACTCGAGGACGTTGGCGATGTGACAACCAAATCGACAACGAGTTGGCCAAACCTATTTAGTCGCTTCATCGGTGATAAGGTCTTCGGGTTGCTTGCTGCGGACGCCTACGGCTTACCTGTGCCGTTCACGAGAGTATTTTCGCGGGAGTTACCGCCCTTCGAGTTCGGCACACCAACTGGAACGGGCGAGACGTGGATTCGAACGTGTCCGGCCGAACCTCGACCTGGAAAATTTACAACGCAGTTTGGATGGACCGATCCCTACAAAATAATGTGCGAGGAAGACCCCGACGGAACTTCGATTCCGTCAGTGCTGGCACAGGAGGCTGTCGAGCCGCGCTATTCCGGCGCCTTGATTCCTAACAAGGATAATCTGCCGATCGTCGAAGGCGTCGAAGGTCGCGGGGATAGATTTATGCAAGGAGCCTCAGCTCCTGCCGTCTTGCCCAAGAATGTGTTGTGTTCTGTGACCAAACTATACGAGCGAGCTCATGCAGCATTTGGTCCCATCCGATGTGAATGGGTGTATGATGACGCCCGAACATGGCTGGTTCAAATGCACGTCGGACATACTGCAAGCCATGACCGCGTTATTTATCCAGGCGAAGCTCAGGTCTGGCGTAAGTTTTATGTCGAACAAGGCCTTGATGGTTTGAGAAGCCTAATTGGAAGTCTCAGGGACGACGAAGGTGTGGCAATAGTTGGTGAGGTAGGAATAACCAGTCACTTCGGCGATTTATTGAGAAAAGCACAGATCCCCTCACGTATTGACTCCCGCGTCATCGGCAAATCCTCCAGCTAACAACGGGTCCGACAAATACGCACCTCAGTCTGGAGATTCAGTCCGTCACCTGATCGCGTATTCCATTCTGGAACTACGTCAACTTACCGTGAGGAGGATCCATGACTACCCCAACAACCCCACGAGCCGAGATCGATATCTTCCGTGAGTTACGGAAACTAGACGACCGCGTTCAACAGGTTTCTCAACTGCTGGACGCGAGTGCAAGGTTGTTTGAAGATCACTATTCCGAAAGCTTCCGCGATTACAAAGGTAACTTTTCCTGGCCATACGGCATTGGCCCAATTGAGCCGATTTGGCCCGACTATCCAGAATTCAAAACGTCAAGGATTGTTTCACCATTAACTAACGCGCTTTGCGGTTGGTCAATCGGTAACCATCTTCAACCAACAGTGGGCACACCACCCAAGCTGCGAGAGGTCACAGCCGAGATCGCTGATAAACTTGCCGGGCTTCCATCCGAGCGACTGAGGTCGTCAACATTTCAAGCCGACGATGAAGTCTTTCTTCACGCGCAGGTGCTGCGTTTTCTCGCCTGGCGATCACGTTGGAAAGGAGACATGTTCGCCTTTGTATTCGATAGGGTTCACCAAATCGCAACGAAGCCAAATTCCAGCCTCCACCCTTTCTTCCTTTATTACTGCATATTAGCGCTGGAAGAAGTTCGTATGCCAACTGCTAACATCGCAGATACGGTCTTGGAACTATGTCGTATCTCCGAAAAAGTCCAACGAGCAAAAGTAACTAATTCTTTCTCATCCATTCTAGAATTGTTCAGAGTCGCGACAGCTCTCGCAAATGCCGTTGAGAAACTTGCCACTTTGGTTGACGTTAATTTTCGAATGCCTGATGTCGCAAGTGAGCTGAAAAAATTTACGGCAGCTTCGGCCCTCTGTGTTGACGAAATCGCAGCGGTAATAAGGACTATACGAAAGGGCGGCCGGAGACCAACGATTCCTTCCCTGGAACCGATTGTTGAAGCCTGCATAAACCAAGCTGGAATAATTTTAGATGCGCTACCCAAGCAAATCATACAGATAACACCTGTAGAAGAGCGGAATGGTTGGAAGCTCGTGCCAGAAACTACCGAACAGGTGCTTCGGACTGTCGCCGAGCGAATGAGAACAAAGTTCGTGTGGTATAGCGACGATCTACGTCAACAGTTACACACGCAGATTCTTTCCCAAGTTTCCTATGCCGCCTCCGCGGATGGATCTCGCTTGGATATAGGTGCATTAGCTTACAGTCTCGCTGGTGCGCTACGAATAGGCGCAATTAACGTTACACACCCTCTAGCGCGTAAGGCGCTCGCGCTGATCTTCGAACACCAAAAGCTCGGACGTTGGCGCGACGTCCAACCAATGTCTCGAAGCAAACAAGGATTCGTTCATGTACCTTCAAATCTTGAAATAGCGAATGCCCTGCTTGGCATTCTGGTGAGAAACCCACCACTGGCGGTGGATGTCTCACTAAAGCAGATTGACGAAGTGATGGATTGGGTCGCCGGCACCGTCAATACCGTAGGTGACTATCAAGGTTGGTGTAATGAACAGGATTATTCTCCCCAACGCATCGATTTTTGGGTAACCGCACAAGTCGTTCAGTTTTTGGTCAATTATCGGGAAACCAGAATCAGATTAACAACGCGATGGGCACTCGAACAGGCTGGACTAGTAACAGTTCCCTCGAACGCTGTACCGACGCGATGGGATGACCTTTCGCCAACAGATCCAGAGAAGCCTTATGTAGAGCAGGTTAAGAACAAATTAAAGGACAAACTAGCTCTACCATTTGAACGAACTAAGACGCTGACTGCATCGTCGGTCTTACTGTTCGGACCGCCAGGTACGTCTAAAACATCATTAATGGAGGCGTTGGCGAATCGGCTTAGATGGGAATTCCTCCAAATATCCCCTGCAGATTTTTTATCTGCCGGCGGCGATCAAGTCGAGGCGCGGGCGTCTTTGATATTCGAAATATTAAAGCGCGCAAAAAATCTGGTTGTCTTATTCGACGAAGTTGATGAATTTCTAATTGATCGTGAGGCATCCGGTCGGATGGAAGGAATCTTTCGGTTTATGACTACAAGTATGCTTCCGAAGTTACAATCACTTCGCAGCAAGCGAACGTTGATCTTCGGCATCGCTACGAACTATAAAGAGAGGCTAGACAAGGCAATCACTCGCCTGGGCCGAGTAGATTACGATTGGCCCGTGTTGCCCCCTGACTTTACTTCGAGGCTGATACTTGTCAACATCTTTGACCGCGACCTTACGGACAACGAAGCAAGAGATCTCGCAGCCAATACGCCGTTCTTTAGTTACCTTGAACTTAAGAGAGTAGTTAGAGAGAGAACAACCCTAGGCACGCTAGATCCTTGGACAATTGTTCGTCACCCAACCGCCTCACCAGAGGCCTACGGGAATAGACCACGCTCTGAAGAAGAATTCGAACTTTTGCTGACCACGCAAATAACAGATTCCGTATTTCAGGGTGCGTCGGACGAAACCAAGAAACGCGTAACAACTCAATTACGCGAACTCCATGAAAGACCAACAGGTGAGGCCGTTTTCGAGAAAGCAATGGACGATAAGATTGTCGCCATTGCGGATGACTTAGAAGCCGGAGGATCTACACGAAAGGCCAAGTGAAGCGGTGTAAGGAGTGTGCGTTCCCATGGATCGCCCCCAAAATCGCTAAAGGCTGCCTAGGCTAGGCGCGTGTGCGAATACGTTTTGCGCGTTTTCTATGACTAATCCCACGCACAGCTTTCCGTTGCTTTGTTTCCTTCGCTAAAGTATTTCTTGCAAAGGCGGCGGAAATATTTGGTTCTAGCGATAGAAGGGTTCTCATCATATTTCTTGGTGAAAGGTGCGCGTCATCCGCCAAATCTGTTTGCACGCAATCTTTCTGAAAAGCTCTCGCTAATCTTCGCGATGTCTTCCCCTGACTTGGCGTCTGACTTATGAGGTCTCGTACGACTTCAATGGCCACCAACTCACAGGTTATTTCCGTCGCGGAACCATGAGCGCCAAATCCATCGACGGAGGTCTTATCTGCAATACGCGCGAAAACTGGTTGCAATGCGTGGTCGTTACCATCGATCGCGTGTGTCAATTCATGAGCCAAGACCGCAATCATGGCTTCATCTGATCGTAATCCCGCTAAAAAAACAGTGCCGATCGTGATGGTGTCCGGCGCGCTCGGGCGCCAAACCGCATTGTCATGTTCACTTACATCGGGTTTAATGAAACTGACTGCCCTGGCCCGTTCTACTATCCATTTAAGATTGAGCGGCTCGAGATTTTCGCGGGACGCTATTTTGGTAAGAGCAAAAGGAACTAGCCGCTTTGCCACTGGCAAAAGAGTTCGCGCACGAGCTGTTCCCGCGATCACGCGAGAATCAGTAATGGGCAACGATGGCTGAAAAGCCATTTCATCTATCGGCTGCGTTCCCGCAGAATCACGAACGCGTTCACGACAAATCGTACTAATGGCCCGCTCTACAGCGTCGACGGATACCGACTTTGCGACTGCGTCCTTGGCTGGTTTAGATGGCTTGCGATGTTCGTGTTGCCCTGAGACAGCCACCCCATACATAAGCAAAAGCAGCGCAGCAATCGTTAGCAATCGTTGATGATCTGTTCGGGTGCTCATAACGCCTCACAGCTATTTCTTTTCAAACGTTAACTGGCCTGATTCGCGCGGATCATCCCCATACCACGGACCGTGCATTGTCTGGCCATCGGACGACAATTTCAGCTTCCAGTGGCCCCTACGGTTCTTTGAGGGTGAGACAAGCTCCGCTTCTACGGCGCCGTCATCGGCAACAGTCCCGGAACCGGCCTTAACCAATCCCGTTTCAGACACCTCATAGACATCAAACAATCCGTCGCTCTCGCAAATCACGTTGTAGTATTTCTGCGACGTCTGCGACTGCCACCTACCGCAAATGTTTCGCTTTAACGAGGGACGTACGCCATCCGGCTTAGGAACTGCCCCGGGAACTTTCTGTTCCGCCACAACGTCAGGCTTCAACCAAGAGCGGATCCATTGACTAATCGGCAACGCCGTCGCAATAGCTGTTAGAACCATCGCCATCAACAGAATCGTGGCGTACATAGTCCATTCCGCACGACCAGGCGTATTGGGTTCAAAACTCATTTCCTTTCCTTTCCAAGTTGTTGGCTGCCTGCCGGCTACCAGTCACGGTCCGAGAGCAAAACATCTCTTAATGGTTTACCGCCCCTACCTACGTCGGTGTTGTGCTGGATCTCATACCCATATCTCGAGCGATTGTTTGTGCCGGTATACACTCGCTTGTTAAGCGGTCGAAATTGGTTGGGGTCTAGCCGATAACTCCGCAGGGTGTTTTGATAGTCCGTGTGATCTCGGCTTTCATCAACGGGTGTTCGATAACCGGTGGGTGCGACGACGCAACCCAAAAGCGCGATCTCCCGCTCATTTGTAACACGACGAATTTCATAAGCATTCAGATCACTGAAGCTTTGAATCTGAGCGGTCAGACTGTAAAGCGGATACCGCCTGACCTCGAACCCATGGCCGCAAATGACGGTTTGCGGATCGACAGCACTCGAGAAGACAAGCGGCGCGGCGTAAAACCAATGAAACACCGAAGTCGCAGTCGCGTAGTCGATTCGCGAACTCCGAATCACAGCGTTGATCCTTTCAGCTCTGGCGTAGTCACGCTCGAAAACGCGGCCAACAAAACCCGTGACTCGATCCCTCCAGATGCCAGCTTCCGCCGGCTCGGCAAAAACACTCTTCGGCATTAAGGCCAAAGCAGTTCCGACAACCGCAGCCGTTTTCACAAAGTCGCGGCGCCCGAAGGTTAATCTCTCGCTGGTTCGGTTTGCGGGCTGTTGCGGATACATCTCGTCACTAAGAAGAAGCTCTTTTTCCATATGATCCTCCAAATTTTTTCGCGACAAAACCTGAGAACTGACCAAACTAGCGCGAGCTAGTTCGAAACTTACTAAAGTTGATGACTGTTTTAAGCGACCTCACTCGGTGTTTCGGCCGCTGCCGGTCACGGCTGCGATGACCAGAATCAAAATCGCCTACATTTCCGGGTCATTTGCTTTGTCATTTCGACCGCCGTCATCTTCATCCGCGGTAAAGGCCAACCTTGCGAAGACATTTAAAAACTGACAACCAGCCTGCTCGCAAAGAGGAGACACACGAAACAGCACATTTGATGCCATGCGAGTTCAGTGGAAAGAATCATCGAAAAATCCCACTTATCGACCTTGGAGGCAAACCAAAAGTTTTCATACTTTCCAATACCTATCCAGAATTTTGAATAGCTAACCCCCTTATAATCAATGACTTAGCAGAACCGCTATGAATGCGGTTTTGTCGGCAAAACTTCGAAATAGCAGGAGTATTTAGTGATCGCTGAGAGTTATTAAAAGTGTTTGTAGCAAAAGCACTTGCATTCAAACCGCTTGAGATGGTAGGTTGCGCAACTCCCCCATGAAGACACGAATCCTCAAAGTTAACC
Source organism: Blastocatellia bacterium (assembly GCA_033857635.1). Classification (GTDB taxonomy): domain Bacteria; phylum Acidobacteriota; class Blastocatellia; order Pyrinomonadales; family Pyrinomonadaceae; genus UBA11740. The sequence continues at coordinate 70,071 of JAWVDF010000027.1, forward strand.
TGCGCAAGCACCTGAAAGAAAAACAACTCTCGCAAAACGCATTAGCTGCGCAGATAGGTATCGCCCCTCCAACGCTCGCGAAAATGTTAAATGATGAATGGGAGTACGTGTCTCGCGATTCAATCGAGAGAACCATTGACTATCTGGGACTCGAGGTTGCTGATGTTTTTCAGCTTGTTAATGTGGAGTTCTGGAAGCCGATCGAGGACAGACGGCAGTGCACCTTTTTGCGCGGCTCCCATGCGCACCGACCGGACGAGGGAATGACCATTCCGGGACCAGACAATGATGCGACACAGCTTGTTGTTCCCTTTGTGCGGCGATTGGCGACAGATTCCGTTAGGTACATTGATCATGAGAGAGACGAGGAGAAACTGATTGAACTTGCTAAGCAAGAGAACTGTATTGTAATTGGGTCACCGAAGTCGAATGCAGCCACCGAGATTCTACTTAGTCGTTTCTTTGGGGCCCGGCCGTTCAGCGAAGAAGATCGCCCAAGGATCCCCTTTGGCTTCTGTTGGCCTGAAATAACGGAAGTGGAAAAAAACAGTAGCTTGACCTGCTCTGACGCTGCCCGTAAACGGACCGGCATGAAGCCTGGAATCGCGGTAAAGGGTGGCCCACTCGTTGAGGCGGATTACGCTGACCATGCAACTTTCTTTCAATGGGCACCTGGACGAAGAGCAAGAGATTGCGGTCTGGTCTTAGTTGCGAACAGGCCTTTCAACACAACAGAGTATGTCAAATTAATTGTCCTGGCGGGGTTCAGCGGGGTTGGCACCATTGCCGCAGCAGACGCTCTCATCGAAGATTTCCGGTATCTCGAACCGACATCCGAAAAAGAGAACTTCGTCTGGGGTGTGGTCCAAGCATGGTACAACAAGCCTGCCAATGATGACACAAGAGAATACAAGCGATTTCGTTGGAAGTACCGTACGGGCATCGCTCCCATAAATGAGAAATCTCCGGTGAAATTGAAGCGAATAAGAAGACAGTAAGCCTTGAGTGTAGCTCGTACAGAGACGTAACTATACGCCAGACTCTGATGGCAATACTGAATTGTTTCAGACTTTATTTTTCCCGATCATGAAGAAACGAGCGTCAAAATTGGCGGTCCAGTTCAACGCTCGCGTCCCAGCCGCAAATAATCGAGGGCGCGGGCCTAGGATTAAAGAACATTAGACAATATCGCAGAACATGCACACCGGTGGCGGGAGTACGACATGGGAAATATCAAAGGAATTAGAATCGATCTCAGAACCGGAACTCAATCTTGGGCCGCCACGGGCGATAAGATATTTCTCGGCATACATGGGACAGCTGGCGGGCGTGAATTCCGCCTGGATGGCAGCCTTAAGCTCAATCAGGCAAATCAGGACCATCGAATGGTCTTAGGCGTAACCTGTTGCGACACGCCGGGATACCAGCAGGTGCAATATTCGACTGCCCTGGGCGATAACGACCCTCTTTTGTCGCCTCTCGATCTGGCTAGCGTCCGCTATGTCTATGTTCGAAAAGAAACCGCCGACTCCACGTCAACGAACGACGATGTTCTGGTCCTGAACAACATATCGGTCCTTCTCTGCGATGCCGACGGCGGGGTGAGGCGCTTTGCGAAGAGAGGGAAGATCAACTTCAGCGATGAGGTAGGATTGCAACATTGGCTCGCTGAGGTTGATCCTCCAACCTGCCAGGTCACCATCGTCCTCAAGCGCATCCGGCACGAAAAAGCGGCCAAGCATACGGCCGGAAACAGCTGGGCGTTCACATTCTCAGCCGGGCCGCCGGATAACCACGCAAGCTACCTTAACAACTACAACCTGAAGGAAAAGAAGGATTCCTGGGATAAGGAATTCAACCGGACGGCGTCGTGGAAATATCCCGGCTGCTGCGGTCACGCCCAGACGCTGTCGATCTATGGGAAAGCGGTGGAAGACGATATTGGGCACGACGATGTAGGAGAATGGACGCGCGAGATAACCGCGCCATGTCACAGTGGAACATCGACGGAATCCGCCGAATTGCAGTTATCGGTCAAAGGCATAAAGAATCACGAGTCTTTGATCACGTTCGAATATGATGTGATCTCTACATGTCTAGACTAGGCTTGTTCCTTCCCAAGAGTAGGGGTCGTCGTTATGGCCAATCTAAAAGGAATTCGCGTCAGCTTCGAAACCTCGGCCAAATGGTGGTCGCCGACCGCCGACGCGCTGTTCCTGGGCGTTTACGGGCCCGGCGGTGGCCGCGAGTTCCGCCTTAACGGCGACATTCCGATCAACCAACCGGACAAGGCGTTCAGTCTTGTCCTCGGCGATCCTTGCTGCCCGACACCAAACGATGTTCCGGTCCAATATTCGACGGGGATGGGCGACAATGATCCGCTATTGAATCCGGTCGAACTGGACAGGATCGACCATGTCTATGTTCGGAAGGAAACCGCCGATTCCACCTCGGCCAATGACGATGTACTCGCCTTGCAGGGCGCAAATGTCCTGCTGTGCGACACGGAGGGCCGGCTCGGCCTCTGGCGAAGAGATGCCCTGCTCAACTTCAGCGATGAAGCGGGCCTGCAACAATGGCTCGGCCAGATCGATCCGCCGACCTGCCACATCTCGATCCGGTTGACGAGGGTCCGGCACCAACCCAGCGGCGCCCATTCGGCCGGCAGGAACTGGATCTTCAGCTTCAGCGCGGGAAGCAACGACGATTACGAGCAGCTGCTGCCCCCTTATTCTTACGGAGCCTCGACCTACAAGGATTGGGACTTGGCATTCGATCGAACGAAACATATCGCGGTCGTTGGCTGCTGCGGCCATCCGCAGACCGTCGTCCTGCACGGTTATGCCTATGAACGAGACTGGTGGTCTCCGGACGAGACCTCGATGGACCAGTATCACGTCGTCGCTTGTGAGAAGGGCACCGTCAGCCAATCTGGCTCGCTGGATGTGGTCGTCCAGGGCTGGCAAAACCACCAGTCGACCATTTCCTTCGACTATGATCTCAGCTGCTCCTGCGGCGATTGACTGGCCCCGTGAGCGCCGACCAGCGCTCGCGTCGCCATGGGTGGTTTCAAACACGTTCCCATTCCTGGGGGTGTCGTCTATCGCCTTTACCTCGACCGACAGTCGACCCGCCTGAGGGTTGGTGAGACTTGTCACCTTGGCATACAGATCGGACCGGAGGATGTTCGCTATCGCGCGGTGGGCGCGACTGCGATCATCGAAGAGTTGTTTAAGTGGACAAGTGAGATGAAAGGTGTATGGCTCGAGGTAGGCGTAAGCGGTATCGAGTCCTCATCTTATTCCGTCTACCCAAGGCACTAGACGATTCTAGCTAAGTCGATAGTAGCGTTTCAAAAGATGCGGTAGCGTCTCGAGTTGACTGGCTCACATGAATTCGAGGCGGCTTGTTTGCTCGTTTTACGCCTTCTGCGCTGGCCCACGGGCCGACCACCGCGACAGATAAGCGTCTTGGTCGGCATCTAGCGCGCCCTGAAAACAGAAAGGCGGAAGGACTAGAGATGCCTGGGGATGTATAAATTCCATAACTTTGTTTCACCGATGAAACAGGAGGGATTTGACGGTTCCAATCGTTTCATTCAGACTGCGACACAGGTGGGCAGTAAAGGGTTTACTCTAAAATCTTTACAGTTGACACCAAAGAGAATTGCTCGTATAAGATACGAGTTTGCGGCTAAGGTAGTTTTGTGCCCCAACGCTCGGGCTTCTGATCGGGCGATTTGACCTAACAGAGTGTAGAACATCGCACCTTTTTGAGCTTTCGGTAACAATCTTGACCGGTTACCGTACCGACATTCTTGACACGTGCCGTCTGAGCAGTCGTGGCAGATTGAGCTAAGTAACGGTTGTCAAATCAGTTAATTGGAATGCGCTACGGTATCATGCCGGGCTACCTAATTAAGGCGTCCTCTGGCACCTCATTTGCTCCGACTATCCCCGGTGCCGGGACCTCCTGCCCCCTATGGGACGCGAGATCAGGCAGATTAAGCAGAACCGGTTCGCTACCATTAGCGGAGTCGCTGCAACCGTCGGCGGCGTCGCGGTGGCTGTGGGCGGAACCTTGGTGTTTTCTCACTTCTGGCCCGGTTTGGTTGCGTTACTGGGCGGAGGATCCATCACGGCGATTCCGACAATCGTGTCCAAGCGGCGTAAGATTACGTCGGAGGTCGAAGACGCACGTCTCAGGGCTGCTGAGGAATTGGTCGCAGCGACGGGCGAAAGCGATCAGCGAGCCTTGGCGACCTTGGTTGAGCTGACGCACCACTTAATTGACTTGCCAAGCGAGCACGACTTAAGAGTAACGCTGATGCGCGTAGATTTGACGAAAAAACCGGCCGAACTGGCGCAAATTGCCAGGTGCGCGCCCTCTAGTAAAGCGGCCATTAAGGCAACCCCGACCAGCATGACAGTCCACCAAGGTGTGGCGGGTCGTTGTTACCGGACCACTGCAGGAAAAGTTGAGAGTATTGTCGTCAATCTTCCGCAGGGGGATTTCGTAGGACAGATGGTGGAGTTTGGGTTTGAAAAAGAAGAGGCGATGCTATTAGAGAAGCGTGGCAGCTTCGTTTGCACACCCATTATTGATTCCAGCAAGAAAGTAATTGCAGTTTTATGCGTCGATACGGCCCCGTCAAACGTTCTAAAACCAGAACACATATCAATGGCCGAGAGAGTGACGCCGTTCTTTTCTAAATTTTTGACTGCCGATAAGGTCAGTGGAGGTTCACAGGATGCACAACCCAAAACAGGAACATGACCCGCAAAGGAAGGAATTTCTTGATGCGGGGTTCACGCCCGAAAAGGTGGGCACAGTGACGATTTATACCCGTGCGGTGTCGAAGGACGTCATCGAGGCATCGATCGCGTTCGCCAAGCGGACGATTGGATATACCTCAAAGGATATTCCCGGACGAAAGAAGGGCCGCCGATAAGCGCGGCCTCCAAATAGACTCCAAAAAGATAGCGGCGAGGTTGGTCCACCTCGCCGCTTTAATTTTGGTGCACCCGGCAGGGCGCTCTTACTAGGGAGTCAAAGTCTCCCACGAACCGACAGGGGGAATCGTTAGCCGGACGGCAAGGATCAATTTGTTTGTGAGTCAGCTAGATGATACTTGCCTATGGCAACACCCATGTACACGTTCTCAATTTTGTGAAGACCAAGCCGGCGCAAAAGTGATGCCTCTACAGCCTCGCGCGTTTGAAGCGAGGTGGCTAGGACAGTAGCCACATAAGTCTCGACTAGCCTCTCTCCGACGGCTATCGCCTCCGCCTCTTCACGTCTTCGCAAGATACGTCGCAACGCCTTTTGAGCCGAAGCTGATGAGATGCTAGATGTCCATTGCGCTTCAGGCGCGATTCTCGGATCGGTAAGTATCTCAAGATGGTCCAGATTCTTTAGTGGATATCCTCTGTCAACGGTTCTGCCGTTGACGATTGCTCCTATGCAGTGCGCGAATATTTCCGAATGGATGCGATAAGCACAGTCTAGTACGGTCGAGTCTTCGTGCACTAGCAACAGACCCTCTTTAGGGGTAAAGACTGCGATCTGTCGTCGCCCATGCACCTGACTAACGATTGGAATCGTAAAGAGGCCGAGTGCCTCTTGTTTCTTTTCCAACTCAACGAGTACTTTGTCGTACTTTGATTCTAGGTAGGCGACGCGGGTACGTTGGGAGTGCTCCTGCATCTCATGTGTTTGAATGATTACCTCTAAAGGAATACCGCCTTTTAGAAGAACGCAACTATGAAGCGCTTGATAACCATTATTTGCTGTGGCGACATAATCTTTGAAATGGCCGGGGATGGGTTTCCAAAGATCATGAGCCACTCCCAAGATCGCATAGCAACCTCTCACGTTCGGCGTAAGTATGCGAATGCCGAAGACGTCGTAGACATGATCCCCCTCGTCGTCGAGTAATACCTTCCTAATGAGGGAAGAAAGAGATTTTATTCTGAAGTGAATACTGGCTTCGATCTCGGACTCGATCAGAGCAGTTCGCAATTTCTCGACTGCTGACGACAGGATAGATTCCCTACGGATGAATGACTTATACTTAGATTTGTATTCGTCAAGTTTTTCGCTGTGAACAAACGCGAACGCAACCTGATTTACTAGGTCAGGTGCTCTCTTATATAACGCTGAGAACCGCTGAATGATTCGAACACGTTCCTCGCGCGGTCGAGGAGAAAAGAACGCAGTCAGCGCGTGATGAACCACCGATTCCACGGAACACGGGTCCTGAGCCAGCGGTGAGAACAGAAGGCAGTCCAAAGCTACAACGGAATCGACTCGCGCGATACCGTCAATCTTCGATGCCATTTTCGGATCGAGGCTCGCAAGCATCACAAGCGATTCGTACCATTCGGGCTTTGTTGCGAAGTCCTCGACGGGTCCTGCGTCCGATTCGTTAATTAAGGTTCTCGCTGCGAAATAATTCCTTAAGCTTTTATGCCAAAAGGCAACCTGTGAACCCTTTTCTTCAAGCAGGTGATGGATAAGTATTTGGTCGAGTACTTCATGCGCCAATTCGGGGGGGGTTGTGTAACTCGCGTTGAGCTCCGCGACAAACCTCTCAAAGACCCAAGACGTTTCTACGGCAGATCTATCGCCATCCTCAATCATCTTTCGCGCGAGACTAGACAGCAAAGCCATCTTTATCTCAGCATATTTGCGTCCATGGACCGCCCATGGCGGAAGGGACTTGGGTTCCCAGTTTGACAAGAAATATCCCTCCACGACCTGATGGAAGATTCTTCCTTTACCCAAGAACTCGAGGCTCGAATCCGCTCCCAAGTCTCTTATCGCGAGGCAAAAAAACCAAAGCATCAGCGGATTTCCAAGTTCCGCAAACAATCCAAACTCTTTTACATCCTCGTAAATTCGCCAGATATCCGAGGGATTTATCGAAGATTCCAGATATAGCTCCAACTCCTCCCTTATTTGTGCTCGATTCAAGGGTGCCATCTCGTAATTCACGTAATTCAGATTTCCGAGTAAATTATTTGGCCGAGACGCAATGACAAACCTCGATTGTGGGTGCTGACTTACAAAAGCCTTGATATCTCTCACAAGTTGGCTGGAATCGGATGCTTCGTCAAAGCTATCGAAGTAGTATGAAATCGCTGAACTCATCACGAACCTCGATATCGATGCCATGTCGAACGTCGGACACAGATCCATGACCGTCCTATCGACAAGGCTCACCAAGTCGTTAGTGTGCCACTTCAGGTCTACATACAAAGGCGGCATTGGACTAAAACCATCGCAAAACAAATGTGCTTCATCGTGTGTAATTTGTTGAAGCGCTGTAGATTTTCCCGAACCAGGCTCTCCAAATAATATGTTGGCGCGATTCATCATCGCTATTTCGCTGACCGGGACGAGCAAAGAGGTTTGTTCTTTTAATGTTAGATCCTCCGCACTTAAACGCAGAGCATCTCCGATACTGACTCTGTCGATCTCTGTGAATGGGTAACGTCGAATCCACTGGAACTTTTGTGCCTGCGATTCTGCCAGCTGAATTGCCAATTCGCGGGTTCCGTCGTCTCTGGTAATTAATGCACCAGCTTGGGTCGGTACAATTGATTTAGTCAACCGCTCTAATGCGGCGGCTTCGGCCGCGTCTTTGTAACGTCGAAGTTCAACGATTGAGAACCGTTCCGGGTCGTTATCTATTAGGCGCGCACAGTTCTGGCATAGCCAAATGGCGTTTGTTGCGTGCCGACGCTCCGCTCGGGTGAGTTGCGGATCATACCTCGGGCCGCCTGAGGATGCCGCGGTTATGTGAGCGGCAACACCAATGTTTAAAGCCTTCGTCGGATCAACTTTAGGACCGCTCGTCGGCTCGTAACATAAAGAGCAGCGACTGCCAACGCGAAAAGAAATCGTTCTTTTTACGTCCAACGGAAATTCGTCCCTGAGCAAATTAGCCATTCGTAATTAAGGCATCTAAAGGAGTGTTTACATTAGTGTCACCGTTCGTGTGTGTGGGCCTTGATCAGGCTAGCATTATCACTAGGTGTGGCCGAGCGAATCTCCAGCCACAATAGTTAGTGTTATTGATCGTGTCAACACCGTTGGGGTTTGGCCCGAGCGGCGCCTAATGTTTATGAGGCCTACAGCGGTTCAGGCTAAAAGTTGATTGAGCAGAAAGGAATCGGCTACTAATTCCTGGCTTTCAGCAAATCAGGGTATCCGACCGACAAAGGTTCATTTAAATATTCGCCTCTCCCTGAACTAATTGGTAAAGAAAAGCAAAAGTTGTGCACCCGGTATTACAGCCCTCATCCTATCTCTACAAGTCCTGAAACTGGAGGCTCCACGCGATTTATGGTAGAAATGTGCTAGTTTTCTCAGAATCCAGAAGCTCAAACTGGCGTAAGGCCCGGTCAAGAAAGCCTCCATTACATGATTCTAAACTGGACCGAAATCCTATTCATTCTGGTAAAGCGAAGTCCTGAGTTTGTTCGTCATATGCATAGACGTCGAGCAGCAGAACCTGCGAATAGTCAGCTAGGTTCCCGGAAGAGAATTTTAATTTATGCCGCCACAGTTCCGGGTGCTCGTCTATTCTGTAGACGGTCATTAAATTAGCATTGATTTTAATCGGTCCACCGCTGCGACGATGTGCTTTCACGGCGTCGCACATCGCTCTAAGAATGCGTCCAATTGTATCCTTTCTAAGAGCCTCATTCTGATTACTAAGAAAATGGGAAACCATCGCGAGTGCCCCAGCGAGGAGTTCTGCGTATTTCGGAAGAACATCCTTATTGCGATAGTCGATAGCATCCCTTCGGGACTGGGCCAGGGCGTCTTTCCAGTTCTTATAATAGTGACCGTACCCGTAATAAAGGTAATCGCCCAACGGTGAAAAAGGGGGAGGCGGATAAAACTCGGGCCTGTAAAATTTGAAGTATGTGAATTTGATTAAGAGTATTAGCGCAGTGGAGCCCACGACACCGATAAGGCCGATCAACACCGCCATGAAATAGAGAGCAATCAAACGGGCCTTGGAACCCTCATCGAGAAATCCAAATATGAGATGCGCCAAGAACGTCCCGAGTAATGGGCCGACGACATAGACTAAGTTACGCATCCTGAGAGTGCGTTGCAGCGTTGTTAGATCCGCGGATCCACGCCAACCATCGAAGCCAAAAAGCACGCCTACCAAAGTGCCAATCAGACCGGGGCCCATGTTGCTTACGAATACTCGCGCGACTCCACCCAACCGGTTGATCCTGCCCACCCGATCAGGCCCAAGACGCGGCAGGTGCTGGACAATGCGATCTCAAGAAAAACGGTAACGTATCAGGATGTGTTCGAGAACAATTCAAACCCAGTAACTGAAAGCTGGAGTTACGGCATCACTCGTTTCGGGAGCACGGTGATTGGGCCTGACGGTGGCATCACGAGTCAAACCCACTATGACACCGCTTCCGGTTTACCCAACGCCGGCCTGGTCAGTTTTGAACAATACGCCAATGGTGAAACTGTTGAGCGAACGTGGCAGAACAATCAACCGTCCACCACCACGGCATTCATGACTAACCAGTACGCCAACTTCTATATAAAACGCGAATTTCGCTCGATCCCGAATGCAGCAGGGACGGCGATGGTTTGGACTGCAATCAAGGACTACGACTACGACAAGAACGGCAACGTCACCCGCGTGGCCCAGTACGATTGGGTCCCCTATGACAGCGTCCACGCAAATGGCGCGGCTTTCTTACCCGGCAATCTGATTCCCACCCGACTCACTACCACGGCCTATTACAATGCTACTTTGAGTGCTGAAAATTACACGACCGAGCAGCCCAATGCTTATTGGAACCCCGCAGCCTCGAACATCCGTGGGCTGGCCGCCGCCACCGAGGTTCAGGGGCGCGTCGGGCAGAGCTTAATCGTCGTGGCGCGGTCAGAGTTTGTTTATGATAATCCGGGCACGACCGGGAATCCTACCCGCGTGACGAATTGGGATTCCAGTAAAGGCCCCCTCAATTCCTCGGCACCGGTGCTCACCAGCGGCAACTCGATATCCGTTCTGACGGAATACAACCAGTACGGGGGTCCTACCCTGATTACAGATGCGCGTGGGTTTCTTACCCATCTTACTTACGGGAACGCCGGTGGCTATATCGACCTCTATCCGACCGTGACTCAAGCCGCATATGGTACAGCCGTGCAACGAACAGAGACCCGCGATTACGATCCTTCGTCCGGACTGGTGAAGCGAACAACCGATAACGACAATAACGTCTCGAGTTCGACGGTATACGATGCCTTTGGCAGGCCCACATTGGTCACCGCAGCCGAAGGGACAGCCGCAGAGGCGCGCTCTTCCACCGAGTATTCTGACGGAGAACGACGCGTCATTGTCCGATCTGATCTCAACAACGCGGGTGATGGTCGGCTGGTAGCGATTCAACATTATGATCAGCTGGGCCGGGTTCGACTGACGCAACAGTTGGAAGATGCCGCCACTGAGAATGCTTACCTCGAAAGCAGCGGGATCAAAGTCCAGACGCGCTACCTTGTGGCGGGCTCTAATAATTATCAACTAGTTTCGAATCCTTATAGAGCCTCATCGGTTAACGCAGCCGGGTCCGAAGCTACGATGGGCTGGACGCGGACAAGCTCTGACAATGCCGGGCGCTTCGTGGAAGTACAGGCCTTCGGCGGCGCGGGCTTGCCGGCGCCGTGGGGCTCAAATACGAGCAGTAGCGGTGCGGCCGTAACTGCCGTTGACGCGAACACCGTGGTGGTGACAGATCAGTCAGGCCGTCAGCGAAAGAGTGTGACCGACGGTTTGGGGCGATTGATTCAGGTATATGAAGATCCGGCCGGAGTGAATTATCTGACAAGCTATTCTTACGACGCGCGCGATGATTTGGTTGGAGTGAATCAGGGTAGCCAGAGCCGGACATTTGTTTACGATTCGTTGAAGCGCCTGACCGCCGCCACCAATCCTGAGAGCGGCACGATCAACTACGATTATGATGAGAACGGCAACCTGCGCCACAGGACCGATGCGCGCCTGCTGGCGGATAATTCGGACCACGTCAGGATCACCTATGATTACGATGAATTGAATCGAGTGAAGACGCGGATCTACAACGACGGCACACCCAACGTAACGTACAGCTACGACCCTGGCATCGCGAACGGCAAAGGTCGTCTCGCTTCGGTTAGTTCGACTGTATCGAGTTACAGCTACGAAGAGTTCGATGCCCTAGGCAGGATCAAAGCCGGTAAGCAAACAACTGATGGCAACGTCTACGCGATGAGTTATATGTACGATCTTGCCGGCCATCTTACGTCGCAGGTGTATCCGTCGGGCAGGGTGGTGACCAACAGCTTCGACACGGCCGGCCGGCTCAACAACGTGACGGGACAAAAAACAGGTCAAGCTGCCAGGACCTATGCATCCAGTTTCAGCTACACGGCTCATGGCGCGGTTGCCACGGCCCAGTTGGGAAACGGTCTGTGGGAACACGCTGGTTTCAATTCGCGCCTGCAGTCGACACAGATTGGACTCGGCACCGCCGGCACAAACTCAAGTGTCCTCGAGTTGGATTACAACTACGGGACTACGAATAACAATGGGAACGTGCAGAGCCAATCAATCACCGTTCCTGGCGCAGCTGCCCTGACGCAGAGTTACAGCTACGATCAACTGAATCGCCTGCTGTCAGCGCAAGAGACCAGCGGCGGCAATCCAAGTTGGCAACAGGCTTTCACTTACTTAGATCAAAACGGACAGAATGGCCGCTACGGCAATCGGCGGATTGACGCGGCTAACACGACAACCGAGTTGATTTCGGAGAATCCATGGTTCGACCCGGCGACAAATCGAATTCAACCGCAAGCCGGAGAGCAGTATGACTATGACGCCGCCGGCAATCTGAGGAAGGACAAGACGGGACACACGTTCGCCTACGACGCCGAGAACAAGCAGACGATCTACGCTGGCGGTAATCCGGCAAATGGCGGTGCCAGCTATGCCTACGACGGCAACGGTCAAAGAGTAAAGAAAGTTGGTAGCGCTGGAACGACAATCTCTGTTTACGACGCGATGGGAAAGCTGGTGGCCGAGTACAGTGACCCACAACCCTCCACAGGCGGTGGGACAAGTTACGTGACGGCTGACAATCTTGGCACTCCCCGAGTAATCACAAATGCGACTGGTAATGTAATTGGCCGGCACGACTATCTTCCGTTTGGCGAGGAGATCGCGTCGACTTATGGAGGACGTTCGGGGGTTTCAGGTTACGCCGCGACGGATAATGTCAAACAAAAGTTTACTTCAAATGAACGAGATCTCGAAACGGGACTAGACTACGTCCAAGCTCGCTATTATTCGGCGGTTCAAGGACGCTTCATAAGCAGTGATCCGATGATGTCAAGCGGGAGAACATCAGAGCCACAAACCTGGAATCGATATACGTATTGTGGTAACAACCCGTTAATATATATAGATCCAACAGGGACGGATTGGTACATAAGGGATGGTGAAGGATATCCTGAATGGTACGATGCCGACCCTGGAAGCGGATACACGAAATACAATGAGCGTGTCTATTATGGCGGTAAGGAATTCGGCTGGGTCAGATTGAGTGAGTATAACTCTAACTGGACGACCTATTCGACTAAGGAGGCGGCCGACAGATCAAAATATGGGAATCGAACTGATTACGCGCCCGTCCTCGATCAATGGGCGCTTCACATGGCCGAGAGTCCATTTCTTGGCGTATTTCTCTTTACCTTCGGAGCCGGTCCTGCGCTTGATATTGCAGGGGGAGAATCTCTGCCGACAGAAGCGACAACAGAAACTCTCGCCGTGGATGAGGCGGCAGCAAATACGTCCGTAAGAGTGGGGAGATGGATGTCCCCGGAAGAGTTCACTCTAATGTCTGATACTGGGGTAGTGCAGGAGAGTCGATTAGGTGGAGTGACGAACGTCACCTATCCAGCTAATGCTAGTGCTTATTTGAATGCAAGAGTAGGTAGCCTTTTTGCGGAATTCAACGTGCCCAGTTCGGCGGTAAGAGCACGGTCCGGCATTTGGGCGAAGATTTATGGGCCGCACAGTATTTTTGGTCCGAAATTGGGTATTGAGGAAATGCCTAAAGCTTCCCAGATTACGCATACAGCAACAAAGATTAAGTGACTGAGTCCGAGGAACATGATTAGCGAATTCTTGCGATGGTTTCGAGCCAATGAACGGCGCTGGCAGGATAGCAACATCCTGGCACGTATCAAGTGTTCCACCGAGGAAGATATGCCGCTTGAAAAGGGTGTAATTGAATTGGAAGCTAAACTTGCAGTAGCTAGTTTTACAGTTTGGGGAGATGGTGCCCTTGAAATTATTATTTTGGACGTGCTCAAAAAAGAAGAATTAGTGGTTAAAGATCGCCAAGTGGCAAATCCCAACGACATGGTTGCAATCCTTGATCAATCTAATGAGTTATTCATGAAAGTAACGTCACCATCAAGCGGTCTAAAGTCCGTCTCTCCGGGGCCCAGTTCAATCTGTGGAGATCAAGGAGATTGACCGCTCGTCAGCGTTGATTGAGATAAAGCTGAAAATGGAACTTGTCAACGTCGGCGTGATCCCGAATGTTCTACTCTCGATTGGTGCTGGAAAAGGTTGTCGGTCACTAGCCAAACCAAGCAAAACAAAGTAGGGCCGTTACATCAAGGACACTATCTATCTGCGAGGGTGAAGAAAAGTCAATACTAAGAGTTACACGTCGCAGGTTATTCACACGAGCCCGTTAATCCAATTAAACGTTGTTAGCGCTCTTAGGTTCCTGCAGTGAAGGGGCCAGTCCTCCAGCTCAAGCGAAACAGTCAGATCCCTCCCGTCGGGGCTCTCTCCCGTAGCCGGCGGCGCTAACGGTTTGAAGTACGGATCCTCAATTGTGACGCTGTAAGAACCACTGGGACTCCCGACAGAGCGGCCCGCATCGCATTGTGATGCGAACTTCAAGTCTTGCAACTTTGCCGGTTATGCGCCAACAACTCCTCCACTCGGCAAGGATGCGATTTTGAGTGCGGATGTCTTAATTCATCGTATGGTTTCTTCGGGGACAGATAATGGTCATCGAGGACTTTGCACCGGAACAGCGTGGGATAAGTAGGCTGCAACAAGAATTCCGACGAATTATCAAGACTTTGGAAATGGAGGTGACTCATAAGGACCTCGGAGCATTCTAAAATTACTTGAGTAACATTCGCCGGCGAACACTATTGAATTCACGACAATTCCAGCGCAGATACTCGCATCACCAACCCAAATTCCTTAGTGAAAATAGATTGTTTCAAACTTAATTGTTCGAACAGCACGAGAAGTGGCTTCGGAAGACTCGCATTGTTTCAAACTTTCACCGAAGACACTGCTCTTTCCTGTACCGAAAATCAACAACTTACGGGCGGTAAACTTGCAGACTTTAATATCCCCGATCAATCCCTCTTTCAAAGCGAGCGCCGGAATCTTCCAGCGCTCGTTTTTTGTTTTCTCATGCAAGTCAGTTACGCGAAGAGAGACGGCCACTGCAGGCGAGGTGCTATGTTAGAATTTGAGTCATGTTCCTTCGGTCTACCCGGGCACACGACTTCCGAAACCTGGCTGGTGAGATCCATTGGGGTAGAGGCATCAACGTCATCTATGGGAACAATGGCCAGGGTAAAACCAACTGGCTGGAAGCCATCCATCTCCTCGCGCATGCAAAATCATTTCGCACTCGACATCTGCACGAATCGATAGCCTTCGGCAAATCCTCGGCGTCGGTCCAGGGACAGGTAGGTCAGGGCACCAATGTCGAACGCGACCTGCAGGTCGATATCAGGGCCAACACGCGGCAGACCTTTGTAAATCGGAAGCGCGAATCCCTGGCCAACTATGCGGCGCAGTTGCACGCGGTCTGGTTTACAGCCGACGAGTTGGAAGTAGTGCGCGGTGGACCTGAAGCGCGCCGCAGTTTTATCGATCGCGGCGCCATTTCTCTACATCCTTCCTATGCCCAGGCGCTGGGCAGTTATAACAAGGTAATCAAGCAAAAGAAGAGCCTTCTGCAACAGTCTGCCGAAGGCCGTTTGAGGTTTGAAGAAGCTGTGGAACTTCTTCAGCCCTGGAACGAACAACTGGTGAGCTTGAGTACTCAGATCCACAGAGCACGCACAGCTTATGTGGAACTCTTGAACGACGCGCTCGAACACAGTTTGTTCGGCGACACGCTCTCAATTCGTTACGTTTCTTCGCTGGAGGGCAAAGGCGACCTTGAGAATTACGAGGATCTGATTGCGCACCGTCTGCAAATCCGAATGCAGGCCGAAGTGTTTGCTGGAGCCTGTTTGATCGGACCCCATCGAGATGACTTGAGCGTCCTTTTTGGCGAGCGAAATCTGCGCAGTTTTGGCAGCTCGGGACAACAGCGTAGCGCATTGATAACGCTTGATTTAGCGGCCATTTCAGTGTATCATACAGAGCATCAGGATTATCCAATTTTCCTCATTGATGACGTGGACGCTGAACTCGACGGAATCCGCATTGAACGACTGCTGGAATACCTGGACGGACGCACTCAAACGTTCGTCACTACGTC
This sequence comes from Blastocatellia bacterium, assembly GCA_033857635.1. Taxonomy (GTDB): domain Bacteria; phylum Acidobacteriota; class Blastocatellia; order Pyrinomonadales; family Pyrinomonadaceae; genus UBA11740. The sequence goes on from JAWVDF010000027.1 coordinate 85,694, forward strand.
AAAGAAAAACCACTTCGAGCGGTTCAGCCAGCGGGCTCATTTTTATGAAGTGAGCGCGGGTCAAGCGAGAGAAGACGTGGCTTTGAGAGCGGCAATTGGGTAAAGCTGAAGACCAGAGCGAGCAATGGAAACGGAAAGTGAAGGTAAGCACGAATTGGCAACTCCATCATCAAACCTGAAGAATAAAAAAGAGACCTACGATTCATCGTCGATCGCCGTGCTCGAAGGTCGCGATGCCGTGCGCAAGCGGCCGGCGATGTATATCGGATCAACGGGCGAGATAGGCCTGCATCACCTCGTCTATGAAGTCGTCGACAATTCCATCGATGAAGCTTTAGCCGGATACTGCGACACCGTCGAAGTAAACATCCACCTGGATAATTCGATCACTGTCATCGACAACGGCCGCGGCATTCCGGTGGACATGATGAAGAAAGAGAAGCGGTCCGCGGCCGAGGTTGTCATGACCAAACTGCACGCCGGCGGAAAGTTCGACTCGAATGCTTATAAAGTTTCAGGTGGTCTGCATGGCGTCGGCGTCTCTTGCGTGAACTTTCTTTCCGAGACGTTACATCTCGAAATCTGGCGCGACGGACTGACCTACGAACAGGATTACGCCCGGGGGATTCCAGTCGAAAGACTCGAGCAGACCGGCAAGACGCGCAAGCGGGGAACGAAGATTACTTTCAAACCGGATCCGCAAATCTTCGATACGACTGAGTTTGTCTTTGACAAGCTCTCAGAGCGTCTGCGCGAGAAGGCCTTTCTCAACAAAGGCATTCGCATAACGATCAAAGACGAGCGCGAAGAGCCGGAAAAATCACACGAGTTTTACTACCGCGGCGGTATCGCTGAGTTTGTTAAGCACCTCAACAAGAACAAGAGCGTGCTGCACGACAAACCGATTTACTTTGAGCGGGTGAGCGACGTCCTGGCAATCGAAGTGGCCATTCAATACAACGACGGCTATGACGAGAAGGTCTATTCGTTCGCCAACAACATCAACACGGTCGACGGTGGTACCCATCTTTCCGGGTTTCGCTCAGCCTTCACCCGCACGATCAATGCTTATGCGCAGTCGTCGGGTTTGGCGAAGAACTTTAAGACCTCGCTTACCGGTGACGATGTGCGCGAAGGTCTCGTCGCTGTTATTTCAGTCAAGCTGCCGCAGCCGCAGTTCGAAGGACAGACGAAAGGCAAGCTCAATTCCGATGTGAAGGGAGCCGTCGAATCGTTTCTTAATGAGCGACTGACAGAGTACCTGGAACAGAATCCTACGGTGGCGCGCCGGATCGTCGGCAAGTCTCTGGACGCCGCCCGCGCGCGCGATGCGGCCCGCAAGGCCCGCGAGATTGTGCGTAAGGGCGCCATGGGTTCGACGATGCTGCCCGGCAAGCTGGCTGACTGTCAGGAACGTGATCCGGCGCTGTCGGAAATCTATATCGTCGAGGGCGATTCGGCCGGCGGCTCAGCCAAGCAGGGCCGCGATCGTAAGAACCAGGCTATCCTGCCTCTCAAAGGAAAAATCCTGAACGTCGAAAAGGCGCGTTTCGACAAGATGCTCGGCCACAGCGAGATCAAATCTTTGATCACCGCGCTCGGCACCGGCATCGGGAAGGAAGACTTTGACGCGAGCAAACTTCGTTATCACAAAATTATTCTGATGACTGACGCAGACGTAGACGGCTCGCACATCAGGACGCTGTTGTTGACCTTCTTCTATCGTCAAATGGCCGCGTTGATCGAGAATGGATATGTCTACATCGCCCAGCCGCCTCTCTTCAAAGTGAAGCGCGGCAAGAAGGAAGAGTACATCAAGGACGAAGGGTTGATGACGCAATACCTGATGCGCATGGCCACCGCGGACATGACTGTAAAATCAGTCGGCGCCAACCATGACATCGAAGGTAAAGAGCTCGCCGCTTCCCTGGAAAAGCTTGTCGATCTGAAACGCTATACGGAACGCACTGCACGTCGGCTGGCTGGAGATACGCGGTTACTGAATACTCTGCTCGAAGCTTTTGCCGGCAAGAAGGGTGTGTGGCGGAAAGCTGACGTTACTCTCAGAGGGATTTTCCAGGACGGCGATCTAATGGCGACCGTTGAGAAAGCTCTGGACAAGGCAGGTTTCAAAACGGATCTTTCGACTGATGAAGAACACGGCCTTTGGGAGATAGAAGCTACGACCACCTCGGGCGTGACTGTCTCGATCGATTGGAACTTCGCCAGCTATGTCGAGTTTCAAAAAGCAGTCGATCTCTATATGACTCTGGAAGACGAACTGGCGCCACCGTTCCTGACCGGGACCAACGGGACCAGTGAAGAAATTCCAACGCGCGAAGCGCTGCTCGAGAGAGTCTTGGCCGCGGCCAAAAAGGATTTGTCGATTCAGCGCTACAAAGGTCTGGGCGAAATGAATCCCGAGCAGCTTTGGGAAACAACTATGAACCCGGAGAAGCGTACCCTGCTGCAAGTCAGGATCGACGACGCCGTCGAAACCGATGATATTTTTTCCATCCTGATGGGGGACGCTGTCGAGCCGCGACGCAAGTTCATCGAAGACAACGCGCTGGATGTAAGGAACCTCGATATCTAGATGAGTGTGGCGCAAATTGCCAATTTGCGCTACTTTTCCCGAAACCTCTCCGACCGAAATCGCCATAGCCTGAGTTCTTCTTCCGGCCGAATCCCGGCCTTGCGCGCAGCGATCTCTACCTGCTCAACCGCAGTCTCGATCCCTTTTAGATTAGGAAGCAACAGCCCCCTGCGCGCACCTGCTTTATCTTCAACGATGACACCATAAACTGCGGGATCAAGATCGTCCTGCTGCACCGGTTCGGGTGAAGAAAGCACGTCGACTGAGTACTTCAATTCCGGGAGTTCATCCTCGCTGACTGGCTTGAAGCGCGGATCGTTTGTGGCCGCGCTGATCGCGTTGAAGATTATTTCTTCAGCCAGAGTGTCCTTCATCGGGTCGACGGTTCCGATGCAGCCGCGCAGGTCTCCCGTGCGAGTCTTGATAGAGACAAAGCAGCCGGCGCGTTGGTTGAGAAGGTCGGAAGGGTGTTCGGGAGTCGGCAGTGCTCGGCCTTCTTTAACGAAGGTCTCAACTGCCTGGCGAGCGAGTGCGGGTAATTCATTGCCGGTTGTCGCTGCGAGGTTCGGAGCACGCTTCTCGTGCTGTGCGGACGGGACGTCCGCGCTCCCAGGTTGAGCGCGCTGTGCGGACAGGATGTCCGCGCTCCCGGCGGCGGCGAATAGTTGGGCTACCAGGTAGCCGACGCCGAAGGGGGCTTCGTAACTGATTACCTCACACGATGGGTCGAGCTCTTGCGCGGCTCCTATGGCGACCAGCATCGAGCGATAGCCACACTCACCGGCCAGACGGCGCAATTCGGGATCGAGATCGACGATCCGTTTGGTTGCGCAACTGCGAACCGCGTCGACTACTTCTTCGTCGAACAGATGCGCTTGCGCGTTATAGCCGGCGGGCGCCTCGGGCTTCAGCCGATGGCTCAGATCGCCGCTGGCGATGAACGCGACCGGCTTTCCGACTGATTCAATTGCCTGCTTGATGCACTGTCCGAACCGCAGGTGAGCTTCGCTTGAAAGAAAGCTGTAGCCCAGCGCAACCAGCCGCCCATTCCATCCATACCTTTGCAGAAAATAGAGAGGTACAGAGGTGCCGTGATCCAGATCGTCACCGCGAATTCTGTGGGTGGTCAGTCCTTGCTCAACAGCGACGCGACTGATCTCGCTCAACAGTTCATCGTTAAGCTGGGCCTGAACGGTTGCAGTAGGTGCGCGAAAGTTCTCAAAGTCGGCATACAGTTGCGGGCCATCGTAAGCAACAAACGCTTCCGGCTCGAGTCGCGCGTGCGGCGAGATCATGACGATGGTCTCGGCGCCGCTGCGAATCACGCGTTCGGTGAGTTCAGCCATGCCGTCGATCGATCGACGCACTTCGAGGCTTGCATCGCGTCCCACTTCCGGAACCATGATCGGAGGATGCGGGGCGATACCGGCGAAGACCAATGAGCTAGTGTTGGCCATAAGCTACCACCACAGAGGTCACAGAGAATATTGTGCAGTTAACGACGTGAGTTTAGCACCGCCGCGAGCGTGCTAGAAGCCCGCGCGTCAGCAATTTGAAACTGGAGCGCGGACATCCTTGTCCGCCAGCGTGCGCAGCACGCTCAGCCTCCCGCCATCAGCTCAAACGCCGGTTCGCGCTTCGCGCTCAGGCGGACAGGATGTCCGCGCTCCATTTAATTAGAGTCCATCTTTGCCAGTAAGCCTTAGACCCAACTATCATGACTCTCATATGCAGCACTTCGATGTCTTAATCGTGGGCGCCGGTCCCGCCGGATCGTTTGCCGCCGAACGCCTGGCCCGTGCAGGCGTGCGCGTGGCGTTGTTTGACGGCCGTCCGCCGGGAGAGCCAAAGGCCTGCGGCGGTGGTGTAACCTCGAAAGCTTTGAAGGCCTGGCCGCACCTGCTCGAAGCGGTCGGACGCACGATCGACGAGCTCGATATGTACTCGCCTTCAGGCAAACATCTGCATTTGAAACTCGACGAGCCGTTTGCAGTCTATTCGCGAATCGCCTTCGACACTTTCCTGCGCGAGCGCGCGTGTGATGCGGGCGCACAGGTTTTCGCGGAAAAGATCTCAGGCCGAGGCTTAAAACAAACAGATGCCGGCTGGGTTGTTCAGACGCAAAGCGGTGCAGAGTTCCGTTGTAAATGGTTGGTGGGAGCCGACGGCGCCAACAGCGCGATTGCGAAGAAGCTCGCAGGGCCTTTGCCGCCGGCTGAGATGGAAGTCGCCTTTGGTTATCGCGCGCCTTTACCTAATGACGGCAATGCAGCGACCGTCGTCGCTTTTCTGCCCAAGTGGGTGGGGTACGCCTGGGCGTTTCCGCGACCGGATCATATTTCGTTTGGTATCGCGACAACTCAGGATGCGTTCGATCACGAAGCGCTCGATAAGTTGCTCTGGGATTTCATGGTCAGCTATTACGCTGTAGCGCAAATTGGTAATTTGCGTCCGCGCATGCGGCTTTGGTTGAGCGGGGAAGAAGCAGCGCAAATTACCAATTTGCGGCACATCAGAAGCCAACTAAAAAAATCCGCCGAGCGTTATGCGGCGCGCATTCCCGGCCTCGAGCCGCGCACCTGGGACACGCGCCACGCCTGCGGCGAGCAATGGGCTTTGCTGGGCGACGCGGCCGGCTTTGCCGATCCGGTTACGGGGGAAGGCATCTATTATGCTTTGCGCTCCGCCGAGCTTTTTGCCGAAAGTTATCTGGCCGGCTCGCCTCTGCAGTACGAACAACGCTGGCGAGCAGACTTTGGCCGCGAACTGCAGCGTGCTTCGCAGATGCGGCGAAAGTTTTATGGAAACTTCTGGGGCGCGCCTTTCACCGAGCGCATGATCCACTTCGCGCGCGGGCACCGAGGCATTCGCAAAGTCCTGGGCCAATTGGTCGCGGGCGATCAGGGCTATACGGATCTGAAAAAGAAACTTGCGCGCAGCGCGCTGAAGCCTCTATGAAGCAGAGTCATCCGCAGATTACACAGATTTCGCCGATTAGCGCCGGCAAGGCGGGCCCTTCTCTGTTGTGGGGTCAGTACCGGGAGCGGTAGCGACCGGGCCTCCTTCGCGATTCCAAGCCGTTACGCAACGACCCGGTCGCTAACGCTCCGGGTACTGACCTCATATGAAATTCGGACACCACCTGCGCGCCAAACACTTGAATCTTTCCCGCCGAAAACTGTAATCTGGTTTAGCCTGAAAATTGCCTGGTCTCAGTTCACTTGCCCTGGGTTCCACGCTAGTTTAGAAACTTCCTCCAAAGAGCTGCTAGGATTCACCCGATGGGAATTCGCGGAACTCTGAACACAATGAGTGTTTCTGACCTGCTCCAGTTTCTGGCGTCAGGTCGCAAGACCGGCACGCTCAAGCTCGGCCTCGGCACCATCGTCAAGCACATCTATCTTGAACAAGGTCTAATCGTCGGTTCCAGTTCCAACGATCCGAAAGAGTACCTGGGCCAGGTGCTGCTGCATTACGGCAAGATCGAAGAAGCCCAACTGCAAACGGCGATGGATATTCAGCGCCAACAGGGCGGCAAGCTCGGCGTGATCCTGGCGTCGCGCGGTTTTGTCAGCCAGGCGGACGTGGTTGAAGTCCTGCGCACGCGCACACTCGATATCATCTACGATCTGTTTATCTGGGGCGAAGCGCACTTTGAGTTTTTCGATAACGAACCTCCGCCGAAAGATCTGATTCGCATCCAGGTTGAAGTCACCAAAGTAATCATGGATGGCATCTATCGCATCGATGAATGGTCGCGTTATCGCACAGTCATCCCTTCCGAGCGAACTTTCTTTGAATTGAATCCCGGCTGGACGCAATCACTGAGCAACGCGAGTCCGGAAACTCGACAGGTCCTCTACCACGTCGAAAAGCACATGACCGCGGCCGAGATTTGCTACAACATGCACACCTCGCTGTTCCATGCGTGCGCTTTACTTTTTGATCTGGTCGATCAAGGCGTCATCAAAGTTGCTGGCGAAGCACCCGAGCCGGTGGCGGAGGCGTCGACCGATTTGTCCGCGCTCAAATTGCCCAAGACCGTTCCTGAGTTACTCAAGATGGCCCGCGCTGAGATCAAAGACAACAATGCCGAGAATGCTTTGGCGATCATTCACGGCGCGCTCGAGCAGGAATCGAAAAACAGCGAAGCCCAACGGTTGCGCGAAGACGCCGAGAAGAAATTCATCGCGCAGATCTATGCCGGCGGTTTGTCTCCGCGCGCGGTTCCGCGCATCCTGGTTTCGATGGATCAGCTGGAGCACGAGAGACTTGGTCCGCAGGAAGGCTTTGTGCTGTCGCGTATCAACGGCGAGTCGGACATCGAGTCGATTCTCTCCGTTTGCCCCTTTCGCGAGGCGGACACTCTGCGCATGATTAAGAAACTTTTGGACGCAGGGATCGTGGGGGTCAAGTGATCTAACCACAGAGGGCACAGAGAAGAGCGTGAATTAGATAAAGGACGCATCTTCAGGTGCCCCACGCAGCTGGCAAGCGACCTGTTTGCCTGTCCGGTTGAAAAAGGTTTCTCTGTGTCCTCTGTGATATGAATGAATGGCGGGTTCGCCAAAACCGCGGCAAAGCCGAAGTGAGGGGAGAGAAACACGAAAATGGAATGTTCACATTTGGATCAGATAAGAGAAGTAACCCCCAGCGCCGACGGCTGCGAAGATTGTCTGCGCATCGGCGGCGTGTGGGTGCACCTGCGCCTCTGCATGACCTGCGGCCATGTCGGCTGCTGCGACTCTTCGCCGAACAAACATGCCACGAAACACTTTCACGCGACCGGGCACCCGATCATCAAGTCATTTCAGCCCGACGAAGAATGGGGCTGGTGCTATGTCGACGAAGTGATGTTTGATGAGCTGTGATTCGCGGAACGCGGACATCCCGTCAGCCTGAGCACGCAGCGCGAAATCCTGATTTACTCTTTGGTTAGATTGGAGCGGGCTTCGCCCTGGCGGACAGGATGTCCGCGCTCCCAGCGGAGAGGTGCGCGTTTTCCACAAGGCAGGCCGAGTAGAAAGCCTGCGTGCCAGGTAATAGCTTGAGTTACTATCATCCGTCCACTAGATCCAACTCATCGGAGAGAACGTCTCATGAAAACTGCTCGCGTAATAATCTCGATCTCGGCGCTGGTTCTTTGTTTGACGGTCGTTCCGAGTCTGACCGCGCAAACGCCGCGCGGCATTACGCCCGAAGACTACTACTCGTTTGAGTTCGTCAGCGATCCGCAGATCTCGCCTGATGGCAAGCTGGTGGCTTACGTGGTGACGAAAGTCGATCGAGCGCAGAACCGCCGCAACTCTTCGATCTGGATGACGGCAACTGACGGAGGGCGCGCGCCCTGGCAGTTCACCACTGCACCACAGTCTTCCACTTCGCCGCGCTGGAGTCCGGATGGAAAGTCTTTGGCGTTTCTTTCTTCGCGACCGGCGGAAGCAACTCCCGCCGGCGCCCCTGGTTCGGCTCCAGCCGGCACCACGGAACCGCTACGCGCTCAGGTGTATCTGCTCTCGATGAACGGCGGTGAAGCAAAGCGAATCACCAATCTAAAAAATGGCGTGAGTGTTTTTCGTTGGTCGCCGGACGGCACGCGTTTAGTGGTCGTCAGCCGGGTGGGCCCGAGTGACGGCCGCCCGGACAACAAAGATCGCAGCGACGTTCGTCATTACAAAAACAGTTCGTACAAGTTCAATGACACCGGCTGGTTTGACGACCGGCGCACACACCTTTGGGTCGTCGAAGTGAACTCAGGCAGCGCGAAACAAATCACCGAAGGCGACGACTGGAACGACAGCGATCCGCAATGGTCGCCCGAGGGGACGCGCCTCGCCTTCGTCTCAAATCGTACCGGGAAAGAGTACGAAGAGAATCGAAACAGTGATGTTTGGGTGATTAGTGCCGAAGGTGGCAAGCTCACGAAAATCTCGGATCACGAGGAAGCTGATAACCAGCCGCGGTGGTCTCCGGATGGGAAATGGATTGCCTTCACGGGCGAGATTCGCGATCGCGATCATCCGAAGATCTATCTCGCTCCGTCGACCGGAGGCGCGCCGTCGGTGCTCGCCGCGAATGGCCTTGATCTAATTCCTAATGCACTCCGATGGTCGGACGACGGCAAGTCGATCTATTTCGAGACTGGCGTGAAGGGTGAGGTGCAAATCTTTCGCGTCGACCTGCCCGCCAAGTCAGTCGCGCAGGTCACTTCCGGCGCGCGCGCAGTTCGCAGTGTGGATTTCAACTTTGGAAGCCGGACGATTGCTTATCTCGCAAACGACTTCAAGCACCTCGACACTTTGTATGTAACGGATTTGGATGGCAAGAACGAACGCCGGCTGACAAATCTAAACGATGCACTTTGGAAGCAGGTACACCTTGCCGATGTCGAGCGCTTTACCTACAAGAGCGCCGACGATTGGGACGTCGACGCGTTCTTCGTTAAACCATTCGGATGGCAAGCCGGCAGGAAGTATCCTCTGATCTTGAGTATTCATGGCGGACCGGCAGGCCAGTACGGAGTTGACTGGTACCAGGAGTTTCAGGTGTACGCGGCGAAAGGTTATGCGGTCCTGTTTACGAATCCGCGCGGGTCAACCGGGTATGGGCAAAAGTTCGAACGCGGGATCGCGGGCGAATGGGGCGGCAAGGATTATCTCGACGTAATGAACGGCCTGGACGCGGCCGTGAAAAAGTATCCGTGGATCGATCAAGGTCGAATGGGTGTGACCGGCGGCAGCTATGGAGGTTACCTGACCAACTGGATTGTCAGTCACACTGATCGCTTCAAGGCCGCGGTCACTCTGCGCAGTCTTTCAAATTTCATTTCGGATGACGGCACTCGCGATGGCGCCTATGGGCACGCGCCCGATTTTGGCGGTGACATCTTTCAGAAGTACGAACTTTACTGGGACCGCTCGCCTTTGAAGTACGCGCAGAACGTTAAGACGCCAACGCTGATCCTGCATTCGGACAACGACTTTCGCGTGCCCATCGAACAGGGAGAGCAATGGTTTCGAGCCCTCAAACACTTCGGCGTCACGACCGAGATCGTTTTCTTTCCGCGCGAGAACCATAACCTGACGCGCGCGGGTGAGCCAAAGCATCTGGTCGAGAGTTTGAACTGGCAGCTCTACTGGTTCGACAGATTCCTGAACGGAAATACGGGAGCAGTGCCGCCGGACGCGAAGTGAACGCATTGGCTTTGAGCGCGGACGGCGCGGATGGTGGCACAGACTTCAGTCTGTGATTTTTTGCAATTGGCCTCACCAATCGATCGGAATCACAGACTGAAGTCTGTGCCACTATTTGGAACGTTCGCGCTTTGCGCGTAATGCGGACGGGACGTCCGCGCTCCCAGCAACGAGGTTCGCTTTCCAACTAATCGGCTTGAGGGGTTAACGATTGCTCTGTGCGACTCTCACAGAGAACCCCGGAGTTTGCTACTTCTCAAAGTCATACTTCTCAGTCTTGAAGGTCTGAAACCCTCGCTTCAAATAATTCGGCAAAGCGGCCGGATCATCGAGAGTGCAAGTGTGCAGCCAGACACGATTCGCGCCTTCGGCCCAGGCTTGTTCGACGGCACGCGTCAGCAGATGCTTGCCCAAACCGCGCCCGATGAATTCCGGCAACAACCCAAAGTAAGCGATCTCAACTGAACCGTCATTGCAACGACGTAATTCGAAATAGCCCGCGGTCTGATCGTCTTCGGTCATCAACCACAGAGAGATCTCCGGTTGGCTTACGTGGGCGATTATGTCTTCATCAGTCCACGGCAGCCGATCGATCCAGTGATAGTTGCGACCGACCTCGACATAAAGAGAGCGAAAGAGCGACGGCGGACATTCAGGAATCCGTTCAATGCGCACACCTGGATCGTCATACACCGCTCCGTTTAGCTCGGCGGGATCGCGCATTTCGAGATAGGTGCGGGTGACTTCGGTTGTAGGATTGGCCTTCATCCGAAACTTTTGCGGCTATGCCGCAGCACATGGCGGTAAGCCTTCGGCTTCCAGCATGAGGTCAGTACCACCCGCGTGAGCGGGTGGGCATGACACTCAAGCAACGCTAATAATTTACGTTTACCCTGCCCCACCCGCTCACGCGGGTGGTACTGACCTCATGTCCAACTCACTTGCTCTTACCACCGACCCCGCGCGCCCGCGGATGAAACCGATCATACGCCTTGCGCATGTGCAGGTTGGTGATGTGCGTATAGATCTCGGTAGTCGAAATATCAGCGTGCCCGAGCAGCGCCTGCACCGAACGCGAATCCGCGCCGTGCTGCATCAGGTGCGTGCCGAAGCTGTGACGCAGAGTGTGCGGGGAAATGTCCGGCACGCCCGCCTGAGCCGCATAGTTCTTGAGCAGAGACCAAACCGTCTGCCGGGTGATTTGTTTTCCGCGATGCAGGAACAACTCCGGCCTCGCCTCACTGCCCATCTGCTTCCGAATGCCCAGGTACCGCTGCAGCCAGTGCACGGCGCTCTTGCCGATCGGAACGCGACGCTGCTTGCTTCCTTTTCCGTGACAAGTGAGGAGCGCCGCATCGACGTCGATGTCGCTCGTCTTCAAAGAGCACATCTCTGACACGCGCAGGCCCGCCGCGTACAGAACTTCGAGCATAGCCCGATCCCGCACCCCGATGTCCGTCTTGATGTCGGGCGCAAACAACAGCCGCTCCATTTCTTCCTCGCTGAGAAACTGCGGCAGGCGCGAATTGTTTTGCGGCGTGTGGATGTCTTCCGCCGGGTGGCGTTTGATGTGTCCATCCAACATCAGGAAGCGAAAGAAACCGCGGGCGGCGCTCACCGCGCGTGAAACGGTTGCGGGCGCCTGGCCCTTCCGCGACATGCTGGCAATCCATTCGCGCAGGTCGGTGCGCTCGAGCTTCTCGATCTGCTTACGGTTCTTTTCGGCCCAGGCCTGAAGCTTGGCAATATCGCGGGCGTAGCTTTGCAGAGTGTTGAGCGAGAGGCCCTTCTCGACCTGTATGTAGCTAAGAAATTCGCGAACCAGGTCGCGTTGCTGCAGTCGTTCGGACATCGAGAGGAGGGTAGCATAGGTGGGGAGGATTCAGCCTGACGAGTAGTGAGTCAGTTTGAGATTTCTAATTGAATCAGGCTATCCGGATGCTGGGAGCGCGGACGTCCCGTCCGCATCGCTCGCGAAGGACGCTGTCTATTGCTGTAAAAGTTCATGCTTTGCGCGCTCAATGCGGACGGGACGTCCGCGCTCCCAGCGTTGGGGTTCGCGTTCCGCGCTACAAACTCTTTTCGCTTCGCGACAATCCTTCGATCAAGTGATCGATGCCCAACCAAAAGCTCCAGCTATGATGATAGAACGCCAGCGGGAATGTGACGCCCAACACAAAGAGCACAGTCAGCATCTTCTGTTCGTCGAGGTTGGTGAGGAAAAGGGAAAGAAAATATACAATCAGAATAATTACTTCAGTAGCGATCACGTTGGCCATGATCGCCCCGACAAAAAATCCTTCCTCGCGTTTGAAGATCACCCCGCACTCCGTACAGCGATGCTTTAGTTGGAAGGGCCGCTCGACAATGGATGCGCGGCCACAGGCAGGGCATTGCAGTTTGAGACACCGGCCCAGGGTGAGGAAAATCGTGCGCGGATCTCGTTTCATATCTTCGTGGCACAGACTTCAGTCTGTGGTTTGCGGTAGTAATCACAGGCTAAAGCCTGTGCCACTACTCACCCAGGGCGGTGTACTTGAACAGCCGGAATCGATAACGCGACTGGTCGCGAATGTTCTTTGCTACCACACCGTGCAGGTCGTCTTTCCAGGTGGTGTATTGATCGATGAACCGATCCGCCCCGGCCTTGTCACCGTTATATTGGACCTCGAGCACCTTTTGCAAAAGCTTGCCGACCACCGAGTGGTACTTGTCGTAATGAATCCGCAGCCTGGCATTTTCAAAGGTTAACAACCCATTTTCCAGGAAGTAATTCCACTGCATCAACTGCATCGTGTTGTAAGGCTGATCGCGACGCGGCTTGTTGTTCTGCAGCACGCGCAGAATACCGCCCGCGTAAACTGATCTTAGCTGCTCATCGGTATAGTAACCCTGCTTGTGCAGAGCTTCCGCGACAAACAGCGACACCAGATCCGCCTTCATCTCCTCCAGAGTGCTGGCGTCATCCTGCAAAGCCTGATCGAGATCGCGGCCGTCTTTGGTTCGATCGACGCCAAGATAGTGACCGACTTCATGCCAGAGCGTCCGGTAGAAGTTTCCGTCGGGCGTCAGGGCCTTGGCTTGATCTTCTCCCAGCGCGGCCGAAAGGTTGCGCGACGTGCCTTCAAAGATATTCGGATCGCGCATGATGTTCGCGCGCAGCAGGATCGTGCGCCCATAGCGACGCGCCAGATAACTTTCGTTGGGCAGGATGGTGGCGGTATTACCTCCGCGCGCCTGGCCAAAGTCGGCCACCACGTCGTAAACGCCGACCGGAATATCTTCGCGGACTTTCTTGTGATGATCGTAGGGCAGCGAATCTTCCAAAGCCTGCAAGCCCTTCATCGCCTGCCTCAACGCAGTCGTCTCTTGCTGTCGCGTGGCCAACAGACTGAAAGCGAAGAAGGTCTTCACCCCATAAAGCTCATCGTCGTAAGTTTCGTACGATCCAATTTGGGCGTTGAGATTTTTGAAGTGGCCGGTGACCCAGGCCGCGTCGCCTGACTCGTAATCGTCAGACAAAAGATCGCGCGCGCGATTGCGCAGGTACCGGGCAAACTCCTCGTCGTCCTTTTGCAAAGCATCAGCGGCTTCGTTCAGCAGTCCGTGCGCTTTGATCAACTCGTCCGCGTAAGCTACGGAGTAAGGCACCGAATAAAAGTCGGAAGAGCTCTGCGCCTTTGCGCCTTTGCGTGAAACTTCCAACAGGCTTGTCCGCAAGCCAGGATGAAGCGTATCCAGCACCGGATACTTGCGCAGCTTCGCCAGATCAGCATTCGCATTTAAAGTGCTTGCGCTTCTGACAACTGAACGCAGTTCCATGATTTCGTCGCGCTTCTCCGGATGCGCGGCGAGAAAGCTTTCGATCTCTTCCTTCTTCACGCCCCATGGGTAGACGTTCTTTCCCGGCACGACCGGATCGACGGGCAGGAACGGCTCTCGTTTGTTTTCGAGCGTGGTGGCGATCGGCCCCTGGTTAAGTCTATAAAGAAAGGTCAGATTCCGGGTCGCGGGCGTGGTACCACTTCGCTTGTCGAGCTGGATCAGATCGCGATATGAAGAGAGCGCTTGCTTGTGTCTCTGATCTTCAAAGATGCTCTGAAAAACCTTCCCTACCTCCAGCAGCTTCGCGACCGCCTTGCGCTCTCCGTCAGTTAACCGCGACAAGTCCGGCGACAAAGTGATCGTTTGGGTCTTGTCGATGATCGGCCGGCTTTTTTCCAAAGGCCAGTAGCCGGGCGGCAGCGTGTTTGATTTCATGCGAGATCCGGTTTGAGCAAATACAAAGACGCCGAGGAAAAGAGCGAGGGCCGCAGCCTTAAACAGCATAAGAATCCGAAACCTCCATTGGAATGCTATTGCGTTTCGAAAGTATATCCTTGAGTTGAACCGAACCGGAACCGGAGCGATTCGAATGAGCTTCGCAAAATAAGTAACATCCGCGAGCAGAGGCAACTCGCCGCTGGGAGCGCGGACGTCCCGTCCGCACGTGAGCGCGAAGCGCGAACAACTCACAAGAACCACGCCAAGTGTCTTACCATTCTGGCAGCCAAGGGTCGCCGCTTTCTCGCGCCAGCGAATGATGCGCCATTTTCTCTCACAAAAAATTGCGGCCCCGGATTCGGCATCGTGCTTGCTGAGGTGATGCGGCATGAGCACTAACGGCGGGGTAGAAGGTAACCAGTGGCCGGCGCTAAACGCGCCGCCATCAACAATGAGTCCGATAGGGTCCTCAGAAATTTCTTGCGCACTTTCAACGCGCGATCATTTGGGCCAACGTGACCAGGGGCTGCGCGGCCGAACGGTCGCTGACCCCTGGCTACCTTCTGGGCGCCACGCTGTGGCGCAGCCAAATTATTTTGGTGCGCGCGTTCTCAAGGCCCTCAAGCGTCGTTGGCAGCGCGAACGCCGCCGCCGCAAGGTCGGCCGCTCGTACGATATGGCTTTGGAGATTGCGCGCTTCCTTCCTCCCGGGTCAGAAGTCCTGGACGTTGGTTGTGGTAACGGCTTCATCGCGCATCATCTCAGCGCCATGCTCGGCGCCAGAGCGTCGGGCATAGACCTGGGCGCGACCGCCGCCGCGCCGATCGATTATCGTCAATACGATGGCGGGGGTTTCCCGGCGCCGGATAAATCATTCGACGCGGTGCTGCTTTGCTATGTCCTGCATCACGCGCAGAACGTTTCGATCGTGCTCGAAGAAGTTCGCCGGGTGCTGCGCGATGGCGGTCGCGCAGTCATCTATGAAGATATGCCTTTGAGTTTTTGGGACAAAGGAGTCTGCCGGCTTCACAATCAACAGTGGCGCGCACGCACGGGACCCTGCACGTTTCGCCGCGACGATGAATGGCGCGCTCTATTTGATTCGATGGGATTCGAAATTGTGAGCAACAGGTCACTGTCCCGTTGGCGAAATCTCACGCATCCGGTGAGCAGGAAGTTTTATTTGCTGGAACTCAAATAGCCCGATTCATCGGGCTTGCCCGCAGGGTTGTTAGACCAGCGCTTGTGATTACGTCAGCGCGCTTCAGTGTGCTTGGCATCATCCACGTGAGCATCCGGAAGGAGCATGTGTCGGAAGCCCGACCGTGAGGGAGGGCCGCATCCGTAAGCACTTCGATCGAAAATCGCCTGGCCCGAGAATGTCAGACTCACAAATCTTTTCCGTGCAAACCAGTCGTAAAAGAGGTTGTGTCAAACCTCAGGATGTGGGATCTCAAAGAGGATCTTAACGCAGAGGACGCAGAGGTTTTCGCGAAGGCGCGCAGAGAAGCACCGTACTTTGCGTACCTCTGCGAAAACCTCTGCGCCCTCTGCGTTTAAGAAATGGTTACCTTAGTCGCACGTCCGAAGTTTTGACACAGGCTCTACAAAGGGCTGGGCTAGTAACCCGGGGGGAAAGCCGCGTGAACGCGGCTGGACACCGGCCGCGGCCGCCTCGAATGTTGGATCCATCATGAAATGATCCGTCGAGGACTCTATTACTGACCGTTCGGCAGCACCGCCTGCAAATCCGCATAATCCGCTTTCGGTTTCGTGCTACAGACGAAGCTCGCATCTTTCGGTTTGCCGGGCGCGGTAACGCTGACGCCGCGCGAAGTTATTGCCGGCTTCTCTTCGCCGTTGTAATCGTCGAAGACTGAGTACTCGTAACCGTCTACATTGAAGTTAATAGAGGTCAGGTCGAACCGCGCGCGAAAGTAGTGCGTGTATTGAAACTTCTCCTGAGTACCTTTTCGATCCTTCGGATACTCCAGCTCGATTTTTCCCGGCAAGCCAAAGCGATACTGCAGGTACCCCTGTGCGCTGGTCAAATCCTTCGACGCGCATAGCGAAACGATCTTTGCGGGACGCTTGACGGGACAATTGAAGATTACTCGCTCGTCTTTCGCACAGAGCGTGTTCGGCTGCAAGCGGTCTGGTTGAGCTGAAGTAGAAGGGTTGGAGTTGGCCGCAGCGAGGGCTAAAGACACGATTGCTGAAACGAAGATTAGTGCTGGAATACGCATCTGACGCAGGTTAAGCCGAGAATTGCATTTCGTAAAGGAGCAGGACGCCGTCCTGGCAACCAGGCGTTCAGAGTACCGACCTCAGTCGGGCTTTTCGATTGAGAAACAAGCCGACTGAAGTCGGCACCCTAAACAGCAGCTTGTTGACTTCGGCTGTTCGCGCTTCGCGCTCAGGCGGACAGGATGTCCGCGCTCCATCACCTGTTCCCGGTAATGACCTCGATCGCCGCGGGGACCGTGGGAAAGCTACTTATCCGGCTTCTTCAAAATCGCATCCAGATCCATCTTGCCGTGAAACGAGGGGGCGCGATGCATGAGCTTCTTGCTCAAGTCGGTGCTCAACATCGCCTGCATCGCGAATCTCATGCTGGGGTTGCGATTCAAAAGTTTGCTGATTTCTTCCTTGGGCCAGGCGATGTAACGCGTCGGCATCAGGGCCCGCACCGTGGCCGTCGCCGCGCCGCCGGTGATGAAACTGACCTCGCCGATAAAGTTTCCATCTTTCAACTTGGCTACTTCCTTGCCATTCAACTCTACCCCAACCAGTCCGTTGTAAATCAACATCACTGCATTGATGGGTTGCTTTTCGGTCGCCAGGGTCTCGCCCTGTTTGGCTTCCAACCATTTACCGATACGCATCAGCTTCATGAACTCAAAGGGAGCAAAGTTTTTGAAGAGCGTTTCATGCAGCTCTTTCTCTTCATCAGTAAAGTGGACGCCGGAGCGCTCCTTGATAATGATCGCGACCTGCACAATATTGATGACGGCGAACAGCAGATTCCAATAGATAACGCTCCAGAGCGGCGTGGCTGGCACGACGTAGTTGAAAGCAATTCCGGCGAAGCATGAGAGGATCGTCAAGAAGCGCAGCCAGAGTATGTCTTTCAAGAGATAAGCGGCCATGGTCAGGACCGACGCAAGGTGTCCCGCCACATGTCCCACCACTAGTACGGTATCCAACAGCAATCCTCCTGACGCGCACACACTACTCGCCGTGTGCGTCGACAATCGATTCTTTATCATCGAGCAACATCCGTGCAAGTGGCACAGACTTCAGTCTGTGAGATCAGCCGCGGAGCGGCGAAAGATCTGTAGCCCATGGCGTGAGCCATGGGATCACTGGTTATTATGTCGCCGCTCTGCGGCTATCCCATGGTCCCAACCCATACCCACGGCTGACGCCGTGGGCTTCAGATCTTTTGCCGCTCCGCGGCTGGGCCTTTAATAACGAGTGACATAGACTTTCAGTCTGTGATTAAGCGTAACCAAAACGAATCACAGACTGAAGTCTGTGCCACAATCAAAACTCTTCTCAGACCCGTGTGTTGTAGTCTAGTATATCTGGGCGCCCAACACGCTCAACATCCGACGAGCCAAAGGAACCATGACCCACAAATCCCCCATTCGGTTACTCGTCGTTGCCGCTCTCGCCGGCCTGGCGGCGCTCATTTCTCTTAGTGCTATCGAGTCGCAACCCAGCCAGGCACAAAGCCCGGGCCAAGCCTCGGCCAAACGTTGTGAGATCCCGTTTCCACTTCCCAACCCGAGCGACATCGGCGTTAAGAAATTCGAGAAGTTACTTGGCTCCTTCCTCGATCAGGGATGTTATCGCAGCTGGGTGGCGGACTCTCAAATTCGCAACACCGGACCGTTTATGAACGGCAGTTCTTTTGGCACGCATAACGCAGTCAAGATTTTTTACTCGCCGGAAGCCTGGGACTGGCTCAAGCATCGCAACCGCGAGGGCGAGATCGCCAACGGAGCGGTGATCGTCAAAGAAATGTTTCCTTCTCCAGCTAAAGAAGGTTCGAAGTTGAGCGCCTGGACCATCATGGTCAGGGACAAGAAAGGTTCTTATGACGGTTGGTACTGGTCGTTCCAGGCGCCGGGTTACTCTTCGGATAATCCCGATCTGGATTATCCGGATTCCGGCTTTGGTCTCTATTGTCTGCGCTGTCATGCCTCGGCCGAAAAGGAATCAACCTTCAGCACGGTCAAGAACGTTGAGGGCGACCCCATCTCTTTTTTCATCTCAGCGCCGACGATGCAGCCTCTACCGCCGGCAACCAAAGATGAGCATCAGCAGGTCGCCACCACGAAAGAAGTCAGAGGAGGCCCGTTCGGTACCGCGCGCAAAACTCCCGAACCAAACTTTCTAAAGCTGTTCAGAGGCCTGCCGCTAAAACCTTTAGCCGAGGTGAAGCGCTTTCCAGGTGAGTCGCTTGATCACGTTGTCGCGGCCCCCGGCGGCCCGAAAGGTTTTCTTACCTCCAGCCAATGCCTCGGTTGCCATTCCGCTTCGAAAGAGAACATGGCGTTTCTTTTCACCGAAGCGCTACAGCCGCCCATCAACCTTTCGCCCTACACGGAATGGCGCGCGTCGATGATGGGCCTGGCCGGACGCGACCCGATCTTTCACGCGCAACTCGAATCCGAAAAGACTATGCGGCCGTCGCAGGCGGGGTTCCTCGATAACACCTGCTATCGATGTCACGGCGTAATGGGCCAAAGACAGATCGAATCTGACAAGCAGAAGCCTTTCGAACACGACATGGTCTATGCGCGGCCTGGTGACGCGGACG
Source organism: Blastocatellia bacterium (assembly GCA_033857635.1). GTDB lineage: Bacteria > Acidobacteriota > Blastocatellia > Pyrinomonadales > Pyrinomonadaceae > UBA11740. The sequence continues at coordinate 104,574 of JAWVDF010000027.1, forward strand.
CTGAGTACGGCGCTCTGGCCCGCGACGGGGTTTCGTGCGACGTGTGTCACCGGATTTCAAAAGATGGCCTGGGAACACCGGCAACTTTCACCGGCAAGTTCAAAGTAGATCCGCCTAATGTGGTTAACGGTCCTTACGATAAGTTGATCACGCAGCCCATGAAAAACGCGACGGGCATCACGCCGGCTTTCGGCGCGCATGTTCAGTCAGCGGCATTGTGCGGCAGTTGTCACACAGTGATTCTGCCCGTCTTTGATCGGAACGGCCGTCCGGTAAAAGACAAGAACGGAAAGTCAAAGGAGTTTCACGAGCAGATGACTTATCCGGAATGGCAGAACAGCGTCTATCAGAACGAGCGCGCACCGATCAAACAGGACGAAGTGCGCACCTGCCAGGATTGTCACATGCAGAAAAAGTTTCTGGGGCAGCAACTTGTTTTTCGCGCGGCCAACATTGAAGACGTTAACTATCCCTTCACGGACTTCCGTCTGCCCGACAAAGACATAACGGTGCGCGTTCGTGATCAATACTCGCGGCATACTCTCACTGGAATCAACCAGTTTGGCCTGATGTTTTTCGAGCAGTTCCCCGACATTCTGGGAATCAGAACCTCGGATTACATGTACGGCGTGGCGGTTCCTGGTCTGCTGACGGCGCAAAGCTCGGGCTACGATCTGGCGCGAAGGGAAACCGCGACCATCCAAGTGACTTCACTCGTGAAATCCGAGAGTGCACTCGAGGCCGGCGTTGCGGTTCAGAATCTTGCCGGCCACGGCTTTCCTTCGGGCGTCGGATTTCGCCGCGCTTTCCTGACCTTTGAAGTTCTGGACGCGGCCGGCAAGGTCGTCTGGGCTTCGGGGCGCACCAACAACGCCGGCGCTATCGTCAAAGGTTTGACTGAAGATATCTTGCCGACTGAGTTCTTCTATGACGAGACGACGCGCAAGCAAGTTTTTCAGCCGCATTATGAAGTCATCAATGATGAGGGTCAGGTGCAGATTTATGAGGAAGTGATCGCCGACCCTGAAGGAAAGATCACCACCAGCTTCGTTGGTTTGGATCAAGTGCTGAAGAACAATCGTCTGTTGCCGAAAGGTTGGCGAGCTGACGGACCGTTTGGAGAATTTACCAGGCCGCATGGTGATGCTGAACGCGATCCGGAATACATGAACCAGGCGGGAGCTAGCGGTGCTGATCAAATAATTTATCGCGTACCGCTCAACGACCGCACGCGCACTGGTGTTGCAGTGCGGGTCACACTGAACTACCAGTCGATTCCGCCGTCTTATCTCAGAGACCGCTTCACGATTGGCAAAGGAGCCGAGACCCAACGGCTGGCATACCTCGCCAGTCATCTTAACGTCGAGAAGACTCCGATAGATGGTTGGAAGCTGGTGATTGTGAGCGCGACGAGGCAGGTTAGGGATAAGTGAAGTCCGATATCGATCTCTTCACGCCGAAGGCGTGAAATGTAAGAGCCGGGGGCAACGCCCCCCGGTTGGTGTAAACCATCAATTCCGACCCTGACAGGGTCGCATTTCTGACTCGCCGATGTGACCCCTTCAGGGTCACGATTTTTTTGGGTGTGATCCGGGGGCGTTGCCCCCGGCTATTACATTGGACGCCTTCAGCGTCCACGACCAGGTTTGCTGTAGCGCAAATTGTTAATTTGCGAACCGGCGCAAGTTAGCAACTTGCGCTACAGCAACCCCCGGATCCATCCACCGTCAACCGGTATTGAGGTCCCGGTGATGTAACTCGCGCGTTCGGAAACCAGGAACGCTACCAACGCGGCGAACTCCCGCGGTTCCCCAAGCCTCCGCATAGGAATTTCCTTTTCCCATCGCGCGATGAACTCCGACGGCGTGATGCCTTCTTTGTCAGCCATCATCTGCGCCAACTCTTCCACGCGTTCCGTACGCGTGTAGCCCGGCATGATGTTGTTGACCGTGATACCGAGAGAGGCGACTTCATTGGCTAGCGTGTGCGCCATGCCCGTTACCGCCGCACGTAAACTGTTCGAGAGGATCAGGTTGTCGATCGGCTGCTTTACTGCGATGGAAGTAATGTTGAGAATACGTCCCCAACGACGCTCTTTCATTCCCGGCAAAACTTGCCGCGCCAGTTCGACCGAGCTGTGGAGCAAGAGACGGGTCGCGGCTTCCCATTGATCGAGAGTGAAGCTTTCGAAAGGACCTGCCGGCGGACCGCCGGAATTCGTGACCAGAATGTCGATGCGGCCAAATCGTTCGATGCCGGATTGCACCAGGTGGGCCACTTCGCCGGGCTCGGAAACGTCGCACGGCAGCGCGAAAATGTCGGCCCCAGTCTGCGCCGCGATCTCGTTCGCGGTCCGCTCGATTGCTTCAGCCGTGCGCGAACAGATAACGAGCGCGGCGCCTTCCGCGGCAAGTTCATCCGCGACAGCCCGGCCCAGTCCGCGGCTGGCAGCGGCTACGAGTGCGACTTTTCCTTTGAGACCGAGATCCATTGTTTGTCTCCACTATGTGAGCAATGAGGTCAGTACCACCTGCGTGAGCGGGTGGGATCATCGCGCGTCTCTGTCGGAATGAGTGTTGGCCCCACCCGCTCACGCGGGGTGTACGGACCTCACCATCATGACGCTCAGTCACTCTTGCGCTCAATCGCAAATTAACAATTTGCGCTACAACTACTTTTGTCTTAAGTAGTCATCCGTCTTGTCCAACCAATCCTGCCTGGGTGGACTGAAGACGTCCACATCCAGCGTGTCCGCCAGAGCTTCCGCTTTGTGCGGGACGTGCGAAGGGATATGCAGGACCTCGCCCGCCATCACGTCGATCACTTGCGCTTCATCCTGCCCGATCCAGAATCGCAGTCCGCCCTCGAGGATGTAAGTGATCTGTTCGTTCTCATGCGAATGCCGCGGGACGATGGCGCCCTGCTTAAGATAAACGTGGGCCAACATCATCCGGTCGCCGGTGATTAGCCTCCGCTCGATCACATCCGACAGAGGCTCTTTCGGCATATCCTCCCAACGGTAATGAGTTACGCTTCGCTGATCCATTTGTTTTTCTCCGCCTGCAAAAAGGTTAGATAGCCGTGGGAAATCCGCGCCACAACTTACCGCATGAACATGAGCAAGTAAATTCGAAAGTCTGTTTGAAACGTTTTCCTGGAAGAAAAGGCGATTCAGGGAACACACTAAACGATGGTTTGTGTCAGAAGCCCGACCGTGAGGGAGGGCCACATTCGCGAGGAGCCACTATCGGAATCAATGTAATAGCTGTCTTGAATCAGAGTGGCCGCGACTGTTGCCCTCCCTTACGGTCGGGCTTCTGATACGTCTCTGCAGCTTTAGGTAACCAAATCCTCCGCCTGGCCGTCTAAAGAAATCAGACCATCTTCCCGCGCATATCAATTTCGAGGTAAAGACAAATGTTTCTAAAACGGATCGCAGCATCTTTGTTCCCAACAGTTTTGATTCTGGCGAGCGCCGTGATAGCGCCGGCCCAGGACGCGGCCTCACAGTCAGCGACTCCGCCACCGACGCCTGACGCCCAGCAGCAACAGGAAGAGAAACTGAAGCTGGAGACCAAGGCAACTGCTTTGCTCGATCAGTTAGTTACTGAAGCGCAGGGGTTGAAGCTGCCAGAGAACCGCATCCGAGTACACATTGCCGCAGGCGATATGCTTTGGGATCGCAACGCAGCCCGCGCGCGCGGACTGCTAACCGACGCAGGTGTGATCCTCAGCCAGATGATGATTGACTTTGATCCGACGGATCGCGGCGAAGTGCAAAACTTAAATCAATTACGACAGGACTTAGTACTGACCGCGGGACGCCATGATGCCGAGCTTGGTTATCAGCTTCTGCGTTCCACGCAACCGCCGACCAATGTTACGAATCCAGGTATCGCCAGGCGTCCTGGTCTTGATCAGCAGAACAATCTGGAGCAGAGCCTGCTGGCGATAATTGCCGCAAACGATCCGAAGGTGGCTTATCAAAAGGCGGTCGAGTCCCTGGATAAAGGTGAGTACCCGACGGCTTTGAGCAGCGTCCTGTCGCAGTTGCAAACGAAGGATCCAGAAAGCTTCAAGAAGTTGTCGGACAAAACGCTCAGCCGGTTGAGTTCGGACAACATCATGACCGCTCGCGGGGCCGCAACCCTCGCCATGATGTTGTTGTTGCCGGGGCCGAGGGCCGCCAATGCTTCAACCGCTTCACCGGCCAATGCGAATGCGGCGAACTCTGGCAACGGCGTTTCTGCCGCGGTTCTGAGCGAATCGGCTTATCACGATTTGATGGACAACGCGATCACGGCCGGGCTTAGCGTCACCTCGCTCGGGCCGGGAGGCGCTCGTGGAGGCGGCGGTGGCGGGCGCATTCGCGGTGTTCAGCCTGCTCAACAGAACCCGCCGGATGAAACGCAGGTGCGACAGAACAACGCCCGCATTATGTTGTTTTCGCTGCAGGCCATGCTGCCGCAGATCGATCAGTACCTGCCCGAACGCGCGCAGGCCGTGCGGCAGAAGTTGACTGAACTTGGTATGGGCAATGCAGGCAATATCAATTTCGGAAATCAGATGCGCGTCGCGATGGAACAGGGCACGAGCGAGAGTCTGGCGGCGGCGGCGAGCACCGCTCCGACGCAGATGCAACCACGTCTTTATCAGCAGGCCGCGCGAAAAGCCGTGGACGAAGGGAACCCGGATCGCGCGCTGCAAATCGCCAACGACCATCTGGACGAATCGAGTCGCAACTCGATCATGCAGGCCGTGGACTTCAAACGAATTGCCACGAATGCTTCGGCGGAAAAGCTTACCGAGATCAAACAGAAGCTGGCCGCACTGCCGTCCGACTCCGACCGCGTCAAGTACTTGATCGATTTGTCGACGGCTACGCAGAAAGATAATCCCAAGCTGGCACTGCGTTTTCTGGACGACGCCCGGAACCTGGTGAGCAAACGCGTGACTAGTTACAAAGAGTTCGAGGATCAAATCAAGGTCGCCGACGCGTTCGGGTCCCTCGATCCGAAGCGAAGTTTTGAATTGTTGGAATTGGGGATTGGTCAGCTCAACGAACTGCTCTCGGCCGCCGCGGTGCTTAACGGCTTTGAAGTCGAAATGTATAAAGAGGGGGAGCTGTCGCTCAGGGCCAATAACGACTTGGTGGCCATGGTGGCCCGTTATGGACAGGAGCTGGCCACGCTGGCGAAGATCGATTTCGAACACGCGCGGATGACCGCGGATCGTTTTCAAATGACTGAGCCGCGGCTGAACGCAAAACTCTCAATCGTGCAGAATATTCTGGGAGTGCAGCCCCTGACGAACTCCAATAATCGTCGTGGTCAGAATAATTTTCAGTTTGTGATGCGGTAGGTCCGCTCGAGACTTTTCTTTTTGAGAGAGCGATTGGTTGTTCTTCTTAGCGCCTTTCGTATTTGCTTTGCGCCTTTGCGTGAAACCTTGGTCGAGCAATTAGTTTCTCGCAGAGGCGCAGAGAGGGTCGAAAGGCGCTAAGGCAGAGTTCGATTGGCCAGGCTTTGCACAAAAAGTCAGCGCGAACTAACACGGTACAGAACCGCGAGCGGTAGCGAGCGGGATCAAGAAGCTACTTTTCAATCACAGCTTTGCCGAGCTGATTCAGGGGAATAGCCCAGCGTGATTCTTTATTCCGCTCGCTGCCGCTCGCAGTTCTGTAACTTCGCTAATTCATTGATCGACTTCTTGTGTAAAGCTGATTGGCCCTGGTTGTTTTAATTGGAAAGAGCCTTGCGACTGCGCGGTGTCTTTAAATAACTCTCCGCGACCTTTAAAACCTCCCGCACCTGCTGGTCCCAGTAAGCCCAACTATGATTGCCCGGCAGTTCGCGATACTCGTGCGGGACCTTTTTGTCGAGGAAGATTTGCGAGAGCTCCCGATTTCGATCGAAGTGTCCCGAGTCTTCGGTGCCGCAATCAAAGTAAAAGTAAGGTAGAGCAGCAACCCGCGCGGGCGACAATCCGCGGGCGATTTCGAACACGTCGTTTGCTTTCCGCGTCTCGCTCCCAACCGGGCCAAAGGTTTTCAGAAACGGCTCCAGATTCTTGCCGCCCATCTCATTTTCTGTGTAACGCGTAACGCCGAAAGCGCCACTCATCGAACCCGCAAAGACAAACGACGCGGGATGCTTCAAACCGTATTTGATCGCGCCATAGCCACCCATCGAAAGTCCGGCCACCGCGCGGCCATAGCGCGCCTGAATCGTCCGAAATCTTTTGTCGACATCGGGAATCAGCTCTTTGAGGATGTAGGTTTCATACTTATCATTCGGCACACCGCTGCTGTCTACGTACCAACTATTATTTCCTTCGGGCATGACCACAATCATGCGGTACCTAGCCGCGTAATCGGCGACGTTGGTGCGCGTCACCCAATCAGTATAGTGACCGTCCCAACCGTGCAGCAGGTAAAGCACCGGATACCGCGTGGTGGTCGCAGCTCGATAGTCGGGTGGCAGGATAACGTTGTATGGAAGGGTCGCGTTGACGAGCTGGCTTTGGAACTGAACCGTTTGGACTGATGCTCTTTGGGCGTGAGCGGTGAAGGTGAATAGCCCAACAATGACTAAGGCCGATAGCGTGATTGCAATCTTACTCCCTCTCCCTTTGGGAGACGGTTGGGGAGAGGGTCTGAGCGCTAAACTGTTTTCAGACATATCGTGGTCGATGAACACAACAAATAATCAAAAAATCTTCACCCTAAGCTTCGCACCCTCTCCCCAGCCCTCTCCCAAAAGGGAGAGGGAGAAAGAGACAAGGCTTGTCATCCATTACCCAGCCACCCCTGATAGATCCGCTTCTGTTGTTCGGTCGCCTGCGCCGCCGGCACAATTCGATAAGGACCCTCGACCCGCGCGCTCAACTTGATGTCGAACGTGCGCACATCGTCAAAGCGGAACACCATGATCCGCACCACATCGCCGGGTCGTTTGGCCTTAATCAGCTCTTCGAAAGTTTCCTTGTTAACGCGGGCGCCGTCCAGGGCAATGATCTGGTCCTTCGCGTTCAGGCCCTGCTCGTAGGCCGGCGAGCCGGCGCGAACGCTCTTGATAGTGATAAAGCCATCAGTGCTTTTCTCTTCCAGGTCGGCACCCAGAAAAGCTTTCACCGGCGCGGGCTTGTCACTCTCGTTCAGCCCGATGCCGATGCCTGCCTGCTCGAGACGCAACCCGGCGCCCGCCAGCTTCTGGTTATAGACCGGCGCAAGGTCGTCCTTCCCTCGCACATAGCGTGCGAAGAAATCTTCCCGGCTGGCGCCGGCTGCTAGCTCGCATGCCTTTTGAAAATCCGCCGGCGTGTAGTTGCGCCCCTTCAGAAAAAACTCCGTGTAGAGATAGCGCATCACGTCGTCGAGCGACTTCGCCCCATTGGTCTGGCGGCGAATATCGAGATCGAGGAGCAGACCAAGCAACTCGCCTTTGTTGTAATAAGAGATTTGCGAGTTCACGGAATTTTCGTCCGGGCGATAAAATTTTATCCACGAATCGAAACTTGCTTCTTCGGCGCTCATGACCTTGCGGCCCGGCAGTTCCTCGAAATCCTGAACCTGTTGCGCTATGTGATCGAGATAGGCCTGATCTGAAATGAGCCCCGCGCGCCGCAACATCAGATTGCCGTAGTATTCGGTAATCCCTTCCGCTACCCACAACAGCCGCGTGTAGTTCTCTTTGGTGTAGTCGAACGGCCCCAGGGCGTCGGGACGGATGCGCTTGACGTTCCACAGGTGAAAGAATTCGTGCGCGACCAGCGAGTTGAAACTCTGGTAACCCTGCTCGGTATCAAAACCAAAACGTCGAAAACCCAACGCGGTCGAATTCAAATGTTCGAGCCCGCCGCCCGTGTTCGATCGCAGATGCAAAATGAACGTGTAGTCGTGATAGGGAATGCCGCCGAACATCGCCGTTTCAGCTTCGACGATCTTTTGCACATCCCTGCGCACGCGTTCGGGATCATAGTTGCCGTCGCCATCGATCACGATCCGGTGCGGGACGCCGCGGACCTGGAAGTCGATCTGTTTGAAGTTGCTGACTTCAACTGGAGAGTCGTAAAGGACATCGAAGTCTTCGGCGCGAAATGTGTTCGCCTGACCTTTCACCACGGGTAAGCCGGTCGCGATCTTCCAACCGGACGGCGGGAGGATACGCAAGGTCGAAGGCGCTTTGAGATAACCCGCCGGGTACATCAGCAGCGTGGCATTGTTCCAGAACGCATGATCTGAATTCAGCTCGCTGGTGCGCACCGTGAGTTCGTTTGCATAGACACGATAGGTTGCGCGCCACTGACGCGCGCCGCCGGTCTTTATCCGCCAGGTGTCCTTGTCTATTTTCGTCCACTCGAGCGCGCGTCCGGCCGCATCCGCGGCGAAGTCCTGCACATGTCGCTCGAACTCGCGAATTAGGTACGAACCTGGGGTCCACACCGGCATCACCAGATCACTTTCATTCGGCGTCTGCAGGTTCGCCGGAATTTTGACGCGCACTTCTACTTCGAAAAGGTGCGTGTACGGTTTGGGCATCGCCACGGTGTACGAGAGGCCGGATGACATCGGAGCCGCGGTCTGCGCGGGGGAGCCGGCGGATGCCGCCAGCAACCAAAGCACGAAAAGAATTCCTCGGAATATGTAACTAGAGCGACGCATAGTTGAAAGTCTCTGCGAATGTTTTTGTGGAGTACCCAAGCGAATGGATGTTACTACGAATGGCGAGTAGAAACGCAAACGGAGGTGTCGGATTGCGGTGTGACGGAGCGCGGACATCTTGTCCGCCTGAGCGCGAAGCGCGAACGGTTTGAGTGTCCAAGGGCAGGGTGAACGTGCTGCGCACGCTGGCGGACAAGGGTGTCCGCGATCCGAAAGGACTCGGCAGACAACTAGGCATCAGGGACAAACGGCCTTATAGTGGCTCGCGATCCAACCAATTTGAATTGAAAGGTGGCTGTTATGCTTCGCAGACTGACTTCAACTTCTTCAACCTGGATGACTGTGCCGTTGCGTCTGGCTCTGGGCGCTATTTTTATCGGGCACGGCGCGCAGAAGGTCCTCGGTTCATTTAACGGACCGGGTTGGAACAAGTGGATAAGCCTTTCACAATTCGCACCGTTTCCTTTCATGCGGCCTACCTGGTTGTGGTTGGGTGCGGCCGCGGTTGGCGAACTGGTCGGCGGCGCATTGTTGCTGCTCGGTTTGTTGACGCGCGTCGGCGCGTTTCTAATCGCATGCGTAATGCTGGTTGCGATTATTGGCGTCCATTGGCCGGCCTTCTTTGCTCCCGCTGGCATGGAGTTTCCGTTGGCGTGCCTGGGCGGAGCCTTAGCCCTCTTAATTGGCGGTGGCGGACAGGCTTCGATCGATCAAAAAATTAGTCGCCGCAGGTAGAATGAATTTGGAGTGCGAAGGCTTCCCGATTCATCGGGAGACACCGCTTTGGGTCCGATTGGAGTTATTGCTCAGTAGGGATCAGGTGGATCGCGGAAATGAGGTCAGTACCGCCTGCGTAAGCGGGCGGCCCCAGAAGGCCTGTATCACCCACCCGGTCACGCGGGTGGTACTGACTGCAGGTGATCGAACTCCGAATGCGGACTGAAGGCGTCGCGGCAGAAGCTTCCTGTAAAGGCGAAAAATCCAACACAAAGCGCCGTCGCTGCTTCGCTCTCTGCCGGCGCAATCCAAATTGTTAGCTCATGAAGCGCTCACCGTTACTCGTCATCTTCATCACGGTCTTTATCGATCTCGTCGGATTCGGGATCGTAATTCCGGTGCTTCCTTACTATGCCGAAGGCGGACGCTTTGGCGCGACGCCGCGCGAAGTCGGTCTGCTGTTCGCATCGTACTCGGTGATGCAGCTGATCTTCTCGCCCGTTCTGGGCCGTTTGTCGGACAAGTACGGCCGCCGTCCAATCCTGCTCATCAGCCTGTTGGGAACCTGTCTCGGTTTTCTGATCCTTGGTTTCGCCACCACGCTGACGATGCTGTTCATCGGCCGGATCATCGATGGAATTTCGGGCGGTAATATCTCGACTGCCCAAGCCTACATCGCAGACATCACCACCAAAGAAAATCGCGCCAAAGGGATGGGACTGATTGGGGCCGCTTTCGGACTGGGCTTTGTTTTTGGCCCGGCCATCGGCGGGATCCTGAGCCATTGGGGCATGAACGTTCCGTTTCTGTTTGCCGGCGCTCTGGCTTTCGTCAATGTAATCCTGCTTTACTTCCTGCTGCCTGAGACGGTCACGGCCGATCATCCGGCGCGGGTTTCGGCGGCCAGCGGCCGCGGCTGGAAACAAGTGATCGAGGCCCTGCGCCAACCGCAGCTCGCTTTTGTGCTGACAATTTATTTTTTTTCGATCGTGGCTTTCTCGATCATGACCGCGGTGTTCTCACTCTTCATGATGTTCAGACTGGGTTATGACCCCTGGCACAGCGGCTGGATCTTCGCCTTTATCGGCATTGTCTCAGCCCTGGTCCAGGGCGGCTTGATAGGCCGTCTGGTGAAGCGATTTGGCGAGCCGGCTTTGGTGATTGTCGGAGGGTTCCTGTTTACCGTGGGCCTCGTTCTCAGCCCCTTCGTGGGGCCGGCCATGGGGTTGCTGGGAATACTTTCAATCTGCGCGTTGTCGTCGATCGGTAATGCGCTGACGTCTCCCTCGCTGACCAGTCTGGGTTCGAAGAGCGCCGGCGCGAGCGAGCAAGGCAGCGTGATGGGCGTGATGCAATCCGTGGCCAGCCTTGCTCGCGCAGTCGGCCCGTCGATTGCCGCCTTTTTCATTTATAGCGCGGTTGCCCAGATGGGCTACGATCGTCAGCCACAGAATATGAGCGACGCTTCGATCCTGCGAACCTTCTGGACCGCCGCCGCGATTCAGTTTTTAGCCTTGGTGCTGTCGGTATATTTTGCGCGCGCGTATCGGGGCCGATACGCAGAGGAAGAAGTTGTGGAAGCAGCGTGACCGACTCTGCCGCCTGACATGTCGCCCTAGGCAGCCGAAGCCAGTCTCTCATTCTGGACTATAACGGTTGGATTCAAACTCGGTTCCGGAACCGAAAGGTTTTGTTCCTTCAACAGGGCAACGTGTTCGTCCATTCCCGATCTAGCTTTATAGATACAATCCTCGATTGAATGCCCCACTCCGGAAAACCCTTCGAGATCGGGTGAATAGAACCCGAAAAAGACAGGGTCGATGGTAGCTTCGATAATTAGCGAATATTTGAGATCAATCATCTGATTAACTTGTCTGGCTCAAGCACCCTGACTAGTTCAGTGAATTCATTGTAATGGGGTCAGTACCGGGAGCGGTAGCGACCGGGCCCTCAAGCAGCGCGACCGGTTGAGTTTCGCAGGACGACGACCCGGTCGCTACCGCTCCCGGTACTGACCTCAATCCCGGAAACTCTCTCACATCATCCGCATAAGCAAACAGGAATAAAAAGCCGGAGCGAATCGCGCTCCGGCTTTTAGCTAACCGCTTCGCGCCCGTCTACTGCCCGAAGCGCTTCCGATACTCACTTGAAGTTATGAACGCCTTCACCATGTCCGCGTTCACGAAGTTGCCGTTGAACTGATTCAGCTTAGTCAACCAGAAGTTGAAGCCGCCAAAGTTCAAGCCTGGCTCGGGCGCCGCATCCGGATTCCTTCGCAGATAACCGAAGTATTGCATTAGGACGAAAGCCCGGTTGAACTCATTCTGCTTCAGCAGAGCGTTCTCGGCGATCTTCATCAAGACATCTGCTCGCAACGCCGGGTCCGCGGAATTGCTCGACAGTTCACTGATCAGGGCCGAACGTTCGTTGGGCGTAAGCACGTTCCCCGCATTCCCATTCAGCGTGTCCACAAAAGCCGTCGCGCTGGTGAGGGCCGGATAACGAGCCAGGAAATCTGACCGCTTTACGAACGCCAAAGCGTAAGCCTGCTTGTTGGCGTCGATCTGGGCTTGCCATGCGCCCTGACCCACGATTACGCCTCGCTGCATTTCCTGCGTGTCCAGATTGAACTCGCGGTATCTCACCGGGACCGGCACGGTCGGCGGGTTGATGTCTCCAAAGGCCGTTTTGTACGTCCGATAGACGTAGTAGCCGGTCTGTTGGAATTCAACCGAGAGGAAGAATGCTCCCGAAACATTCACCCGCTTCAGATCGCGACAAGCCTGATCCGATCCGCAGCTTTCAATCTGATTCACCCAGAAGTTGAGTCCAGCCGAATCCCCCGGAATCGGTTCACGATTCAGGAAGTCGTGATAATGCTGACGCACAAAGTTGGTTGAGTCATCGATCGGGTTGGCCGCCGGCTCAGTTACGTCGTCGGCAATTACTACATTGGCCGTCGACGGCGAACCCAGCACCGCGCCGTTCGTTGGATTGGAAAGCGTCACCGGAAAACTCTCGCTTCCTTCCACGTAATTGTCCTGAGAAATCAAGACATCAAACGTCTTTGAATTCTCGCCCGCGGCAAACTTCAAAGTGCCCGCGGCAGTAGTGAAATCACACCGCGGTGAAACGAAGCCTGGCGTCGAGCACGGCAGAATCGTAGGCGTCGCCGAGCTGTCATCCGGTGTCGCATAGTCCACCGTTACCGCCAGAGACGTGTCTCCGGTTCGCTGTACGGTGATGGTTACCGCGCGCGAGTTTTCGGTCGTGTTGTAAGTCGTCGCGCTGAACGTCACCGCTGCGCCGACGATCTGGCCGCCGGATAGCGTGCCAGTACTCACATTGAAGTTTCCGTCGCCGCTATAATCAGCCGTGATGGAATGTAGTCCGCCAGTCAACGACGAAGTTGTTACTTGAGCAACGCCGCTTCCATTCACAGCTTGAGACGATCCCAAATTCACGCCGTTATCTTTGAACTGCACAGTTCCGGTCGGCGCGCCGGCCGTCGACGTTACAGTTGCGGTGAAGGTCACACTCTGTCCCGCGGTGGAAGGATTAACCGACGAAGTGACTGCCGTGGTGGTGGCTGCTTTCGCAATGTTGAAGGTGCGCGGAACCGACGGGGCTGCGTTGTAACTAGCATCGCCGGCCTGTGATGCTGTGATAGTGCATGGGCCGGCCCCGGTGATGTGCACAGTTCCGGTGCCGGTTCCGCTGACGGTGCAATTGCCGCTCGCCGCGAAGCTCACCGCTAATCCCGAAGTGGCCGTGGCACTCACAGTGAAATCCGGATCGCCAAAAGTCTTGTCAGTTGGCGCCGGAAAGTTGATCGTCTGGCTAAGCTTATTGTTAGTCAGCGCAAACGTCACCGTCGGCAAACCCCCGCCGCTGCTGGCGACTACGTTATAGCTGCCGCCAATTGCGTTGGCAGTAAAGGTTGGCGCAGTGGCAGAGCCACTACCATCAGTCGAAACAACCGCGGTCGCCGATGGTCCCGGGAAGGTGCCGCTGGCTCCGCTTCCCGGCGCGGTGAAGGTTACTGAGATACCGCTTTGGGCAATGCCTGATTCGGTCACTGTAGCTTTGAGGGCCGTCGCGAAAGCAGTGTTGACGGTGGCGCTTTGAGGCGTGCCGGCGGCAGCCGTGAATGCATAATTGACTTCGACCGCTCCGATATCGACGATGCTATTAACGATCCTGGGGAAGCCACGCTGATCCACTGGCAGGACTTCGCTGGTGTTGGTGTCTTCATTCAGATCAAGAGTGTCCGGCGGCAAGTTGGCGTTCTTGCCGGTATTGATGGCCGGGCTACCCAGCTTGAGAAGATGTGTTTGAGTTGGGCCGCCATTGTTGGCGAGCGCCCCGAGCAATGGGTCAATGGGTGCGCCAGCTGTCCCAATCTGATTTCCCTGGGCGCCATTAGTGATACCCGTGAAACCGGTATTGACCCCGATCAGGTTATTCGAACTGGCCCCGTTGAGGGCGCTCGGAGGAGCGGTGTTGACGAAAAGGTCGTCGGCCGTGTCGGTGGCGCCGTCCTCGTTGAAGTTTCCCGCGACGATGGTGTTGTGCAGCGTCAGAGCGTTGCCGCTTACCTGACCGATACCGCCGCCCGCACCTGAGCCGTTGTTGTCCGAATCAGCAAAGTTATTGGTTAGCGTGACGTTGATCAATGTGGCCGTCGAGGAACCGCAGTTCAAGAGTCCGCCGCCATCGGTCTCGGCCTTATTACCGCTAATGGTGGTGTTGACGATGGTCAGCGTGCCGCCTTCAGCATCGATAGCGCCGCCCTCACCGGCTCCACTTGCTGCGTTGTTTCCGATGAATGTGCTGTTAGCGATTGTGAGGTTGCCGAGGTTGTAGAGACCGCCACCGATGTCAGCTTTTCCATTTGTGATCGTCAGCTTCGACAGGCCCACTGTGCGGCCTGAATTAATATTGAACACGCGGCTATTGTTGTTCCCGCTGATGCTCAAACCACCGGTTGATGGTCCCTTTATGGTCAGGTTCTTATCGATGAACAACTCGCCAGTTGTCAGGATTATGGGACTGACGACGTTGCTGAAGGTGATCGTGCTGCCGGTGCACGCGTCCTTAATAGCTTGCCGCAAAGATCCGGATCCGCTGTCGGCGTTCGTTGTGACCACGGGATCGGTAAAGCATCCGACGATAGTTGGGGCGGCTGAGCTATTGTTATCAGGATTAGGATCTGAGGTTGTTGTGCTCACCGACGCCATATTGTTATAGAAAGTCCCGTCAGCCGTCTCGGCGGGTATATGAGTAACCAGGGTAAAGACCTGTGCTCCACTGCCGGCGGGAAGATCCCTTGAGCATGAGAGCGTACCTCCCGAACCGGGAGTCAACGGCGAGCAAGTCCATCCCGCAGGCTGGGAGAGTGAGACGAAGCTTAGATTCCCCGGAATCGTATCAGTCAGTGTGGCGCTGGTGGCCGTATCGGGTCCGCCGTTACTTACCGTAATGGTGTAGGTCAGATCGGAATCGGCAGAGATCGTATCCGCACTGGCGATCTTGTTTACACCTAAGTCTGCAGACGCTCCCGTTACTACCGCGGAGGATGTCGAACTATCGTTCTCACTATTTATATCCGGAGTGTCTGACAGGATAGTGGCCCGATTGGAAACGAAGGTTCCTGTCGGCGTACCTGCGTCCACCCTGGCGACCAGGGTAAAGACTTCCCCGTTGGTCAAGCCAAAATTCGCATTGCTGCAGCTGATCGGCCCGTTGGTTCCTACTGTAGGAGTCGTCGGGCAGGACCAGCCAGCCGGGGCAGCGATCGAAACGAAAGTTAATCCCGCTGACAACGTGTCGTTCACCCTCGCGTTGACCCCAGCATCAGGCCCAGCATTGGTAACAGTAATGGTGTAGGTGATGTTCGCGCCCGGCGCTATCGAGTCCGGGCCGGTCTTGGTGATACCAAGATCGGTTTCCGTCGGGGCGCCGACGGGAGTGATCTTCGTCTCAGCCGAGGCGGCAAAGAGACACACGACGGACAAAAGCACAAAAGTGATCGAGATGAATTTTTTCATAAGAACTTATTTTAAAGGGCGAAATTTTGAGACAGGGCGGGCGGCGTTTGAAATGTCTCTTGACGAACTGGCCTGACTATCCTCACGGAGAATTTAGCGTCAAACTAACACTGAAGATAATACTTGGGTTTGATAGCAATCACAAACGCCGGAAAGTCTCACAAGAGCCGGGCGAACGCTGTGCAATCCAACCTGCAGCGCGCATCCAGAAGCGGGAACCTCATTGAGGTTATTATCGTCGGCAACGCCGACCGCGTCGAACTGTTTTTTCGCTGGCAGTGGAAGAGGGATTCGCACGTCAGTTTCTACGTCCGTTATCGATCAGCTATCATGTTTGAGAAGAGAGATGCCGAGAGCGGAACCCGAATTGAAGGCGCTACGAGTCAGCGTCAGCAGGCAGCGGAGTGTAGCCCGGGCGTCAGCCCGGGGGAGTCGCCTCTAGGAAATCGGGCCCCCCGTAGGGCGGAAGAATTCTGTCGCCCTCTGCGAGGGCTCACCCTCCAGAACGATTATGCCCCCCGGGCTTACGAGCCAGTGTCAAGAGTCGATTTCTTAACGCCGAAGGCGTTTCATAACTCAGCCCAGGGTAAACACCCTGGGACTTGGGGCGTTGAATAATGACCGGATGCAAACCCGCAAGTGAATGAAATTTTTAAACCCTTACAGGGTACTAAATCCTTCGGGATCTTTGATCCCAGGGTGTTACCCTGGGCTGAGTTAGGGAACGCCTTCGGCGTATGGAGGTCGCACTTTCACATGTCATCGACTTTTGACACCCCTCTCTTACGCCCGCGCCTACACTCTGCCGTCATCTTCGATGGCTCGTCGTAGGCTTTTCTTCCGGAAGCTCACTGCGAAGCCGGAAGCTTACCGCGAAGATTTTCTGTTTGCCATTTCGGCGAGACTGAACCGTGACCTTAGAAGAAAAGCTCAAAGAGATTCCCAGATCGCCCGGAGTGTATCTATACAAAGATGCCGCGGGTAAGATCATTTATATCGGGAAGGCCAAGAACCTGCGCAATCGGGTGCGCTCGTATTTTCAGGGCGGGCGCAGCGGCGACTTCAGTTATGGCATTAAGACCGCCGAACTGGTCCGGCAGATCGCCGACGTTGAGATCATCGTCACCGACAACGAAGTCGAAGCCTTCATCCTCGAAGCTACTCTGGTGAAACAGCACCAGCCTTACTTTAATTACAAACTGAAAGACGACAAGTCTTATCCGCATTTGAAGCTCACTATCAACGAGCCTTTCCCCAAGTGCGTGATCACGCGACGAATTCAAAACGACGGCGCGCTTTACTTTGGACCATTCCTGCCGGCGTCGATGGCCCGCCGCACAATCGATCTCATCAATCGAACCTTTCAACTGCGCACCTGCGATATTGAGATCGACGGCAAAGCGCCGCGGCCGTGTCTCGAGTATCACATCAAGCGCTGCCTCGGTCCGTGCGTCAAAGGCCTGTGCACGCCGGAAGAATATCAGGAGGCAGTGCGCGACGTGCGTCTGTTGTTGGAAGGTCGCAACACGGAATTGTCAGGGATGCTGGAAGAACGGATGCTGCACGCTTCCGCGGACATGCGTTACGAGTTGGCCGCCAAGTATCGCGATCTGCGCAAGACTGTAATCAAACTTTCCGAGCAGCAGAAGATGGCGACGACCGGTGAGAGTGACATAGACATCTTTGGTTACTATCGCGAAGGCAAGCGTTTGGCGCTGCAACTGTTCACCATGCGCGAAGGTGACATCGTGGGACGACGCGAATTTTTCTGGGAAGATTTGCCGGAAGCGGATTTCAATCCGGCAGAGTTCTTGAGCGAAGTCCTGGCGCAATACTATAGCGGTGGCACGGGCGTGCGGGGTCACCGGCGGGGTGGACCCGCTGGTGTGCTCGACCCGCCGGTGAATCACGCGCGAGATGCGCGTGCGACCCAATTCGTCCCGCGCGAAATCCACGTCCCGATTGAGTTCGACGATCGCGAACTTCTCGAGAGGGCGTTGAGCGAACGCAAAGGCCGACGGGTTCACATCACGGCCCCGCAACGCGGCGAAAAGCGCGACATGATCGATCTGGTCGAGAAGAATGCCAAGCTCGCCTTTGAGCAGCGCTTTCGCGTACTCAAGCCTGACATGAAACGCGTTCTGGAAGAGATGCAGGAGACGCTGGAGCTGCCGCGCTTTCCGGCCCGGATCGAGTCATTCGATATCTCGCATATTCAGGGCGCTGAAAACGTAGCGGGCATGGTCGTTAACGAGAACGGCAAGATGAACCGCAACGAGTATCGCAAGTTCAAAATCAGATCCGTCGAGGGCGCGAACGATTTTGCTTCGATGCACGAAGCAGTCCTGCGCCGTTATCGCCGCGTCCGTGACGAAGAAAAAGCCCTGCCCGATCTGATTATGATCGACGGTGGTAAAGGACAGCTCAATGCCGCGGCCGAAGCGATGCGCGAACTCGATCTGGAAGCGGTGCCGATGATCGGTGTGGTGAAGCCGCCTCTGCGGCACAACGACGTCGCCTATTTATTGGTCAAGGGTCGCGAAGACGAGCCCATCTACCTCGATCCACATTCTCAAATTCTGCGCTTGATCCAAATGATTCGCGACGAGACGCACCGCTACGCCGTGACCTATCATCGCAAGCGGCGCGAGCTGCGCGACTTCACTTCTGAGCTGTCGGCGATTCCCGGCGTGGGCGAGAAAAGAAAGACACGGCTGCTGCGACAATTCGGTTCAATCCAGAAAATCTCTCTGGCGACCGTGGAAGAACTCGCTCCGTTTGTCGGTAAGAAAACCGCGACAGAGATCGTCGACCACTTCGCGCGCCAACGCGCGCTGGCTGAAGGCGCGAATGCAGCGTGAGTGGTACATTCCCAACGGCGACGCGCCGTAACGACGAGGTCAGTACCGGGAGCGGTAGCGACCGGGTGCTCGATCACTCACACGGACTTTCACGGTGCGAGACCCGGTCGCTACCGCTCCTGATATTGACCTCACCACGCTGCAATCGTCAGCCTTGAAGTTTTGACCGTTCGGAAGCAAACTGAAACCCGCGAGGCGGCCCATGAAATATATTGTCACTAGTTTACTCACGGCGTCTCTCGTGCTCGTTTGCTCGTTTGGCACGCTGTCGCAGAACAATTCCCCCAACAAAACTCCGGCCCGGAAATTCAAACATAACAGTAAAGTTGAGAAGATTTATGACAAGGTAAAGAACCAAACCACGGTTTATCTTCGACCGATGACGCTCAGATATACTAAGAGTTCCGTCGAGGCGAGGGTGATCAGCGAAAGCAAAACAGACTTTCTCCCCGCTGACATGCTGCACATGACTGCATACTTTGTCTCGCCCGGCAAAGTGCTCGTCAAACCCGAATCCGTGGTCATTGGATTTAGATCGCAGGCACTGGATCAAACCAAGTATGCAGGCACGCCCGCTCTATCTATCAAACTCGACGCTTCATCTTTGAGCCTGGGTCCGGTGCAGGTGACTGAGCGTCGCATAGATAATCTTGGTTCCAACCAATATGTATTGCAGTCCTTCGAGCTGCCCCTCCCGTTTGAAACTTTCCGCCGAATCACGAACGCTCAAAAAGTTACCGTCAGATTGGCGAGCGATGAGTTCGAGTTGAGCAACGAACATTTGGAGGCATTCCGTGACTTACTTAGTAGGATCGAGTGAGATGGATGATCCCACACCGTTCCACCCGCTGCCGGAGGTGCTGAGTCCTTTAGATAGTCCTAACGCCTAACCAAAAACTCTCAGGAGGAACCCCACCATGGGACTACTTGATAAAGTAAAAGCCCTCGCCAACCAGGGCGAGCAGGCCGTCGAAAAGATCGTGGATGCCGCCGCCGAGACTACTGATACTGTCGTAAACAAAGCTGAGAATGTTGTCGATGAAGTCGTGCAAAAAGGCCGCCAGGGCGTCGACGTCGTTGGCGACGAGCTGAATAAAGCGCGCGGAATTGTCTCGGGTGGGATCGATGGCATTACCAGTTCGCGTCCTACTTATACGGAGAGATTCCTCACCGTCGCGGAAAAGGATCTGGCCCGAAAAGTTTTCGAAGAGACTTTGCCGTATGGAGCAATCTACCTTTCGAATGGTCTGGGCCTGCAGAGCAGGGCATACACGATCCCGCATCCGCTGCACCTGGGTTCGTACGTCATACACATTGGGCCCGACGCTTTCCCGGACGCTACGGACGCTTCCGTTTTTATGCTCGGTCAGACTGTCGATGCGGTTTTCATTCACGAGCTGACCCATGTCTGGCAGGGAGTGAACCGGCGTCACGCGTTCGATTACATTCTTGATTCCGTCTACAACCAGATCCGCTTTGGCAGCGAGGCCTACGATCTAAACCAGGCTGATGTCGGTAAGAAAAAATGGAGTGAGTTCAACGCGGAACAGCAGGCCATGATAGTCGAGAATTGGTACGCGGGCGGAATGTCCCAGGGCGACGATGCCTTCAGTTATATCGAAGACAACGTCAGGGCCCGAACCCCATGAATGACTCTCCAGTTATTTTGCTTCACGGCTATCCCTTCGATCGCTCCATGTGGCGTGAGCAAATCGACTTTCTGAACGCACAGGGATATCAAGTTGCAGCTCCAGATCTACTCGGCCTGATAACAAGGGACGACAAACTTCAGTTTGTAGACGAACCTATTGAAGGCGAGACTGATCGACAAGCTGAAGCTTGTCATACCATGGGGGACATGGCGCGGGACGTCGAAGGGCTAATGGACGCGTTCAGAATCGAGCGAGCAGTTATCTGCGGCCTCTCAATGGGCGGCTATGTCGCGTTTGAATTCATGCACCTCTTTCCCGGGCGAGTGCGAGCGCTGATCCTTGCGGGGACGCGCGCGCCGGCTGACAATGAACAGGAAAAACAGGTCCGCTTACAACAGGTCGAGCAGATGCTCACAAGAGGGATGAGCGAGATTGCTGGGTCAAGTGTCCCCAAACTACTGTCGCCGCGCACGCTGGCCGAAAAGCCCGGAGTCGTTGCCCGGCTACGCGAGATGATCCTTCGGGCTGATCCCAAAGGCGCGGCCGCGGCGCAACGCGGCATGGCCGCGCGCCGCGATTATACCGACGACCTGGAAACCATTGATGTGCCGACGCTGGTAATTGTCGGGCGTGACGATCCGATCAGGCCGGTTGCCGATGCCGAGTTCATGCACAAAGGAATTCGCAATTCACGGCTGGAGATTATTGCAGACGCCGCGCACATGACAAACATGGAACAGCCGGAGATTTTCAATCGCGCAGTGTTATCCTTCCTGCGCGATACTGTTTAGAGGACGCACTTGTGCGTCCTCTACGATGTGAGACGGGCCATGATGCTGGGAGCGCGGACGTCCCGGCCGAATTGCGCGCGACGCGCGAACAACCGTCTATTGGGGTCTTGCCCGGCAATAAACTGTGCGCGCGGGGCGGACGGGCCGTCCGCGCTCCCAGATAGAACATAATGACTTTTAAGAAATTCTCGATCGAGGAACGCGTCCTTTGGGGCGATGTCGATGCCGCGCGAATTATTTTCTACGGCTCGTACCTGCGCTTTTTTGAAATCGCCGAGACTGAACTGTTTCGCGCCGCGGGCATGCCTTATGGAAAGGTCTTCGATGAGTTGGATATCTGGTTGCCGCGCGTGCATTTGGAATGCGACTTTCGTCGCGTAGCCCAGCTCGACGATCTTCTGGAAGTCAGCGCCTATGTGGGCAGCATGGGAAAGACGTCGCTGCGTCTGAACTTCGAAGTGCGGCGGAAACAGGCCGACGGCTCTGTCGAAGAAGGGCTAATTGCGACCGCGCATTTCGTTCTCGTGGCAGTCAGGCGTGACACGCTCGATCCCGTCCCGGTGCCGAATGAACTCCGCCGCGCGTTCGCGCCGTATCTCGCGGAGTGAAGTCAGGAGTGGAACCGGGTGAATCTCGTCGAACCCACCTGGTCTCTACGCGGCGGCTTGATCGCCTGGAAATTACATCGGACCGAACAGCCCCCCGGTCCTCTCTAGTTACAAATCTTCCGGCACCAGCGAGAAAAGAACCGCATCCAGCGACTCGCCGCGAATCAAGAGCCGTTTGCGCAAAACTCCTTCGCGTTTAGCTCCGGATTTTTCCGCCACGCGTTGGCTGGCGATATTATCGAGCGCGGCGACAATCTCAATCCGTTGTAAACCAATCTGTTCAAAAGCAAATCTGGCGGCCAGACGCGTGGCCGCCGTCGCCACGCCATGCCCGGCCGCACTGGTGCGCACCCAGTAACCCAGATTAGCTATCTGATGGACGTGGTTGATGAAGTTGATTCCCACGCCACCCAGGAACTTGCTGTCCTTTGCGAAGATTCCAAAGCTGTGCCATTCGCCGCCCTGCGAAGCAATTTCTCTCGAGCTTATGAACTCTCTGCTTTCTTCGATTGAATAGTCCTGGTGACACCACGGCAACCAAACCGAGACTTCGGCAATGGATTCGCGGACTGCTTCGTAGAGCGCGTCTTCGTCACCCTGGCGGAATGGGCGGATTAGAATTGAGCCTTCTGTGAGTTCAGGGGTCATCGGTTTAAATCAGGGCGCAGGCAGGGATGCCTGCGCTCCCGGCGGCTAGGCGTTCGCCTGCGGACGCAACAACTTTGCGGTAAAGAAGGCCAAGTCAGGAGGCTGATCAGATATTTCAAAGTGGTATGTCGCTCTTCAACCTTGAATCAGGCATAACGATCCACGAAATACACGAAGCGAACTGGCCTTGATCGTTTCGGTTTCGTGTGACTTCGTGGATCGTTCTTGTCGGAGAGAGAAAACACCACACTACCCTCAGGGACTAAACTTATTTCTCGGCGCTGCGCGCGACAGGCGGTGGCTGCCGACGATAGCGATGCGTGATTGGGCGACGTCTGCCAATGCCAATTGCATTACGCGAGATAATTAAGGTCGGCGGCAACTGGCGGCGTTTGAATTCGTTTGCCGGCGACTCGACCCGGTTGAGAATGTCATAGACGAGTTCGGTTTCGTGGCCCGCGGCGATGATCTCTTCCGGCGCAGCCTTCTGCTCGAAATAAAGTTTCAAAATGGGATCCAGTTTGTCGTAAGGCGGCAGAGACTGATCGTCGAACTGTCCCGGCGCCAACTCAGCCGAAGGCCTTTTGTCGATGATCGACAAAGGGATAAGTTCGCGCTCGCGATTGTAGAGCCGGGCCAGTTCGTAAACTTCAGTCTTCAGCACGTCGCCAATAACCGCCAAGCCGCCATTCGTGTCACCGTACAGCGTACAGTAACCAAGCGCCAATTCTGATTTGTTTCCAGTGGAGAGCAGCAGACGACCTTCGGAGTTCGAGATGGTCATCAGAATATTTCCGCGGATGCGCGACTGGAGATTCTCGACGGCGAGCTCAATAGACCGCGGAGCGTTGCTTCCGATTGCCGGCTCAGGCAGACCGAGTTCGTTGCGCAGCGCATGAAAGGCTTCACTGATCGGCCTTTCAATCGTCTGGATGCCAAGGCGTTGACTGAGATCGATTGAGTCATCAATGCTGCCGCGCGAAGAATATGGCGAGGGCATCATCGCGGCGAGCACGTTCTCTGGCCCGAGCGCGTCAGCCGCCAGCGCCGCTACCACGGCAGAGTCGAGACCACCCGATAAACCAAGCACGACTTTTGAAAAATTGTTCTTGCTCGCGTAGTCGCGGATGCCGAGCACCAGCGCCTGGCGCACCGTTTCGATATCATCGCCCGGCAGGCAGCGCGTGTCCGCGATGCCCGAGCCGAGATCGACAGTGCCAACGAATTCTTCGAACGGCGGCGCCTGCATAACGATGCATCCGCTCGCGTCTGAAACGATACTCGACCCGTCGAAGATAACGCCGTCGTTCCCGCCCACGAGGTTCACAAACACGATCGGGATGCGGGCGGCTTTGGCGCGATGCGAAACCATCTCGCAGCGAACCTTCATCTTGCCTTTGTTGAAGGGCGAAGCGTTGATCGACACCAGCAGCTCCGCGCCCATTTCGATCAACTCCTGGGCGGGATCGTTGGGATACAGTCGCTGCTTCCAGAACGTCTTGTCGTTCCAGAAATCTTCGCAGACGGCGATGCCCAGTTTGGTTTCACCGATTTGGAACAAGGTGCGTTTTTGACCGGGCTCGAAGTAACGTGGATCGTCGAAGACGTCATACTCCGGCAGCAGGGTCTTGTCGGCAAATCCAAGTAAAGCTCGGTTGGAAATCACCGCGGCCGAGTTGTAAAGACGGCGTCCATTTGGCTGATCGTTGGGACGCACCGTGCCGACAATCACCGTCAAACCTTCCGTGGCCTCAATAATCCGGTTAAGAGGATCGAGGCACGATCGCAGCACGTCCTTGTCGAGAAACCAATCGAAAGAGGTGTAGCCCTGAATGGTGACTTCCGGAAAGACAACCAGGTCGGACTGTTCTTTCTTTGCCTGATCGATGGCGCGCAGGATGCGGGCAACGTTGCCTTCATAATCCCCATTGATTGTATTGATCTGCCCGATGGTGACCCGCATTTGAGATTGATTCTAGCACTGATGTGTGCGCAGTTCGGAGCGCCGCCTTCAGGCGAAAGTCTGGCAACAACATATTTCGCCTGAAGGCGGTACGCCGAACTCTTCTTTGCGTCTCAAGTGGTGTCTTGGCGCCTTTGCGTGAAATCGCTCAATGAGCTTCACGCAAAGGCGCGAAGAAAAACCAAAGGCGCAAAGTAAGATGCATCAAGTCTCGGAGTTGCTTGAGTACAAGGCCGGATTATAGAAGGGAGCAAACGCAGCGATCAGGGCAGCTTCGAAACTCATCGAACGCGTCAGCAAGTCTCTGGACAGCACGCCCCAGGCGCCCTGACGGCTGCGCACGTCGCGAGCGCCCGCAACTTCGTCGATCACCAGGCCCAGCTCTCGCTTGCCCTCGATCACATTCTTTACGATCGACGGTGGAACACCGATCGAAGGTGACATGCCAAAGCTGCCCCGCTCGCCGTCAGTTACATAAGCCCAACCGCGCAGGAACGTGTGCCAGTCGCCATCAACTGAAATCGAATGAAAGCCGCCCTCGAGTCCGACGTAAAGATCGGCTTCGAGATTTTGCTCGACCAGAATTGCCCGCACTGCCAGGGCGCGTTGCCGCGCGCCGCTCATCAACTCCCAATCCGTCAAAGGCATTGCCGGCGCGTCCGTCTGTACCGATCGCGCCACCACGTTCGCTTCGGCCCAGGCCGCGTCAATCTCGGCTACGCGCGCAATACTGGCGCGGACAGCCATGATTTTCGCTGCTCGATCCGAACCCAGAGCAATCCTTTCGATGCGTTTCCGCGGCGCTCGCTTTGATGAAGAACCTTGAGTTGACATTCGAGCCTCGCGGTTGTTGTAATCGAATTTAGTTGAGAGTACAAGCTTGTTGCTCAGGTACGGAACCGCTTGCGGTCGCAAGCGGGTTGTACTCGCCCCGCAAGCAGCCCGAGTTTCCAAACCCCGCTTGCTACCGCAAGCGGTTCCGTACCCAGCCTCTCCCTAGGAGAGCGAGCTAAAGCCAAATCCTTCGCGGAGGTGTTGCCGTGTCTGTTGCCGAACTCATCTACGACTGGAACAAAGTTGATCCGGCGCTGCACAAACCTGATCGCCATATCGGGTTCGACGACGAGACTCTGCGCGACGGTCTGCAGTCACCTTCAGTTTGCGAACCATCGGCTGAAAAAAAGATCGAACTGCTTCATTTGATGGAGGCCCTCTCGATCGACACCGCCGACATTGGTTTGCCCGGCGCCGGCGGCACGCACGCCGAGAGCGTTGAGTTGTTGGCCCGCGAGATTGCCGAAAAGAAGCTGCGCATTCGTCCCAACTGTGCTGCCCGCACGCACCGCAACGATATCGTTCCGATCGTGGAAATCTCGCAGCGCGCCGGAATTCCCATCGAAGCCTGCACCTTCATAGGCTCTTCCCCGATTCGTTTCTATGCGGAAGGATGGACACTCGACAAGC
Organism: Blastocatellia bacterium; assembly: GCA_033857635.1. GTDB lineage: Bacteria > Acidobacteriota > Blastocatellia > Pyrinomonadales > Pyrinomonadaceae > UBA11740. The sequence continues at coordinate 129,990 of JAWVDF010000027.1, forward strand.
TGCTGCAGATGACCGAAGACGCCGTTATCTTCGCCGTAAGTGAGGGCCTGCCGGTGATGTTCGTCACCGAAGACACTACGCGCGCCAATCCCGAAACGATTCGCGCGTTATACACCACAGCGATTCGCTGCGGCGCTCGGGCCGTGTGCGTCTGCGACACGGTCGGCCACGCCACGCCCGACGGCGCGCGCGAATTGGTAAAATTTGTGCGCGGGATCATCGATGAGCAGGGCGAGCAGGTGCGACTGGATTGGCACGGTCATCAGGATCGCGGTCTGGGAGTAATAAATTCGATCGCGGCTATCCAAGGCGGCGCCGATCAGATTCATGGTTCAGCGCTCGGCATGGGCGAGCGGGTTGGCAACACGCCGATGGATCAACTGCTGGTGAATCTGAAACTGTTGGGCTGGATTGAAAATGATTTGATGCGTTTGGGCGAGTACTGCGAGAAAGCTGCCGAGGGCTGTCAATGGACCATCCCGCTGAATTACCCGGTCTTTGGGCGCGATGCATTTCGCACTGCCACCGGCGTTCACGCGGCGGCGGTGATCAAGAGCTATCGCAAAGGCGATACGGAGCTGGCGGACCTGATTTACTCTGGCGTGCCTGCCGGACAATTTGGTTTGAAACAAGTCATCGAGATCGGTCCGATGAGCGGGAAGTCAAACGTAATCTTCTGGCTGGAGAGTCGCGATCTGGAAGCGAGCGAAGAACGCGTCACCCGGATCTATGAACGAGCCAAGCAGGCCTCGGCCGTGTTGAGCGAAGAAGAAGTATTGGGATTGGTTTGAGATCACGCCCGATATATTTAGGGAAGCTCCCAGTCCGCGCATGCTTCTCGGCAGTTGTTTAGATGCGGCACTTGTGCCGCGTCTGGAAGGGTGGACAAGTCCACCCTCTAAACGAGTCTGTGTTAAAAGTCGATTTCTTAACGCCGAAGGCGTTTCATAACTCAGCCCAGGGTAACACCCTGGGACTTGGGCGAGCATTTGAGCCTACGCTGAAGGCGTTGAATAATGTCCGGATGCAAAACCCGCAAGAGAATGAATTTTTAAACCCTTACAGGGTAATAAATCCTTCGGGAATCTTTGATCCCAAGGTGTTACCCTGGGCTGAGTTAGGGAACGCCTTCGGCGTATGGAGCTCACCTTCACGTGTCATCAACTTTTAATCCACCCTCTAAACGATCGCGGCAGAGCCTCTAAACCTTCAACTTTGAACTCCAACTAATTAATTGGAATCGTTACCGTCGCTGAACCAGCCTTGCCTGGCGGAAAGCGTTTCTGCCGTGCGATACGCAGGGCTGTTGCGTCACCACCCGAAGCCTGCGTGACTCGCCCGTTCTCATCATAAGTAACCTGCACTGTAGCTTTTTTCGATCCGGGCGCCGGAGTAGTCTGGGTCTTAGCGGCGCTTGGGTTAACCGCGGCCGGCGTCGATTGCGGTTGATCGAGAGCTGCCCCAGTGTTCTGTAATTTTGCAGCTCGTTCTTTTGCGCGCGCTTCGCGTAGGCGCTTGGCCGCCAAGTCAGCCTCAGTCGTCGAAGGCTGTGCGCTTTCGCTCGGCGCCGGCTCCGCCGGCGTTTCATTCGTAGTCAGAGTTTGCGCGGCGGGCTGAGAGTTTTGGACCGGCGCCGTCTGTGTGTCATTGGCCATCCTGGCTGCCTTGCTGCGCGCATACCATCCCCAGGGCACGGCGATGACAGCTACAATCAAAGCCACCGCTGCGACGACTCCTACCAATTTCCACGATCCAAAACGCGCTGAACTTTCCGGCTGAGAAACGAACGCTCCCATGTCTCGCAGGTCAAGGATCGGGGCTTTGAAGACAGGCTTTTCAAACTTCCGTGGCGCCGGGGCGCTTTGCGGCTTGTCCTCGGCCACGACACTGGGCGTGACAATCTTCAGTTCGACGGCTTCCGGCTCTTTCGCTTTCACTTCCTCGGCTTGAGTTTCCTCAACCTGTGCAACGTGACCTTCGGGGAAAGGATCGCTGGGCTTAACGCCTTCGTCCATTCGACGCAAACCTTCCAGAACCACCGAGGTCCACGGTTGATTGATAGTCTGCTCCGGGGCTTCAAACGCCGGGCTGAAGGTGAAAGATGCGTTCGGCAGCGTTAGAGCATAATAGACGGCTTCAATTCCGCGCAGTACGCCGATCCTCGCATGGACCACCGAACCGGATTGCAGATAGAAGTATCCGGGACCGACGGAGTAAATAACTTTTAGCCGGCCGGTTTTCCGTTGATTGCAGAAGAATTCGATCAGCTCGGCCAACGAAAGATCGCTTAACTGTCCAGACAGTGCCATACGTGAATCCTTTTCCTTCCGAGTTTTTGAGGGGCGACGCGGCGACCCCAGGATCAACCGCGTCAGGAACGAGTGCGAACTATTGTGGCAGCGTGAAGTTATAGTTGATCCGGCCGGTGATCTTAACCGGCTGACCAGAAAGTTTGGTGGGTGAGAAACGAGCATGCAGCGCTGCCTGCACGGCAACGTCGCGAAGCGAAGGTGGACCAGCAAGCGCGCGGGCTGAGATGACCTTGCCGTTTTCATCCACCACAACTTCTATTTCCACCAGTCCACCAGTGCGCGCCCGGCGCGCGAATTCAGGATAGACCGGAGCGGGCAAGCTAACTGCTTTGCCGTTGAGCACTCCGCCCGAAACGGGCTTCATCAAAGGGCGCGGAGCAGGAGGCTGATCGCTGTTCGCAACCAGGACCTTTGGCCTCGCATCGTCGCCGGCGCGTAAATCACCCGACGGTGGAGCGACCGACGAGACTTTGAGCTTGCTCAGAGAAGTCTGGGGAGGCAACGCCGACGCTGCTTTCAGCTCGACGGGCTTTGATGTTTGACCAACTGTCTCTGCGGCGACGGCATTGACCGGCGCGGGGGAACCCGCGGGCTGAAGCATCTTCGCCATAGCCGCGTCCAGATAATAAAAAATTGTTCTATAGGTGACTTCGGTAGGCTCAAAACCGATTCGGCCATTTTCCACGACGGCAACCGAAGTAGTCATCTTCACCCAGTTGCCGACTGAATCGTAATCGTATTTGTAGACTTCCTTGCTGACCAAGGATCCGTCGGCATTAACTAAAGTCATTTCGCTGATGTTGCCCTTGTCGTCGTACTTATAAACTTCACGTCCGGTCAGCGTGGCGCCTGCGATCGGAAAGTATTGGTTCTGAGTTTTCACTCCTTTGAGATCGTATTCGGCTGTTTCCAACACGACGTGTTTGCTGTCCTCGACGGCCTTTCCGGCTACCGCGGAAACCTTCACTACATCAGTTCGAACGCGCCGTACTGGACCAATCAAACCATCACGCGCCCGATCGCTTTCGCTGCTTGACCCATCGACGGTCGCGGCTGGCGGCACGTTGGCTTTTGCCGTCAAAACGCTCTGAGCGGAAGCCATGGTGAACAGCACTGAAAGAAACAAACATGCGGAGAGAATTCGGCTAACCTGCGACATTTTTGATCTCCTGATCGATAGACTGAAGTGAGGGTGGCGGCTTTAGCTCTCAACGCGGGGCAAGCGTGAGCAGCCGGTTAGTATCTTAGCGGGTTGAACCGTGTTTGTCTAGAGCCAACTCCGGCCAATGCTTGAAGTAAGTGCCTTATTTGTGGGCTATTTTGAGGAAAGAGGTGACCCGGCCTCGGCAATAAGCGCCGCGATCTGGTCGATTACGCGGACCGGATTGCCGCGGCCGCTCGCGTCATTGCAGAAGATTGAAAAGACCAGGACCTCGTTATTTCGGGTCACTGCATAGCCTGAAAGAGAATGGTCGTAAGTGAGCGTTCCTGTCTTGGCAAACACCCGACCGGCAAGGTGCGCGAGCCGCCCACCCAGGGTTCCGTCGCGACCCGCGATGGGCAGCGAGTCATGGAAAGCTGTGGCCGCGTTTGTTTTGGCAATTGCTCCGAGCAGTCGCGCAGTTGCCTCCGGCGTCACCAGATCCAGACGCGACAACCCCGAGCCGTCCCAAATCGCCATCCCGTCCGTGGCTACGCCATTGCGATTCAACCAGGACCTTACCAGAGCGGTTCCAGCTTCGTCGTCGCCGCGCGAGCGGTTCTTTCTTTCGTCGGGATCCGGTGCGGTTGCTCCGCGCTCTTTTCCCAGCGTGCGCAGGATAAGTTCAGCGTAGAGATTGTCGCTCTCCTTATTGGTGTGACGAACGATCTCGTTGAGCGCGGCGCTATTCTCCTGACCAATCTCGATGGCCTTCTGCGGATCGAATTTCTTGCTTTCCGCCACCCGTGCGTTCTGACTGCGCGCTTCGCCTTCGACTTTGATCCCGCGGGCGATGAGAGTGTCCTTGAAAAGTGTCGCTGCCCACAGAGCAGGTTTGGGCATTGAGAGAAACGCACTGAAGGGATGGCGGCTGACCGGAAAGTCACCCCACACGACCAGTTCGTTATCCGACAAACCGCGATTGATACCGATCGTAGTTGTCGCATCGCGCTCGGCCGTCGCCGTGTTATTCACCAGATGAAGATAGTTGGCTCCGCGGTTCAAAGTAAGCGTCGCACTGCCGCCGACTTTGCTTCCCGGGAAGATCGTCAGCTCAACGCTGTTCTCATTGATGGTGAGGGCGCTTGGTTCGGCGCCAAAGTACCACTGCAGATCATTCCATTGCCAACCCAGGCCGTACAACTCGCTACGAAAATAGCTGTCGTCGCCGATGATGTTCCCGCGCACCTGGCGGACGCCCCGCTGGTAAATTTGATCGGCAAGCGACACGAGCCCTTTCTTACTGTCCAGGTCCGGAGCACCCCTGCCATACAGCGTCAGGTTTCCTTGGACGACACCGCTCGCGTCCGGTTGCTTGTCTGCGTAGACGGAAGTGCGCCAACGATAATCGGGGCCGAGCAGATCGAGCGCCACCGCGGTCGTGTAGATTTTCATATTCGAGGCCGGGGTGAACAATCGGTCGCCATTGTGCGAGGCGAGTACTCGTCCGTCCTTCATCGACATGACAAAGACACCCCAACGCGCGCGCGTCAGTTCGCTCGAGTCGATCGCCTGATCAATCTTCTGCGCCAGGGCGGCGTCGGCAGGCTGTTTTGAGAGCGTGTCCGGAGTTGAAGTCTTGACTGCGGCAGGTGTAGCCGCGGCTTTGGGTTCATTCCCCGCGACCAGGTTCGTCCTTCCAATCAGCAGAGGGACCAGAAGACATGCCGCAATCGCGACCGGCAACAAAAGCAGAGTGGTTTTTCGTGTCGACATTTCGATTCGTCAGCTGGCGAATAACTTTTCTGTTCGTCCGGCGCCCAGTAATTCCCGGGTCGCGCCATAGACTTCCTCGACCTCGATCGCCGTCACGCTTTCGCTAAAAATCAGACGCTGCGAGACGGCGGTCGGGACATAAGCGTGCGGTCGGGGCAGATCGATCAGCACCACGATGGGCGTCCCCACGGCGGCGGCAATGTGCACCGGGCCGGTGTCGTTGGAAACAAATACTGACAGTCTGGCCTGCGCGGCCGCGAGTTGGGGGATTGTCAGCTTTTCCAGAATTACGCACGACCCGGGGAAAAGAGAGCGCATCCGCTGCACCAGGTGACGTTCTTCCGGTCCCACAAAAATGATCGGCCGCACGCCGTCGTTGCGAATCAGGAAGTCGGCGAGTTCCGCGAATTGTTCCAGCGGCCAGCATCTTCCCGGATGACCCGCGCCGGGAAACAAACCTACCAAAGGCGCGCCCGCTTCCGCTTTCCCTTTTCGCAACATGGCATCAATCGAACGAACATCCTCGGCCCTGGTCGTTAGCTTCGGCACGCGCGGTTGGTCCTTGATTCCCAAAGGCACGAGCACGTCGAGATAACGATCGATTAAGTGCTGCCTGGGATCATTCTTATCGACCGGAGGTTTTGGGTGGAAGTTAGCGAGAAAGTCGAGCGAACGTCCCGGCCGGCGAGAAAACAAACGCTTCGAAGCGCCGGAGAAAAATCCCAGCAGATTGGTTTCAGAAAAGCTGTGCAGATCGATCACCAGATCGAATTTGCGGCGGCGCACGTCCTTAACGACCTGGAAAATTCGCAGGACTGAAAGTGGTTTGAATCCGTCTCTCAACTGAACCCGGTCGACTTCGATAGTCGCGTCGGCATAGCCGGACATGCCGATTATTTCGGCTCCGGGCCGGCCGACCATCACAGTAAGCCGAGCGTGTGGATAGCGCTCACGCAGTGCCCGCAACGCCGGCAGACTCATGACCACATCGCCCAGTTGGCCGAAATCGATGACCAGGATATTGCGAGGATTGAAAGTCACTTCAAATACTTATCGAAAAAATCCGAGCTGGCGTGATAAGCGCGCAGTCAATCAGCTTGCTTCTGCAGATCGATTCTAATAGAAGTGCCGCAACGCGGCGCGCACGATTCTAGCACCGACGCCCGAGTAGCGTTAAAGGCTGATTCGCGTGAGGCTAGTAGGCAGGAAGTCATTATCGGATGGGCCTTCCTCTAAATATATGCTGAGGCGCAGCCTCAGAGAAATTAAATCAGCTCCCCACCGGTAAGCTGAAGGCTGACCGCACAGTACTGGGGCGTAGCCGCAAGGGGCAATGTCCTACTTTGAGTAAGCGGCGTTCAGAGTACCGACTTCAGTCGGGCCTTTTAAGCAGCAAGAGCCCAACTAAAGTTGGTACTCTAAACGCCGGTGAACTGAGGACGCCTCCCGTTTGCTCGGATTATCTAATCTGCTAATCTTAGCTTCAGGATTACTGGCAGGTCTTCCTCTCAAATTGCGGCCGCGCTGATATCGATGAGCAGTGCAGAATCAAATTCGTTTCCGTCCAACGGCCAGGCGCACGTTCACCGGCATGACCATGCGCCGAGGAGCCGGCGACGACTGTCGATCGTTTTGGTTTTGACCGCGATCTATATGGTCGCTGAATTGTTGGGCGGGATGTGGACCGGGTCGTTGGCTTTGCTGGCTGATGCGGGACACATGCTGGCGGACGTGGCGGCGTTAATTCTGGCTTTGACGGCGGTTTGGTTCGGCGCCCGGCCGGCGACGCCGCGCAAAACCTTCGGTTATTACCGTCTGGAAATTCTGGCCGCGCTAATCAACGGGGTCGGCTTGGTATTGATTGCGTTCTTCATTTTCTTTGAAGCCTATCAGCGTTCGTTTGCGCAACCCGTCATCCGCAGCGTTCCCATGACGGTGGTGGCCGCCGGCGGTTTGGTAGTGAATCTGATCTGCGCTTTGCTGCTGCATCGCGATCGTGAACAGGATCTGAATATCCGCGGGGCCTGGCTGCACGTGATGGGCGACGCGCTCGGTTCTACCGGAGCGATTATCGCGGGCCTGCTGATCATGCTTTTCGGCTGGACATCGGCAGACTCTCTGATCAGTGTGTTCATTGGCTTACTGATTGTTTGGAGTTCGTGGCATCTGATTCGCGACGCGACGAATGTCCTGCTGGAAGGAACGCCCTCCCACATAAATCTGGCCGCGGTCGAAGCAGCAATCATGGAGACCGAGGGCGTTTCAAACGTTCACGACTTGCACGTCTGGACCATTACTTCGGGACGCGAGGCACTGAGCGCCCATGTCATTCATGGCTACTCCACTTCACAAGCTATCCTCCTGAAAGAGTTGCGGGCGAAGCTGCTGGATCGTTTTGGCGTCGATCACCTGACTATTCAAATGGAAACACTGGATTTTGAAGATGAAGCGATCCACTTCTGCAATGCGGGCACAGCCTGTTTTCGATCCGGACGCGAGAAGGAAGCGGTTTAGAGTTTCTGAATAACTTTGCGCCTTCGGCTCCTCTTTGCGCCTTTGCGTGAAAATTTAGGGAGCCGTATTTATTTCGCGCAAAGGCGCAAAGAAAAACGTAAGTCGCAAAGAAGATCTAAGGTTGAAACCAAACACGATGCCCACAATCGGACTCGGCTTCGGAAACTCCACGATAGATTTTGACTATGACGCCCGGCGCTTTGAAGCGCTCACGGTTGGGGCAGGCACTTCACGTCCATTATCTGATGTTGAGATCGGAGAAGCTCTCGACGTGCCTATTGAGTCGCCGCCGCTTGACGACTTAATTAAGGCGGGCGACTCGGTGCTGATCGTCGTCTCGGACGCGACCCGCGCGACCGGCAGTCCGCAGATAATCAACCTGCTGGTGCGCCGGCTGATTCAGAACGGCACTGAGCCCGGCGATATCGCGATTATTTTTGCCACGGGTATACATCGGCCCGTGCGGCCCGCAGAAAAGGCAGCGCTGCTCACGCCCTTCATCGCCCAACGCATTCGCACGATCGATCATGATGCCACCGACGCCTCGCAATTGATTTCAATCGGAGAGTTGGACGGCGTGCCGGTTCGGGTCAATCGGGCGCTGAAAGAATTCACGAAGATAATTCTTACCGGCGCGGTCGGATTTCACTACTTCGCGGGTTTTACCGGCGGGCGCAAATCAATCTGTCCCGGACTGGCCGGCAGCGAGACGATTGCCGCCACGCACATGTTGGCGCTTGATTTCAAACACGGCGGCCGTCGCCGCGGGATAACCCCGGGCTTGCTCGACGGCAACGCCGTGCATGAAGAATGCGAACGAGTCGCGGCGCTGATCAATCCGGCTTTCGCGATCAACGCGATCGTGGACGATCGCGGCCGCGCCGAAAAAATCTTTGCCGGCCATTGGCAAACGGCGCACGCTCGGGCTTGCGAGAATTATCTGGCGGGGCATTCGCTGCGAATCAGGGAGAAGCGCCAGTTGGTCATCGTCACCGCCGGCGGTGCGCCATACGACATCAACCTGATCCAGGCGCACAAAGCCCTGGATATGGCCGCGGAAGCTTGCGTCGATGGCGGGACGATTGTCTGGTTGGCCGATTGTGGAGACGGCCTGGGCCGCCCTGATTTTCTGAAGTGGTTTGAGTCCGCGGATTCAAGCGCGCTTGAGAATCGTCTGCGGACAGCCTATGAAGTGAATGGCCAGACAGCCTGGGCGCTGCTGACAAAGGCCGAGCGCTTTCGCGTTCACCTGGTGAGTAATTTGGCTGACGATGACGTGCGGCGGATGCGGATGATTCCCTCAGGCTCGATTGCGGAGGCTCTGGCTGAGGTCCCAAATAATATTCGAGGATACATCATGCCGAGAGGTGCGGCGCTCTTGCCGGTTCTCACATAATCTGGCATCCTGTTGTAGAAGTCCGCTAATTGATTGACACCGGGGCACTAGCCCGACCGTCAGGGAGGGTTCGGTTTACCGCGACCACACATTGAGCCCTCCCTCACGGTCGGGCTAGCGCCTTATTGGTATGCAGCAATCGGGAAATCCCTTACCGGCGCCACTTGGATTTTTTTGACTTCTTTATATTGACAATTTCCGAATCAGGAATAAAATACCGAATCAACCAGGGCGTTGCGATTGGTGGGGTGAGGACACTGATCGAATAGAGGCTGAACGTCTCCGCCCAAAAAAACACAACCCTCCAAAGGTTGTGAGGAAAAGGCTGGGCTTGTGGGAGGGCCCGGCCTTTTCCACTTTAATGAGAGCTCGCAATGCAGCCTCGCAACGCAAATCCAATCTTAAGTTGACGCAAACAGGTAGGTGGGCGGTTCGCCGGAGCCAGACGGAGCGCGGACATCCTGTCCGCCTGAGCGCGGAGCGCGAATAATCCTGCGCGATGAGCCGGGTTGAGCGCACTGACGCGCGCTGGCGGACAGGATGTCCGCGCTCCATTACGCCTCAGGATGTCGAGGCTGGCCTCCAGAAATGATAGGGGCGCCTACGATAAGCCAAAGGCTTACCGCTGTGTAGCTTTAATTTGAGTGGCTGGGATCGCGCAAAACAATCGTCACCTTCTTGCCGCCCATTTTCACGACCAGCGGATTGTCGACTTGAATCGGATAATTCGCGCCGCTGATATTAAGCACAAAGTTACTGACGGGCCGGCGTTCGACGGGCGCCGGGGCGGGAGGCGGAGGAGGCGGAGCTACGACTTCCTGGGCCGTATCGGTTCTGCGGGTTAAGAGGTTGGTTGCGACGATGCGCCAACTTGCCGGTGTGCATTTCAGACGCAAGCCCGGCGTGTCGGTCTCCGACGATTCACCTGGAGCCAGCGCATCGACCTTGAACAGTCCTTCACCGCAACGCACCGCGTTTGAATCATAGAATGTGGCCCACCCGGTCACATAGTTATAAAAGTCAGGACTGGTGTTCTTTACCACCAGACGCACATTGTTGACAGGCGAGTCATCCGATCCATTCAGCACGGTCGTCAACAACTTTGTTTCAATTGCCGGCGCGCCCTTGGCGTCGGAGGCCGTAGCCGGCTCGGTCAATGCCACGCGCGGTTCGGCAGGCTGCTGTGCGCCGGCGACGCTTGCGCACACCCCCATCAAAATCATTGCGATTAAGGTTCTTGACCTGGTCACGATAGGATCTCCTTTTAATAAATTCAGTTCGACTAGAGCCTCCCTCACGGTCGGGCTAATGCCTGGACTCTCAAATTCGTTTCAATACTTGCTGTGCGAGGGTCTTCGATTTTTTCAGCTTGGCTTTCTCGTCACCGGCGCCGCCTACGCTAATGCGAAAGAACACATCCTTCTTCAGCACGTAAAGGGCCCCACCCACCCGGCTGGCCATCCAGAACGCTTCGTCTCCCAGGCCGTTGACTTTTTCTGGATGGGCCGCTTCCTCATCTTCTTCACCGGCTGGCTTGGCCTTCTTTGACTGTTCACGCTCTCGTTCTTTCTCTCGATCGCCGCCCTTGGCGTCCTCTGCGCCAAAGGTGTCTTCCCAGAACTTTTTCGGACTAGTAGCGCCTTGCCCATCGCCGGCAGTCGTCACGTTCAGCACCACAGAGTTTGAAGTCGTAGGCAAAGCATAATAGCACTGGGCCACGATGAAGCCGCTGTCGCGACGATCCGATCTCTGTGCCTCCTTCAGGGGTTCGCCCTGGACAGATTTGAGATCGTCACTGGTTAGCAGCGAGCAAGCGTCAACTTTGGCTTTCACTGGCGAAGTGGCCGGCGCTGTCGGCGCTGTTCCCGCGGGACTCGTCATTATTGCAGGATTGGAAGCGGGGGCAGTGGGGGTATTAAGCGGCGGATTGTTGTCGGCCGATCTACAACCAGCCGTAATCAAAAAAAATCCGATAATGATGACGTAAATTCGCAAAGGCCTTCCTCCCAGGTTCAGATATTCTTTCTTGTTTTGCCCGATTAGGTCTCGAGCCGTGGCCGCAAACGCACGACGTCCGCAGTGGCCGCCGGACGATAAGCACAGGTGCAATTCCGTCCGCTCTTTTTCGCGCGGTAAAGCGCCGAGTCGGCCAACTCGACGAGCTGAATCGGATCGCGCCCATCTTCGGGAAAGGATGCAACCCCGATGCTGATGGTGATGTGATGCGTGCGCGGAGGGTCACTGCTCTCGCGGCGGACGGCGGGAAAGTCATGCTTCTCGATCGCCGCCCGCACGCGCTCCGCCGCAACCAGGCCCTGCGGGTAATCAGCATCGAGCAGAAAAGCCGCGAACTCTTCGCCGCCAAACCTGGCGCCGACGTCGCCGGCCCGCAGCGCACGCTTAATCACCGCACCAACTTCTTCCAAAGTTTCGCTGCCGACCAGATGGCCGTAGGTGTCGTTCACTTCCTTAAAATGATCGATGTCCATCATCAGCACGCAGAACGGCATCGATTCGGCTGCGGCGCGCGCGGCTTCACGGCGCAACTCGGAAAAGAACGATTTGCTGGTCAGGAGTCCAGTCAATTCATCGTGGACCAGCAGGCGATGAATCTGTTGCTGAAACTCTCGATCAATTTCATCAAGCATTTCGAAACGGATCAGTTGATCGCCAACCTCGAATTTGTCGCCGTCCTGAAGCAGCTCGAGTTCGATTCGCTTCCCGTTCAGGATGGTCCCGTTGGTCGAGTCCAAATCTTTCAGAGAATAGCGGGTCACGCCGGTCGCTTTATCAACCTCGGTGATAACCCGAGCATGTAGGCGGGAAGCGCGCGAATCGTTGATGCGGATGTCGGCGTCGAGAGCGCGGCCCAAAGTTACCTCCGCCCGTTCCAGAGGAATCTGGACCGCCAGCAATTCGCCGCGCAGGAAGACCAGGGCCGGCCGGCGTTCGCCGTGCCGTTGATACTGGCCAGAGTAGGTATCGATTTCGACTGGCTCTTTGACTACCGAAATCTCTTCAGAATCGTCCGCCATCTAATTTATGGTCTTCTCCCCACTCAAAGCGAAACTTCACCGGCACATGGACTTGGATCCAGAGGCGCGTATCTTATCGCGGGCTTCCGGTCGACAGCAATGGGAAGGACGTGGTTTAGAGTTCAAGCGGCTTTGCCCCAAGAGTCGCGCCTCTGAGTCCGCGTATAGCGGACGATTGAAAACAGCCCAGGGATTCAGAGTCTGTGTCAAAACTCAGGATGTGCGCCTAAGGTAACCATTTCTTAAACGCAGAGGGCGCAGAGGTTTCCGCAGAGGACGCAAAGTAAGGCACTTCTCTGCGCGCCTTGGCGAAAACCTCTGCGTCCTCTGCGTTAAGATCCTCTTTGAGATCGCACATCCTGAGTTTTGACACAGCCTCTCCATCGCTGGGATTGGCCGGAGTCCGAGACGGAGTCCGTGAAGCGGACGGCTGAAAAGAACAGAGGAGCTGCCTTGGGTTCTTCTTGCTTAGTAAAGAGCCCGCCTGAAGTCGGTACTCTGAATAACCTGTCATCAAACGGACCCGAGCCCAAAAAAGGGTAATTATATACTTGACTAACCACGCTCTCGGTAGCTCGTAAGTACAGACTAAAGCCTGCGGATTCTGTTCATGCTGCTTCAGCCATTATCCGCAAAGTACATGTCCTCCAAAGGTGGGATCGGGACTTCGACAAAGTTAAACACTTGATTGAAGCAACCTGCGACTTACATTCCCACTACCGTATTGCCCGCCTACAATTAACGACGCGCATCAAATATCGAAACGAAAAAGTGGCTGCCGGAACCTATCAAGTTCGCAAGGCCGTTGCCGTTCACTACTGCCTTTGAGGCTTCGCATCGAGAAAGTCGTTCACCATCGGGACGATCGTTGTCATGCGGTTCATCAGCGTAACGTGTGTTGTGTCGGGCAAAATGGCCAGTCTCGACGCCGAGCGCGGATGCATGTCGCCATGGATCTCGCCGCCGCCCTTCAGCCGGTACATTTCCGCGATGTGATCGAGCCGTACACCGTCGGCATCGCCGTGGATGAAGAACATCGGAGCTTTGGTGGCTTTGAGTTTGTCGGCGCCAAAGTCGTATGGTCTCAAAGCCGTCGCTTTGATGTGATTGATAAAATCAGGGAATTTGTCAGGCGTCGGGCTTAGCCTCTTATATTCGGCTTCCATAGGAGTGCCTTTGAACACTTCCCACGTGAATGTCGGCCAAAAGTCGTTCGCTTCCTTGACCCAACCGTCGCGGCGGAACGGGGCGGAAATACTGACAACCTTTCGCACTTTTTCCGGATGGCGGATCGCACATTGCATCGCGACGCCGCCGCCAAGGCTGTAACCTATGATGTCCGCGCTTGGGATCTTGAGATAATCGAGCAGCCCTGCCATATCGTCGGCGAGGTTTTCGTAGGATAGATCGCGGTTGATGTCGGCTGTACGCCCGTGGCCCTGCATTTCGATGGCGATCACTTTCCGCGTTTTGGAAAGTTCGTTGATCCACACCCGCCAGTCGTCGGTAATTGCCATGAACGCGCCGTGGAGCAGCACCACAGGCTCGCCGCCCCCCTGGATCTCGTAATACATTTTTAGCCCGTTAACCGGAGCATAGCCCGTCGTCGGTTTTTGCTGCCCCGATACGACACCCGAAAGGAGCATAGTCAGGAGCATCGATAGGAAAAAGGCTGTTGTCTTCATATTTGGATTCATATTGATGATCTTTCTCACGCGGTAAATAAGTCTAAAGCCCTCGCCGTCATTCTCCTCATCCTGCATGACACCATCGATTGTCATGAATTCACTTGCAATTATTTTTCTCGTTATTTTGACTCCTTTTCCGCCGATAATTTCGCCAGCAGATCTTCCAGGTTGTCGAGTTGCGACATAGTTCCTTCCTTAAAGCCCATTTCGACCATCTTCTCCAGGCGTTCGAGGGACTCGTTGTAAATAGAAATACTGACCTTTGTCGTTCCGTCCTGCTCGCTGAAAGTCAGGTCCCAATCTGAGCCCGGCAGCTCAGGATTCTCATCCTCGTCTGCAAAAGCATTAAAGAGCTTGAAATTGGTTTTCGGACTAATGGAAGTATATTTCTGAAGTGCCCAACGCTCCTGGCCATCCGGGCTTACCATTGCATAAAATCTTCGTCCACCCACTTTAAAGTCCATAACCTTTGTTCTTGATGCGAACGGCTTTGGCGCCCACCACTGGTCAAGAAGTTCCGGTTTGGTATATGCGTCCCATACCAATGAAAGCTCGAACGCAAATTCTTTGGTTATGGAGACCGTCTTCGTCTGTTTGTCGACAATAAAATCCATTTTCATCTTATTTTTCCTTTTCCTGTTTTTTAATTGTTGCCAGAAGGTCCTCGAGCTGGCTATATCGGGTTTCCCATATCTTCCGGTATTGCTCTAACCATTTGTCGATCTCTTTCATTTTTTCGATCTCCAGCGAATAGAAAATTTCTCGTCCCTTTTGTTCCTGTGTTACAAGCTCGCACTCCGTCAGTATTCGCAGATGCTTGGAAACGGCTTGTCTTGAGGTATCAAAATGCTCGGCAATAGCGTTGGGCGTCATTGCCTGCAACGCTATCAGAGCAATGATCGCCCGCCTTGTCGGGTCGGCTATGGCTTGAAAAATGTCTCTTCTCATAATCTGAATTGGCATTATGCAATGAAACGGTTGCGGATGCAAGCGCAACCGAGCGGAGTTGGATCGCGCTTTCGAGGAGATTTCTTTCGAAGGTGAGGATATTCGCATCAGCCAGCTCTGGGGGCGGTCCCATGTGATTCATAAATCGGAATTGAGCAGATAGCTGTTCCCCAGGACGCAATCTAACAAAGCCTTGCAGCTGCCGGCGCGATAGGAATGTTCCTTAGCGTGGTTAGTCAAGTATATAATTACCCAAAAAAGGGCTACTACTTGTCGATGTGAAAGCCTGCCCCTATAATTTCCTGTGATTCTTTCCTAAGCGCCGGGCAACTTTCGCTCGTGGACGCACGCGGCAAAGCCGGCGTTTCGGGAAGCGAACTTATTTTAAGGAGCCTTAGATGGCATGCACTGTGAGCAAGGTACCGGTTGAACCCTACGTTTGTCCCAATTCTCCCCAGACGTTGTCTGTAGAACGCGTAGCCGAGGCGAAACTGCCCACCGCCTGGGGCGACTTCCAAATTGCTGGTTATCGCTCGCTGATCAGTCCCGAAGAATTCGTGGTTTTGTACAAGGGCGAGATGCGACCGGACGTACCAACTCTGGTACGCATCCATTCGCAGTGCCTGACGGGCGACGTCTTCGCATCCAGGAAGTGTGATTGTGGCGAGCAACTTCACCGCACCATGCAGATGATCGAGGAAGAAGGCCGCGGCGCGATCGTCTATCAGCAACAGGAAGGACGCGGCATCGGCATCATCAATAAGATCAGGGCTTATGCTTTGCAGGACGAAGGCGCGGATACGGTGGAAGCAAACGAGCGCCTGGGGCTGGCAGTTGACTCGCGCGAGTATCGGCAGTGTGCCGAGGTGCTGTTTGACCTCGGGTTGTGCCAGGTCAAAGTGATCTCGAACAACCCAGGGAAACTACAGGCCCTCGAAGAAGCCGGGCTCCAGATTACCGAACGCGTGTCGATTGAAGTCTCTTCTTCCGAACCGGCCGCCCGTTACATGCAGACCAAGAAAGAGAAGATGGGGCACCTGCTGGACCTCGATGTCGGCTAAGAAGACCTACATCTTCGGAACCTCGATCCACTGCATGGCACTTCCAATCCGTTTGGTCTTCAAGTCGCGCACACCCACGCGCACCTGATACAACCCGGCAGTTAACCACGCGGAAAAGCTATAGACTGCCTGACTACTCCTGCTCAGAGACGAGCCTTCCGGCACCGGGAAAATTTTCAGACGACCAACAAAACTGCTAACTGGCTTGCCTTTGCTGTCGTAGAAAATTCCGCCAATATCCAGATCCGATACCAGCTTGCCATCATTAAGTTCGAAGGCCAGAGCTTCCCGGCTAATCTTAATCGTGGCGTGCACCTTCGTTCCCACACCAGGCATCTGTTCGAGATGGAGTGCCAGTTCGGTTGGTATTTGACGTTGCGAAACCGGCGCGTCGATCACTAACCGCATGTCATTTTCATAAGCTACGGTGGGATCTTTGTCGGCTTTCTTCTTAGTGGTCAAAATCGGTAGTGGCGCCGTTTTGAAATAGCTGTTGCGTAAACGAACCTTCAAATCCGGCCGGCCGATTATGCTTGCCTGAATATGATTGAACTTGCCTCTTTTTTGCTCGTCGGCTGCGGGTCTCCAGGCGAGCAGGTAATAGTTGGAGGTCTCGTCGAGCACTTTATCAACCCACTCAGACATGGGCGCATTCGTATTGCGAAAAGCCCGGCCGCCGGTGTCTCCCGCGAGTGCGTTGAGGCCATCCTGCGACGCGGCAGTTTCCCCGAGGCTTGATGCCATGCCCTCCGCATCAAGCGGTCTGTTATTTGTGACATCAAGGGCCTCGCTGATAATTCCTCGCGCGTCGAGCGTGTAGATAACCACGCCGGCGCGACCCGCGGCGTCGGTGATCCTCTTGATTCGGTCAATCGATCCGCTCTTGCGATCGTTCAAATAAAATCCGTCGGATATCATGAAGACCAGTTTGCGTCCCGGCAATTGACTCGCCGTGCGCATCAACCCTTCCAGCATTATCAGCGTGTTGTCGGTAGCCGGGGCGGCCGTCGTGACCAACTCCTGCGCCCTTTCTCTGACCATTGATCGCATCGATTGTGGTGACATGGAACAGATAACCTCACCACCCCCCTTGTAGCAATTCTGCTTTTGTAATTCCTGAACGTAGTACTGCATCGCTTGCTCGTCACCCTCGCGGATTTTCAGCGCGATGTATTCGGACATCGGCGGGTTATCCATATTGATTTGGGTATTCGCGCGATAATTTAGCCGCGCGACGGCAGAGCGCAAAGCTATCTTGTCGTCGGTGAATTGCTGAAGAAAGCCAATTTGGCCGCTCGACGAAGTGATCGCTACCTGATCGTTTTGAACGATCGAGTGATCGATAAATTCCAGCAACGCTTTCCGCGTGCGGGCCAGGCTGTCAGGAGCGAGATGAAGATCGTCAACGAAGAAGATAATATTTCGTCCGAGGGTTGCAAGGGACACGGTGTTCGCGGAGACGCCGGGCGATTGCGTCTGCGAGGCTTGTGTCTCACGCCGGCTTCCCGAGGCAACTCGTTCAAAGAAAGAAATCGGCTGAGGTTTGTTATCAATTTTAAGAACAAACTGGTCAGCTTTCAATCCCTCAACGAAGTGTCCCTTCTTGTCAAAGACCATGACATCGGTCTGCACCAGCTCGGTGTTGACGCGGACTACATCGTCCGCCCCGGGCTGTGTTTGCTGCGCTGGTCTGCTTTGCCCGAGAGTTAAAGTAACCGTCAGGACTAAACAGAACGTCGCGGCTATACCGCTGCGCACATGCTTAATGAAACCAATACTCATTGGACTGGACACTATTGCTTGCGAAGATTCTTAATTGTTTCTTTGACATGGTCTGCGTCCGAGGCTTTTGGATCCAATTTCAAGTATTTTTCCAACTCGTCCGCCGCTTCTTTGTTCTTGTGAGTACTAATGTAGACGCCGCCGAGGAATTTATGAGCCAGGGCCAGGTTCTCTCCGCCATTGCTAATCGCCAGCTGAAACTCTTTTTGCGCCTCATCATAAGCCTTGAAGTTTATCAGCAGCATTCCCAGGTAGTAGTGGGCCGCCGGGCCGGGGCTGTTCAGCTTAATCGCCTCGCGCAGATGCGCCTCAGACGCGTCTAACTTCTTCTGAGCGTCGTCAAAGTTCTTTTGAGCGAGAAAGGCAGCGCCTTGATTATAGAGGGCGATGCCGAGGTTCAATTGGGCCGCAGCGTCAGTCGGCTTCAATTTCAGCAGCGTCTCGAAAGTTTGTGCGGCCTTGTCCATTTGTTTGAGCTTGAGATACTGCAGGCCCAGCTCGCTAAGCGCGAGCGAGAAGGTTGGAGAAGCTGCGACTGCCTTACTGAGAAACTCGGTGGCGCTTTGAGCGTTGCCTTTCTGCGCCGCGGCAGTGCCCTTTTGATAGAAATCAAGAGCGGCTTGCGAAACGCCGGCGAAAGCCGGATTCGAAGCGTCTACCTTCGGACGAAGGTGAATCGTGACGCTGGTGATCGGCGCACTGGTTCCCCCCGGGTCAATGCTGACGGCCTCGCGCGCGGACTCGTACTCTTTCCCGCCCTCGACCACCACGGCGTAATTCCCGGGACGAACGTTATTGAATCTGAACGAACCATCCTGATCCGTCGTGGTTGAGCCTCCGCCCGTTGAGTTAACGCTTTCCAGATGGACCTTGACGATCGACCCGTCGGTGGACTGGCTACTTGGGAAAAAAACCCGGCCCTGAATTGTGTGGTTGCCGTCACCGCTCGATAGTCCACGCGTGCTGCCCGGGGCCTGGCCATTGGCATAAGCCGCCAGCGACAACATTAAAATAGTTGGATAGATCGCAGACGCGCGACAGAGTTTCAAAAAAGAAGTCCTGATTGAATTGTTCATTGCTTTGACACCTCACCTGTCAATAGATTTATTCGTGATTGGATGCCAAAAACGGCGGCCCGTCAAGGCTCACTGAGTCTCAGGTTTTGAGAGCGCGCTGCGAAGTTCCATAATAGTCCCTCGCACGCGTTCGGCATCCTGAGCATTGGGCGTCAGCCGAAGATAAGTCTCTAACTCCTCGACGGCCAGACGATATTCTCGCCGGCCCCAATAAATACCTCCCAGATATTTGTGCGCTAAACCCAACTGGTTGCCCCCCAGGTCTATGGCCCGACGCAATTCCTTTTCGGCGTCGACATAGTTGCGGGATTTGGTGAGCACGACTCCCAGGTACAGATGCGCGGTCGGCGCCGAATCGTTTTGCTTCAGAGCTGCGCGTAACTGGGTCTCGGCCTCGGCGTGTTGGTGCGTCTCCAACAGCGCGATGCCGAGATTAAGCTTGGGTAAGAAAGCGTCGGGACTGAGTTTTGCCGCCGACCTGAGCGGCCCGATCGCCTTATGGGGCTGGTTGACCTTAAGAAATTGCACTCCCAGTTCATTAAGGGCCAGGGGAAATGTCGGATAAAACGAAACGGCAGCTTTCAAATTATCGATGGCCTTCATTGAGTCTCCGGCGCGCGCCTGCTCCACACCCTTTTCATAAAGCGTGCGAGCCATTTCAGGCACTTCGGCCAGGGCAGCATTAACCACCGAGCCTTTCGAATTACTCGCCGAATGATGTTTGAGCTGCAGCGTTACCATCACCGTGTAGCGCCGGGATGTTTTAATGACGGGGACATTCATTCTTGAGAGATCAAGATCGGAATCGACAAACACCGCTTCGCGGCCAATCTCATACTGATCGCCGGCGATGACGACCACCGTGTAGTTCCCCGGAGAGAGAGAGCTGAACGTAAACGAACCGCTGCTGTCGGCTATGACCGAGAGCTCGCCCGCGTTCAGGCTTTGCAGCTTCACCTGGATATTGCCTTCGGCGCGGCGTCCGGACGGAAAAAACACATAACCGGTGATGACGTGGCTGCCGCTGGTTCCCTGGGTGGATCTGCCGCTGCCTTGCGCCAGGGCTAAGGCGGGCCAGACGAGGATCAGCAGCAAGGTCAGGTAGTGAAAGTAATCGGACGTCGAGGCCGATTTGGCATGGCGCGCTGGAAAAAAAGACATTAGGAACCCTCCTCTCGAAGGCTTGTTGAGGCTACCCATTGGACTCCTGTAACGATTTGGGGTCAAGTCCCCTGGTCCCGGAAAAAGAAAAAGGGGAGAGACGCAAGCTTTCGGCGCCTCTCCCCTTCAATTTAATGCGCATCGCCCATTGGGCGAAGGCTATTGGTTAGAAGCTGAACTTGGCGCCGAAACGGAACGCCGAAGGAGCTTGAATTAGCAGAGCCGATCCGTAGAACGGATTCAGGACTGGAGGCACCCCGCCCACGCCACTGTTGATCGAATAGGTCTGATCAAGAGTCAGCGCGCGCTGGCTGTTGAAAACGTTGAACCAGTCTCCGGAGAGACGCAGTTCTTTTTTCTCACCCAACTTGATCGGGTAGTAGACACCCAGATCCAGGTTCATCGTCCTTGGCGTCCGCTGGGTACCGATGCTGTCCACAACATTGGGGAACCCAGGCTGAGCGGCCGACACTGACGGTACAGTGGCCGTGCCGCGCTGCACTGCGAACCCTTCGTTGTTTCCATAGATCGGATGCGGAATCAGCTGGTTGAACGGCGTACCGGACTGCATGTAGAAGTTGCCACTGATGAGCATCTTCCAGGGGGTGCGGTAGCTGCCGTTGAACTTGAACTGATGCGGACGATCATTCGGCAAACGTCCGTAAGTGTTATCGAGCAAGCTCTGCAGATCGAACAACGAAGTGATGTTCGGGTCAGACTGCCCGTTGTCGTTTCGGAAGAGGCCTTCGTAGTTACCCGTCAGGCTCGAGAATACGTAGGAAGCGATGAACTGATAGTTGTTCGTGAATCGCTTGGTCGCCGTGAACTCGATGGCGCGGTAAAAGCGCTGCGCTCTGCCAAAGCAACGCGGCAAACGGCCGGGGCCGCCTTCGCATGCTGCTCTTTCAGTGGTGCCCGGCTCATTGCGGCCCGGGTTGAAGATGAAGTAGGTGTCGCCGTCGTCAAACGAACCATCTTCGATCACGTTTCTCATGTGACGATAGATGCCTCGAGCTCCGAGAGTCAGGTCCCTAACGACCTCGTATTCAAAACCTACCGAACCTTCACCGATGCTCTGCGGCTTGAGACCCGGATCGATCGGGGTCGCGTCAGAGCCGAGATTGGTCGCGCCGGTGCTGACGCCAGGAACGATGGTCGAGCCGGCCGGTCCATTTATCGTGTTGACGTTAAAGTTCTTGTCCGTTTGGACGTTGCCGCCCGCGGCGCGGACGTTAACATCCAAGGGGATGGGAACTTCAATGAACGTGGCGTAGTTGGCGAATAGCTTGCCTTTACCCTTGCCAGTGAAATCCCAGGTCAGGCCCAGTCGCGGCGCCAGATTGTCCCAGAAGTTATTGAACTTGACATAGCTGGCTCCACCGTTGTTGTACGCCTGCTCGTAGTCCCAGCGCGCACCGATGTTAAACTGCCAGTTCGGCAGGAACTTCCAGTCGTCCTGGATATAGAAAGCTTCAGCATTGGTGTAGGTCTTGCCAACCAGTTCGAAATCACGGACACGCGTGGTGTTCCTGATTAGAAACGGATTGCCAAAGGCCTCGGCGGTCGTGATTGGCGTGGCTGCGGGGTTCACGGTCAGACCCAATGCAGCTAATGTAGCCGCCGGAAGAGCGGAGGCGCGGGCCGCACCAGCGGCGGTCGGACAGGTAATGGTGCTGGTGCGAACAGTGCAAACCAACCAGTTGTTGGCGTTGCGCGAGCCGTGAACGGTATTGGCATCGGCGCCGTTGGTAGTGGTGAGACCGGCACCCAGCGGGTAGGTGATGGTCGGACCGCTCGACAGCGTATTGATGTCGTACTTATTTTTGAACCATTCAAAACCCCATTTGACGGTGTGCTTGCCCACGATATTCTGCAGGTGAGCATTGAGCTCATAGCGATCACGCTTCTGGGTCGAGTACAAACCGAAGCCCGGACCACGCGAATAACCGCGCTGAAGTGATCCGCCACGGCCATCGACGAAATCGAGGAAGCCAGTGCCGCCGCCGAAATTAACGCCAGTGGAAACCGGGGTCAGAACCGCGCCACCTTTCAACACCGCAAAGTTATCGGTGATGAGTGGCTTGTCGATCGCTTGCGGAATTGTGTTGGCTCTTTGAAAGTGCAGGCCGCCCGAGAATTCAGCAATGAAGTTATTCGAGATTGTGGAATTCAGGCGCACCGCGTAGTTATGGCCGCCCGTTTCCTGTTTGCCGACAAAAGCGTTGATATCGTTACCAAAGCCGTTGACGTTGTTTAGCGCCCCGGTGGCCAGAAACCCGTCAACCTTGGTGAAGTCGCCGAACGTTGAAGCAGTCAGCGTGTTCTTGTTGTTGAGCGCCCAAGTCAGCTTGCCCGCATAGAAAGGAATGGTGACCTTGTTCTGAACCGGCGCAAAGAAGGTCTGCGTCAGGTAAAAGTTGGTCCGGCGCTGTGGGTTGAAGGCCGCAAAGAACCAGAGTTTTTCCTTGATGATCGGACCGCCGATGTCGCCACCGATATCGGTTTCAGAGAAGCCGTTGGCTGACGAGCCGGTGAATGAGAAGTTCTTTACCTTGCGAACCAGACTCTTGGTCGTGCCATAGCCAAAAATGTCGCCGTGGAACTCGTTGGTGCCGCTCTTGGTAATGACGTTGAAGATACCGCCCGTTGACTTGCCGTACTCAGCGCCGTAAGCACCGGTCTTGATTTCAACTTCCTGAACAAACTCAAACGGAAGGTTCGCACCCGATCCGCCGAAGGCCGGGTCGGTTGTGTTAACGCCGTCCAGAATGTAGTTGTTCTCGGGGCCCGAAGATCCGGCCACCGAAGGGTCGCGGTCGCGTCCAGTTGCATCGCGCAAACCTGAACGCGTCACAGTCGGAGCAATCGTGTAAAGCCCCTGCACCGTGCGCTGAGTCGGGAAGTTTGAGAACTGTTCGGTCGAAACGTTCGTTCCGGTTGTGTTGGCTGCCACATCAACCGCTGCGCCGCCCGTGACTGTTACTGTCGCGGTTGCGGTACCCAGGCCGAGTTGGGGATCAACGCTGGAAGTTCTTCCCAGATTGACCGACACTCCATCTTTCTCATACTTACCGAATCCTGACGCCTCAACCGCTACCTTGTAGGTGCCAGGCGGAAGAGCCGGGATTTGATATCTACCGTCATCTCCCGAGGTCGCCGTCTGCGGCGAAATTAGATTCGGACTGGTCACAGTAACCGTGGCGCCTTTTACTGCCGCGCCGTTCGGGTCACTGACCATTCCTTCTATTGATCCGGTTGTGCTCGACTGGGCCATTGCACTGGTGGCAAACATCGCCAGCGTCATGGCCAGAACGAACATAAAAACTTTTTTCATCTGTCTGTCCTTTCGTGAAGAGCGCCCCTGAAGGGACCTCTAATTGGTCTTAATTCATTCAACAGCCAACAATCCAAATTTGCGACACTCTTGGTGTTGTTGGCCTTCATTATTCCGATTTCGTTGGCGGTTGCAGGCCCTTGTTTGATTGGCCGCGCACTTGGTCTAGCGCCTAATTGCCCGCCTTAGATTCGAGTCCGGTGCTGCTTAGGCAATGGCGGTGCCATAGGCGGCCATGTCCCAGCTGGCTGAAAAACTCTGATTTAGCGGGATCTCCAGCAATCGCCATATCCGAAAATTCGGTTTTACTCCGAAATTCCGTAAATGCAATGAGCGCACTTTCGGAACGATATCCATATTCCTGTTCCGCCGGCATGGCTCACATGGCGCGGTGTGGTAGACTGCGGGCCCAATCCACAGAATAGGTTCAAAACCTTGTCCCAGCGAATTTATCGCGATCCAGTCCACAACATCATTCCTTTGCGCGACGACAACGCCGAAGGCCAGTTGATGATTCGTTTGATCGACACGCCTGAATTTCAGAGGCTGCGTCGCATCAAGCAGTTGGGCCTGGGTATGTACACTTACCAGGGTGCAGAGCACTCGCGTTTCACGCACAGCCTCGGCGCGCTCCACCTCATGACACGCATCTTGGATCGTTTAAGCGATATCTCTGAAATTGATCTGGCGGATCGCGCGGCGGCCCGCGCCGCGGCGCTCCTGCATGACGTGGGCCATGGTCCTTTCTCGCATGCGATGGAGAACGTCCTCGGCGTTCATCATGAACGCCTCACTGTCCTGGCGGTAACGTCGACAGAAACCGGCTTGGGCAAAGCTCTCAAATCCTACTCCGCCGAACTGCCCGAACGGGTCGCATCAATAATTGAAGGAACGTTCAAGCCCGCAGCGCTGGCCCAACTAGTCTCTTCTCAGCTAGACGTCGATCGCATGGATTATCTTTTGCGTGATTCGCTGATGACCGGAGCCAAGTATGGCCTTTACGATCTCGAGTGGGTCATCAACGCGCTGCAGATCGACGAACAAGGCGATCGTATCTATGTTGCTGCCCGCGGCATCTTTGCGGTTGAAGAGTACCTGCAGGCGCGCTACTACATGTTTCGCCAGGTTTACTTTCATCGGACTTTGCGGTCGGCTGAAGCCGTACTCAGGTCCGCTTTGCGCCGCGCCCTCGAACTGGTCGAGATGGGCCAGCCGGTCTGGTGCGCGCCAGGGACTGCATTTGAAAAAATCCTGCATCGTCAGAAGTTGAGCATTACCGAGCATCTCGAAATGGATGACTCGGACGTCATCTTTCATATGAAGCAGTGGCAAGCTTCAGATGACAAGGTCCTCAAAGATCTCAGCGAGCGATTCGTCGGCCGGAGACTTTTTAAGGCGATCGATCTCGACATGCCTGAAGCTGAACGTCAGGAATTCCTCGAAGCGGCGCGCGCCGTGGTAGTTCAGGGCGGGTTCATGCCCGAATACTACTTCATCGAAGATCGCGCCAGCGACGTGCCTTACTATGGCTATTACACGCCCGAAGGCGTCGAGCCACGCACGCGTATTTATGTTGAGGATGGCTATGCGCGGCCGCAGCTGCGCGAGATTAGCGAGGTGAGCCAGGCCGTGCGCGGGTTGGGCAGGGGTTACGAACTGCATCGAATTTGTTTCCCGGCGGAAGTCAAAGAAGAAGTCTACCGGCTTTATCACAGCGCAACTCCCCCACCCCAGGCCGCCGCGAATATTGGCTAGTAGTTTTCCTGACTCGGCTTGAGATTGCTGACGGCCTGTGTTTCGTTTCGTGTGGTTTCGTGGATCGTATTTCGGTCTCCGGGGAAGAGGATTCACGAAGCCACACGAACCGCGAATCACAGAAGGTATTTTCTCCCGTGTCATTCATGAACCTGCGAAACCGACTGCCGGCGCTCTCCTTTTGTCTCCTGCTGCTGACCTCAACGGGCATGGCCCAATCCCGGCCGACCCGTCTGGCTATACTTGATTTCGGGAAAGAGAGAACGGGATTGCATGCGGCCGCCGCCATCCGCGAAAACTTGAACACAAAAGGTGACGTGCGCGAGTTCACCCTTCTGGATCGAGATCAAATCAGCGCCGCGGCCCAGGGCGCAGGATTTGATGGATCGCTGAATCTAACGATCCAACAAGCGCGCGATCTCGGGACAACTATGGACTGCGATTTTTTCCTGATTGGCGACGCGCAGACATTGCGAAGATCTCCCTCTGCCAAACCGGATTACTACGAATCTTATGCGACGCTTTTTCTGGTCAGCGCGCGTACCGGGCGGCTGATCCATTGGGAAATGCCCACGGCGCAAAGCGATGCTCCCGCGCAAGCTGAGAAGGCTTTGCTCGCGATCTTATCTTCGCCGGCAACTCGTCAACGCTACTTCAATGCGCTGCGTCGCGCTCAGGAAGCGGAACGGGCGGAACGAATCACCGCCGTTGAAACCGGCGCTCAGATTATCGAAGTAATGTCTGATGACAACAGCAATACCAAAGAAGAGGTTCGCGCGCCGCGCCCGTTCCGGCGAGTGAAACCGCCATACCCCGAGACGGCGGCCCGTGCTGAAGTAGAAGCTACTGTCGATGTGCTGGCCGACATTGACGCGCGCGGTGAAGTAGGACGCGTCGAGATAACTCGGTGGGCCGGATACGGACTGGATCAATCAGTCACAGAGACGGTCAAGCAGATGCACTTCTTTCCCGCCATGCGCGACGGCGTAGCGGTGCCGATGCGCGTCCTGCTGCGCTACAACTTTCGCAAACCGCCACCGGAACAGAACCGCTCGCAGTAGCCGAGCCCTCCGCTAAACCAACAGCCCGCGGTATTAAAGCAGTTTAGAGTTCAAGCTTTAGCTTGCCGACGACCAGGTCAGTACCACCTGCGTGAGCGGGTGGGCCAGACACGCACCTCGGCAGACTTGCGCTCTCGATCCACCCGCTCACGCGGGTGGTACTGACCTCATGACTGTCGACAACCTAAAGGCTGAACTCTGATCTAAATTGCACCGCTACCCGCTGGCTAAAACAGACGGTTCCCTAAACTGCCTCGTGTTATCATCCCCTTGATCGCGCCAACGCGTGAATCCAAACAATGCTCTATCTTTCGCAGGTGCTCGGTCGGCCTATCCTCGACCTTGACGGTGAGCGTGTGGCAACGCTCAGAGACGTCGTGGTCAAGTTGGGCGAAGACGAACATCCGCCGGTGGCAGGCTTCGTGGCCCGCTATCGGCGGCGCGATTTCTTTATGTCACGCTGGCGCATTTCGCACTTCGGCGAGGACGGCGTCCGCTTGAATTCAGACATTCTTGACCTGCGCCCTTTCACGCGGCGCGACGGAGAGGTCCTGCTGGCGCGCGACGTGCTCGATAAGCAACTGGTCGACGTGGATGGCAAGCGAGTGGTGCGAGTGAACGACGTGCAAATAATCGAAGCCGCAAACGAGTGGCGCGTGACCGGCGCGGACGTCAGCTTCTTCGGATTATGGCGGCGACTCGCGCCCGCCCTTCTGCGCAGCGGTCGACCCGTCGAAGTGATCGATTGGGCCGACGTGGGTTATCTCGCCATTGATGCCGCGACCGTGCAGTTGAAGTCATCGCGCGGAAAACTTACCCGACTGCATCCGGTTGAAATTGCGCGATTGGCTGAAGCGCTTTCGTATCAGCACGGCGCGGAAATCGTCGAATCACTCGACGATGAAACCGCGGCTGAAACTTTGGAAGAGATGGCCGCCGAACGGCAGGCCCAAATCATCGGTGACATGGATGAAGAGCGCGCCGCCGACATCCTCGAACACATGTCGCCGGATGAAGCGGCGGACGTGCTGGGAGATCTGCCGAAGGACCAGGCGGAAGATCTGCTCAGCCGGATGGAAGGCGACGAGCAAACCGAGGTTGCTGAACTCCTGACTTATGCAGACGACAGTGCCGGCGGATTGATGACTACTGAGTTTGTAACTCTTCCTCGTGACCTGACCGTTGGCGAAGCTCTGGCGCGTTTGCGCGAGATGGCGGAAACGCCGAACATGATCTATTACCTTTACGTCGTGCCCACCGAAGGGTCGTGGAAACTGGAAGGAGTGATCGCTTTGCGAAGTTTGATCCTGGCTGACTCATCCGCTCCTCTCGAGCGGGTCATGCGCAGCGATATGCAATTCGCTCATCCCGATGACGACGCGGCTGAAGTGGCCCAAAAGATAGCTGAATATAATCTTCTGGCGCTCCCAGTGGTCGACGAAGCGGGCGAGATACTCGGCATTGTCACAGTCGATGATGCAATAGAAATTCTGCTGCCGAAAGATTGGCGGCAGAGACTGCCGAAGTTTTTGGGATGAGTGTGTCAGAAGCCCGACCGTAAGGGAGGGCTAGTTGATCCAGGCGGCCCTCCCTTACGGTCGGGCTTCTGACACAACGACAGTCTCGAAATCTACGACGGCCGCGCGAGCATAGATTCGGAAATGACTGAGGACCCTCCAAGTGCCAGAGCAAGTGCCAGAGCAAAAAACAGACGTGCGCGACGCAGGACGCCGGCTGTTGCGGCGCAGCGCACAAGGTGTGTCAAGAGTGCGGCGCACGATGTCCCGGCAGCCACGACTCTTTCTGTATTTTGCCATCCTCGGCCCCGGCGTGATCACCGCCTGCGCGGGAAATGACGCCGGCGGGATCGCAACCTTTGCCTCACTCGGGGCTGACTACGGTTACAGACTTCTGTGGCTGCTAATCCCTCTGACATTGAGTCTCGGAATTGTCCAGGAGATGTGCGCTCGCATGGGCGCAGTCACCGGTAAAGGCCTCTCTGATTTAATCCGCGAACGATTCGGCGTGCGTTGGACCGCGTTCATCATGCTGGCCCTGCTCATCGCCAATGGCGGCGTGACGGTTTCCGAGTTCGTCGGCATCGCCGCCGCGATGGAACTGCTGGGAGTTGCGCGGTACGTGTCGGTGCCCGTGGCGGCGATGGCGATCTGGTGGCTCGTGGTGAAGGGAACTTATCAGCGAGTTGAGCGAGTTTTCCTGGCGATGTCTTTGGTTTTTCTCGCGTACGTGGTCTCAGCCTTCCTCGCGCACCCACCTTGGGGGACTGTCGCTCGCGAATTGGTTCACCCGCATTTCGATCTTACAGCGGGATACCTTTTTACTCTGGTGGCCGTAGTGGGAACGACTATCTCGCCGTACATGCAGGTCTTTATTCAATCTTCGGTGGTTGAAAAAGGCGTCCGCCTCGAGAACTTTCGGATGGTCCGCACCGACGTCTGGATCGGGACCGTATTCGCCATCCTGATAGTCTTCTTCATCGTGGTATCCACGGCTGCGACGCTGAACGTGCACGGCGAACATGTTGATTCGGCCCAGCAGGCTGCGCGCGCGTTGCGTCCCCTCGCCGGCCCCTACGCAGAGATGCTTTTTGCCGTGGGACTTTTTGGAGCTTCGATGCTGGCCGCGGGGGTGCTGCCGCTGGCGACGGCTTATTCCATCAGCGAGGCTTTTGGATTTGAGAAGGGCGTCTCCAGCAGCTTTCGCGAAGCGCCGATCTTCATCGGTGTCTTTACCTTTCTGGTTGCCATAGGCGCATTCATAGCGATGCTGCCGGGACTGCCTCTGATTCATGTATTGATCGTGACGCAGGTCATCAACGGCCTCCTCTTGCCGATTATCCTGTTCGCTATTTTGCGCCTGGTTAATAACCGCGAGCTGATGGGCGAGTACGTGAATGGACGCCTATACAATCTGGGCGCGTGGCTGACCGCTATCGTGGTGTCGGCTCTGTCGATACTGCTAATCATCGTTACTATGTTCCCGAATATTTTGCCCCGCGTTGGATGAGCGCGGTGTGTACGACAAACTTCAGTGTCCTTAGCCCAGTTTCCAATAGGCGACAAACCGGAGGATGCTCTGAACAAGTACTTTCGACGCGTAGCGTCGGTATGAGTTTAGCCCGGCCTTTCAAGGCCGGGATCGGTTGGTTACGGGTTCTCGTCGCGTAGCGACGATTGAATTCACCTTGGTTCAGGCGTCGC